>NZ_JBWKOB010000001.1:1088251-1176821 GCF_059415865.1 Roseateles sp. GW821-FHT09H10 | reverse complement strand
GCAGGCGCAGGCGCAGGCGCAGGCGCAGGCGCAGGCGCAGGCGCAGGCGCAGGCGCAGGCGCAGGCGCAGGCGCAGGTGCAGGTGCAGGTGCAGGTGCAGGTGCAGGTGCAGGTGCGGGAGCCGGTGCGGGCGCAGGCGGAGGTGCGGGTGCGGGTGCAGGTGCGGGGGCGGGGGCCCCCGATCCACCGCCGCCACCGCAAGCGGTCAGGACGAAGGTCGTCAGCAACGCCAACGCTGGGCTTGCACGCATGGTTATTTCCTCCCCCATCGGGGCCTGTTCTTATGGATGGCCGGCCACCTTCCCGGCGACAGCGGCGGCCGCAATTCTAGGCAGGGGGCCCGTGGATCACGCCTCGCGCGCCCTGCTCAATCGGGGGGTCAGCGCGCATGCAAGCCGGTGTAGACGTCGACGTAGCGTCGCGCGGCCTCATGCCAGCCAAATTGCTGGCGCATCGCCGCCTGGCGCACGCGGGTCCAGTATTCCTGCCGGCTCCACAGCGCAAAGGCGCGCCGCAGTGCGCGGCGGTAGGCGTCCGCCGTGAAGGCATTGAAGACAAAGCCGGTCGCCGTGCCAGCGGCCAGGTCTTCCAGCGTCGTGTCGACGATGGTGTCGGCCAGGCCCCCGACGCGGTGCACCAGCGGCAGGGCGCCATAGCTCAGGCCATAGAGCTGGGTCAGGCCGCAGGGCTCGAAGCGGCTGGGCACCAGCATCACGTCGCTGCCGGCATAGATGCGATGGGCCAGGCCCTCGTCCATGCCGGTGCGGCGGGCGACCTGGCCGGGGTGCTTGGCCGCGGCGGCGGCGAACTCCGCTTCCAGGCGCGCGTCGCCGCTGCCCAGCACGACCAGTTGGCCACCTGCATCGATGAGGTCGTTCAGCGCGTCCAGCACCAGGGGCAGGCCCTTCTGCTCGGTCAGGCGGCTGACGACGCCGAACAAGGGAGCCTCGGCCTTCACATCCAGGCCGCATTCACGCTGCAGCGCGGCCTTGCAGTCGGCCTTGCCCTCGGGCCGCTCGACGCTGTAGGCCTGCGCGATGCCGCGGTCGTGGGCCGGCGACCAGACGCCGTAGTCGACGCCGTTCAGGATGCCGTGCAGCACGTCGGCGCGGTGGCGCAGCAGGCCGTCGAGACCGCAGCCCTGCTCAGGCGTCTGGATCTCGCGCGCATAGCTCGGGCTGACCGTCGTGATCGCATCGGCGAAATGCAGGCCAGCCTTCATGAAGCTGACCTGACCATAGAACTCCACGCCGTCCACGGCGTAGTGCGAAGGCGGCAGGCCGAGGTCGCAGAACTGATCGGCGGGGAAGAGGCCCTGGTAGGCCAGGTTGTGCACGGTGAAGACGGTGCGGGCCTCGGTGCGGCGGCGCGAGCGGCTGGCCGCGACATGGGCGCAGGCGAGGCCCGCATGCCAGTCGTGGGCATGCACGATCTGTGGCCGCCAGGCCGGGTCCACTCCCTCGGCCAGGCGCGCCGCGGCCAGGCCCAGCAACGCGAAGCGGCGGTGATTGTCGGCATAGGCCACGCCGACGGCATCGCCATAGGGATTGCCGGGACGGTCGAACAGGCCCGGCGCGTCCAGCACATAGGCCGGCATGTCAAAGCCCGGCAGCCGGCCGCGCAGCAGGGCCGCCCTGCCCTCGCTCCACGGCAAGGCCACCGGCGCGACGGCGCACTCGTTCGTCAGCGATTCGCGGATGGCCGGAAAGCCCGGCACCAGCAGGCGCGGCTCGGCACCGGCCGCGGACAGCGCCGCTGGCAGGGCACCCGCCACATCGGCCAGGCCGCCGGTCTTCAGCAGCGGAAACAGCTCCGCACTGACTTGGAGAACTCTCGTCACAGGCGGGCCAGCATCTGCTTGGTGATCAGCACGACACCGCTCTCGGTGCGCTCGAAGCGCTCGGCATCCAGCTTCGCGTCCTCGCCGACGACCAGGCCATCGGGGATCTCGCAGCCGCGGTCGACGATGACCTTGGTGAGGCGGCAATGCCGCCCGATCTCGACACCCGGCAGCAGCACGCACTGGTGGATGTTGCAGAAGGAGCGGATGCGCACGTTGTTGAACAGCACCGACTGCACGACATGCGACCCCGAGACGATGCAGCCGGCGCTGACGATGGTGTTGACCGTCATGCCGTGCATGCCGTTGTGGTCGGGGATGAACTTGGCCGGTGGCAGCTGGCGCTGGTAGGTCCAGATCGGCCAGTCGGTGTCGTAGATGTCGAGCTCGGGGCTGATGGAGGCCAGGTCGAGGTTGGCGGCCCAGAAGGCGTCCAGCGTGCCGACATCGCGCCAGTACGGCGTGGCGCCGTTGGGATTCATGATGCAGCTCATGCCGAAGGGATGGGCCACGGCGCGCTGCTCGGCGACGACCTTGGGGATCACGTCCTTGCCGAAGTCGTGGCTGGAGTTGGGGTCGGCCAGGTCTTCGGCCAGCAGCCGATACAGGTAGTCGGCATTGAAGACATAGATGCCCATGCTGGCCAGGCAGACACCCTCGCGGCCGGGGATGCAGGGCGGGTCGGCGGGCTTTTCCTTGAAGGCGGTGATCTGGCGCTCGCCGTCCACGGCCATCACGCCGAAAGCGCTGGCCTCGCCCTTGTCCACTTCGATGCAGCCGACAGTACATCCCGCACCCGTCGCCACGTGGTCGACCAGCATGGACGAGTAGTCCATCTTGTAGATGTGGTCGCCCGCCAGCACGACGATGTAGTCGGCGCCGGTGCTCTGCACGATGTCGAGGTTCTGGAACACCGCGTCGGCCGTGCCGCGATACCAGCTCTCGTCGTCGACGCGCTGCTGGGCCGGCATCAGGTCGACGGTCTCGTTCAGCTCGGCGCGCAGAAAGCTCCAGCCGCGCTGGATGTGGCGCAGCAGCGAGTGGCTCTTGTACTGAGTGACGACGCCGATGCGGCGGATGCCGCTGTTGACGCAGTTGCTGAGCGCGAAATCGATGATGCGAAACTTGCCGCCGAAATAGACGGCCGGCTTGGCGCGCGAATCGGTCAGCTGTTTGAGCCGCGAACCGCGGCCGCCGGCCAGGACGAGTGCGATGGCGCGGCGCGCGAGCTGGTGGGGCGAGGCGACGGGGGGCATGACCGATCTCCGCTGGGCTGCAAACGCTTGCAGTTTGGCCCAGTGTCTCACCGCCCCGCAGGCGGGCTTCCCCTCAGCCTTCGTCAGTCGCGGCACCGGGCGTCGCCGGCAGTTGCTGCTGGGCCAGCTCCCAGCGCGCATGCAGGCGCGTGACTTCAAACGGGTCGGCGGCCAGCAGCGTCGTCAGCCGCGCCAGTGGGTGCACGGCATAGCTCAGGCAGTGGTGGCGCCAGGCCCAGGGCAGTGCCAGGTCGGTGGCGGCCTGCAGCAGCAGGCGGAACATGCGCTGCTCGGCCTCCACCTCGCCCACCAGCCCATGCAGGGCCAGCTTGCGGCCGACGCCGATATAGCAGGCGATGACGCAGGGCTTGCCAGGGTTGTAGGCCAGGCGCACGCCCAAGGCGATGCGTTGCCAGCGCTGCAGCGCGTTGGCCGATGCGGCGGACAGTTCGTTCATACGGCCTCGGTCGCCGCCTGGGCCAGCGCCCGCTCGAAGGCGCTGCGGCTGGGCGTCTCGACGAAGACGCAGCGCTTGCCATGGCGCTTGCAATGGTCCTTCACGCGCCAGTAGGCGTCATGGCTGATGCAGCCGGTCTGGCAGATGACGAGGTCGGCGGCGGCGAGCTGGGGTTCCAGCTGGGCCGGCTTGTGCTCGCTGCCGCCGTCGTGGTGCAGGAATTGCGCGCCGCAGCCCTCCACCGCCTGGCGGTACTGCGGCACGCTGCCGCCGCGGCCACCGACGCAGAGCACCACGCGATGCTCCAGCTTGACCGGCTCGACAGGCGCCTCGTTCTCCACCACTGGCACCGGCTCCACGGCCTCAGCGGGCTGTCGCGATGCCAGGCGGTTGACTTCGCGCTGCAGCGCCTGGTTGCGCTCCAGCTGCTCGGCCAGGCGCTCGCGCAGGGCCTGCCGCTCGGGCAGGTCGGGACGCGCGGCCTGCCAATGGGCGAGCTGTTCGTGGGCCTGGGCGAGCTGGGTCTGCAGGCTGATCTGGGCGGCGCGGAACTGCATGCGCTCCTGCTCCCAGGCCTGTTGCTCGCGCGCACGCTCCAGGCTCCAGCCCGTCACGCGCTGCTGCACCTCGGCATAGTCGCGCGCCAGCGCCTGGTGCTCGGCGGCCAGTTCGCGGTGGCGTGCAATGTCCACGCGCTGGGCCGCGCCGACCTGGTGCTGCAGCATGTGGACCTGGCCCAGCACGCGCATCTCCAGCCATTCGTCGCAACGCGCATGCGTCAGCGTCGCCCACAGCGCGCCGGCGATCTCGCCCTGGGCCGCGCGCGTGCGCCACCAGGCCATCAGGCTGTCGCGGCATTTGGCCTGAGCGGCGCTGCGCACCTCCAAGGCGAAGCGCTGCTCCAGGTCCTTCTGCAGTGCCTCGGCCACGGCATTGCGGCGTGCGGCGGCGGTGACGAGGCTGCAGTGCAGGGTGTAGTCGTCCTCGTCGCCCTGCAGCACCAGCAGCTTCCTGGCGAGCACGCGCACCCGCTCCAGCGGCACGCAGACGCCGACGACGGGGCAATGCGCATGGCTGCCGAGCTCCCACAGGCGGCGGCGGCGCGAACCGGTGGTGGGGGCTAAGGCCGCATGGGCGGCACAACAGGATTCAGCCATTGCTGGTCTCCAAGGCGAAACGGACGGGGAACTCCACCCAGCTGCCGACGGGCTGCGTGCCGCGCTGCGCGGGATGGAAGGGGCAGCGGCGGGCTTGCGCCACGGCCGCGTCATCGAACAGGCGCCAGCCGCTGCTGGCGGCCAGCAGCACCTGGCCGGCACGGCCGAGCTCGTCCACCCAGACGCGCAGACGCACCACACCTTCGATGCCGCGCTCGCGCAGGGCCAGCGGGTGAGGCGCGGGCGCACAGGCGGCGCGGCGAGCGGACTGCTGGGCAGGCTCGACGTCGGCCGGAGCGTCGGGCACCACGACTTGGGCGACCACCGCGACCTGCTGCGGCACGGCGGCTGGTGCAGCGGCCATCACGGGTGGCGCGGGGGGCGTCTCGGCCTGCACATCGAAACTCGGCGGCGCGATGGCCACCAGGGCGGGCAGGCTCAGCGCAGGCGGCATGGCGCGCTGCGCGGCAGGCGCTGGTGCTGGCGCCGGCGCGGTGTCGGGCAACAGCTTCACCACCGCCTCGCGCCGCGGACCGGCCGTCGCCGTGCGCTGCTGGGCTGACCAGAGGGCGAACAAGGCGGCGCCATGCAGGGCCGCCACGATGAACAGGGCCCCCGTCCTCACGCCGCCTCCAGCCGCCGCGCGGCCAAGGCCCAGCCGCCGTCCTGCGCCGGCAGGGCCTGCAGGCGCAGGCCGAACAGCGTTTCCAGCGCCGGCAGGGCCGAGGCGCCGGCGGGCAGGTCGCCCACCATCTGTCCGCGCTGGATCAGCACCAGGCGCTCGAAGCCGTTCAGCGCCTGCTGGATGTCGTGCAACACGGCCACCAGCGCATGGCCACGCTCGCGGCAGAAGCTCGACAGCGTGTCCAGCAACTCCAGCTGCAGGCCGGGGTCCAGCGAGGCCAGTGGTTCGTCAACGAGCAGCAGGCCGCCCTCGACATCGGCGAGCTGGGCCAGCACGCGCGCCAGTTGCACGCGCGCCTGCTCGCCGCCGGAGAGCTGGTCGTGGCGCCGCCCCAGCAGATGGCCGGCGCTGGCCCAGGCCAGCGCCTGGCGCACCCAGCGCGCATCGTCGGCGCCAGCCCAGCGGCCCAGGCTGACGACGAGTTCGACCGGCAGGCCGAAGGCGACCTGGTGCGACTGCGGCAGCACGGCCCGGCGGCGGGCGCGCTGGCCAGGCTCCATGGCCGCGACGGGCTGGCCGTCGAACAGCACACAGCCGGTACTGGGCGCCAGGTCGCCGGACATCAGCTTCAGCAGCGTCGACTTCCCCGCTCCGCTCGGCCCCAGCAAGGCCACGCGCTCGCCAGCATCGATGCGCAGGTCGAAGGGGCCGAAGCCCTGGCCGTTGCGCACCAGCGTGGCGTCGTCGAGCAGCAGCATGTGATGCGTCACCAGCCGCCTCCGATTTCCCGCTGCGCGCGCTTGAGCAGCAGGAAGAGCACCGGCGCGCCCATCAGCGCCGTGAGGATGCCCACCGGCAGCTCCGCCGGCACGACGAGGGTGCGGGCGGCGGTGTCGGCCAGCAGCATCAGCACGGCGCCGAACCAGGCGGCCGCCGGCAGCACCCGGCGCGCGTCGGCGCCCACCAGGCCGCGCGCCGCATGCGGCGCCAGCAGTCCGATGAAGCCGATGAGGCCGCACCAGGCCACGGCGAGGCCGCACAGCAGGGCCAGGGCCAGCACCAGCACACGCCGCGTGCGCGCCACCGGCACACCGATCTGCGCAGCCACTGCCTCGCCCAGGGCCAGCGCGTTCAGCGCCTGGCCCCAGCGGCGCGACATCAGCAGCGTCGCCACGACCGCGGCGGCCAGCACCGCGACGATGGGCCAGCTCGCCAGCGCCAGCGAGCCGAGCTGCCAGAAGCTCAGATTGCGCAGCTGCTCGTCGGTGGCGAGATAGGTGCACAGGCCGACGACGGCCATGGCCAGCGCATTGAGCGCCAGCCCTGCCAGCAGCAGGCCCGCCACCGCACCCGGCACCAGCAGCCGCGCCAGGCCCTGCAGCAGGCCGCACATGATCCAGGCGCCCGCCAGCGCCGCCAGCGGCACGGCAAAGGGCCGCCACGCGGTGGGCAGGCCACCGGCCCAGGCCGACAGCACAGTCAGCATCAGCGCGACGGCGCAGATGGCGCCGCCGGGAATGCCGAGCAGCGTCGGCTCGGCCAGCGGATTGCGGAACACGCCCTGTGACAGCGCGCCGGCCAGGCCCAGGGCCGCGCCAACGACGATCGCGAAAGCCACGCGCGGCAGGCGCAGCTGCGCCAGCACCATGGCGCCTTGGGTGTCCTCGCCGTTCAGCAGGGCCTGCCAGTCGGCGATGCCCAGTTCCAGCGCGCCACTGCTGGCCGCAACGACGATGGCAACCACCAGCAGCGCGAAAGCCAGCGGCCAGCCCGGCAAGGCCGGCCAGCGCATCACGGGACGATCAAGCCGCGCGTCCATGCAGCTTGCCTGTCAGCTCGGCCACGGCCTGCGGCAGGCGCGGGCCAAAGCCCAGCAGCAGCAGGGCCTCCATGCCCACCACGCGGCGCGCGCGGCCGGCGGGCGTCAGCGCCAGGCCCGGGGCCTTCAGCAGGCCATCGGCGCCGCCCTGGGCTTCGACACCCTGGTCGGTGCAGAG
Organism: Roseateles sp. GW821-FHT09H10; assembly: GCF_059415865.1. Classification (NCBI taxonomy): domain Bacteria; kingdom Pseudomonadati; phylum Pseudomonadota; class Betaproteobacteria; order Burkholderiales; family Sphaerotilaceae; genus Roseateles; species Roseateles sp. GW821-FHT09H10. The sequence goes on along the minus strand of NZ_JBWKOB010000001.1, from coordinate 1,169,489 downwards.
GACGACGTCGGGCGCGGCCTGCAGCGCGGCCTCGGCCGTCAGCGGCTTGTAGCCCTGCACGCCGGCAAAGGCGTTGCGGGCGCCGGCCAGCGTGATCATGGCGTCGGCCCCCGTGCCCTCGCCTGCCACACGCAGCTGGCCGCCGGCATGGGCCAGCACGAAGAGCACGCGCGGCGCGCTGCCTGCGGGCGGCTTGGGGCGGGTGGCCCATTCCTGCTCCAGCCGGGCGACGAGCTGCGCGGCCTCGCGTTCGCGGCCGCAGAGCTGGCCGATGCGCGTCGTGCGGGCCAGGATGCCGTCGAAGCGATGATGTTCATCCAGCGTCTCGACGCGCACGCCGGCCCGCTTCAACTGCTCCAGCACCTGAGGCGGGCCGGCCTCGCCGCTGGCCAGCAGCAGCTGGGGCTTGAGCGCCAGCACGCCCTCGGCGGACAGCCTGCGCGCATAGCCGACCTGGGGCAGCCGGGTGGCATCGACAGGGAACAGCGAGGTCGTGTCGACGCCCACGAGCTGGCTCTGCGCGCCAAGGGCGAACACGGTCTCGGTGACCGCGCCACCGACGCTGACCATGCGGGGCTGCGCCTGGGCTACACCCAGCCCGGGCAGCAGCCCCGCCAGCAAAATCTCCCTGCGCTTCATGCGGCGCACCCGGCGGACTCTTCGCTCCAGACGGGGTCGTCAACGAGCCCGTCGAGCAGTTGCCGCCAGGCGCAGCGCTCCGGCTGACCCGGCTTGCGCTGGCCGAAGAACTGGGCGATCAGCTCGCCATCGGGCGCATACAGCTCGAGTGAGCTGACCAGACCGTCGACCGTGGGCTTGCGCACCGCGAAGGCCTGGGCGATGGCGTCCTCGCGCAGATGCAGGTTGAAGCGCGGATCCAGCACATTCAGCCAGGGGCCCATGACGGCCACGCGCTGCACGGGACCGCCGTGGATCTGGATGACGCCCTTGTTGCCGACGAAGACCATGATGGGCGTGCCGTTGGCCGCCGCGCCCTGCAGCACGACACGGGCGGCATGCAGGTCCACGGCTTGAGCGAACTCAGGCGCGGCGAGCTGCATCGCATCGATGCGGCGCAGGCGGTGCTTGCGCAGCAGGCCGAAGAACTCGTGGGTGTCGCGCAGGGCAGCCCAGCCGGCGCGGAAGGCGGCGGCATCGACGGCCACGGCCGGCTCGGCAGCCACGGCTTCGGGCGCGGGCTGCCACTGCGGCGCCGGTGCGTCCAGGTCCGCCCAGCGCACGCGCAAGGCCTGCCAGGCGGCGAACTGCGTGGCTGGCCGCGTGAAGACCTTGTGCACGGCCACGCCCTGGGCGTCGAAGAACTGCAGGCTCTGCTGCTCGCCCTCGCGCACCGAGTAGCCATGGGCCCAGTGGCTGTAGAACAGGCGCAGATCGATCTCGTCGCCCAGGGCCATGCCCATCTCGCGGCCGGGCTCGCCCTGGGCGCTGAGGTGCTCGTAGATGCCGGTGCGCTCATGCACGCAATGCGGGTTGCGCGTCAGCGCCATCAGCTCGCCGGCGCGGCTCAGTTCGGACAGCAGGCGCGGGAAGTCGCGCTTCAGGCGCTGGGCCTGCAGGCCGCCCTCATTTCCCGATCTTGGCGCGCCGACATGCGCGTCGATCAGCATGCCCTCGGTGACGCCGAGGGAGATGGCGATGTCGCGGTGGCGTGTGGCGCCGGCGGCGCGGGCATCGAGATAGGCCTGGCGCAGATCCATGCTTGTTGACTCCTTCAAAGCTGGGCTTGCAGAACCAGGCCGAACTGGCGGCCGGGCGCGGTGTAGGAATCCAGGGCCGCGCTCGCGTTGGTGAGGCCACGCACGTCGGCCCAGCGCCAGTACTTGCGGTCGGTCACGTTGTCGATGCGGGCCGACAGCGACCACATGGGGCTGATCTGCCAGCCGGCGGCCAGGTCCAGCACCGTGTAGCCGGCCGGCGTGAAAGGATTGGTCGCGTAGACACGGCTGGGCTGCTTGCCCGAGGCGCGCAGCACGGTCGCCTCCCAATGCCAGGCCGACAGCCGCTGGCGCAGGCTGGCCGAGAGCTTGCTCGGCTCGATGGTGTCCAGCGGCCGCTTGACGCCATTGCGCTCGGCATTGCCATGCGTGCGCGCATAGGCCAGGCCCAGGCGCCATTGCCTGTCGATCTGGCCGTTCAGCTTGGCCTCGACGCCGCGGATGCGGGCGCCGTCCAGGTTGATGGACTGGAAGACGATCTTGCTGCCGGGGGCGCCGCCGGAGACGACTTCCTGGCTGATGAAGTCGTCGTAGCGGTTGTCGAAGCCGGCCAGCTGCCAGCGCCAGCCGCCGACATCGCCGCGCAGGCCCAGCTCGATGCTGTCGGCGTGCTCGGCCTTCAGGTGGGGGTTGGCGATGGTCTCGTAGTTCTGCACCGGGTTGGAGAAGCCGCTGTTGACCTGCGAGGGCGTGGGCGCCTTGAAGCCCTTGGCCCATTGGGCATAGGGCACCAGGCCCGGCAGGGCCTTCCACAGCACGCCCAGGCGCGGCGTCACGGCGCTGTCGCTCAGCTTGACGATGGGCGCTGCATAGCCGCTGGCCGAGGGCTTGAGCGAGAAGTGCTCGTAGCGCAGCGCGGGCACGATCTGCCAGCTGCCTTGCTGGAACTCGCCCTGCACGAAGCCGCCGACGAGGTGGTAGTCGGTGTCGGGGAAGGGCTTGGAAGGCAAGGTGTCGCCGGCCGAGAAGTTGATGCCGTCGCGCAGGCCAGCCACCTCGTTGCGGCTGGCGTCCAGACCGAGGGTGATGCGATGCGCACCCCAGCCGATCTGGCCGGTGGCGGACAGGCCGGTCAGGGTCTCGTCGTAATGGTTGTCGCGCGAACGGTCGGTGCTGGTGCGGTCCTCGAAGGCGTATTGGCCGACGCGGGCATCCTGGCGATAGAGCTGCACGCTGGCCTGCTGCAGCCATTCGGCGTTGGGGTCGTCCAGCGTCCAGGCCAGTGACGAGCGCCAACGGCGGCTCTCGTCGTCGGCGCGCAGGTCCAGCGTCGTCGCGCTGCGCGCCGACAGCACCTGGTAGCTGTCGCGCTGCCTGACGCCTTCCAGCGTCAGCTCCAGGCGCTGCTGGGCGCTCAAGCGCAGGCCGGCCTTGCCCAGCAGGGTGTGGCGCTCGCGGTCCAGGGGCTCGGGCTCGGTGCGATTGACGCCGTCACCGCCCACCGTGCCCTGGTTGTCCAGTTCGTGCGAACGGCGCGTGGAGGCTTGCAGCAGCCAGTCCCAGCCACCCGAACGCCAGGCGCCGGCGACATTGAGGCCCAGACCCTCGTCGCCCGTGTAGGCCGAGGCCTGGGCACGCGCGGCAAAGCTCTGGCCGGGCTTGAGCAGATCGCTGGCACGCAGGGTGCGCAGGGCCAGGGCGCCGGCCAGGCCGTCGCTGCCGAACTGCGTTGACGCCGGGCCGCGCAGCACCTCGAGCTGGCTCGCGCCCTCGAGGTTGAGCAGGCCGACGCGGCCGGTCACGAAGGGCCCGAAGCTGAAGCTCTGCGGCTGGCGGATGCCGTCCACCAGCATCAGCACCTGGTTGCCCTCCAGGCCGCGGATGTTGATGCCCTCGTTGCCGGAGCGGCCGGTCGCACCCAGCGCCAGGCCGAAGCGCGGGTTGGGCGCGCGCACGGCGAGGTCCGCCTCGTTCTTCAGCAACTCGCGCAGGTCGCGCACGCCGGGCGCGGGCTTGAAGACGCTGACGGTCGCGGGCACCTCGTCCACGCGGCGATCGCCGCGGGTGGCGGTGTTGGTCAGCTCAGGCAGCTCGGTTGCTGCGTTAGGGTCGGTTTGGGCCTGGGTACAGGCACAGGCGCAGGCGGCGGCCAGCGCAACGGCGGTCTTCAGCACGGGGGCTCCGATGGGAGGAGGCGCGGGCTGGCAGCGGCTGGCTGGCGCGGTATCGAACGAGTAAAGGGAGGGGGAACTACTTGGTCAGGATCAGCTTGCCCTGGGCCGTGACACGCAGGCGGTAGACCTGCTCGCGGTGCACGATGAAGACCTCGCCCTTGGGGCCGAGCAGCGCGGCGCTGTCGATCTGGCGGGCCTGGCCCAGGCCCGGGGTCACGGCCGGCGGCTGTGAAACAGGCTGGGGTGAGCGGGAATCGGTGAGCATGTTGTCACTGTAATGAGAATCATTCGCGATTGCAAGCCTCATGCACCAGCTTTTGGCCGGGACGCAGAATCGCGCCATGCCCGGCCGCCACCACCGACTCCTCGCCCTCACCCGCCGCCATCCCTCCGCCATCCTGCTGGTCGTGCAGCTCGCGGGCCTGCTGCTCTACCCACTGCTCGAGTCGACGCGCGCCGGCCCGCTCGCCTTGAGCGCCTTCGGCATCACGGTGCTGGTGTTCACGACGGGCATGGTGCGCCGCACGCCCGGCCTGACCTGGCTCAGCGTCTGCCTGGCGCTGCCGGCCATCGTGCTGCTGCTGCTGCAGGGCCTGCTGGACATGCACTGGCTGCTGCCCTGGTCGGCGGCGCTGGAGGCGCTGTTCTATTTCTATGCGGCCGGCAGCCTGGTCGCCTACATGATGGGCGACATGCACGCGACGACAGACGAGCTGTTCGCCGCCGGCGCCACCTTCACCTTGCTGGCCTGGGGCTTTGCCTACGGCTTCGTGGTGCTGCAGGCCCTGCAGCCGGGCAGCTTCGCGGCGGCCGTCAACGCCGATCAGCCGCGCAGCTGGACGGAGCTGATGTTCCTGAGCTTCGCCCTGCTGTCCAGCACCGGCATCGGCGACGTCATCCCGCTGCGGCCGCTGGCGCGCGCGCTGTGCAGCCTGGAGATGTTCGTCGGCGTCATCTATCTCGCCGCCGTGGTGTCGCGCCTGATCGGGTTGACGCTGCTGCGGCGGGAGTGATCACCCCACGGCGACCGTGGCCCGGCTCAATATCCGTCGCCGAGCGCCACCGATCCACCCTCGCCCACGACCACCGGCTTTTCCGGGCCCGCGAAGCCGATCCCCTTCCACCAACCCAGGTCGCGCGCAAGATCGCGGTTCCAGGTCTGACCGCCATCGCTGCTGCGATAGATAGTGTTGGTGCTGACGATGATGCCCAGGCGCCCGTCTGCGGAGAAGCGGATTGCGCTGTGCAGGTTGACCGGTGTGGGTTCGGCACGCACCTGCCTCCAGCTCAGACCGGCGTCATCGCTGCGGTTGAGCCTGCCACGGACGTCGAGAATGAAGACTGTCGAGTCACTGGTCCAGGCCATCGATACGGGAGAAGTGCCGCCATAGGTGCCGGTATTCCAGGTCTTGCCACCGTCGGTGCTGCGATGCAGCTTGCCGTACGCGGTTGGAGCCAGCACGACACTACCGCGGGCACTGATCCTTTCAGGTTGCCGATCGTTTTCCCAGATGGTCACACCGAGTGCCACTGTCCAGGTATTCCCACCATCCACGGAGCGATGCAGGCCCCGCGTCGAACTCAACACCATCGTGTCGCGGTCCAGCATCGCCACGCCATTCGTGTAAGAGCCCGGATTCGGCACCTCAACCCAGCTGCGGCCGCCATCGACGGTGCGCAGCAGGGAAGCCGTGCTGGGGGCCATGCCGACCTGCCTGTCGGCAAACACGATCGGGGCCAGCCGTATCGCCCCTGCCGGATTGACGAACTGCTGCAGCGACGTCCAGGTGCGGCCGCCGTCTGCCGTCTGGTGCAGCACCAGGGCATTGCCATAGGTACCGACAGCAACACCGTGACCATCGTCGCCCGGGAACTCCACGCCCTCGAGATCGACGCCGTCCAGGCCCTGGCTGCCATAAGGGGCGCCCCAGGTGGTGCCCTTGTCGGTGCTCAGCCGCAGCTCACCCTTTTCCCCGATGCCCAGCGCCACGTTGGCAGGCGAGAAGTCCATGTCTGTGAAACGCGTGTAGGTCTGGTGGAAATCCCAGGTCTTGCCACCATCGAGCGAGCGCTGGAACCCTTCCAGATCGAGAGCGACCTGTCCGTCCCGACTGAATCTCACTGCGGTTGACGGGTAGTAGCCGCCCGGGGCCGGAGACATCCCTTTCCAGGTCGCGCCGCCATCGGTGCTGCGCGAGAAAGCGCCGCTGGAGAGCACCAGCGTCTGATCGTCGACAAAGCTGACGGAAACCAGCATCTGCGGGAAGTTCGATGCCGGCAGATCGAGTGCGTTCCAGGTCGCGCCGCCGTCGGTGCTGCGGAACCAGCCATTCGCGCCAGTTGCGAAGCCCAGCATGCCGCGCAATGCGATGCTGCTCAGGTGCTGCAGGGGCTTGGCGGGATCGGCGGAGGAGAGCCGCGTCCAGGTCAGCCCCCCATCAACGGTGCGGAACGCCCCATCCGTGTAGGAGGACATCACACCCACACTGGCATTGCGGAATGAGATCGCATTGACCGCGTTGGCTGTCGGGATGGGGATGGGGCTCCAGGTCAGGCCGGCATCCTCTGAACGGATCATGAATCCACCAGGCCCAGCCGCGACGACGGTTCGCGCATCGAGCACGGCCAGTTGCTGAAGTTGCGGCAGGTCAGCCATGGGTTCGCTCACCAATGTCCACGTCGCGCCGGCGTCGGCGGTACGCACGATGGCGCCCTGGTTGCCCACAGCGACGGCAACGCGCGAGTCCAGCCAACGGACCGAGTTCAGTCGACGGCCGACAAAGCTCGGAGACACATGAGTCCAGCGTGCCTTGCCGACGCGCGCCGCCTTGCTGTAGGCCGTGCCAGCCACATTGCTGAGCTTGGCGCGGACCAGTTGGCCACCGTCGCCACTCACCGGCCGCCATGTGAAGGTGGAGGCTCTGGCGCCGTTGATGTCCTTGAACGTCGCTCCGCCATCCGTGCTGACCTGCCATTGCACGGCAGGCGCAGGCTGGCCGGTCGCGACGACCTTCACGGTGACGGCGGAGTCGGTCACCCCCGAGATCACATCCTGCGGGTCGGCCGTCACCTGCGGCGAGCGCTGCAGCGTCAGTTGCGCGGCCGACGAGGCCACCTCACCCAGGCGATTGCTGGCGACGGCGCGGAACTGCTTGCCATCGTCGGCTTCCACCGTCGTCGGCAACTCCAGCCGAGCACTGGTGGCGCCATTGATATTGCTGAAGGTCTTGCCGTTGTCGAGGCTCACCTGCCACTGATAGCTGGGCGTGGGGTTGCCGCTGGCCTCGGCGTCGAAGGTCACGGCCTGGGCCTGCGCCACCGTCACCGACTGGGGCTGGCGCACGAAATTCGGTGCGACGGGCGTGGCGACGACAGCCAACTTCGCCTCGCCGCTCGTTTCGCTGCCCTGGGAGTTCTTGGCGACCGCACGGTAGCGACGGCCGTTGTCGGTCAGCGCGGCACTGGCCACGACGAGCGTCGAGGTGGTCGCGCCGGCCACGGGCGTCCAGGTCTGGCCGTCCAGGCTGGCCTCCCACTGCAGCGTGGGCACGGGCTCGCCGCTGACGGTCGCCGTGAAGGTGGCGCCGTCGCCGGCCACGACGCTGCGGTCCTGGGGCTGCGCCGTGAACTGCGGCTTGGCCAGCGCTGGCAGCACGCTCAGCGTCACGGCCCGCGAGGTCACGGTTGCCAGGCTGTTGCGCACCACCACACGGTAGAGCTTGCCGCTGTCGGCCAGGGTGGCGGTGGGCAGGGTCAGCGTCTCGGTCGTGGCGCCGGCCATGTCGACCCAGGCCAGGCCGTCGCCGCTGACCTGCCATTGGTAGGCGACATTGGTGCCGGTCGCGGTGACGCTGAAGCTCGGCGCCTGGCCGACCCGCGCCTGCGTATCGCTCGGCTGCGCGGCCACGCCGGCGGGGACGGGCGGCGTCACGCTGAGCGTGGCGGCGGAGCTGGTCAGCACCACCGCATCGGCCTTGACCTGGGCGCGGAACTGGCGGCCGTTGTCCGCTTCCGCCAGGCTGGTCAGCACGAGCTCCGCCTGCGTGGCACCCGCGATGTCCGTCCACTGCGAATCGGCGCCCAGGCGTTGCCACTGGAAGCTGGCGGCACCGTTGGCCGCCACGCGGAAGGTGGCCGAGCTGCCCGCCAGCACGCGCTGGTCGGCGGGTTGCTGGGTGATCGCCAGGCTGGGCTGGGTGACGGACTCACCGCCGCCACCACCGCCGCCACAGGCCACCAGGGCCAAGCCCATCAGCAGGACGGCAAACCAGCGCAGCGCCTGCTGCATGCCGCCCATGGCAAGGGCTCGGGCTTCGAGGCGCCCGATGGCGAAGCTGATAATCATGGAACTCCCTGTTCGTGCTTGTCCGCCCGAGAGCACTGCCGGCTCGTTGGCGTCGCCCCTGGATCGAGGCGGACGAATTTTCGGGGATGCTGTCCGTGTAACCGGCCCGCCAGCCCCCTCATCCCCGGGGACGAGCACGCTCAGCCCTTGCGCCGCTCGCTCTCGTACAGGCAGATCGCCGCGGCCGCCGCGACATTCAGAGATTCCTCGCCGCCCGGCTGGGGAATTCCGACACGCAGAGCGCAAAGGGCCATCAGCTCGTCTGAAACGCCCTGGCCTTCATGGCCCATGACCCAGGCACAGGGCGACGGCAGCGCCACGCGGTGCAGGGGCTGGCTTTGGTGGGAGCTGGTGGCCACCAGCGGCACCGCCAGCGCTTGCAGATCCGACACCGACAGACCTTCGACCAGGCGCAAGCCAAAGTGGGCGCCCTGCCCGGCCCTGACCACCTTGGGCGACCACAGCGCGGCCGTGCCCTTGATCGCCAGCACCTGGCGCACGCCAAAGGCTGCCGCGCTGCGCAGGATGGCGCCGACATTGCCGGCGTCCTGCAGGCGATCCAGCACCACGCTGGCCACGTTCGCGTCGATGGCCGCGACCTCGGGCAGGCTCAACTCGGCGCCGATCTGCGCCGGCGACTCCAGGCCGCTGAGGCCCTTGAACAGCGCCGTCGGCACGACCAGGGCACGCGGTGCGGATTCGGCCAGGGCCGCCAGCTCCGCGTCCTGCATCGCGACCTCGGTCAGCACCACCAACGAGGGCGTCCATCCACGCTGCAGCGCCGCGCGCAGCAGGTGGTCCCCCTCGATCCAGACGCTGCCGGTCTTGCGGTAGCCACCGGGCTCGGTCGCGAGCTTGCGCAGGCGCACCAGGGCCGGGTTGTCGCGCGAGGTGATGTGGTCGAGCTTCATGCCAGCGGGTTGATGGTCACGTCGATGCAAACCTCACGCACTGGGGCAAAGCTGCGGCGGTGCCAGGGGCTGGCGCCGTGCTGCTTCAGCGCGGCCAGGTGCTCGGGCGTGCCATAGCCCTTGTGCGTGGCGAAGCCGTACTGCGGATGGCTCTCATGCATCTGCTCGCAGAACAGGTCGCGGGCGACCTTGGCGAGGATGGACGCAGCCGAGATGGCCTGCACGGTCGCGTCGCCCTTCACGATGGCCTCGGCGGCCATCGGCAGCACGGGCAGGCGGTTGCCGTCGATGCGAACCAGCACGGGCTTCAGCCGCAGGCCGTGCACGGCACGCTGCATGGCCAGCATGGTGGCCTGCAGGATGTTGATCTGGTCGATCTCCTCGGTCGTGGCATGCGCGATGCAGCAGCACAGAGCCTTGGCACGGATCTCGTCATAGAGCTTGGCGCGTTTGGCAGCTGTCAGCGCCTTGGAGTCGGCCAGGCCCTTGATGGGCTGCAGATCGTCCAGGATGACGGCGGCCGCGAACACCGGGCCAGCCAGCGGCCCGCGGCCGGCCTCGTCCACGCCGGCGACGAGACCGGGCGGTGTCCAGTCGAGGGTCACCTGTTCAGGCACCGATGAGGCTCGCGATCGCATCGCTGGCGCGCCGCGCGGTGTCTTGCCGCAGCAGCTCATGCAGTTGGACAAAGCGGTCGTGCAGGACGGCCCGGCGCGGCGCATCGGCGAGCAGGGCCTCGGCTTCGCGGGCGAGACTCTCGGGCGTGCAGGCATCCTGGATCAGTTCGGGCACGAGGAACTCTCGCGCCAGGATATTGGGCAGGCCCACCCAGGGCTGCAGGCCGCGCCCCTTCATGCGCCACCAGTTCAGCGCATTCATGCGGTAGGCGATGACCATGGGGCGCTTGAACAGCGCCGCCTCCAGCGTGGCCGTGCCGCTGGCCACCAGGGTCAGGTCGCAGGCCGCCAGCGCCGTATGGGACTGGCCGTCGATGAGCTGGATGTCCGCGCCACCCAGCATCGGCTCCACCAGCTGGCGCAAGCCCGGCACGACGGGCATCACGAAGCGCCGGCCGGGCCGGGCCATCAACCTGGCAGCGCCGATCAGCGCCGGCGCGATGTAGTTGATCTCGCTCTTGCGGCTGCCGGGCAGCAGCGCGATGACGGTGTCGGCTTCCGACAGCTTCAAGGCCTCGCGAGAGGCCGCCCGCGGCGCCTCCATGGGGATGGCGTCGGCCAGCGGGTGGCCGACATAGGTCGCGCCGATGCCGGCCTGGTTCAGGATCTCGGGCTCGAAGGGGAAGAGGCAGAGCACATGGTCGGCCGCCGCCTTGATCTTGACGACGCGCTCGGGCCGCCAGGCCCAGATGGACGGGCAGACGAAGTGGACCGTCTTGATGCCGGCCTCGCGCAGCCGGGTCTCCAGGCCGAAGTTGAAGTCGGGCGCGTCGACGCCGATGAAGACATCGGGCCGGTTCGAGATGAGCCGTGTGCCGAGCTGCTTGCGGATGGACAGCAGCTCGCGGATGTTCAGCAGCGCATCGACGTAGCCGAAGATGGACAGCTTGCTGTGCGGCCACCAGGTCTCGAAGCCCTGGGCGATCATCCTGGGGCCGCCGATGCCCTGCGAGGTCAGCTCGGGCCAGCGCGCGCGCAGGCCCTGCAGCAGCAGGCCGGCCAGCAGGTCGCCGCTGGCCTCGCCGGCCACCATGCCGAGGCGGGGCGCTGTTGGCATGTCAGTTCCTCCCGCGAGGAAAGAGGCTTGCGGGCCGAGCGCTGGGCCGCTCCCGAGCCGGCCCGCTCAGGCGATGTGCTTGCCGGTCGATCCGGCGAGCATCGCCGTCCCCTCGGGGGACCGGCCAAGGTCCACCTTGGACGAGGGGCATCACTACCTGACGATGCCGCGGGTGGAGGCGGCGAGGAAGTTCAGCATGTTGTCGACGTCGCCATCAGCAGCACCACCCTCGGCACCCTTCAACGCCGTGATGGCCGCCTTGGCCTCCTCCAGCGTGAGGCCGCTGCGGTAGAGCAGCTTGTAGATCTGGCGGATGACGCCAATGCGCTCGGCGCTGAAATCGCGGCGCTTGAGGCCGACGACGTTGACGGCTCGCGCGGCCAGCGGATTGCCGTCCACCGTCATGAAGGGCGGCACGTCCTGGGCCACATGGGCCTGGAAGCCGATCATGGCGTGGTCGCCGATGCGCATGCGCTGCAGGATGCCGGTCAGGCCGCCGATGGTGACGTGGTCGCCCACCTGCACATGCCCCGCCAGCGTCGCGTTGTTGGCCAGCACGCATTCGTTGCCGATGACGACGTCGTGGGCCAGATGGCAGTAGGCCATGATCCAGTTGTCGTTGCCCAGCGTCGTCTCGCCGCGATCCTGCACCGTGCCGATGTTCAGCGTGCAGAACTCGCGGATGGTGTTGCGGTCGCCAATGACCAGGGTCGTCGGTTCGCCGGCGTACTTCTTGTCCTGGTTCGCCGCGCCGATGGAGCTGAACTGGAAGAAGGTGTTGTCGCGGCCGATGGTCGTGTGGCCTTCGATGACCACATGCGGCCCCACCTTCGTGCCCGCCGCGATCTTCACATGCGGGCCGATCAGCGAATAGGCACCGACCGTGACCGACGAGTCCAGCTCGGCGGCGGGGTCGATGATGGCGGTCGGGTGGATGCTCATCAGGCTTCGATGCGGCGCATCGTGCACATCAGCTCGGCCTCGGCGGCGAGCTGGTCGCCCACCAGCGCACGGGCGGTGAACTTGTAGATGCCCGCCTTGGCACGGCCCAGGGTCACTTCCAGCACGAGCTGGTCGCCGGGTTCGACGGGGCGCTTGAAGCGCGCGCCATCGATGCCGGCGAAGTAGACGACCGACTTCTCGTCCAGCGTGATGCCCACGCTCTCGATGGCCAGCAGCGTCGCCGCCTGAGCGAGAGCTTCGAGGATGAGCACGCCGGGCATGACCGGGCGGTGCGGGAAGTGGCCGAGGAAGAAGGGCTCGTTGATGGAGACGTTCTTGATCGCGCGGATGCGTTCACCCTTGACCAGCTCGACGACGCGGTCGACCAGCAGGATGGGGTAGCGATGCGGCAGGCGCTTCAGGATGTCGTGGATGTCCATCGTCGTCGGAATGGCGGTCGATGGGGTCGGGGTCGTCGTTTCGTCGTTCATTTCTTCTCCAGCGCGCGCACGCGTTCGCGCAGGGTGCTGAGCTGGCGCAGGGTGGCCGCGTTCTTCTGCCAGCTCGAATTCTCTTCGAAGGGATAGGGGCCGCTGTAGACGCCGGGCTCGCTGATGCTGCGGGTCACGGTCGTCGCGGCGGAGATGTGCACGCCGTCCACGATGACCAGGTGGCCGATGATGTTGGCAGCGCCGCCGATGGTGCAGTTGGCACCGATGCGCGTCGAGCCGGCGACGGCCGCGCAGCCTGCCATGGCCGTGTTGCGGCCGATGTGCACGTTGTGGGCGATCTGGATCTGGTTGTCGAGCTTGACGCCGTCCTCGATGACGGTGTCGGCCAGCGCGCCGCGGTCGATGCAGGTGTTGGCGCCGATCTCGACGTCGTCGCCGATGCTCACGTTGCCGAGCTGCTCGATCTTCACGTAGCCCTGCTTGGACGGCGCGAAGCCGAAGCCGTCGGCGCCGATGACGGCGCCGCTGTGCACCAGGCCGCGCGCGCCGATGCGGCAGCCATAGCCCAGCACGACGCGCGGCGCGAGCCGCGTGTGCGCGCCGACCTTGGCCTCGCGCTCGACGACGCTGTGAGCGCCGATGCGGGCATGGTCACCGATGACGGCACCGGCCTCGATGACGGCCAGCGGGCCGATCTCGACGCCCTTGCCCAGCTTGGCGTCGGGCGACACGATGGCGCTGGCATGCACACCGGCCCTGGGCGCGGGACGCGTGCGTGCCGCCCACCACTGCGTCAGCCGGGCGAAGTAGAGATAGGGGTCGGGCGTGACGATGGCCGCGCCGCGCGCAGCGGCTGCTTCCGCCATGGACGGCGACACGATGACGCAGGCCGCGGCGGTCGTGGCGAGCTGGGCCTGGTAGCGCGGGTTGGCGAGGAAGCTGATGCTTTCGCCGTCCGCTTCATCCAGCGGCGCAATGCGGGCGATGCGGATGTCGGACCCACCAAGCAAATCGCCGCCCAAGGCGGCGATCAGGTCGGAGAGCACGACGTTTGTCGAGCTCATGGCGGGCCCGGCTTACTTCTGCGCGTTCAGCGCGTCGATCACCTTCTTCGTGATGTCGATCTTGGCGCTGGCGTGGATGGCATCCTGCAGGATCAGGTCGTACTTGTCGGCGTCGAAGATCTGCTTGATGACCTTGTTGGCCTTCTCGACCATGACCTGCATTTCCTCGTTGCGACGCGAATTCACGTCTTCCTGATACTCGCGCTTCTTGCGCTGCAGATCGCGGTCCTGCTCGATCACGTCGCGCTGGCGGCGATTGCGCTCGGCTTCGGACAAGGTCGGGGAATCCTTGTCGAGCTGGGCGGCCGCGCCACGGAGCCTGGTTTCGAGAGCAACCAGATCCTTCTCGCGCTTGCTGAATTCGGCTTCCAGCTTGCTCTGGGCAGCCTTGGCCAGGTTGGAGTCGCGCAGCACGCGCTCGCTGTTGACGTAGCCGATCTTCAGTTCCTGGGCTTGCACCACCGTGGTGGCCATCATCATCGACGCGGCCAGGGCCATCGATTGCAAGAGCTTGCTCATCATCAGAATGCAGTCCCGATCTGGAATTGGAATTTTTCGATTCTATCCGTCCGCGCCTTGCGGATCGGTTTGCCATAGCTCAGGCGCAGCGGGCCCATGGGCGAGATCCAGGACAGGCCGATACCGGCCGACACGCGCAGCATGTCGCGGCCTTCGTTCTCCCGGGTGCTGGTCAGCGTGTTCCAGTTGAGCTTGGCGCCAGGCCCCCAGACGCCGCCGATGTCGGCGAAGCCGAAGATGCGGAAGCTCTTGTCATTGCCGCTGCCGGGCACCGGCAGGTAGAGCTCGGCGTTGGTGTTGAAGCGGCGGTTGCCGCCGATGTAGGAGCCGGTCGGGTCCACCGGGCCGAGCGAGCCGGCCTCGAAGACGCGCACCGAGCCCAGGCCGCCGCCGTAGAAGTTCTTGAAGATGGGATAGGGCTTGCCGCCCAGGCCCACGCCCCAGCCAAGTTCGCTGTTGATGCCCAGCGTGATCTTGTTGGTGACCTCGAAGTACTGCTGGTACTGCAGGTTGATCCGCGCGAACTGGGCGTCGCCGATGGCGCTGGTCTCGACGTTGACGCGCTGGTAGCGGCCCTTCAGCGGCGAGATGATGCTGTCGCGGCTGTCGCGCTGCCAGCCGATGGTCAGCGGGATGGAATCGCTGCGCTGGCCGAACTGGTTGACGAACAGCAGATAGCTGTTGGGCAGGCCCTTGGACGTCGTGATGTCGGTCTGCTCGTAGCCGACGCCGAAGAAGACGGTGTCGACTTCCGAGAAGGGCACGCCGAAGCGGATCGCGCCGCCCTTGGTGACGTACTGGTACTCCTCGCCCAGCGAGTTGATCGGACGGGTCGTGCGGTAGAAGACGTCCAGCGAGCGCGACACGCCGTCGACCGTGAAATAGGGGTCGACCGTGCTGACCTGCAGCTGGCGGCCGGTGCGCGCCGTCGCCACGTCGATGCCCAGGTAGTTGCCCGAGCCGAAGACGTTGTCCTGGCGGATGGAGCCGGTGAAGGACAGCTTGGTCTGGCTGGAGTAGCCGGCACCGACCGTGATGGCGCCGGTGGGGCGCTCGACGACCGTCAGGATGACATCGACCTGGTCCTGGGCGCCCGGCACCTCCTGGGTGTCGATGGAGACTTCCTTGTCCTTGAAATAGCCCAGGCGCTCCACGCGGTCGCGCGAGGCCTTGATCTTCTGGCCGTCGTACCAGGCGGCTTCGAACTGGCGGAACTCGCGGCGGATGACTTCGTCCCGCGTGCGCGAATTGCCCGACAGGATGACCTTGCGCACATAGACGCGGCGCTGCGGCTCGGCGACGAAGGTGACCACGACCTGGCCGGTTTCGCGGTTGATGTCGGGCCGGCTGTCGACGCGGGCAAAGGCATAGCCATAGGTGCCGAACAGGTCGCTGAAGGCGCGCGTGGTGTTGGCCACCAGCTCGCCCTGGTAGGGCTGGCCGGGCTTCAGAAAGACGAGGTGCTTGAAGTCTTCCTCGCGGCCCAGGTATTCGCCTTCCAGCTTGACGCCGGTGACGGTGTAGGGCTGGCCTTCGCTGACCGTGATGGCGATGCTGATGCTCTGCTTGTCCGGCGAGATCGTCACCTGCGTGGAGGTGACGGCGAACTCGAGGTAGCCGCGGTTCAGGTAGTAGCTGCGGATGGTTTCCAGGTCCGCGTTCAGCTTGGCGCGCGAATAGCGGTCGGTCTTGGTGTACCAGGTCAGCCAGCCGGTCGTCGTCTGCTCCAGCAGGCCCTGCAGCGTGCTTTCGGAGAACACCTTGCTGCCCAGGATGCGGATCTCGGCGATCTTGGCCGGCTCGCCCTCGGTCACGTTGAAGCTGACGTTGACGCGGTTGCGCTCGATAGGCGTGATCGTCGTCGTGACCTCGGCGCCGTAGAGGCTGCGCGTGAGGTACTGGCGCTTGAGCTCCTGCTCGGCGCGGTCGGCCAGGGCCTTGTCGAAGGGCTTGCCTTCGCCGATGCCGACGTCCTTCAGCGACTTGGTCAGGGCTTCGGTGTCGAACTCCTTCAGGCCGACGAAGTTGACGTTGGCGATGATGGGGCGCTCGTCGATGATGACGACGACGGCATTGCCATCGATGCTGATGCGCACGTCCTTGAACAGGCCGGTGGCAAACAGGGCGCGCAGGGCGGCGGCGCCTTTTTCATCGTTGTAGGTGTCGCCGATGCGGAAGGGCAGCGACGCGAACACGGTGCCCGGGTCGGTGCGCTGCAGGCCTTCGACGCGGATGTCCTTCAGCACGAAGGGGTCGACCGCCCAGGCTGCGCTCATCTGGAACATCCCCGCGAGAGCCAAAGCCAGGACTGAGGGGCGCAGCGATGCTCCCGAACTGAAAGAAAAGGACATGGGAACCGGGGAGTTTCAGTGTCAGTGCCAGCCCGTCAGACGGGAAGCAATGTCGTTGGTAAAGGCCAAGGCCATCATCAGCACCAGGATCAGCGCGCCTGCGCGCTGCAGTTGCCGTTGCCACCATTCGGAGACGGGGCGGCCGCTCAGACCCTCAAAAAGATGATACATGAGGTGCCCGCCATCGAGCATTGGCAGCGGCAGCAGGTTCAGCACCGCCAATCCGAGGGAGATCCTGGCAAGAAATTCAAGGTAAGGCACGAAGCCGGCGCGCGCGGATTGTCCTGCGGCATCGGCGATGGCGAGGGGCCCGCCGAGATTCTTTACCGAAGCCTCGCCCACCAGCATGCGGCCCAGCAGCCTGACGGTCGTGACGGCCATGTCCCAGCTCTGCGCCACGCCGCGCCAGAGGCCGTCGACGAAGCCATAGCTGACGAACACCCTTTCAGGCTGGGCGCTGGGCACGATCTCGAGCCGGCCGACCCGCCTGCCCTGTTCATCGACGAGGCGCGGCGTGGGCTTGAGCTCGACGACCTGGCCGGCCCGCTCGACGCGCCACAGCATGGTGCGCGGCTGCTCGCCGTCATGGGCGCGGCGGATGAGGTCGCGCAGGAAGGATGCATCCGGCACGGCCTGGCCATCGACGGACAGCACGCGATCGCCTGCCATCAGCCCGGCGGCAGCACCAGGGCCGCCGGGGGCCACCTGGCGGATCACCGGCTCGGCCAGCGGCACCAGGCCGATGTCGCCGAACAGCCGCGCATCGGGCGCGCGGCCGGCCAGGCTCTCCGTCTCCAGGCGCAGGCTGCGGGCCGAATGCCCCTGGCCCTCGGTGACCGACAGGTGCAGGGTTTCGCCCAGGGCCTGGGCGCGCGCGACGGCGCCCTGCAGGTCCACCAGGGACTCGACGTCCTGCCATTGCTGGCCGTCGCTGGACACCGCCTTGACCCAGTGGCCGGCATGCACGCCGGCGCGCTCGGCCAGCGAGCCGGCCGGCGGCGTGCCCAGGACGGCCTTGGGCACTTCGCTGCCCAGCCAGGCCACGGCGGCGAACAACAGCGCTGCCAGCAGCCAGTTGGCGGCCGGGCCGGCCGCGACGATGGCCGCGCGCTGGCGCAAGGGGCGCTGGTTGAAGGCCTGCTCCAGCTCCTGCGGCGCGACCGGACCATCGCGCTCGTCCAGCATGCGCACGTAGCCGCCCAGCGGCAGGGCGCTCAGCGTGAATTCGGTGCCGTTGCGGTCGACGCGGCGCCACAGCACACGGCCGAAGCCGATGGAGAAGCGCAGCACCTTGACGCCACACGCCCGGGCGACGCGGTAGTGGCCCCATTCGTGGACCGCGATCAGCAGGGCCAGCGCGACGAGGAAGGCGATGAGGGTGGTCATGCCAGGCTCAGCGCATGCTTGCGCGTGCGGGCGTCCAGCTCGAGCAGCGCCTCGATGCTGCCGCAGTCACCCGGCTGCAGGTCGGCCAGGCATTGCGAGTTGATCGCGTGGATGCGGTCAAAGCGCAGCCGGCCGTTCAGGAACGCGTCGACGGCGACCTCGTTGGCGGCATTCAGCACCGTCGTGCTGCCCTCGGGGCCCTTGAGGGCTTGCCAGGACAGGTGCAGGCCGGGGAAGCGCACGGCGTCGGCCTCCTCGAAAGTGAGGTTCGGCGTCGTCAGCAGGTCCAGCCGGCTGGCGCCCGAGGTGATGCGCTCGGGGAAGGACAGGCCGTAGGCAATGGGCACGCGCATGTCGGGCGTGCCGAGCTGGGCCAGCACCGACTGGTCGCGGCAGACCACCATCGAATGGATGATGCTCTGCGGATGGATGATGACCTTGATCTGGTCCGGCGCGAGATTGAACAGCCAGCGCGCCTCGATGACCTCGAGGGCCTTGTTCATCATCGTGGCCGAATCGACCGAGATCTTGCGGCCCATGACCCAGTTCGGGTGGGCGCAGGCCTGGTCCGGCGTCACGTCGGCCAGCGTCCCGGGGTCACGCGTGCGGAAGGGGCCGCCGGAGGCCGTCAAGACGATGTGGTCGATGCGCTGAGACCAGCTTGCACGGTCCTCGGGCAGGCACTGGAAGATGGCCGAATGCTCGCTGTCGATGGGCAGCAGCGTCGCGCCGCCCTCCTCCACCGCCTGCATGAACAGGGCGCCGCCGACGACGATGGCCTCCTTGTTGGCCAGCAGCAGGCGCTTGCCGGCACGCGCGGCGGCGATGGCCGGCGCCAGGCCTGCAGCGCCGACGATGGCCGCCATGACGGTGTCGACGTCGGGGTGGGCCGCGATGTCGGCCAGGGCGCCAGCGCCATCCAGCACTTCGGTCGTGCTGCCAGCTTCACGAAGCCGCTCGCGCAGCCGCGCAGCGGCCTCGCGCTCGGGCATGACGGCAAAGCGCGGCTGCAGGCTCAGGCACTGGGCCAGCAACTCGTCGACGCGGCTCATCGCGCTCAGCGCGACGATCTCATAGCGCTCCGGGTGGCGTGCGATGACGTCCAGCGTGTTGACGCCGATGGACCCGGTCGAGCCGAGGACGCAGACGCGTTGGCGGCGGTTCATAGCGAGATCAGCGCGAGCGCGAGAGGGAACACCGGCAGCAGCGCGTCGATGCGGTCGAGCACGCCCCCATGGCCGGGCAGCAGATTGCTGCTGTCCTTGGCGCCGACAGCGCGCTTGACGAGGGATTCGAACAGATCGCCGACGACGCTCATGGCGGACAGGAAGACCAGGGCCAGCAGGGACACCCAGCCATGGCGCTGCACCAGCAGGGTGTAGAGGCTGGGCGAGTCCACGGCCAGCTTCACGTCGATGACATGCACCCAGACGAAGCCCAGCAGGATGACGCCGGCCAGGCCGCCCCAGACGCCTTCCCAGCTCTTGCCGGGGCTGATGGCAGGCGCCAGCTTGCGCTTGCCGAAGGCCCGGCCGCAGAAATAGGCCGCGATGTCGGCCATCCAGACCAGGCAGAACACCGACAGGATGAAGTTGATGCCATGCACCTTGGCCTGCACGATGGCCAGCCAGGCGCCCCAGAGCAGCAGTGCGCCCAGGGCCAGCCGGATGCCACGGGCAATGCGCGGCCAGCCGGTGGGGCCGGCACGCAGCGCATAGGCGCCGCCCAGCACCCAGACCAGGCTGGCCAGCGACCAGATCCAGGCCGGCGGCGCGTTCAGGCCGCCGAGCAGCAGCGTCCAGACGCAGGCCAGGGCCAGGGCCACGCCACCGGCGATGGCGCCGGTACCGGGCAGGCCATTGAGGCGCGTCCATTCCCAGCCGGCCGCCCCCATCATCACCACGGTGACCCAGGCGAAAGGCCAGGGCGAGGCCTGGAAGAGCACTGGCAGCAGGATGGCCAGCAGCACGACGGCGGTGATGACACGGGTCTTCAGCATGGCAGCCTCCGGCCTCAGGCCGCGGGTACTTCCTTGACGCCGCCGAAGCGACGGTCGCGCTCGTGGAAGGCGGCAATCGCCGCGTCCAGCTCGCGCTCGCCGAACTCGGGCCACAGGCAGTCCGAGAACACGAATTCGGTATAGGCCGCCTGCCACAGCAGGAAGTTGCTGATGCGCACCTCGCCGCCGGTGCGGATGAAGAGGTCGGGGTCGGGCGCATAGCTCATGGCCATGAACTCCGACAGCTTGGCCTCGGTCAGCTCGTCGGCCGGCACGCCGGCTTGGATGGCCTTCTTGCAGGCTTGCACGATGTCCCAGCGGCCGCCGTAGTTGAAGGCGACGTTCAGCGTCAGCTTGGTGTTGTGGGCCGTGCTGGTCTCGGCCTCGTTCCAGGCATTGCGCAGCTTGTCGGACACCGCATCACGGTCGCCCACGATGCGGATGCGCACGCCCATGGCGCCCATCTTGGCCAGATAGCGGCTGACGGCGGCCAGCACCAGGCCCATCAGGCCGGACACCTCGTCGCTGGGCCGCTTCCAGTTCTCGCTGGAGAAGGCGAACACGGTGACATGCTCGATGTCGCGGTCGATGCAGGCCTGGACGACCTTGACGAGGCTGTCCACACCGGCCTTGTGGCCGAAGAAGCGCGGCAGGAAGCGCTTCTTGGCCCAGCGGCCGTTGCCATCCATGACGATGGCGACATGGCGCGGCGGCGCCGGGCGGTCTTGCGCCATGAGGACGGCGCTCAAACCGCGAGGATCTCGGCTTCCTTGCCCGAGATCAGCTTGTCGATCTCGTTGATCACCCGGTCGGTGAGCTTCTGCACTTCGTCGAGGCTGCGACGCTCGTCGTCCTCGCCGATCTCCTTGTCCTTGAGCAGCTTCTTGGCGTGTTCGTTGGCGTCGCGGCGCAGATTGCGCACGGCCACCTTGGCGTCCTCGCCGGTGTTGCGCACGACCTTGGTCAGGTCGCGGCGGCGCTCTTCGGTCAGCGGCGGCATCGGCACGCGGATCAGGTCGCCCTGGGACGCGGGGTTCAGGCCCAGGTCGCTTTCGCGGATGGCCTTCTCGATCTTGGCGCCCATGCCCTTTTCCCAGGGCTGCACGGAGATGGTGCGGGCATCCAGCAGCGTCACGTTGGCCACCTGCGAGATCGGCACCATGGAGCCGTAGTAGTCGACGCTGACCTGATCCAGGATGCCCGGGTGGGCACGGCCGGTGCGGATCTTGTGCAGTTCGTTCTTCAGGGCTTCGACCGACTTGGCCATCTTGGCCTCGGCGTTCTTCTTGATGTCAGCAGTGCTCATGATCAGTCTCTCGTGAGAATGTATTAGACGTGCACCAACGTGCCTTCGTCCTCGCCCTGCACCACGCGGCGCAGAGCACCGGGCTTGAAGATGCTGAAGACCTTGATCGGCAGCTTCTGGTCGCGGCACAGCGCGAAGGCGGCGCCGTCCATCACCTGCAGATTGCGCGTGATCGCCTCATCGAAACTGATGCGCGCATAACGCGTGGCGGAGGGATCCTTCTTGGGGTCGGCCGTGTAGACGCCGTCGACCTTGGTGGCCTTCAGCACGATCTCGGCGCCGATCTCGGCACCGCGCAGGGCCGCGGCCGTGTCGGTCGTGAAGAAGGGGTTGCCGGTGCCGGCAGCGAAGACGACGACCTTGCCCTCTTCGAGGTATTGCAGGGCCTTGGGGCGCACATAGGGCTCGACCACCTGCTCGATGGCGATGGCGGACATCACCCGGGCGGTCATGCCTTCCTGGCGCATGGTGTCGGCCAGGGCCAGGGAGTTCATCACCGTGGCCAGCATGCCCATGTAGTCGGCCGTGGCGCGGTCCATGCCGACCGAGCCGCCGGCGACGCCGCGGAAGATGTTGCCGCCGCCGATGACGACGGCCACTTCCACGCCCATCTGCGTGATCTCCCTGATCTCCTGCACCATGCGGACGATGGTCGCGCGATTGATGCCGTAGGCGTCGTCACCCATCAGGGCTTCACCGGAGAGCTTGAGCAGGATGCGCTTGTACGCGGGCATGGTGTCCTCAGTAGTGGGGGCCTATGGTGGGCCGCAAGTTTAAAGGGCGCCAACTTGGCGCCCCTTCATTTCGTACGATTTCGCAAGCGTCTTTACTGACCCTTGGCAGCTGCCACCTGGGCGGCCACTTCGGCTGCGAAGTCGTCAACCTTCTTCTCGATGCCTTCGCCCACGACGTAGAGCGTGAAGCCCTTGACGGTCGTGTTGGCGGCCTTCAGGTGGGCGCCCACGGTCTGCTTGCCGTCGGCGGCCTTCACGAAGACCTGGTCCAGCAGGGAGACTTCCTTCAGGAACTTCTGCACCGAGCCTTCGACCATCTTGGCGACGATGTCGGCCGGCTTGCCGGATTCAGCAGCCTTCTCGGTGGCGATCTTGCGCTCCTTCTCGACCAGATCGGCCGAGACGTCGGCGCTGGACAGCGCAGCCGGCTTCATGGCGGCGATGTGCATGGCCACGTCCTTGGCGGCGACGTCGTCACCTTCGAACTCGACGACCACGCCGATGCGGGTGCCGTGCAGGTAGGTCGCCAGCTTGGAGCCGGTGTAGCGCTGAAAGCGGCGGATCGACATGTTCTCGCCGATCTTGCCGATCAGGCCCTTGCGCACGTCTTCCACCGTCGGGCCGAAGCCTTCTTGCGACAGGGGCAGGGCCGACAGGGCCGCCACGTCGGCCGGGTTGTGCTCGGCCACCAGGCCGGCCAGGGCGCTGACGAAAGCCAGGAAGGCGTCGTTCTTCGAGACGAAGTCGGTCTCGCAGTTCACTTCGATCAGGGCGCCATTGCCACCGACCACGGCCGAGGCCACGATGCCTTCGGCGGTGATGCGCGAGGCGGCCTTGCCGGCCTTGTTGCCCAGCTTGACGCGCAGGATCTCTTCAGCGCGCTCCATGTCGCCTTCGGCCTCGGTCAGTGCCTTCTTGCACTCCATCATCGGGGCGTCGGTGCGGGCACGCAGTTCGCCCACCATGCTTGCAGTGATTGCAGCCATTTGTGTTCTCCAGATTTCGTTTGGCAAAAGGGGCCTCGCGGCCCCTTTCAGATGCAGGGTCGAAAGGGGCTTACGCCTCTTCAGAAACCTCGACAAACTCGTCGCCGGCGGGGGCGACAGCAGCCAGCACTTCGTTCGTGGCGTTGGCCTTGCCTTCCAGCACGGCGTCAGCGACGGCGCGGGCATACAGAGCGACAGCCTTGGCGGAGTCGTCGTTGCCGGGGATGACGTAGTCGATGCCGATGGGCGAGTGGTTGGTGTCAACCACGCCGATGACGGGAATGCCCAGCTTCTTGGCTTCGGCGACGGCGATCTTGTGATAGCCGACGTCGATGATGAAGACGGCGTCGGGCAGCGCGGTCATGTCCTGGATGCCGCCGATGTTCTTTTCCAGCTTGGCGATGTCGCGCTGGAACAGCAGGGCTTCCTTCTTGATCGCGGGCTGGGTGCCGGCATCGACCTGGGCCTGCATGTCCTTCAGGTTCTTGAGGGAGGTCTTGACCGTCTTGAAGTTGGTCATCATGCCGCCCAGCCAACGCGAGTCGACGTAGGGCATGCCGGCGCGCTGGGCTTCAGCGGCGATGAACTCACGGGCCTGGCGCTTCGTGCCGATCATCAGGATCGTGCCGCGCTTGGCAGCCAGCGAGCGGATGAACTTCATCGCATCGTTGAACGCGGGCAGCGTCTTCTCGAGGTTGATGATGTGGATCTTGTTGCGATGGCCGTAGATATACGGGGCCATCTTGGGATTCCAGAAGCGGGTTTGGTGGCCGAAATGGACGCCGGCTTCCAGCATCTCGCGCATCGTGACAGACATGGGTCTTACTCCGAAGGTTGTGTCTAAAATCCGGCCTGAATTGCGTCGCAGCGCCCCGATACACATGTTCCACATGTGTTTCGAGACCGCCGCAAGCCGCAACACCTTAGTGAGGCCGGTTTGCGATTTGTTGCGATGAGTGGCCGACAACGACCGTTGCCCGCTGCACCCCTCACAACCGTTTTGTCGATGAAAAGCAGCTTCTAGAGCTACTCCCTCCGGCAAAACCCGCAGAGTATACACAACTTCATGCCCCTCCCCAGCCGACGCCGCGCTCCAGCGGTCGCCAGCGCGCCCTTCCCGACTGCCTCCAGGGTGCCCGCGTGACGCGTCGCGTCGCGGTGGTGGGCGCCGGCCTTGCGGGCGTCACGACGGCCTATGAGCTGGCCGCTCTGGGCTGCAAGGTCCAGGTCTTCGAGCGCGGCGGCAGCGTGGCCGAGCAGGCCAGCTTTGCCAGCAGCGCCCTGCTCTCGCCCTTCGTGCCCCACCTGGCCGGCGCGGCGCCTCCCGCCCCGCTCGGCTTTCGCTGGCGCCGCTGGCGTGCTGGCCGCAGGAGCAGCGATGCCGTCAGCCAGCTGGCCGCCCTGAGCCAGCTGAGCCTGGCGCGAACGGCCGAGCTGCGCCGGGAGCTGGGCCTGGATGACGAAGCCACCGAAGGCCTGCTGATCGCGCTGACGGATGCCAAGCGCGTCGCCGCCGCGCAAGCGCGCCTGGACACCTGGAAAGCCCTGGGCCTGCAGGTCGAGCTCATCGAGGCCGGCGAGGCCCGGCTGCGCGAGCCCGGCCTGAATGCCGAGGCGCCACTGGCCGCCGCCCTGGCCCTGGCGCGCGGGGGCGCCGGCAACCCCCGCCTGTTTGCCCAGCAGTTGCGCCTTCAGGCCCAGAAACTGGGGGCGGGCTTTCGCTTCCACACCACCGTGAGCGCCGTCGCCGATGGCGCTGCCGGCCTGACGCTGCGCCACGAATACACGCCGCCCGTCGAGGCGCCCGTGCGCGGCGCCGAGCGGGAGGCCGGCGACACCCTGCCCCAGTCGCTCGGCCCGCAGGACGAACACTTCGACGCGGTCGTGCTGTGCAACGGCCTGGGCGCCCAGCCCCTGCTCGGCCGGCGCCTGCCTCTGGCGGCGCGCCACGAAGCCTCGGTCACGGCGCCGCTGCGGCTGCTGGAAGCCCATCCCGACCTCGGCCCCAAGGCGGGCTGGGTGGATCCGTCGCGGGGCATCGTCGTCGCCCGCACCGGCCAGCGCGTGCGCGTGACCGGCGGCCTCACCGTGAGCAGCGCCGGCGCCAAGCACGCCGCCGATTTCGAGGCCCTGCACCGCGGCCTGCAGCACTGGTTCCCCGGCTCGGTGCTGCACAGCCAGGTCCAGCAGGGGGTGAGCCGCCGCGCGACGTCGGCCGACGGCCTGCCCATCCTCGGCGCCAGCGCCCGCGCCGGGCTGTGGCTGAATCTGTCGCCCGGTGGCCAGGGCTGGGGCAGCGCCTGCGGCATCGCGCAGGTGCTGGCCCAGCAGGTCGCCGGACAGGCGCCTTTGCTGGACATTGCAGCACTGGGCCCCCAGCGACTGGCCTAAGCTCGAGGGCATGCACCCGCTGCTGCCCACCACCGCGACGCTGCCCCTGTTCGATGTCGCCGCCAGCCGGCGCATCGAGGCGCGCGCCCTGCTGCAATCGCCCGATCTGATGGAGCGCGCCGGCCTGGGCATCGCCAAGCTGGCACTGGCGCTGCGCCACGGCTGCGGCCCCGTCTGGATCGCCTGCGGCCCCGGCAACAACGGTGGCGACGGGCTCGTCGCCGCGCGCCGCCTGGCAGAAGCCGGCGTGCCTGTGCATGTGAGCCATGAGGCACCGATTCGCCCCTCACTCGTCATCGACGCCCTGCTGGGACTGGGCCTGAACCGCGGCCCGTCGGCCGAGATGCGCATCACCATGGCTGCCATCGCCGGCTGTGGCGCGCCCGTGCTGGCGGTGGACCTGCCCAGCGGCCTGCTTGCCGACACCGGCCAGCCGGCCGGCGAACACGCCGTGCGCGCCGATCACACCCTCACCCTGCTGACCCTCAAGCCCGGCCTCTTCACCGGCGAGGGCCGGGCGCATGCCGGCCGCATCTGGTTTGACGACCTCGGCATCGCGCCCGACGAGACGCCGACGGCCGAGCTGCTGGGGCCCGCCCCGGCGCCGCGGCGCAGCCCGACCAGCCACAAGGGCAGCCACGGCCAGGTGCTGGTGGTGGGCGGCGCACCCGGCATGCAGGGCGCTGCCCGCCTGGCAGCCCGCGCGGCCCTCGCCTGCGGCGCGGGGCGGGTCTATGTCGACCTGTTCGGCCTCGGCGCCGGCGAAGTCGCGGACCCGGGCCGGCCCGAGCTGATGCGCGGGCGGCTCTCCGATGTGCCACAGGCGGTGGGGGTCGTCGGCTGCGGGGCTGGCGAAGGCGTCGCCCCTGCCCTGCCCTTGCTGCTGCAGGCGTTGCCGCGCCTCGTGCTCGATGCCGATGCCTTGAATGCCGTCGCCGCCGAGCCCGCCCTGAAAGCGCTCGTTCGCGCGAGGCCGGCCGGGTCCACGCTGCTGACGCCGCATCCCCTGGAAGCCGCCCGCCTGCTGAATCGCAGCACGACGGCCGTCCAGGCCGACCGCCTCGCGGCGGCCCGCGATCTCTCGCAGCAGCTGGGCTGCACCGTCATCCTCAAAGGCTCGGGCAGCGTCATCGCCTCGCCCAACGAGCGGCCGGCCATCTGCGCGAGCGGTGGCCCGGCCCTGGCCACGGCGGGCACCGGCGACGTGCTCGCCGGCTGGCTGGGCGGGCTGTGGGCACAGCAGCCGGATGCGAGCGCGCAGGCAATAGCCTGCGCGGGCGTGGACGCCCATGGCCGGGCCGGCGAGGTCGACGGCGTGCTGCGCGCCGACGACCTCATCGAGCGCCTAGCGGCGCTTGCGCGGCGCTGACTTCGTCGCCGTTTTCTTGGACGCCTTGTTGGCCGCGCGCTTGGCGGCCTGCTGCGCCGCCTTGACGGGGTGCAAGGACGCGACGACTTCCTTGCGGCTCTTCTTCACGTCGCGGTCGGTCTGACGCACGTCCTCCAGCTTCTCGACGGCGGTCTTGGGCGTGCGCTTCTTGGCCACGGGCTTGCCAGCGGCCTTGCCGGTCGGCTTGGGTGCGGCCCCACGGGCGATGTGGCGCAGATCGTCGTCATCGCGCACGAGGCGGAAGTCGATGCGGCGACCGTCCAGGTCGACACGGCTGACCTGCACCTGCACGCGCGCGCCGGTGGCATAGCGCATGCCGGTGCGTTCGCCACGCAGCTCCTGGCGGGCGTCGTCGAAGCGGTAGTACTCGCCGCCCAGCTCGGTGATGTGCACCAGGCCTTCGACATAGAGCTCGTCCAGCTGCACGAAGAGGCCGAAGCTCGTGACGGCGGACACCGTGCCGGCAAACACCTCGCCGAGGCGGTCGCGCATGTAGCGGCACTTCAGCCAGGCCTCGACGTCACGGCTGGCCTCGTCGGCCCGGCGCTCATTGGCGCTGCAGTGCGCACCGACGACCTCCCAGCGCTCGGCCTCGTTGCGGGCCTCGGCCGGATTGGGCGGCGGCGGACGGCCCGGGCGCTTGGGCGCCTGCGGCACGTTCATCTTGGACGCGTCCAGCGTGTAGCGCTTGTTCGCCAGCAGGCATTTGATGACGCGATGGACCAGCAGGTCCGGATAGCGCCGGATCGGGCTGGTGAAGTGGGTGTAGGCCGGGTAGGCCAGGCCGAAGTGGCCGGAGTTGGTGCCGGTGTAGATGGCCTGCTGCATGGAGCGCAGCAGCATGGTGTGGATCTGCTGGGCGTCGGGGCGGTTCTTGGTCGCCTCGGCCAGCTGCTGGAACTCGCGCGGCGACGGGTCGTCGGAGATGCCGGCCGAGATGCCCAGAGAGCGCAGGTAGTTCTGCAGCGTCTGGCGCTTCTCCGGCGTCGGGCCTTCATGAACGCGGTACAGCGAATGGTGCTTGCTGGATTGGATGAAATCCGCCGAGCAGGTGTTGGCGGCCAGCATGGCCTCCTCGATCAGCCGGTGGGCGTCGTTGCGCGTGCGCGGCACGATCTTCTCGATGCGGCCGTTGTCGTCGCAGACGATCTGCGTCTCGGTGGTCTCGAAGTCGATGGCGCCGCGGCGATGGCGTTCGCCCAGCAGGGCGCGATAGACCTCGTGCAGATGCAGCAGATGCGGCACCAGCTCGCGGCGCTTGGCGGCCTCGGGCCCATGGGTGTTGGCCAGGATGGCCGCCACCTCGGTGTAGGTGAAGCGCGCATGCGAGCAGATCACGGCCGGATAGAACTGGTAGGCCGTGACCGTGCCGTCGCTGCTGACCAGCATGTCGCAGACCATGCTGAGCCGGTCTTCATACGGGTTCAGCGAGCACAGGCCGTTGGACAGCTTCTCCGGCAGCATCGGGATGACGCGGCGCGGGAAGTAGACGGAGGTGGCGCGCTCGTAGGCATCGCCGTCCAGCGGCTCGCCCGGCTTCACATAGTGCGACACGTCGGCGATGGCAACCAGCAGGCGCCAGCCCTCGATGGCCTTCTTGCCGCGGCCTTGCTTGAAAGGCTCGCAGTAGACGGCGTCATCGAAATCGCGCGCATCCTCGCCGTCGATGGTGACCAGGGGCACGTCGCGCAGGTCGATGCGGTGCTTGAGGTCGGCGGCACGCAGCTTCTCGGGCAGCTTGGCGCTCTGCGTCAGCGTCTCGGGGCTGAAGCGGTGCGGCACGTCGTACTTGCGCACCGCGATCTCGATCTCCATGCCGGGGTCGTCGATTTCCCCTAACACCTCAACCACGCGGCCGACGGGCTGCGAGTACAGCGACGGCGGCTCGGTCAGTTCGACGGCAACGACCTGGCCGGCCGTCGCGTTGGCGATGCCGTTCTTGGGGATGAGGATGTCCTGGCCCATGCGCCGGTCTTCGGGCGCCACCAGCCAGATGCCGGACTCGAGCAGCAGGCGGCCGATCAGCGGGCGCTTCTTGCGCTCGAGGATCTCGAGCACCTTGCCCTCGGGGCGGCCGCGCTTGTCGAAGCGCACGACGCGCACGCGCAGGCGGTCGCCGTGCATGACGGCATGGGTCTCCTGCGAGGAGAGGTAGATGTCGGCCGAGCCGTCGTCGGGGATCAGGAAGCCATGGCCGTCCCGATGGCCTTGCAGCGTGCCTTCGACTTCGCCGAGCAGGCCCGCGCCGTCGCCCGTAGGCGATGCAGTTGTGTTCTTCAAGTTTTTGATGATATAGTCTCTGTTTTCCTGAAACGGCTCAGGACTTCGCTAGAAGTTTTGAGCACCTTGCCCAGGTGGCGGAATTGGTAGACGCACTAGTTTCAGGTACTAGCGGGTAACTCCGTGGAGGTTCGAGTCCTCTCCTGGGCACCAAACAAAGAAGGCCAGCACGAAAGTGCTGGCCTTTGTCGTTTGGGGCTCAGGAAGCGATGTCCAGTGGACTGAGCCCGGACCGAGCAAAGGCCCTGCGGCCTTTGCGACGCCTGGCGAAGGACTTGGCGCATGCAAGCGCCAAGGCAATCGCGTGAGGGCTCGAAGGGTTCGGAGCCATGCTCCGAAGCGGGGTCGCGGAACGTGACCGAGTCCCCGACGATGCGCCCTCGATGGGCGCTTCGTCGAGTGGTGGCACAAACCGAGCTTCTTTCGAGTCGTGCCACGCAGTCACCAATCAAACGACGAACTTCTTCGCCAGCTGCTCCGGGCCCATGCCGTCGTACTCCTCGAACGGCTGGTGGATCCAGGGCGAGGTTTCCAGCATCTCGCAGTAGAAGTCCGGCGTGTAGGCCGACACCTTCTTGGTCCAGATGACCGCCGAGCGCAGCTCGGTGATGGAAGGCATGCCGCGCAGGCGCTCGACCACCGCCTTCAGCGTGACACCCGAATCAGCCAGGTCGTCCACCAGCAGCACGCGGCCCGCCAGCTCGCCCTTGGGCATGGTGATGTACTTGGCCATGTCCAGGCGACCCTGGATGGTGCCGGCTTCGGCGCGGTAGGAGCTGGTCGACATGATGCCCAGGGGCTTGTCGAAGACGCGCGACAGCACGTCGCCCGGGCGCATGCCGCCGCGGGCCAGGCAGAGGATCTGGTCGAACTGCCAGCCCGAGGCGTGCACCTTGAGCGCCAGGCGCTCGGTCAGCAGGTGGTACTCGTCCCAGGAAACGTAGAGGTGCTTGCCGTCGTCGGTCAACATGGTGGTGTTGTCTCCGTTGGTTTGATGGTGATCAGGCGCTGTTACGCCGAATAAGGATGGCGCAGCACGATGGTGTGCTCGCGGTCGGGGCCGGTCGAGACCATGTCGATGGGCGCGCCGATGACCTCTTCCACGCGCTTCAGATAGCTGCGTGCATTGGCCGGCAGCTTGTCCCAGGCGGTGACGCCGAAGGTGGTCTCGGTCCAGCCCGGGAAGGTCTCGAACACGGGTTCGCAGGCCTCGATCTCATCGGCGTCCAGCGGCAGGATGTCGAGCAGCTTGCCGTCGAGCTGGTAGCCCACGCACATCTTGATCTCGGCCAAGCCGTCCAGCACGTCGAGCTTGGTCAGGCACAGGCCGGTGATGCCGTTGATGATGATGGAGCGCTTCAGCGCTGCGGCGTCCAGCCAGCCGCAGCGGCGGGCGCGGCCGGTCACGGTGCCGCGCTCCTGGCCGACGGTGGACAGGTGGTAGCCGACGGTGCCGGGCTGCTCCCAGTCCAGCTCGGTCGGGAAGGGGCCGGAGCCGACGCGCGTCGTGTAGGCCTTGGTGATGCCCAGCATGTAGTGCAGCATCTGCGGGCCCACGCCGGCACCGGCGGCGGCATTGCCGGCCACGCAGTTGCTGGACGTGACATAGGGGTAGGTGCCGTGGTCGATGTCCAGCAGCGTGCCCTGGGCGCCTTCGAAGAGGATGTTGGCGCCGGCCTTGCTGGCCTTGTGGATCATGTAGCCGACGTCGGCCAGCATGGGCTTGATCTGGTCGGCCATCTTCATGGCCTGCTCGAAGATAGGCTCGAAGGCGAGCGGCTCACCCTTCAGATAGCCCGACAGCGCGAAGTTGTGCAGGTCCAGCAGCTCGCGCAGCTTCTTGCCAAAGCGCTCGGGATGCTTCAGGTCCTGGGCGCGCAGGGCGCGGCGGGCGACCTTGTCTTCGTAGGCCGGGCCGATGCCCTTGCCGGTGGTGCCGATCTTGCCGCTGCCGCTGGTCTCACGCAGGGCCTCGCGCGCCTTGTCGACGGCGACGTGGAAGGGCAGGATCAGCGGGCAGGACTCGCTGATGAAGAGGCGCGAACGCACCTCGACACCGGCCTTCTCCAAGCGCTCGATCTCGGACAGCAGATGGGTCGGGTCCAGCACCACGCCGTTGCCGATGTAGCAGGCCACGCCGTCGCGCATGATGCCGCTGGGGATGAGCTGCAGCGCGGTCTTCACGCCCTTGATGACCAGGGTGTGGCCCGCGTTGTGACCGCCCTGGAAGCGCACCACGCCCTGGGCGTGATCCGTCATCCAGTCCACGACCTTGCCCTTGCCCTCGTCACCCCATTGGGTGCCGACGACGACCACATTGCGTCCACGCGCGGTTTGGCTCATGTTGATTGCCTGTCTTGCTTGAAAGGATTGGTGGTCGCCGCGCCTTACAGCGTTCGGACAACCCACTGAGTGTGCTCGCGAACCAGCTCGCGGTCACAGTCGAATTCATCGGCCTCGTGCTCATGCCCGGGCAAAACGCACACCACCGTCTCGCCCTGCTCGCGCAGGTCGCGCACGGCCTGGCGCAGCGAGGCGTCCTCGCCCCAGGGCGCACGCACGGCGGCGCGCAGGGGCGTGGCCGGCACCAGGGTGACCAGCGTCTTCAGATCGAGGCTGAAGCCGACGGCCGGGCGGCGGCGGCCAAAGGCGGCGCCGACCTCGTCGTAGCGGCCGCCACGCAGCACGGCGTCGGAGCAGCCCGAGGCATAGGCGGCGAAGCGGATGCCGGTGTAGTAGGCATAGCCCTGCAGGTCGGCCAGGTCGAAACCCAGGCTGACCTCGGGGTGGACGGCCGCCAGATGACCGGCCAGCCAGTCCAGGTCGGCCAGGGCCGCCTTGATGAGGGGATGGTCGGGCAGGCGGCGGGCGGCTTCGGCCAGCACCTCACGGCCGCCGAACAGGCCCGGCAGGGCCAGCACCGCGTCGCGCGTCACGGCCGGCATGCTGGCCGTCAGATCGGTCAGCACACCCATGTCCTTGGCGGCCAGGGCTGCGGTCAGGGCAGCCAGCGTGTCGGCGGGCAGCTTGACGCCGTCCAGCACGCCCTGCAGCAGGCGCGCATCGCCCAGGTCCAGCATCACGTCGGTGAGGCCGGCGCGGCGCAGCGCGTCCAGGGCCAGTTCGTGCACTTCCAGGTCGGCTTCCAGGCCGGCATGGCCATAGATCTCGACGCCGAACTGCAGCGGCTCGCGGCTGGTGTTGAGGCCGTCGGGCCGCGTATGCGCCACGGGGCCGCAGTAGCACAGGCGGGTCACGCCCTGGCGGTTCAGCAGATGGGCGTCGATGCGGGCGACCTGGGGCGTCGTGTCGGCGCGCAGGCCCAGCGAGCGGCCGGAGAGCTGGTCCACCAGCTTGAACAGCTTGATGTCCGAGCCGCTACCCGTGCCCGACAGCAGGGAGTCCAGATGCTCCAGCAGCGGCGGAATGACCAGCTCGCAGCCGTAGCTGCGGGCCATGTCGAGCAGCTCTCTACGCAGCTCTTCGATGCGGCGCGCCTGCGAAGGCAGGACATCGGCGATGTGCTCGGGCAGCAGCCAAGCAGAGGACATGGGCGCAGGCTAGGCGGTTAAAAACGGCATTGTACCTATGCCCTCCCCCGCTCCAGCCCCGCGAGCCTTCAGATCAGCGCAACCACAGCAGTCCAAAAAGGCCCATCAGGATGCTGGCCAGGCCGATGAAGCGGATCTGGCCATCGCTCATGGCGAGGATGCGGCTGAAGACCTCCCGCCAGCGCACCGGGCTGATCAGGGGCATCAGCCCCTCGATGACCAGCACCAGCGCCAGCGCGGTCAGCAGCTCGTTCACTTGCGCGCGGGTGCGGCGGGTGCGGCGCCGGAGCCGCCCGAGCCTCTCATGGCCTTGAAGAAGTCGCTGGACGGGTCCACGACCATCACGTCGGCCTTCTTGCTGAAGCTGGCGCGGTAGGCCTCCAGCGAGCGGTAGAACTGGGCGAACTGCGGATCGCGGCCAAAGGCTTCCGCATACAGGGCCGAGGCCTTGGCATCGCCCTCACCCTTGATCAGCTGGGCGTCGCGATAGGCCTCGGCGACGATGATTTCGCGCTGGCGGTCCGCATCGGCCTTGATCTTCTCGCCCTCGGCCGCGCCGGTGGAGCGCGTCTCGTTGGCCACGCGCTTGCGCTCGGACTCCATGCGCTTGTAGACCGAATCGGTGATGGTGGACGCGAAGTCCACGCGCTTGATGCGCACGTCGACCACCTCGATGCCGAACTGCTTGGCTTCGTCGGCCAGGCGCTTGCGCACGTCGTTCATGATCTTGTCGCGCTCGGCGGACAGCACGCCGATGACGGTGCGCTTGGTCACTTCCTCGTTGAAAGCGGCCTGCACGATGGGAGCGAGGCGGTTCTCGACATTGCGGATGTCGGAGCCGTTGTTGCGGATGAACTGGCGCGGCTCGGTGATGCGCCACTTGATGAGCCAGTCGATGACCAGGCTCTTCTTTTCGGCCGTGAAGATGGGGCGCGATTCGGGGCTGTCCAGGGTCTGCACGCGGCGGTCCAGCATGACGACGTTCTGGACCGGCGGCGGCGCCTTCAGCTTCAGGCCGGGCTCGGTGATGACTTCCTTGATCTCGCCCAGCGCGTAGACGACGGCGAACTGGCGCTGGTCAACGACGAAGAGCATCGACGACGCGAGCATCAGCACGACGATGACGCCGGCGAGGATGGCGGCAATACGGTTCATTCGGATGGTCCTCGATCAGCGGCCGTCGCGGCTGCGCTGGTTGTCACGGCTGCGCGGGTCGGAAACGGCCGGCAGCGTCTGCGGCTCGGGCACGGCGGCGGCTTGCGGCGCGGAGACGGTCACGCTGCCGCTGCCCTGCTGCAGCAGCTTGTCCAGCGGCAGATAGAGCAGGTTGGACCCGCTCTTGCTGTCCACCATGACCTTGCTGACATTGGTGTAGACCTGCTGCATCGCGTCGATGTAGAGGCGGTCGCGCGTGACCTGGGGCGCCTTCTGGTACTCGGTCAATACGCTCTTGAAGCGCTGTGCATCGCCTTCGGCGGTCGCGATGACGCGGGCCTTGTAGCCTTCGGCCTGTTCGCGCAGACGAGCGGAATCGCCGCGGGCACGCGGGATCACGTCGTTGGCATAGGCCTGGGCCTCGTTCTTCAGCTGCTCGCGGTTGGCATTGGCCTTGAACGCGTCCTCGAAGGCCGCCTGCACCTGCTCGGGCGGCTGCACGCTCTGCACGTTGACGTTCTTGATCTGGATGCCGGCCTTCAGGCGGTCCAGCTGAGCCTGGATGGAGTTGACCAGATCGGTGGCGATGGCGTCGCGCTGCTCGTAGAGCACCGAGTCCATGGTGTTCTTGCCGACGATCTCGCGCACGGCCGATTCGGCCGCCAGCAGCACGGCCTGCTCGGGATCGCGGTTCTCGAACAGGAAGTCGCGCAGGTCGCGGATGGTGAACTGCACCGTGAAACGGATGTCGACGATGTTCTCGTCCTGGGTCAGCATGGACGAGTCGCGCAGGCCGGTGGCCGCAACGACCGACGTGCGGCCGACCTCGACCTGGCGCAGCTGCGAGACCGGCTGGATCTCATGGGCCTGGAAGGGATAGGGGCCGCGCCACTGGAAGCCGGCCTCGACGGTCTTGCTGTACTTGCCGAAGGACGTGATCACGCCCTGCTGGCCTTCCTGCACGATGAAGAAGCCGCTCGCCAGCCAGCCCAGCACGACAACGCCGGCGATCAGGCCGACGCCGATGCCGGCACCCTTCATGTCGGGCGAGCCGCCCGAACCGCTGGGGCCCGAAGGCCCGCCGGACTTGCCGCCGAACATGCCCGAGAGCTTGCGGTTGAAGTCACGCCAGAGCTCGTCGAGGTCGGGCGGGCCGTCATTGCGGCCGTTGTTCAGCAGCCGGCCCGCGGCGCGGGCGACCGGCGTCATCAAACGCTGGGCCCAGGTGCTGCGGGGAGGTGTTTGAGAAGTGCTGCTCATGCCTGGGAAGGGTCTGAGGAAGATTCGATATCCGACGGGTCAGCGTCGAAACGTGGGTCCCGTTCGTCGGGAATCAAGGGCTGGGTCTGCATGGCCGTCGCAATCAGCTGGCGCAGCTCGTTCAAGCCGCTGCCGTCGAGGGCGCTGACGAAGACGCGCGGCGTCGGCTCGGTGCTGCCGTTGGGGCGCAGCATGGCGTCGACGATGTCGCGCGGACGCTGGTCGTCGGGCAGCAGGTCCTGCTTGTTGTAGACCAGGATCTGCGGCACGCCGCCGGCGCCGATTTCCTCGAGCACGCGCTCGACTTCGACCATCTGCTCATCCAGCACGGGGCTCGCGGCATCGACGACATGCAGCAGCAGGTCGGCGTCGGCCGCCTCCTGCAGCGTGGCGCGGAAGGCCTCGACGAGCTTGTGCGGCAGATCGCGGATGAAGCCGACCGTGTCGGACAGCGACACGCTGGCCTGGGCCTGCTCGAGGTAGAGGGAACGGGTCGTCGTGTCCAGCGTCGCGAACAGCTGGTTGGCCGCATAGGCGCGCGCCTTGGTCAGCGCATTGAACAGCGTGCTCTTGCCCGCGTTCGTATAGCCGACCAGGGAGACCTTGAAGACGCCGTTGCGCGAGCGCGAGCGGCGCTGGGTGCTGCGCTGCTTCTGCACCTGCTTGAGGCGCTCCTTGGTCTTCTTGATGCGGTCGTCGATCATGCGACGGTCCAGCTCGATCTGGGCCTCGCCGGGGCCGCCGCGCATGCCGATGCCGCCGCTCTGGCGCTCCAGATGGCTCCAGCGCCGCACCAGGCGCGTGGCCAGGTATTGCAGCCGGGCCAGCTCGACCTGCAGCTTGCCTTCGTGGCTCTGGGCGCGGGCGGCGAAGATCTCGAGGATCAGCGCCGTGCGGTCAGCCACCGGCACGCCCAGCACGCGCTCGAGATTGCGCTGCTGGGCCGGCGAGATGGCCTGGTCGAACAGCACCGTGTGGGCCTGGTGGGCCTGCACGAGCAGCTTGATCTCGTCGGCCTTGCCGGAGCCGACGAACAGCGCGGCATCGGGCGCCTGGCGGCGCGCGATGATCTTGGCCACCGGCGTGTCGCCGGCGGATTCGGCCAGCAAGGCCAGTTCATCCAGGCTCTCGTCGAAACCCTGGGCGGCGCGGTGGCGACCGAAATCGACACCCACAAGAATGGCGCGCGCCGCCTCGGAGGGCGGCGTCGCGTCGTGTGCAGAGGTCGAGGACAAGGGGTGGGGATCAGGCGTCCGCGGGGGCGTCGCCGGCGTGGAAGTTGACTGCGCGGCCCGGCACGACGGTCGAGATCGCGTGCTTGTAGACCATCTGCGTCACGGTATTGCGCAGCAGGACAACGTACTGGTCAAACGATTCGATGTGGCCTTGGAGCTTGATGCCGTTCACGAGGTAGATCGAAACGGGCACATGCTCTTTGCGAAGCAGGTTCAAAAAGGGGTCCTGCAAAAGTTGGCCTTTGTTGCTCATCGGTATGCTCCGAGTTATCGGGGGGATGGGGGACTACGGGTAAGACCTTAACACAGCGTCTCTGCCCCTCCAGAGGTCAGCCTAGGTCTTTTCGTCGAAGGGATTCTTCGAAGAACGTAGCTCTATCTTCAGCGGCGTTCCGACCAACTTGTAGTGGGCGCGGATGCGGCCTTCCAGGTAGCGCTTGTAGACCTCGGTGACACCATCCAGCGCATTGCCGTGGATGACGACGATGGGCGGGTTCTGGCCACCCTGGTGGGCGTAGCGCATCTTGGGGCGCGAAACGCCTGAGCGCTTGGGCTGCTGGTGCTCGGTGGCTTCCTGGATGAGGCGGGTCAGCACCGGCGTGGTCATCTTGCGGTAGGCCGAGGCATAGGCATCGGCCAGCGAATTCCAGACCGCCGACAGCCCCTGGCGCTTCAACGCCGAGATGTTGTGCATGGGCGCGAACTTCAGGAAGGCCAGGCGCTGCTCGATCTGGCGCTGCAGCGTCTCGCGCTGGTAGCTGTCGACGGCGTCCCACTTGTTGAGTGCCAGCACGACGGCGCGGCCGCTGTCGAGGATGTAGCCGGCGATGTGGGCATCCTGGTCGGTCACGCCCTGCGTGGCGTCCAGCAGCAGCAGCACGACGTGGGCGTCGGCAATCGCCTGCAGCGTCTTCACCACCGAAAACTTCTCGATGGCCTCGAAGACCTTGCCCTTGCGGCGCAGGCCGGCGGTGTCGATGAGCTTGAACTTCTGGCCGTTGCGCTCGAAGTCGACGGCGATGGCATCACGCGTCGTGCCCGGCATGTCGAAGGCGACGAGGCGCTCTTCACCCAGCCAGGTGTTGATCAGCGTGCTCTTGCCGACGTTCGGGCGGCCGGCCACGGCCAGGCGGATGACGCCATCCTGCTGCGGGCCGGCGCCGAATTCCTCGCTGGTGTCCTCGAAAGGCTCCAGCACCGCGTCCAGCAGGCTGCGGATGCCCTGCCCGTGCGCCGAAGAGATCGGGTGCGGATCGCCCATGCCGAGTTCATGGAACTCGTTCATCAGCGGCGACTCGCTCATGCCCTCGGCCTTGTTGACGGCCAGGTGCACGCGCTTGTTGACGCTGCGCAGATAGCGGGCGATGTCGCTGTCGTGGGCCGACAGGCCCAGGCGGATGTCGACGACGAAGATGACGGCATCCGCTTCGGCCACGGCCTGCTTGGTCTGCTTGGCCATCTCCTTGACGATGCCGGTGCTGCTGTCGGGCTCGAAGCCGCCGGTGTCGATGCAGATGAACTCGCGATCGCCCAGGCGGCCGTCGCCGTAGTGGCGGTCGCGCGTCAGGCCGGCGAAGTCGGCCACGATGGCGTCACGCGACTTCGTCAGGCGGTTGAACAGCGTCGACTTGCCCACATTGGGGCGGCCGACCAGGGCGATGACTGGTTTCATTCGGCCTGGATGGCGAACAGGCCGCCATTCTTGGTGGCGACCAGGGCCGTCTCGCCCAGCAGGGCGATGGTGACGACCTGCGAGCCGTCGGTGGCCAGGCGCGAACGGGTCTTGCCGCTGTCGCGGTCCAGCAGATGGACCTGGCCATCGAAGTCCCCCACCAGTACCTGCTTTCCGAGCACCACGGGCTCGGAGAGCTTGCGGCGCTGGAACTGGTCGGCAGACCAGGCCAGGTCGCCGTTGGCCAGCTTCCAGGCCGACAGGCGGTCGGAGGCGTCGCCGGCGACGACGATCTGGCCGTCGGCACCGATGCCGTTGGCCCCACCGACGACGCGGTTCCACAGCGCGCTGCCGCGCTCGACGTTCACGCAGCCGACCGAGGACTGGAAGGCCCGGGCGCAGATCAGCTCGCCCTGGCGCACGGCCGGGCCGACCAGATCGGCCAGGCGCTCGACTTCATTGGTGCCACGCGGCGTGGCCACGCTGGCTTCCCAGCGCAGCTGGCCCTTCAGCGGGTCCACGCCTGCCAGGCGCGGGCCTTGGCCGACGATCAGCGTGTCCTTGTAGGCCAGCAGCACGCCGGCCTTGGCCAGCGTCAGCGGCTCGCCGGGGCGGCGCATCTCCCAGATCTTGCGGCCGTCCAGCGCGTCGAAAGCGAGCACCTGGCGGTCCAGCGTCAGCGCGAAGACGCGCTCGCCGGCCACCAGAGGCGCGGCGACGACGGGCGTCGGCAGGGCCTTCTTCCAGGCCACGCGGCCGTTGTCCAGCACCACCAGCTCGTTGTCGCGGTTGACGACGGCGGCAAAGCGGCCGTCGCTGCCGACACCGGCCAGCAGCTTGGCGCCGGCATCGCCCCGCCACAGCTCGCGGCCGTCGGCGGCCGCCAGCGCGCGCACCTGGCCGCCGCTGCTGGCGACGATGAAGCGGTCGCCCGGCGTGGCGATGCTGAGGTTGAAATTGACGTCGTCGCCCTTGGTGCTCCAGACGATGCGGCCGCTGGCCGGGCCGGACAGGGTCTCGAGCGCGGCCGGCTTGGTCTTCTCGTCGCCGAACCAGTTGTTCCACGT
The DNA here is from genome assembly GCF_059415865.1 of Roseateles sp. GW821-FHT09H10. Taxonomy (NCBI): domain Bacteria; kingdom Pseudomonadati; phylum Pseudomonadota; class Betaproteobacteria; order Burkholderiales; family Sphaerotilaceae; genus Roseateles; species Roseateles sp. GW821-FHT09H10. The sequence goes on along the minus strand of NZ_JBWKOB010000001.1, from coordinate 1,130,909 downwards.
CGAGCTGATCGTGGAGCAGCCCGTCAGGGAAGCTGCCACCAGCGAAATCAGGACGGCGCGCCTCATTGGGCGGCTCCGGTCGTCTCGACGGCGGTCGGCACGCCCAGCGTGGCCAGCTTGGCCTCGATGATGCGGCGGTAGTCCTGGGTCTTCTCCATGGCGGCCAGGGCCTTCTGGTACTCGGCCTTGGCGGCGTCGCGCTTGTCCTGCAGCAGAGCCAAGTCGCCACGGCGGTCGGCCACCAGGGCGGCAAAGTCGCTCGACTTGACGGCGTCCAGGGTCTTGGCAGCCTCGTCGTAGGCCTTGGCGTCGACCTGCAGGCCGGCCAGGCGCAGGCGGGCGATGTCGCGGTAGGCGCCGGCCTCGGCACCCTGCTCCGCCACCCAGGTCAGGCTCTGCTTGGCGTCGTCGGCCTTGCCCTTGTCGAGCTGCAGCTTGGCCACCTGCAGGCCGGCCTGCGCCGCGTAACCGGTGCTGCCGTAGCGCGCCTTGAGGTCGCCAGCGGCCAGGGCGGCCTTGTCGACATCCTGGGCGACCAGGGCGCGATCGAACTCGTCGTACATCGCGGCAGCCTTGGTGGCCTGGTCGCGCTGGTACATCTGCCAGCCCTGCCAGGCGGCGAAGGTGGCGAGGACGGCGGTCAGCACCCAGGTGATGAGATTGCCCCAGCGCTTCCAGAACGCTTTGAGTTGATCAAGTTGTTCTTGTTCTTCGAGGTCGAGATGGGCTGCCATGGAGAAAACTTCGAGAGAAGGAAAAGGGGCTCGGAAGGCCCGGGATTATGCGGGGAGGAGGTCGGCGGCCCAGGCGGCGACGTCGGCGAGCGGCCGGCTGACCTGTTCGCCGCCTTCGCGCAGGGGTTTGACCGCCACTTCGCCGCGGGCCAGTTCGTCGGCACCGAAGACGAGGGCGAAGCGCGCCCCGGAGGCGTCGGCCTTCTTGAACTGCGACTTGAACGAGCCGCCGCCGGCATGCATCTGCACGCTGACGCCGGCTTCGCGCAGGGCCTCCAGGGCCAGCATGGCCTGGGGCAGCGCCGATGCATCGGGCAGGATGGCGTACGCATGGGACGCGGCCGACGGCACGGCCAGGCCCAGTTCGTCGATGAGCAGCAGCAGGCGCTCGATGCCGAGGCCGAAGCCCACGGCCGGCGTCGGCTTGCCGCCGAGTTGCTCGAACAGCCCGTCGTAGCGGCCGCCGCCACAGACCGTGCCCTGGGAGCCGAGCTGGTCGGTGACCCATTCGAAGACGGTCAGGTTGTAGTAGTCCATGCCGCGCACAAGACGCGTGTTGACGCGGTATTCCAGGCCGGCGGCATCCAGGATGGCACGCACGGCGTTGAAGTGGGCCAGCGTTTCCTCGCCCAGGAAGTCCATCAGCTTGGGGGCGGCCTCAATGACGGGCTGCATCGCCGGGTTCTTGCTGTCCAGGATGCGCAGCGGGTTGCTGTGCAGGCGCTTCTTGCCGTCTTCATCCAGCTTGTCGGCATGCGCCTCGAAGTGGGCAATCAGCGCCGCGCGGTGGGCGTTGCGCTCGGCCGGCTGGCCCAGGGAGTTCAGCTCCAGGCGCACATGCTGGCCGACGACCAGGCCCAGGGCCTGCCACAGCCGGCGCACCATCAGGATGATCTCGGCGTCCACGTCCGGGCCGGCAAAGCCCAGGGCCTCGACGTCGAGCTGGTTGAACTGGCGGTAGCGGCCCTTCTGCGGACGCTCGTGGCGGAACATGGGGCCCACCGTCCACAGGCGCAGCGGGCCGTTGTAGAGGGCGTTGTGCTCGACCATGGCGCGCACGATGCCGGCGGTCGCCTCGGGGCGCAGCGTCAGCTGGTCGCCGTTCATGCTGTCGGTGAAGGAATACATCTCCTTCTCGACGATGTCGGTCACCTCGCCCAGGCCGCGCACGAACAGGGCCGTCGGCTCGACGATGGGGGTCAGCATGTACTGGTAGCCGTAGCTGGACAGCACCTTGCGCAGCGTGGTCTCGAACCAGCTCCACAGTTCGCTGCTGGGCAGCTTGTCCTTGCGGGTGACGCTGGCCGGGAGGATGTCGTTCATCCCCTTGACCGCAGTAATCGCCTTGCTCATGCAGTTGCCGTGGCGCCGAAGCGCTTCTCGATGTAGTTCTCGACCAGCGCATGGAACTCGCTGGCAATGTTGTCGCCGCGCAGCGTCAGCGCCTTCACGCCGTCGATGAAGACGGGCGCCGCCGGCGCCTCGCCGGTGCCGGGCAGGCTGATGCCGATGTCGGCATGCTTGCTCTCGCCGGGGCCGTTGACGATGCAGCCCATGACGGCCACCTTCATCTCCTCGACGCCGGGGTATTTGTTGCGCCAGACCGGCATCTGCAGGCGCAGGAAGTCGTCGATCTGCTTGGCCAGCTCCTGGAAGGTGGTGCTGGTGGTGCGGCCGCAGCCCGGGCAGGCGGTGACGCTGGGGTTGAAATGGCGCAGGCCCAGCGATTGCAGGATCTCCAGCGCCACGACCACTTCCTGGGTGCGCGACTCGCCCGGCTGGGGCGTGAGGCTGACGCGGATGGTGTCGCCGATGCCCTCTTGCGCCAGGATGCCCAGGGCCACCGACGAGGCCACCGTGCCCTTGGTGCCCATGCCGGCTTCGGTCAGCCCCAGGTGCAGGGCGTAGTCGCAGCGGCGGGCCAGCTCGCGGTAGACCGAGATCAGGTCCTGCACGCCGCTGACCTTGCAGCTGATGATGATGTTGTCGGGGTTCATGCCCAGCTCGCCGGCATAGGCGGCCGACGTCAGCGCCGACTCGACCAGGGCCTGGTACATGACCGGCTTGGCGTCCCAGGGCTGAGCGCGCTTCGCGTTCTCGTCCATGAACTGGGCCAGCAGCTCCTGGTCCAGGCTGCCCCAGTTGACGCCGATGCGCACGACCTTGTCGTACTTCATTGCCGCCTCGATCATCTGGGCGAACTGCTTGTCCTTCTTCTCGCCCTTGCCCACGTTGCCGGGGTTGATGCGGTACTTGGACAGGGCCTGGGCCATGGCCGGGTATTCGGTCAGCAGGCGGTGGCCGTTGTAGTGGAAGTCGCCCACCAGGGGCACGTCGATGCCCATGCGGTCCAGCTGCTCGCGGATATACGGCACCTGCTCAGCCGCCTCGGGCGTGTTGACGGTGATGCGCACCATCTCCGAGCCGGCGATCGCCAGCTCCTTGACCTGGATGGCCGTGCCGATGGCGTCCACCGTGTCGGTGTTGGTCATCGACTGCACGCGCACCGGCGCGTCACCGCCGACCGTGACGACACGGCTGCCCCAGACGACGCGGGCCTGGCGGCTGCGGCGCGCCGCGGGGGCGGCCTCGGGAATGATCCATTCGCTCATCAATTCAACTCCAGTCGAGCGACGTTGTCCTTGCCGCGCGCGGCCAGGTCGATGACGGCACCGCGCCATTCGATCTGCGTGCCGCGCACATTGCCGACGCGCACCTTGTAGGGCGACGCGCCGCTGTATTCCTGCTGCTCGCCCTGGCGCAGCACGCGCGAGAACAGCACCTGGCCCTGGGCGTCGGTGACCTCGATCCAGGTATCGGCCGTGGCCGTCACGCGCAGCGGGCTGCCCGTCGCGGCGGCCACCGCCGTCCTCACGGCCGGCACGGAGGCCGGAACGGCGGCCGGCGGCGGGGCCACGTCGCGAACCTGCAGCGGCGCCGAGGCCACGGGCAGCGGCTGCGCTGCAGGCGCCGCTGCCGACACGGCCGGCTCGGAGGCGGCCGGGGCCGGGATGAACTCGACGACAGGCGCGCTCGCCGCGGCGGTGATGACGGTGCCGGAGGCCGCCGACGAGGCCGTCGCGCTGTCGCGCTCGGGCAGCCAGCCGGCCGGGATCCAGTAGATGGCGGCCGCGGCGACCAGCAGCAGCACCGGCGCCCAGACGACGGGCCGGGCCACCAGGGCCAGAACGCCACCATCGATGGGACCGGCACCGCGCTCGCGAAAGGGCTGGTTGAGCCCCGGGCGCACATCGAACTCGCGGTCGCGGGTGCGCGGCAGCAGGGCCAGCACGGGCGCGGCATCGACCTTGAGGGCGCGGCACATGGCCGTGGCCAGGGCGCGGGCGAAGGTGGCATCGGGCAACTGGTCGAAGCGGTCGGCCTCCAGGGCCTCCAGCTTGGACTGCGGCACCTTGAGCATGACGGCCAGGGCGGCAATGTGCAGGCCGCGCTGCTGGCGCGCGTTCCTGAGCCAGGCGCCGGCGGTGGCGGCCTGGCTGGCGGGTCCCTCGGAGATGGGTTCCATCGTCTCGTTCTTGTTGTGGGCCAAGGTCACGGCTCAGTCGTCGTAGCGCCCGGCATCCAGGGCCTGGGTCTCGGGGGCCTGGGGGTATTTGCGGCGCATCTGCATGGCCAGGTCTTCGACCGTGCCGGTGTGGCCCAGCTTGCGCTCGACGCGCAGCTGCAGCCACAGGCTCTGGGCGTTGACCTGCTCGGGCTGGGCGTTGACGCGCTTGGCGTAGAAGCGCGCGCGGTCCAGCTCACGGTTGCGGTAGAGCACTTCCCCCAGATTGACGGCGATGGCCGGGTTGCCGGGATCGAGTTCGAAGGCACGCGTCAGCGTCTTCTCGGCCACCAGCATGCGGCCGGCACGCGCCTCGCAGACGCCCTTGGCCAGCAGGGTGCGGGCCGGCGCGCGGTAGGTGGAGATGCCCAGGGCCTGGTCGAACAGCGAATCCGCCGTCGGCCAGCGCTGCTGCTGGCACATGAACCAGCCATAGTTGTGCAGGGTGTCGGGGTCGTTGGGATAGACGACCAGGGCACGGCGGAAGGCCTCCTCGGCGAGCTGGTGTTCGCCCATGGCGCCGTAGATCAGGCCGCGCAGATTGACGGCCTCGCGCATGTCCGGCTTGGCCTGCAGCGCCAGCTTGAGCTCGTCGAGCGCCGTGTTGAACTGGCCGCGCGAGAAATAGCCCTGGGCCAGTTCCAGCCGGATGGCGGCACGGCGGTCGCCGTCGGTCTGGTCGGAGTCGGTCTTGACCTCGCGCTCGGCGCTGGGGGCGGTGGTACCGGCGCAGGCGGCCAGCAGGGCGGTAGCCAGAACGATCAACAGTCGCTTCATCAAATCCTCGAAGGTGGCACCCGGGGGCATCAGCTGGATTTGGCCACCGTGACGGGTGCCCTGACCATGCGGATATGCGCGCGGGTGCGATCCTGCACTTCACCCGCCAGCTGGCCGCAGGCGGCGTCGATGTCGTCGCCGCGTGTCTTGCGCACGGTGGTGACGATGCCGGCCTGGATCAGCACCTCGGCAAAGGCCTGCACGCGCGCATTCGTGCTGCGGATCAGGCCCGAGGCCGGGAAGGGGTTGAAGGGGATCAGGTTGATCTTGCAGTTGACCTTGCCCTTGAGCAGACGCACCAGCTCACGGGCCTGCTCGGGCGAATCGTTCACCTCCTGCAGCATGCAGTACTCGAAGGTGATGAAGTCGCGCGGCGCCTTCTCGAGGTAGTTGTTGCAGGCGCCCAGCAGCTCGGCGATGGGGTACTTCTTGTTCAGCGGCACGAGCTGGTCGCGCAGCGGGTCGGTCGGTGCGTGCAGACTGACGGCCAGGGCGACCGGGCAGTCCTCGCGCAGGCGGTCGATCATGGGCACCACGCCCGAGGTCGACACGGTGACGCGGCGGCGGCTCAGGCCGTAGCCATGGTCGTCCAGCATGGTCTTGAGCGACGGCACGAGCTGGTCGTAGTTCTGCAGCGGCTCGCCCATGCCCATCATCACCACGTTGGAGATGACGCGCTCATCGGTGTTCTGGCGCTTGCGCAGCGAATGTTCGGCAAACCACAGCTGGGCCGTGATCTCGGCCGTCGTCAGGTTGCGGCTGAAGCCCTGGTGGCCGGTGGAGCAGAAGCGGCAGCCCACGGCGCAGCCGGCCTGGCTGGAGATGCACAGGGTGCCTCTGTCGTCTTCGGGAATGAAGACAGCCTCGACGGCATTGCCGGCGCCGACGTCGAACAGCCATTTGATGGTGCCGTCCGTCGAGACATGCTCGGAAATGACCGGCAAGGCGGCGATGTGGGCACGGCCCTTGAGCTTGTCGCGCAGCGACTTGGCGAGGTCGGACATCTGGTCGAAGTCCGACGCGCCTTTCTGGTGGACCCAGCGGAACAGCTGGGTCGCACGGAACTTCTTTTCGCCCAGTTGCTCGCAGTAGGCGGCCAGGCCTGGCAGATCAAAACCGAGCAGGTTGACCGCTTCCATACGAACTTCCTGGGCCGGGGTCACCGACCCCGTTGGGGGCAATTAACGGCCGGCGTAGACGTTCATGCCGGGGAAGAAGAACGCCACTTCGACAGCGGCCGTTTCGGCGGCGTCGGAGCCGTGCACGGCATTGGCGTCGATGCTGTCGGCGAAGTCGGCGCGGATGGTGCCCTTCTCGGCCTTCTTGGGATCGGTGGCGCCCATCAGGTCACGGTTCTTCAGGATGGCGCCTTCGCCTTGCAGGGCCTGGATCATCACGGGGCCGCTGATCATGAAGTTGACCAGGTCGTTGAAGAAGGGGCGGGCCTTGTGGACGGCGTAGAACTGTTCGGCTTCGACGCGCGACAGGTGCACCATCTTGGCGGCCACGACCTTCAGGCCGGCGCCTTCGAAGCGGGCGTAGATCTGGCCGATGACGTTCTTTGCCACGGCATCGGGCTTGATGATGGACAGGGTGGTTTCGATCGCCATGGGGTTCTCCTGATGGGGCGTATTGGACAAAGCCTGCGATTGTAGCGGGCAGGGATGACCCTAGTCAGGTCATCCCCAGGTTTCAGCGCCGGCCGCCGTAGCCGCCGCCGGAGCGGCCACCACCACCGCCGCCGCCGCCACCACCCTTGCCGCCACGGCCACCACCACCGCCGCGACGCAGATAGGCGTCACCGCCGATATAGCCGACCGAGGTCTGCATCGGATCGGGCTCACGCGGGCCGCCACCCTTGTTGCCACCGCCCTTGGCGGGGCGGTCGTGCTGCTGGCTGCCGCCGGCGCCGAAGCCCTGCGGCAGGCCGCGCTTGCCGCTGGTCGCATGACGGCGGTCGAAGGTCTGCTCCAGCGGATTGACGTGGTGGGGGATGAAGCCGTCGTCCTCCTCGTCATCGTCACGGCGCTGGACGCGCTCCTCGCGGGGCGGGCGCGGCTGCTGCGGCTCGGGCGGGCGGCTGGGGCGCGGGCCGACGCCGGCATGGCGGTCATCGTTGCGGCGCTTGTTGCGGTCGTTCTTGCCGCCTTGCTGCTGCTGGCCCCTGCCTTGCTGGCCCTGGCCCTGGCCTTGCAGCTGCTGGACCTGGCCCTGGCCGCTGTTGTTCGTGTGGCCGGCCAGGCGGCGGATGATGCGAACGTCGTCGTCGCCCAGCTCCACCCAGACGCCGCGCTTCAAGCCGCGCGGCAGCACGACGGTGCCGTAGCGGATGCGGATCAGGCGGCTGACGACCATGCCGACGGCCTCGAAGAGCTTGCGCACTTCGCGGTTGCGGCCTTCCGTGATGGTGACGCGATACCAGCGGTTGGCACCCTCGCCGCCGCCGTCCTCGATGGCCTTGAACGCGGCCGTCTGGCCGTCGACATTGACGCCCTCCAGCAGCTTGGCGCGCTGCTCATCGCTGAGCGCGCCCAGCACACGGGCCGCGTACTCGCGCTCGACGCCGAAGCGCGGGTGCATCAGCTGGTTGGCCAGTTCGCCGGAGTTGGTGAACAGCAGCAGGCCTTCGGTGTTGATGTCCAGGCGGCCGACGGACTGCCATTTCTGGCCCTGCACGCGCGGCAGCGAGCGGAACACGGTCGGGCGGCCCTCGGGGTCGTTGAAGGTGGAAACCTCGCCGGTGGGCTTGTGATAGGCCAGGATGCGCGGATTCGGCGGCGAGATGCGCACGCGCACTTCCTTGCCGTTGACACGCACGCGGTCGCCAAAGGAGATGCGCTGGCCGACGTGGGCCACTTCGCCGTTGACCTCGATCTTGCCTTCGGCGATCCAGTCCTCGATGTCGCGGCGCGAGCCGATGCCGGCCTGGGCCAGCACCTTCTGCAGCTTGGGTGCATCGGCGTCCGGCGCCAGCACACGCTTGGCCTCGCCTTCCGCGCCCTCCTCGGCCGCCTCCTCGGGCTCGGGCCGCAGCTGCGGCGGCTCGCCCACGGGGCCTTCCGATTCGGCGTCCAGATTGCCCGACAGCACGTCGGCGAAGCGCGCCCCCGCGGCCTCGACGAGCTCCGGTGCCAGCACCGGGCCAGGCGCCTCGGCACCACCACCGCCCGTTGCCTGCGCGGCGGCCTGGCGCTCGGCGCGCTCCTTGCGGTTGCGCCGGCGGTTGCGGCTGCGGCCACCGCGCTCGCCGTCCTCGCCCTCGCCTTCATCGTCGTCCCCGTCCTCGTCCGCGTCTCCCGCCGGCTCGGCCGCCACGGCGGGCGCCGCCTCGGCCAGCGTGAAGACGGGAGCCGGCGCCGCGACCGGCGCAGGCGCCTCGGCCACGACGGCCGGGGCCGCTTCCTCGGCGACTGCGGCCGCAGCCGTCTTGCGCGGCGCGCGCTTGCGGGCCGGAGCCGGCGCTTCCTCGGCGGGTGCGGCCTCGGGGGCCGGAGCAGCCTCCTCCGTCACGGCCTCGGCGGCCTTGCGGCGGGTGCGCTTCGCGGGCACGGGCGCCTCGACGGGTTCAGCGGCAGCCTCGGGGGCCGCCTTGGCCGTCGTGCGGCGACGCTTGGGCGCGGCAGGCGCGTCGGCATCGGCAGCGGAAGGCAGGGGCTTGTCTTGATCGGCAGCGTCGTTCATGCGGATTCGGGCTGGGGTTGCGGGGGCGGATCGTTGGGGTCGGGATTGGGGAGGGCGGGCGTGCCGTCATCGCCGAACAGGCTCAGCGAGGGCGCGGGCGCCTCCTCGGGCGGCATGTCGGCAGGCAGCGCATCGGCAGGCGGCGCATCGGCGGAAGCTTGCGGCGCTGGCGCTACTTCAGCAGGCGCTTCTTCAGCAGGCGCTTCTTCAGCAGGCGCTTCTTCAGCAGGCGCGTCTTCAGCCACGTCGAGCAGCTGGCCCTGCAGGGCCTCGAAGGCCGGCGGTTCGCTGCCGACTTCCAGGGCCGGCAGCTGTTCCAGGCTGGCCAGGCCGAGGTCGTCGAGGAAGGCCTTGGTCGTCGCGTACAGGGCCGGGCGGCCCGGCGTCTCGCGGTGGCCGATGGCCTCGATCCAGCCGCGGTCCTCGAGCTGCTTGACGATCTGGCTCGCGACGACGACGCCGCGGATGTCCTCGATGTCGCCGCGCGTGACCGGCTGGCGGTAGGCAATGATGGCCAGCGTCTCGAGCACCGCACGCGAATAGCGCGGCGGCTTCTCGGGATGCAGGCGGTCGAGATATTCGCGCAGCTCGGGGCGGCTCTGGAAGCGCCAGCCCGAGGCCAGCGCGACCAGCTCGACGCCCTTGCCTTCCCAGTCGCGGCTCAGCTCGTCGAGCAGGCCGCGCAGGGTATCGGCGCCGAGCTCGTCGGCGAACAGGCTGCGCATCTCGCGCACCGTCAAGGGTTGCGAGGCACAGATCAGCGCGGTCTCGAGGACGCGCTTGGCATCCTGGGTGTTCATGAACGCAAATGCGCCCTCAATCAAGCCAAGTCTGGCAATCCGTCCGGGCCTGTGCGCTCACAGCGTTCATCAGGCGAAGCGGACGGGGTCTGTCCGGGCGTCACCGTGGGGCTCAGCAGCCTTCCAGCGGGACGCGTTCGGGGTGGTTGACCGGCGGGCGGATGGACTGCTGACCGCGCGGGTCGCGCCGATTCCGGCGCGCTGGCTGCCACGACAACCGGAGTGCATTGTAGCCATGTCATCGGCGCCCGGCCGCGCGAAGCAGATGGCGCGCCCCCTCGGTGGGAGCGCGCAGGGCGTGCGTGGGGGCTGAATCATTCAGCCGGGCAGGCCGTCCGCACCGATCTGGGCCCAGGCCGCAGCCATGTCGGCGGACAGCGGCGCGGTCAGCACCAGGGCCTCGCCCGTGATCGGGTGGGTGAAGGAAAGACGCGCCGCATGCAGGGCCTGGCGCGCCAGGCCCAGGGCTGGCGTGCCGCCGTAGAGCGTGTCGGCCAGCATGGGGTGGCCGCTGTGCATCAGGTGGACGCGGATCTGGTGGGTGCGCCCGGTGTGCAGCACGCAATGCACGGCGCTGACCGGCCTGCCCTGCCCGCCGTTCTCGACCATGCCCACGCCCAGCGGGAAGAAGTCGGTATGCGCCGGCTTGCCCAGGTTGGCCGGGGCGATGGCCATCTTCACCCGCGACACCGGGTCGCGGCGCATGGCCTGGTTGACGACGAAGGCCTCCTCGATGCGGCCCCAGGCCAGGGCCAGGTATTCCCGATGCACCTCGCGTGCGGCAATCATGCGGCTCAAGGCGGTGACGCCTTCCAGCGACTTGCCGACCACCATCAGGCCGCTGGTGTCCTTGTCCAGCCGGTGCACGATGCCGCCACGCGGCAGACCGGCGGCGGCGGGGTGGTGGGCCAGCAGGCCGTTCATCAGCGTGCCCGACCAGTTGCCCGCGGCCGGATGCACGACCAGGCCGGCCGGCTTGTTGACGACGGCCAGGTGCTCATCCTCATAGATGAAATCCAGGGCCATGGCTTCGGCGCGGAAGGCCCGGCTCTCGTCGGTGGGCAGCAGCTCCACCTCGACCTGCTGCCCGGCGCGCAGCTTGTGGGCGGCCTTGATCAGCACCTTGCCGTCCACCGTCACGCAGCCGCGCTCGATGAGGGACTGCAGATGGTTGCGCGAGAACTCGGGGGCCTGCGTCGTCAGCCAGCGGTCCAGGCGCTCGCCATGGCCCGTCGCATCGACTTCCGATGCGCGCCTTTCAGCCCCGCCATCGTCCTCGGCGTCCTGCTCGAAGTCTTCCTGACCCCCCACCCTATACTCCGCGTCCATCGTTTCCTGTGACCAGCCGGCAGCATCGCCGTCGACTTCAGACATGTTTGTTGAGAAATTCAAGGCCGGCCGCATCGTCGCCGGCGCCGTGCTGATGGCCCTTGCACTGGGCCTGAGCGGCTGCGGCTCCACGGCCAAGGAGGATCCAAACTCCCAGGCGGCCCTGGACAAATTGTATGCAGACGCCAAGGACGACCTCAGCGCCGGCAGTTACGACCGCGCCATCAAGTCCCTCGAGAAGATCGAAGGCCGCGCCGCGGGCACGACGATGGGCCAGCAGGCCACGCTGGATCTGGCCTGGGCCTACTACCGCTCGGCCGAGCGCGCGCAGGCGATCTCGACGCTGGACCGCTTCATCAAGCTCAACCCCTCCAGCCCGGCGATGGACTATGCCCTCTACATGAAGGGCATCGTCAACTTCAACGAGGACCTGGGCCTGTTCGGCCGCATCGCCAACCAGGACGTCTCCGAGCGCGACCAGCAGGCCTCCCGCGAGGCCCTGCTGGCCTTCCGCCAGCTCGTCGAGCAGTTCCCCGAGTCCAAGTACGCGGCCGAAGCGCAGACCCGCATCAACTTCATCACGAACACGCTGGCGGCCTACGAGATCCACGTCGCGCGCTACTACTTCAACCGCAAGGCCTATGTGGCCGCGGCCAACCGCGCCCAATCCGCCGTGGCCGAGTTCCAGTACGCGCCCGGCATCGAGGAAGGCCTGTTCATCATGGGCGAGAGCTATGACAAGCTCGGCCTGACCCAGCTGCGCGACGACGCCCGCCGCGTGCTGGACAAGAACTTCCCGAACAGCGTCTACGCCTCCGGCAACTCAGGCAAGCGCAAGCCCTGGTGGCAGCTCTGGTAAGTTGAATCCAACGGGCCTGTCAGGCCCGTTCTTCATTGAGCAGCTGCAACCACGCGATGGCCTCGGCCTCGCTGGCCACCGGCGTCATCGGCGGCAGGGCCGCGCGCAGGCGGCGCCCGTAGTTCATGCCCGCCATGCGCGGATCGCAGACCACCAGCAGCCCGCGGTCGGTCTCGGTGCGGATCAGGCGGCCAGCGCCCTGCTTCAGCGCAATGGCGGCCTCAGCCACGAAATACTCCGAGAAGGCATTGCGCCCCTGCGCCTCCAGCCGCTGCACGCGCGCCTCGACCAGCGGGTCGTTGGGCGGCGGAAAAGGCAGTTTGTCGATGACGACGCATTGCAGCGCGTCGCCCGGCACGTCGATGCCTTCCCAGAAACTGGCCGAGCCCACCAGCACGGCGGCCGGGTTCTCCAGGAAGCGCTGCAGCAGCATGCGTTTGGGCATGGCACCCTGCTGCAGCACGGCAATCGCATCGCCGGCCTCCTCGAAACGCTCGCGCAAACCATCGGCCACGGTCTGCAGATTGCGCAGCGTCGTCGTCAGCACGAAGGTCCGGCCACCCAAGGCGCGCGCCAGCCGTGAAGCCAGCAGCGCGACGCTCGGGGGATGGCTGGGCTCGCTGGGCTTGGGGAAGCCACGCGGCACATACAGGCGCGCATGAGCGGGGTAGTCGAAGGGGCTGCCCACGCGCAGCACCTCGGCGTCGGTGAGGCCGGCCGGCTCGGTGAACCAGGTCAGGCCTTCGTCGTCGCCCAGCGTGGCCGAGGTGAACACCCAGGCCTTGGGAGGGCCTTCCAGCTGCTGCTGCATCGCGTCGCGGATGTCCAGCGGCGACTCCACCAGGCGGGCCGAATGCGGACTGATATCGATCCAGCGCACATCGCCCGGGTCGGGCTCGGCAGCGAAGGTCTTGGCCAGGTCGCGCAGCTCCTGGGCGCGCTCGCAAAGACGTGCAAAGTCAGGTGCCGCCTCGCGCACGGCGGTCAGCGCCTCGAGAGCCGCCGCCACGGCCGTGCCGACGCCTGCCAGCGCGGCCGCGAAGCCGGGCTGGTTCGCCCTCTCCTTCCAGCCCAGCTTCAGCGTGCCGCGCAGCTCGCGCCCGGCAGTGGCCAGCGGCCCCGCCGCGGCCAGGCGCAGTTCGCGGGCCGCCTTCTCGACGCCGGCATGCAGGGCCTGCCAGTCGTGCACGCCACGCGCATGGGCCAGGCCCTGGGCCAGCACATCGCGGGCGAAGTCGATCAGCGAGGCCGTGCCCAGCACGGTACCGAGGAATTGCACGCCGGCCTCGGCAAGCTGGTGGGCCTCGTCGAAGATGGCGATCTCGACGCTGGGCAGCAGCTCGGCCACGCCGGTGTCGCGCAGCGTCATGTCGGCGAAGAAGAGATGGTGGTTGACGACGACGACGTCGGCCTCCATGGCCTCGCGGCGCGCCTTGACGACGTAGCAGGCCTTCCAGTCGGGGCATTCCTGGCCCAGGCAGTTCTCGCGGCTGGAGCTGACGATGGGAATGATGGGCGCACGCTCGTCCAGGCCGTCGATCTCGGCAAAGTCGCCCGTCGCCGTGCCCAGGGCCCAGCGCTCGATGCGGGCCAGCGACAGCGCCGTGCGCCGGTCCGGGAATTCGCCGGAGACACGCGCCTCCTTCATGCGGTGCAGGCAGAGATAGCTGCTGCGGCCCTTCAGCAGGGCCAGGCGCACCGGTGTGTTCAAGGCCTTGATCAGCCGCGGCAGGTCGCGCATGAAGAGCTGGTCCTGCAGGCTCTTGGTGGCGGTGCTGATCAGCGCCCGGCTGCCGGCCAGCAGGGCGGGCACGAGATAGGCAAAGGTCTTGCCCACGCCGGTGCCGGCTTCGACGACCAGGGCCTGGCGGCGGCTGAGGGCGCGGGCGACTGCCCGGGTCATCTGCAGCTGCGGCTCGCGGGGCTTGTAGCCCGGATCCAGGCGCGCCAGCGGCCCGGCCACGTCGAAGGCGGCCAGGACGTCCTGTTCGAGTTCGTCGGCGGCAGGCGGGGCGGGAGGGGTGGCCTGATCGAGTGCGTCCAGCCAGTCGTCGAGGTCAGGCGAGGTCATCGGGCTCCGTGGTGGCCTCCAGCCGCGCAATCATGTCCTTCAGGGCCAGCCGGCGCTTCTTGAGCCGCTGCAGTGCCAACTCGTCCACGGGCGGTTGTTCGACCAAGCGGTCGATCATCGCGTCGAGGTCGCCATGCTCCATGCGGAGCTCAATCAGCCGCCGTGGCAACGAGTGAAGTTCTTCATCCATCCAAGGGTTTACGAAGGCGGTTTGATGCGGGCAAAAGCTCACCGACCAGTATAGTTTTCGGCATGCCCACCCCCACCGCTGTCGGATTCCGACTCAACGCCGCCACCGGCACCCATCGCGGGGACCGGGCCTATCAGCAGGACCAGGTGGCCGTCATCGCCCACCCGCGCATCGCGGGCTGCGTGATGGGCATCGTGGCGGACGGCATGGGGGGCAAGAGCGGCGGCCGCAAGGCGGCCGACCAGGTCATCCTGACGGCGCGCCAGCTGTTCGAGCGCTTCTCGCCCGAGGACGAATTGCCCACCGAGCTGCTGGGCCAGATCCTGTCCGAGGCGCATCTGATGATCAAGCTGACGGCCATCTCCGCCGAGGAGGAGCCGCACAGCACCATCGCCAGCTTCATCGTCACTGGCGACCGCTGCGCGCACTGGATCCATTCCGGCGATTCACGCATCTACTGGTTCCGCGGCGCCCGCCTCGTCAAGCGCTCCATGGACCACTCCTATGTGCAGCGCCTCGTCGACGAGGGCCAGCTGACCGAGGCCGAGGCCAGCTCGCATCCGCAGAGCAACCTGCTGACGGCCTGCCTGGGCACCGTGCAGGACCCGACCTCGACGTCGGAGCGCTTCGAGAACCTCGAGGTGGGCGACACGCTGATGTGCTGCAGCGATGGCCTGTGGCACTACTTCACCGCCCAGGAGCTGGGCAGCGTGCTCTACAGCCTGCCGCCACGCGAGGCGGCGGAACTGCTGGTCAGCAAGGCGCGTCAGCGCGCGCGCGGTGGTGGCGACAACCTGTCCATCGCCATCGTCAAGCTCGAGAACCTCGACTAGGGCCTTGATGCCGCCGAAGCGCCCGGCAACGGCAGGGGCGCAGCCGCCGGCTTGACGCGATGCTTCTCGCGCGCCTCGTGCTCGGCCACCAACTGCTGCTGGCGCCGCTGGCGTGCGTCGGCCTGCTCGCGCCGCCTGGCGGCATCGGCCTCGGCCTTGTTGACCGTCTGCAGGCGCTGCCGCTCGGCAGCGTCGGCACTTAGCGCCTTGGGCGTGCGCGGCGCGGGCGTGACCGCCGAGGCGGGCGGCGCTGCCATCAGCAGGCGCTCGCGGCGCTGGCCCTCGTCCTGGGCCGCCGACAGCTCGCGTTCGCGTACTCGCTGGGCCTGGGCTGCGGCGCGCTCACGGCGCTCCCTGGCCGCGAGCTGATGCTCATGCCTGACCAGCGGGGCCAGGGCCTCCTGGCGGCGCTGGCGCACGTCTTCCAGGCAGGTGGCCACCGAGAAACGCTGCTCGCATTCCGACTTCTCGGCGGCAAAGCGCTGCTCGATGGCGGCGCGCTGGGCGGCCACCTCGGCTCGCGTCGCCAGCTGGGGCGCCGAGGCCGCAGCAGCCAGCAGGAACAGGGCGGGCAGGTTCATGTCAGCGAAGTATCGACCTCGCGGCGCGCCAGGGCCAGGTATTCGGCCGAGCGCATTTCCTGCAGACGTGACACGGTGCGCGGGAACTCGTGGGCCAGCGGGCCTTCGGTGTAGAGCTGTTCGGCCGGCACGGCGGCGGAGATGATGAGCTTGACGCGGCGGTCGTAGAGCACGTCCACCAGCCAGGTGAAGCGGCGCGCCTCGCTGGCCAGGCGCACGGGCATCTCGGGCACCTCGGACAGGATGACGGTGTGGAACTGGCTGGCCAGCTCCAGGTAGTCGTTCTGCGAGCGCGGACCGCCACAAAGGGTTGCGAAATCGAACCAGACGACACCGCCGGCGCGCCGCCGCGCATACAGGGCGCGGTGCTCGATCATCAGCTTGCGGTCCTCGTCCTTGGCCTCCGCGAGCGCCTCGAAGGCCTTGGTCAGCGCGGCCTCGTTGCCCTCGCTCAGCGGCGTCAGGTAGAGGTTCATGTCCTCCAGCGAGCGGCGCCGGTAGTCGGTGCCGGCGTCGACGTTGATGACCTCCAGCTGGGCCTTGAGCAGCGCGATGGCCGGCAGGATGCGGTCGCGGTGCAGGCCGTTGGGATAGAGCTCGTCGGGGTGGAAGTTGGACGTCGTGACGATGCTGACGCGGTTGCGGAACAGCGCGTCCAGCAGGCGATGCAGGATCATCGCGTCGGTGACGTCGGCGACGTGGAACTCGTCGAAACAGATCAGGCGGAACTTGCGCGCGATGCGCTTGCCCAGCTCCTCCAGCGGGTCGGCGATGCCCTTGAGCTCCTGCAGCTCGCGGTGCACCTCGCGCATGAACTCGTGGAAGTGCAGCCGCGTCTTGCGCGTCAGCGGCACGGCCTGGAAGAAGCAGTCCATCAGGAAGCTCTTGCCGCGGCCCACGCCGCCGTACATGTAGACGCCGCGCGGGATGGGCGGGCGCACCAGCAGCTTGGTCACCGCATTGGCGCGGCGGGCCTTGTAGCTGGCCCATTCGTCCTGGCAGCGCTGCAGCGACGCAATCGCGCGCAGCTGCGCCTCATCGGCGCTGAAGCCGCGCTCGGCGAGGGTCTGCTGGTAAAGCTCAGTGACAGAGGTCATCGCAAAAAAAGGGGCGACTGTCTGGCCGCCCCTTTGTTCTCGCTACGTTCGATCAGAAGTTCAGCGTGCGCTTGTCCACGGCCAGGGCCGCCTCCTTGGTCGCCTCGGACAGCGACGGATGGGCGTGGCAGATGCGGGCGATGTCCTCGGCCGAGGCCTTGAACTCCATCGCCACCACCGCTTCGGAGATCAGCTCCGACGCGAACGGGCCGATGATGTGCACGCCCAGGATCTCGTCGGTCTTGGCGTCGGCCAGGAACTTGACGAAGCCGGTCGTGTCGCCCAGGGCGCGGGCGCGGCCATTGGCCAGGAAGGGGAACTGGCCGGCCTTGTAAGCCACGCCTTCAGCCTTCAACTGCTGCTCGGTCTTGCCGACCCACGCGATCTCGGGGCTGGTGTAGATGACCCAGGGGATGGTGTTGAAGTTGACGTGGCCATGCTGGCCGGCCATGCGCTCGGCCACCGCCACGCCCTCTTCCTCGGCCTTGTGCGCCAGCATGGGGCCGCGCACGACGTCGCCGATGGCCCAGACGCCCGGCAGATTGGTCTTGCACTCGTCGTCGACGACGATGGCGCCACGCTCGTCCAATTTCAGGCCGATGGTCTCGGCCCCAAGGCCGATCGTGTTCGGCACGCGGCCGATGGAGACGATGAGCTTGTCGACTTCCAGCGTCTTGGCCTCGCCCTTGGCATCGGTGTAGGCGACGCTGACACCCTTCTTGCCCGCCTTCACTTCGCCGACCTTCACGCCGAGCTGGATGTCCAGGCCCTGCTTCTTGAAGACCTTGGCGGCTTCCTTGGCGACGCTCTCGTCCACCGCGCCGAGGAAGGCCGGCAGGCCTTCCAGCACGGTGACTTCGGCGCCCAGGCGGCGCCAGACCGAGCCCATCTCCAGGCCGATGACGCCGGCGCCGATCAGGCCCAGCTTCTTGGGCGTCGCGCCAACACGCAGGGCGCCGTCGTTGGAGAGGATGTTCTCTTCATCGAAGGGCACGCCGGGCAGCGCGCGGGCATTGGAGCCGGTGGCAACGATGACCTGCTTGGCGGCGATGGTTTCCTCGCCGGCCTTGAGCTCATAACCGCCGTCCTTGGCGGCAAGGAAGGAACCGCGGCCGTGGAAGAACGTGACCTTGTTTTTCTTGAACAGGTAGACGATGCCGTCGTTGTTCTGCTTCACGACCTGGTCCTTGCGGGCCAGCATCTTGGCGACGTCGATCTTGACGTTGTCGGCCGTGATGCCGTGGTCGGCGAAGTGGTGGTTCAGGTGCTCGTAGTGCTCGCTGGATTGCAGCAGCGCCTTGGACGGGATGCAGCCGACATTGGTGCAGGTGCCGCCCAGGGCGGGGCCGCCCTTGTCGTTCTTCCACTCGTCGATGCAGGCCACGTTCATGCCCAACTGGGCCGCGCGGATGGCGGCGATATAGCCGCCGGGGCCGCCGCCGATGACGACGACATCGAATTGCTTGGTGCTCATGCGGTTCGTTCCTTGTCGTTCTTAGATGTCGAACAGCAGGCGGGCCGGGTCTTCCAGCGCTTCCTTCATCGTGACCAGGCCCAGCACGGCTTCGCGGCCGTCGATGATGCGGTGGTCATAGGACATGGCGAGGTAGTTGATCGGGCGAACCACGACCTGGCCGTTCTCGACGACGGCGCGGTCCTTGGTGGCGTGCACGCCCAGGATGGCCGACTGGGGCGGGTTGATGATGGGCGTGGACAGCATGGAGCCGAAGACGCCGCCGTTGGAGATGGAGAAGGTGCCGCCCGACAGTTCTTCCAGAGACAGCTTGCCGTCCTTGGCCTTCTGGCCGAATTCGGCGATCTTCTTCTCGATGTCGGCGAAGCTCATCTGGTCGACATTGCGCAGGATGGGCACGACCAGGCCGCGCGGCGAGCCGACGGCGATGCCGATGTCGAAATAGCCGTGGTAGACGATGTCGTTGCCGTCGACCGAGGCGTTCAGCACCGGGTACTTCTTCAGCGCGGCGACGGCGGCCTTGACGAAGAAGCTCATGAAGCCGAGCTTGACGCCGTGTTCCTTCTCGAACTTCTCCTGGAACTTCTTGCGCATCTCCATGACCGGGGCCATGTTGACTTCGTTGAAGGTGGTCAGGATGGCGTTGGTGGCTTGCGACTGCAGCAGGCGCTCGGCGACGCGGGCGCGCAGGCGGGTCATGGGCACGCGCTGCTCGGGGCGGTCGCCGAGGTTCTGCTGCACCGGCGCGGCAACAGCGGGGAGCGGCTTGGCGACGGCGGGCGTGGCGGGCACGACCAGCGGCGCGGCGGCGGGCTTGGCGCCGGCGGCCAGGGCGTCGCCCTTGGTCACGCGGCCGTCCTTGCCGGAGCCGGCCACGTCGGTGGCGGCCAGGCCCTTCTCGGCCAGGATCTTGGCGGCGGCTGGCATGGCCACGTCGCCCTTGTTGCCGCCGGTGGCGGCGGCAGCGGGTGCAGCAGCGGCAGCGGCCGGCGCGGCGACCGAAGCGGTGGTGGCGGGCGCGGCGACGCCGGCCTTGCCTTCGGTGTCGATCTTGGCGAGCAGCTGCTGGCTGGTGACGGTGCTGCCGTCAGCGACGCTGATCTCGGCCAGCACGCCGGAGGCGGGTGCCGGCACTTCGAGCACGACCTTGTCGGTCTCGATCTCGACGAGAGTCTCGTCGACCGTGACGGCTTCGCCGGGCTTCTTCTTCCAGGTCAGCAGCGTGCCCTCGGAAACGGATTCGGAAAACTGGGGAACTTGGACGTCAACGATGGCCATGGTGTGAGGCTCCGTGTTCTTTATTCGGTGTGATGTGGTGCAGGCGCGAACAGGCGCAGCGCCTGAGTCCTCAACAAAGGAGGGGCGCTGCGCGTTGCAGTCTTATTTCGTCAGGATGAAGCCCTTGAGCTTGGCGAAGGCCTGATCCAGCAGCGCCTTCTGCTGCTCCTGGTGCAGGTGGGCATAGCCGCAGGCCGGGCTGGCGCTGGCCGGGCGGCCGGCGTAGCCAAGCTTCTGGCCTTCGGTCATGTTCTCGTGCACATAGTGCTGCACGAAGAACCAGGCGCCCTGGTTCTGGGGCTCGTCCTGGCACCAGACGATGTCCGTCGCGTTCGGATACTTCTTCAGCTCCGCCGCGAAGGCCTTGTGCGGGAAGGGATAGAGCTGTTCGACGCGGACGACGGCGACGTCGTTGGCCTTCTTCTCGGCACGCGCCTTGACCAGGTCGTAATAGACCTTGCCCGAGCAGACGATGACGCGCTTGACCTTGTCGCCATTGATGGCGGCGTCCTGCTCACCGATGACGGTCTTGAACTCGCCCTTGGTGAAGTCGGACAGCGGCGAGGTCGCATCCTTGGCGCGCAGCAGGCTCTTGGGGGTCATGATGACCAGGGGCTTGCGGAACATGCGCAGCATCTGGCGGCGCAGCACATGGAAGATCTGCGCCGCGTTGGTCGGCTGCACGATCTGCATGTTGTTGTCCGCGGCCAGCTGCATGAAGCGCTCCAGGCGGGCCGAGCTGTGCTCGGGGCCCTGGCCTTCGTAGCCGTGCGGCAGCATCATCGTCAGGCCGTTGGAGCGGCCCCACTTCACTTCGCCGGAGGCGATGAACTGGTCGATGACGACCTGGGCGCCGTTGACGAAGTCGCCGAACTGGGCTTCCCAGATGGTCAGCGTGTTCGGTTCGGCGGCGGCGTAGCCGTACTCGAAGCCCAGCACCGCCTCTTCCGACAGGATGGAGTCGATGACGGTGAAAGGCGCCTGACCCTCGGCGACGTTCTGCAGCGGGATGTAGGTGCCGTCGTCCCAGTTGGCGCGGTTCTGGTCGTGCATGACCGCGTGGCGGTGGGTGAAGGTGCCGCGGCCGCTGTCCTCGCCGGACAGGCGCACCGGGTAGCCCGAGGCCACCAGCGACGCGAAGGCCATCGACTCACCCATGCCCCAGTCGACGTTGACCTCGCCACGGCCTTGTGCCGCGCGGTCGGCGTAGAGCTTGGCCACCAGGTTGTGGGCGGCGAAGTCCTTGGGCAGCGTCGTCAGCTTTTCGGCCAGACGCTTCCACTCGGTGACGGGGATGGCCGTGTCGCAGTTGTCCGTCCACTTCTTGCCCAGGAAGGGCGACCAGTCGGTGGCGAACTTGCTCTTGAAGTTGGTCAGCACCGGGTCGACGGTGTGGCGGCCTTCGTCCATGGCGGCGCGATAGGTCTTGACCATCTCATCCGGGCCATCGGCCGGCAGCACGTTCTGGGCGACCAGCTTGTCGCCATAGACCTTGCGCGTGCCGGGGTGCTGGCCGATCTTCTTGTACATCAGCGGCTGGGTCAGGGCCGGCGTGTCCTGCTCGTTGTGGCCCAGCTTGCGGAAGCAGACGATGTCCAGCACGACGTCCTTCTTGAACTCGGCGCGGTAGTCCATGCACAGCTGCGTGGCCCACACGACGGCTTCGGGGTCGTCGCCATTCACGTGCAGCACCGGGGCTTCGATCATCTTGACGACGTCGGAGCAGTACCAGGTGGAGCGCAGGTCGCGCGGGTCGCTGGTGGTGAAGCCGATCTGGTTGTTGATGACGATGTGGACCGTGCCGCCGGTGCGGTAGCCACGGGTCTGGGCCATGGCCAGGGTTTCCTGCACCACGCCCTGGCCGCCAAAGGCCGCGTCACCGTGCACCAGCACCGGCAGCACCTGGGCGCCGACGCTGTCGCCACGGCGGTCCTGGCGGGCGCGCACGCTGCCTTCGACGACCGGGTTGACGATTTCCAGGTGGGAGGGGTTGAAGGCCAGGCTCAAGTGCACCGGGCCGCCCTTGGTCGACACGTCGGAGCTGAAGCCCTGGTGGTACTTCACATCGCCGGCGGGCAGGTCTTCCGCGGCCTTGTGCTCGAACTCGGCGAACAGGTCGGCGGGCATCTTGCCCAGGGTGTTGACCAGCACGTTGAGGCGGCCGCGGTGGGCCATGCCGATGACGATTTCCTGCACGCCGCGCTCGCCGCCGCGCTGGATCAGCTCGTCCATGGCGGCGATGAAGCTTTCGCCGCCTTCCAGCGAGAAGCGCTTCTGGCCGACGTACTTGGTGTGGAGATAGCGCTCCAGGCCTTCGGCGGCGGTCAGGCGGCCGAGGATGTGCTTCTTCTCTTCGGCCGTGAAGGTGGGCTTGCCGCGCGCCTTCTCCAGGCGTTCCTGCCACCAGCGCTTTTCACCGGGGTCGGAGCCGTGCATGAACTCGGAACCGATGCTGCCGCAGTAGGTCTCGCGCAGGGCCTGCACGATCTGGCGCAGCGTCATCGTCTCGCCGCCGAAATAGCTGTTCACGGCGCTGAACGAGATGTCCATGTCGGACTCGGTCAGATCGTAGAACGCGGGGTCGAGTTCGGGAATCTTGGGGCGCTCGGCGCGCTTGAGGGGGTCCAGCTCGGCCCAGCGGTTGCCCAGGAAGCGGTAGGCCGCGATCAGCGACTGGACGTGGACCTGCTTGCGGGCGACGGCGAGGTCGGCGCTGGAGGCCTTGTTGGCGAAGGCATTGGCCTTGGCACGCTGCGCGAACGACTCGATGACCGGCGCATGGGCCACATCGCGGGCCTCGCTGCCGTCAACGGCGGGAACGTGCTGGAGGGCGTCGAAGTAATCGCGCCAGTTGTCGGGCACGGAGCCCGGGTTGTCGAGGTAAGCCTCGTACATCTCCTCCACATACGGCGCGTTTCCGCCGAACAGGTAGGAGTTGGACCTGTATTGCTGCATCATCTTTCGCTCACCTCATGCCCCGGTTTCCAGGGAGTTGGCTGGTTGAAGAACCTTCCGCGACACGGCTCGACCGGTTGGCGGATTGCGACCCACCTCTGCTGTCGCCAGCAAAAGGGACGGGAAGGACCGAAAAGTCTCAGGGGCCGAACTCTAGCACTCCGGGTTTGCCCGACAAGGTCTCCGGGTTGCGACAAAGTTCACTGTTCGAGGTTTGCAAAAGTTGACTGACTCGTAAACTTGCGCCCGCGACAGCCCCGCGATTGAATGGCTGCGCCACGGGACAAATCCAGGAGATCCCAGATGCAAGTCCAGGTTGTTGACTACCGCGCGCCCGACGCCGCCGAGAAGTTCACCCGCTCCCTGCACGAGACCGGCTTCGGCGTGCTGACCAACCACCCCATCCGCCAGGCCCTGGTCGAGAAGATCTATGCCGACTGGCTGGCCTTCTTCAACGGCGACGGCAAGGACGCCTACGCCTTCTCCAAGGAGACCCAGGACGGCTGGTTCTCCACCGCCATCTCCGAGACCGCCAAGGGCTCGACGCAGAAGGACCTGAAGGAATACTTCCACATCTACCCCTGGGGTCGCATCCCGCCCCAGCTGAAGGAAGACGCCCTCACCTACTACCGCGAAGCCAATGCGCTGGCCGAGGAGCTGCTGGGCTGGGTCGAGAAGTACACGCCGCCGGACATCGCGGCGCGCTACCGCGAGCCCCTGTCCAACATGATCAAGGGCAGCACCAAGACGCTGCTGCGCGTGCTGCGCTACCCGC
Organism: Roseateles sp. GW821-FHT09H10; assembly: GCF_059415865.1. NCBI lineage: Bacteria > Pseudomonadati > Pseudomonadota > Betaproteobacteria > Burkholderiales > Sphaerotilaceae > Roseateles > Roseateles sp. GW821-FHT09H10. Next base: position 1,107,910 of record NZ_JBWKOB010000001.1, on the reverse strand, counting down.
CGCTGAGAGGCGATGAGCCGGTGGGCTCCATCCGCGCCGCGGCGCACGGCGACATCAACCTGCTGACCATCCTGCCGGCCGCCAACGAGCCCGGCCTGCAGGTGCTGGGCACCGACAACGCCTGGCACGACGTGCCCTGCGACTTCGGCACGCTGACCATCAACATCGGCGACATGCTGCAGGAAGCTTCCGAGGGCTATTACCCGTCGACCCAGCACCGCGTCGTCAACCCCACCGGCGAAGGCGCCAAGAAGAGCCGGGTGTCGCTGCCGCTGTTCCTGCACCCGCGCGACGACGTGGTCTTGAGCGATCGCTATACGGCGAACAGCTATCTCGATGAGCGGCTGCGGGAGCTGGGTGTGAAGACCTGAGGCGCAGGCTGGCCTGCAAGGACCAAAGGGCGCCGCGGGCGCCCTTTCTCTTGTTGGCGCTGCTACGCTGCACGACATGCGGGCGATGACCTGCGACAGGGAGATTCGATGAGCTTGCGACGCCGGGCGGTTGACGCCACGACGGTGGCTTTTGCATTGACGACGCTCGGCGCGCACGCCGAATGTTCGGTGGGGATCCCGACGGTGTGGGCCAAGGCCAGGCTGCTGTCCTGCCAGGCCTTCACGGTACAGGCCTCGACGCTGAAGATGAACGACCTGGAAGACCGGCAGCCGACGATCTACGCCGACGCACCGGGGGCGGAATTCCGCGGCACGCTGGTGCAGGTGCTGTTCGACGAAGTCACCGGCCCCACCACGGGTGCGGCGCGCGACTGGAAGCCCGGCGCCGTGACCACGCTGTTCTCCCGCCAGCCCGCGGCTGAGGTTTGCCGGCCACAGAAGACCACGCGTCTGGTCATCGACACGCGGTGCTGCGACACCTTCCCCCGGCGCGGTTCCTGCCTGGTGCGCGGCCTGCAGCGTGTCTACGTCAATCCGTCGGACGAGCAGATGCGGCCGGTGGAGGCCGGCGGCTACTTCACAAGCGGCCTGAACGATTAGCGGAGCAAGGCGGCATTGGGCCCACCCGGCATAGCCTCGAGCGCCCGATACACCAGCAACGACGCATGCGCATCATTGGCCGCGTACTGCAGCTGCTGGGGGCTGAGCTTGGACGCAGCCCAGTTGGAGGTGGTGACCTTCTTGGACTTGGGCATGCGCTGCCCCAGCACGATGGCGACCGCGGTCTTGAGGCCGACGGCCTGCTTGAAACCGAGGCGCCGCACCATGAACGACACATCCACGCCGCCGCCCAGCTTCACGCCCAGCTTGCGCAGCAGGGGCGACCGGTCGGATGCGATGCCGAACCCCACCTTGGCCAGAGTCTCCGACTCGAGCATGGCGCGCAGGAAATCGGCCGTCTCTGGCAGTTCCGTGTGCACGATGAAAGCGCGATCCACGGTTGCGAACTGCACGATATGCGGCCCCGTGGGCACGCCGCCGGCCACGAACATGGGCTTGCTCTCGGTGTCGAAGCCGACATGGCCCGCCAGGCGCAACTCGCCCTCGGCGAACTCGCATTGCGCCGCGTCACGCAGTACATGGATGCGATCGAGCGGCAACGCGGGGTAAGGCGGCAATGCCGCGATCTGTTCGCTGGTGGGTCTCTCCATCCATCGAGTATCAGCGGCAGACGATCACACCCGCGAATCCACGGCAAGCCAGTTGACCTCCCACGTCTTGCCGCCGTCCGCCGAAAACGCCTGCTCGAAGCGGCAGCGGTCGGTGCTCATGGACTCGATGGCAAAGCGCACCAGGATGGGCCGGCCGTTGAAATCCTCGGCGCCGTAGAACAAGCCACGCGGGCTGCCACCAAAGCCACCCACCATGGGCGCAGCAAGCGTGCCGGAGGCCGCGTTGGAGAAGTTGAGGGTCCAACGCTGTCGCTGCAACTCGAAGAGCCGCAGCGACAGGCCCTGGATGCGCCCCTCGGGGCCTGAGACATCGAGCTCGACGAGATTGGCGCGGCCACCCAGGAGGGGACGCACCAGGCTCGTGCCGGTGTACTCGGCCCACGCATCAGATCCGCTCAAGGGCCGCAGGCGGCGGCGCAGCGACGTCTGCCAGCTGCCATGTTCAAAATCGAAGTCCTGCGGCGAACCCTGTGGTGCAGCGGGCAAGCTGGGCGCGGCCATGGCGCCGGCACCGACGGCAGCAAGTGCGGCAACGGCGGTGCGACGGGTGGTGGATGCGGGCATGGATCAAATGGGTGACTAGACTGACCCGACCCACTCTAGGCAGCTCCATGTCCCTCGCCAAGAAGGCACCTGCAGGTAACCGCCCTCGCCCGGCTCGAGGCAACGCCATTCCGGGCTGCGCGCTGACGGCCGCACTGGCGGCCCTCGGCGGACGCTGGAAGCTGTTCGTCGTCTACCGGCTGGTTGATGGCCCGCTGCACTTCGCCGCACTGCGCCGCAGCCTGCCGGATGTCTCGGCCAAGGTGCTGACCGAGCAACTGCGCGAACTGCAGGCCGACGGCCTGGTCAGCCGCGAACGCACCGGGCCCGTGCCGGCCGTCGTGCGCTACGCGCTCACGGCGCATGGGCGATCCGTGCTGCCGGTGGCCGAAGCCCTCCGCGGCTGGGGCATGGCCCATCAGGCCGCAAGGGCTCCTGAGGCGTCGCAGGGTACCGCTGACCCTCGCGCAGCCTGCAATTCGCCCGTCCTCAGCGGCGTCGGGCGCTAGGGGTTCACATGCCGCCTGCCGAGCGAATCATCCAGATCCACCCCGACGCCCCACCCAAGCCAGCCGTCGGCCAGACCTGCAATGGCTGTGGCGTCTGCTGCCTGGCCGAACCCTGCCCCCTGGGCGTCCTGCTGAGCCGGCGCTTCCAAGGTGCATGCGTGGCCCTGCGCTGGGACGGTGCACGCTATGTGTGCGGGGCGCTAGCGGCCCAACCGCGCGGCATCATCGGGAAGTTGGGCGGCTGGCTGGTGCGGCGCTGGATCGCCGCCGGCGCTGGTTGCGATTGCTCACTAGAACCTGGGGGCAAGCCCTAGCCGGCCGCCGCAGGCTCACCGCTACATTTTTTGGCTTCTGCCGACCAAGGAAGCCGCATGAAATCCGCCGTCCGTTCGATCTCGCGTCTCCTGCCCCTGCTGGCCGCCCTGGCCGTGGCCACCGCCACCGCCAACCCGCTGCGCTGGGCCGCGCAGAACGACATCCTGACGCTGGACCCGCACTCGCAGGACCACAACACCTCCAACGCCATCGGCGCCCACATCTACGAGGGCCTGACGCGGCTGGGCCGGGACTACCGCCCCGAGCCCTCGCTGGCCACCAAGTGGACCTATCTGTCCCAGACCCAGGTGCGCTTCGAACTGCGCAAGGGCGTCAAGTTCCATGACGGCTCGTCCTTCACGGCCGACGACGTCGTCTTCAGCTTCGGCCGCATCACCCAGCCCCAGGGCACCAAGCAGACCTATGTATCGGGCATCAAGGAGGTGAAGAAGATCGACGACCACACCGTCGACCTCATCCTCGAGGCGCCGACGCCGATGCTGCTGCAGAACATCATCAGCTTCCCCATCATGAGCAGGGCCTGGTCGGTGAAGAACAACACCACCAACACCCAGGACTACAAGGCCAAGGAAGAGAACTTCGCCTCCCGCAATGCCAATGGCACGGGGCCCTACAAGCTGATCGGCTGGCAGCCCGACCAGGCCGTCAAGATGGTGGCCAACAAGGACTGGTGGGACAAGAACCCCGGCAACGTCACCGAGCTGAGCTATCTGCCCATCAAGAGCCCGCCGACGCGGGTGGCGGCCCTGCTGTCGGGCGATGTCGACCTCGTCACCGACCTGCCGCCGCAGGACTTCTTCAAGCTCAAGGAGGACGGCAAGGTCAGGCTGCTGGAAGGCTCGGAGATCCGCACCGTCTTCTTCGTCATGGACCAGGGCAGCGAGGAGTTGCGCGAATCCAGCGTGAAGGGCAAGAACCCCTTCAAGGACAAGAAGGTGCGCGAGGCGCTGAACCTGGCGCTGGACCGCGAGGCGGTCCGGCGCACCATCATGCGCGGCCTGTCGGTGCCGGCGGCGCTGATGATCGCGCCGGGCGTCAACGGCTATGACGCGGCCCTGGATGCGCCGCTCAAGCCCGACCTCGACAAGGCCCGCAAGCTGCTGGCCGAGGCCGGCTACCCGCAGGGCTTCGAGGTGCCGCTGCACTGCCCCAACAACCGCTACGTCAACGACGAGCAGGTCTGCCAGGCGGCGGTGTCGATGTGGGCCAAGATCGGCGTCAAGGTGCGACTCATCGCGGCGCCCTTCTCCACCCACAGCCAGACCTTCCAGCGCATGGAATCGCCCTTCTACATGCTGGGTTGGGGCGTCTCCACCTACGACGCCCTCTACGGCATGCAGGCCTGGGGCCACACGCGCACCACGGGCGCCGACGGCAACTTCAACTTCGGCCGCGTCAGCGACGCGACGCTGGACGGCCTGATCCAGAAGATCAAGTTCGAGCCCGACGTGCCCAAGCGCAATGCCCTCATCAAGGAGGCGCTGCTGCGCATCCGCGACGAATACCTCTTCGTGCCCATCCACCACCAGATCCGGCCCTGGGCGATGAAGCCGGGCGTGGAGACCATCCACCGCTCCAACGACTATTTCGAAGCCCGCTACACAACCGTCAAGTGAGGTCTCTCGCCACCCTGATCTGCGGACTGCTCGCGGCCTTGTCCGCCAGCGCGGCGCCGCTGCGCTGGGCCGCGCAGAACGACATCCTGACGCTGGACCCGCATTCGCAGAACCACACCACCTCGCTGACCATCGCCGCGCACATCTACGAGGGGCTGGTCAGGCGCGCCGAGAACAACCAGCCCGAGGCGTCGCTGGCGACACGCTGGACCCATGTCTCGCCGACGCAGGTGCGCTTCGAGCTGCGCAAGGGCGTCAAGTTCCATGACGGCAGCCCCTTCACGGCCGACGACGTCGTCTTCAGCTTCGCGCGCATCCGCGAGCCCCAGGGCGCGATGCAGGCTTATGTGTCGGGCATCCGCGAGATCCGCAAGCTCGGCGACCACAGCATCGACGTGATGCTGGAGGCGCCGACGCCGCTGCTGCTGCAGAACCTCGTCAGCTTCTGCATCATGAGCAGGGCCTGGGCGTTGAAGAACAAGGCCGACCACGTCGAGGACTTCAAGGCCAAAGCCGAGAACCACGCCTCGCGCAACGCCAACGGCACCGGCCCCTACCGCCTCGTCAGCTGGCAGCCCGACCAGGCTGCCCAACTGGTCGCCAACAAGGACTGGTGGGACGTCAACAAGGGCAATGTCACCGAGCTGACCTATCTGCCGATCAAGTCGGCCCCGACGCGTGTGGCCGCCCTGCTGTCGGGCGACGTCGACCTCGTCACCGACGTGCCGCCGGCCGACCATCAGCGCCTGAAGCAGTTGACGGCCGACGCCCGCCTCAAGCTCGTCGAAGGCCCCGAGGTGCGCACCGTCTTCTTCGCAATGGACCAGGGCAGCGACGAGCTGCGCGAGTCCAGTGTGAAGGGCAGGAACCCCTTCAAGGACAGGCGGGTGCGCGAGGCGCTGAACCTGGCCCTGGACCGCGAGGCCATCCGGCGCAGCATCATGCGCGGCCTGTCGGTGCCGGCGGCGCTGATGATCCCGCCGGGCGTCAACGGCCACGACGCGTCGCTCGACACGCCCCTCAAGCCCGACCCCGACAAGGCGAGGAAGCTGCTGGCCGAGGCCGGCTACCCGCAGGGCTTCGAGCTGCCGCTGCGCTGTCCCAACAACCGCTACGTCAACGACGAGCAGATCTGCCAGGCGGCCGTGGCGATGTGGGCACGCATCGGCGTGCGCGCGCGCCTCGTCGCCCAGCCGATGAGCCTGCACATCCAGGCCCTGGAGCGCTTCGAGTCGCCCTTCTACCTGATCGGCATCGCCATGCCGACCTATGACGCCCACCAGGGCCTGCAGGGCTGGGGCCACAGCCTGGACACGCGCGGCAATGGCGGCCAGAACTTCAACCGCCTGGCCGACCCGACGCTGGACGCCCTCATCGAGCGCATCCAGTTCGAGCCCGACACCGCGCAGCGCAACGCCCTCATCCGCGAGGCCCTGCTGCGGGTGCGCGACGAGTTCTTCTTCATTCCCGTGCACCACCAGATCCGTCCCTGGGCCATGAAGCCCGGCGTGCAGACCCTGCACCGCTCCAACGACAGCTTCGAGGCGCGCTTCACCTCGGTCAACGCGCCATCGCCCTAGGCCGCGTGCGAAACAATCCGGCAGCTTGCAGAAACCCGTCGGCAATCGGCGATCATCACGGTTCCGAATCAACGAGGATTCCCGAAATGAAACTGCGTCTGGCCGCCGTTGCCGCCCTTCTGGCGTGCGCCTCCCTCACCGCTTCTGCACAGACCCTGCGCTGGGCCGCGCAGAACGACATCCAGACGCTGGATCCGCATTCGCAGAACCACTCGGCGACAACGACGATCTCGGGCTATGTCTACGAGGGCCTGACCCGCTACACGGAGACCTTCGACGTGGAGCCGGCCCTGGCGGCCAAGTGGACGATGGTGTCGCCCACGCAGGTGCGCTTCGAGCTGCGCAAGGGCGTCAAGTTCCATGACGGCACACCTTTCACGGCCGACGACGTCGTCTTCAGCCTGCAGCGCATCAAGCACCCGGCCAGCAACATGGTCATCTACGTCTCCGGCATCAAGGAGGTGAAGAAGATCGACAGCCACACGGTGGACTTCGTCCTCGAAGGCCCCAACCCCGTGCTGATGCGCAACCTGACCTTCGTGCGCATCGTCAGCAAGGCCTGGGCCACCAAGAACCGCTCCGAGAACCCGCAGGACTTCAAGGCCAAGGAAGACACCTATGCCTCGCGCAATGCGATGGGCACGGGGCCCTTCAGGATCACCAGCTGGACGCCCGACCAGAAGGTCACCATGGTGGCCAACAAGGACTGGTGGGACAAGCCCAAGGGCAATATCAGCGAAGTCACCTATCTGCCGATCAAGTCCGACGCCACCCGCGTGGCGGCCCTGCTGTCGGGCGACCTGGACCTGCTGACCGACCTGCCGCCCCAGGACGTCGCCAAGCTCAAGGCCGACCCGCGCCTGAAGGTCATCGAAGGCCCCGAGAACCGCACCATCTTCTTCGCGCTGGACCTCGGCAGCGACGAGATCAAGGGCGCCAGCGTGAAGGGCAAGAACCCCTTCAAGGACAAGCGCGTGCGCGAGGCCATGTCGCTGTCCATCGACCGCGAGGCCATCAAGCGCAGCCTGATGCGCGGCCTGTCGGTGCCGGCGGCCATCATGGTGGCGCCGGTGGCCTATGGCTACTCGGCCGAGCTCGACGTGGTGGCCAAGCCCGACGTGGCGCGCGCCAAGCAGCTGATGACGGAAGCCGGCTACGCCGACGGCTTCGAGGTGCCGCTGGCCTGCCCCAACGACCGCTACGTCAACGACGAGGAGATCTGCCAGGCCGTGGTGTCGATGTGGGCCCGCATCGGCGTGAAGGCCAAGCTGCAGACCCAGCCGATGACCCAGCACTCGGCAGCGCTGCAGCGCTTCGACCTGCCGCTGTACATGTACGGCTGGGGCGTGACGACCTTCGATGCGCAGTACACGTTGCAGGACATCGTCCACACCAAGACGACCGGCGCTGACGGCAAGGGCAACTATTCGCGCGTCAGCGACGCCAAGGTGGACGCCCTGGTGCAGCAGATGAAGGTCGAGACCGACGTGCCCAAGCGTCTGGCGCTGATGCAGGAGGCGCTCAAGCGCACCCGCGACGAGTTCCTCTTCATCCCCATCCACCACCAGGTGCGCCCCTGGGCGATGAAGACCGGCGTCACCATCCCGCACTCGGCCAACGATGCGCCGCAAGCTCGCTGGGCTACGGTGAAGTGACGTGAAATGATGCGGGCGCAACTGAGGCACCCTTCGCGCTGCGCGCTGTCCCGCCAAGCGGGAGCGGAGCCCCTTCGAGCGGCCGTGCGGGGCTCTTGAAACCGCCCGTCATCAACTTCTCGACGATCCAGTCCGTCGTCGAGATCACCGCCACCCTCGCCTTCGCGCTGTCCGGCCTGCTGGCCGGCGCGCGCAAGCACCTCGACGTCGTCGGCCTGTGCATCGTCGCGGGCCTGTCGGCCTTCGGCGGCGGCACGCTGCGCGACGTGCTGCTGGACCGGCGGCCTTTCTTCTGGGTCGAGCATGCCGACTGGCTGTGGGCGCTGATGGCCCTGTCCTTCGCCGCCATGCTCTTGCTGCGCCGCCGCCATCTGGCGCTGACCGAGAAGGCCATCCAGTGGCCCGATGCCCTCGGCCTGGGCCTGTTCACGGCCAACGGCACGCTGATCGCGCTGGACATGGGCCAGCCGGCCATCGTCGCCGTGCTGATGGGCGTCATCACGGCCACCTTCGGCGGCGTGCTGCGTGACATCGTCTGCAACGAGATCCCCGCCGCCTTCCACGATCACCGCCCCTATGCGCTGTGCAGCTTCGTCGGCGCCTGGGCCCTGGTGGCCGCCGTGCGCCTGGACGCGCCGCAATGGGCCGCCATCACGGCGGCGGCTGCCACGGCGGTGCTGCTGCGCGGACTGGCCCTGTGGACGGGCTGGACCCTGCCGGCCTGGCGCATCAACGCCAAGCGCTGAAGAAAAGAAAAGGCCCCGCAACGCGGGGCCTTCTCGTTGAAGGACCTTGTCGGTCCTGCAGGCTTACCAGCCGATGGTGTAGGTCACCGTCGTCGGCGCCGAGGTGTGCAGCGACGGGCTGAAGTCGCCCACGTCGTCATAGGCAAAGCCATAGGCCTTCTTGTTGATGCTGTGGTCGTGCCAGAACTTGGCGTACCAGTTGCCCAGCTGGCCGGCGGGGTAATGCGCGGTCTGCACATACCAGTTGGCCGGCTGCTCCATCACATGGCGGTTCAGGGCCGCGCAGATCTGGGCCTGGATCTGCAGCTGCGTGCCGATGTTGGTCGGGTTGCCGCTGGCGTCGGCCAGCAGGCCCGCGCCCAGCAGCACCATGGCGGTGTCGGGCTTGCCATTGATGTAGAAGGTGCCGGCCGGCGAACCACCCGTGAAGGTGAAGCGGTCGCCGCTGATGCGGCCACGGAAGGTGCCCAGGTTCTGCAGCGTAAAGACGAGGTCTTCGTTGCGGTAGCGGGCCCACACGGCATCGATATAGGGCTGCAGGTAGTTGGCATTGGCCTGGCCGGGCTTGAAGGTGGCATGCGCCGGCGCAATGATGCGGTAAGGGGCGTGAGGCGCGGTGGCCAGCGGGCGGAACTGCGCCGGCACTTCGGCCTGGTAGCGGCTGAAGATCTGGTCGCGGGTTTCGGTCAGCGCCTCGCCAACGGTCTGGTCGTAGCCGCCCAGGCCTTGCACGCGCAGCTTCAGCGGGAAGCCGAAGTGGTCGACGCGCGTCGTGTTGATGAAGATGCCCTGGTTGGCATGGCCCACCGGCAGGATGGCCATCTCGCCGAAGTCGAAGTAGACGTCGATGTTGGGGTCGGTCGGGTTCTCGATGTTGGCGCCGGCATAGCCGATGTTGCCGTTGCCGTCGACGACGACCTTGATGTACATCGGCGAGCCCACGGACAGCATGATGCGGGCCGAGTCCAGCGCCGGGATGGTCACCGAGCGGGTGTTGCTGAGCTTGTGGAAGTAGTTGGTGTAGGTCTGGCCACCCTTGGTCAGCGCGCCGTTGTCGGCGGTGGACATGGGGATGAGGTTGCCGGCGGCATCCACACGCACGAAGCGGCCCGTGGCCCAGTCGCGGCCGATGATGGACCAGTAGACCTGGTCGTCGGCCCAGCGGCCGCCCGTCTGGTTGACGATGTTGAAGGTGGTGCGGCCGTTCCAGGTGCCGGGGTTGGTGTTGGTGCCGACGCGGAAGGAAGACGTCAGGTCGTTGAAGCCGCGGTTGACGAGGTTGGGCTCGTCGCCGGTCAGCACGAGCGAACCACCGCCGTAGCTGATGTCGTTGAACAGCGTGGCCTTGTAGCCGGCCTGCACCTTGACGGACGACACGCGGTCGTTCCAGGCGCTGCCGATCCAGCTCGAATCCGCGCTGGCGCAGAAGCTGGCACCGGTGTAGTTGACGTCGGCGTAGAAGCACACGGGGCCGGTCGCCACGGGGGGCGTGCCCACCGTGTAGCTGAACTTGGGCGTGTCGTAGGCCGGCGTGCCGTTGTTGTAGGTGAACCAGTAGCTGATCACGTTGCCGGTGGCGACGGTGACCTTCTGCTCATGGCGGCCGTTGGCGGCCGTCATGCGGATGTTCTGTTGCGGGCCGTTGTTGACGGTGTAGTGGGCGTCGACCCAGGTGGTCGACACATTGGATTTGAACCAGATCGTGGCGGTCGAACCGCTGACCTCGACGCCCTGGGTGTAGTCCTGGGCCAGGGCCGGTGTGGCACCCAGCAGGCCGAGGGCCAGCAACCAGCAGACGCCCAGCAGGCGCATGCAACGCAAAACAAGATTCACCTTTGTCTCCTTGCCCGCTCGTCGTGGGGATCGGCGGGTCGTTCGGGTCCCAACATGGGGAGGGGCGGAATGGCCCTTCCCTGGCCGGTATCGCGACTGCGAAGACCTACTGCGGGCCCCTGCATGCAGCCGCTGCCGGGGTCAGGTCGCCATCGGAAAGCACCCATGAAAGCGCTTTCAAATTTGCCGAGCATCCTCCTGGGAGAAGCGCGAAAGCGGTTTCATGGAAAACCCGTGCGAGACGTTTTCATGAGTCGCCAGGTTCAGGGACAGTCGATCCCTGAAGCGCCGTGAAATGACGCGCCGCGGCCGGCTCTCAGCCCGGTAGCCAGAGCTTGCGGAAATCCATCCACCCACAGCGCGCCAGCGACACGCCGCCGAGATGCGGTGCGTGCTCCAGCTGCTGCACGATATGGCGCATGGGCAGCAGCGCGCCGGCCCGCGTGACCTGGGCGAAGCCGGCCTCCATCGCGGCCAGGCGGCGAGCCGGCGAAGGCTCGGCGGCGATGGCCTGGCAGTGCCTGGCCAATGTGCGCTTCAGCCCGTCGGGCAGCCAGGCGTGGAAGCCGGAGCTGTTGGACAGGTGCTCGAACATGCCGAACTCCATGTCATCGGACAGCACTTCGCCCGACACCGCCATGTCGGCATGCCGATACCAACGGCGCGTCGCGAACTCGGGGGCCGGCAGCACCTCCAGCTGCACGCGCGTGCCCACCGCTTCCCAGGCCGCAGCCACGCTGCGCGCCAGCGCGATGAGGTCGGCCAGCTCATAGGTCACCAGCAGCAGTTGCCGCGGCGGTGCCAGCGCCCGGAGGCCGCCGGCCGCAGGCACAGGCGCGTGGTCCCAGCCCGGCCGCCAGCCGGTCGCGATGCGGAAGCGCTCGCCGAGCGCCGTGCGGGCGACGTGGCCGCGCAGCCAGTGGCCGATGGCGCAGCGCGCCGTGCTGGTGGCGAAGGTGGCGCGCGCCGGGTTGAGCAGCAGGAACTCGCAGCCCTGTTCGGCCTGCGCCATGGTCCGCCAGGCCGGCGCCTCGGGCGCCGCGCGGGCCATCTGGCCCATCTTGATGTCCACCGTCGGCAGGTCGCCGCCGCTGGGCACCACCCACAGGTCGATCTCGTCGATCAGCGGCCGCACGCCCCAGTAGCCCTCGAAGGCCACCAGCGTCGCGCGGTGTTCGTTGTTGCGAACCATGCGGAAGGCCCCGGCGCCGATGGGCAGGCCTTCGAAGTCGGCGCGATGCCAATCGCCCTCGGGAAGGATGACGCAGCTGTGGTGGGCCAGGCGGTGCGGCATCAAGTGGTCAGGCACGCCCAGCCGCAGGTCGATGCGCTGACCGACGGCGTTCACGGACAGCAGATGCGCCATCAACGCCCGATGCGGCCCAGGCGCGTCCCGCAGCCGCAACAGCGTGGCGGCCACGTCCTGGGCTCGCAGCGGCCGCCCGTCCTGGAAGCGCAGGCCCGGCCTCAGCCAGAAGCGCCACTGCCGCCCCTCGTCGCCAGCCTCCCAGTGGTGAGCCAACGCAGGACGGACGGACTCCAGCTCGCGGTCATACATCGTCAGCCCGTCGCACAGCTGGCTGACGATGTGCGACTCGGTGCGCCGCGTCACGCCCTGCGGATCCAGCGCGTGCAGCGGCCGGTAGAAGGGGATGCGCAGACCGCCACCGGGCGTGGCACCGAGAAAGGCCGGCAGCGCCTGCCGGATGCGCGAGCGCGCGGCCACCGGCAGGCCGGTGAAGGCCGCCTCCACACGGCCTTCCTCGAGCAGCCGCTGCAGCTGCTGCACGCGCAGCACGGCCGGGTCCTGGCGCAGGCTCAGCGCCGACAGCTGCCCTCGCCCGCGCCCCGGCTTCCAGGTCAGCCAGCCCAGAGCCTGCATGCGGGCCAGCAGCAGCCGCGCATTGCGCTCGCCGCAGCACAGCCTCTCGGCCACCGTGGCCAGCGGCAGCTGCGAACGCTCGGGCAGGCCTTCGGCCAAGCGGACGTACTGCTCCACCAACTGCGTGGGAGGCTGGGAAGCGGGCGGCATGGAGACGAAAGCAAAAAGCGGAAATCGAGGCCACATTCTGTCCTCTTATGTTTTCCGCCTTGAGTCGACACTCGCGCCGCATCCTGGCTTGGCACCTCGCAATGTCCGCGTCCCCGCTCTGGCAACACCTCGGTTTTCGTCGCCTCTATCTCTCTTCGGCCAGCTTCACGCTGGGCACGCAGGTCTACCAGCTGGCCCTGCCACTGATCTTCTACGAGCTGACGCGCTCGGCCGCAGTGATGGCCACGGTGCGAGCCGTCGAGTTGTTGCCCAATCTGCTGCTGGCCATGTTCATCGGCGTCTGGGTGGACCGCATCGACCGCGGCCGCTGGGCGCGGCGTGCGATGGCCGGCATGGTGGTGCTGATGGGCCTGCAGGCCCTGCTGCTGCCGCAGGGCGCGCAGATGCTGGCCCTCTTCCTGCCCTGCACCTTTGCGCTGATGACGCTGAACTATCTCTACGCCATCTGCCGCATGGGCCTGGTCAAGGAGATGCTGCCGGAGCCCCTGCTGCTGCCGGCCACCGGCCAGCTGACGGTGCTGGCCCAGGTCGCGGCCGTCGTCGGCCCGGCGCTGGCCGGCGTGCTGGTGAGCTGGCAGCTGTCGATGGGCTTGTGGGTGCCGATGGCCCTGCTGCTGTTCGCGGCGGCCCAGCTGCGCGGCCTGAACCTGCCGGAGCGGCCCTTCGTGGCGGCCGGCTTCTGGCAGGACTGGCGCGACGGCATCCGCATGCTGCGCGCGAACCGGCCGCTGTGGCAGCTCACATGGCTGGTGGTGCTGATCAATGCCAGCACCGGCGTCGTCGAAGTGCTGTTCCTGTTCCGCGCCCGCGACGAGCTGGGATTGCCGCCCGCCACGCTGGGCCTGCTCTACGCGATGGCGGGCCTGGGCGGCATCGTGGGCGGCCTGTGCTGCAGCCGCCTGCGCGATCGCTTCGGCCTGGGGCGGCTGATGGTGCTCGGCCTGGGGCTGGAGGCGGCGAGCATGCTGATGCTGGCTTGGGGCCACACCCTGCCCGCCCTCGTCGGCGCCCTCACCCTCAACAGCTTTGCCATCGTGACCGGCAATGTCTGCGTCTGGGGCTACCGGCAGGAAAGCACGCCCGGCCACTTCATCGGCCGCATCTCGGGCCTGACGGGCTCGATCTTCAAGCTGGCCATGCCCTTGACCCTGCTGCTGTCGGGCCAGCTCGCGGTCGACCAAAAGCTGGGCGGCCTGCTCAGCGCCTGTGCAGCGGCCCAGCTGCTGACCATGCTGGCCATGCGCTTCTCGGCGGTCTATCCGGTGCGCTGAAAAGCAGACGGCCGCCCGAGGGCGGCCGCCATGCACACAACGTCAGCTCAGAGTGCCAGGCGCGCGCGCGCCGCGGCGTACTCGCGCTTGAGGCGGCCGATCAGCTGCGCCGCCGGCACGACTTCCTTGACGGCACCGATGCCCTGGCCGCTGCCCCAGATGTCCTTCCAGGCCTTGGCCGCACTGCCGCCGAAGTTCATCTTGCTGGGGTCGCTCTCGGGCAGGTTCTCGGGATCCAGGCCCGCGGCGACGACCGAGCCGCGCAGGTAGTTGCCATGCACGCCCGTGAAGAGGTTGCTGTAGACGATGTCGTCGCTGTTGCTGGCGACGATCATCTGCTTGTACTCCTCGCTGGCGCGCGCCTCTTCGGTGGCGATGAAGGCCGAGCCGATATAGGCCAGGTCGGCACCCATGGCTTGCGCCGCCAGGATGGCGTCGCCCGTGCCCATCGAGCCCGACAAGGCAACCGGGCCGTCGAACCACTCGCGGATCTCGTGGATCAGCGCGAACGGGCTCTTCACGCCCGCATGGCCGCCCGCACCCGCAGCCACCGCGATGAGGCCGTCGGCGCCCTTCTCGATGGCCTTCCTGGCGAACTTGTTGTTGATGATGTCGTGCAGCACGATGCCACCCCAGCCATGCACGGCCGCATTCACGTCTTCACGCGCGCCCAGCGACGTGATGACGATGGGCACCTTGTACTTGGCGCAGACCTGCATGTCGTGCTCCAGGCGCTCATTGCTCTTGTGCACGATCTGGTTGATGGCGAACGGCGCGGCCGGCTTGTCCGGATTGGCGCGGTTGTAGGCCGCCAGCGTCTCGGTGATCTCGGCCAGCCACTCGTCGAGCAGTTCGGCCGGCCGGGCGTTGAGCGCCGGCATGGAGCCGACGACGCCGGCCTTGCACTGCTCGATGACGAGCTTGGGGTTGCTGATGATGAAGAGGGGCGAGCCGATGACGGGCAGCGGCAGGTTCTTCAGGATCGGTGGCAATGCCAATTCAGTCTCCTCAGAAGGATTCGAGCGACAGCTCGGTCACGCTGTCCGCACCGTCCACGATGGCGGCACGCAGCGAAGCGGTGCGCGGCAGGATGTGTTCGGCATAGAAGCGCGCCGTCGTGATCTTGGCGGCCATGAATTCCTTGTCAGTCGCCAAGGCGTCTTCGGCGGCGAGCGATGCGCGCGCGAGTTGCCAGCCGGCGACGAGATTGCCCGCCAGCATCAGATAGGGCACCGAGCCGGCATAGGCGGCGTTGGGGTTGCCCTTGGCGGAGGCGCCGATGAACTCGACCACGGCGAGGAAGTCCTCGCGAGAGGCGCGCAGCGCTTTCAGCACGGCGCGGGCGGCGACGCTGTCACGCTTGGCCAGGGCCGCTTCCGTGACTTCGATCTGGCCCGCGATGCCGCGCGCCAGCTGGCCGCCGTCGCGGGAGGTCTTGCGGCCCACCAGGTCATTGGCCTGGATGGCCGTCGTGCCTTCGTAGATGGTCAGGATCTTGGCGTCGCGGTAGTACTGCGCCGCGCCGGTCTCCTCGATGAAGCCCATGCCGCCATGCACCTGCACGCCGAGCGAAGTGACTTCCAGGCTCATCTCGGTGCTGTAGCCCTTCACGAGCGGCACCATGAAGTCGTAGAAGGCCTGGTTCTGCTTGCGGGCCTCGGCATCGGGATGGTGGTGGGCCGCATCGAACGCAGCCGCGGCCGTGCTGGCCATGGCGCGGCAGCCCTCGGTCAGCGAGCGCATGGTCATCAGCATGCGGCGCACATCGGGGTGATGGATGATGGCGGCGCTGCCGGCCACCGAGCCGTCCACCGGACGCGACTGCACGCGATCCTTGGCGTAACCGACGGCCTTCTGATAGGCGCGGTCGGCGATGGCGATGCCCTGCAGGCCGACGCCGTAGCGGGCCGCGTTCATCATGATGAACATGTATTCCAGGCCGCGGTTTTCCTGGCCGATCAAGGTGCCGATCGCGCCGCCGTGGTCGCCGAACTGCAGCACCGCCGTCGGGCTGGCCTTGATGCCCATCTTGTGCTCGATGGACACGCAGTGGGCGTCGTTGCGCGCACCGAGCGATCCGTCGGCGTTGACCATGAACTTCGGCACCAGGAACAGGCTGATGCCCTTCACGCCCTCCGGCGCGCCGGCCACACGGGCCAGCACGAGGTGGACGATGTTCTCGGCCATGTCGTGCTCGCCATAGGTGATGAAGATCTTGGTGCCGAAGATCTTGTAGGTGCCGTCACCCTGCGGCTCGGCGCGCGTGCGCACCAGAGCCAGGTCGGAACCGGCCTGCGGCTCGGTCAGGTTCATCGTGCCGGTCCAGGAGCCGTCCAGCAGCTTGGGGATGTAGACGCTGCGCTGCTCGTCGCTGCCGGCGGTCAGCAATGCTTCGACGGCGCCGTCGGTCAGCAGCGGGCACAGCGCAAAGCTCATGTTGGCCGACTGCAGCATCTCATTGCAGGCCGCCGCAATCGTCTTGGGCGCGCCCTGGCCACCGAACTCCGTCGGATGCACCAGACCCTGCCAGCCGCCCTCGGCATAGGCGCGGAAGGCCTGCTTGAAGCCGGGCGTGGTTGTGACCACGCCGTCCTTCCAGCTCGACGGGTTCTTGTCGCCCTCGAAGTTCAGCGGCGCGATGACGTCCTGCGTGAGCTTGGCGCACTCTTCCAGCACGGCGCCGGCGGTGTCCAGGCCGAAGTCGGCGAAGGCAGGGACTTGTTGGGTCAAGGCCTCCAGGCCAGCCAAATGCTGGATGTTGAAGAGCATGTCCTTGACGGGGGCGCGGTAACTCATTCGTTACTCCTCTGAGAGACAAAAAGGGCGCCGCGACAGACGAAGTCGGGGCGCCCGGAGTGCGGTCGGCGCTTGGGTTTACAGCGCGTTGACGAGTTCCGGCACGGCCGTGAACAGGTCGGCTTCCAGGCCGTAGTCGGCCACCGAGAAGATCGGGGCTTCCGGATCCTTGTTGATCGCGACGATGACCTTGGAGTCCTTCATGCCGGCCAGATGCTGGATGGCGCCGGAAATGCCGCAGGCCACATAGAGCTGGGGCGCGACGATCTTGCCGGTCTGGCCGACCTGCCAGTCGTTGGGGGCGTAGCCTGCGTCGACCGCGGCGCGCGAGGCACCCAGGGCGGCGCCCAGCTTGTCGGCCAGCGGCGTCAGCACTTCCATGAACTTGTCGTTCGAGCCCAGGGCGCGGCCACCGGACACGATGATCTTGGCGGCGGTCAGCTCGGGGCGGTCGCTCTTGGTGACTTCACGGCCGACAAAGCTGCTCTTGCCGGAGTCAGCGGCGGCAGCGGCGGATTCGACGGCGGCCGAGCCACCGGTGGCAGCGGCCGGGTCGAAGCCGGTCGTGCGCACGGTGATGACCTTGGTCGCATCCGTGCTCTGCACCGTGGCGATGGCGTTGCCGGCGTAGATCGGGCGCTCGAAGGTGTCGGGGCTGAGCACCTTGGTGATGTCGCTGATCTGGCCCACGTCCAGCAGGGCAGCAACGCGCGGGGCGACGTTCTTGCCGGCAGCGGTGGCGGGGAAGAGGATGTGGCTGTAGCTGGACGCCAGCGCGATGACTTGCGCGGCGACGTTCTCGGCCAGGCCTTCGGCCAGTGCGGCGGCGTCGGCGTGCAGGACCTTGGCGACACCGGCGATCTGCGCGGCGGCAGCAGCCGCAGCGCCAGCGTTGTGGCCGGCCACCAGCACGTGCACGTCGCCACCCAGGGCGGCAGCGGCGGTGACGGTGTTCAGCGTGGCGGGCTTCAGGGTGCCGTGGTCGTGTTCGGCAATGACGAGTGCGGTCATCTCAATATCTCCAGATTCTTTTGAATCAGTTGAGGACAGAGCTGGCGGCTGCGCCGCTGCGGTCTGTCCCGCAAAGTCTTAAAACGGCGCTTAGATGACCTTGGCTTCGGTCTTCAGCTTCGTCACCAGCGTGGCGACATCCGGCACCTTCACGCCAGCGCCGCGCTTGGGCGGCTCGCTGACCTTCAGCGTCTTGATGCGCGGGGCCACGTCCACGCCCAGGTCGGCCGGCTTGACGATGTCGAGCTGCTTCTTCTTGGCCTTCATGATGTTGGGCAGCGTGACGTAGCGCGGCTCGTTCAGGCGCAGGTCGGTCGTCACGACGGCCGGCAGGCTCAGGGACACGGTCTCGAGGCCGCCGTCCACTTCGCGGGTCACGTTGACCTTGTCGCCGGCCACTTCCACCTTGGAGGCGAAGGTGCCTTGCGGCATGCCGGTCAGCGCGGCCAGCATCTGGCCGGTCTGGTTGCAATCGTCATCGATGGCCTGCTTGCCGAGGATGACCAGCGAGGGGCCTTCCTTGTCGACCAGGGCCTTCAGCAGCTTGGCGACGGCCAGCGGCTGCAGCTCCGCGTCGGTTTCAACCAGGATGGCGCGGTCGGCGCCGATGGCCATGGCGGTGCGCAGAGTTTCCTGGCACTGGGTGACGCCGCAGGACACCGCGATCACCTCGGTGACGGCGCCCTTTTCCTTCAGGCGCACGGCCTCTTCGACGGCGATCTCGTCGAAGGGGTTCATCGACATCTTGACGTTGGCGATATCAACGCCCGTGCCGTCGCTCTTCACGCGCACCTTGACGTTGTAGTCGACGACACGTTTGACAGGGACCAAGACCTTCATCGAAAACTCCAGCTCGAATTGACGTAAACGTTAATCAGATTCTAAGGGGCGCTCCTCAACGGAGCGATGCTTAAAAAAGCACGATCGTTCGATTCTAGCCAGACCCTTGTTGGCGGTGGACGAAGCTTTTTTGGAGAGGCCTCTCGAATTCGTGAAGCTAGACTGCTTTTGCCCATGCAGATTGACTCCTCCCCGAGCCGCGAGATCGGCGTCTTCGACTCCGGTGTCGGCGGCCTGACCGTGCTGCGCGAACTGCGCACGCTGTTGCCCACGGTGCGCCTGCGCTACCTCGCCGACACGGCCTACGCCCCCTATGGCAACCGCAGCCCCGAGGAGATCCGGGCGCGCAGCATCGCCATCACCGGGCACCTGATCGACAGCGGCGCCGAACTCATCGTCGTGGCCTGCAACACCGCCACGGCCCACGCCATCGAGACCTTGCGTGCGCGCTGGCCTGCCCTGCCCTTCGTCGGCACCGAGCCGGGCATCAAACCGGCCGTGGCCGCGACGCGCAACGGCCGCATCGGCCTGCTGGCCACGCCGGCGACGGCAGCAAGCGCCAGGCTGCGTGCGCTGATCGACAGGCATGTCGGCGATCGACAGGTCGTCGTGCAGGGCTGCGCCGGCGTCGTCGACCGCATCGAGGCGGGTGACCTGGACAGCGCCGAGTTGCGGGCCCTCGTCGACCATTATTGCGAGCCCCTGCGCGAAGCCGGCGTGGACACGGCACTGCTGGGCTGCACCCACTATCCCTTCATCGAATCCTTGTGGCGGGCCGCGCTCGGTCCCGAGGTCGAGTTGCTGCGCATCGAGACGGCCGTCGCGCGTCGGGCGGTCAGCCTGTGGACGCCCATCGAGGGTGACACGCCCGCACTGGACATCGAGACCAGTGGCGATCCCCTCGTCCTGCAGCGTTGGATCGACCGCGTGCTGGGCTGGCAAGGCACGACAGTGCATGCCTGGCAGCCGGAAACAAAAACGGCCAGCAGCTGCTGACCGTTGAGAGGCTTGGTGCGCGGGACGGGACTTGAACCCGTACGTCCCTCTCGAGACGGCGGATTTTAAGTCCGCTGCGTTTACCGATTTCGCCACCCGCGCGGCGGGCTGGATTATCCGGGGGCCGGACAAAAGAAAACGGGAGATTCGACGTCATCGAATCTCCCGTGAGTTTGGAGCGGGTAACGAGGCTCGAACTCGTGACCTCAACCTTGGCAAGGTTGCGCTCTACCAACTGAGCTACACCCGC
>NZ_JBWKOB010000001.1:0-1088154 GCF_059415865.1 Roseateles sp. GW821-FHT09H10 | reverse complement strand
TTCTTGGAGCGGGTAACGAGGCTCGAACTCGTGACCTCAACCTTGGCAAGGTTGCGCTCTACCAACTGAGCTACACCCGCATGGTGTTTATTTTGGAGGCGCGGTCCGGAGTCGAACCGGACTAACCGGATTTGCAATCCGGGGCATAACCGCTTTGCTACCGCGCCGCCGTAAAACCCAAATCAAAGCCGTTGGTGCGACTTTGACGAAAAAGGGAAGCCGGGGCTTCCCTTTTGAAAAACTGGAGCGGGTAACGAGGCTCGAACTCGTGACCTCAACCTTGGCAAGGTTGCGCTCTACCAACTGAGCTACACCCGCATTGCCGGCGCAATTGCTTGCGCTTTGCAATTTCTCTGGAACGCTTTGCCTGCTCTTTCAAGCAATCTCTGCGATCTAGCGAAGCTGGCATTGTAATCCAATTTTTGGTCGGAAGACAAGCCAGCCGCACTACTTTCAGTGAGGCACCACCGTGGTCTTGGCAGCGCCGTCTTCCGGCTTGGCCGCAGCAACGGGGACTTCCTCGTCGGGCAGCGGCGCAGGCACGGATTCCAGCGCCACTTCGAGCACGCGCTCGATCCAGCGCACCGGAACGATCTCGAGCTGGTTCTTCACGTTCTCCGGAATGTCCTGCAGGTCCTTGACGTTCTCTTCCGGGATCATCACGGTCTTGATGCCACCGCGGTGCGCGGCCAGCAGCTTTTCCTTCAGGCCACCGATGGCGGTGACTTCACCGCGCAGCGTGATCTCGCCGGTCATGGCGACATCCGCGCGGACGGGAATACCGGTCAGTGCAGACACGAAGGCAGTGGTCATCGCGGCACCCGCGCTCGGGCCGTCCTTGGGCGTCGCGCCGTCAGGCACGTGCACGTGCACGTCGCGCTTCTCGAAGACCTCGTCCTTGATGCCCAGGCGGCGGGCACGCGAACGCACCACCGTGCGAGCAGCCTCGACGGACTCCTTCATCACGTCGCCGAGCGAACCCGTGCGGATGATGTTGCCCTTGCCCGGCATGGCGGTGGCTTCGATGGTCAGCAGATCGCCGCCCACTTCCGTCCATGCGAGGCCGACGACCTGGCCAACCTGGTTCTTCTTCTCGGCACGACCGAAGTCGTACTTGCGCACGCCGAGGAAGTCGTGGAGGTTGTCTTCCGTGACGACGACCTTGCTGTCGTAGGTCTTGAGCTGGATGCCCTTGACCACCTTGCGGCAGATCTTGGACATCTCGCGCTCGAGCGAACGCACGCCGGCTTCACGGGTGTAGTAGCGGATCACGCCACGCACGGCCGATTCGGTGACGTCCAGTTCCTCGTCCAGCACGCCGTTGTTCTTGCGTTGCTTGGGCAGCAGATAGGTCTGGGCGATGTTGACCTTCTCGTCCTCGGTGTAGCCCGACAGGCGGATGACTTCCATGCGGTCCAGCAGGGCCGGCGGGATGTTCATCGAGTTGGACGTGGCCACGAACATCACATCGGACAGGTCGAAGTCGACCTCGATGTAGTGGTCGCCGAAGGTGTGGTTCTGCTCGGGGTCGAGCACCTCCAGCAGCGCCGACGACGGGTCACCGCGGAAGTCCATGCCCAGCTTGTCGATCTCGTCGAGCAGGAACAGCGGATTGCGCGTGCCCACCTTGGTCAGCGACTGCAGCACCTTGCCCGGCATGGAGCCGATGTAGGTGCGGCGATGGCCGCGGATCTCCGCTTCATCGCGCACGCCGCCCAGGGCCATGCGGATGAACTTGCGGCCGGTGGCGCGCGCCACGCTCTGGCCGAGCGAGGTCTTGCCGACGCCCGGGGGGCCGACCAGGCACAGGATGGGCGCCTTGACCTTCTCGACGCGCTGCTGCACCGCGAGATATTCAAGGATGCGGTCCTTGACCTTCTCGAGGCCGTAATGGTCTTCGTTCAGCACGTCCTCGGCATTCTTGAGGTCGTGCTTGATCTTGGTCTTCTTGCTCCAGGGCAGGTTGACCAGGGTGTCGATGTAGTTGCGCACCACCGTGGCTTCGGCAGACATGGGCGACATCAGCTTGAGCTTCTTCAGCTCGGCGTCGGCCTTCTTGCGCGCTTCCTTGGGCATGCGGGCCGCGAGGATCTTCTTCTCGAGCTCCTCCATGTCGGCGCCTTCTTCGCCGTCGCCCAGTTCCTTCTGGATGGCCTTGACCTGCTCGTTCAGGTAGTACTCGCGCTGGCTCTTTTCCATCTGGCGCTTGACGCGACCACGGATGCGCTTCTCGACCTGCAGGATGTCGACTTCGTGCTCGAGCAGATCGAGCAGCTTCTCCAGGCGCTTGGCCACTTCGGCCAGGTCCAGCACGGCCTGCTTGGCGTCGAGCTTGAGCGGCAGGTGGGCAGCGATGGTGTCGGCCAGGCGACCCGGATCGTCGATGCCGCCGATGGACGTGAGGATCTCGGGCGGGATCTTCTTGTTGAGCTTGACGTACTGGTCGAACTGCTGCGTCACGGCGCGGCGCAGGGCCTCGACTTCGGGCGCATGCTCGGTCTCGGGCGGGATGGGCGTGACTTCGGCAACGAAGTGCTCGCCCGGCTCGGTGATGGAGCTGGTGGTGGCGCGCTGCAGGCCCTCGACCAGCACCTTCACGGTGCCGTCAGGCAGCTTCAGCATCTGCAGGATGCTGGAGACGCAACCGACCTCGAACATGTCTTCGGGCTTGGGCTCGTCCTTGCCGGCGGCCTTCTGGGCCACCAGCATGATCTGGCGGCCGGCTTCCATCGCGGCCTCAAGCGCCTTGATGGACTTGGGGCGCCCGACGAACAGCGGGATGACCATGTGCGGGAAGACGACGACGTCGCGCAGCGGCAGCAGCGGCAGCGTGATCGGGTCGGCGGGGAGGATGGGATGTCCGGACATGAAGACCTCTCTTTCTCAGGCCGATGTGCGGCCTGAGGGGGCGATTGCAAGTTGGAGGGCTCAGTGGCGGTTTACGCGCTGGCCTTTTGTTCGCGGTAAACCAGCAAGGGACGTGCCGAGGCGTCCTCGATGTTGTGTTCGTCCAGCACGACCTTCTCGACGCCTTCCAGCGCCGGCAGGTCGAACATGGTGTCGATCAGCGACTGTTCCATGATGGAACGCAGGCCGCGGGCGCCGGTCTTGCGAGCCAGGGCCTTGCGGGCGATGGCAGCCAGCGCCGGCTTGCGGATCTCGAGCTCGACGCCGTCCATCTCGAAGAGCTGCTGGTACTGCTTGACCAGGGCGTTCTTGGGCTCGGTCAGGATCTGCACCAGGGCGTCTTCGGTCAGTTCGCCCAGCGTCGCGACGACGGGCAGGCGGCCGACCAGTTCGGGGATGAGGCCGAACTTGATGATGTCCTCGGGCTCGCACTCGCGGAAGACCTCGGAGACACGGCGCTCGCTCTTGCTCTTCACCGTCGCGCCGAAGCCGATGCCCGACTTCTCGCTGCGGTTCTGGATGACCTTTTCCAGGCCGTCGAAGGCGCCACCGCAGATGAACAGGATGTTGGTCGTGTCGATCTGCAGGAAGTCCTGGTTCGGGTGCTTGCGGCCGCCCTGCGGGGGCACCGAAGCCATCGTGCCTTCGACGAGCTTGAGCAGGGCCTGCTGCACGCCCTCGCCCGACACGTCGCGGGTGATGGAGGGGTTGTCGGCCTTGCGCGAGATCTTGTCGATCTCGTCGATGTAGACGATGCCGCGCTGCGCACGCTCGACGTCGTAATTGCAGTTCTGCAGCAGCTTCTGGATGATGTTCTCGACGTCCTCGCCGACATAGCCCGCTTCGGTCAGCGTCGTCGCGTCGGCGATCACGAAGGGCACGTTCAACAGGCGCGCCAGCGTCTGCGCCAGCAGCGTCTTGCCGGAACCCGTGGGGCCGATCAGCAGGATGTTGCTCTTGGAGAGCTCGACCGAATCCTTGGTCGTGCTCATGTGGCGCAGGCGCTTGTAGTGGTTGTAGACCGCAACGGCCAGCGTGCGCTTGGCGACATCCTGGCCGATGACGTACTGGTCAAGGCTGGACTTGATCTCGCTCGGCACGGGCAGGTCGGACTTGCCGGCGCGCGCCGCAGGGGCAGGCGCCGGGATCTCGTCACGGACGATGTCGTTGCACAGCTCGATGCATTCGTCGCAGATGAAGACCGAAGGACCGGCGATCAGCTTTTTGACTTCATGCTGGCTCTTGCCACAGAACGAGCAGTACAGAACTTTTTCGCTGGAGGTGCCTTTTTTGTCGGCCATGGGGGTCTGCTCGGGAATGCCAGTGATCAGGCGGGTGCCTGAAATGATGATAGTCCAAACGATCTCGGGGCCCTTGTAGGGATAAGGGCCCCGATTTCGCTGCGAATCCGGGGGCCGGTTACGGCCCCTCACAACTCAGGGGCGGTGTTCCAGCACCTGGTCGATCAGGCCGTAGCCCTGGGCTTCGGCAGCGGACATGAAGTAGTCACGCTCGGTGTCCGACTGGATTTTCTCCAGGGACTGGCCGGTGCGCTCGGCCAGGATGCGATTCAAGGCCTCGCGAGTCTTCAGGATTTCACGCGCATGGATTTCGATATCCGTGGCCTGACCCTGCGCGCCGCCCAAAGGCTGGTGGATCATGATCTTGGAATTGGGCAGCGAGAAACGCTTGCCCTTGGCGCCGGCAGCCAGCAGGAAGGCGCCCATGCTCGCGGCCAGGCCCATGCACAGCGTCGAGACCTGGGGCTTGATGAACTGCATGGTGTCGTAGATGGACATGCCAGCCGACACGCTGCCGCCGGGGCTGTTGATGTAGAGCGAGATCTCCTTGTCGGGGTTCTCGCTTTCCAGGAACAGCATCTGCGCGACGACCAGGTTGGCGACGCCGTCGTTGACGGGACCGACCAGGAAGATGATCCGCTCGCGCAGCAGGCGTGAATAGATGTCGTAGGCGCGCTCGCCTCGGCCGGACTGTTCGATGACCATGGGGACCAGCCCCAGGTTGTTGGTGTCGAGAGCGCTCATTCAGGTCCTTGAAAACAGATTCAGCATCAGCCGTTATGGGGGCGGATTATGAGGTTGCAAGCAAAAGGGCGCCGAGCCTCGCGGCACGGCGCCCTCGCTGATGCCAGGGGCTATCAGTTGCCGGCAGCCATCAGCTCGTCGAACGGCAGGGCCTTGTCGGTCACCTTGGCCGTGGACAGCACGAAGTCCGTGACATTGTTCTCGACGCAGACGGCCTCGACTTCGGCCATGCGCTCGCGGTCGCTCAGGTACCAGCGCATGACTTCGGCGGGCTTCTCGTAGCTCTGCGAGAGCTCTTCGATGTGGGCTTGCAGCTGGGCCGGCTTGGCCTGCAGGTTGTTGGCCTTCACCAGCTCGGAGACCACCAGGCCCAGGCGCACGCGGCGCTCGGCTTGGGGCTTGAAGATATCGGTGGGGATCTCGGCCTTGTCGGCATCCTTGACGCCACGCTTCTTCAGGTCTTCGCGGGCCTGGGCAACCATGTTGGCGGCCTCGCCCTCGATCAGGGCCTTGGGCACTTCCAGTTCCGAAGCAGCGACCAGGGCGTCCATGACGGCACCCTTGTTGCGGGCCAGCACGCGGAACTTCACTTCGCGCTCGAGGTTCTTCTTGATGTCGGCGCGCAGGCCGTCAACCGTGGCGTCCTTGATGCCGAGGGACTTGGCGAAGGCCTCGTTCACTTCGGGCAGGTTCTGGGACTCGATCTTCTTGACCGTGACGAGGAAGTCGGCTTCCTTGCCGGCCACGTCCTTGCCGTGATAGTCCTCGGGGAACTGCAGCGGGAAGGTCTTGCTCTCGCCGGCCTTCATGCCACGCACGGCGGCGTCGAACTGCTCCAGCATCTGGCCTTCGCCGATCAGGAACTGGAAGCCTTCGGCCTTGCCGCCCTGGAAGGGCTCGCCGTCGATCTTGCCTTCGAAGTCGATGGTGACGCGGTCGCCGGCGGCGGCCACATCGGCGGCGGCGCGCTGGGCGAAGCTGCGACGCTGCTTGCGCAGGATCTCGACGGTCTTGTCGATGGCTTCGTCGGTGACTTCGCTGGTGACGCGCTCGACTTCGGCGCCGGCCAGGTCACCGATTTTCACTTCGGGGTAGATCTCGAAGGTGGCGTCGAAAGCCATCTGGCCTTCGGGCGCTTCGTTCTTCTGCTCGATGCGCGGGGCACCGGCGACGCGCAGCTGCGCCTCGTTGGCGGCGCTCATGAAGGCCTGGCCGACCTTGTCGTTGACGACTTCGTACTGCACCGAGTAGCCGTAGCGCTGGGCGACGACGTTCAGCGGCACCTTGCCGGGGCGGAAGCCGTCGGCCTTGACGGTGCGTGCCAGCTTCTTCAGGCGCGACTCGACTTCGTTGTTGATGTCAGCGGCCGCCACGTGCAGGGTGATGCGGCGCTCCAGCTTTTCGAGGGTTTCGACGGTGACGGCCATGATGGACTCGGGAGAACGGTTAAAAACAATGGTGCGCGGGGCCGGACTCGAACCGGCACGCCCGTGAAGGCGTCAGGACCTAAACCTGGTGCGTCTACCAATTTCGCCACCCGCGCAACGGGTTGGTTTTTGTTGGGCTGCTTGGAAAGCAACCCCATAGGCGATTCGGCAAACCGTCGATTGTAGCGACCTCGCGCGGCTTACCTGCCGCCCCCGATGCGCGGGGCGGCAAAACCCTAGAGCAAATATGCCCCTCGCCCATTCGCTCCCTACTGCACGTAGGCGTGCCTGAGGGGACGAGGCTGCTTACCGCATTGAGCCGAAAGCGGCCGCAGAGGGGCCGGCTCGGCGAACTGGAGTCGGACACAAGCAGTCCCTGCGGACTGCTTGTGCCTACGGAAGGCCTTGGGCCTCTGGCCCAAGGCAGGCCCTGCGCTCGGCCCGGAACACAGCGCTTAAGGCACTCAGGCCGGGCCGGGGATTTCGCTGTCCACGAACTGGCTGTGGAGGCGGCTGTGCTCCTCCTCCTTCGGCCGCACGACGCGGAACCAGGCCGCGTACATGGCCGGCAGGGCCAGCAGGGTCAGCACGGTCGCGACGATGAGGCCGCCCATGATGGCCACGGCCATCGGGCCCCAGAACACGCTGCGCGACAGCGGGATCATGGCCAGCACGGCCGCCGCGGCCGTCAGCACGATGGGGCGGAAGCGCCGCACCGCCGACTCGACGATGGCCGACCAGTCCGGCACGCCGCGGGCCCTGTCCTGCTCGATCTGGTCGATCAGGATGACCGAGTTGCGCATGATCATGCCCATCAGCGCGATGACGCCGAGCAGCGCGACGAAGCCGAAGGGCCGGTTCAGCACCAGCAGGGCCATGGCCACGCCGGCGATGCCCAGCGGGCCGGTCAGGAAGACCAGCATCGCGCGGCTGAAGCTCTGCAGCTGCAGCATCAGCAGCGTGAAGGTGATGAACAGCATGATGGGCACGCCGGCGGCAATCGAGCCCGTTCCCTTGCTGCTTTCCTCCACGGCGCCGGCGATCTGGATGCCGTAGCCGGTCGGCATCTTCTTCTGCAGCTCGTCCAGCTTGGGCCAGACTTCCTTGGTGACGGTGGCGCCCTGCAGGCCTTCGGCCACGTCGCCCTGCACCGTGACGGCATACAGGCGCCCCTCGCGCCACATGACGCCCGGCTCCCAGTCGAACTCGACCTTGGCGATCTGCGTCAGCGGAATGGCGCGGCCCGTGCTGGTCGGGACATAGGCGTTGGCGATGTCGGTGATGACGGCGCGCTCGTCCTTGGGCTGGCGCAGCACGATGTCGATGAGCTTGTCGGCTTCGCGGTACTGACCGATGACGGTGCCCGACAGCAGCGTGCGCGCCGACTGCGCCAGGCTCTGGCTGGACACGCCCAGGGCGCGCGCCTTGTCCTGGTCGACCTTCAGGCGCAGCGTCTTGACGTTCTCGTTCCAGTTGTCATTGACGCCGCGCATGTTCGGGCTGGTGCGCAGGATTTCCTTGGCCTTGTCGGCCCAGTCGCGCACGATCTTGGGGTCGGCGCCGGTCACGCGGAACTGCACCGGATAGGGCACCGGCGGGCCGTTGGGCAGCAGCTTGACGCGGCCGCGCGCCTCCGGGAACTCCTCGGCCAGCACCGCCGGCAAGCGCTTCCTCAACTCCTCTCGCTCGGCCAGGCTCTTGGGCAGCAGGATGGACTGCGTCACATTGGCCTGCGGGAAGATCTGGTCCAGCGGCAGGTAGAAGCGCGGCACGCCCGAGCCGACCCAGGTCGTCACGGTGGCAATGCTCTGCTCCTTCAGCATGCGCGCCTCGAAGCGCTTGGCCAGGGCCTCGGTCTCCTGGATGGTCGAGCCCTCGGGCAGCCACAGGTCGACCAGCACCTCAGGGCGGCTGGAGTCCGGGAAGAACTGCTGCTGCACCCGGCCCATGCCGACGATGCCCAGCGCGAACACCAGCAGCGTGATGGCGATGGTCTTCCAGCGGTTCTCCACGCACCAGCGCACGACGCGGCGGAAGCGGTTGTAGAAGGGCGTGTCGAAGAGCTCGTGCACCTCGCCATCGGCGGCCGGCTTGCTCTTGAGCAGCAGCGCGCCGAGATAGGGCACGAAATAGACGGACACGACCCAGGAGATGACCAGGGAGGCGGCCGTCACGGCAAAGATCGCGAAGGTGTACTCGCCCACCGTCGACTTGGCCAGGCCGATGGGCAGAAAGCCCACGGCCGTGATCAGCGTGCCGGTCAGCATGGGCATGGCCGTCACGTCGTAGGCGAACGTCGCGGCATGCATCTTGTCGTAGCCCTCTTCGAGCTTGCGCACCATCATCTCGACGGCAATGATGGCGTCGTCCACCAGCAGCCCGAGCGCGATGATCAGCGAGCCCAGCGAAATCTTGTGCAGGCCCACGCCCCAATAGAACATGGTCGTGAAGGTGATGGCCAGCACCAGCGGGATGGTGATGCCGACGACCAGGCCGGGCCAGATGTCGATGCGCAGCGGCCGCGTGTGCAGGCCCAGCGAAATGAAGCTGACGGCCAGCACGATGACGACGGCCTCGATGAGCACATGCACGAATTCGCCGACCGAGGTCGTGACGGCCTTGGGCTGGTCCTGGATCTGCTCGAGCTGGATGCCGGCCGGCAGCTCGCGCTCGATGCCCTTGAGCGCGACATTCAGCGCCTTGCCCATCGCGATGATGTCGCCGCCCTTGCCCATGGACACGCCCAGGGCCAGCACTTCCTTGCCCTGGTGGCGCACCTTGGTGGCCGGCGGGTCGACATACTCGCGCTTGATCTCGGCGATGTCGCCCAGCCGCATCTGGCTGGCCACACCGGTCTGCGGATTGATGGCGCGGATGGGCACCTCGGCCAAGGCCTGGGCTGTCGTGAACTGGCCCTGCACGCGGATCTGGAAGTTGGCGCTGCCGGCGTTCAGCACGCCCGCGCCCTCAACGGCGTTCTGCGCGCCGATCTGGGCGATGACCTGGCTGAAGTCCAGGCCGAGCTGGGCCAGGCGCTTCTGCGAGACCTCGATGAAGACCTTCTCGGGCTGGATGCCGAAGATCTCGACCTTGGCCACGTCCTTGACCTGCAGCAGGGCCTGGCGAACGCGGTCGGCGTGCTCGCGCAGCTCCTCGCGGCTGAAGCCATCGGCCGACAGCGCGTAGATGGAACCGTAGACGTCGCCGAACTCGTCATTGAACACCGGCCCCAGCACGCCCTGGGGCAGCGTGGAGCGCAGGTCACCCACCTTCTTGCGCACCTGGTACCAGAGGTCGGCCACGTCCTTGGGCGGCGTGTTGTCCTTGACCTGGAAGACCGTCAGCGACTCGCCCGGCTTGGTGTACGAACGGATCTTGTCCGCATGGTTCACCTCCTGCAGCGTCTTCTCGATCTTGTCGGTGACCTGATCGGCCATCTGCTGGGCCGTGGCGCCGGGCCAGAAGGCCTGGATGACCATGGCGCGGAAGGTGAACGGCGGGTCCTCATCCTGGCCAAGCTGGAAATAGGCGACAAAGCCCATCAGCATCAGCACCACCATCAGGTAGCGCGTCAAGGCCGGGTGCTCCAGCGCCCAGCGCGAGACGTTGAAACCGCCGACGTGGGGCGTCTTAGTGATATCGGGACTCATGTGCAGCCCCGGCTCAGCGTGAGGCTGCGGAAGCCGCGGACGCCACCGGTGCCGCCGTCGTGCGCGGCGGAACGTAGCGCTTGACCTTCTGGCCAGGGTTGAGCACATGCACGCCGGCGACGACGACCTCCTGGCCCGAGCTCAGCCCGCCGGCGATGATGACGTCGTTGCCTTCGGCGCCGCCCACCTGCACCGGCACCGGCTTGACCGTCATCGACGCGCCATCCAGCGTCCAGACCGAAGTCTTGCCGCCCTGCTGCAGCACGGCCGCCAGCGGCAGCTTGATGACGCCGGCCAGCTGCGGCAGGTCCAGCACGACGGTGGCGGACTGCCCGAGCCTGGCGTCCAGCTTGCCGGCGTCGGCCTTGATGAGGAAGGTGCGCGTGACCGGATCGGCCGCGGCGGCCACCTCGCGCAGCGTCAGCGGCCAGGTCTTGTCGCCGCCCCAGAGGCGCACCTTCAAGGCGCCCGGCAGACTCGCCGCAGCCTTGACCCGGGCGATCTGGTCTTCCGGCACCGAGAACACGATGTCGCGCGGCCCGTCCAGGGCTACGGTGACGACCGGCGTGCCGGCAGCCAGCACCTGGCCGGGTTCGGCATTGATGCCGGTGACGACGCCGGCCCCGTCGGCCAGCAGCTGGGCATAGCCGGCCTGGTTGCCCTGCACATCGGCCTGGGCCTTGGCCTGCTCCAGCTGCGCCTGGGCGGCCTTGAAGGCCGAGTCGCGGCGCTCCAGTTCGGCGGCGCTGATGAAACCCTGGCGCTGCAGATCGACAAAGCGCTTGTAGTCCTGGCCTGCCTGGTCCCGGTTGGTGCGCGCGGCCATGACGGCGGCGCTGGCGGCGGCTTCGGCCAGCTTCAGGTCCTGGGCATCGATGCGGGCCAGGGCCTGGCCGGGCTTGACGGCATCCCCGAGGTTCACCGTGCGGCTCAGCAGCTTGCCGCTGACGCGGAAGGACAGGCGGGACTCGGTGCGAGGCCTCACCTCAGCCGCATACTCATGACTGAGGCTGGCCGAGCCGGCGTTGACGAGTTGCGTGCGCACCGCCCGTTCCGGCTCTGGCGCAGCAGGCTGCTTGCCACACCCGGACAACAGTGCGGAAAGCAGCGCGGCCGACAGCAGGGGCGGCGCGAGACGCAAAAGATGGGGCATGCAGACCTCGGGGATGAAACGACCAGCCCTAAAATTTAATGACCGGCGGGTCAGTAATGTATTCAGACCCTGTGACAACTGTCAAACCTCGCCGAATTTCGCTGGAACATCGCGGCTTTGCAAGCGGAACTTGAGAAAAAGCTTGAGCGTCGACCACTACGAGAACTTTCCCGTCGCTTCCGTGCTGTGCCCGCCCGCCCTGCGGCCGGCGGTCGTCGCCATCTACCACTTCGCCCGCACGGCCGATGACCTGGCCGACGAAGGCGACGCCCCGACCGCCGAGCGCATCCAGGCCCTGCGCGACTATCGCGCCGACCTGGCCGCCGTGGCCGCCGGCCTGCCGCCGTCGTCGCGCTGGGCCCATGTCTACGCGCCGCTGGGGCGCCAGATGCACCGCCTGCAGCCGCCGCTGCTGCACGACCTCATTGACGCCTTCGAGCAGGACCTGACCCCGCCGCGCTACCGCGACCGCGAACAGCTGCTGGACTACTGCCGCCGCTCGGCCAACCCCGTCGGCCGGCTGCTGCTGGGCCTGTATGGCGTGGACGACGCCGACTCGCTGCGCCGCTCGGATGCCATCTGCTCGGCGCTGCAGCTCATCAACTTCTGGCAGGACTTCAGCCGCGACGGGCCCAACGGCCGCCTCTATGTGCCCCAGAGCGACCTCGACCGCCACGGCGCCAGCGCCGCCAGCGTGCTGGCCTGCCAGGACAGCCCTGCCGCCCGCCGCCTCATCCAGGACCTGTGCGCCTGGGCACGGGCCTTGATGCTGGACGGTGCGCCTCTGGCCCTGAACCTGCGCGGCCGCGCCGGCTGGGAACTCCGCCTGGTCGTCCAGGGCGGCCTGCTCATCCTCGACAAGATCGCGGCGCGTCATCACGACAGCCTGCTGCACCGCCCCTCAATTGGGGTTTGGGACGGCCCTCGCCTGCTCTGGCGCGCCCTGACAATGCGGGCCGCACCATGAGTCCAGAGCAATACGTCCAAGAGAAGGCCGCCGCGAGCGGCTCCAGCTTCTATTACGCCTTCCTGTTCCTGCCGCCGCCGCGGCGGGCAGCGATCACGGCCTTCTATGCCTTCTGCCGCGAGGTGGACGACGTCGTCGACGAGACCCACGACGCCGGCGTCGCCGCGACCAAGCTGGCCTGGTGGCGCAAGGAGGTGGCCAGCGCCTTTGCCGGCCAGCCCAGCCACCCGTGCATGAAGGCGCTGATGCCGCACACCGCCACCTACGACATCCGCCTGGAGCACCTCAACGCCGTCATCGAGGGCTGCGAGATGGACCTGCAGCAGACCCGCTACCTGGACTACCCCGGCCTGGCGCGCTATTGCCATCTGGTGGCCGGCGTCGTCGGCGAGGTCGCCAGCGCCATCTTCGGCCGCACGCAGCCGCAAACCGTCGAGTACGCCCACAAGCTGGGCCTGGCCATGCAGCTGACCAACATCATCCGCGACGTCGGCGACGACGCGCGGCGCGGGCGCGTCTATCTGCCGGTGCACGAACTGCAGCAGTTCGGCGTCAAGGCCAACGAGATCCTGCTGCGCAGCAAGCCCTGGGGCTATTCGGACCGCTTCACCGCGCTGATGAAGTTCCAGGCCGAGCGAGCGCACCGCCTCTACGACGAGGCGCTGGCCCTGCTGCCCGAGGTCGACCGCGCGGCCCAGAAGCCCGGCCTGATGATGGCCAATATCTACCGCGCCCTGCTCGTCGAGATCGAGCGCGAGAACTTCCGGGTGCTGCACCAGCGCATCGCGCTGACACCGGTGCGCAAGCTCTGGATCGCGATGAAGACCAACTGGCGCGGCAAGTGAGCCGCGTCGCCATCGTCGGTGGCGGCTGGGCCGGCATCGCGGCGGCCGTCGCGCTGGCCGATGCAGGCCACGACATCACCGTCTTCGAGATGGCGCCCCAGCTGGGCGGGCGGGCGCGCAGCGTGGCGGGTGAACCGCCTTACGACAACGGCCAGCACATCCTCATCGGCGCCTATCGCGAAAGCCTGGCGCTGATGGCCCGCCTTGGTGTCGATAGCGGCCAGGTGCTGAAGCGCCTGCCGCTGGCCCTGCCCTATCCCGGCGAGCCGGGCCTGCGCCTGCCGCCCGGCTCGCCGCTGATCGCCTTCACGCGCGGCGTGCTGGCGCATCGCGGCTGGCCGATTTCGGCACGTCTGGGCCTGCTGATGGCTGCCGGCAGCTGGCTGGCGCGCGGCTTTCGCTGCGACGCGAAGCTGAGCGTTGCCGAGCTGTGCGCTAGCCTGCCGGCGCCAGTGAAACGCGACCTCGTCGAGCCGCTGTGCGTGGCCGCGCTGAACACGCCGGCGCCCCAGGCCAGCGCCCAGGTCTTTCTGCGCGTGCTGAAGGACGCCCTCTTCAGCGGCCCCGGCAGCGCCGACCTGCTGCTGCCCCGCCGGCCGCTGTCCGAGCTGCTGGCCGGCCCGGCCACCGCCTGGCTGGGCGAGCGCCTGCGCCTGGGCGCCCGCGTGCAGAAGATCGAGGCCGGATGGCGCGTGGACTGTGGCTCTGGCGGCGAGGCCTTCGACGCCGTCGTGCTGGCCTGCACCAGCGTCGAGGCCGCGCGCATGACGGCCGGCATCGCGCCCGCCTGGTCGGCCACCGCGGCCGCCCTGGGCTTCGAGCCCATCATCACCGTCTATCTGCACAGCCCCGGCAGCGCCCTGCCCTCGCCGATGCTGGCCCTGCGCGAGGGGCCAGACGCACCCGCCCAGTTCGTCTTCGACCATGGCGCCCTGGGCGGCGCTCCCGGGCGCTTCGCCTTTGTCGTCAGCGGCGCGGCGGCCTGGGTGGCGCGCGGCGGCTGCGCCGAGGCCGTGCTGGCCCAGGCGACACGCGAAATCGCGTGGACCACGCCTCCCGTCATCGACAAGGTGCTGACCGAGAAGCGCGCCACCTTTGCCTGCACGCCTGGCCTGGCGCGGGCCCCGGGCCGCATCGCACCGGGCCTGTGGGCCGCCGGCGACTACATCGCTGGCCCCTACCCCGCCACGCTGGAAGGCGCTGTGCGCGCCGGCCTGGCCGCAGCTCAGGGCGTGGTCGCTGACGCCGGCGCGGGCGCTGGGACGGCAGCGAAGGGCGCCGCCAGCGGTTCGCCGACGAAGACCCCCTGAGCCGGCCAGGCCACGCTGTGCCAGTAAGCCTCCAGGGCGCTCAGCCCTTGGGCATAGGCCGCGATCAGCATCTGCGGATGCGGGAACTTCTGCAGATGGTTGCAGGGCTCGCTGACCGCGCCATAGCTGGCCGTCGCGCCGGCATCGATCCAGTCGAGGATGCTCATCTGGCCCTCGGTGGCCGGCGCCCTGTCAAGCAGGCCGCCGGCCGAGGTCAGGTGGTCGGCCAGTGCACCGGGCAGCCATTCACCGCCCAGCGGCTTGGGGACGCGTATCAGGCCGGTCTGGTAGACCAGGGTGCGGCGCAGCGCCGGCAGGGCATCGCTCTTCACGCGCGCCACCTCGAAGCCCGCCACGCCCGGCACCGCGCCGGACGGCGGAAACAGGCGTTCGCGGACATTGCGCGCCGCATCCGGCGTGGACGCCAGATAGGCCATGGCCGGCTCGGCGCTGCCCGCGGCCAGCGTGTGGTCGGCGGCGATGCCGCGCTCGATCATGGCCATGGCCGCCGGCACCGAGCGCGCGGCCAGCTGCATGGTCGGCCGCAGGCCGATGACCAGCCAGGGCTTGGCGCCGAAGTAGGACGTGTAGGGACTGGTGCGCGTGGCGGCGCAGGACTGCGCGCAGACACCGGCCTGCAGACCCATGCCCAGGGCGCTGGTCAGCGAGTTGCAGTCGACGGCATAAGGCTGCACCCAGGCCAGCGCCAGGCCGTTGACATGCTCGGGCATCTGGCTGCGGATGGCCTGGTCCAGTGCGGCGAACTCCTCGCGCGTGAGGCTGGGGCGCTGCGGCAGCTGCACGCGCAGGATCTGCTCCGCCGGGATGCCGCGGCGCTTGGCGTAGTACTCACCCACGGCGACCGAATAGGGGTCGGCCGTGTTGATGACCAGGCCGAGCTCCGCGGCCGTGATGCGGCCATAGAAGCGCGGCGCCCGTCCCCAGCGGCTCTCGCTGGCGGCAGCCGGCGCTGAAGCCGGCTCGGCGGCCTGGGCCGCACCCAGGCCGCCGAGCAGCAAGGCCAGCCCGAATTGCCACCTCCTGAAGCCCGCTTTCGCCATACAAAACACAGGCAATCTCCCCCACAATGACGGCATGAAATCCAAAGAGGCCCAGCAGACCCCGGCGATCCAGGTGCTGGAGCGCATGTTCTCGCTGCTGGATGTGCTGGCTCAGCACCAGGATCCGGTCTCGCTGAAGGCCCTCTCCGAGGCCACGGGCCTGCACCCCTCCACGGCCCACCGCATTCTCAATGACCTGACGCTGGGCCGCTTCGTGGACAGACCCGAAGCGGGCAGTTATCGCCTCGGCATGCGCATGCTGGAGCTGGGCAACCTCGTGAAGGCTCGCCTGGACGTGCGCGACGCCGCCCTGCCGGCCATGCGCGAACTGCACAAGTTCACCCACCAGCCGGTCAATCTGTCGGTGCGCCAGGGCGACGAGATCGTCTACATCGAGCGCACCTATTCCGAACGCTCGGGCATGCAGGTCGTGCGCGCCGTCGGTGGCCGCGCGCCCCTGCACCTCACGTCGGTCGGCAAGCTCTTCCTGGCCAGCGACGACAGCCCCCGCGTGCGCGCCTATGCGACGCGCACCGGCCTGTCCGGCCACACCCGCAACAGCCTGACCGACATCGGTTCGCTGGAGCGCGAACTGGCCATGGTGCGCCAGCGCGGCATTGCCCGCGACGACGAGGAACTGGAGCTGGGCGTGCGCTGCATGGCCGCCGGCATCTACGACGACCAGGCCAAGCTGGTGGCCGGCCTGTCCATCTCCGCGCCGGCCGACCGGCTGGAGGAGAGTTGGGTGGTGCGCCTGAAGGAAACTGCGGCGCAGATCTCGTCGGCGCTCGGGCACCGGGCCTGAACTGAAGCCCCTCGCTCAGTCGCGCCTCGCTGAACGCTGGCGCGCCTGATCGCCCCCCCGAGGGGACGGCGATGCTTGGCGGATTGACCGCCAAGCACATCGCCACAGCGGGCCGGCTCGGGAGCGGCCCAGCGCTCGGCCCGAAAGCGTGATCAGAAAGCAAAAGCGGCGCCTCGGCGCCGCTTTTGCATGGGGGACGGTCGTTCAGAGCTTGGCCGAGGCCGTCGCCGTGTCGCCCTGGCTGGCCAGCCACTTGCGCATGCGCTCGGCGTCGGCGATCCGCGAGGCCTTGCCGCTGGAATCCAGGAACACCATGATCAGCTTGCGGCCGGCCATGCTGGCCTGCATGACCAGGCATTTGCCGGCCTCGTTGATGAAGCCGGTCTTCTGCAGGCCGATATCCCACAAGGGGTTGGCCAGCAGACCATTGGTCGAGCGGAACTGCACCATGCGCTTGCCCAGGGCGACGCGCGCCTCGCGGGAGGTGGACAGGTCGCGCAGCAGCGGCATCTGGCTGGTCGTGTTGACCAGCTTGGCCAGGTCGGCGGCGCTGCTCTGGTTGCGGCTGGACAGGCCAGTGGGCTCGACATAGTGGGTGTCGACCATGCCCAGGCTCTGGGCCTTGGCATTCATGGCGGCGACAAAGGCCTCCAGGCCGCCGGGATAGTTGCGGCCCAGGGCATGGGCAGCGCGGTTCTCGCTGGCCATCAGGGCCAGGTGCAGCATGTCGCCGCGCGTCAGCGTCGTGCCGACGGCCAGACGGGAGCGCGTGAACTTCTCGGTGTCGATGTCGTCATCGCTGACCGAGATCTTCTCGTCCAGCGACAGGCCGGCTTCCACCACCACCAGGGCCGTCATCAGCTTGGTGATGGAGGCGATGGGCAGGACGGCCTGGGGATTCTTGGAGAACAGCACCTCGTTGGTGTCCTGATCCAGCACATAGGCCACGCTGGACTTCAGGGCCAGCGGGTCGTCCACCTGATGCAGGCCGGCGACCTGGCCGAAGGTCGGTACCGCCGGGATGACGGGGGCGGCCCGGCGCAGCACGACTGAGCGCAACTTGCGCGCGGGCGCGGTGGCGCTCTTCGCAGCGGTGCGGGTGGCTTTGGATTTGCTGTTGTCGGCGGCAGCCGTGGCGGCGCCAGGCAGGGCGGCCAGGAAGGCGAGGCTCAGGAAAGCGGCGGCAAATGTCTTCAACGGAGGTCCCCAACGCAGGGCGGCAGTGTACGTGACGCCAAAAGTACCGACAAGATAAGAACTTAAGTGAGATACCTCAAGTGAATTCACCCAGGCTTGCCACCGGCTCTTTTCGCTTCGCAGCGGGCTCCAAACGCTCACAAGTAGGCCTTGGCTGACAAGCTAGGGATATCGGGATCTGCCCCAAATCCGCCGCCAGCCCACCCGCACGCTGCTTGCGGGTGACCTCTGGCCGTGATTCTGCGGGCGCGGCAGGCCCCCTGCCCCCAGAGCAGCGGGGCGTTTACGCGCCAGATTCCACGTCGCGTGGTAACGATTGCGACAGCCGTGACCGGGGTCACGGCGGTTACAGCGCCTCCCGGCGCCTAGCCTTGAGCCGCGACCCGCTCGGCCTTGCTCTGCAGCTTGTTCAGCGCGCTCAGGTAGGCCTTGGCCGAGGCCACGATGATGTCGGGGTCGGCACCCACGCCGTTGACGACACGGCCGGCATGCTGCAGCCGCACCGTCACTTCACCCTGGGATTCGGTGCTGCCACCGGTGATGGCGTTGACCGAATACAGCAGCATCTCTGCGCCCGACTGCACGACCGACTCGATGGCCTGCAGCGTCGCGTCCACGGGGCCGTTGCCATCGCTCTCGGCGCGGTGCTCCTGGTGGCCGATGGCGAAGACGATCGCGGCGTGCGGACGCTCGCCGGTCTCGCTGCGCTGGGCCAGCGACAGCAGGCGGTAATGCTCGGCGTCGTTGATGACGGACTCGTCCATGACGAGGGCGACGATGTCTTCGTCGAAGATCTCGTTCTTGCGGTCGGCCAGATCCTTGAAGCGCTGAAAGGCGGCGTTGATCTCGGCCTCGCTCTCCAGTTCGATGCCTAGCTCTTGCAGCCGCGCCTTGAAGGCATTGCGGCCCGACAGCTTGCCCAGCACGATCTTGTTGGCGGCCCAGCCCACGTCCTCGGCGCGCATGATCTCGTAGGTGTCGCGGGCCTTCAGCACGCCGTCCTGGTGGATGCCACTGGCATGCGCGAAGGCATTGGCGCCGACGACGGCCTTGTTGGGCTGCACGACGAAACCGGTGGTCTGCGAGACCAGCTTGGAAGCCGGCACGATCTGCGAGGTCTCGATGCCGACGTCCAGCCCGAAATGGTCGCGCCGCGTCTTGACGGCCATGACGACTTCCTCGAGCGAACAGTTGCCAGCGCGCTCGCCCAGACCGTTGATCGTGCACTCGACCTGGCGCGCGCCGCCGATCTTCACGCCGGCCAGCGAGTTGGCGACGGCCATGCCCAGGTCGTTGTGGCAGTGCACGCTCCAGATGGCCTTGTCGCTGTTGGGCACCTTCTCGCGCAGGCGGCGGATGAAGTCGCCGTACAGCTCGGGAATGGCATAGCCGACGGTGTCGGGAATGTTGATGGTGCCGGCGCCTTCCTTGATGACGGCCTCGCAGACGCGGGCCAGGAAGTCGATGTCGGAGCGGTAGCCGTCCTCGGGCGAGAACTCGATGTCGCCGCAGAGGTTGCGCGCAAAGCGCACCGCCAACGTCGCCTGATCCAGCACCTGTTCGCGCGTCATGCGCAGCTTCTTCTCCATATGGAGTTCGCTGGTGGCGATGAAGGTGTGGATGCGCGCCCGATGCGCCGGTGCCAGGGCTTCGGCGGCCCGCGAGATGTCGCGATCGTTGGCACGGGCCAGGGAGCAGACGGTGCTGTCCTTGACCGCCGCCGCAATCGCCTTCACCGCCTCAAAGTCGCCATTGCTCGACGCCGCAAAACCGGCTTCGATGATGTCGACCTTCATGCGCTCCAGCTGGCGGGCGATGCGCAGCTTCTCTTCACGCGTCATGGACGCACCGGGCGACTGCTCGCCGTCGCGCAGCGTCGTGTCGAAGATGATGAGCTTGTCGGTCATCGCACGTTTTCCTCTCGAATCTGGGGAGCGGCCACCGGCGCACGAGACAGGCCGGACAGGATGGCCTGCATGGACGCACGCACGATGCTGCCATCAATGCCCACGCCGTGGCGAGTCACATCCCCAACACGCAGTTCCAGATAGGCCACGGCGCGCGCGTCGGCACCGCTGCCGATGGAGTGCTCGTGGTAGTCCAGCACGCGCACGTCCTGGCCCAGGCGCGAGGACAGCGCATTGACGAAGGCGTCGATGGGACCGTTGCCCTCGCCTTGCACATGGCCCATCCAGCCGCCCAGCACGACCTCAGCCGACAGGCGCATCGCGCCGCCCGCCACCTCGGTCATCTGCGGCTGCACGACCGAGGCGCCGGCATTGCCGATGCCGTATTCGCGCTCGAAGATGGCGTAGATGTCGGCTGCGGTCAGCTCCTTGCCTGCGTCGTCCATGACGCGCTGCACGACCTGGCTGAACTCGATCTGCAGGCGGCGCGGCAGCTCCAGCCCGTACTCGGCCTCGAGCAGATAGGCGATGCCGCCCTTGCCGGACTGGCTGTTCACGCGGATGACGGCGTCATAGCTGCGGCCCAGATCCTTGGGGTCGATGGGGAGGTAGGGCATGTCCCAAATCTCCCCCTCCTGGCGGGCCGCGAAGGCCTTCTTGATGGCGTCCTGGTGGGAGCCCGAGAAGGAGGTGTAGACCAGGTCGCCGACGTACGGGTGGCGCGGGTGCACCGGGATCTGCGTGCAGTGCTCGACGCAGCGGCGCACTTCGTCGATGTCGGAAAAGTCCAGCTGCGGGTCCACGCCCTGGGTGTAGAGGTTCAGCGCGATGTTGACGAGGTCGACATTGCCGGTCCGCTCGCCATTGCCGAACAGGCAACCCTCGACGCGGTCGGCGCCGGCCATCAGCGCGAACTCGCCCGCCGCGGTGCCCGTGCCGCGGTCGTTGTGCGGGTGGACAGACAGCACGATGCTGTCGCGGCGCTCCAGGTTGCGGTGCATCCACTCGATCATGTCCGCAAAGATATTGGGCGTGCTGTGCTCCACCGTGGACGGCAGATTGATGATGCACTTGCGCTCGGGCGTCGGCTCCCACACGGCCGTCACCGCATCGACGACACGCTTGCTGAAGGCCAGTTCGGTGCCGGAGAACATCTCGGGCGAATACTCGAAGCGCCAGTCCACGCCCGGCCGCGCGGCGGCCAGTTCCTTGATCTGGCGGGCATGCGAGGACGCAAGCTCGACGATGCCGTCTTCGTCCGTGCCCAGCACGACGCGGCGCATGATGGGCGCGACGGCGTTGTAGACGTGGACGATGACGTTCTTCGCGCCGTCCAGCGACTCGAAGGTGCGCTCGATCAAATGGGCGCGCGCCTGGGTCAGCACCTGGATGCTGACGTCGTCGGGGATGTGACCGCCTTCGATGAGCAGGCGCACGAAGTCGAACTCGGTCTGCGATGCCGACGGGAAGCCGACCTCGATCTCCTTGAAGCCGATCTTCACCAGCTGCTGGAACATGCGCAGCTTGCGGGCAATGTCCATGGGCTCGATCAGGGCCTGGTTGCCGTCACGCAGGTCGGTGCTCAGCCAGATCGGCGCGCGGGTCAGCACGGCGTCGGGCCAGGTGCGGTCCGGCAATGCGACGGGTGCGAAGGAGCGGTACTTTTGCTGCGGTTGCTTCAACATGGTGAGTCCATCCGGTGGGGGTGGGCGCAACCTGCAGCATTCGGAAAACGAGAACGGCCCGCTGCGGTTGCATACGGGCCGTTGGGGTCAGGTGTGAGCGTGTACGTGCGCGACTGACTAGCGAACCCGTGGTTCCTCTAGGGCTAGTAGCAGGCTAATTCGCGTGGCGCGGCTCATGGGTCTGGAATCTAGCACGAAAGCCTATTGATGCAAGCCACGTTCATCGGGCTCGTCCTTGCTCGTGGAGATCACGGAAACCGGCCTGCCCTTGGCCTTGCGCCAGCCATAGATGACATAGCCCGACAGGCCGTAAACGCAGAAGACACCGAAGAGAACGCGCGCCGGGTCGAGGGCCGCGAGGCCGATGCCGAGCATGATCACGACCAGCACGATGAAGGGCACGCTGCGCCGTCGGTCGAAGACTTTGAAGCTGTAGAAGGGCGCATTCGTCACCATCGAAAGGCCGGCGAACAGCGTCACGCCATAGGCCGCCCAGTGGATCCAGCTGCCAGGCGGCAGATGCGGGCTTTCGGCCCCGTCCACGACGGCCCAGATCAGGCCAATGACGATGGCCGCCGCAGCGGGACTGGGCAGGCCCTGGAAATAGCGCTTGTCGACGACGCCGATGTTGACGTTGAAGCGAGCCAGGCGCAGGGCTGCGCCGGCGATGTAGACGAAGGCCGGAATCCAGCCGGGCTTGCCCATGTCCTTCAAGGCCCACATATAGATGATGAGGGCCGGTGCGGCGCCAAAAGCGACCATGTCGGACAGGCTGTCCATCTGCTCGCCGAAGGCCGACTGGGTGTTGGTCATGCGCGCGACGCGGCCGTCCAGGCTGTCGAGGATGGCGGCGGCGAAGATGGCCACGCAGGCCACCTCGAAGCGGCCGTTCATGGCCATGACGATGGCGTAGAAGGCGCTGAAGAGCGCGCCCAGCGTGATCGCATTGGGCAGCGCATAAATGCCTTTGCGGCGGGGACGGACGGACGTGCTGGGCTCGTCGTCCTCGATGGGGTCAGGGGTCATAGGCCGGCAGGATAGCTGACAGATCCCGGCAAAAGACGCTCCTAGGATGGCCGAAAACGACAGGAGACCGTCATGAAACTCATCGAAGTCCGCAGCTACCGACTCAAGCCCGACTGCGCCGAACGCTTCGTCGCCGCCGTGCGCGTGACCCTGCCCCTGGTGCGCGCCAGCGGCATGGACGTCGTGGCCTTCGGCCGCTCGGACCATGAGGAGGAGAGCTTCTTCCTGATCCGCGCCTTCGACAGCCGCGAGCAGCTGGTGGCGCAGCAGGATGCCTTCTACGGCTCCGATGTCTGGCGAAAAGGCCCGCGCGAGGAGCTGGTGGGCTGCCTGGACACCTATCTGAACACCCTGCTGTGGCTGCCCGACGAAGCCGTCGAGGCGCTGCGGGCCAACCATCAGGCATGAAAAAAGGCCGGCGGATGCCGGCCTTCGTGTGCAAGCACAGCGTGCTCAGTTCTTCGCCTTGTCGACCAGCTTGTTGGCCTTGATCCAGGGCATCATTTCGCGCAGCTTCTCGCCGACTTGCTCGATGGGGTGCTCGGCGGTCAGGCGGCGGCGGCTGATCAGCGTCGGGGCGCCGGCCTTGTTCTCGAGGATGAAGGACTTGGCGTACTCGCCGGTCTGGATGTCCTTCAGGCACTGACGCATGGCGTTCTTGGTGTCCTCGGTGACGACGCGCGGACCGGTCACGTACTCGCCGTACTCGGCGTTGTTCGAGATCGAATAGTTCATGTTGGCGATGCCGCCTTCGTAGATCAGGTCCACGATGAGCTTGAGCTCATGCAGGCACTCGAAGTAGGCCATCTCGGGGGCGTAGCCGGCTTCCGTCAGCGTCTCGAAGCCCGCCTTGATCAGCTCGACGGCGCCGCCGCACAGCACAGCCTGCTCGCCGAACAGGTCGGTCTCGGTCTCTTCACGGAAGGAGGTCTGGATGATGCCGGCCTTGCCGCCGCCGTTGGCCGCGGCATAGCTCAGCGCCAGGTCACGCGCCTTGCCGGTCTTGTCGGCATAAATGGCGATCAGGTGGGGCACGCCGCCGCCTTGGCGGTAGGTGTTGCGAACCGTGTGGCCCGGGGCCTTGGGGGCAACCATCCAGACATCCAGGTCTTCACGCGGCTGCACCTGGCCGTAATGGACGTTGAAGCCGTGGGCGAAGGCCAGCGAAGCGCCTTGCTTGATGTTGGGTTCGACTTCCTTCGTGTAGACGTCGGCGATCTGCTCGTCGGGCAGCAGGATCATGACCACGTCGGCCGCCTTCACGGCCTCGGCGATCTCGGCGACCTTGAGGCCAGCGCCTTCGGCCTTGGACCACGACGCGCCGCCGCGACGCAGGGCGACGGTGACCTTGCAGCCGCTGTCGTTCAGGTTCTGCGCGTGGGCGTGGCCTTGTGAGCCGTAGCCGATGATGGTGACGTTCTTGCCCTTGATGAGGCTGAGATCGGCGTCCTTGTCGTAGTAGACGTTCATGATGGGTCGCTCCAGGAAAAAACTGTGAATGTGTGGGGTGTGAAGACGGATCAGACGCGCAGGATGCGCTCGCCGCGGCCGATGCCGCTGGCACCCGTCCGTACGGTTTCGAGGATGGACGCGCGGTCGATCGCGTCGATGAAGGCGTCGAGCTTGCTCGCGTCGCCGGTCAGCTCGATGGTGTAGGTCTTCTCGGTGACGTCGATGACGCGGCCGCGGAAGATGTCGGCGGTGCGCTTGATCTCCTCGCGCTCCTTGCCGACGGCGCGCACCTTGATGAGCATCAGCTCGCGCTCGGTGTAATTGCCCTCGGTCAGGTCGACGACCTTGACCACCTCGATGAGGCGGTTCAGATGCTTGGTGATCTGCTCGATGACTTCATCGGAGCCGGTGGTCACGATGGTCATGCGCGAGAGGGACGGGTCTTCCGTCGGCGCGACGGTCAGGCTCTCGATGTTGTAGCCACGGGCCGAGAACAGGGCCACGACGCGCGACAGCGCGCCCGGCTCGTTCTCGATGAGCAAAGCAATGATGTGTTTCATGGGTTCTTCGTCCTTCGCGCTCTTCAGTGCCGACGGCGGTAACCGCCGGACCTTGGCTGCGGGTTCGATTCAAAGAAAGGGACTGCCTTCGTCGGCTGCGCCCGTCATCCGCCGTGAGCCTCGACGTGCGCGGTAGCGCACGGCAAAACCCGCGGCTTCAGCCGATCACAAGTCTTCCGAGCCCAGCAGCATTTCCGAGATGCCCTTGCCCGCCTTGACCATGGGCCAGACGTTCTCGGTCGGATCGGTACGGATGTCGAGGAAGACCGTGCGGTCCTTCAGGCGCATCGCTTCCTTCAGCGCCGGCTCCACGTCCTGCGGACGCTCGACCAGGATGCCGACGTGGCCATAGGCCTCGGCCAGCTTCACGAAGTCGGGCAGCGCGTCCATGTAGCTGTGCGAGTAGCGGCCACCGTAGTCCAGTTGCTGCCACTGGCGCACCATGCCCAGGTAGCGGTTGTTCAGCGAGACGATCTTGACCGGCGTCTTGTACTGGAAGCAAGTCGACAGCTCCTGGATGCACATCTGGATGCTGCCCTCGCCGGTGATGCAGAAGACATCCGAGTCCGGCTTGGCCAGCTTGATGCCCATCGC
This sequence comes from Roseateles sp. GW821-FHT09H10, assembly GCF_059415865.1. Lineage (NCBI taxonomy): Bacteria > Pseudomonadati > Pseudomonadota > Betaproteobacteria > Burkholderiales > Sphaerotilaceae > Roseateles > Roseateles sp. GW821-FHT09H10. The sequence continues at coordinate 1,063,563 of NZ_JBWKOB010000001.1, read as the reverse complement.
ATACGGCAGGCCCACGCCCATGGTGCCCAGCCCGCCGGAGTTGATCCAGCGGCGCGGCTCGTCGAACTTGTAGTATTGCGCGGCCCACATCTGGTGCTGGCCGACGTCCGACGTGATGTAGGTGTCGCGATCGCGGGTCAGCTGCCAGAGCTTGTCGACCACCATCTGCGGCTTGATGACTTCGTCCGAGCCCTTGAAGGCCAGACAGTCGCGGCCGCGCCATTCATTGATCTGGCTCCACCAGGCGTTGACGCTGTTGGCATCGGGCTTGGCCTGGGCTTCCTTCAGCTGGGCGATCAGCTCCTGCAGCACGTCCTTCACATCGCCCACGATGGGGATGTCGACGCGCACGCGCTTGGAGATCGACGAGGGGTCGATGTCCACGTGGATGATCTTGCGCTCGACCGAGCCGAAATGCTTGGGGTTGCCGATGACGCGGTCGTCGAAGCGCGCGCCCACGGCCAGCAGCACATCGCAGTGCTGCATGGTCATGTTGGCCTCATACGTGCCGTGCATGCCCAGCATGCCCAGGAAGCGCGGGTCGGTGCCGGGCATGGCGCCCAGGCCCATCAGCGTGTTCGTGCAGGGGAAACCCAGCATGTCCACGAGTTGACGCAGTTCCGCCGTCGCTTCACCCAGGATGACGCCGCCGCCCGTGTAGATATAGGGGCGCTTGGCTTGCAGCAGCAACTGCACGGCCTTGCGGATCTGGCCGCTGTGGCCCTTCTTGACCGGGTTGTAGGAGCGCATCTCGATGCGGTCCGGGTAGCTGAAGGTCGTCTTGGCCAGCGACACATCCTTGGGGATGTCCACCACGACCGGGCCGGGGCGACCGGTGCGGGCGATGTGGAAGGCCTTCTTCAGCGTCAGCGCAAGGTCGCGCACATCCTTTACCAGGAAGTTGTGCTTGACGATGGGGCGGGTGATGCCGACGGTGTCGCATTCCTGGAAGGCGTCCAGGCCGATGGCGGGCGTGGGGACCTGACCCGTGATGATCACCATCGGGATCGAGTCCATGTAGGCGGTGGCGATGCCGGTCACGGCATTCGTCACGCCCGGCCCCGACGTGACCAGCGCCACCCCGACTTCGCCGCTTGCGCGGGCAAAACCGTCGGCAGCATGGACGGCGGCCTGCTCATGGCGGACGAGCACGTGCTGGATGCTGTCCTGCTTGTAGAGGGCGTCGTAGATGTAGAGCACCGCGCCGCCGGGGTAACCCCAGAGATGGCGCACCCCTTCGGCCTGCAGGCAGCGAACGAGGATCTCGGAGCCGTTGAGCTCCGCGGTGGGGGAATTGGGGGATTGGGAATTCGGCTGCGCCAGGGCGGCGCGCTTGATATCCGCGGCAGACATGTCCATTTTTCGAACCTCTGTGAATTTCTCTAACGAAAAACCATTGGTGCCCCTCTTCTCGCCCTCGTGAGGCGGATTCGGAACCTGCGCGATCAACCGGTGGGGCCCCAGTCGGGCGGCCACGGTGAGAGCTTTACTCTTTGTGCGAAGCAGCATTATGCCGAGCAAAAACGCGTGAGCCTTCGTATCAGACGAATGCCATAATCCGCATTGCTATCCGGATACGATTTCCGCCTTGGCCACCGACAAAGAACTCAACGACTTCCTGCGCACCGTGGACCGTCGCGCCTTCAAGCGCACGGCCTATCTGGTTCGAGACGACGATTCCGCCCTGGACATCGTGCAGGACGCCATGATCAAGCTGGCCGAGAACTACTTCGACCGTCCCGCGGCCGAACTGCCCCTGCTCTTCCAGCGCATCCTGTCCAACGCGACGATGGACTACTTCCGTCGCCAGAAGACGCGCAAGGCGGTCATGACGAATATGTCTGACTTCGAGGGCGCCGATGCGGACGGCGATTTCGATCTGCTCGAGATCCTGGAAACCCAGGATGGCGCCATGGGAGCTCTGAGCGCCGCCGACGAAGTCAGCCGGGCGCAAATCTTGCAGTCCATCGATGCGGAAGTCCAGCAACTCCCAACGCGTCAACGCGAAGCCTTCCTGCTGCGTTACTGGGAGGAACTGGATGTTGCAGAGACCGCCTCTGTGATGGGTTGCTCGGAAGGCAGTGTCAAGACCCACTGCTCCCGGGCGGTTCATTCACTGGCGAAGTCGCTCAAGGCCAAGGGGATCACGTTATGAAGTCGCCGCAAAATTTCTCCGCCCTCCCTGCTGACCTCGACGCTCGCGTTACACGTTTCGGCCTGCGTGTTGCTGCCGGCCTGACCGAGCGCAATGCAGCCCTGCCGCATGACGTGTCCGAGCGCCTGCGCTTTGCCCGCGAACAGGCCATGGCCCGCGCCGCCCAGGCTCGCGCCGCGCGCACCGTGACGAGCACCGCCAGCCCCGAGGTGGTGCAAATGGGTTCGACGCTGGCCCTGAGCGGCGGCCCGCGCGGTGGCGAAGGCAGCGGCCTGTGGGCCAAATTGGTGTCTGCCCTGCCCTTGCTGGCGCTGTTGGCCGGCCTGCTGCTGATGCAACAAGGCCAGATCCATGAACAGATCGTCGCTGCCGCCGAGGTCGATACCGCGCTGCTCAGCGACAACCTGCCGCCCTCCGCCTTCAGCGACCCCGGCTTCGCCGAATTCCTGAGAGATGGTCAAGAATGACCGGATGCCCATGAGTCGAGCCGCGCGGACCGCTTCCGCCTCCCTCTGCCCCTTGATGGCCCTGCTGCTCGCCGCAGCGGGGTTTTCTGCTTTTGCGCAGGCGCAGGAAGCAGCCTCTGCGCCCGAATCGACCGCCGCAAGCGCCCCCGCAGCAGTGGCGCCCCGGCCCGCAACGCCGGTCATGCCCCCTGTTTCCGCCCTGGCCGCCGTGCCGACCTGGCAGGCGCTCACCCCCGCCCAGCGCGATCTGCTTGCGCCGTTGGCGAAGGATTGGGACAAATTGGGCCCCAACCAGCGCAGCAAATGGCTGAACGCGACGCCGCGGCTGGCCACGCTGCCGCCGGCGGAACTCGCCCGCCTGCACGAGCGCATGCGTGACTGGGCCCATCTGAGCCCGGGCGAGCGCGTGGACGCCCGCATCGGCTTCCAGGTCGCCAAGCAGGTGGACGCCGAGCAGCGCCAAGCCAAATGGGAGGCCTACCAGGCGCTGCCACCGGAGAAGCGTCAGGAGCTGACCGACAAGGCCACTGCACGCCGTCAGGCGCAGACCAAGGCTCCCACGCCGACGCACAAGCCGCTGGCGGCCGTACCCAAGTCCAATATCGTGCCGGCAGCGCCCAAGCTCGTCACGCCCATCCCGGTGACGGGCAGCCTGGTGCAGGCCAAACCCGGCGCCACGACAGTGCTGATCACGCGCGGGCTGACCCTGCCCGCCCACCATGCGGCGGGCCAGACCAAAGTCGTCGCCGATCCCGCCCTGGTGGATCCCAAGACGCTGCTGCCCAAATCGCTGAAGGCGCCGCCCGCGTCCGTGCCGCGGACATGACGGCAGGGGTGGACGAGAGCGCCGTGCCCCCGGGCCTGGCGCGGCGCTACGCAGCCCTGCTGTACGAAGGCGTGCTGCTGTTCGGCGTGCTGTTTTTCGCCTGCTTCCTCTATGTGGTCCTGACGCAGCAGAAGGATGCGCTGTTCGGGCTGCCAGGCTATCTGTTCGCGTTTGGCGTGCCGGCCCTCTATTTCGTCACGTTCTGGACGCGCTCGGGCCAGACACTGGCCCTGAAGACCTGGCATCTGCGCATCGTGGACGCCAACGGCCAGTTGCTCGGCGTGGGCAGGGCCCTTGCACGCTATGTGCTGAGCTGGCTGTGGGTGCTGCCCGGATTGAGCCTGTGGCTGCTGGGCGTGAAGGGCTGGTGGCTGGCCGCGGGCCTGCTGGCCTGGATACTGGTCTACGGCCAGCTGGCGCGCCTGCTTCCGCGGCGACAATTCCTGCACGATGCGATCTGCGGCTCGCGCGTCATCACCCAACTTCCTGCGCGCACATGAGCAACCCGCACAAGGGCCGGACCGGCCTGGACCGCATCATCCATGCTGCCGGCTATTCCTGGGCCGGCCTCAAGGCGGCCTACACCGGCGAAAGCGCCTTCCGCCAGGAGACCTGGCTGTGCATCGTCGCGGCGCCGCTGGCGTTCTGGCTGGCCAGGACCTGGGAACAGGCGGCCTTGCTGCTGGGCTCCCTGCTGCTGCTGCTCATCGTTGAGCTGCTGAATTCCGCCATCGAGGCCGTCGTCGACCGGGTGTCCTTCGAGCGACATGAGCTTTCCAAGCGCGCCAAGGACATCGCCAGCGCCGCCGTGCTGATGGCCCTATTGCTGGCCGCCGGCATCTGGGGCTCGGCCATCTGGCAGCATCTGCGCTGACCTGCGACAGTCGGGCCCATGAAGGCCCGCGATTTCACGCTGATCCCCTGCCCGGTCGAGGGCATGAACGTGGTCGTGGCCGACTCCGCGCTGTCCTTCGGCCGTCACACCCATGACGAGTTCGGCATCGGCCTCATCGAGCGTGGTGCGCAGAAGTCAGCAAGCGGCTGCGGCGTTGTGGAGGCCGGAGCGGGGGACCTGATCACGGTCAACCCCGGCGAAGTGCATGACGGCAAGCCCTTTGACGCCAGTGGACGGCGCTGGCGGATGCTGTATGTCGACCCGGCCCGGCTGCATGAGGCGGCAGCGGACATCACGCCGGGCGCATCCTTCGAGTTCCGGGCCCCCGTCATCCGCGATGCCCTGCTGGCGGCGCGCTTTCGCGAGCTGTTCGACGCCGCGACGGCCGACGATGCCCTGCAATCCGACACCGCGCTGCTGGCGCTGGCGGCCCGGCTGCTGAGGCCGGCCAACGCCGAGCGGCCCGCCGTGGTTGCCGGCGTCGTCGCGGCACGCGAGCGCATCAACGACGATCCCGCGAGTGGTCAGACGCTGGCCGATCTGGCGGCCGGCGCGGGCCTGAGCCGCTACCAGTTTCTGCGCGCCTTCACCCGCCTCACCGGCCTGCCGCCCCACGCCTATCTGCTGCAGCGCCGCGTGCAGCATGCGCGTGGCCTTGTGAGGGGCGGCATGGCCCTGGCAGACGCCGCGACCGTCAGCGGCTTTGCGGACCAGAGCCACATGACGCGCTGCTTCGTCCGCAGCTTCGGGCTGACGCCTGGCTCATTCGCGCAGCGCTGAAATTTCGTTCAAGACGGGCCCACAGCCTCGGCCCCAGCATTGCGCCCATTCCCAGGAGCGCCTGCATGAACCTCGAATTCCTGACCGTTTCCCTGCTCGTCGTTGCCTCGCCCGGCACAGGCGCGGCCGTGACCATCGCCACCGGCCTGTCGCGCGGCGCGCGCACGGCCGCCGTTGCGGCCCTCGGCTGCACGCTGGGCATCGTGCCCCACATGCTGGCGGCCGTGACCGGCCTGGCCGCGCTGCTGCACGCCAGCGCCCTGGCCTTCGAGACGGTGAAATTCGCCGGTGTCGCCTACCTGCTCTATCTGGCGTGGATGACCTGGCGCGAGCGCGGCGTCATGCAGATCGAGGCCGATGGCGCGCAGCGCTCGGACTGGCAGGTCATCCGGCACGCCGTGCTGGTGAACCTGCTCAACCCCAAGCTGTCGATGTTCTTCCTGGCCTTCCTGCCGCAGTTCATCGCCAAGGACGACCCGGCGCCGACGGCGACCATGCTGCAACTCTCGGCCATCTTCATGGCCATGACCTTCGCGGTGTTTGCCGTCTACGGCGCCTTTGCGGCGCGCATGCGCGAGCATGTGCTCGGCAGCCCGACGGCCATGGCCTGGCTGAGGCGCAGCTTTGCGGCCACCTTCGTGGCCCTCAGTGCGAAGCTCGCACTGACCCAGCGTTAAACAGCGGCCTCGTCGGTCTCGCCGGTGCGGATGCGCACGACCTGCTCGACCGGCAGCACGAAGATCTTGCCGTCGCCGATCTTGCCGGTCTTGGCCGCCTTCAGGATGGCGTCGATGCAGCGATCAACCTCGTCGTCCTTCACGACCACCTCGACCTTGACCTTGGGCAGGAAGTCGACGACGTACTCGGCGCCACGGTAGAGCTCGGTGTGGCCCTTCTGGCGGCCAAAGCCCTTGACCTCGGTGACCGTCAGGCCTGAGGCGCCCACCTCGGCCAGCGCCTCGCGGACCTCGTCGAGCTTGAAGGGTTTGATGATGGCGGTGATCTGCTTCATGGGGCGCGGCTCCTGATTTCGTCTGTTGACGATTTAAGCACGTTCATCCGGGATCCGGTCCACGTCGGCGAGCCAGACAACAGCTTCGGAATCACTGGGCGCGCGCCAGTCACCACGCGGCGACAGCGAGCCGCCGCTGCCCACCTTGGGCGCGTTCGGAACGCAGCTGCGTTTGAATTGGCTGCCCTTGAAAAAGCGCTGCACAAAGATGCGCAGCACGCGCTTGATCTCGGCCAGCGCGTAGACCTCGCTCCAGGCATGGCGCGCCAGGAAGGCGATCTTGGTCGGCGTGTAGCCGTGGCGCAGCGTGTAGAACAGGTTGAAATCCTGCAGCGCATAGGCGCCCACGGTCGCTTCCGTGCTCTGCAGGCTGCCGGGCACCAGTTCGGGGCTGATCTCGGTGCCGAGGATATCCAGCAGCACCTGGGCGTCGGTGCCGGCACCGAGTTGCCCCGTCTCGGCGACCCAGCGCACCAGGTGCTGGATCAGCGTCTTGGGCACGCTGGCGTTGACGTTGTAGTGCGACATGTGGTCGCCCACGCCGTAGGTGCACCAGCCCAGGGCCAGCTCGGACAGATCCCCCGTGCCCAGCACCAGGCCGCCGCTCAGGTTGGCCAGACGGAAGAGATGGCTGGTGCGCTCACCGGCCTGCACGTTCTCGAAGGTGATGTCATAGACCGGCTTGTCATCGCGATGCGGGTGGCCGATGTCCTGCAGCATCTGCGCGCAACTCGGCCGGATGTCGATCTCGCGCGCCTCGCAGCCCACGGCCGCCATCAGGCGCAGGGCCTGCTCGCGCGTGCGCTCGCCCGTGGCGAAGCCCGGCATGGTCACGCCGATGATGTTGGTACGCGGCAGGCCCAGGGCATCCATCGCGCGCGCGGCCACCAGCAAGGCATGCGTGGAATCCAGCCCACCCGAGATGCCGACGACGAGCTTCTTGATGCCACTCGAAGCCAGGCGCTGGGTCAGGCCCTGGACCTGGATGTTGTAGACCTCCTGGCAGCGCTCGTCGCGACGGCTGTGGTCTGCCGGCACATACGGGTAGCGCTCGACGCGGCGGCGCAGGGCCAGCGCCTGGTCGCGCTCAAGCTCCAGCTTGAAGTGGACCTGCCGGAAGGCGCCCACCTGCGCCGCATGCAGGCGCACCGAATCGCCAAAGCTGGTCTGCCGCATGCGTTCGCGGGCCAGGCGCTCCAGGTCCACGTCGGCCGTCACGAGCTGCGAGCCGCGCAGGAAGCGCTCGGACTCGACGAGCAACTCGCCGTTCTCGCAGACCAGGGCCTGGCCGTCCCAGGCCAGGTCGGTCGTCGACTCACCGGCGCCGGCCGACGAATAGACATAGGCCGCCAGGCAGCGCGCCGACTGCTGAGACACCAGCTGGCGCCGGTAGGCCGCCTTGCCGATGACGACGTTGGACGCCGACAGGTTGACCAGCACGGTGGCGCCGGCCAGGGCCGCGAAAGAGGACGGCGGGATCGGCGTCCACACGTCTTCGCAGATCTCCACATGCAGGCGCAGCAGGGGCAGGTCCTCGGCCGCGAAGATCTGCCGGCTGCCAAAGGGCACCTGCTGACCCAGCAGCGTCACGCTGTCGGCCGTGGCCTCCTCGCCCGAGCAGAACTGGCGCGCCTCGTAGAACTCGCCGTAGTTGGGCAGAAAGGTCTTGGGCACCACGCCGAGGATGCGGCCGCGCAGCAGCACGACGGCGCAGTTGAACAGGCGCTGCTCGACGCGCAGCGGCATGCCGACGATGGCCACGAGAGGCAGCTGTGTCGTCGCCGCCAACACGTCGGCCAGGGCCGCCTCGCAGCCGTCGAGCAGGGCGCGCTGGTGAAAGAGATCGTCGCAGCTGTAGGCCGACAGGCCCAGCTCGGGAAAGGCGATGACGGCCACGCCCTCAGCCGCGGCCTCCTTCAGCAGGGCGATCGTCTGCCCGGCGTTGAAGGCGGGATCGGCCACGCGGCACTGGGGCACGCCCACGGCGACGCGGGCAAAGTCATGGCTGTAGAGGTTGTCGAAACGCATGGGCGGCATCAGCAAAACCCCAGTCTAGTGCGGCGTTCCGCGGCTGCATTCCAATAGGCCGCCATGCCCACCCTCCGCGTCCACCATTCGCCTGCCGATCTCCCCCGTGACGCCTGGAATCGCCTGCTCGCCGCGTCGCCGCGGCCCACGCCCTTCATGCGCCACGAATATCTGCAGGCCCTGCATGACTCGGGCTCTGCCGTGGCCAAGACGGGCTGGGAACCCAGCTTTCTGGGCGTGTGGGAAGACGAGCAGTTGATCGCCGCCTGTCCCGCCTGGCTGAAGGCGCACAGCTATGGCGAATACGTGTTCGACTGGGCCTGGGCCGAGGCCTATCACCGCCATGGGCTGAGCTACTACCCCAAGCTGCTCGTCGCCGTGCCCTTCACGCCGGTGCCGGGCAGCCGGCTGCTTGCGGTGGACGATGAAGCTCGAGCCCTGCTGGCTCAGGCACTGCGGGCGCTGGCGAAGGAGACGCAGGCCTCGTCCCTGCATGTGCTGTTTGGCGATGAGGCCGACCAGGCGGCGCTGGCCGCTGCAGGCTGCATGGCCCGGGCCGGCGTGCAATTCCACTGGATGGCCGAGGGCGATGCCGATTTCGCAGGTTTCCTGGCAAGGCTGCATCGGGACAAGCGCAAGAAGATCCAGCAGGAGCAACGCCGCGTGCGCGAGGCTGGCGTCGTTTTCAAGGCCGCGACCGGCGCCGACTTGACGGCAGAGGACTGGGACTTCTTCTACCGCTGCTACCAGCAGACCTACCGCGAGCACCACAGCAAGCCCTATCTGAGCCGCGACTTCTTCGCCCGCATGGCCGGCGACATGCCACAGAACTGGGTGATGTTCACGGCCCGTCGTGGCGGCGAACGGGTCGCGGTCTCATTGGTTGCACTGGACCCCGAGCGCCGCGCCGCCTTCGGCCGCTACTGGGGCGCCATCGAGCACATCCCCAACCTGCACTTCGACGCCTGCTACTACCAGCCTCTGGCCTGGTGCATCGCCCACGGCTACGACCGCTTCGAGGGCGGCGCCCAGGGCGAGCACAAGATGGCTCGCGGCCTGATGCCCACGCCGACGGCCTCCAGCCACTGGCTGGCTCACCCGTCATTCGCTGATGCGGTCAACGACTTCCTGGCCCGCGAGGGCGAGGCCATGTCGGGCTATATCGACGAACTGGGCGAACACGCCCCCTTCAAAAAACAAAACGCCGCGGATGCGGCGTCTTGAGCGAAGCGAAAAACCGGATCAGGCCTTGGCGTAATTGGCCATGCCGTCGGTGATTTCCTTCTTGGCGGCGTCCGGGCCTTCCCAGCCCTTGACCTTGACCCACTTGCCCTTCTCCAGGTCCTTGTAGTGCTCGAAGAAGTGCTGGATGGCGGCCAGGCGGGCCGGGTTCACGTCCTCGATCTTCTGCCAGTGGTCGTACATGGGCAGGATCTTGCTGGTGGGCACGGCCAGCAGCTTGGCGTCGCCGCCGGCTTCGTCGTCCATCATCAGCACGCCCAGGGGGCGGCAGGTCACGACGACGCCAGGCGTCAGCGCGAAGGGGGTGATGACCAGCACGTCCACCGGGTCGCCGTCATCCGCCAGCGTCCTGGGGATGTACCCGTAGTTGCACGGGTAGTACATAGGCGTCGTCAGGAAGCGGTCGACGAAGATCGCGCCGCTCTCCTTGTCCACCTCGTACTTGATCGGGTCGGCATTCATCGGGATCTCGATGATGACGTTGAACTCGTCAGGCACCTTGGCGCCGGGGGTCACGTTGTGCAGGCTCATGGTCGTCTTTTATTGGCTAAGGAAAACCCGCATTCTAGGTTTCCCGTACTGCACTGGTAAACGTGCAATCCGACCGTCAAACCCGGCCCTTAAGCTCGGCCGCCGAGCCCAGGCATACCCTGCCCCCGGGCCACAGATGACACGCTAAACAGGAGACTCGTACATGTCGACGGAAATGGCGCTGTATTTCGCGCTGGCTTGCGGCCTCGCGGCCGTTCTTTATGGCTTCATCCAAAGAAGCTGGATCCTGAGTCAGGATGCGGGCAATCCCCGCATGCAGGAGATCGCCACGGCGATCCAGCAAGGGGCCGCCGCCTATCTGGGCAGGCAATACCGCACCATCGGCATCGTCGGCGTCGTGCTGGCCATCGCCATCGCGGTGGTGCCGGGTCTGGGCACGACGACGGCCATCGGCTTCGTCATCGGCGCGGTGCTGTCCGGCATCTGCGGCTTCATCGGCATGAACATCTCGGTGCGCGCCAATGTGCGCACCGCACAGGCGGCCACCAAGGGCATCGGCCCGGCGCTGGACGTGGCCTTCAAGGGCGGCGCCATCACCGGCATGCTGGTGGTGGGCCTGGGCCTGCTGGGCGTGGGCGGCTTCTACCTCGCCATCGGCGGCGGGCATGACAGCGCGGCCCTCAAGCCCATGCTGGGCCTGGCCTTCGGCTCGTCCCTGATCTCCATCTTCGCCCGCCTCGGCGGCGGCATCTTCACCAAGGGCGCCGACGTCGGCGCCGACCTGGTCGGCAAGGTCGAGGCCGGCATTCCGGAAGACGACCCCCGCAACCCGGCCGTCATTGCCGACAACGTCGGCGACAACGTCGGCGACTGCGCCGGCATGGCCGCCGACCTGTTCGAGACCTACGCCGTCACGCTGATCGCCGCCATGGCACTGAGCGCCCTGATGGTCACGGGCTCGAGCGCGCTGGCCGGTGTGGTCTACCCGCTGGCCCTGGGCGGCGTTTCCATCATCGCCTCCATCATCGGCTGCTACTTCGTCAAGGCCAGCCCCGGCATGAAGAACGTGATGCCGGCTCTGTACAAAGGCCTGATCGTGGCCGGCGTGCTGAGCCTGATCGCCTTCTTCTTCGTCACCAAGGCGATGTTCCCCGGCACCATCGAGCTGACCGGCGGCGGCACGACCAACGCGATGGCCCTGTTCGGCGCCTGCACCGTCGGCCTCGTGCTGACGGCCGCGATGGTCTGGATCACCGAGTACTACACCGGCACCCAGTACCACCCGGTACAGCACGTGGCGCAAGCCTCGACGACCGGCCACGGCACCAACGTCATCGCCGGCCTGGGCGTGTCGATGAAGTCCACCGCCTGGCCGGTGCTCTTCGTCTGCGCGGCCATCTACGCCGCCCATGCGCTGGCGGGCCTGTACGGCATCGCGGTGGCCGCCACCTCCATGCTGAGCATGGCCGGCATCATCGTGGCCCTGGACGCCTACGGCCCCATCACCGACAACGCCGGCGGCATTGCCGAGATGGCCGAGCTCCCTGCTTCGGTGCGTGATGTCACCGACCCGCTGGACGCCGTGGGCAACACCACCAAGGCCGTCACCAAGGGCTATGCCATCGGCTCCGCCGGCCTGGCCGCCCTGGTGCTGTTCGCCGACTACACGCACGCGCTGGAAGCGCGCGGCATGCATGTCGCGTTCGACCTGTCCGACCACAAGGTCATCCTGGGCCTCTTCATCGGCGGCCTGATCCCCTATCTGTTCGGCGCCATGGCCATGGAAGCCGTCGGACGCGCCGCCGGTGCCGTCGTCGTCGAGGTGCGCAAGCAGTTCGCCGACGGCGCCATCATGGCTGGCCAGCGCAAGCCCGACTACAGCGCCGCGGTCGACATGCTGACCACGGCCGCGATCAAGGAAATGATCGTGCCGTCGCTGCTGCCCGTGGCCGCTCCCATCATCGTCGGCATGACGCTGGGCCCCGCTGCCCTCGGCGGCCTGCTGATGGGCACCATCGTGACCGGCCTCTTCGTCGGCATCTCGATGTGCACCGGCGGCGGCGCGTGGGACAACGCCAAGAAGCTGATCGAGGAAGGCTTCAAGGACGACAAGGGCGTGGAGCACCGCAAGGGCGGCGAAGCGCACAAGGCCGCCGTCACCGGCGACACCGTGGGCGACCCCTACAAGGACACCGCCGGCCCGGCCGTCAACCCGCTGATCAAGATCATCAACATCGTGGCCCTGCTCATCGTGCCCCTGCTGCCCCTGCCAGCCGGCAGCAAGGCGCCCGAGGCGGCCCCGGCCGTCGTTGCGGCGCCGGCCGCCAGCGCGGCGGAATTGCCTGCCTCGGCGGCATCGCAGTAAATCTCTCGTAAATACCGTGTTCAACGGCCCGAGAAATCAGTTTCTCGGGCCGTTTCCACTTCCGGGCACGGCAAAATCGCCACCCATGGCGAGCATGGCGATCACGAGGCACGAACTGACGCGGCGACGCGAGCAGTTGCAGGACTTGCAGCGTTATCTCGCGGTGCTGGAGGCCGACCACGACGGCTCGCGGGCTAAGCTGCTGGGCTTCCGGCTGCGCTACCTCGAAGCGTTAGGCCCGCTGATGCGCGAGCTCGATGAGCTCGAGGCCCAGCTCCACCAGGCCACCGCCCTGCTGTCCGAGGCGCTCAAGCGCCAGGGCGTGGAGGCCCCCATGCCGGCGACACCGGCCGCCAAGGGCTGGCCCGACATCCCCGCCCTGCCCGACGCGACACCGCTTCCGCCCGAGCCCACCGGTCCGACCATGGACCTGCCGCCGCCCAGCCTGAAGACGCTGTACCGGCGCGCCGCCATGCGCTTCCACCCCGACCTGGCGCCCTCGGGCCCGGAGCGCGAGGTCTGCGAGCAGCGCATGATGGTCGTCAACGAGGCTTATGCGAACAGCGATCGCGCCCGGCTGGAAGGCCTGCTGCTGGCCGCCGGCGAGGCGCCCGAGAAGGTCATCGGCGGCCCGGCCGATGCCGTGCGCGCCTGGCTGGGACTGTGCGAGCACATGGTGCAGGGCCGCATCCGCGTCGTGCAGGCCCAGACGGCCCTGCTGCACAACCTGCAGATGCACCAGCTGCGCATCGCCATCGAGCGCGCCGAGACCGGCGGCATGCGTCCGCTGGACATCATGGCCACGCGGCTGCGCGCCCAGATCGCGGAGCGCCGCCAGGAGCTCTACATCGGCGAGCGCGTCGGCAGCGATGCGAGCCTGGCGGCGGACTTCCTGCGCCGGCGCTATCAGCGCCTGACCGGGCTGGGCCTGGGCTGAGGCTGCGCCCCCTGCCTCAGGTCTGGTCGTTCTGCGTCTGCGGATCGGCGCTGGGATAGAAATTGACCATCTCGCCCGAGGCATTGACCTGCGCGAACAGCAGCACGACGCCACGCTTGTTGTAGGCGCCCTCTGACCACGGGATCACGACACCATCCCGCCAGACGCCATCCGTCTGGGCCCGCGTGGCCGGCAGGTAGTTGTAGGGGTTCATGGTCGGATCGTGGTCGACCGTCTTCACGGCCGCGCCGACGAGACGGAGCTTCTTGTTGTCGACCGTCGCCTCGACGAAATTGAGGGGCAGTTGGCCGTCCTGCCCGGTGGGGGTCGTCGTGGTGAGGACGGTACCCGGAGGCACGGTCTTGCCGGTGCCATCGACATACATGCATTTGGCCAATCCGCCGAGGGTGCTGGTGACGGTGACGGTGTAGGGGGGAACATAGGTCGTCGGCATGGGGGGCTTTCGGTGGGTGGGGGGGAAAGGAGCGGAAGGCGGCGGCTACAGCGTGCGCTGACTGTCCAGCCAAGCGCGGCCGGCCTGCCAGTCGGCTCGGTCGATCGCTTGGGGATCCAGGCATTGCTGCACGTCGAGCCAGCGCTGGGTCAATTCGGCATGCGCCTGCAGCCACCCAGTGCGAAGTTGCAACAGCTCCCGGGCCTGGCCGCAGGCTGCCTCCCGCGCGGGATCGGCCGCGGTCCGCAGGTTTGCTTTCAGCAGCTGCAGCCACACCGCCGCGTTCAAGGCTTCCAGCGACACGGGAGGCTTGGCCATCACGGCGGCCATGCGCTGCTCGACACGCGCGATGGCCTGGTCGCGCGCTTCGCAATCGGTGCGCGTGCAGGCGGGATGGGCCGCCAGATCCAGCAGACGCACGGATCGAGGCAGCCAGCTGTCCAGCGGCGCCTTGCCCGGCCGCAGGCCTTCCAGCTTCTGCAGCAACGCCAGGGCCTGCTGCGAGCGCGCAGCCGGCGGCATGCTCTGCCCTTGCGCCAGCAGGTTGGCGTCGACCTCCAGAGCCAGGAAGGCCCAGCCCACGTTGGCGGGATCACCCCGCCGCAGCTGATCTGCCGCCGCCTTGGCCTGGTCGAGCACGGCCGAGGCACTCTGGCCGGCCGCCAGCTGGGCGTCGCTCAGGTTCAACAGCAGCCCCACCTCGCGCTTCAGCCACTCGAGTTCCGCGGGGCGCCGCTGGCGCAGCGACTGGATGGGCGGCAGCGCGCGGTTGATGGCCTGGGCGGCACTCGCATGCCGGCCCGACAACTGCAGCAGCCGCCCCAGCCAGCTCACCGTGTCCGCCCAATCGCTCTGCAGGCCTGCATCGTCAGGGCGCTGCGCGAGCAAAGCCTCCTTGAGTGCCAGGGAATGCCGGAACGCCGCTTCCGCCCGCGGGAACTGTCCCTGCCTCAACCACAGGCTGCCCAGGCTGTTCTCGGCATAGGACAGCTCCAGCTGAGCGTCCGCGTCCTTGGCGTCGGCCTGCAGCCATTGCGCGCTGACGTCGCGGTAGCGGGCCCAATGCTGCTCCGCCTTGTCGAGTTCGCGCTGGCGGAAGAACACCTCGCCCTGCCAGAACGCCGCGGCGCCCTGGGCCTTGCGCCATGCAGCCGTCATGTCGGCAGTCGGCGGATCGCCCCGCAGCAGCTCGCTGGCCGATTCCAGCGGCTCCAGAGCACTCTCCAGCTCTCGCTTGGACACCCGCACCTCGCCGATCACCGTGAGGGCCTTGGCGCGCTGCAGACGGTCCGCCGGGCTCAGCGCGGCGCCGCCATCCAGCACCTTCAAGGCCTTGCCGCCCACGCTGTCCAGCAGCTCCAGGCGGCCGATGGGGCGCAGCTTGTCGGCAAACTCGCCCAGCATGAAGCTCAGCACGTCTTCGGCCTGCTGGCGGCGAGCCTGAGCCTGCTGTTCGGCCTGTTCCGCACGGCGGGCCTGCAACAGGCTGGTCGTCGTCAGGGCCAGCAGCGCACCGACAGCGAGGGTGCCGGCGGCCACGGCCACACGGTGGCGCCGCACGAAACGGCCCAGCACATAGAGCCGGCTGTCCGGCCGCGCGCGGATGGGCTCGTGGTCCAGCCAGCGCTGCAAGTCCTCGGCCAGGGCCTGGGCATTGGCATAGCGCTCGGCCGGCGTCTTCTTCAGCGCCTTGGCGACGATGGTGTCGAGGTCGCCGCGCAGGCGCCGGGCCTGGCCCGCGATGACCGTGTCGTCCTGGCTGGCCGCCACGTCCGACAGCCGCCTGGGCACCTGCTCGACGACGGCCTTGAGCCGGTCGAGCTGGGTCTGGGTATCGTCGGCCGTCGGGTGATGGCCACCCAGCAGCAGATAGAGCAGCACGCCCAGCGCATAGACGTCGGTGGCCGTCGTCACGTCGGCCTGCTGCACCTGCTCGGGTGCGGCGAACTGCGGCGTGAAGGCACTGCCGGCGCGCTGCGTCAGCTCCGTGGCGGCAGCACCTTCGCTCGCCTGGGTCGCATCGGCGAGCAGCTTGGCGATGCCGAAATCCAGCAGCTTCACCTCGCCCTCGGGCGTGACGAGGATGTTGCTGGGCTTGAGATCGCGGTGCAGGATCAACCGCGCATGGGCGTGGGCCACGGCGGCCAGCACGTCCAGGAAGAGGCGCACCCGGGCCTCGACATCGAGCTGCTGCTGGCGGCAATGGACGTCGATGGGCCGGCCGTCCACATACTCCAGCACCAGATAGGGCTGCTGGCCCTGGTGGACACCGGCATCCAGCAGGCGGGCGATATGCGGATGCGACAAGCGGGCCAGGATCTCGCCTTCGCGCGCGAAGCGGCCGGCATCCCCGCGCCCGAACAGGCCGGCCATCAGGAACTTGACCGCCACCTGGCCCTCGAAGCGGCCGTCGGCGCGGCGCGCCAGCCAGACCGTGCCCATGCCGCCCTGCCCCAGCTGGCGCTCCAGCAGATAGGGGCCGATGGACTGGCCGGCGAGGTCGGGGGGCGCCGACACGCCGTCGGGCATGGACGCCAGCGCGTCCTGCCACTGGGCGACCACGGGCTCGCTCAGGAATCCCTGGCTCTGCAGTTCCCGCGCCCGCGCCAGCATGCGCCCCAGATGCTCGGCCGCCTCGGGATCCTCGGTGCGCAGTCGGCTCAGGCGCTCTTCGCGCCCGGCGTGCGACAGGTCCAGCAGTTCGTCCAGCAGAGGGCTCAGCGCGAGCCAGCGTTGCTTGTCCATGATCAGCCCGCCAGGCTCATGGACAGGAAGAGGCGGGCCTTCTGCCAGTCGCGCTGCACGGTGCGCTCCGTCACGCCCAGGGCTTCGGCGATCTCGGGCTCGCGCAGACCGGCGAAATAGCGCATCTCGACGACTTGGGCCAGGCGGGGCTCGATCTGGGCCAGTTCGTCCAGGGCCTCGTGCACGCGCAGCACGTCGGCGTCGCCCTGGGGCAGCTGGTCGGCCAGGGCCGTGTCCAGCGTCAGATGAGCCTCGCCGCCGCCACGCCGCTCGGCCCGCCGGGCGCGCACCAGGTCGACGACCACCGAGCGCATGGCCTGGGCGGCATAGGCCAGGAAGTGGCGCCGGTCGGGAAAGGCCGCGCCTTCAGCACCGGCCACGCGTAGCCAGGCCTCGTGCACCAGGGCCGTGGTGTCCAGCAGCGTCAGATGACCCGCGTCGCGCACATGCCGGCGCGCCAGGCGCTGCAGGTCGGCATAGAGCTGGGCCACCACCTGGTCGGCGGCGGCGCGGTCGCCCGAGCGGGCTGCCTGCAGCAATTGGGTGATGGCTTGCACGGGCCGGACTCTAACGGCTGGTAACACCGCATCGGCGGCTGCGGGCGCGGCGGCGATCCGCGGCCCGCAATTTTTTTTTCACGGCGATGTCGGGTTTGCCGGCCGGCCAGCGTTTAGGTGGAGGAGGAGCAAGGGTCAAGGCAGGCCAGGGAGCCGGCACAAGCCGGGGCCGCCCGGCCCTTGCGCCTCATCTCGCCGTGTGCCATTCAACCCCATTGATGCCATGTCCCAAGCTCCCCAGCTCGTCAACAACCTCCCCGCAGTCGAGCGTGCCGGCAGCTTCACGCAGCTGCCGCAGGTCGACTCCGCCGCCGCCTTCGGGCTGAGGGTTTCGCGCCAGTTCGCGCAATGCCGCCGAAAGGGGGAGGAGCTGGCCCTGCTCTGGCTGGAGATCGATCTGCTGGCGCTGCCTGGCTGCGGCTTGAGCCCCGCGGACAGCGACAACCTGATCCAGACCGTGAGCCTGCGCCTGCGCAACCGCGTGCGCGGCGCCGACGAGGTCGTGCACATGGGCGGCCCGTGTTTTGCGGTGCTGCTGGTGGCGGCCGGGACAGCGGCAGCGGGGCTGGTCGAGCAGCGGCTGCGCCAGGCCCTGCGCGGTGCCTACGGCGTCGATGGCCGGCTGATGCAGGTGGGGGTGCGCCTGGGCACCGCGGTCTACCCCGAAGCCGGGCGCAATGGCGCCGAGCTGGTGGAGGCGGCAAGAGGGAATCTGCCGGACGCTGGCGACGACTGAGCGTCTGGCTCTATGCCAAGCCGCTGGCAGGCGTCTTGGCGTTCGATGGGCGTCGGACAGCGCGCAGGCGCTGTCCTCGGTCCCATCTCACACCTCCAGCCACTCCTTGCGGATGTAGGCGTTGGCGCGCAGGTCGGCCGGCGAGCCCTCGAAGACGATGCGGCCGTGGCCCATCACATAGCAGCGCTCGGAGATCTCCATCGCGATGGCCAGCTTCTGCTCGACCAGCAGCACCGCGATGCCGCGGTTCTTGAGCTCCTTCAGGTACTCGGCCACCAGCTCGACGATCTTGGGCGCCAGGCCCTCGGTGGGCTCGTCGATCATGATGAGATCGGGGTCGCCCATCAGCGTGCGGCACAGCGTCAGCATCTGCTGCTCGCCGCCCGACAGCACGCCGGCCTCGGTGTGCTGGCGCTCGCGCAGCCGCGGGAACATCTTGTACATGTCCTCGAAGCTCCAGCGCGGGTTCTTGTTCTTCGTCTTCTCGCCCAGCATCAGGTTCTGGTGCACCGTCAGCTTGGGGAAGATGTCGCGGTTCTCGGGCACATAGCCCAGGCCCATGTGGGCGATCTCGTAGGCCTCGCGGCCGACCAGCTCCTGATCGCCCCAGCGCACCGAGCCCTTGGCGTCGACCTGGCCCATGATGGTCTTGACGGTGGTCGAGCGGCCGGCGCCGTTGCGGCCCAACAAACTCACGATCTCGCCCGGCTTCACTTCCATGCTGACGCCGTGCAGCACATGGCTTTTGCCGTAGAAGGCATGGACGTTGTCCAGCTTGAGGATTCTTCCATTCATATTTGCCCCTCGCCTTGCGAGTACGCCAGGCGGTCCCCCAGGGGGACGTGCGCCGGCTCGGGAGCGGCCCAGCGCTCGGCGCTCATGCCGCCGCCGCCTGCTGTTCAGCCAATACGGAGCCCAGATAGGCCTCCTGCACCCGCGCATTGGCACGCACCGCCTCGGGCGTGTCGAAGGCAATGACCTCGCCGTAGACCAGCACGGCGATCTTGTCGGCGAGGCCGAAGACGACGCCCATGTCGTGCTCCACGGTCAGCAGGGTCTTGCCCACCGTCACGTCGCGGATCAGCTGGATGAAGCGCTTGGTCTCGCTCTTGCTCATGCCGGCCGTGGGTTCGTCGAGCAGGATGACGCTGGAACCGCCGGCGATGGTGATGCCGATCTCCAGCGCCCGCGCCTCGGCGTAGGTCAGGTTCATGGCCAGCACGTCGCGGCGCTTGTCGAGCTTGATCATCTCGAGGATCTGCTCGGTGCGGTCGTTGGCGTCTTCGAGGTCGGCGAGGAACTTCCAGAAGGCATAGCGGTGGCCCAGGCTCCACAGCACGGCACAGCGGATGTTCTCGAATACCGACAGCCGCGTGAACAGGTTGGAAACCTGGAAGCTGCGCGACAGGCCCTGGCGATTGATCTCGTAGGGCTTCTTGCCGTCGATGCGCTGGCCGTGCAGATGGATCTCGCCCGAGGTCGGCGCGAAGCGGCCGCTGATCAGGTTGAACAGCGTGCTCTTGCCCGCGCCATTGGGGCCGATGATGGCGACGCGCTCGCCGGCCTGCACGGCCAGGTTGGCGCCGCGGATGATCTCGCTCTTGCCGAAGCTCTTGCGGACGTCGCGCAATTCAATGGCGTTGGAACTGCTGCTCAAAGCGCTTCCCTCCGCTTGATTTCCTTCTCGATGTCTTCCTGGATTTCGCCCCACTCGTGGACGTACTGGCGACGCACGAGTTCGAACAGGGCCACACCGACAAGGACCAGGAATCCCGCGCCGAACCAGGCATCCAGCCCGGCGCTGTTGAGCGTCGCGCCCATGAACTTCAGCTCCGGCCCCAGGGCCTCGTTGAGCTGGCGGTGGTAGAGCATCTCGATCATGGTCGCCGCGCCCACCAGGGCCGCCAGCGCCGTGCCGGCCAGGGCCAGGTAGGAGGTCCAGAGCTTCTTCAGCTTGCCGAAGGCCGCGACGCGCAGATTCATCAGGATGAGGCTGGCGAAGCCGCCCGGCGCATACATGACCATGAAGAGGAAGATCAGGCCCAGATAGAGCAGCCAGGCCTTGGTCAGCTCGGACAGCAGCACGCCGCACAGCACCATCAGCACGGCGCCGATGATGGGGCCGAAGAAGAAGGTGGCGCCGCCCAGGAAGGTGAACAGAAGATAGGCGCCCGAGCGCGCGGCGTGCAGCACGTCGCTGCCGTTGACGATTTCGGCGTTGATGGCGCCCAGCCCGCCCGCGATGCCAGCGAAGAAGCCGGAGATCGTGAAGGCCATGAAGCGCACCCAGTGGGTGTCATAGCCGACGAACTCGACGCGCTCGGGGTTGTCGCGCACCGCATTGAGCATGCGGCCCAGCGGCGTGCGCGTCAGCGCGAACATGGCGGCCGTGCAGATGAAGCAGTAGACGGCCACGAGGTAATAGACCTGGATCTGCGGGCCGAAGCTGATGCCCATGAAGGGCTTGCCGATGACGCGGTTGCTGGACACGCCGCCCTCGCCGCCCGAGAACTCGGGCAGCATCAGCGTCAGCGCGAACACCAGCTCGCCAATGCCCAGCGTGATCATCGCGAAAGGCGTGCCGGCCTTCTTGGTCGACACATAGCCAAGCAGGGCCGCGACCACGAGGCCTGCGAAGCCACCCACCAGCGGGATGAGGCTGACAGGAATGCCCAGCGTGCCCGCGCCGGCCATGTTCAGCGCATGGATGGCCAGGAAGGCGCCCATGCCGCTGTAGACCGCGTGGCCGAAGCTCAGCATGCCGCCCTGGCCCAGCAGGATGTTGTAGGCCAGGCAGGCGATGACGCCGATGCCCATCTGCGTGAGCATGGTCTGGGCCAGACCCGTCGTCCAGATGCGCGGGGCGACGAACAGGATCAGGGCGAAGAAGCCCCAGATGACCCAGCGCCCGACGTTGTGGGGCTTGAAATGGAATTCCTTGGCCTGGCTCATCAGTCTTCTCGCGTACCGAGGAGGCCCTTGGGCCGGAAGATCAGGATCAGCACCATCAGCAGATAAGGCAGGATGGGGGCGACCTCGGCCATGGTCAGGCGCAGCAGCGGATAGCCCGGCGTGCTGGCCGTGACGGTGAAGCCCATCGAGGTCAGCAGCGTGGCCAGCGAGCCGTTGACCGTCAGCGGCAGCGTCTGCAGCAGGCCGACGACGATGGAGCCGACGAAGGCACCGGCCAGCGAGCCGATGCCGCCGACGACCACGGCGACGAAGATGATGGCGCCGATGAAGGCCGCCATATTGGGCTCGGTCACGATGGTGATGCCGCCGATGACGCCGGCCAGGGCCGCCAGCGCGCAGCCGCTGCCGAACACCAGCATCAGCACGCGCGGCACGTTGTGGCCCAGGGCCTCCACCATCTCGGGATGCGTCAGCGAGGCCTGGATGATCAGGCCGACGCGGGTGCGCGTCAGCAGCAGCCACAGCGCCAGCAGCATCAAGAGGGCCACCAGCATCATGAAGGCCTTGGTGGCCGGGAAGGTCGAGCAGTTGACCGCCGCCGCGCAGACCTCAGCCGAGGCCTTGCCCAGCACCAGCGACATGCCCCGCTCGGCATGCGACACGATGGTCAGCGCCGAGCCCTCCAGCAGCGCGGGCGGCGTGAAAGGCACCGCCGTGCGGCCCCAGACCAGCTGCACCAGCTCCAGCACCACATAGGACAGTCCGAAGGTGATGAGCAGTTCGGGCACATGGCCGAACTTGTGCACCCGCCGCAGCGCCAGGCGCTCGAAGCCGGCGCCCATCATGCCCACGATCACCGGCGCCAGCAGCAACGAGAGCCAGAAGCCCAGCACGCCGACCAGCGAATAGGCGATGTAGGCGCCCAGCATGTAGAAGCTCGCGTGAGCGAAGTTCAGCACGCCCATCATGCTGAAGATCAGCGTCAGGCCCGAGCTCAGCATGAAGAGCAGCAGGCCGGACGAGAGGCCGTTCAGCAGGTTGATGAAGACTTGATCCAAGGCGGTGGCCGGCAAAGTCAGAAGGATCGCGCCGCCGCTCGCGGGCGGGGCGCGGTCGAGTCAGGAACCCCGAAAGTTCAGGGCCGCTTCATCTGGCAGGAGGTGGGCGTCGACGACACATAGCTGTCGTACTGCTTGACCGGCGCCAGCGTCATGCCCGTCTTCTCGGGGCTGTAGGGGTACTTGGCGTCGGCCTTCTGCCAGACCGAGATGAACAGCGGCTGCTGCAGCTGGTGGTCGGTCTTGCGCATCGTCACTTCGCCGTTGAAGCTCTTGACGCTCAAGCCTTCCAGCGCCGCCGCGACCTTGACCGGGTCGGTGGACTTGGCGTTCGCCATGGCCTGGCTCAGCAGCGTGTAGATGTGCTGCACGCTGAGCGTGTACATGTCGTCGTTGAACCGCTTGTTGTATTCCTCGCCGTTCTTCTGCGCCTCGCCGCCCATGTTGTAGTGGCTGTAGGCGACCTGGAAGACGCGGCCCGCGCCGCCCGTGCCCAGGGCCGTCGGCGTGCCGGTCACGCCGGTGTAGTAGGTGAAGAACTTGCCGTTGTAGCCAGCCTCGTTGGCGGCCTTGACGAGCAGGGCCAGGTCGGAGCCCCAGTTGCCGGTGATGACGGTGTCGGCGCCGCTGGCCTTGATCTTGGCGACATAGGGCGCGAAGTCGCGCACCTGGGCCAGCGGATGCAGGTCCTCGCCGACGACCTGGATGTCCGGGCGCTTGCGGGTCAGCATCTCCTTGGCGTACTTGGCGACCTGGTGGCCGTGCGCGTAGTTCTGGTTCAGCAGGAAGACCTTCTTGACGTCGGGCTGGTCCTTCATGAAGGTGGTCAGCGCCTCCATCTTCATGGAGGTGTCGGCGTCGAAGCGGAAGTGCCAGTAGCTGCACTTGCTGTTGGTCAGGTCGGGGTCCACCGCCGAGTAGTTCAGGTAGACGATTTCCTTGCCCGGATTGCGCTCGTTGTGCTTTTGCACGGCGTCGCTCAGGGCCAGGGCCACGCTGGAGCCGTTGCCCTGCATGATGTAGCGGATGCCCTGGTCGGCGGCGGCCTTCAGCAGGTTCAGGGATTCGGCGGGGCTCAGCTTGTTGTCGAAGGTGACGACCTCGAACTTCACGCCGGCGGGATTGCTCTTGTTGAACTTCTCGCCGAGGAACTGGAAGGTCTTGACCTGGTTCTGCCCCACCGGGCCCATCAGGCCGGACAGCGCGTCGATATAGGCCAGCTTGACCGTCTCGCCCTTCTGCGCCTGGGCGGCGCCGGCGGCCATGGCCAGCACGGCGGCGGCCGTCAAGGCACGGGGGAAGCGGGCCGAAGTGATGTCGAACATGCTTGTCTCCTGTTGTGGATCTGAATGTGAACGGAAGTTAATCGAGCCCGGCTGCCGTGCAGTCCCGGGCTTACCCCAGACGGTTCAAACGGTCGGCAGCTTGTGGGTCAGGAACTGGTCACGCAGCTTGAGCTTCTGCACCTTGCCGGTGGCCGTGTGCGGGATCTCGGCGACGAAGACGACGTCATCCGGGATCTGCCATTTGGCGATGCGGCCGTCGTAGAAGTCCAGCAGTTCCTCGCGCGTGACGGCGGCGTCGGGCTTCTTCACGACGACCAGCAAAGGCCTTTCATCCCACTTCGGGTGCTTGGCGGCGATGACGGCGGCCTCGTGCACGGCCGGGTGGGCCATGGCGACGTTCTCCAGGTCGATGGAGGAGATCCACTCGCCGCCGGACTTGATGACGTCCTTGCTGCGGTCGGTGATCTGCATGAAGCCATCGGCGTCGATGGTGGCCACGTCGCCGGTCGGGAACCAGCCGGGCTCGCCATCCACGCTGACCAGCGGCGACTCGTCGTGGTTGAAGTAGCGGGAGATGACCCAGTGGCCGCGCACGACCAGATTGCCCGAGCTCTGGCCGTCCCAGGGCAGGGAGCGGCCCTCGTCGTCGATGATGGCCATGTCCACGCCGTAGACGACGCGGCCCTGCTTCTCCAGCAGGCGCTGCTGCGCTTCAGCCGGCAGGTTGAGCTGGCGGGTCGTCAGCTTGGACAGCGTGCCCAGCGGCGACATCTCCGTCATGCCCCAGGCATGGATGACCTCGACGCCATAGTCCTGCTGTAGCGACTTCATCATCGCCGGCGGGCAGGCCGAGCCGCCGATGACGGTGCGCTTGAAGGTCGAGAACTTGAGGTTGTTGGCCTTGACGTAGTTCAGCAGGCCCAGCCAGACGGTGGGCACGCCGGCGCTGAAGTTGACCTTCTCGGACTCGAACAGCTCGTACAGGCTCTTGCCATCGAGATGCGGGCCGGGCAGCACGAACTTGCAGCCGACGATGGCGGCGCTGTAGGGCAGGCCCCAGGCGTTCACATGGAACATCGGCACGACGGGCAGGATGACGTCGCGACTGGAGCAGTCCATCGCATCCGGCAGGGCCGCGGCATAGGCATGCAGCACGGTGGAGCGGTGGCTGTAGACGGCGCCCTTGGGATTGCCGGTGGTGCCGGACGTGTAACAGATGCTGGAAGCGGTGTTCTCGTCGAACTGCGGCCAGGCGTAGTCGCCGGTCTCGGCGGCCAGCAGGTCCTCGAAGCACAACAGGTTTGGAATGGCGGTGTTCGCGGGCATGTGGGCCCGCGAGCTCATCAGCACGAAATGCTGCACGCTCTTCATCAGCGGCGCGATCTTCTCGACCAGGGGCAGGAAGGTGGCGTCGAAGCAGAGGACGCGGTCCTGGGCGTCGTTGGCGATCCAGACGATCTGCTCGGGAAACAGGCGCGGGTTGATGGTGTGGCAGACCAGGGCCGAGCCCGAGGCGCCGTAATAGATCTCCATGTGGCGGTGGCCGTTCCAGGCCAGCGTCGCGACGCGGTCGCCGGATACGCAACCCAGGCGTGCAAAGGCCTGCGCGGCCTGGCGTGAACGGCGCGCCACTTCGCGCCAATTGCTGCGGTGCAGGTCGCCCTCGACCCGCTTGCTGACGATCTCGGTCTCGCCCGAATGCCGCTCGGCGTGCTTCAGCAGCGACGAGATCAGCAGCGGATCCGACATCATCCGGCCCATCAATGCCATGGTTGTCTCCTGGCGGTCTTATCGACCCAGTCTAGTCGCCACTGTGTTGACTGAAACGTCACAACCGCGACCCTCGGACCCCGGGGAAACACCCGGGTGAGCGAGGTCATGGGCCCCCTCACTAAACTGGTGCGATGAACCCGTTCGAAGGTCTCGCCTGGACCAACCGTTTCGCTGGCCTCGGGCCTGACTTCTTCACCGAATTGCCGGCCCAGGGCCTGCCCGATCCGCACTGGGTGGCCGACAGCCCCGCCTGCGCGCAATTGCTGGGTTTGCCCGCCGACTGGACCGCGCGCGCCGAGGCGCTCGCCGCCCTGTCCGGCAACGGCGTCTGGCCCGGCATGCGGCCGCTGGCCTCGGTCTACAGCGGCCACCAGTTCGGCGTCTGGGCCGGCCAGCTCGGCGACGGCCGTGCGCTGTGGCTGGGCGAGGTGGATACGCCGGCCGGCCCGCAGGAGCTTCAGCTCAAGGGCGGCGGCCTGACGCCCTACTCCCGCCGCGGCGACGGCCGCGCGGTGCTGCGCTCGTCCATCCGCGAGTTCCTGTGCTCGGAGGCCATGGCCGCGCTCGGCGTGCCGACGACGCGGGCCCTGTGCATCACCGGCTCGCGCCTGCCCGTCATCCGCGAGACCGTCGAGACCGCCGCCGTCGTCACCCGCGTCGCGCCCAGCTTCGTCCGCTTCGGCCACTTCGAGCACTTCGCCCACCACGACCAGCTCGACGCGCTGCGCCGCCTGGCGGACTGGTTCATCGCCCATCACGCCCCCGAATGCGCGGACGCGCCCGAGCCCGCCGTCGCGCTGTTGCGCAAGGTGTCCCTGCAAACGGCCGACCTCATCGCGCATTGGCAATCCATCGGTTTCTGTCACGGCGTCATGAACACGGACAACATGTCCATGCTCGGCCTGACCCTGGACTACGGGCCCTTCGGCTTCATGGATGCCTTCGACCCCGGCCACGTCTGCAACCACAGCGACGACCGCGGCCGCTACGCCTATGCCCGCCAGCCGGCGGTGGCCTTCTGGAACCTGCATGCCCTGGCCCAGGCCTTGGTGCCGCTGCTGGAGGGCGAACAGGAGGCCGCCGGCGAGCGCCTGCTGGAGGCTGTCGAGGCCTACCGCGAGCGCTTTGCCAGCCAGATGCTGGGCCGGCTGCGCGCCAAGCTCGGCCTGGAGGGCGAGGATGCGATCGACCAGGCCCTGGCCGACGATTTCCTGAAGCTGATGGCCGCCTCGCGCGCCGACTTCACGCAGAGCTTCCGCCGCCTGTCGCGCGCGCTGACGACCCCTGAGCCGCTGCGCGATCTCTTCATCGACCGCGACGCGCTGGACGCCTGGCTGACCCGCTGGCGCGCCCGCGTGACGCCGGGCGCCGAGGCGCGCATGCTGGCCGTCAACCCGGCCATCGTGCTGCGCAACCACCTCGCCGAGGGCGCCATCCGCGCCGCCCAGCGGAACGATTTCACGGAGATCGAGCGCCTGCTGAAAGTTCTGGGCCGCCCGTTCGACGAACCCGCTCTTCCCAGCGACGCGGCCCTGCCGCCAGACTGGGCCTCCACTCTCGAAGTGTCCTGTTCATCATGAGCCACGACAGCAGCAAGACCTACCCCGTCCAGAAGACCGATGCCGAATGGCGCGAGCAACTGGATGCCACGCAATACCAGGTTGCCCGCCACGCCGGCACGGAGCGCGCCTTCACCGGCAAGTACTGGGACCATTTCAAGGACGGCCACTACAACTGCATCGGCTGCGGCACGCCGCTGTTCGAGTCCGACACCAAGTTCGACGCCGGCTGCGGCTGGCCCAGCTACTGGGCGCCGGTCAACAGCGAGGTCATCGAGCGCATCGTCGACCGCAGCCACGGCATGGTGCGGGTCGAGGTGCGCTGCAACAAATGCGGCAGCCATCTCGGCCATGTCTTCCCCGACGGCCCCGAGCCCACGGGAGAGCGTTACTGCATCAACTCGGCCTCCATCGACTTCGTGAAAGACAATACTTGAACTCGGGGACAGACCGCCCGAGCGGAGCGAGTAGCTCTGTCCTCGACTGATCCAATATGAAGCTGCTGCTCGACTTTCTCCCGCTGATCCTGTTCTTCATCGTCTTCAAGGGCGCCGAAGGGCATGCCGATGCCGCGGCCGCCTTCTCGACCGAGCATTTCGGCTTCCTCGTCTCCGGCGGCGTCGTCGGCGCGCAGGAGGCGCCGGTGCTGCTGGCGACGCTGGTCGTCATGATCGCCACGCTGACCCAGGCCGCCATCCTGAAGTTGCGCGGCAAGAAGATCGACCTGATGCTGTGGATCAGCCTCTTCCTCGTCGTCACGCTGGGCGCGGCGACGGTCTGGTTCCACAACGAGACCTTCATCAAGTGGAAGCCCACCGGCCTGCACTGGGCCATGGCGCTGACCTTCTGGATCTCGCAGGCCTGGTTCGGCAAGAACCTGATCCAGTCCATGCTGGGCGCCGAGCTGGCCCTGCCCGACGCGATCTGGCTCAAGCTCAACCGCGCCTGGGTGCTGTTCTTCGCCGTCATGGGCATCGTCAACCTCTACGTCGCCTACAACTTCTCGACCTCGGCCTGGGCCAATTTCAAGGTCTTCGGCGTCACCGGCCTGATGCTGCTGTTCACGCTGGCCCAGGGCCTCTACCTCGGCAAGCACCTGCCGCCGGAAGAGGACAGCAAGACGTGAGCATGGCCGCCGAGATCGAGGCGCGCCTGCGCGCCGAGCTGGCGCCGTCCGCGCTGACCCTGCGCGACGACAGCGCCCAGCACGCCGGCCATGCTGGCGCCCGCGAGGGCGGCCACTTTCATGTGACTGTCGTGTCGGATCGCTTTACCGGCCTGCAAAGACTGGCCCGCCACCGCCTCGTTTATCATTGTTTGTCCGACCTGATGCAGCGCGGCATCCACGCGCTGGCGATTGACGCCCGCGCTCCGGGTGAACCCTGAACACGTCGAGCGTGATTGAACCGCGCGCCCTGCACCGGGCGCGATTTTTTTAGCCTGACTCACATTCCCCACCCATGAAGAAGCTTGCGCTCGCCGCCGTCGTCGCGGCCACCGTTTCGGCACTGGTTCCGGCCGCTGCTGTTGCGCAGAACGTCACCACCGTCAACGGCAAGCCCGTGCCCAAGGCGCGCGTCGAGACGCTGATCCAGCAGGTCACCAAGAGCGGCCAGCAGCAGCGCACGCCGGAACTGGAAGCCCAGGTCAAGGACGAAGTCGTCCGCCGCGAGATCTTCATCCAGGAAGCCGAGAAGCGCGGCGTGCCGCAAGGCTCCGACTACAAGACCCAGATGGATCTGGCCCGGCAGATGCTGCTGATCCGCGGCCTGATGGACGACTTCAAGACCAAGAACCCCGTCAGCGACGGCGACGCCCAGACCGAGTACGACAAGTTCAAGGCCGCCAACACCGGCAGCGAATACCGTGCCCGCCACATCCTGGTCGACAAGGAAGAAGACGCCAAGGCCCTGATCGCCCAGGTCAAGGGCGGCGCCAACTTCGAGGAGCTGGCCAAGAAGAACTCCAAGGACACCGGCTCTGCGGCCAACGGTGGCGACCTCGACTTCGCCAACCCGAACAACTTCGTGCCCGAGTTCAGCAAGGCCATGGTCGCGCTGGAGAAGGGCCAGATGACGCAGGAGCCGGTGAAGAGCCAGTTCGGCTATCACATCATCAAGCTGGAAGACGTGCGCCCCGCCACCTTCCCGGCCTTCGACGACGTCAAGGCCCAGATCAAGCAGCGCATCGAGCAGCAGAAGTGGGCCGAGTTCCAGCAAGGCCTGATCGACAAGGCCAAGACCGACTACAAGTTCAGCAAGTAAGCCGCAGCGCGGTTCGCTTAGCCCAAGACCCGCTCCGGCGGGTCTTTTGCCATCTGGATCCGGGAAGACCATGTCAGACGCTCTCAGCACCCGCCTCGTCCACGCCGCCGGCGGCGACCGCCAGTTCGGCGGCGTCCACACGCCCGTCCACCCCTCGGTGCAATACGCCTACGAGAACGTGGAGGACCTGATCGGCGTCTTCCAGGGCAAGGTCAAGGGCAGCTTCAACTACGCCCGCCAGGGCACGCCGACGACGGCCGCGCTGGAAGCCGTCGTCACGGAGCTGGAAGGCGGCATCGGCACGGTCAGCTTCGCCACCGGCATGGCGGCTCTGAGCGCCCTCTTCCTGACGCTGTTGAAGGCCGGCGACCATCTCGTCACCAGCGCCCGCGTCTTCGGCAACACCAACAGCCTGTTCCAGACGCTGGAGGGTCTGGGCATCGCCGTCAGCCGCGTCGATGCCGGCGATGTCGCGGCCATCGAGGCGGCGCTGCGCCCCGAGACCCGCCTGGTCTTCGTCGAGACCATCGCCAACCCCAGCACCCGCATTCCCGACCTCGAAGGCCTGGGCAAGCTGTGCCGCGAGCGCGGCCTGCTCTATGTCGTCGACAACACCGTCACCTCAGCCGCCTTGTGCCAGCCGAAACGCTTCGGCGCCGGCCTGGTCATGAACTCGCTGACCAAGACCCTGGCCGGCCACGGCGAGGCCCTGGGCGGCGCCGTCACCGACACGGGCTGCTTCGACTGGTCGGGCTATCCCAACATCTTCCCCGCCTACCGCCAGGGCGACCCGCGCGGCTGGGGCCTGCAGCAGATCCGCAAGAAGGGCCTGCGCGACATGGGCGGCACCCTGTCCAGCGAGGCGGCCCACCGCATCCTCGTCGGCGCCGAGACCCTGACGCTGCGGCTGCAGCGCAGCAGCGAGACCGCCCTGGCACTGGCGCGCCACCTGGCCGCTCATCCAGCCATCGAGCGCGTGCACTACCCGATGCTGGAAAGCCACCCCGAGCACGAGCGCGCCCGCGCCTGGTTCGGCAACAACGGCTCCTGGATGCTGAGCTTCGAGCTGCGCGACAGCGAGCGCCTCGTCGAGGTGCTGAACCGCCTGCGCCTGCCGCTGAAGGCCACCGGCCTGGCCGACACGCGCACGCTGATCATCCCGGTGGCGCCGACCATCTTCTGGGAGATGGGCCGCGAGGCGCGCGCCGCCATGGGCATCGCCGAAGGCCTGGTGCGACTGTCGGTCGGCCTGGAAGCGGCTGAAGACCTGACGGCCGACTTCGACCAGGCGCTCGCTTAGGCCGCGAGCCGTCCCGCTTCGATCTTCAGCTGGCGCTCGCAGCGCGCCGCGATCTCGCGGTCGTGGGTGACGAGTACCAGCGTCGTGCCGGCCTCGCGGTTGAGCTCGAACATCAGCTCCATCACCGAGGCCCCCGTCGCAAAGTCCAGGCTACCCGTCGGTTCGTCAGCCAGCAGCAGGGCCGGCCGCTGCACGAAGGCACGCGCCAGCGCCACGCGCTGCTGCTCGCCGCCGGACAGCACGCGGGGGTAATGCCCCAGGCGTTCACTCAGGCCCACGCGGGCCAGCATGGCCGCGGCCTGCTCGCGGGCGTCGCGCGCGCCGCGCAGCTCCAGCGGCAGCATGACGTTCTCCAGCGCGGTGAGATTCGGCAACAGCTGAAAGCTCTGGAAGACGAAGCCCAGCTCGCGTGCCCGCACGGCGGCGCGCTCATCCTCGTCCAGCGCGAACAGGTTCTGGCCGCGCAGCGTCACCGAGCCGTCGCTGGGCGTGTCCAGGCCCGCGAGGATGGCCAGCAAGGTGCTCTTGCCCGAGCCCGAGGCGCCGACGATGGCGACCGATTCCCGCTCGGTCAGCGTGAAGCTGATGTCATGCAGAATCGTCAGCTCCCCGGTGGCGTCACGAACGCGCTTGGTGATCTGGTCAACTTGAACAAGGGCTTCGGGCATGTCGGGACTGCGGCGGCGATGGGTGTTGGCGCACTTTAGCCTGGGGGTGATGGCCAGCTTTTTGTCATGGATCTCAGGGGCGGCCGCCGCGGCGGAGGCGCCCGTCATCCTGGTCGTCGGCGACAGCCTGTCGGCCGAATACGGCCTCAAGGCCGGCGACGGCTGGGTCGCCCTGCTGCAGAAGCGCCTGGCCGAGCAGAAGAAGCCGCATCGCGTCGTCAACGCCAGCATCAGCGGCGACACGACGGCCGGCGGCCGCAGCCGGCTGCCCGTGGCCCTGCGCACCCACAAGCCGGCCATCGTCATCCTGGAACTGGGCGGCAACGACGCGCTGCGCGGCCTGCCGCTGTCCAGCACGCGCGACAACCTGCTCACCATGGCCAAAGCGGCCCAGCAGGCCGGCGCCAAGGTCATCATCGCGGGCATGCAGGTCCCGCCCAACTACGGCACGGCCTACGGCAAGGAGTTTGCCGAGTCTTTCGAGCAGGTGGCCAGGCAGGCCAAGGCGGCCCTGGTGCCCTTCCTGCTCAAGGGCGTGGCGGACCGGGCGGACGCCATGGACTGGTTCCAGGGCGACCGCATCCACCCGCTGGCCAAGGCGCATCCCCTCATGCTGGACAACGTCTGGCCGGCCCTGAAGCCGCTGCTGTGAGCCGGGACCGAGGACATGCACTGCTGCATGTCCGACGCCTGGCGAACGGCCAACGCCCTGCGAGGCGTTGGCCATAAGCAGCCGACTTACCTTTCATTCTGGCGCGGTCCCTCGCCGCGCCTGTCCTTGGGCGGGCCGTCCTGGCGGCCGCGTTGCGGCCCCTCTTCACGCGGCTGGGCGCGAGGCTGGGCCTGGGGTTGCGGCTGCTGCTGGGGCAGCTGCATGCGCGGCGGCTCGGCCTGACGCTGCGGCTCGGGCTGCGGCATGCGGCGCTGCTGCTCACGCTGCTGCATTTCGCGTTGCTGCATTTCGCGCTGCTGCTGCTCGCGTTGCTGCATCTCACGCTGCTGCATCTCGCGCTGCTGCTGCTGCTGCTGCTGCTGCTGCTGCTGCTGTTGCTGTTGCTGCTGCTGCTGCTGCAACTGTTGTTGCTGCTGTTCGCGACGCTGCTGCATCTCGCGTTGCTGGGCATCACGCTGCTGCAGCTCGCGCTGTTGAGCGTCCCGATGCTGGGCTTCGCGCTGCTGGGCTTCGCGCTGTTGTGCCTCGCGCTGCTGGTGGTCCCGCTGCTGCATGTCGCGCTGCTGTTGCTCCCTTTGCTGCGCTTCACGTTGCTGCTGGGCACGCCAGGGCATGTTGTCGCCGCCGCGCGGAGGCTGATCGGCGCCCGGGCGCGCCTGGGGCTGCTGTTGTTGCGGCTGCGGCTGCGGCTGCGCAACGACGCTGGGCAGGGCCGGCTGGGCCACGGCGGGCTGCGGCTGCTGGGGTTGGTTCTCGGGGCCGCGGTGGTCGCGACGCTGCGGTCCCTGGCCTTCGCTGCGCCAGCCCATCTGGCCATCAGACGGCCGCGGAATGCGGCGCGGCAGTTCGGTCTCGGGCGTGCGGGTCGGCGCGGCAGGCAGCACGGCCGCCAGGTCGCCCCGGCCCGGCGCCGTCGGCAGCGGGCGGTTCCAGCCCGGGTCCGGCTTGCGGTCGGGGCCGCGCACCGGCATGGGCTGAATGGCCGCGCCCGGCGCCGGCAGCGTGCTGACGGCATTGGGTGCATCGCGGTAGCGGTGCGGACGCTGCACGGTCACGGGGTCGCGCACATCACGCGGATCGTTGATGCGATTCACATAGCGGTGGCTGTGGTGGTAGCCCGGGCGATAGACCTCGCGCGGCGCCAGCGGATACCAGCCATAGCGCGGCGGCGGCGGGCGGCTGCCGACCGTGACGCCCACGCTGACGGCTCCGCTGCCCACCCAGCCCACCAGGGCCGGCGCGTAGACGGGCCGGTGCACATAGGCGCCCGGCGTCCAGCACCAGCGGCCGCGCCAGTTGACCCAGCGCCCGTAGTGGAAGGGCGCAAAGCCCCAGGGCGCGTCATCCACCCAGGTCCAGCCCCAGTGGCGCGACCAGGCCCAGCGGCCGTAGCGGTAGGGTGCCCAGTCGGCCACGACGACCGTCGTCGGGATCCACACGCTGCCGTACTCGGGCGCGGTTTCCCAGCGGCCATAGCGGTCCAGGTCCTCGGCGCCCGTCATCTCGGGCGACACGTAGCGGGCCGTGCCGGCCACCAGGCGCTCGCCCTCCTCACGGTTCTCGGCCAGCACCCAGTCGCCGAAGCCGTCGCTGTACAGCGCCGAGCGCTCGGCGCGGGGACCGTCGGGCCACCAGAGCTCGACCTGTTCACCGGTGCCCAGATGCACGGGCGAGGCGCCGCGCGCCCATTCAAAGCGCATGCGGCCCTGCCAGACATAGACCTTGCTGCCGCGGTCCAGCTGCTCGACGCGGTAAAGGCCCTCGCGCTCGGGCTGGGCCGTGCCCTCGCGGGTGCGCAGCCGCGTCTCGGCGGCGTTTTCGGCGGAGCGCAGTCGCACGGCGACATCGCCGCGGTCGATCTGCAGCAGGGTCTGGCCTTCGTCGAGCTGGCTCAGTTCCAGGTCGCTGCGCTCGTCAACCCAGATCGTCGTGGAGCCGGTGCGCAGGCTGACCCGGGCGCGTTCGTCGGTGCGCACGCGGTCGCCCTCGCCGACGGTCTGGTTGCGCGTCAGCCGCGTCCATTCGCGGGTGTCGTGGTCGAACAGCCAGGCGTCGCCGACGACGTCGACGATACGGGCGGCTCGGGTGGGCGGGTCGCGCTCGGTGTCCTGGGCCTGGACGGCCGGTGCGATGGCGACCAGCAGCGTCAGGGCCAGCATGCGCCAGCGGCTGCGGTTCAGCACAAGCTTGGATTCGGGGGACGTGGTCATGAGCCAATGCTCCTTTGCGCCTGCGCAACGCACAAGCCCGCGGTACGGTGGACCGCGCTTACAAGTTTTGCAATCAATCGTCGTCGGAATTCGGGTCCAGCTCGGGGAACAGTACCGAGGTGTAGCCGAAGCGCGTGAAGTCCTTGACCCGCATGGGGTAGAGGATGCCGTCCAGATGGTCGCACTCGTGCTGCACGACGCGGGCATGGAAGCCATCCACGCTGCGATCGATGGGCGCGCCGTCGGCATCGAAGCCCGTGTAGCGGATGCGCTCGTCGCGCTCGACGACGCCGCGCAGGCCGGGCACGGACAGGCAGCCCTCCCAGCCCTCGGTGCGGCCACCGTCCAGCACCTCGATGACCGGGTTGATCAGCACGGTGGGCGGCACGGGCGGCGCGTCCGGATAGCGCACATTCTTCGTGTAGCCGAAGATGACCAGGCGCAGGTCCACGCCGATCTGCGGTGCCGCCAGGCCCGCGCCATTGGCGGCGGCCATGGTCTCGAACATGTCGGCGATCAGCGCCTTCAAGGCGGGCGTGCCGAACTCGGTGATCGGCTTGGCGACGCGCAGCAAGCGCGGGTCGCCCATCTTCAAAATCTCGTGAACGGCCAAGCGGGCCTCCTTCGGCTATCGTCGGCCGATTCTAGAAACGCCTTCCATGCAGTTGCCCGAATTCCTCGAAGACCTCGGCCATGGCATCTATGCCATCGATACCGGCTTCCAGCGCCCGCGCTTCGACGCGGCCTATCTGATCGTCGAGAACGGCCGCGCCGCCTTCATCGACACCGGCACCAACCATGCCGTGCCGCGCCTGCTGGCCTCGCTCGCCGCCCTGGGGCTGGCGGTCGACGCCGTCGACTGGGTCATCCCCACCCATGTCCATCTGGACCATGCCGGCGGCGTGGGCCTGTTGATGCAGTCCCTGCCCCAGGCCCGCGCCCTGGTGCATCCGCGCGGCCTGCGCCATATGGTGGACCCCAAGGCCCTGTGGCTAGGGGCCCTGGCCGTCTATGGCGAAGAAGAGATGCAGCGCAGCTACGGCAAGCTGGTGCCGGTGCCGGCCGAGCGCGCCGAAGCCACCCATGACGAGCAGATCGTCCATCTCGCCGGCCGGCCGCTGCGCTTCATCGACAGCCCGGGCCACGCCAAGCACCACCACGCCATCTGGGACGAACGCAGCCGCAGCTGGTTCACCGGCGACACCTTCGGCCTGTCGTATCGCGCCTTCGACGTCGACGGCCGCGCCTGGATATTGCCGACCAGCACGCCGGTGCAATTCGAGCCCGACGCCTTGAAGGCCACCGTGGCCCGGCTGCTGGCCGCCGAGCCCGTGGCCATGCAGGTCACCCACTACGGCCGCATCGGCGGCTCGGTGGAAGAAGTGCAGCGCCTGGCCGCGGTGATGCTGGAGCAGGTCGACGAGATGGTCGCCCTGGCCCAGCTGCTGAAAGACGTGCCCGAACGCCACGAGAGGCTCAAGGGCGGCCTGCTGGCCGCCTATCTGGCGCGGGTGCAGGGTCATGGCTATCGCGGCAGCATGGCGGACGCCGCCGACTGGCTGGCCCTGGACGCCGAACTGAACGCCCAGGGCCTGGAAGTCATGCTGGACCGCCCGGCCCGCTGACGGGGCAGCACGCCCCGCACCGGTGCGGGGCGCCGCACCGCGACAGTGCCGGCCCGCCGCAGGCCACAACCACTTTCCTGGGGAGAACGCTTTCGTCAATGCAGGCACGCGTCTTGCGTTGAGCTGATCGAGAGGTCGCGCCGCAGCGATCCCTCCATCGCCAAAGACGGCGAATCTCAGCGCTCAAGCGCACCCCGCTGGCCCCGTTCGAACAGACAGCTGTTCACGGGGCCTTCTCTTTTGCACCACCGACCTGGCCGCCCGCGCGGCCCGGTCGGCGGCGCCTGCCCGCAGTCAAGACCATGCACATCGTCCTCATCGGCCACGGAATGGTCGGCCAGAAGTTTCTCGAATCGCTTGCCGAAGGCCCCGCGGCGGCCGACGTGCAGGTGACGGTGCTGTGCGAAGAGCCGCGCGCCGCCTACGACCGCGTGCACCTGTCCGAGTTCTTCTCGGGCAAGTCGGCCGAGGACCTGTCCCTGGTGCCGCCAGGCTTCTTCGAGAAGACCGGCTTCAAGCTGCGCCTGGCCGCCAAGGCCGTGGCCATCGAGCGCCGCGACCACACCATCACGCTGGCCGACGGCGAGGTCGTGCACTACGACAAGCTGGTGCTGGCCACCGGCTCCTACCCCTTCGTGCCGGCCGTGCCGGGCCGTGACCGCCCGCACTGCCATGTCTACCGCACCATCGAAGACCTCGAAGCCATGCAGGCCAGCGGCTCTGTGTCAAAGAGCGGTGTCGTCATCGGCGGCGGCCTGCTGGGCCTGGAATGCGCCAAGGCCCTGCGCGACATGGGCCTGCACACCCATGTCGTCGAGTTCGCGCCGCGGCTGATGGCCGTGCAGATCGACGAGACCGGCGGCCGCGTGCTGCGCACCAAGATCGAGGAACTCGGCGTCGAGGTACACACCAACCGCAACACCGTCGAGATCACCGACGGCGTGACGGCCCGCCACCGCCTCGTCTTCACCGACGGCACCTGGCTGGAGACCGACATGCTGGTCTTCTCGGCCGGCATCCGCCCGCGCGACGAGGTGGCACGCCAATGCGTGCTGGCCATCGGCCCGCGCGGCGGCGTCGTCATCGACGACCACTGCCGCACCAGCGACCGCAATGTCTACGCCATCGGCGAGGTGGCGGCCTGGAACGAGCAGACCTATGGCCTGGTCGCCCCCGGCTACGAGATGGCCCGCGTCGCGGCCCGCCACATCGCCGGCGACGCTGAAGCCGCCTTCCCCGGCGCCGATCTGTCCACCAAGCTCAAGCTGATGGGCGTGGACGTGGCCAGCATCGGCGACGCCCATGGCAACACGGCCCACTGCCGCAGCTACCAGTACGTGGACGAGCGCAAGCAGGTCTACAAGAAGATCGTCGTCAGCGAGGACGGCCAGTTCCTGCTCGGCGCCGTGCTGGTGGGCGACGCGGCCGAGTACGGCACGCTGCAGCAGATGGCGCTCAACGGCATCAAGCTGCCGGCCGACCCCGAGTTCCTCATCCTGCCCAGCAGCGATGGCAAGGCCAAGGTCGGCATCGGCCCCGACGCCCTGCCTGACAGCGCCCAGCTCTGCTCCTGCAACAACGTCAGCAAGGGCCAGATCTGCGCCGCCGTCGGCGAAGGCTGCACGACCATCGGCGCCATCAAGGCCTGCACCAAGGCCGGCGCCACCTGCGGCGGCTGCGTGCCCCTGGTCACGCAGGTCATGAAGTTCGAGATGGCCAAGCGCGGCATGGCCGTCAACAACCACATCTGCGAGCACTTCCCGCATTCGCGCCAGGAGCTGTACCACCTGATCCGTGTCGGCGGCATCAAGACCTTCAGCGACCTGATGGCCAGGCACGGCAAGGGCCTGGGCTGCGACATCTGCAAGCCGGCCGCCGCAAGCATCTTCGCGTCCTGCTGGAACGACTTCGTCCTCAAGCCCGAGCTCGCCGCCCTGCAGGACAGCAACGACTACTACCTCGGCAACATCCAGAAGGACGGCAGCTACTCGGTCGTGCCGCGCATGCCGGGCGGCGAGGTCACGCCCGACGGCCTCATTGCCGTCGGCCAGGTGGCCAAGAAGTACGGCCTGTACACCAAGATCACCGGCGGCGCCCGCGTCGACATGTTCGGCGCCCGCGTCGAGCAGCTGCCCTTCATCTGGGAAGAGCTGATCGCGGCCGGCTTCGAGAGCGGCCATGCCTATGGCAAGTCGCTGCGCACCGTGAAGAGCTGCGTGGGCAGCACCTGGTGCCGCTACGGCGTGGACGACTCGGTCGGCCTGGCCGTCGAGATCGAGAACCGCTACAAGGGCCTGCGCGCGCCGCACAAGATCAAGTTCGGCGTCTCCGGCTGTACGCGGGAATGCGCCGAGGCCCAGGGCAAGGACGTCGGCATCATCGCCACCGACAAGGGCTGGAACCTCTATGTCTGCGGCAACGGCGGCATGAAGCCCCGCCACGCCGAGCTGATCGCCAGCGACCTGAGCAAGGCCGAGCTGCTCAAGCTCATCGACCGCTTCCTGATGTTCTATGTGCGCACGGCCGACCGCCTGCAGCGCACCAGCACCTGGCGCGAGAACCTCGACGGTGGCCTGGACTATCTGAAGCAAGTCCTCATCAACGACAGCCTGGGCCTCGCGGCCGAGCTGGAAGCGCAGATGCAGGCCGTCGTCGACACCTATCAATGCGAATGGAAGACCGCCGTCGAGACGCCCGAGGTGCGCCAGCGCTTCCGCAGCTTCATCAACAGCGAGAAGCGCGACGAGCAGATCGTCTTCGTGCAGGAGCGCGGCCAGATCCGTCCCGCGCGAGCCGAAGAGCGCGATGAAGCCACGGCCTGATCAAGGAATGACCATGACCTACACCGCCATCTGCAGCGTCGACGACATCCTGCCCAACACCGGCGTCGCGGCCCTCGTGGGCGACCGCCATGTGGCCGTGTTCCGCATCGGTGCGGACCGCTTCCACGCCATCGACAACATCGACCCGCGCTCCGGCGCCAGCGTGCTGTCGCGCGGCCTCATCGGCAACCTGGGCGAGCGCACCGTCGTCGCCTCGCCCCTCTACAAGAACCACTTCGACCTCAGCACCGGCGAATGCCTGGAAGCCCCCGAGCAATCGGTGCGGGCGCACGCCGTGCAGGTGCAGGGCGGTCGAGTGCTCGTTGCACTGAACTGATTTTTTGAAGGCGCTAGAGGAGACAACCCATGGCCTATGTCGTACCCACCGAGTTCGTCACGAAGATGGTCGACTCCGGTGAATCCAAGCTGCTGATGTCGACGCGCGACACGCTGATCCGGGCCTATATGGCCGGCGCCATCCTGGCGCTGGCCGCGGCCTTCGCGATCACGGTCAGCGTCAATACCGGCAATCCGCTCGTCGGGGCCCTGCTCTTCCCGGTGGGCTTCATCCTGCTCTACCTGATGGGCTTCGACCTGCTGACCGGCGTGTTCACGCTGGTGCCGCTGGCCGTGCTGGACAAGCGCCCCGGCGCCACCTGGGCCGGCGTGCTGCGCAACTGGACGCTGGTGTTCTTCGGCAACTTTGCCGGCGCGATGACGGTGGCCGTCTTCATGGCCATCATCTTCACCTTCGGCTTCAGCGAGGCGCCCAATGCCGTCGGCCTGAAGATCGGCAGCATCGGCGAAGGCCGCACGGTGGGCTATGCCGACCACGGCGCCGCCGGCATGCTGACCCTCTTCATCCGCGGCGTGCTGTGCAACTGGATGGTCTCGACCGGCGTCGTCGCCGCCATGATGTCCACGTCCGTCTCGGGCAAGGCCATCGGCATGTGGATGCCCATCATGGTGTTCTTCTACATGGGCTTCGAGCACAGCATCGTCAACATGTTCCTGTTCCCCTCGGGCCTGATGCTGGGCGGCAAGTTCACCATCATGGACTACCTGATCTGGAACGAGATCCCCACCGTCGTCGGCAACCTGGTCGGCGGCCTGACCTTCGTCGGCCTGACGCTTTACTCGACACACTACAAGACGGCCCCAAAGCGAGTTCTCAGCTGAGCCCGCCATGGGCGCAGCCCTGAGGCTGACGCTGGGCCAGCACTCCGAGGCTGGTGCCAAGCCGCTGAACCAGGATTTCCACGGCATCGCCCAGCCGACCGAGGCGCAGCGCCGCTCGCGCGGCATCGCGCTGGCGATTGCCGACGGCATCAGCAGCAGCCCCGTCAGCCAGGTCGCCAGCGCCGCCGCCGTACGCGGCTTCCTGGAGGACTATTACGGCACCTCCGAGGCCTGGACGGTGCGCCGCGCCGCCCAATGCGTGCTGGCCGCCACCAATGGCTGGCTGCATGCGCAGACCCAGCGCGGCGACGGCCGCTTCGACAAGGACAGAGGCCATGTCTGCACCTTCAGCGCCCTCGTCTTCAAGGGCCGCGAGGTGCATCTGCTGCATGTCGGCGACACGCGCGCCTACCGCGTGCATCCCACCGCGCTGGAGCAGCTGAGCCACGACCACCGCGTGCGCCTGGATGGCGGCCAGACCTATCTCGGCCGGGCGCTGGGCATCAGCCCGCATCTGGAGATCGACCACGCCTGCTGGCCCACCGAGGTCGGCGAGACCTATCTGCTGGCCACCGACGGCGCCTACGAGCACCTGGACCCGCTGCTGGTCGTGAGCACCCTCGCCCGCCACGGCGACGACCTGCAGGCCGCGGCGCAAGCCCTGGTCACGGCCGCCCTGGCCAAGGGCAGCCGGGACAACGCCACCGTCATGCTGGCCCGCGTCGAGTCCCTGCCCGACCGCCTGGCGCCTCCGGTGCGCCGTGAAGGCCTGCGCCTGCCGCCGCGGCTGCTGCCGCGCATGGAGTTCGAGGGCTACCGCGTCATCCGCGAGCTCTACACCAGCGCACGCAGCCAGGTCGTGCTGGCCGTCGATGCCCAGCAGCGCGAATGGGCGCTCAAGCTGCCCTCCGCCGAGATGGGCAGCGACGCCCCTGCCCTGGATCGCTTCGCCACCGAGGAATGGGTGGCACGGCGCGTCGACAGTCCCCATGTCATCAAGGCCGCACCGGCCGAGAAGCGCCGCGAGCATCTCTTCACGGCGATGGAATTCATCACCGGCCAGACCCTGGCGCAGTGGATGACCGACCACCCCCAGCCCGGCCTGGATGAGGTGCGCCAGCTCGTCGACCAGATCGCGCGCGGCCTGCAGGCCCTGCATCGCAAGGAGATGCTGCACCAGGACCTGCGGCCCGAGAACCTCATCATCGACCGCCGGGGCACCGTGGTCCTGATCGATCTCGCATCCGCCCATGTCGCGGGGCTCAGCGAAGCCCGCGGCGATGCCAGGTCGCGCGAGATCGCCGGCACGCTGCAGTACACCGCCCCTGAATACTTCACCGGCGATGGCGGCACGCCGGTGTCCGAGCTGTTCTCCCTGGCCGTGCTGGCCTACCAGATGCTGACCGGCGCCCTGCCCTATGGCCTGCAGGTGCCGTTGGTGCGCGGCGCGCGCGACCTGCACAAGCTGCAATATGTGCCGCTGCGCACCCGCCGCCCGGACCTGCCCGAATGGCTGGACCGCGTGCTGCGCAAGGCCTTGCACCCACAGCCGGCGCGGCGCCAGCAGGCTCTGTCGGAGTTCGCCCACGACCTCCATGCCCCCGGTCCCGAGTTCATGGGTCGCGACCGCACGCCGCTGCAGCAGCGCCACCCCCTGCTGTTCTGGCAGGTGCTGACCCTGCTGCTGAGCCTGTCGACGCTGGGGCTGCTCGGCCTATATGTAACGGGACACTAGCCCCCAAACCGAGGGAAGCACCGGTACTCAGGCCCCGCGAATGTGTTTCAGAATGTGCTCATCCCGCAGCGGGCACCGAGGGTGCAGCGCCGCCGATTTGCGGCGGGGGGCGTGGAGGGCATGAATGGGCAGTACGCCGTGGTTTCTGGAGAGCGTGGCCGCCGACGGTTCACGCGTCACGCATCGCATCGACCGGCTGCCGTTCAGCGTGGGTCGCGATGTCGGCAATGACCTGACCATCGAGTCTCAGGGCCTGTCGCGGCGGCATGCCGAGCTGCAGGCGGATGAGGCGGGTGGCCTGCTGGTGGTCGACCTGGGAAGCACCAACGGCACCTTCGTGAACCACGAGCGCCTGGCGGGCTCGCGGCCGCTGTCGCCCAACGACATCATCCATTTCTGCACCGCCGAGTTCCGCCTGACCCACGACGAGACGGTGGCGGCGGCCACCATCTCGGAGCCGCGCCCGATGCGCACGATGGTGGTGTCGAGCAGCAACCCGCTGAGCCAGAACTTCGTCCGCAAGGAAGCGCAGTTCATGGAGTTCCTGGCCGGCCGCGGCCTGACCGCGGCGGCCCAGCCCATCGTCGATGCCCGCACCGGCCGCCTGCTGGCCTACGAACTGCTGGGCCGCTGCACCCACCCGGATCTCCCCGGCTCGCCCATGCACCTGTTCATGATGGCCGCGACGCTGCGACGCGAAGCCGAGCTGAGCGAAGCCTTCCGCTCCTACGGCGTGAGGGCGCTGTCGCCCAAGGCCCAGGGCGTGCACGTCTTCGTCAACGCCCACCCGAGCGAGACCTTCTCGGAAGAGTTCTTCCAGTCCCTGCATGTGCTGCTGGCCCTGCCGGTGCCGCCCAAGCTGGTGGTGGAGGTGCACGAAAGCGCGGTGGTCGAAGTCGACCGAATGCGTGAGCTGGCCGAGCGCCTCAAGAGCATCGGCGTGGCCTTCGCCTACGACGACTTCGGCGCCGGCCAGGCGCGCCTGAACGAACTGGCCGAGGTGCCGGCCCATTTCGTCAAGTTCGACATGGGCATCGTGCGCAATCTGCATGAGGCCAGCGACCGCAAGCAGCGCATGGTGCGCGACCTGGTTCGCATGGTGCTGGAGCTGGGCTCCATCCCGCTGGCCGAAGGCGTGGAGCAGGAAGCCGAGGCCGAGATCTGCCGCGACATGGGCTTCCGTCTCATCCAGGGCTATCTGACCGGCAAGCCGGTGATGGTGGACCAGCTCTAGTCTGGCGACCGCTGCAAAGACGCGCTGAGCCTGTCCACCACCTCGGCCCAATCGGCGTCTTCAAGCAGTTCCTCTTTCAGCAGGGCGGCCTGGGCGGGAGTCCAGAACGGGGCCTCCGCCAAAGGCACACCGGCGCCTAGCGGCGCATGGGCGCGCAGGAAAGCCGCAATGCCGGCATCGTCGGCCGGCAGGCCGAGCTGGCGAAACAGGTCGGAGAACTTGTGAAATGGGCTGTCCATGGTCTCGATTCCTCCGTGCGATGACAGTATGGACCTAGCTCCGGCGTCCCGCGATGGCCGAACCGACCACCACCAGGGCTGCACCGGCCCAGAAGCTCAGCGGCAAGGCTGTGCTCAGCCACAGCGACGCGAACAACGCCGACAACAGCGGCGTGCCATTGGCCGCCAGGCCCAGGGTGCCGACATTGCCGCGCAGGATGGCCAGATTCCACAGCGCATAGGCCGCGCCAACGGCACTGCCGGCCAGCAGCACCTGGCTGACCGCGGGCAGCGACCACTGCATGGCGCTGGCGCCGGGCTTGATCAGGTAGAGCACCCAGAAGGCGACGGCGCTCAAGGCCATGAAGAGCCAGACGCCATTGCAGCCCCGCGCCAGCCGGTTGGTGACCGTGCAGTAGAGGGCCCAGGTGATGGCAGCACCCAGGGCCAGGCCGTAGCTGAGGGGATTGCCCGCGGCATGGGCCATGAAGCCGGCCAACGAGAAGCCCTGGGCCGGCATGCAGGCCACCACGACACCGGCGAAGGCCAGCGCCAGGCCCGCCAGCATCAGGCCGCCGACGCGTTGGCGCAGCGCGAGGGCCGAGCACACCACCGTCAGGCTGGGCCACAGATAGTTCACCATGCCGACCTCGATCGCCTCGGCACGGCTGCGGGCCAGGCCCACGGCCAGCGCAAAGCAGAGCTGATAGCCCACGAAGAGGGCCGTGCCCAACAGCAGATACAGGGGCGGGAAGGACTGCAGCGGCGTGCGCTTCGTCAATGCGAACAGCAGCAGCGCGCTCAGCGTGTAGAGCACGGCGGCACCACCGGTGGCCCCGAGATGCTCGGTGATGCCGCGCATCGTGCCGACCGAGGTGCTCCACAGCAGGATGGCGCCCAGGCCCATGGCCAGCGCAGCGCGAGAAGAAACGGCCACTCAACAACTCCCCGGCAGACCGGGGAGTCGGTCATGCGCTCAAACGTCCAGACCCAGCTCCTGGATCTTGCGCGTGATGGTATTGCGGCCGATGCCGAGCTTCTGCGCCGCCTCGATGCGGCGGCCGCGGGTGATGTCCAGCGCCGTCAGGATGAGCTGGGCCTCGAACTTCTTGGTCAGCGCATCCCACACGTCGGGCTCGCCGGCGAGCAGGCGGGCGCGCGCGTCGGCGGCCATGTCGGCCAGCCAGCCTTCGCCGCTGCTGGTGCTGGCCGGTGCCGCGGCGGGCGCGGGTGCGGCTGCGCTGGGCTGGGCAGCAGGCGTGCTCGTCATCGCCGTCGTGGATGGCGCCGGCACGTAGCCGGGCTGCACCTCGTCCGGCAAGTCCTTGGGCTCGACGACCTGGCTGGGCGCCATGACGCTGAGCCAGTGGCAGATGTTCTCCAGCTGGCGGACGTTGCCGGGGAAGTCGAAGTTGGTCAGCACCGTCAGCGCCGCATCGGACAGGCGCTTGGGCTCGACGCCCAGCTCGGTCGCGCTGCGCTGCAGGAAGTGGCGGGCCAGCGAGGGCACG
The DNA here is from genome assembly GCF_059415865.1 of Roseateles sp. GW821-FHT09H10. Classification (NCBI taxonomy): domain Bacteria; kingdom Pseudomonadati; phylum Pseudomonadota; class Betaproteobacteria; order Burkholderiales; family Sphaerotilaceae; genus Roseateles; species Roseateles sp. GW821-FHT09H10. The sequence continues at coordinate 1,019,844 of NZ_JBWKOB010000001.1, read as the reverse complement.
TCCTCGCGGCGCTCACGCAGCGGCGGCAGGCGCAGGCGGATGACGTTGAGGCGGTGGAACAAGTCCTCGCGGAACACGCCCTGGCGCACGCGGTCTTCCAGGTTCTGGTGGGTGGCGGCGATGACCCGCACATTGCTGCGCATTGGGCTGTGGCCGCCGACGCGGTAGAACTGCCCGTCGGACAGCACACGCAAGAGGCGCGTCTGCAGCTCGAAGGGCATGTCGCCGATTTCGTCGAGGAAGAGGGTGCCGCCGTCGGCCTGCTCGAAGCGGCCGCGCCGCGAGGCCTGGGCGCCGGTGAAGGCGCCGCGCTCATGGCCGAAGAGCTCGCTCTCGAGAAGGTCCTTCGGGATGGCCGCGGTGTTGATGGCCACGAACGGCCCTTCGCCACGCGGGCTGTGCTTGTGCAGGGCGCGGGCCACCAGTTCCTTGCCCGAGCCGCTCTCGCCCGTGATCATCACGGTGACATTGCTCTGCGACAGCCGGCCGATGGCGCGGAAGACGTCCTGCATGGCCGGCGCCTGGCCCAGCATCTCGGGCACCTGGGCCGCGGCCTCCTGCTCGCCGGCCTCGCGCTGGCTTTCCTCCTGCGCGCGGCGGATCAGCTCGACGGCGCGCGGCAGGTCGAAGGGCTTGGGCAGGTATTCAAACGCACCGCCCTGGAAGGCCGACACGGCGCTGTCCAGGTCGGAATAGGCCGTCATGATGATGACGGGCAGGGCCGGCAGGCGGGCCTTGACCTTGGCCAGCAGCTCCAGGCCCGAGCCACCCGGCATGCGGATGTCGGACACCAGCACCTGCGGTGAATCGTCGTCGAGCGCAGCGAGCATGTCGCGCGCATTGCTAAAAGACCGCACCGGCAGGCCTTCGCGCGCCAGGGCCTTCTCGAGCACGAAGCGGATCGAGTGGTCGTCGTCAACAACCCAGATGGATTTCATGCGGTTCCTCAGCCCCTCCCGTCGGCTTGTGGCGTCAAGGCAGGGGCAGCGTGATTCGGAAATTCGTCAGGCCTGGCTCGCTCTCGCAATCGATCATCCCCTGGTGCTGTTGGGCGATCGTCTGCGCGAGCGTGAGTCCGAGTCCCGAGCCGCCCTCCCGCCCTGAGACCAGGGGAAAGAAGATGCGATCCCGGATCTCGGCGGGGACGCCGGGACCGTTGTCCTCGATATGCAATTCCAATGCCAAGCGCCAGCGCTGCTTGCCGATGGTGACCTGGCGGGAGACGCGGGTGCGCAGCACGATCTGGGCGTCGCCGGCCGCCATGCGCGAACCCAGCACCTGGGCGGCGTTCTGCACGATGTTCAACACCATCTGGATCAGCTGCTCGCGGTCGCCGCGGAAGTCGGGCAGCGAGGTGTCGTAGTCGCGCGGGATGATGAGGCCCTTGGGGTGCTCGATGAGCACCAGGGCCCGCACCCGCTCGCAGATCTCGTGGATGTTGACGTCGCCGACGACATGGGCGCGGCGGTGCGGGGCCAGCAGGCGGTCGACCAGGCTTTGCAGCCGGTCCACCTCATGGACGATGACCTGGGTGTATTCGGTCAGCTCGGCCTGGCCGGTCTGCAGCTCCAGCGCCAGCAGCTGGGCCGCGCCGCGGATGCCGCCCAGCGGGTTCTTGATCTCGTGGGCCAGGTTGCGCGTCAGCTCCTTGGTGGCCTGGACCTGGTCGAGGCTGCGCTCGTCGCGGTCCTGGCGGGCCTGCTGGGCGATCTCGATGAGCTCGACGAGGACGCGCGGCTCGCCGTCGTCGCCGGCGTCCATCTGCGACACGATGACGTGCACCGGCAGTCCGTCCTCATGGGCCCAGGCGCCGCGGCGCAGCAGGGCATCGAAGCGGCTGCTGGAATAGTGGTTGGCAGCCACGCCGGCCAGGGTCTCGAGCAGGCGCTGGGCGTCGTCGAACCAGTCGGACAGCTGGGCCTTCTGCACCGTGCGGCGCGACAGGCGCATGCCGTTCTCGAAGGCCGCATTGGCGAACAGGCATTCGCCGTCGGCACGGGCGACGACGACCATGGTCGCCAGCAGGTCCAGGCCGGCGAACTCGGCCGGCAGCAAGGGGGTATCAGTCATGGCGCACACCGGCGCCAGGCCGATGTTCAGGAGGGGAGTTTGGCGATCTCGCGCTTGAGCGCCTGGATGTCGGCCTCGTGGCGGGCGATGCTGTCCTTGAGCTCGGCCATGCGGTCCAGATACTTCTGGTAGTTGCGCTCGTCGCCGCGGCGTTCGCCCTGGCCGTTGTTGAATTCCTTCTGGGCGGCGGCGAGGCGCTCCTCGGCGGCGCGCAGTTCGGTCTGCAGCACGCGGCGGCGTTCGTCGTCGCGCACGCGCTGCTGGCCGGCATCGATGCGGCTCTCAGCACCGCGCTGCCCCTCGGCCACCGGCGGGGCCGTCGTGCTGGGCGCGCGCGGCTTGGGCGACTGCAGCACGGTGATGGGCGTGCCTTCGATGGTGCGGCAGCCCTTCTCGTGGGCTTCCTTGGCGGACAGCGCGTCGGTGTAGAGCACCGGCGGGCCGGGGCAGCGGTAGACCGTGCCCTGGGCTTGCGCACCCAGGCTGGCCAGGACGAGCAGCGGTGCCAGCAATCGATTCAGCATGGCGGGATTGTGGCTCAGCGCGGGCAATGAAAAAGGGGCCGCGCCAGCGGCCCCCTTGCGTGGGGATGACACAGGCAGCGGAAGTGCTGCCCATGGCCATCACAGCGCGTAGTACATGTCGAACTCGACCGGGTGGGTCGCCATGCGGAAGCGCGTCACTTCCTGCATCTTCAGCTCGATGTAGGCATCGATGTAGCTGTCGGTGAACACGCCGCCCTTGGTCAGGAAGGCACGGTCCTTGTCCAGATAGTCCAGGGCCTGGTCCAGGCTGTGGCAGACGGTCGGGATCTTCGCGTCTTCTTCCGGCGGCAGGTGGTAGAGGTCCTTGGTGGCGGCTTCGCCCGGGTGGATCTTGTTTTCCACGCCGTCCAGGCCAGCCATCAGCAGGGCCGAGAAGGCCAGGTAGGGGTTGGCGGAAGGATCGGGGAAGCGCGCTTCGATGCGGCGGCCCTTGGGGTTGCCGACATACGGAATGCGGATCGAGGCCGAGCGGTTCTTGGCCGAGTAGGCCAGCTTGACCGGGGCTTCGAAGCCAGGCACCAGGCGCTTGTACGAGTTCGTGCCGGGGTTGGTGATGGCGTTCAGGGCACGGGCGTGCTTGATGATGCCGCCGATGTAGTACAGGGCGAACTCGCTCAGGCCGGCGTAGCCGTCACCGGCGAACAGGTTCTTGCCGTCCTTCCAGACGGACTGGTGAACGTGCATGCCGCTGCCGTTGTCGCCCACCAGAGGCTTGGGCATGAAGGTCGCGGTCTTGCCATAGGCGTGGGCGACGTTCTGGATGATGTACTTCTGCAGTTGCAGCCAGTCGGCGCGCTGGACCAGCGAGCTGAACTTGGTGCCGATTTCCATCTGGCCGGCGTTCGCCACTTCGTGGTGGTGCACTTCGACCGGGATGCCCATCTGTTCGAGGATCAGGCACATCTCCGAGCGCATGTCCTGGCCGCTGTCGACCGGGGGCACGGGGAAGTAGCCGCCCTTGACGGTGGGACGGTAGCCGCTGTTGCCGTGCTCGTACTCCTTGGAGGAGTTCCAGGCGCCTTCTTCGGACTCGATCTTGAAGAACGAGCCGGACATCTCGTTGCCCCAGCGCACGCTGTCGAAGATGAAGAACTCGGGTTCCGGACCGAAATAAGCCGTGTCGCCCAGGCCGGAGGCCTTCAGATAAGCCTCGGCGCGCTTGGCCAGCGAACGCGGGTCGCGCTCATAGGCCTTGCCGTCGGCGGGGTCGACCACGTCGCAGGACAGGATCAGCGTCGGCTCTTCGAAGAAGGGGTCGATGTTGGCCGTGTTCGGATCGGGCATCAGCAGCATGTCCGAGGCTTCAATGCCCTTCCAGCCGGCGATCGAGGAACCGTCGAAGGCGTGACCCGACGTGAACTTGTCTTCATCGAAATGGGAGACGGGCACGGAGACGTGCTGCTCCTTGCCACGGGTGTCGGTGAAGCGGAAATCAACGAACTTGATTTCGTTGTCCTTCACCATGCTCATCACATCGGCGACGGTCTTGGCCATCAAAAGCTCCTAGCGGGATCGATCAGGGGTGGGTTGCCGCCGCCGACGCACACGCGCCTGCGGCCACGGGGGTATTCAAAGCAGATTGCATGCCAGATGCACCGACATGGGTTGCTGCCCGGCAGCGCCGGGCATTATGTGGCGACCCCGGTTACGGAGCGAGAACTATCGCACCAGCTCAGTGCTGATTGATGCACCAAACTGGATCACGCCCCGTTTGAGGGCGTCGTAGGCCGACGAGAGGAGTTCTGCCTCTCCCTTCACCCCGAGCTCGATGCAGCGGCCCCACTGCGGGTGGTCGACGCTCGGCAGGCTGAACACCTTGATGCCGGTGAAATCGGTCTCGATGGCTTCCATCAGCGGCGTCAGGCTGGCTTCCATGGCGCCCTGCACGATCAGCGAGCGCTCGATGACACCGACCGTGCGGTGCAGCTGCGGGTAGCGGTCCAGCACCCAGGCCATCATCGGATGGGCCATGACGGGGAAGCCGGGCACGAAGTGCACGTTGCCGACGTAGAAGCCCGGGATCTTGTTGAAGGGGTTGGGCACGATGCCGGCGCCTTCGGGGAAGACGCCCATCTCGAAGCGGCGCAGGCTGTCGGGCTCGTCGATGGTGACCGTCTTGCCCTGCTCGGCGGCCATCTGCTGGATGCGCTGCCAGATCAGCTCCTGCGCCTCGGGGTGCAGTGCCAGCGGCCGGCCCAGGGCCATGGCGGCGGACTGGCGGGTGTGGTCGTCGGGCGTGGCGCCGATGCCGCCGCAGCTGACGACGAGGTCACCGCTGGCGAAAGCCTCGCGCAGGCGGCCGACCAGCAGCTCGCGGTCGTCGCCCAGGTACTGGGCCCAGGCCAGCTGCATGCCGCGCTGGGACAGCAGCTCGATGAACTTGGCCAGATGCGAGTCCTGGCGTTTGCCGGACAGGATCTCGTCGCCAATGATGATCAGTCCAACTTGCATGCGTTCAACCCTCTATGAGGACGGCCGACTCGGCCACCGGTTCCGCTGCCCTGCGCGCCTGCAGGGCGGCCAGCGCGTAATGTGTGAACCAAGCCGTGGAGAAGGCGAACACCAGCGTGTAGAGCCAGATCGCCAGCAGCACGACGAAGGGCGCAAAGATGATGGCCGTCACGCCCGCCACGGCCCAGATCAGCGAAGGCAAGGCGCCGAGATAGCCGCAGACCACGCCCATGGTCAGCATGGGAATGCGATGCTCCTTCAGCAGCGCGCTGCGCTCCTCGGACGAGGCATGGTCGGCCAGCACGTCGAAGCCGAAGACGCGGTAGGTCAGCCAGCCCCAGATCAAGGGCGGCAGCACCATGATCAGCGGCGGGATCAGCCACAGCGGCATCGACAGGATGAGCAGCACCAGGGCGATCAGCGTTGCCCCCAGCGAGGCCGCGACGCTCTGCACCAAGGTGCCGCCGCGCTTCTTCTCCAGCAGCGGGAAGCGGCGCTGGCCGACAAGGCGGACGATGGCCGGCGTCATCAGCAGCGCGACGAGCAGCAAGGAGAAAAGGATGACGACGGGCAACAGGCCCGCCAGCACGACCATGCCGGTCAGCACGGTGCGGAAGGACTGCAGGCCGAAGCTGTCCAGCCATTGCAGCAGGCTCTCGATGAGACGCCAGCTCTCCAGCGTCGCGCGCACGGCGGCGTTGGCGTCCTCCCAGAAGAACAGCATGAAGCCGAATGCCAGCGAGCCGCAGATCAGCAGCGGCAGCAGCGACAGCCCGATCACGCGCGGGTGCAGGCAGTAGGCGGCGGCGCGCCAGAAGGAGTCGACGAGACCTTGCATCAAGCAGTTTTCCTGAAGGAGCCCAGCAGCCGGGTCAGCCCCAGCCATTGCTGATGCCAGAAGCCGCGTCCGTAGTCGCGGCCGCCCTCGTCGGGCAGCTGGTCGCGCACGCCGGTGGCATCGAATCGGTTCTCGAAATTGGCCGTGCGAAACAGCAGGTCCCAGACCGGCAGCAACACGCCGAAGTTGTGCCCGCCCAGGGTGCCACGGCCGCCGGATTCATGGCCGATGCCGATGCTGTGGTGCAGGCGGTGAAAGCGCGGGCTGACCAGCAGCCGCTCGCCGATCATGCCGAAGCCGACGCGCGCATTGGCGTGCTGCAGGCTCTCGTGCAGCTGGGTGATGACGGTGATGGCGACGAACTGGCCGGGCCCCACGCCGATCAGGCGGGCCAGCAGCGCGAAGGCTGTGCCCAGGATGATGTCGTCCAGCAGGTGGTTGCGGTTGTCGCTCCACATCGTCATCTGGCGCTGGCTGTGGTGCAGGCTGTGCAGGGCCCACCACCAGTTGAAGTGGTGCTGGGCGCGGTGCAGCCAGTAGCCGGCGAAGTCGAAGACGACCAGGTAGAGAGCCAGGCTGACCCAGGCGATGTCGGTCACGCCCGGCCACAGGCCATCGAGCTGCCAGGTCGACAGGCCGGCCAGGCGCAGCTCGCCGGCCGCGGCGTCCCACAGCGGGTCGATGGTGAAGAACATCGCCAGGCGCACCAGGCCGAGCTTGTGGATCAGCGTGTACAGCACATCCACGCGCACGGCGGCATGGTCCGTGACCGGCTCGACGGGCCAGCGGCGCTCCAGGATGCCGATGCCCAGCAGGATGACGGCGATCTGGATCAGGCCGAGCAGCAGCCAGCCCGTCGCATCGAAGGCGTCCTCCAGCAGATTGCCGAAACCCAGACCGAACACCACCGGCTGCACGACGGACTCATAGAGCCACAGCTGCAGGCTGTCGAAGGTGTTGGAGATCCAGTCGATCACGGCTTGCGGGCGTAGGTCTTGGGCTCGGCCTTCAGGGCGACCTTGGTTTCAGGAGTCTTGAACAGGCTGGCATAGCGCGGGTGTTCGCGCAGCGGTGCAAAGCATAGGCCCCGCTGCTCCAGCCCGGTCAGCAGCGGCTCCAGCACCGCCGGCGCCCAGGGGTCCTGGCGCTCCCAGATGCCGAGGTGGGCAAGCAGGATGTCGCCGGGCTTGATGTCACGCAGCGCCTTCTCCAGCAGCGCGGCATTGGGGTTGCTCTGGCTGGGCAGCTCGTCGCCCAGGAAGCCGGCGCGGCTCCAGCCCACATGCGTGAAGCCACAGGCCTTGGCGGCGTGCAGCAGGGCCGTCGACGAGCGGCCGGCGGGCGCGCGGAAGATGGGCCCCAACGGCTTGCCCGTCATGGCCTTGAAGCGCTCGCCGACCTTCTTCAGGCTTTCGCAATACTGCTCACCGGTGAGTTCACGCACCACGGGCGGGTTGACGCCAGCCTGGGTGCGGAACTTGAAGCGCGTGACCTTGCCCTCGGCATCCGGCACATCCTCCATGAAGATGTCGTGGTCCCAGGTATGGGAGCCGAAATCATGGCCCTCGGCCGCACGCTCGCGCCACCAGGGCGCCCAGGTCTCGTCCAGCGTCGTGCCGCCGGTCAGCGTCGGCTCGCTGGCGAGGAAGAAGGTTGCACGGGCGTTGTGCTTCTTCAGCGTCTCGGCGATCAGCGGCGCAACACCCATGTGGCCGGTGTCGAAGGTGAGATAGACCGGCTTGTCGCAAGACGGCTGCGCCGTGGCCGCGGTGGCCACAAACGCCAGGATCCAGGCTTTCATGTCAACTTCTCTTCTCGGGCCGTGCGCCGGGCCGCTCCCAAGCCGGCCCGCTATGGCGATGTGCTTGCCGGTCGATCCGGCAAGCATCGCCGTCCCCGCGGGGGACCGGCCAAGGTAATCCTTGGACGAGGGGCACCATGTCTATAGGCGCGGCTGATGATCCAGCGTCCAGATGCCATGCGGCGACTTGCCGACCTTCACCTGCTTCACGACCTTGCGTGTCGTGGTGTCGATCTGCGTGACCTTGCCGACCCAGCGCGAGGTGACCAGCAGGGTCTTGCCGTCGGTCAGCAGCTCCATGTCGTCAGGGCCCGCCGGCGCCGGGTACTGGTCGACGACGGCCAGCGTCGTCAGGTCGATCTTGCTGATGGTGTTGGCCGCGCGGTTGCTGACCAGCACATGGCGCTTGTCGCCCCAGGCGCGGAAGGAGTGGGCGCCGGCGCCGGTCAGGATGCGCTTGGCGAGCTTGGGCGTGGGGCCGCTGACGTCCCAGACTTCGACGACCTTGTCGCCCGTCAGGCCGATGAGGATGAAGCGGTCGTCCGGCGTCAGGTAGATGTCGGCCGGCATCTTGCCAACAGCCTGCTTCCACTTGATGTTCTGCGTCCCCAGATCGATGGCCAGCAGTTCGTCGCTGTCCTGCAGGCTGGCGTAGAGCGTCGTGCTCTTGGAGTCGATGTTCAGGTGGCTGGGCGTCTTGGGCGCGGGAATGCGCTTGACCAGCTGCAGCGGCTCGGTGGCCACGCTGCCCTGCCAGCGGTAGAGGTCGACGCGGTCCAGCCGGTTGGAGGCGGCGACGAACCACTTCATGTCCGGCGAGAAGCGCAGGTGGTAGGGGTCGGGGATGCCGCGCACGACGCGCTGGACCTCGGCCGTGCGCGGGTCGATGAAGGTCAGCGAGTCGCCCAGGGCATTGGCGACGATGAGGGACTTCTCATCCGGCGACAGATAGAGGTGGTGAGGCTCCTTGCCCGTCGGGATGCGCTTGACGACGGTGAAGCTGACGGGGTCGACGACGGAGATGTCGGCGTCCAGGGAATTGAGCACGAAGACCGGCGGGCGGCCATTGGCCTGGGCCAGCCCCGCCAGCAGCATCAGGAGCGCGAACGCGCTGCGACGAAACATTCAGGAGTCCTTGCAAAGCAAAAAGGGCGGCAGTCGCCGCCCTCCACAACGCCGCAGTTTACCGGGGCGCTCAGTCGTCGCTGCCACCCAGGATGCCGCCCAGCAGGCCGCCACCGGCAAAACCACCGAGAACGGAACCCTCTTCGCGGCCACCGCCGCCGGTCTGGGGCGCGGCCGCGAAGATGCGCGAGGCCAGGCGCGAGAAGGGCAGGCTCTGCAGCCAGACCTCGCCCGGGCCGGTCATCTTGGCCAGGAACAGGCCCTCGCCGCCGAACAGCGCCGTCTTGATCTTGCCGACGTACTGGATCTCGAAGTTCACGTTGGGCGTGTAGGCCACCACGCAGCCGGTATCGACGAACAGCGTCTGGCCGGGCTGCAGCGTGCGGCGCACGACGGTGCCGCCGGCATGCACGAAGGCCAGGCCGTCGCCCTCGAGCTTCTGCATGATGAAGCCCTCGCCGCCGAAGAAGCCGGTCGACAGCTTCTGCTGCAGGGCGATGCCCAGCGAAACGCCGCGCGCCGCGCACAGGAAGGCGTCCTTCTGGCAGATCAGCGTGCCGCCGAGCTGGCTCAGGTCCATCGGCAGGATCTTGCCGGGGTAAGGCGCGGCAAAAGCCACGCGCAGCTTGCCCGCACCCTGGTTGGTGTAGATCGTGGTGAACAGCGATTCGCCGGTGATCAGGCGCTTGCCGGCACCCAGCAGCTTGCCGAAGAAGCCGCCGCCCTGGTTGGCCGAGCCGTCACCGAACACCGTGTCCATGTTGATGCCGGCGTCCATGAACATCATGGAACCGGCCTCGCCGATCGCCGCCTCGCCGGGGTCCAGTTCGACCTCGACGAACTGCATCTCGGCACCCTTGATCTCGTAATCGACTACATCCATGCCCATGCTCATACTCCTGGCAGAAAAATCCGGCGCGGATCATAGTGAAGTCGCGAGTCACCTGGATGAGAGCCCGCGATGCAGGCGCCCGCCCGAGCAGGTGCTGGACGGCCGCATCCAGGCCTTCAGCACTCTCGGCCAGGGCAGCCGCTTCGTCATCGATCTGCCGCTGGCCGCACCCTGAAGTCATTTCTCTGTTGACAGAAATTACAGACGGCGTACGCTTGGCGCCATGGAACTCACCGACATCGCGCGCCGCTTCATCGTCCACTGGGGCGAGATGGGCTCCAACTGGGGCGTCAACCGCAGCGTCGCCCAGATCCACGCCCTGCTCTTCGTGCACGGCCAGCCCCTGCATGCCGAGGACATCGCCGACACCCTGGTGCTGGCCCGCTCCAACATCAGCAGCAGCCTGAAGGAGCTGCTGAACTGGCGGCTGATCCGCGTGACCCATGTGCTTGGCGACCGGCGCGACTACTACGAGACCTCGGGCGACGTCTGGGAGCTGTTCCGCACCATCGTGCGCGAGCGCAAGGAGCGCGAGTTCGACCCCACCGTCGCGCTGCTGCGCGAGCTGTCGCGTGATCCCGGCCTGGACAAGGAATCGCCGGCCCTGCAGGACCGCCTGCGCTCCACGCTGGACTTCATGCAGACCCTGGGCAGCTGGAGCGACGAGATGCTGCGCCTGTCGCCGGCCACGCTGGAGAAGATCCTGCGTCTGGGCGCCCAGGTGCAGCGCTTCGTCAGGCCAGCAGATGCCGCCGAAGCCACGGCCAGCATCTTCCCCGTCACGCCGCCCATGCCTCCGATGGGATGACAAGTAGCGGCCTCCCGTCGAGGCCTATTTTTTGCCCACAAATTTCACTTTTGACAGAAATAACAGCCATGAATGCCAGCACGCCCCTTGTTCCCACCGTCTACTTCGATGGCGCCTGCCCGCTGTGCCACGGTGAGATGACGCTGCTGATGGCCCGCAACGGCGCCGGCCGGCTGGACTTCATCGACATCAGCCAGCCCGGCTTCGATCCGGCGCCGCTGGGCGCCAGCCTGGACGCGATGCTGGAGCTCATCCATGTGCGCCAACCGGACGGCAGCTGGCTCATCGGCATCCCGGCCTTCGAGCTCATCTACGCGGCGACCGGCTTCGACACCGTCGCCCGCTGGCTGAGCCGGCCCTGGGTGGCCCGCATCGCGGCGCGCGCCTACCCCTGGGTGGTGCGCCACCGCTACCGCCTGCCCCACGCGCTGGTGGATGGCTTCCTGCGCCTGCAGGACCGCTCCCACCCCACCGGCTGCAGCGCCGACGGCGTCTGCCGCACCCACTGAATCAACCCCAAGGAGAGTGTCATGACCGAACTGAATTTTTCCCTGACCCTGCTCATCGCCGTCCTCGGCCCGGTGCTGGCCATCGGCTATCTGCAGCCCATCCTGCTGGTGGTGCTGGACTCGCTGTGCGTCGAGCCCCTGCCCGGCAAGGTCGGCGCGCATTTCTGGGTGCGCAGCGCCTATGTGCTGGCCATCGCCGGCACCCTGGTGCTGGCCCTGACCTTCGGTGACATCCATGGCAGCACGCTGGACGCCGTGCACCGCGCGCTCTGGCTGACGGCGGCGGGCTGCTTCGCCAGCATCGCCATCATCACGCGCCGCGTCTGGGCGCCAGTGCAGCAGAAACTGGCCAAGCCTGCGCCGCTCTTCACCCCTGCCGCAACGGCAGTCAGTGCTTCGAGGTGATGCCATGAAGATCCTCGTCGTCGGCGCGGGTGGCTTCGTCGGCCGCCACCTCGTCTCGGCCCTGGCCGCCGCGGGCCATCAGGCCGTTCGGGCCGACCTCCAGCCCGTCGACTGCTGGGATATGCGCGAAGCCTGGGAAACCCAGCTCAAGGGCGTGGAAGGCGTCGTCTATGCCGCCGGCTCCCTGCGCGACCAGGCCGGCGGCGTGACCGACCTGCTGGACCTGATGCACCACCGCGCCCCCGCCGCCCTGGCCGACGCGTGTGAAGCACTCGGCATCACACGGCTCGTGCATGTGTCGGCCCTGTGCGGTGGCGTCAGCGCCTATGCACGCAGCAAGCAGGCGGGGGAGATCGCGCTCGCCGGTCGCGCCTGCATCGTGCGGCCCAGCCTCATCATCGGGGTGGGCGGCATCAGCAGCCGCCTGCTGGACCGGCTGAGCCGCCTGCCCTGGCTGCCCCTGCCAGTCGCCGTCGCCCGCTGCCGCGTGCAGCCCATCCGCGTCGAAGACCTGGCCGCCGGCATCGTCGCGGCCCTGGCGTCTCCCCAGGCGGCCGCATGGACCGCCGTCGGCCCCGAAGCCGCCACGGTCGCCGAGTGGATTGCACGCCGCCGGGTCGCGCGCGGCCTGAGCCCGGCCCGCCAGGTCGAACTGCCCGACGCGCTGACGCGTGTCTCGGCACGTCTGGGTGACCTCATCCCTCTCGGCCCCTGGTGCAGCACAGCCCTGGACCTGCTGGCCCACGACAGTGCCGAGCCCATCGAAGCCTCGCCGCTGGGTCGGCCGCTGCGCAGCGCGATGGAAGGAGCCTGGGCATGACGCCACCCAGATTCACGCTCGCCCGCGCCAGCCTCTTGCTGCTGTGGTGGGGCACCGTGGCTGCCAGCCTGCATGACGGCGGCGCGGCCGGCGTCGAGCTGCTGCGCAAGGCCGCAGGCATCGACCTCGGCATGGCCCTGGCCGTCGTACTGCTGGGCAGTGCCTGGGACGCCGCCATCGGCCTGCTGATGCTGCTGCGGCCCGGCCCCCTCGCCTATCGACTCGCGACGGCCGGCGTCATCGCCATGACGGGCGTGGCCACCGTGCTGCTGCCCGCCCTCTGGCTCGATCCGCTGGCGCCCTTGCTGAAGAACCTGGCCGTGCTGGCCCTGCTGGACCAGGAGGCAGGCCGCACATGAACAGCTATCTGCTCGTCAAGACCCTGCACATCGTGTCCAGCGTGCTGCTCGTCGGCACCGGATTCGGTACGGCCTTCTACCTCTTCTTCGCCAACCGCAGCGCCAGCCTCGAGGCCCGCGCCGTCGTCGCCCGCCTGGTCGTGCGCGCCGACCTCTGGTTCACCACGCCGGCCGTCGTCGTGCAGCCGCTCAGCGGCATCTGGCTGGCCCACACAGCCGGCTGGCCAGTCCCGACCACACCCTGGCTGCTGGCCTCGGTGCTGCTCTATCTGATGGCCGGGGCCTGCTGGCTGCCGGTGCTGTGGCTGCAGCTGAAGATGGCCCGCGAGGTCGAGGCCGCGCTGTCACAGCGCCGGCCGCTGTCAGCGCAATACCGGCGTTGGCAGCGCGCCTGGGAATGGCTGGGCTGCCCTGCTTTCGCGGCCATGCTGGCGGTGTTCTTTCTGATGGTGAACAAGCCGGCGCTGTGGGTCTAGACCCTTCCTGGGAGCTCTCATGTCCACCACCCCGCTTGACCCCGAACGCCCCGTCACCAACACGGAGCCCCGGCCGCACACCGTCTACTACAACAGCGCCTGTCCCGTCTGCGATGCAGGCGTGTGCGCGATGCGCAAGCGCATTGCCGAGGCTGAAGTCGAATGGGTGGACGTGCACCGCAACCCGGAGCGCCTCGGCGCACTCGGGCTTGACCTGGAAGACGTCCGCGAACAGCTGCATCTCGTCGACCCGCAAGGTCGCCTGCAGATCGGAGCGCCCGCGCTGGTCACGACCTGGTCACTGCAGCCGCGCTGGGGCTGGCTGCTTTGGCCGCTGACATGGCCCGGCCTGCGGACCGTTGCCTCCTGGGCCTATGCCGCATTCGCGCGCCAGCTCTATCGCTGGAACCGTCGCCGGGGCCACTGGTGATCCATTCAAGCAAGGAGGACAGGATGAGCAGGCACAACAACTTTGATGCTGCAGAGCTGGACAAGTTCCAGGCACTGGCTTCGCGCTGGTGGGATCCGGGGTCAGAGTTCTGGCCTTTGCACGCGATCAACCCGCACCGGCTTGAATGGATAGATCGATGGGCAGGACTGGCGGGCAAGCAGGCACTGGACGTCGGCTGCGGTGGCGGCATCCTGGCCGAGGCCATGGCGCATCGCGGCGCCCAAGTGCTTGGCATCGACCTCGCCGACAAGGCACTGAAGGTGGCCACGCTCCATGCGGCCCAGAGCGGGGCTTCGGTAGCCTATCGCCACATTTCGGCGGAAGACCTGGCGGTCGAAGCACCCGGCACGTTCGACGTGGTGACCTGCATGGAGATGCTTGAACACGTACCGGATCCGGCCCAGATCGTGTCAGCCTGCTCGGCCGTCCTGAAACCGGGCGGCTGGGTGTTCTTCTCGACGATCAACCGATCACCCCTCAGCTGGCTGATCGCCATCCTTGGCGCGGAGCACGTCCTGAGGATCCTGCCCCGCGGCACACATGAGTTCTCCAAGTTCATACGGCCTGCAGAGCTGAAGGCCATGGCGACTGCGGCCGGCCTGGTGCTGTGCGATGAGAAGGGCCTTCGCTACCACCCGATCAGCAAGACCTTCAGGCTTGGCAATTGGATGGGCGTGAACTACCTGCTGGCGATGCAGAAGGTCTAGCGCGGCAGAGGCGGGCCGCCAGCCCGGACGGCTCAGGCCGTCGCCACGCGGAACCTCGCCGCCGCATCGCGCAGCTGGCCGGCGCGGTCCTCCAGCATCGTCGCCGATGCCGCCGTCTGCTCGACAAGGGCGGCGTTCTGCTGCGTCGTCGAATCGACCTCGCGGATGGCCGCGGCAAGCTGGCGGATCTGGTCGGCCTGGGAGGAGGACTGGCTGCTGATGTCGCCGACGATGGCGGCGACGCGCTGGATGGCCTGCACGATCTCGCCCATGGAGCCGCCGGCCTGGGCCACATAGGCCTCGCCCTGGTGGACGGTCTCGATGGAGGAGTTGATCAGCGTCTTGATCTCGCGCGCGGCCTCGGCCGAGCGTTGCGCCAGCGACCGCACCTCGCCCGCGACGACCGCGAAGCCGCGGCCCTGCTCGCCGGCACGCGCGGCTTCCACCGCGGCATTCAGCGCCAGGATATTGGTCTGGAAGGCGATGGAGTCGATGACCTGGATGATGTCGCCGATCTTGCGCGAGCTGGCGGTGATCTCCTCCATGGAGCTCACGGCGCGCTGCACGATGGCGCCGCCGCGTCCGGCCAGGTCGGCCGCGCCCTGCACGAGGTCGTGGGCCTCGCGGGCGCTGCTCATGTTGTGGTCGACGGTCTGCTCCAGCATGCCGGTGCTGGCGCTGGTCTGCTCGACGACCGAGGCCATGGCATTGCCGCGGGCCGACAGGTCCTGGTTGGCGCCCGAGATCTGCGTGGCGGAACTGGAGATGTGCTCCGCACCGGCGCGCACCTCGTGCACCAGGCCGCTCAGGCGCCGCATGGCTTCGCGCAGCGCATTCGTGGTCAGCACGACCTCGTCGCGGCCGTCCAGGGCCGGCGTTTCGCTGAGGTCGCCGGCGCCGAGGGCCTCGATGCGGCGGCCCAGGGCCGCGCAGGTGCTGCGCGAGGCCAGGTAATAGCTCACCAGCGCATAGACGGCGATGGTGACGAAGGCGATGGCCAGCACCATGGCCGTCCACAGCTCACGCGTCAGGCGATCGACGCGCAGGGTGACGAGCTCGGCCAGCCTGGCTTCGGCGGCGCGCTCCAGCTTGTCGGTGGCGGCGATCTGCACCGTGCCAAGCGCGAACCACTCGGCGGCATCGACCTTGGGCGCCTCGCCCAGCACAAAGCCCTGGGCGAACTTCTCGCGGAAGTCCTTGCGGACGCGCTCAGGCAACTGCAGGTCCAGGCCCTTGACGGCCTCGGGGTTGGCCAGGGCCACCCGGTTCAGCGCGCCGGTCAGGCGCGTCAGGTATTCCTCGGCCAGCGTGTCGGACTGGTGCAGGCGCTGCAGCACGCCATAGGGCGGCGTGCCGAGCTGAGCCGAGGCGGCACCCAGGGCGCGCATGCGGCCGATGGCGTCGCGCAGGCGCGGCAGCGCATCGGTGACGCTCAGCATCAGGTAGTAGGTGTCGGCATCGGGGTCCAGGGCCAGGTTGGACTCGGACGAGGCCTGCTCGACCAGGGCCTGCACCGAGTCCGTCAGCGCGAAGCTGGCCAGCACGACTGGTTCGGGTTCTGCGGCGCCCAGAGCGACCAGGGCCTGGGCCCTGGCTCGCGTCGTGGCCAGGCCAGCGGCGAGCTTGAGCGGGTCCTGCGCGGCGGCGATGTGCTTCTGCAGCGCGTCGGCCTGGGCATTGAACTTGGCCAGGGCCTCATCGCGCCGGGGCTCGGCGCCGGGCGTCTTGGCACTCAACCCGATGGAGGTGCCGCGCAGCACCATGGCCGCGTTCAGCAGGGCGCTGACCTCACGCACCTGGGCGACGCCGACCAGTTCCTTGGCGGAGAAGTCGCGGGCATCGCGGCGGTCACCCGCCAGCGAGGCCAGCAGATAGACCAGCGGAATCGCGAAGCACAGGCAGACGATGAGGAATTTGTGCGCCATGGGTAGGCGGCGCATCAGCCTCACGGCGGGCAGAAAGACGATATTCATTCGACGCATCCCTGTAGCTAATGCGCCAGTTGGACGGCGCATCGTCAGGAATGTAGTCAGGCCAAGCCCCTGATTCAGGGGACAAATTCACAAGCCCGCCTCGGCTGGCCGCCTTGTGTGGAATTGTTGCCATGACGCCCCAATCCAGTGCGCACAAGAAAAAGCCGGCGCAAGGCCGGCTCTTGTTGGGGCGCGCGTGCGGCCTTAACCCATGTGCATGCCGCCGTTGCACGAGAAGTCCGCACCGGTCGAGAAGCCCGAATCCTCGCTGGCCAGCCAGGCGACGATGGAGCCGATCTCCTCGGGCGTGCCCAGGCGCTTGACGGGAATCGTCGCGACGATCTTCTCCAGCACCTCGGGCTTGATGGCGCGGACCATGTCGGTGCCGATATAGCCGGGGCTGACGGTGTTGACCGTCACGCCCTTGGAGGCCAGTTCCTGCGCCAGCGCCATCGTGAAGCCGTGCATGCCAGCCTTGGCGGCGGAGTAGTTGGTCTGGCCGGCCTGGCCCTTCTCGCCATTGACGGAGCTGATCTGCACGATACGGCCCCAGCCCTTTTCCACCATGCCCGGCACCACCTGCTTGGTGACGTTGAACATGCTGTTGAGGTTGGTGTCGATGACGGCGTGCCAGTCGTCCGGCGTCATCTTCAGGAACATGCGGTCCTTGGTGATGCCGGCGTTGTTGACCAGCACGTCGATGGCGCCATGCTCACCGATGGCCTTCTGGAAAGCCTCGACGGTCGAGTCCCAGTCGGCGACGTTGCCGACCGAGGCGTGGAAGCTGTAGCCCAGCGCCTTCTGCTCGTCGAGCCACTTCTGGTAGTCGCGGCTCGGTCCGCAACCGGCGATGACCTTGAAGCCTTCCTTGTGCAGGCGCTGGCAGATGGCGGTACCGATACCGCCCATGCCACCCGTGACGTAGGCAACTTTTTGGCTCATGGGATGTCTCCTGTTGTGGTGGGTGAGGGTATCAGCGCTCGACGGTCAGGGCGACGCCCATGCCGCCGCCGATGCAAAGGCTGGCGATGCCCTTCTTGGCGTCGCGCTTGACCATTTCATGCAGCAGCGTGACGAGGACGCGGCAGCCGCTGGCGCCGATGGGGTGGCCCAGCGCGATGGCGCCGCCATTGACGTTGACCTTGCTGAGGTCCCAGCCCATCTCGTTGTGCACGGCACAGGCCTGGGCCGCGAAGGCCTCGTTGATCTCGAGCAGGTCCAGGTCGGCGGGCTTCCAGCCGGCGCGCTCCAGGGCCTTCTTGGCGGCGGGCACGGGGCCCATGCCCATATAGGCGGGATCCAGGCCGGCCGACGCGTAGGAGGCGATGCGGGCCAGCGGCGTCAAGCCCAGGGCCGCGGCCTTGGCGGCGGTCATGACGACCACGCCGGCGGCACCGTCGTTCAGGCCCGAGGCGTTGCCGGCGGTCACGCTGCCGGCCTTGTCGAAGGCGGGGCGCAGGCCGGCCAGCACTTCGGCATTGCTCTTGCGGTTGATGAACTCGTCGGCGGCGAACACGATGGGGTCACCCTTCTTCTGCGCGATGCTGAAGGGGACGATCTCGTCCTTGAAACGGCCGGCGTCCTGCGCGGCTGCCGCCTTCTGCTGCGAACCCAGCGCCAGCGCATCCTGCTGCTCGCGGGTGATGCCGTACTTCTTGGCGATGTTCTCGGCCGTGATGCCCATGTGGTACTGGTTGTACACATCCCACAGGCCGTCAACGATCATGGTGTCGACCAGTTTCCAGTCGCCCATGCGCTGGCCGTCGCGCGAACCCGGCAGCACGTGGGGGCTGAGGCTCATGCTCTCCTGGCCGCCGGCGATGACGATGTCGCTGTCGCCGTCGCGGATGGCCTGTGCCGCCAGCATGACTGCCTTGAGGCCCGAGCCGCAGACCTTGTTGATGGTCATGGCCGGCACGGCATGCGGCAGGCCGGACTTGACGACGGACTGGCGGGCCGGGTTTTGGCCCACGCCGGCCGTCAGCACCTGGCCGAGGATGACCTCGTTGATCTGGTCACCGGCGAGACCCGTGCGGCGCAGCAGGTCCTGGATGACGGCCGCGCCCAGCTCGCTGGCGGGCGTCTTGGCGAGCGTGCCGCCGAACTTGCCGATGGCGGTGCGTGCCGCCGCGACGATGACGATGTCTTCCTTGCTCATGGCTTGTCTTCCTTTCAGGCTTTGACCTTGACGTACCGGCCCGGTGCCGGCTCGATGGATTTGTATTTGCGGTTGCCCGGCGTCTTGGACGCGGGCTTCTTGGCGCCGGCATGCGAGGCCAGCCAGATGGACCAGTCCGTCCACCAGCTGCCCGGGTGCTCGGTCGCGCTCTTGAACCAGGTCTCGGAATCGGCCGGCAGCGCATCGCTCTTGGCGATCCAGTGGCTGCGCTTGCCCTTGGCCGGCGGATTGATGACGCCCGCGATATGACCCGAGGCCCCCATCACGAAGCGCTTCTTGCCCTTCAGGATCTGCGTGCTGCGGTAGGCGGCCTGCCAGGGCACGATGTGATCCTCGCGCGAGCCGTAGATGTAGACCGGCGCTTGAATGGCGCCCAGGTCCAGCTTCTCGCCGCAGACCGTCAGCTTGCCCGGCTGCTTCAACTCGTTCTGCAGATAGGTGTGGCGCAGATACCAGCAGTACATCGGGCCCGGCAGATTGGTCGAGTCGCCGTTCCAATACAGCAGGTCGAAGGCCGGCGGGGCCTCGCCCTTCAGGTAGTTGCCGACGACATAGTTCCAGACCAGGTCGTTGGGGCGCAGGAAGCTGAAGGTGGTGGCCAGCTCCTGGCCATGCAGCAACTGCGGGCCCTTGGGCGACTCGGGGCCCAGCGTCGCCTCGCGCAGGCGCACCATGGCTTCGTCGACAAAGATGTCCAGGATGCCGTTGTCGGCGAAGTCCAGCAGCGTGGTCAGCAGCGTGACGCTGGCGGCCGGCTGCTCGCCGCGCGCGGCCAGCACGCCCAGCGCCGTGGCGAGGATGGTGCCGCCGACGCAGAAGCCCAGCGTGTTGATCTTGTCCTGGCCCGAAATCTCCTGCACGACGCGGATGGCCTCAATGGCACCCTGCTCGATGTAGTCGTCCCAGGTCAGCGCCTTGACCGATTCATCCGGGTTGCGCCAGCTGACGACGAAGACGCGGTGGCCTTCGCTCACGGCATAGCGGATCAGCGAGTTGTCCGGCTGCAGGTCCAGGATGTAGAACTTGTTGATGCAGGGCGGCACCAGCAGGAAGGGCCGCGCATGCACCTCGGCCGTCAGCGGCGCGTATTCGAGCAGCTGGAAAAGCTCGTTCTCGAAGACGACGCTGCCGGCCGTCGTGGCGACGTTCTTGCCGACCTCGAAAGCGCTCTCGTCAGTCTGCGACACATGGCCGCGCTGCACATCGCCCCACAGATGCTGCAGGCCACGCGACAGCGTTTCACCCTTGCTGTCCAGCGCCAGCTTCTGTGCTTCAGGATTGAGCGCCAGGAAGTTGCTGGGCGAGACGGCGTCGACAAACTGCTGCACGGCGAAGCGGATGCGCGCCTTGGTCTTGTCATCGGCCTCGACGGCCGAGGCCATCTTGCTCAGCGTCTGCCCATTGAGCAGATAGAGCTGGGTCATGAAGTTGGCGGCCGGATTGGAGCGCCATTCGGGCGCGGCGAAGCGGCGGTCGCCGATGGCCGGAGCCTCGCCCTGGCCCAGCGAGGTGTTCCACAGCGCCGTGGCCTGCTTCAGGTAGTCGGCCTGCAGTTCGGCCAGGGTGGCGGGCGAGATCTGCGGCAGATGCGCCATCTGCTGCATCAGGTCCGCAAACGCGGCCTGCCCCTCCATCGCGGGCGGCGCGTCGTTCTTCTTGCGTGTGGCCATGTCTTCCTCGGAGCTCCCGCCTCAGCGGTGTTGTCTCGATCCGTTGCAATAAGCTTGCCACATCTCGCCAAACCCATTTTTTAACCGCACGCTCTGACGTGCCAATGACACATGTATCTCGTTGCGATTGCCTGGGCCTATGTGGCGCTGATGATGGCTGCGGCCGAAGCGATCAGCCCCCAGGGTACGCTCTTCGGCGCCTTCGTCACGCTGATGCTTTATGGCGTCCTGCCTTTGGGCTTGTTGATGTACATCCTCGGCACGCCGGGCCGCAAGCGTCGGCGGCGTGCGGCCGAACTAGCGGCCACCCAAGGCGATGCAGGCGGCCATGCGGCCGCGGGGCCGGCCGAGGGCTTCGCCCCGGAACGAGAAGAAAAGTGAATCATCGGTCAGCGTGCACCACGAGCCGCCGCTGATTTGGGTGACATTGACCGCCGTCAATCTTTCGCGAGCCAGCAAGGGCAGGTCAGCGCGCCAGCGAGGCTGAGGATTCGGCCGGTACAGGAATCCCGGCTGATCGCGCTCGAGGGGCTCGCGGCCCAAGGCCTGAACCACTTCCGGCCCGACCTCGAAGGCCTCGGGGCCAATGCAGGCGCCCAGCCAGGCCTTCACCTGCTGCGGCTCGCAGCGGGCGGCCCTGCAAAGCTCGGCCACCGTGTTCTCCAGCACGCCGGCCGCCAGGCCCCGCCAGCCCGCATGCGCACCGGCCACGCCGCCGGGCGCCGTGAACAGCACGGGCAGGCAGTCGGCGACAACGATGGCCACCGCCAGCTCGGGATCGGTCGACACGGCGGCGTCCGCCTTGGGCGCGTTGTCGTCATGCCAGTCGCTCTGCAGGCGCACGACATCGGCGCCATGGACCTGGTCCAGAAAGACGGGCCGCGCGCCCAGCAGTTCGGCAACGCGTGCACGGTTGGCCTTGACCTCTTCGGGGTCGCCGGCCTTGCGGCCGAGATTGATGCCGCGCGTCGTCATGAAGGCCGTCACCTCGGGCCAGTCAGGCCGCAGCCAGTTCGAGGGATCAAGCGGCATCGGGACAGGCGCTCGGGTGGGTGCTGGCAAAAGCCGGCAGGGCCAGGCAGGCGGCGTTGATGCGCATCACCGTCGGGTAGTCGTCCAGCGGGCATTCGAAGCGCTGGGCGTTGTAGATCTGGGGCACGAGGACGCAGTCGGCCAGGCCCGGCGTGTCGCCAAAGCAGAACTGGCCGGCGCTCGCCGCCAGCCGCTTCTCGACGATGGCCAGACCGGTCGCCACCCAGTGGCGGTACCAGCGGTCCACGGCGGCCTGTTCCTGGCCGAGGTCGTGCTTCAGATAGCGCAGCACCCGCAGGTTGTTGATGGGGTGGATGTCGCAAGCTATGTCCTGGGCCAGCGCCCTCACCAGCGCCCGCGCGAGAGCGCCCTGGGGCAGCAGCGGCGGCTCGGGGTGGGTCTCGTCCAGGTACTCCAGGATGGCCATGGACTGGCTCAGCCACTGGCCGTCGTCCAGCTCCAGGGCTGGCACGAGGTGGGAAGGCTGCTGCTCGGCGAAGCTGCCGCTGGACTGCTCGTTCTTGACCAGATGGATGGGGGCGTAGTCGTAGTCCAGGCCCTTGAGCGCCAGCGCGATGCGCACCCGCCACGAGGCTGACGAACGAAAGTAGTTGTAGAGCTTCATGCCTGTCATTCTGCTCGTCCTAAACTGGCCGCATGCCCTTCCCCAGTCCGCTCCGCTACTGCCCCAGTTGCGGCACCGCCGTCGAGTACCGCATCCCCGCCGACGACAACCGCGAGCGCGCGGTCTGCCCGGGCTGCGGCGCCATCCACTACCAGAACCCGCTGAACGTGGTCGGCACCCTGCCGGTCTGGGAAGAAGACGGCCGCGTGCTGCTGTGCCGCCGCGCCATCGAGCCCCGCCACGGCCTGTGGACGCTGCCGGCCGGCTTCATGGAGCTGAACGAGACGACGGCCGAGGGCGCCTGGCGCGAGACCCGCGAGGAAGCCGGCGCCGAGATCGAGATGGGGCCGCTGTACACCGTGCTGAATGTCGTGCGCGTCGGCCAGATCCACCTCTTCTACCGCGCCCGCCTGCTGTCGCCCCATTTCGATCCGGGGCCGGAATCACTGGAAGCCCGTCTCTTCAGCGAGGACGAGATTCCCTGGGACGAGATCGCCTTCAAGACCACGCGCGAGACCCTGCGCTGCTTCTTCGAGGACCGCCGCAGCGACGGCGGCTTCGCGCTGCACGAGATCGACATCCCCTGATCCCGGCATCTTGATCCCCAGGCGGGGGACGCGCATCATCGATACCGTCTCCAGCGGAGGGATGAGCCATGTCGACACGACGCGTGTGGTGCAAGGCAGGACTGGGTTGGATGGCGGGCCTGGGGCTGGCGAGCCCGGCCCAGGCGACGCCGCTGCGCGCGGTGGGCTCGCAGTTCGCGCGCATCTTCGAGGGCGCCGAGGGCCAGCCGCCCAAAGGCCTGGCCGTCGAGCTGCTGGCCATGCTGTTCGGCGACAACGTGCGCTGCGAGTGGGTGCCGTGGTCGCGCGCCCAGCTGATGATCGAGCAGGGCGAGGCCGACATCCTCATCGGCCCCTACCGCACGCCGGAGCGCGAGGCCCGCATGCTGTTCAGCGTGCGCTCCTTCTACTCGGACGCCATGGTCTGGTATGCCCGCCGCGGCGAGGAAGGGCGCTGGACGGGCGAGTTCGGCGACCTCGCGCAGACGCCCGTGGCCGCCGTGCGCGGCTGGGCCTATGGCAGCCGCTTCGAGCGCATGAAGACCTCGCTGGCCCAGCTGACCTGGGTGCAGAACGTCGAGTCGGGCCTGCAGATGCTGGGCAAGCGCCGCGTCGAGCTGTTCGCGGCCAATGACCGCAATTGCACGCCGGTGCTGCAGCGGCTGGACCTGGCCAGCGCCATCGCGCGCTGCTCGCCGCCCATGGACGTGCTGCACGGCCATATGGCCTTCGCGCGCAGCGCCAGCGGCGAGAGCCTGTCGCAGCGCTACGACCAGGCTTTCGAGCAATGGCTGCGCACCGGCTCGGCGGCCGAGCTCTACCGGCGCTGGGGCGTGGACCGCCCCGTGACCGCCGCCTAGCGCCCGCCGAGCACGCGCGCCGGCAGCATGACGATGGCGCGCAGCAGCCCGAAGGCGCCATCGACGGCGATGCCCAGCAGCCTGAAGGGCAGCGTGATCAGCCAGACCAGGGGCCACAGCAGCAGGGCCAGCAAAGCCAGCGGCCAGCAGATCACGAACAGGATGCACCAGAGCAGGAAGCCGAACATCGCAGAACTCCGTATATCAATTGCATTGCGGGCCGAGCGCCGGGCCGCTCCCTAGCCGGCCCGCCTAGGGCGATGTGCTTGCCGGTCGATCCGGCAAGCATCGCCGTCCCCTCGGGGGACCGACCAGACTTGCCCGCGTTCAGCGGGGCAGAGGCTGGGCGAGGGGTTTCAAATATTTGTCCAGGAACTCGACCATGCGCCGGCTGGCCTCGATGTTGTTCTTCTTCTTCGAGAAGCCGTGGCCCTCGTCGTCGAAGACCAGGTAGTCCACCGGCACATTGTTCTTCTTGACCGCCGCGACGATGTCGTCGCTCTCGGGCTTGATGACGCGCGGGTCGTTGGCGCCCTGGATGACCATCAGCGGCTTCTTGATTTCCTTGGCATGGAAGAGGGGCGAAGTGGCCATCAGGAAGTCGCGGTCCTTCACCGGGTCGCCGATCTCCTGGTAGAGGGCCAGGCGCTGCGCCTCCCAGTAGGGCGGGATGGATTCCAGCGTGCGGATCCAGTTGGCAACGCCGAAGATGTCGATGCCGACCTTGAAGGCCTCGGGGCGGAAGGCCATGGCCGACAGCACCATATAGCCGCCATAGCTGCCACCGACGATGCCGATGCGCTCATGGTCGATGACGCCGGTGCTGGCCAGGAAGGTGCGGGCCTCGATGCAGTCCCACAGCGGTTCGCGGCCATGCTTGCCGTCGTCGGCCGTGAAGAAGCTCTTGCCATAGCCCGAGCTGCCGCGGTTGTTGATGCCCAGCACCGCATAGCCGTTGTTGACGAAGTACTGCATCAGCGCCGAGTAGCCGCGCTTGGTCTGGCCGCCCGGGCCGCCATGCACCCAGACGATGGCCGGCACCTTGTTCGTCGGCGAGGCGTCCTTGGGCGCCATGAAGACCGAGGGCACGACCATGCCGTCGAAGCTCTTGAAGCGCACGATGGAGGCATCGACCAGTTCGGCCGGGTCGATGTCCTTGGACAGGCTCTGCGTCAGCTGCCTGGGCGCCGCGCTGGAACCCACATCGGCGACGAAGAGGTTGTTGGGCGAGCGGTCGCCGTTGACATAGAAGGCCATGCGCTTGCCGCTGCGCGAGAAAGCCACGCCGCGCGCCTCGCCACCGGGCAGCTTGGGCAGGGCGATGGGCTTGCCATCGCGGTAGATGCGCAGCACGGTGCTGGCGTCGGCGTTGATGCCGGTGACGCGGTAGTGGCCGTCCTTGGAGAAGCGCGTGTAGTCCACGTCCCAGTCGGCCTTCTCGACCTCGCGGGTCGTGCCCTTGGCCAGGTCGTAGGCGATGACGCGCGTGAACTCGCCGCCCTCATTGGTCGTCAGCAGCAGCTCCTTGCCCTCGGGGTCGAACTCCTCGGCGCTGAAGCGGGCCACTCCCGCGTGCTTGGTGATGTGCTTGATCTCGCCGCTCTTCAGGTCGGCCAGGTGCACGTCGGCATCGGCCGTCGTGTTGATCTTGCCCAGGGCCACCCAGCGGCCGTCGCGGCTGATGTCCAGCGAGCCCCAGCCACCCTCGTTCTTGAAGACCAGGGTGCGGGCATAGGTCTTGGCGTCGTAGCGGTAGAGGTCGAAGAACTTCGGGTCGCGCTCGTTGGTGGCGACAAAGAAGGCGGTGTCGTCGCCGCTCCAGTCGACGAAGCGGGCCTTCAACTTGTGGTCAGGCTTCTCGCCCGGCGTCAGATCGCGCTCGCTGCCATCCAGCTCGCGCACATAGAGGTGGTTGAGCTCGTTGCCGGCCTGGTCGCGGGTGTAGAGGAAGCGGTCGTCGCCGGGGAAGTAGCCGACGGCGTAGTGGCTGTCGGTCTTGGAGTGGGTCAGCTGCACCGGCTTGCCGCCGGCCACCGGCATGGCATAGACATTGAAGATGCCGGTCTCGTTGCTGTGGAAGAGGATGCGGCTCTCGTCGGCCGAGAAGCTGGCGCCGCCGATGTTCACGGTGGCCATGAACTGCTCGATGGTGTAGCGCTTGGCGGGCTTGGGCGCGGCGGCCGCAGGCTTGTCGGCGGCCATGGCGGCCTGGGGGGCGCCCGCGAGCAGGGCCAGGGAAGCAACCAGGGTCAGCAGGGGTCGGCTCATGGAGTCTCCGTTGAATTGAACGGGCAGACTCTAGCCAGCGCCGCCGCCCTCCCCCATCAGGCATGTGACGAAGCGGCGAATTTGCGGGACAGTCGGTTCAGATGCGTTGATGGCCTGCAACGTAGCAGGCGGCCAGGTTGCGCTCGTCGGCCAGCGTCATCCAGGCGAAGACACGCTCGTGCAGCTCGCGGGCCACGGCGTCGCGCGCCTCGGCCACCGGGCCCGAGGCCCAGTCCCAGACGCAGATGTCGGCCGCCTGGCCCACCGACAGGCCGCCGACCTCGTCGCCCAGGCGCAGGGCCTGCGCCGCGCCGCGGGTGGCGGCATGCAGGGCGGCCCAAGCCGTCATGCGCTCGCCGCGCAGGGCCTGGACCTTGTAGGCGTCCAGCATGTTGCGCGGCAGGCTCAGCGAGGTGCCGCCGCCGACGTCGCTCGCCAGGCTGATATTGAAGGGGGCGCCCGGCCAGTCGAACAGGCCGCTGCCGAGGAAGAGATTGCTGGATGGGCAATGTGCCACCTGGGCGCCGCGGTCGGCGATGAGGCGCTTGTCGTCGGCATCGAGATAGATGCCATGGGCCAGCACCGCGCGCTCGTGCACCAGGCCGACGCGCTCGTAGACGTCCAGATAGCTGCGCGCGTCCGGGAAGAGCTCGGCCACCCAGGCGACCTCGGCGCGGTTCTCGGCCACATGGGTCTGCATGTACAGGCTGGCGTCGGCCCGGCACAGCGCGCCGGCCATGGCGAGCTGCTCGGGCGTGCTGGTCGGCGCAAAGCGCACGGTGACGGCATAGGCCAGTCGGTCGCGTCCATGGAAGCGGCTGATGAGGTCGATGCAGTCCTTCTCGGCCTGCACTACGTCGTCGCGCAGGCCGTCGGGCGCATGGCGGTCCATCAGCACCTTGCCGGTGATCAGGCGCATGCCGCGCGCCGCGGCGCTGTCGAACAGGGCTTCGGCCGAAACCTTGTGCACGGTGGGGAAGACGACGGCCGAGGTCGTGCCGCTGGCCAGCAGGGCATCCAGGAAAACCTCGGCACCGGCCCGGCTGCGGGCCGGGTCGGCAAAGGCGCATTCGCTGGGGAAGGTGTAACGCTTCAGCCAGTCCAGCAGCTCGGTGCCATAAGAGCCGATCACTTCCAGCTGCGGGCAGTGGACATGGGTGTCGATGAAGCCCGGCAGCACCAGCTGGCCGGCATGGTCCTTGCGCACCCAGGAGTCATCCGGCTCGTCCGCCTGGCGGCCGACGATGCGGCCGTCTTCGATCAGCAGCCAGTGGTCGCGATCGAAGCGCACCGCGGCCGATTCGGTATCGCCCCAGCGCGGTGCGGCGGTGAAATCGAGCAGATCGCCCCGCAACGCCCAGCGGCGCGGGCTGTTTGTGGCGAATTTTTCCTGGTTAGTAAAACTCATATGGCAATTCTGGACCAACGGCCCACAATTCAGGCCAGCATGAATACCCGACCCATCCGTTTTTTCCACCGCGGCGGCGTTGTCGAGGTGGAAAACCTGGCCCCGACGACCACCGTGCTGCAGTACCTGCGCGAGCATGCCGGCTGCACCGGCACCAAGGAAGGCTGCGCCGAGGGCGACTGCGGCGCCTGCACCGTCATCCAGGGCGAACTCGGTGCCGACGGCCGGCTGGAGCTGCGCAACGTCAATGCCTGCACCCAGTTTCTGCCGACCCTGGACGGCCGCGCCCTGCTGAGCGTGGAAGATCTGGGCGGCCCCGAGCAACTCAACCCCGCGCAGCAAGCCCTGGTGGCCTGCCATGGCTCCCAGTGCGGCTTCTGCACGCCAGGCTTCGTCATGAGCCTGACGGCCTGTTATGAAACCCACCAGGCCGCCGGCACGACGCCCAGCCGCCAGCAACTGGCCGACGCCCTGGCCGGCAACCTCTGCCGCTGCACCGGCTACCGGCCCATCCTGGACGCCGGCGAGCAGATGTTCGAGGGGCCTGCCCGATGTCTGGACCGCGCGCCCATCGCCGCGGCCCTGAACGCCCTGGCGGCCGACACCCCGCTGGACTACAGCCACGCCGGTGCCCGCTTCCATGCGCCACAGAGCATTCCCGACCTGGCCCTGCTGCGCGAGACCTACCCCCAGGCGACGCTGCTGGCCGGCTCGACCGACGTGGGCCTGTGGGTCAACAAGCAGTTCCGTGACCTGGGCGATGTCATCTATACGGGCCGCGTCGCCGCGCTGCGCGAAATCCGCCAGCAAGACGGTGCGCTGTGGATTGGCGCTGCCGCCTCGCTGGAAGACAGCTGGGCCGCCCTGACCGCCGCCGTGCCGCGCCTGCGTGAGCTGTGGCTGCGCTTCGCCTCGCCGCCGGTGCGCCACGCCGGGACGCTCGGCGGCAATATCGCCAACGGCTCGCCCATCGGGGATGGCGCTCCGGCGCTGATCGCCCTCGGTGCCGACGTGATCCTGCGCCGCGGCACGCAACAGCGCCGCATCAAGCTGCAGGACTTCTATCTCGACTACATGAAGAAGGACCTGCAGCCCGGCGAGTTCGTCGAGGCCATGCACGTCCCCCTGCCCTCGGCGGACTGGCGCTTCAGCGCCCACAAGATCGCCAAGCGGCATGACAGCGACATCTCGGCCGTCTGCGCCGTGCTGGCCGTCCGTCTGGATGCTGGCGTCGTGGAGGAGGCCCGCTTCGTCTTTGGCGGCATGGCGGCCATCGTCAAGCGCGCCGCCGCGGCCGAGGCCGCCGTCGTCGGCCAGCCCTGGACCGAAGCCGCTGCCAAGGCCGCCGCCGCTGCGCTCGCCCAGGACTTCAAGCCCATGACCGACATGCGCGCCAGCGCCGACTACCGGCTCAAGGTGGCGCAGAACCTGTTCACCAAGCTGTGGCTGGAGACGACCGGCGCGGTGCCGATCGGCATCTGGCCCTCGATGCAGGAGGTGGCGGCATGAACAAGCCCGAAACCCTGCCGACTTTGCACACCGTGGTCGGCACCTCCAAGCCGCACGAGTCGGCCCATCTGCACGTCAGCGGCGCCGCGCCCTATACCGACGACCTGCCCGAGCTCGCCGGCACCCTGCATGCGGCGCTGGGCCTGTCGCCGATCGCCCACGGCAGGCTGGTCTCCGTGGACCTGGACCTGATCCGCCGCCAGCCCGGTGTTGTCGCCGTGCTCAGCGCCGCTGACATCCCGGCCGAGAACAACTGCGGCCCGCTGCTGCATGACGATCCCATCCTGGCCGCGGACGAGTTGCGCTATGTCGGCCAGCCGGTGTTCGCCGTCATCGCGACGAATCGCGAGCTGGCGCGGCGCGCGGCGGGTCTGGCCAAGAAAGTGATCCAGGCCGAGCCGCTGACGCCGGTGCTGACAGCCCTCGACGCCCACGCCAAGGGCCAGTATGTGTTGCCACCCATGCACCTGACGCGCGGCGAGCCGGACCAGCATCTGCCCACCGCCCCGCACCGCCTGCAAGGCAGTTGGAGCCTGGGCGGACAGGAGCAGTTCTATCTGGAAGGCCAGATCAGCCTGGCCCTGCCGCAGGAAGGCGGCGAAGGCTTGCTGGTGCACTGCTCCACCCAGCACCCCAGCGAGATGCAGCAGCTCGTCGCCCATTGCCTGGGCTGGCATGCCCACCGCGTGGCCGTGCAATGCCGGCGCATGGGCGGCGGCTTCGGCGGCAAGGAATCGCAATCGGCCCTGTTCGCCTGCGTCGCGTCCATCGCGGCGCTGAAGCTGAAGAAGCCGGTCAAGCTGCGTGTCGACCGCGATGACGACTTCCTCGTCACCGGCCGCCGCCACGGCTTCGACTACCGCTGGGACGTGGGCTTCGACGCCGACGGCCGCATCCTGGCCGCCGAGATCGACCTGATCTCCAACGCCGGCCACAGCGCCGACCTGTCCGCGCCCGTCATGGCCCGCGCCCTCTGCCATTTCGACAACGCCTACTGGCTGCCGCACATCGCCATGCATGGCTACTGCGCCAAGACCAACACGCAGAGCAACACCGCCTTTCGCGGCTTTGGCGGGCCGCAGGGGGCCATCGCCATCGAGATGATCCTGGACGGCATCGCCCGCCAGCTGGGGCTGGATGCGGCGATCGTGCGCGAACGCAACTTCTACGCCGCGGGCCAGGACATGACGCCCTATGGCCAGCAGGTCGAGGAACTGCATGCCCAGCCTCTGACGGCCCAGCTGCTCGCCAGCAGCCGCTATGACGAGCGCCGCGCCGAGATCGCCGCCTTCAACGCCGCCAGCCCGGTGCTGAAGAAGGGCCTGGCCTTCACGCCGGTCAAGTTCGGCATCTCCTTCAACGTCGCCCACCTGAACCAGGCCGGCGCCCTGGTGCATGTCTATGTCGACGGCTCGGTGCTGGTGAACCATGGCGGCACCGAGATGGGCCAGGGGCTGAACACCAAGGTCGCCCAGGTCGTGGCCCATGAGCTGGGCCTGCCCTTGGATCACGTGCGCTGCTCGGCCACCGACACCAGCAAGGTCGCCAACACCTCCGCGACGGCCGCCTCCACCGGCAGCGACCTCAACGGCAAGGCCGCCCAGGACGCGGCGCGCAAGATCAAGGCGCGCCTGGCCAGCTTCGCCGCCGAGCGCTTCGGCTGCGCGGCCGAGCTGGTGGCCTTCGAGGGCGGCCAGGTCAGCGGTGGCGGCCAGAGCCTCTCGTTCGAGGAACTGGTCGGTGCGGCCTACCTCAAGCGCATCCAGCTCTGGAGCGACGGCTTCTATGCCACCCCCGGCCTGCACTGGGACCGCGCCAAGCTGCAGGGCCACCCCTTCTACTACTACGCCTGGGGCGGCGCCGTCTGCGAGGCCCTGGTGGACACGCTGACCGGCGAGAGCCGCATCACCCATGCCGACATCCTGCACGACGTGGGCCAGAGCCTGAACCCGGCCATCGACATCGGCCAGATCGAGGGCGGCTTCATCCAGGGCATGGGCTGGCTGACGATGGAAGAGCTGGTGTGGCATCCGGTGACCGGCCTGCTGACCACGCATGCGCCCAGCACCTACAAGATCCCGACGGCCAACGACTGCCCGCCGGCGTTTCGCACCGAACTGTTCGGCGTCGCCAACGCCAGCGAGACCATCCACCGCAGCAAGGCCGTCGGCGAGCCGCCGCTGCTGCTGGGCTTTGCGGCCCTGCTGGCCATCAAGGACGCCTGCGCGGCCTGCGGGCCGCAGCGCTGCGACCCGCCGCTGCGCGCGCCGGCCACCGCCGAAGCGGTGCTGAACGCCATCGACGCCATCCGATGAGGCTGGCCGCCGTCCTTGTCGCCCTTCTGCTGGCCCTGGCCGGCTGCGCCAGCCCGCCGCGGGCGCCGAGCGCGCCGCAGATCATCAGCGTGGACGCCTGGGGCGGCAGCCCGCCGACGTCCAGCGACGAGCCGCAGAGCATCAACCGCATCACGATCCACCACCAGGGCGAGATCTGGAAGGACGGCAGCGATCCCGAGGCCTATCTGCGCCGGCTGCAGCAGTGGTCGCGCCTGACCAAGCGCTGGGCCGACATCCCCTACCACTACGTCATCGCACCAGACGGCCGCATCTTCGCGGCACGGCCGCTGAGCCAGGCCGGCGACACCAACACCGAGTACGACCCGCGCGGCCATGCCCTCGTCATGCTGGTGGGCAATTTCGAGGAACAGCAGCCCACGCCGGCCCAGCTGAACGCGGCCGTCGAGCTGACGGCCTGGCTGGCGCGCCAGCATCAGCTCGGGCTGGACGCCATCGCCAGCCACAAGGACTACAGCCGCCAGACGGTCTGCCCGGGCAAGAACCTCTACGCCTATCTCGAGTCCGGCTGGTTCAAGGCCGAGGTGGCCAAGCGGCTCTAGCGCGTCTTCTGGGTTGCGACGACGACGGCCTGGGTGCGCGAGGCCACGCCCAGGGCCTTGAGCACGGCGGCGACATGGTCCTTGACCGTATCCACGCTGACCCCCAGCTCGCGGGCGATCAGCTTGTTGGACAGGCCCTGCGTCAGCAGATGCAGCACATGCTTCTGGCGCGGCGTCAGCGGCAGCTCGGCCCAGTCCGGCCGCGGCGCGGCGCCGGTGGCAGGCGCGGGCGTGTCGTCGACGCGCGGCTTCAGCGGCGGCACATAGGTGCCGCCCGCCAGCACCAGGTGCAGGGCCTGCACCAGCGTGTTCAGATCGCTGCGTTCGGGCACATAGCCCATGGCGCCGGCACCCAGGGCCTGCAGGGCCTCCTCGGTGTCGTCGCTGCCCGAGACGACCACGACCGGCAGCAGCAGGTGTTCGCGGTGGATCTGCTGCAGCAGCTCGAAGCCGCCCTCGATGCGCAGGTCCAGCAACACGAGGCGGGGGATGGCCTGGCCCAGCGCGGCACGCGCGGCAGCGGCGCTGTCGACGCCCTGCACCTGGGCCCCGGCGAAATGCTGCTCGATCAGGCCGGTGAGCGCGGCGCGCACCATTGGAAAAGCATCGACCAGCAAAACCCTCATCGCAACCCAAGCCTGTTCATTGGGCGCCGATGATAGTCAACGCAGGGCCGCGGCCAGCAAAGGTTTTGCCCAGGCCGGCACGCTGCGCAGCGGCGCGTGCGCGATGACGCGTCCGGATTGCATCTGCAGCAGCAGCACCGGCTGCGGCCGTCGCCCGGTGCGCGGATCGGCCTCGAAGCTGTTGTCGTACAGGCGCAGGCTGGCCAGATGCGGCATCAGCTTGACCAGATTGCTGCGGCTGGCATCGAAGCGCTCCCGCACCTTGGACTCGGGGATGTCATGCCCGCCGGCCGCCACGCGGGCCTGGATGCGGCGCAGATGCAGCTCGGGCGTGGCCAGGCCGGCATACCAGACATGCACCTCGGCGCCGGACTTCGCCCCCTCGAGGAGCAGCTTGACGATGCTGTTGCCCCCCAGCGTCGTCTCGAAGGCATAGGTCAGCCCCTCGGCCAGCGCCTTTTCCAGACCCTGGCGGCCCAATGTCCAGGCCAGGCCGTTGGCCTGTTCCGCGGAAAGATGGGGCTGCTGCTCGCGCAGGCGCGCGCTAGCGATGTCAGGGTTGAAGAACTCGGCGCCGCTGGCCTGGAGGGCCGCACCGCCGATGGAACTCTTGCCGGCGCCATTGACGCCGGCCAGCACATAGAGCTTGGCGGGCAAGGCTCAGGCGGCCTTCTTGACGCGGGGGCGATGCGGCTTGGCGGCCTTCACGGCGACCTGGCCCAGGGTTTCCGGCGCCATCGCGAAGGCGTCGGCCAGGGCCTCGCCCTGGTCCTGCATGCGCGCCAGCATGGCGTCGAACTCGCCGCCCAGGGCGCCCAGGTCGGGCTCGGCGGCGCGCTGCAGTTCGCGGTAGCGCTCCACCGACATCAGCACGAAGGCGGGCTGGTCATGCTTGGTGATCAGCACCGCGCCATGGGTGGCCACCGTGCGGCCCACCTTCTGGATACCCGCCACGAGCTGGGTGGCCGACACGCTGGGCAGCTGGTCGGCCAGGGCTTGTTCGAGGACTGCGGACATGATGAGGCTCCCAACTGGCATTTTCCGTATTTTCCCTATTTTGAGAGAAATGGGAAATCCAGGGGATTGACCCTCTCTTCAGTGCGCCTCTTCCCAGTTGCTGCCCACGCCCACCTCGGCCAGCAGCGGCACCTTGAACTCCGCCACGCCGGCCATCAGGCGCGGCACCTCGGCGCGCATCCACGCCAGTTCGGCCTCGGGCACCTCGAAGACGAGTTCGTCGTGCACCTGCATGATGATCTTGGACTGCTTGCCGGCGCGGTCCAGCTCGGCCTGCACGGCCAGCATGGCCAGCTTGATGAGGTCGGCCGCCGTGCCCTGCATGGGCGCGTTGATGGCCTGGCGCTCGGCGCCGGCGCGGCGCGGGCCGTTGCCGCCGCGGATCTCGGGCAGGTAGATGCGCCGACCGAACAGCGTCGACACATAGCCCAGCTCGGCCGCGCTGGCCTTGGTCTCGTCCATGTACTTCTTGACGCCGGCAAAGCGCGTGAAATAGCGCTCGATGTAGTCCTTGGCGGCCTTCTGCTCGATGCCCAGGGCCGAGGCCAGGCCGAAGGCACCCATGCCGTAGATGAGGCCGAAGTTGATGGTCTTGGCGTAGCGGCGCTGCTCGCTGGAGACCTCGTCCAGCGCGACGCCGAACACCTCGCTGGCCGTCGCCTTGTGCACGTCCTGGCCTTCCTGGAAGGCGCGCAGCAGGCCCGGGTCCTCGCTGATGTGGGCCATGATGCGCAGCTCGATCTGCGAGTAGTCGGCGCTGACGATGACATGGCCCGACGGCGCGACAAAGGCCTCGCGCACCTTGCGACCCTCCGCCGTGCGGATGGGGATGTTCTGCAGATTGGGCTCGTTGCTGGACAGCCGCCCCGTCACCGCCACGGCCTGGGCGTAGTTGGTGTGCACGCGGCCGGTGTGGGCGTTGATCTGCAGCGGCAGCTTGTCGGTGTAGGTGCTCTTGAGCTTGGACAGGCTGCGGTACTCGAGGATCTTGGCCGGCAGCGGGAAGTCGGCGGCCAGTTCGGTCAGCACCTCTTCATCGGTCGACGGCGCACCGGTGGCGGTCTTCTTGATGACGGGCAGGCCGAGCTTGGTGAACAGGATGTCGCCGATCTGCTTCGGGCTGCCGATGTTGAAAGGCTGGCCGGCGATGTCGTAGCACTGCTGCTCCAGCAGCACCAGGCGCTGGCCGATCTCGTGGCTCTGCAGCTTGAGGCGTTCGGAGTCGATCAGCACGCCGTTGCGCTCGATGCGGGCCAGCAGGTCGGCCGACGGCATCTCGATGTCGCGGTAGATGCGGGTCAGGCCGGCATCGGCCTCGATCTGCGGCAGCAGCACGCTGTTCAGGTGCAGGCACATCTCGGAGTCTTCGCCCGAGTAGGTGGTGGCCTTGGCCACGTCCACCTGGGCAAACGGGATCTGGTGGGCGCCCTTGCCGCACAGGTCCTCGTAGCTCAGGCCCTTGCGGCCCAGATGGCGCTCGGCCAAGGCCTCGAGGTTGTGGGTCTTGTGGGCTTCCAGCACATAGCTCTGCAGCAGGGTGTCGTGCTGCACGCCGGCCAGCTGGATGCCATGGTTGAGCAGCACATGGCGGTCGTACTTCAGGTTCTGGCCGATCTTCTTGGCCGACTCGTCTTCCAGCCAGGGCTTGAGCCGCGCCAGCACCTCATCGAAGGGCAGCTGTTCGGGCGCATCGGGGCCGCTGTGGTGCAGCGGGATGTAGGCGGCTTCGCCGGGCTTGTCGGCGAAGGAGATGCCGACGATGCGGGCCGCCATCGGGTCCAGGGAATCGGTCTCGGTATCGAGGGCGCACAGGGGTGCGGCGCGCAGGCGGGCGATCCAGGCGTCGAGCTGGTCGAACGTCAGGATGGTGTCGTACTGGCGGGCAACGTCAGCCGCGCCGGCCGGCGGCTCGGGCTCGTCGAACAGGCCCGGGTTGGCGGCGGGCGCCGCCGCCTTGGGCTTGACAGGCACGGCCTCGCCGGTCAGCTCCTCCAGCCAGGCCTTGAAGCCGTTGCGCTTGTAGAACTCGGCCAGCGGCGCCTTGTCGGGCTCGCGGAAGGCCAGTTCGTCCAGCGTGGGCCAGCCGG
Source organism: Roseateles sp. GW821-FHT09H10 (assembly GCF_059415865.1). NCBI lineage: Bacteria > Pseudomonadati > Pseudomonadota > Betaproteobacteria > Burkholderiales > Sphaerotilaceae > Roseateles > Roseateles sp. GW821-FHT09H10. The sequence goes on along the minus strand of NZ_JBWKOB010000001.1, from coordinate 984,871 downwards.
CCACATGCTCGGCCAGCTCGCAGTCGACCTTGACCGTGACCAGCTTGCGGCCCATGGGCAGCCAGTCCAGGGCGCCGCGCAGGTTCTCGCCCGCTTTGCCCTTGATGTCCGGCGCCGCGGCGATGACGCCGTCCAGCGAGCCGTACTCGGCGATCCATTTCGCCGCCGTCTTGGGGCCGACACCCGGCACGCCCGGCACGTTGTCCACCGTGTCGCCCATCAGCGTCAGGTAGTCGATGATGCGATTGGGCGGCACGCCGAACTTGGCCAGCACGCCGGCCTCGTCCAGGCGCTCGTTGCTCATGGTGTTGATGAGCTCCACGTCCGGGTTGACGAGCTGGGACAGGTCCTTGTCGCCCGTCGACACGATGACGCGGTGGCCCGAATTGGCCGCCACGCAGCACAGGGTGCCGATGACGTCGTCGGCCTCGACGCCCGCCACCGTCAGCGTGGGCCAGCCCAGCAGCTTGACGACCTCATGGATGGGCTCGATCTGGGCGCGCAGCTCCGGCGGCATCGGCGAGCGCTGGGCCTTGTACTCGGGGTACCACTCGTCGCGGAAGGTCGGGCCGGAGGCGTCGAAGACGCAGACGGCATGGGCCGCGCCGATGTCGCTCTGCAGCTTCTTCAGCATGGCCACCATGCCACGCACCGCCCCGGTGGGCTGGCCCTCGGGGCCGCGCAGGTCGGGCATGGCATGGAAGGCGCGATACAGGTAGCTGGAGCCGTCGACCAGCAGCAGGATGGGTTTGCTCATGGCGCAGGATTGTCCTGTAGCCGGCCACCTAGAATCGGCAGCATGCTTCGCCCCACCGCCCTCCTGCTGTTCGCAGCTTTCTGCGCGAGCGCCCTTGCCGATCCACCACCCGAGCCCAAGGTCGAGAAGACCGTGGCCGAGGACGACCAGGTCCGCATCGAGGAGCTCAAGGTGAGGGGCGAGGCCAAGAAGGTCACGGTCAAGAACAAGAACAGCAAGGCACCGGACTACGAAATCGTCGTCAACGACGCAGGCCGCGAATCGGCTGGCGGCACCGGCACGGGCATGCCCAAGAGCGGCTCGGGCACACGGGTCTGGCGAGTTCTCAAATTCTGATCGCAGGCGGCCCCCGGGGCCGCTTTCTGGACCCATGGCCGTTTTCACTGAAGTCAGCCCGCGCCAAGCGCAAGACCTGCTGGACCATCTCGCCCTCGGGCAACTCTCCTCCTTGCGCGGCATCGGCGCGGGCATAGAGAACACCAACTACTTCGTCGACTGCAACCAGGCCGACGGCCATCTGCACCGCTATGTGCTGACGCTGTTCGAGCGCCTGACGGCCGAGCAGCTGCCCTTCTACCTGCGGCTGATGCAGCACCTGGCCCAGCGCGGCGTGCCGGTGCCCGAGCCGCATGCGGACGCCAGCGGCGAGATCCTCTTCGAGGTTGCGGGCAAGCCCGCGGCCATCGTCGACCGCCTGCATGGCGGCCACCAGCTGGCGCCGGACGCCTTCCACTGCGAACAGGTTGGCGCCACCCTGGCCCGCATGCACCTGGCCGGCCAGGACTTCCCCCTCTACCAGCCCAATCTGCGCGGCCTGCCCTGGTGGCGCGAAGTGGCGCCGCGGGTCCTTCCCTTCCTGGACGGCGCCGAAGCCGAACTGCTGCAGAGCGAGCTGGCCTACCAGGAGCAGCTGGCCGCATCGGCCCGCTACGCGGACTTGCCGAAAGGCCCCATCCACGCCGACCTCTTCCGTGACAACGTCATGTTCGAGCCCGGCGAGGGCCCGGGGCGCGAGCGCCTGACCGGCTTCTTCGACTTCTATTTCGCCGGCTGCGACACCTGGCTGTTCGATCTCGCCGTCTGCCTGAACGACTGGTGCATCGACCTCGGCGATGGCCGCCTCATCGAGGAGCGGGCCAGCGTCTTCGTCTCGTCTTATGAGAGCGTGCGGCCGCTGTCCGGCGCCGAGCATCGCCTGCTGCCCGCCCTGCTGCGCGCCGCGGCCCTGCGCTTCTGGCTGTCGCGCCTGTACGACCTGCACCTGCCCCGCGAGGCCAGCCTGCTGAAGGCCCATGACCCGCGCCATTTCGAGCGCGTGCTGCGCGAGCGCATCGCCAAGCCCTGGCATGCCCTGCATGGCGAGGTCAGCGAATGACCATGCAGTTGCACCTGCAGGACGTCCCGGCCCGCAACGGCCGGCTCTGGATACGCCACGGCTTCAAGGTCTTCCAGCGACAGCCGCTAGCCCTGGCCGGCCTGCTCGGCATCTTCCTGTTCGCCGGCTTCGCCATCGTGCTGATCCCCGGGATCGGCCTGGTGGTGACCATGGCCTCGCTGCCGCTGCTGTCGCTGGGCTTCATGCTGGCCACCCACCTCGTGCTGCAGAAGAAGACGCCCACCGTCAGCGTCTTCCTGCAGCCGCTGAAGCTGACACCCGAGCGGCGGCGCAGCCAGCTGGCGCTGTGTTTCGGCTATGCCGGCGCGATGCTCGCCATCGGCCTGATGGCCGACTGGATCGACGGCGGCAGCACGCGGGATCTGCAGAAGCTCATCGCCGAGAGCGCCGACAACGAGGCCATTGCCAACGCTGCCACCGACCCGCGCCTGTTCTGGGGCCTGGCCGCGCGGCTGACGTTGATGGGCCTGCTCTCGGTGCCCTACTGGCATGCGCCGGCACTGGTGCACTGGGGCGGCCAGGGCGTGGCCCAGGCGCTGTTCTCCAGCACGCTGGCCCTGTGGCGCAACAAGGCCGCCTTCCTGCTCAACATGCTGCTGTGGGGTGCCCTGCTGATGGCGGTGGCCAGCACCATCAGCCTCGTTTTCGGCCTGCTCGGCCTGGCGCAGTTCGCACCCGTGGTGCTGATGACCACAGGCCTGCTGCTGTCGACGGTGTTCTACGCTTCGCTGTACTTCAGCTTCGTCGACTGTTTCATGTTCGGCGCACCGCAGGACGTGCTCAGCGAACCCAAGTCATCGCCCTGACACGACAAGTTTGAAGAATTCCCGGCTCCTGTATTGCGGAGCCTTCCTTGAACCTGCCCTGCCCGTCCTGCCCTCCCACCCCCAACGAATACGACGATGACGCCATCGTCAACCCGTCGGCCAATCCCCACATGGACGACGTGCTGGCCGCGCGCCTCAGCCGCCGCCAGACGCTGCGCGGCGGCATCAGCGTCACCGCTGCCGCCCTGCTCGGCGGCGTCGGCCTGACGGCCTGCTCCGACGACGACAGCCCGGCCCCCGCACCCGCACCCGCGCCGGCTCCCACCCCGGCACCTGCGCCGGCGCCGCTCAAGATCGGCTTCACGGCGGTCGCCAAGAACAAGAACGACCTCGTCACCGTGCCCGAGGGCTACCAGGTCAGCATCCTGCACGCGCTGGGCGACCCGCTGCACTGGGGCGACGAGTCCTGGAAGGATGACGGCAGCGAGACGGCCGACTCCTACCAGCGCCGCGTCGGCGATGGTCATGACGGCATGTACTACTTCGGCCTGTCCGATGCCGGCGCCTACCAGGCCGACCGCTCCGACCGCGGCCTGCTGTGCGTCAACCACGAATACGTCGTCGCACCCTATGGCCTGCACCCCACCGGCCGCACCGCCGGTGCCGCGCGCAACGCCGCCGAGGTCGAGAAGGAGATCTACGCCCACGGCGTCAGCGTCGCCGAAGTGAAGCGCGAGACCAACGGCGCCAGCATGGTGCGCGGTTCGCGCTTCAACCGCCGCATCACCTCGGCCACGACGATGGACTTCACCGGCCCCGCGCGCGGCGCGGCGGTGCTGGCGACCAGGTTCTCCACCGGCGGCACGCAGACGCGCGGCACCAACAACAACTGCGCCAACGGCTACACGCCCTGGGGCACCTACCTGACCTGCGAGGAGAACTTCCTCAACGTCATCTCGCGCGCCGCCGGCGACGATGCCAAGCGCAGCGCCAAGGAAGTGGTTGGCCTGAACCGCTACGGCCTGCCGCAGAACCGCAAGAGCCCCTATCTGTGGGAGACCGCCGGCACGGCGGACCTGTTCGCGCGCTGGGACTCCTCGGTCAGCGGCGCCACCGCGGCCGACGACTACCGCAACACCATCAACACCTTCGGCTGGGTCGTCGAGATCGACCCTTTCGCGCCCGACTCGGTGCCCGCCAAGCGCACGGCCCTGGGCCGCTTCAACCATGAGGGCGCCTGGCCCGCGCCGGCAACGGCCGGCAAGCCCGTCGTCCTGTACCAGGGCGACGATGCGCGCAACGAGTACATCTACAAGTTCGTCTCCAAGGCCAACTGGGACGCCGCCGACGTGGGCAAGGGCCTGGTCGCCGGCGCCAAGTACCTGGACGAAGGCACGCTGTATGTGGCCAAGTTCAACGCCGACGGCACTGGCGACTGGCTGGAGCTGAGCTACGGCAAGAACGGCCTGGACGCGACGAACGCGGCCTACGCCTTCGCCGACCAGGCCGACGTCGTCACCCACGCCCGCCTGGCCGCCGACAAGCTCGGCGCCACCAAGATGGACCGCCCGGAGTGGGGTGCGGTGAACCCGCTGAACGGCGAGGTCTACATGACCCTGACCAACAACAGCAACCGTGTCGCCAACACCGCCACGCCCACCGGCAGCCAGCTCAAGCCCGACGCGGCCAACCCGCGCTACTACGAAGACATGAAGGGCACGACGGCCCAGCGCGGCAACCCCAACGGCCACATCATCCGCTGGCGCGAAGACGCGGCCAACGTCGCCAAGTTCGCCTGGGACGTCTACCTCTTCGGCGCCCAGGCCGACGCTGCGGCCGACGTCAACCTGTCCGGCCTGACCGCCGTCAACGACTTCTCCAGCCCCGACGGCCTCTACTTCGACAAGCGCGGCATGCTGTGGGTGCAGACCGACGACGGTGCCTACACCTACATCACCAACTGCATGATGCTGGCCGCCGTGCCGGGCAAGGTCGGTGACGGCGGCGCGGCCAACGCGGCCGGCGGCACCAGCACCATCAAGGGCGCCAACGCGACGGCGGACACGCTGCGCCGCTTCCTCGTCGGCCCCAAGGAGTGCGAGATCACCGGCATCGCGATGACGCCGGACAGCAAGACGCTGTTCTTCAACGTCCAGCACCCGGGCGAGGAAGGCACGCCGGACTGGGCCGGCAAGAGCTTCGGCAGCTACTGGCCGGCCAGCCAGTCCGACGCCACCGCCAAGAAGCGGCCGCGCTCGGCCACCGTCGTCGTCACCCGCAAGGACGGCGGCGAGATCGGCATCTGACGGCCCAACACGCGGCGCTTCATTCAAGGGCTGCGCGAGCAGCCCTTTTCTCATGGCATCACCGGGGCTCGGTAGCAGGAGACACGACCTCGTCGACCTCGCGCGCCGCGTCGGCACTCAGCTCACCGATCCCCGCATGGCGCCGCTGGCGGTCCTGTTGCTTGCCCAGCACCGAGTCGAGCGCCCGCGTCAATTTGTCGGCCGCGCCCTCGATGGCCTGGTGCAGGCTTTCAGCCTGGTGTTTGACCGCGATGTTCTTCAAGCCCGCCACGCGCACCTCCAGCAGGCAGCGCTTGTCGTCGGGGCCCGATTTGTCCCCGCCGTTCATGTCGCCCAGGTGAGCCTCCACATGCGTCACCTGCTCCTTGTAGTGATCGACAGCATCGCGGATCACGCCTTCGACGTGTTCGATCAGCTTCTCCCGGCCCTCGACATGGTTGTCGGTCTCGATCTGCACCTGCATTGCATTCCTTTCATCACGCGAACTCGCGCGCGTAAAAGGAAGGGGCAAGCGGCATGCCGTGCATGAAGGTCAGCGCTCCCGCGGAATCGCGTACGTGCCCGTCGCATGCGCCACCGGCTCTTCCTCGCCCTCCGAGAAGATCCACACCTCGCCCACCGCAAGCGTCTTGCCCAGCTTCATCAGCCGGCAGCGCGCGATGACGCGCCTGTCGGCGCGCGGCTTGCGCAGGAAGTTGATGGAGAGATTCGTCGTCACGGCCAGCGGCACGATGCCGATGCGCGCCAAGATGGCGAGATAGAGGGCCACATCGGCCAGCGTCATCATGACCGGGCCCGACACCGTGCCGCCCGGCCGCAGCTCGCGCTCGCCGACCGGAAGGGCGACGACGACGCTGCCGTCCTCGTCGATCTCCTCCAGCGTGCAGCTGTTTTGCGGGAACTCGGCCTTCAGGAAAGCGTTCAGCTCGGCATGTGAGGGGCGGTGTTCAGTCATGACGGGTTGCAAGCAATTGCGAGGCAGGCGGTCACGAGCCTAGCACCGCCTCCAGAATGGCCCGCAGGGAGAGCCTGCCGGAGTGCGCCCATGAACCTCGCCGAACGCGGATTCACCAAGTCCATCCCCCAGCTCCACGAGCACTATCTCGCCCCATGCTCTTCGAGCCCTTCGCCGAAGACCTGGCGGCGCGCGCCGCGGCACTGCGGCCCGGCCGGCTGCTGGAAGTGGCCGCAGGCACCGGCGTGCTGACCCGACATCTCGTCGGCGAACTGCCTGATCGCACGGACATCGTCGCCAGCGAGATCAACGCCACCATGCTGGACATGGCGGCCACGCGCGGCACCGGGAGGCCCGTCGAATGGCGGCTGGCCGACGCGACCCAGCTGCCCTTTGCCGACCAGAGTTTCGACCTCGTCGCCTGCCAGTTCGGCGTGAGCTTCTTCAGCGACCGGCCGCGCGCCTTCGCCGAGATCCGACGGGTGCTCAGGCCCGAGGGTGTCTTCCTGTTCAATGTCTGGGACCACCTCGACAGCAATGAACTGGCCGAGACCGTCACCCACGCGCTCGCCGATGCCTTTCCCGAGGACCCGCCGCGCTTCCTGGCGCGCACGCCGCACGGCTGCCACGACATCGACACGCTGCGCGATGAACTGGCCGCCGCCGGCTTCGAGCACGAAGCCGACATCGTCACGCTGTCGCTGCGCGCCCGCGCCGAGTCACCCTCCCACCCCGCCTTGGGCTTCTGCCAGGGCACGGCGCTGCGCGCCGAGATCGAGCAGCGCGCGCCGGGCCGGCTGCCGGAGCTGACCGCTCACGCGGCCCGCGCCATCGGCGACCGCTTCGGCGTCGGCGCCATCGACTCGCGCATGCAGGCTCACGTCGTCATCGTCGGCCACTGACGCCGATCGCGGCCTCCACGGCCGCCCACGGCACCAGCTTGAAGTTCTGGCGCCCCTGCGGCAGCCGCTTGTGCCCGTCCTGCACGACCAGCACGCCGCCGGCATAGGGGCCGCCCAGATTCGCGCCCGTGAGATCCAGGCCGTCGGTCTCCGACACCGCATCAATGCCCAGGGCCACGTTGTTGCCGATGGCAAAGGTGCCGCGCAGCGCGAACGGCGGCTTCAGCTCATAGACGGCATAGGAGTCGCTGCCCTGCGACGACACCACCAGCCAGCCACGCCCGGCATGGATGGCCATGCCTTCCACGTCGGGCGTCAAGGGCGGGCCGGCAGGAATGACCAGCTGGGGTGCGCTGCCGGCGGCCGCGAGGTCCTGCCGCCAGATGCCGCGCTTCTCCTCGCCGACGAAGAGGGCCTGGTTGACCTCGTCCACGACGCAGCCCTCGGGCTGGCTCTCCAGGCGAAACTGGCCGACGGGATCGGCCCGCCAGGTCTTGTTGTCGCCCGCCAGCCGCAGCCGCAGCTGCAGCACGCGCCCGTTCTTGTCATTGGGGAAGGCATCCAGCCCACCCTCGGCATTGCGGCCCACGCAGATGCCGTAGATGTCGTCCAGGTCGGTCTTCAGACGCGCCAGCTCGCTGATGCGCCCGTTCGGCGCGATGCCGAACAGCACCAGGCTGCCCTCGTCGCGCTGCGTGGCCACGGCCAGGTCGAGCTTGCGGCCTGCATAGGCCAGGCCCTGGCGCAGGTCCACGTTGTTGATGCGGCCCACCGGCAGGAACTGGCGCTCGCGGCCGTCCAGGCCGTAGACGGCCAGGCCGCGCTTCTTGTCGGTGCCCAGGACGAGGCTTTGCGCACCACGCCGCGGGTGCACCCAGATGGCGGGATCGTCCGCGGCGTCGCCGGCCTCGCGCATGGGCTCGGTCTGGCCGGTGGGCAGCACGACGGGCGGGCGAGACGCTGCCGGCGCGGCGGGATGCTCGGCCAGCCAGGCGTCCAGCTTCGCGTTCAGCGCCTTCCCGCTGGACTGCGCGTCGGTCAGCAGCAGCCGGCGGCCGGCGCGCTCGGCATTGGCCGAGACCGCCCACAGGCCCACGCCGGGTTCGGCCACATAGAGCATGGCCTCGGCATCGCGCACGCGGCAGGCGCTGGGGTCCATGGGCGTGGCCAGGCGCTGCACCGGCAGCGCACGCTCGCCATCGATCAGCCATTGCTCGGACAGGCCGTCCTTGCCGAGCAGGAAGAGCTGCAGCAGGCCCTGCGCGTCGCGGTACAGGCAGAGCTGCTCCAGCTCCACCGCCGGCGGCGCCCAGGAGGCGGCGCGCTGCAGCCTGGCGCCGCTGGCTCGCCACAGCGTGATGCGGCCGCTGTCGGCGTCCTGCACGACCGCGCCGACGTCGGCGCGCTGGTCCATGTGCTTGGCGCGCATGGCCTGGCTGTCCAGCATGCGGCCGGTGTCGTCCTGCAGTTCCAGGGCCGTCTTGGCCAGCACAAAACGATCGGCGTGGGCGCCGACGGCGCAGGCCGCCAGCGCCAGGGTCAGGAGGGCGCGCCGCATCAGTTCAGGCTCCATTTCACGCCCAGCTTGAAGCTGCGGCCGTAGCGCTCGTACTGCGCGTTCTGCGAGCGCAGCGACTGGTAGACGTAGTAGGGGCTGTTGGTCAGGTTGCTCGCCTCGAAGCTGAACTCCAGGCTGCGGCTGGGGGCGTATTTGAGCGAGAAGTCGACCTGCTTCTGGCCGTCCACGCGCAGGTCGTGGGCGGCGTCGAACACGTCGCCGACCTCGATCAGATAGGACGATTGGCGATTCATCGCCAGCCGCGTGCTGAAGCCCTGGCCTTCCCAGCCCAGGCTGAGGTTGAAGCCGCGGTCCGACTGGCTGGGCAGGCTGATGTCGCGGCCTTTGAACACGCCGCCGTCATAGCCGCCCACACGGGCCTTGGAGCGGACCAGGGTCGCATTGGCGCCGACGATGAGGCCGTTGAAGGGTGCCGGCAGGCTGCGCAGCGCCTGCGCATAGGCCAGCTCCGCGCCGCTCAGCTTCGCGCTGTCGCCGTTGGCGAAGGTGTTGACCTGGGAGAAGCCCTGCCAGCCAGGGCTGCCGGCCAGATCGGTCTGGAAGGCGAAGTCGCGGATGCGCTTGTGAAAGACATAGGCCGACAGCGTGCCGTCGCGGCCCAGGCCCTGCTCCATGCCCAGGTCGAGGTTGCGCGAGCGCAGCGGCTTGAGGCCGGGATTGCCCAGCTCGGCCTCGTCGCCGTCGATGATCATGCCGGGCGAAAGCTGCTCGAAGCTGGGCCGCACCAGCGAGTTCGTGAAGGCGGCGCGCAGCAGCAACTGGCCGCCCAGGTCCTGGCGCAGCAGCAGCGACGGCAGCCAGTGGGCTTCGCGCGAGTCCATGGCCACGGGCCGGGTCGCGCTGCCCACCAGGGCCGTGCCCCGCGCCTTGAAGGTGATGCGCTCCATGCGCAGGCCGCCCAGCAGCTGCAGGCCGCCGCGCTCCCACAGCGCCTGGCCATAGGCGGCATCCACATCCTCCTTCATGTCGAAGTCGCCGGTCACCGAGTCGGCGACGTCGCGCGAGCTGGTGAGGTTCACACCCTCCCACAACTTGCGGGCCTTGGCGCCGTCGGCCGCCAGGCCGAAGCTGCCCCAGGGATAGTCCACCGGGTCGCTGGAGGCGATGGCCGCGAAGGCAGGCGTGCCAATGGCCTTGCCCTTGAGCTTCCAGGTCTCCTGCTGGTTGTCCTTGTGGCGGCGCGTGGCCTTGGCGCCGACCTTGAACTCCAGGCTGTCGCCGCCGGCCAGTTCGAAGCTGCGCTTGAGATCCAGCTTCAGGTGGTCGACGCGATCGCGCGCGTCGCTGTCGCCGATCTTCAGGTTGTTGAGCTTGTACAGGCTGGCGTCGGCCAGGTTGGCGGGCGCCTTCAGCACGGGCCGCTCACCGTTGTCAAAGCCCAGACCGCCGGCGAACTTGGCATCGAAGGCCGACGAGGACAAGGCGTTGGGCGTGCTTTCCTCGGCGCGGCCGGCGCCCGCCTCGGCGCGCGCTTCCCAGGCCTGCACGGTGAGCTTGCCGCCCAGGGTCAGGGAGCTGGTCTTGGCCACCTCGCGGCGCAGCTTCAGCCCGCGCGACGCGAGGCCCGCGCCCTGCGCGCCCGGCGCCTGGGCAGCGTCCAGCGTGACCTTGAGGGACTGGCGCTCCTCCTCGTCGGTGAAGCGGCTGCTGAAGCCGCGCAGATAGAGCTCCTGGCCGGCAGCCGGGCGCCAGTCCAGGCTCATCGCCGCCCCGACGCGCGAGCGCAGGATGCTGTAGCGGCGCAGCTCGAACGCTTCCAGCTTGCCCTCGTCCCAGGCGCCACCGGTCTCGACGTTGTCGCTGGCAAAGCGCCGCTCGTCGCCCGACACGGCAAGGGCCAGGCCCAGCTTGCCGTCGGCAAAGCGGTCGGCATAGGTCAGCGACGCGCGCGGCCGCGTGCGGCCCACATTGGCATCGTGGTTGGCGCCGACCTCCAGCGCCAGCAGGCGCCCGGCCACGTCGAAGGCCGTCAGCGTGTTGACGCTGATGGAGCCGCCGATGCTGTTGGCATCCACCTCCGGGCTCAGCGTCTTGTTGACTTCCAGCGAGCGGATCAGGCCCGCGGGCACGACGTCCAGGCCCGGCGCGCGGCGGCCCTTCTCGGAGGCCGGCACGGTGGCGCCGTTGATGCTGACGTTGTTGTAGTCGGAGCCCATGCCGCGCACGCGCACGAAGCGGCCCTCGCCCTGGTCGCGCTCCAGCGTGACACCGGGCAGGCGGGCGAGGGCCTCGGCGGCATTCGCGTCGGGCAGCTGGCCGATGCCGTCGGCATGCACGACGCTGACGACGCCCTGGGCCTGGCGCTGCTTGTCCAGCGCCGACAGCAGGCTGGCGCGCTGGCCGGTCACGACGACGGCATCGAGCTGCTGCGGGACGGCATTCTGCGCATGCGCCGGGAAGGCGAGCACGAGCGCCAGGCCCAGCAGATTCAGGCTTGGAAGGGTGGGTTTGATGTTGTTCATGACAAGGGCGGGAAAGGCGGAAACGGCCGCGATGCTCGCGGCCGCCCAAGACGCCCGTTTGACGACGCCGTCACGAAAGCCGGGCGGCGCAAGCCAGCGGCTTGCGTGAGCCGATCCGACTCCCCCGCTGTCGCATCGCGGCGCTGTCATATGCCTTGAATACGATGAAAAGATGACGCGCCTGACCCTGCCCCCGCCGCGCCTGGCCGCCCCGCTTGCGCTGCCGGCGTGGGAGCTCTTCTATCCCTTGATCGCGTTGCTGCTGGCGGTTCTGACGCTGGCATTCGCCTACGTCGGCGACTTCAAGCCGCCGGCGCAATGGCATTGGATGGACATCCTGGGCGAAGGCGGCATGGCGGTGATGGTCGGCGTGTGGCTCGTCTATGTGCGCAGCAGCCGGCCGGCCGGCCGCGTCACCAGCTGGCTGACACTGGGACTGGCCTTCATGCTGGTGGGCGAATGGGTGGACGCGCTGGACGAGTTCTGGCGCCTGCCCAAGGCCATGGTCTGGGACAACTGGGTGGAGTCGGGCCTGACGCCGCTGGGCATGGTGATGCTGACCATCGGCCTGCACCACTGGCGCCAGGAGCAACGCGTGCTGAGCCGCCAGCTCGCCCAGCGCGAGCGCTTCTTTCGCGACCACCGCGCCGTGGACCGCGTCACCCAACTGGCCGACGCCGGCTACATGGCCCAGCAGATCCTGCTGGAGCGCGGCCTCGACCGCCCCGGCTGTGTGCTGATGCTGGGCTTCGAGGGCTTCTCGAGCTTTGCCCGCGAGCAGGGCCTCGCCGCGGCCGACCATGCGCTGGAGGCGGCCAGCATGACGCTGCTGCTGAACCTGCGCGCCGACGACCTGCTGTGCCGCTACGCAGGCGACCGCTTCGTCGTGCTGCTGCCCGGCTGCACCGAGGCCGAGGGCCAGGCGCTCGCCGACGAACTGTGCGCGGCTCTGGCCCATCTGACCCTGACCCTGCGTGACGGCAGCCGCCTGCGCCTGCCTGCGCGAGCCGCGCTGCACGGCACCGAGGGCAGCGAGCCGCCCGAGCAGATGCTGCTGGACCTGCTCAAGCGCCTATGAATCTGCAGGCGCAGATCGACGCACTGCTGCCGCTGGGCCTGGCCGGCGGCGCGGGCGCGCTGCCGCCCTACGACATCGACACGCCCTGTCTGCCCGCGGCCGATCATGCCGCACTGCTGGCCGAGTTCGCCCACCACCGCGGCGTGCCGCTGCCCTGGCCCGAGGCTGCACTGATCTCGCCGCGCGACCTGCTCGCGCTGCTGGCGCCGCTGCGCGATGCCGGTGCCGACAGCGCCTTCGTGCTGGGCCAGCTGCTGCTGCCCGGCCACTATGGCCTGGCCAGCCAGGCGCTGCTGCAGGCCACCAGCCTGCTGGAAGCCCTGCGGCTGCTGTGCCGCCACTCGGGCCGGCTCACACCGCTGCTGACGCCGCGACTGGTGCTGGACGACCGCGAACTCATCCTCGTGTGGACCGACGCCTGCGGACTGCCGGCCGGACTGCGCGGCTTCGTCGTCGACCTGCACATGAGCGCCGTCGTCGGCCTGTGTGCCTGGCGCGGCGGCCGCCCCCTGCCCTGGCGCTTCAGCTTCAACCGCACGGCACCGCGCGACCCGTCGCAGCACGCCGTGCATCTGGGGCCGGAGCTGCACTTCGGCTGCCAGGTCGACGCGATGCGGCTGCCGCGGGCACGGGCCGACGCCGCCTGGCCGGCCGCAGCCGGCCTGGCCACGACCGCGCTGGCCCGTGGCGCCGATCCGCAGTCGCTGCGCCGCGGCCTGCTGGCCGACCTGGGCGACCGGCTGCTCGGGCATATCGCCGAGCCGCCCGGCCTGGACGCCCTGGCCAGCGCCAGCGGCACCAGCCCGGCCACCCTCAAGCGCCGGCTGGCTCGCCACGGCACGCACTACCAGGCCGAGGTGGATCGCATGCGGGCCCATGTGGCCCTTTACCTGCTGGGGCCGGGCGGCCACGGCCGCGATGCCGTGGCGCGGGCCCTGGGCTATTTCGACGGCGCCAACTTCCGGCGCTCCTTCAAGCGCTGGACCGGCATCGCACCGGGGCACTGGGCAGCGCCGGCCGGCTGCGCCGCCCAGGCCTAGTCGATCGGCGTCAGCTTGGCCACCGACAAGGCCAGCCACTTCGTCCCGTGGCGGCCGAAGTTGACCTGGGCGCGTGCATCCGTGCCCGTGCCTTCCAGCGTCAGCAGCACGCCCTCGCCGAACTTGGTGTGGAAGACACCCTTGCCGACGCGCAGGCCGCCATGCTCCTCGGAGACCTTCTGCTTCATGCTGGCGGGGACGGGCGGCTCCACCCAGGCCGCCTTCTGAACATTGCCGGCGCCCACCATGCCCTTGAGGCCCGTGCCGCGCTGCCAGGCGTTCTGGTACTCCCGCGCAAAGCCAGAGCCGAAGCCCTGGTTGCGCGGCGTCAGCCACTTCAGCGCTTCCTCGGGCAGCTCGTCGAAGAAGCGGCTCTTGATGTGATAACGCGTCTGTCCGTGCAGCATGCGCGTCTGGCAGAAGCTGAGTGACAGCTTCTTGCGCGCCCGCGTGATGGCCACATACATGAGGCGGCGTTCCTCCTCCAACCCGTCGTGGTCGGACATGGAGTTCTCGTGCGGGAACAGGCCTTCCTCCAGGCCGGTGATGAAGACGGCGTCGAACTCCAGGCCCTTGGCGGAGTGCACGGTCATCAGCTGCACGGCGTCCTGGCCGGCCTGGGCCTGGTTGTCGCCGGCCTCCAGCGAGGCATGCGTCAGGAAGGCCACCAGCGGCGACATGATCTCGCCGGTCTCGGCGTCGGGCACCGCACCCGGCGTGCCGGCTTCAGCAACTTCGTCCACCGGCAGGCCGACGGCGTTCTTGCCGAAGCCCTCCTGCATGACGAAGGCCTCGGCCGCGTTGATCAGTTCGTCCAGGTTCTCCAGCCGCTCGGCGCCGTCCTTGTCGGTGCGGTAGAAGTCCAGCAGGCCCGAGGTCTCCAGCACCTGCTCGATGATCTCGCGCAGCGTCATGCCCTGGGTCAGGTTGCGCGTCGAGTCGATCAGCTGCGTGAAGGCGACCAGGTTGGCGCCGCCCTTGCCGGGAATGGCGCCCACGCTCTGATAGAGGCTGCGACCCGAGGCCTTGGCCGCGTCCTGCAGGTTCTCCAATGTCTTGGCGCCGATGCCGCGCGTCGGGAAGTTGACGACGCGCAGGAAGCTGGTGTCGTCGTTGGCGTTCTCCAGCAGGCGCAGATAGGCCAGCGCATGCTTCACTTCAGCCCGCTCGAAGAAGCGCAGTCCGCCGTAGACGCGGTAAGGGATGCCCGAGTTGAACAGCGCCGACTCGATGACCCGCGACTGCGCATTGCTGCGGTAGAGGATGGCGATCTCCTGCCGGTCCAGACCGCCGCGGTGCAGGCTCTGGATCTCCTCGATGACCCACTGCGCCTCGGCGAAGTCGCTGGGTGCCTCCTGCACGCGGATGGGCTCGCCCTGGCCGGCATCGGTGCGCAGCGTCTTGCCCAGGCGCTGGGTGTTGCGGCTGATCAGCTCGTTGGCGGCGTCCAGGATGTGGCCGAAGCTGCGGTAGTTCTGCTCCAGCTTGATGACCTTCTTCACGCGGTACTCGCGCTCGAAGTCGGCCATGTTGCCGACGCGCGCGCCACGGAAGGCGTAGATGCTCTGGTCGTCGTCGCCGACGGCCAGCACGCTCTGGCCGTCATCGCGCCCCGGCGGCGCGAACATCTTCAGCCAGGCGTATTGCAGCTTGTTGGTGTCCTGAAACTCGTCCACCAGGATGTGACGGAAGCGCCGCTGGTAATGCTCGCGCACGGCCGCGTTGTCGCGCAGCAGTTCGTAGGAGCGCAGCATCAGCTCGGCGAAGTCGACGACACCCTCGCGCTGGCATTGGTCCTCGTAGTTCGCATAGATCTCGACGAGCTTCTTGGTCTGTTCGTCGCGCTGCTCCACGTCGCCGGGGCGCAGGCCGTCTTCCTTGCAGCCGGCGATGAACCAGCCGACCTGCTTGGGCACGAAGCGCTCTTCGTCCAGCTTCATGGCCTTGATGACGCGCTTGACAGCCGAGGTCGTGTCGCTGGCGTCCAGGATCTGGAAGGCCTGGGGCAGGTTGGCCAGCTTCCAGTGGGCGCGCAGAAAGCGGTTGCACAGGCCGTGGAAGGTGCCTATCCACATGCCGCGCACATTGAAGGGCAGCATGGTGGACAGGCGCGCCAGCATCTCCTTGGCGGCCTTGTTCGTGAAGGTCACGGCCATCACGCCGCCGGGGCTCACCTGGCCGGTGTTTAGCAGCCAGGCGATGCGGGTGGTCAGCACACGGGTCTTGCCGGAGCCGGCGCCGGCCAGGATCAGGGCCGGTTCCGGTGCCGCGGTCACGGCGGCCAGTTGCTCGGGGTTGAGATTGCGCAGCAGGGGGCTGGAGGCGGCGTCGACCGCAGCGTCGACAGGGAAGGAAGTCATCGCCGCATTTTAGGGAACCCCCTCTTACAGACTTGGCAGGTGGCCGCCGCCGTTCGATGAGCTCGTTGGAGATACTTCTGGTTTTCCCGTAATACCCGACTTCAAGAATGCCACGTTTCACTGTCGCCCTCGGCACTCTCGCCCTCGCTCTCACCACGCAATCCACCCAGGCCCAGGACACCCCCGATGGCAAATGGCACGGCGGCCTCAGCGTCTCCGGCGCCCTGGCCAGCGGCAACAGCAGCAGCAAGACCCTGGCCGCCAACGCCGACGCCAGCGTCGCGACGGCCGAAGACAAGCTCAGCCTCTATGGCCTGGCCAACTACGGGCGCAACAAGATCAACGGCATCGACACCACCACGGCCAATCTGCTGCGCCTGGGCGGCCGCTACGACTTCAACCTCGGCCCGCAGTGGTTCTCCTTCGGCGGCGCGGAAGGCGAGACCAACAAGGCCGGCGGCGTGAGCGATCGCTACAGCCTCAACGGCGGTCTCGGCTACCACCTGATCAAGGACGATGCCAACAGCTGGGATGTCTTCACCGGTCTGGGCTACACCGCCACCCGCCTCACCGACGGCAGCAAGGCCAACGGCGTGCAGGTGCTGCTCGGCGAAGAGTCCAGCCACAAGCTCAGCGAGACCACGTCGCTGAAGCAGCGCCTCGTCTACTACCCCGGCGGCGGCGACCTCGGCAACCGTGCCACCTTCGACGCCGGCCTGGCCACGCAGATCATGGGCGGCTGGACGCTGAACGCCGGCCTGTCCAGCCGCTATGCCAGCCGCGTGCCCGTGGGCACGAAGAAAACCGACAACCTCTTCACCGTCGGCTTCGGCTACAAGTTCTGATTCAGCGGCCTTTGCGCACCTTGCCGGCCCGGCCGGCCTTGGACCATTCATAGGCCTCGCCATCGGGCGTCCTGCCGCCCTCCACGGCCGACACGCCGGGCTTGCCCACGCTCTCGTCCAGCTCGGTCGAGATGCTGACGTGGCGGTGTCCGGCCCGACGCCTCTCCTCGGCGCAGGCCAGGGCCTGCGTCAATTCCTTGCTGCTGAAGAACTGGCAGGCGGGCGCGACATCCTCACCCTCGCCTTCCAGCCAATACACGACGATGCCCAAGCCGATCTCCGGTTTCAGTGTCGGGCCGCAAGCCTAGCCGCTATCCAGCGCCCGATCTCGCGCTCGAGCACATCCAGCGGCATGGGGCCGCCGCGCAGCACCGCATCGTGGAAGTCACGCAGGTCAAAGCGCGCGCCCAGTTCCCGCTCGGCCTTCTCGCGCAGCGCGCGGATGCGCAGCTCGCCCAGCTTGTAGCCCAGAGCCTGGGCTGGCCAGCCGATGTAGCGGTCCACCTCGGTGTCGATGAAGCCCGCCCCGAGCGCCGTGTGCTCGCGCAGATAGGCCACGGCCTGCTCGCGCGTCCAGCCCTTGGCATGCAGGCCGGTGTCCACGACCAGGCGGCAGGCGCGCCAGATCTCGAAGGACAGGCGCCCGAAGTGCTCATAGGCATCGCGGTAGAGGCCCATCTCCACGCCCAGGTGCTCGGCATACAGGGCCCAGCCCTCGACATAGGCATTCAGGTCGTCCAGGCGGCGGAAGGCCGGCAGGTCGCCCCTCTCCTGCGCCAGCGCGATCTGCAGGTGATGGCCCGGCACGCCCTCGTGCAGGGTCCAGGCCGTCAGGCTGTAGAGCGGGCTGTGCTCCACCGCATCGAAGTTGACCAGCACCGTGCCGGCCACACCCTGCTTCAGGCTGCCCGGGTTGTAGCCGGAAGAGGAGTCCTTCATTTCCGGCGCCACCACGCGCACCCCATAGCTCAGCTGAGGCAGGCGCCGGAACCAGGCCGGCAGCAGCGCATCGGCGCGCTTGGCGATGTCACGGGTGCGGGTCACGTAGTCGTCCAGGCTGGCGGCCCGGAATCGCGGGTCCGCGCGCAGCTGATCGGAGAAGGCCGACAGGCTGCCGCTGAAGCCGGCGCTGGCCATCACCTGCCGCATCTCCGCCTCGATACGCGCCACCTCCTTCAGCCCCAGCGCGTGGATGTCCTCGGGCGACATGCGCGTGGAGGCCTGGCGGCGGATCAGATAGGCGTAGTAGGCGGGGCCGTCGGGCACGGCCGAGATGCCCAGCGAATCAGTCGCCGCCGGCACCACCATGCGCTCGAACAGCTCGGCCATCTCGCGCTCGGCCGGCTTCACGGCCTGCTGCACCAGCGCCAAGCCCTCGGCCCACAGCCGGGCACGCAGGGGCTTTGGCAATCCGTCCAGCGGCTTCAGCAGCGCATGGTCCTGCGCCGGCTGCCCGGCCCGCGCCCGCAGGGTCGCCGCGGCACGCGCGGCGATCAGCTTGGGCCGCACAAAGCCGCTGGCCGCGCCGCGCTTCAGGTTCTCGGCCTGTGCCCGGTAGTAGGCCGGGAAGGCGGCGATCTTGGCCAGCCAGGCGCGCGCCTGCACCTCATCGCGCAGCACGACGCTGTCGGCCGCGTAGTTGGGCACGGTGTAGAACCCGTCGCCCCCGATATAGGGCAGGCGGGCCTCGTCGAACGACAGGCCCTGCAGGTCCAGTTCGACCCGCTCGGCCAGCAAGTCGCGGCTCAAGGCGTCCTCTGGCGCCAACCTGGCCTTGGCGAGAGCGGCGAGGCGGGCGTGCAGTTGCTGCAGGCGCTGGCGGCGCGCGGCCAGGGCGGCGGCGCTGTCGTCGGGCCATTGCGCCAGCGCGGCGGCGTCGCCCAGCAGGGCGGCACGCAGGGGGTCGGTGGCGCGCAGATGCTGGTCGTAGTCGGCCAGCACGGCCCGCCAGGAAGAAGTGCCGCCTGACGGCGCGGCAACAGCCAGCGGCAGGCCGGCCAGCAGGGGCAGCAGAGGCAACAGGGCGAGGCGGACGGCTCGAAGCATGCGGGCTCCCGGATTGGCGCCGGCATGATGGCATGCCCAACTACTTGCCAAAAGCAACCATATTGGCCATGATGCCGCCATGAGCACCCCGAACCAGGCCCTCGACGTCCGCGCCTTCAACCGCTTCTACACGCGCCGCATCGGCGTGCTGTCGCCCAAGCTGGACAGCGACTTCACCCTGCCCGAGGCGCGGCTGATGTGGGAGCTGGCCCACCACGCGCCGATCAGCGCGTCGACGCTGAGCAAGAGCCTGCAGCTGGACGCCGGCTATATGAGCCGGCTGCTGCGCGGCCTGAAGAACCGCGGCCTGCTGGCCGAACAAGCCCACCCCAGCGACGGCCGCCAGACCCTGCTCAAGCTCAGTGCCGCCGGCAAGCGCGCCTTCGTGCCGCTGGACCGCGAGGGCACGGCCAAGGCCCAGGCCATGCTGGAGCCGCTGTCCGATGTGCAACGCCAGGCCGTGCTGAGCTCCATGGCCCGCATCCAGGCCACGCTGGAGCCCGATGCGACCGCACCGGTGGAACTGCGCGCCCCCCAGC
This sequence comes from Roseateles sp. GW821-FHT09H10, assembly GCF_059415865.1. NCBI lineage: Bacteria > Pseudomonadati > Pseudomonadota > Betaproteobacteria > Burkholderiales > Sphaerotilaceae > Roseateles > Roseateles sp. GW821-FHT09H10. The sequence continues at coordinate 965,839 of NZ_JBWKOB010000001.1, read as the reverse complement.
CCGGCGACCTGGGCTGGATCGTCGAGCGGCATGGCGCCTTCTATGCCCCCGCCTACGGCCTGGACCAGCGCTTCGAGGCCCTGGTGGCGCGCATCTGCGCCGACTTCGTCGACCGCTTCCAGCCCGAGCGCGAGGCCTGCTGGATCGCCGCGCGCGGCACCGAGCGGCTGGGCAGCGTCATGCTCGTGCAGGCCCGCAACGACAGCAACGGCCGGTTGCGTCCCGGTGTGGCCCAGCTGCGCCTGCTGCTGCTGGAGCCGCATGCGCGCGGCCTGGGCCTGGGCAAGCGCCTGGTGCGCCAGTGCAGCGACTTCGCCCGCGCCGCCGGCTACCAGCGCATCACGCTGTGGACACAGAGCGCGCTGACCTCCGCCCGCGCCATCTACGCGGCCGAGGGCTACCAGCTCGTCAGCAGCGAGCCCATGGACAGCTTTGGCCAGCAGGTGGTCAGCGAGCGCTGGGAGTTGACGCTCTAGCCCCGGCCGCACCAGCGGCGTGCGGGGCGCTGCACGCTGATGGGGCCAGGAGCGCGCAGCGGCCCTCCCGGGCGTGAGCCAATGCGCAATCTGCGGGCATGACGCGTTGGCATGCGAATTGCGCCGTCCCCGCGCATGACAAGCAATCGGGGCCTCAGCATGCCGGCCGCGTCCATCCAGTTCGGACCGCCGCGCCATCTCCCGACGCCGGCCGCCGCCTGCCCCCAGCATCTCGAACAGGCCGCCGGCTTCGGCCAATGGTGGTACGACCCGCAGACCGGCGTCACCCATCTGTCGCCCACGGCGGCCGAGTACCTCGAGACGCCCAGCCGCTCGGCCAGCGGCCTGGACAGCTGCTTTGCCCATGTCGCCGAGGACGACCTGCCCGGCCTGACGCGCCTGTGGACCGGCGCCCCGGCCCAGCAGCCGCTGGAGGTCCGCGTCGCCGGCCTGGCCCGCGGCCTGCGCTGGCTGCGCGTGACACCGCTGCCGCCCGACCCGGCCCGGCCGCGCTGGCGCCATGGCCTGCTGCAGGACGTCACCGACCTGACCCACGCCGCCGTGCGTGAGCGCCTGGGCTATGCGCTGACCGAATACCTGGTCGGCACCCACACGCTGGAAGACGCCATCAGCAACGTCATCCAGCTGATCTGCCGCAACCTCGGCTGGGAATGGGGGGCCTACTGGAGCATGGAGGCCGGCGATGGCCGCCTGCATTGCCGCCACTTCTGGCATCAGCCCGATGCCCGGCTGGAGCAGTTCAGCAGCGTCAGCGCCTCGCTGACCATGGCGCCCAGCGAAGGCCTGGTCGGCCGCGTCTGGGCCACCGGCGCCGCCGAGTGGGTGGAGGACATGAGCACCGACCCGCGCTTCCTGCGCCGCGGCAGCGCGCAGATGTGCGGCCTGTGGTCGGGCTATGTCTTCCCGGTCATCTATGCCTCGGACGACGGCGAGCGCCACCGCCCCGGCGTGCTCGAGTTCTACAGCAGCCTGGCGCGCCAGCCCGAGGCCCAGTTGCCCAAGGTCTCGGCCACCATCGGCGCGCTGATCGCCCAGACCGCCCAGCGCCTGGAGACCGAGGCCGTCATCCACCGCATGGCCCAGGTGGACGAGATGACGGAGCTGGACAACCGCGCCCATTTCTACGCCCAGCTGAACCGCCATTGCGCCATCAGCCACCACCAGGGCCGGCGCTTCGCGCTGATGTTCATCGACCTGGACCGCTTCAAGCCCATCAACGACGCCTTCGGCCACGAGGCCGGCAATGCGGTGCTGCAGGAGTTCGCGCGCCGCTTGCGCGGGCTGGCACCGCCGCCCGCCCGCGTCGGCCGCCTGGGCGGCGACGAGTTCGCCGTGCTGGTGCCGGACAGCGGCGACGAGCAGGCGCTGGCGGCACTGGTCGACGCGGTGCTCGCCGCCGCCAGCCGGCCCTTCGGCTACGAGGGCGTGGCCCTGACCGTGTCGGCCAGCATCGGCGTCAGCCGCTATCCCGAGAACGGGCAGAGCGGCCCCGAGCTGCTGCGCAGCGCCGATGCGGCCATGTACCGCGTCAAGCAGAACGGCCGCAACGGCAGCAATGTGTTCTCCACCAGCAGCCCCGACACCCTGGCCCAGCAGCGCGCCAAGCTGGCCCAGCGCCTGGCCATCGAGACCGAGCTGCACGAGGCCCTGCAGACGGAGCAGCTGCACCTGGTCTACCAGCCCATCGTCGACATCGCCTCGGGCGCCCTGCACGGCGTCGAGGCGCTGCTGCGCTGGCACAAGCCCGATGGCAGCGTGGTGCCGCCCGACGTCTTCATCCCCATCGCCGAGCAGAGCGACCTCATCGTCGACATCGGCCGCTGGGTGCTGGGCCAGACCCTGCGCGACATCGCCTCGCTGAAGGGCGGCGCGCTGGAGAAGCTCAAGGTGCACGTCAACATGGCGGCCTCGGAATTCACCAGCAGCACCCTGCCCGAGATGCTCGGCGCCATGTCGGCCGGCCTCGAGGTGCCGGCCTCGCAGGTCGTGCTGGAGCTGACCGAAGGCATGCTGATGCGCCAGCCCGAGCAGGTGAAGCGCGTCATGCACCAGCTGCGCGACATCGGCTTCGAGATCTCCCTGGACGACTTCGGCATGGGCCATTCCTCGCTGGCCATGCTGAAGAGCCTGCCCATCAGCTCGCTGAAGATCGACCGCAGCTTCGTGCGCGACCTGCCCAGCGGCGAGCGTGACCGCGCCATCGCCCAGACCATCGTCGACCTGGGCCGGCATCTGCAGCTGGAGGTCATCGCCGAGGGCATCGAAAGCGCCGAGCAGCTGGCCGTGCTGGGCGAGTGCGGCTGCGGCTTCGGCCAGGGCTGGCTGCTGGGACGGCCGCTGCCGCTGAACGCCTTGATACATGCCTTTCCGCAAGGCCGGGCGCGCTGATTGCTCCGCCTGCACCGGCGCCTGTAGAGTCGGATGACAGCAGCGTCGGAGCCTGCCGGCTGGCGGGCCGCCGCCGTCGCCTGGAGACAGGCGCGCCCGGGAGCGGAAAGGCATGCGATGAATATGTCGACCTTCGTGGCGGCCGCGGCCCACGACATGAAGAACTCGGTCAGTGTCATCGCGGCCTATCTCGAGGACGCGCTGCACGAACTGGCCAAGATGGGCGCCGATCCACCCTCTGCCGCCACGCTGTCCACCTGCCAGGCGCTCTACGAGACCCAGCGCGTCAACGGCAATCTGGTGCAGCTGATGGCCATCTACAAGCTCGAGGAAGGCATGTACCCCTTCGAGCCCGCCCACATCCAGCTGGACGAGTTTGCTGAGGAACTGCTGGGGCGCGTGCGCCCGCTGGCCCGGCTCAAGGGGCTGGACCTGCAATGCGAGATCGCCGCGGATGAGCAGGACTGGATCTTCGACCATGACCTGATCGGCAGCGTGCTCATCCAGGCCCTGTTCGGTGCGGTGCGCTATGCGCGGCGGACGGTCCGGCTGAGCCTGAGCGTGCAGGAGGGCCGGCTGGAGATGGAAGTGGCCGACGACGGCCAGGGCTTCCCCGAGTTCATGCTGGCCCAGGGTTTCCCGTCCCGCCAGGGCATCGACGTGCACACCGGCAGCACCGGCCTGGGCCTGTTCTTCGCGCGCCTGGCGGCGGGCCTGCACAAGCGCGGCGAAGTGGCCGGCAGCACCCGCCTGTACAACGGCGGCGAGCTCGGTGGCGGCTGCTTCACCCTGGTGCTGCCATGATCAACAACTGGGTCACGGCATCCGACCCGCTGCGCGGCAGCGAAGTCCTGCTGGTGGAGGATTTCGAGGCCATGCGCAGCGTGCTCAAGGGCCTGCTGCTGCGCTGCGGCACCCAGCACGTCGACACCGCCCGCGACGGCCGCGAGGCCACGGCCCTGCTGAGCGCCAAGAGCTATGACATCGTCATGTGCGACTACAACCTCGGCGAAGGCAAGAACGGCCAGCAGCTGCTGGAGGAAGCCCGGCTCAGGAACTGGATAGGCCCGGCCACCGTGTGGCTGATGATCACCGCCGAGAAGACCAGCATCATGGTCTCGGCCGCCGCCGAGGAGGCGCCCGACGACTACCTGCTCAAGCCCATCACCGAGAGCATGCTGCAGAGCCGCCTGCTCAAGCTGGTGGAGCGCAAGGCGGCCCTGGCCGGTATCGCCGTCGCGATGAAGGCCCAGGACTGGCGCAAGGCGCTGAAGCTCTGCGAGGAGCAGATCGCCGCCGGCAGCAAGAGCCTGGCCGAACTGCTGCGCCTGCAGGCCCAGTTGCACCAGAAGCTGGACGAATGGCCCAAGGCCCAGGCCGTCTACGAGGGCGTGCTGCAACGCGGCCCCATTCCGTGGGCCAAGCTCGGCCTGGCCCAGGTGCTGCTGCATGCCAAGGACGTGGAGCGCGCCCAGACCCTGCTGCAGGACACGGTGCGCGAGCATCCCCAATACCTCGACGCCTATGACGAGCTGGCCGGCCTGCTGTCCGCCCAGGGCCAGGGCGAACAGCAGGTGGCCCTGCTGGAGCGCGCCGTCAACCTGTCGCCCAACTCGGCGCACCGCCAGTCGGCGCTGGGCGTGGCGGCCCTCGCGCGGGACCAGCGCGACATCGCCGCCCGCGCCTTCTCGCGCGCCATCAAGCTGACCGAGCACAGCGCCATCGAAAGCCTCGAACCCTTTCTCGGCATGGCCCGCATGCACACCGAGGCCGGCAACCCGGGCGAGGCGCAGAAGCTGGTGGCCACCATGGCCCAGCGCTACAGCAGCCATGACGCCCAGCTGCTGGCCAAGGCCGAGCGCGTGCGTGCCCTGCAGGCCCAGGGCGACAAGGCCGCGGCCGCCCAGCTCGCCGCCGAACTGGTGGCCCTGAGCGCGGACGAAACCTCGCCCGGCGCCGCCGACACCGCCGCCCGCATCGCCGAGACCCTGATCGAGGCCCAGCAGGCCGAGGCCGCCACCCGGCTGCTCGAGCATGTGACGCGCAACAACTACGACAACGAGCGCCTGCTGCAGCGCACCCAGCGCGCCTTCGAGCGCCTGGGCCTGGGCAGCGCCGGCGGCGAACTGGTGGCGGCGGCCCGTCGCGAGGCCACCAATGCGATGAAGGACAGCATGCGGCTGATGGCCGAGGGCGACCCGCAAGCCGCGCTGGAGGGCCTGCGCAGCGCCAAGATCTCCATGCCGCGCAACGCCCGCGTGCTGCTGAACTTCGCCGCCGTCGCGATGACGGTACTGCAGCGCCATGGCCGCTCGGCGACGCTGGAAGGCGAGATGCGCCAGAGCATCGCCACGGCTCAGGCACTCAAGCCCGACGATGCGCGGGCGGCCGATCTGCTGCAGCAGCTGGAGCGCTGGACCGCTGATCCGGCCTGATGAGTCCGGCATCATGCGATGCCTATGAACCCGTCCCTCCCCTGCCCCTGCGGCAGTTCCGTCGCCTACGCGGCCTGCTGCGGCCGCCTGCACGCCGAGCACGCTGCCAGCGGCAAGCTGACCGCCCCCGCGCCCGAAGCCCTGATGCGCTCGCGCTACTCGGCCTTCGTGCTGGACCTGCGCGACTATCTGCTCGCCAGCTGGCACGCCAGCACCCGCCCCGCTGAACTGGAGGCGCCCGAGCCGGGCCTGAAATGGCTGGGCCTCGACGTGAAGCGCAGCACCATGCAGGACGCCGACCACGGCATGGTCGAGTTCGTCGCCCGCAGCAAGCTCGGCGGGCGGGCGCATCGCCTGCAGGAGAGCAGCCGCTTCGTGCGCGAGAACGGCGAATGGTTCTATGTGGATGGTGATTTGAAAAATTGACTCTGACCCTGCTTTATCGGGACGAGCACCTCGTCGCCATCGACAAGCCGCCCGGCCTGCTGGTGCACCGCACCCAGCTCGCGGCCGGCGAGGACGAGGCCGCGCTGCAGCTGCTGCGCGACCAGCTCGGCCAGACCGTCTGGCCGGTGCACCGCCTGGACCGCGGCACCTCGGGCGTGCTGCTGTTTGCGCTGTCGGCCGAGGTCGCATCGCTGCTCGGCGCGATGTTCGAGCAGGGCCGGATGGACAAGCGCTATCTGGCCCTGGTGCGCGGCTGGCCGGCCGCCGATGAAGGCCTGGTCGATCACCCACTGGCCCGCGATCCCGAGCTGCCGTCGGCGGGTCAGACCATGCTGGAGGCTCAGACCCGCTGGCAAGTGGTCGAGCGTATGGCGTGGCCGATCTCCACCGACCCGCGCTTCGCAACCACCCGCGTCGCCCTGCTCGAAGCCGAGCCGCTGCAGGGGCGCCGCCACCAGATCCGCCGCCACCTCAAGCACATCGCCCACCCCATCCTGGGCGACGCGACCCATGGCAAGGGCCCGCTGAACCGGACCGTGGCGGCTCACCTCGGCCGGCAGCGGCTGTGGCTGCATGCGCGCGAGCTCAGCCTGCTTCACCCGGTCACGGGCGCGGCGCTCACGCTCGCCGCCGCGCCGGACGCCAGCTGGCCGCCTAGCGGTGCCAGATGACGACGGGAATCATCAGATCGTCGGTGGTCGTCAGGATGAGCGTGTGCTTGTCGAAAACGATGGGCGTCGCCATCACGCGCAGATCGGGGATGCGAAAGCGCGCAGTGGCCTTCATGTCGGAGACGGGTGCGCCGCTCCCGACCTTCATCAGGCGCACGTCCAGGTGGTAGCGCTGAACGTACTCGTCAAGGTAGACCCTGGCGTGCATCGGCTCCGCATGAACCCAGGTACCGTTGCTTCCGCCCAGATCCCGCCTACCGATCGAGCCACTGTGGTCCATCAAGCCTGGCAGGGCAGTGTGGTCGAGAGCGGTGTCGTCATAGCCTGTCCCGAGCAGGGCACCAGCCGCGTCCAGCCTGACGGCGTGCGTGACATTGCAGGAGCAGGCGCGCGTGTAGCCAAACCAGAAGGCCAGCGGCCCCGACCCATCGTCGAACAGCGCAAAGCCATTCATGAAGCTGCTGGCGTTCACGACCGGCGCACGGGTCACTGTGCCGTCGTCCGCGATGCGCGCGACATGCTGGTTCACGCCGTCCCGCCAGCTCAGCAGCAGCCCACCGGGCTGGGCCAGCGCCTCCAGCGTGTCTGAATAGCCCCGGCTGCCGAGCGGAATCCAGATCTCGCCGCCGACCAGGTCGCGGCCGTCGTGGCGGCGCAGCACGGCGACACGCTGCGGGTCCCCGTTGCCATGCACGTCACGATAGGTGAACCAGTAGGCCCACAAGATGCCGCTGCCCGCTGCCCAGGCGAAACGGGGCACCTGCTTTTCCGTGGTGCGCGGCGCGAGCTGCAGGGGATCGAAGCTGCCGTAGGGCGCCGCTTCGGGCTTGCCGTCCGCGGCCAGGCGATACAGCTCGTAGCGCACGCCGTCGGTGACCAGGCTGACCCGGCGCATGGCCCAGGTCGTGCCGCCCGTCTGGCCCAGCAGGCTCACATCGGGGAAGGCATGGAAGGCCTTGGGGTTGCCGAAAGAGTCCACCAGGCGCAGCCCTCCCGGCTCCGCCAGCAGCAGGCCGGTGGGCAGCTTCAGCGTGGCCGCGAAATCCGCGCTGGGCACCGGCCAGCCGTCCGGGAACATCAGCGTGTAGCCGATGCCGGCGTCGCCATGGGCATAGCCCACCAGCGTGCGGTCGTTGTCCAGCGCGTAGTAGCTGCCCGTGCCGGCCATCGCTTCGCGGACGATGCCGACGTTCGGCGCATACCAGGTGCTGACCTTGGTCGTGGTCGTCTGAGCCGCGCCGCCGGCGCTGGGCTGCCAGCGCACCTGCGTGGTCGTGTCCACGCGCACCGCCGTCATGGGCTCGGCGAGCCAGGTCAGCGTGACGGACTCGCTGCCCACCACCGTGCGCCAGATGGCCACGTCGGCCGGATCGATCTTGCCGTCGCCATCGACATCGCGGCCGCTCTGCTCGATGCGCTGATCCAGCACGACGGTCTGCTCGTTCACCCGCACCGGCGAGCGCAGCTCGAAGCTGTCGTAGCTGACGGGTGCGGCGGCAGGCGTCAGCCGGTAGCTGCCGCTGAAGCGGACATGGCCCTGGGCATCGACGCTCACGGTGGCGATCGTTGGCCGCGTGGGCAGATCCTGCGACATCGTCTCGAACAGCACGCCGTCGCTGCTCTTGCCCTGCCCCACCTCCATCAGCTCCAGGCCCTTGCCGACGAAGGCCCGGTAGCGGTAGTGCCAGCGGGCGCCGTTCTCCATGGGCCGCAGCACGGCGGCCTGCTCCTGCAGCACGGCGCCGAGGGCGCCCGGCGCCGGCACCAGGCCCGTCGGTGGGGGCGGCGGCGGCGCGGGCACCGGGGCGGGAGCTGGCGCCGGAGCCGGCCCAGGTTCCGCCCCGCCGCCACCACCGCCACCACAGGCCGTCAGCCATGCCGTCATCACGGCCACGGCAATGCCTGCGGCCTTCCTTTGCTGGAAGGTCATACCCCTCTCCCTGCCCTGTTGTCTTGTTCGAGGCGCGCAGCATAAGGGGGCGCCCCACCCGGGCCACCCGCCGACCCACGGGGTTGCATGCGCGACAGCGTGGCAGCGCGGATGGGATCAGAATCGCCCGATCCAGAACAGCAACAGGAGACGGCCATGGCCATCCAGGGCATCAAGTCGCTTTACGAACAACGCGGCCCGGTCCCGCAGGACGTCATCGGCGCCGTGCCGTTCGACGTGCCCGCGCCGGGCGCGGGCCAGGCGGTCGTGGCCGTGCTGGCCGCGCCCATCAATCCGTCGGACGTGCTGATGCTGACCGGCGGCTACGGCATCCTGCCGCCGCTGCCGGCCGTGGGCGGCAGCGAAGGCGTGGGCCGCATCGTGGCCGTCGGCGAAGGTGTGAGTCATCTGAAGGAGGGCCAGACCGTGCTGCTGCCGGCCGGCAGCGGCACCTGGGCCAGCCATCTGGTCGCCGATGCCAAACGCCTCGTGCCCTTGCCGCCGGGCGCCGACGCGCAGCAGCTGTCCATGCTGACCGTCAACCCGGCCACGGCCTCGCTGATGCTGACGGAGTTCGTCGACCTGCAGCCGGGCGACTGGGTCATCCAGAACGTCGCCAACTCGGGCGTGGGCGGCTACCTGACCCAGCTGGCCAAGCTGCGCGGCCTGCGCACCGTCAACATCGTGCGCCGCGAGGGTGCGGCGGCCGTCGTCAAGGCCGATGGCGGCGACGTGGTGCTGGTGGATGGCGACGACCTGAGCAAGCGCGTCAAGGACGCCGTCTCGGGCGCCCCCATCCGTCTGGGCATCGACGCCGTCGGCGGCAAGGCCACCAACCGCCTGGCCATGTGCATCGCCGAGGGCGGCACCGTCGTCAACTACGGGCTGATGAGCGGCGAGCCCTGCGTGGTGTCGCCGCAGTCCTTTGTCTTCAACGACATCACCTTGCGCGGCTTCTGGCTGGCCAAGTGGTTCAAGGTGGCCTCGCGCGAGGCGCAGATGGCGCTCTACGGCGAGCTGACCAAGCTGATCGCCACCGGCCAGCTGAAGGCGCGCATCCATGCCACCTACCCGGTGGAGCAGATCAAGGAGGCCATCGCGGCGGCCGCGACCGGCGAGCGCGACGGCAAGATCCTGGTCGTCCCCCAGCATGGCTGAGATCGCCCTCATCACCGGCGCGTCCTCGGGCATCGGCGAGGCCCTGGCCCATCGCTTCGCGCGCGGCGGCTTCGACCTCGTGCTGGTGGCGCGCAGCGAGGACAAGCTCAAGGCACTGGCCAAGGCCTTGGCCGGCGAGCACGGCATCAAGGCCTGGGCCGTACCGGCCGACCTCAGCCAGCCGGGCGCCGCCGAACGCCTGGCCACGTCCATGAAGCGCTCGCGCCGGCGCATCGACGTCCTCGTCAACAACGCCGGCGTGCTGGAACACGGCGAGTTCACGGCCATGCGCGCGACGCGCCACCGCGAACTCATCGACCTGAACGTGACGAGTCTGAGCGAGATGCTGGCCCATTTCCTGCCGCCCATGCAGGCGCGCGGCGCGGGCCGGGTGCTGAACGTCGCGTCCATCGCGGCCTTCCAGCCGATTCCCATGCTGGCCACCTATGCCGCGACCAAGGCCTTCGTGCTGTCGCTGACCGAGTCGCTCTCCGAGGAGCTCAAAGGCACGGGCGTGACCATCACGGCCCTGTGCCCCGGCATCACGGCCACCTCCATGCTGGACCAGGCCCAGGCCGGCAGCAGCGGGCTGGAAGCCTTGCCCGGCTTCGTCATCGGCACGGCCGAGTCGGTGGCCAACGAGGGCTTCGAGGCCTGCATGGCCGGCGAGGTCATCCGCGTGCCCGGCAAGCTCAACCTGGCCGCGACGCTGGCCGGCCGCAACACGCCGCGCTGGCTGCTGCGCCGCGTGACGGGCGCGATGGCGCGCCGTCTGAAGGCCTAGCGTTTCGTCGCCGGCGCCGCACCCAGCCAGCGGCCGCGGATGCGCTGCAGCTCGCCGCGCGCCTCCAGGCGCTGGATGGCCTGGTTGAAGGCGCGCAGGTCGGCCTCCGCCAGCGACTTGCGGCTGAGCTTGTAGGTCACCGGCTCGCGCGGCATCGCGATGGCCAGCTCGACCAGGGGGATGTCGGCCGCCCGCGCGGCGAAAGCGATGGCGATGCTGTCGCCCAGCAGCACCTCGCCGCGCCGCAGCTGCATCAGCTGCACGCCCTTGGCGTAGTCCTCGAACCAGGTCAGCAGGCCGCGCGCCTTGAAGTCGTTGATGATGGGCACGCTCGCCGGCCCGCGGTGGGTGACCAGGCGCAGCCGCGCCGCGAGCAGGTCCTCCAGGGAGCGGGCCTCCAGCCGCGCCTCGCTGGCGCGCATGAAGGCGCCGAAGGCTTCGTCGCGATAGGGCCGCGTGTACCAGACCCCGGCCTGCGCGACGGGCGTCGCCGCAATCAGCAGGTCCAGCTCGCCGGCGAGCAGCATCGGCAGGCGGCGGTTGCGCGGCACTTCGCGCACATAGCTCACGCTGCAGCCGGCCTCCTTGGCCACGGCGGCCAGCAGCTCGGTCTCCAGGCCGGTGTGCAGCCCCTCCTTGTCGATGAAGGAATAGGGCTGCCAGTCCTCGAAGGGCACGCGCAGCGGCCGGGTGCAGGCCGAACTGGCCAGCAGGGGCCAGAACAGCAGCAGGGCCATCAGCGCTCGTCGGGACATCGGCGTGCCCGCTCCACCAGCAGTGAGGATGAGCCCGAGGATAGCCCCGGCCGGCCGCCTCAGCGCAAGCCGGGCAGCAGTTTCAGCTCCAGGCCCGAGGCCTGGCCCTGCCAGCGGTAGAGCTTCTGCGTCGCGGCCTGGAAGTCCTCGGGCCTGGCGCTGCGGATGGGCACGAAGCTCTGCGGGTTGCGGTCGATCAGCGGGAACCAGCTGCTCTGCACCTGCACCATGATGCGGTGGCCGCGGCGGAAGCTGTGGTTGATGTCCTGCAGCTCGACGCGCAGCTCTTCGACGCGGCCCGGCACCATGGCCTCGGGCGTCTCGAAACTCTTGCGGAAGCGGCCGCGCAGCGGGTCGCCGCGCACCAGCTGCTGGTAGCCGCCCAGGGGGCTTTCCGGCGGCTCGACATCCTCGCTGCGCTTCTTGCGCTTGCGGCCGCCCTCCTCTTCCTCCAGCTCGGGCGGATAGACATCGATGAGCTTGACGACCCAGTCGGCGTCCGTGCCCGTCGTGGACGCGAACAGCCGCGCGACGATGGGGCCGACGACGGTGACGTCCTCCTCCAGCACCTCGCTGCGGTAGGTCAGCACATCGGGCCGGGTGGCGGCGAAGCGCTGGTCGCTGACCATGTATTCCTGCGGCACGCCCAGGGTCGCGTAGCCCACATAGGGCACCGGCTTGTTGGGGTCGCCGACCCAGCTGTCGAAGGCCGGCGCGGCCGCATCGGGCGGCGTGAAGCTGAGCTTGCCGCCGGGCGCGAAGTACAGGGTGCGCGGCTGGGCCTCGCGCGGCGGCCAGGCGTCGTAGCGGCGCCAGACATTGGTGCCGGTCTCGAAGACCGTCGCCTTGGCAAGGGGGGCCTTGGGCGCCACCTCACGCAGATGCTGCTCGAAAAAGGGCAGCAGCACCTCCTTCTGGAACTGCTCGGATGTCGGCTGCTGGAACTGCACGCGGCCGAGTTGGCGCCCCGGCGCACCGACCCAGCCGCCATGCACCCAGGGGCCGATGACGAGGCGGTTGTCGGTGGCGGGGCTCTGCTTCGCGATGGCGCGGAAGGTGGTGAAGGGGCCGGCCAGGTCCTCGGCGTCGAACCAGCCGCCCACCGTCAGCACCGCGGCGCGGATGTTCTTCAGATGGGGCGTCAGGGCGCGCGAGGTCCAGAACTCGTCGTAGCGGTCGTGCTCCAGCTGGATGTCGAAATAGGGGTTGGGGCCGCCGTCACGGGCCAGGCGCCGGGCCAGCGCGTCAAGGTTGCCGTGCTGCAGATAGAACTCGTAGCCGTCCAGCGTGCCCCAGTCGAACTGCGGCCATGCCTTGGCCGGCAGCACCGGCGTCTGCTGGGGCTTGAAGCCGGTATAGAAGCCGAAGTTGGCGGCCAGCATGAAGGCGCCGCCGTGATAGCTGTCGTCGCCCTTGAAGAGGTCGGTGATGGGCGCCTGGGGCGACGCGGCCTTGATGGCCGGATGGGAATCGATGATGGAGGCCGAGGTGTAGAAGCCCGGATAGGAAATGCCCCAGAGGCCGACGCGGCCGTTGTGGCCGGCGATGCGCGGCAGCAGCCATTGCAGGCTGTCGTGGGTGTCCGAGCTCTCGTCGACTTCCGAGGACAGGGTCTTGCCCGGCCGGTGCGGCGTCATCTCGATGAAATGACCTTCCGACAGGTTGCGGCCGCGCACGTCCTGGCAGACGAAGACATAGCCGGCCTTCAGGAAGTCCTCGCTGGGTGCCAGGCGCTTCACGCCGTCGCGGTCCACGCCATAGGGCCCGCAGCCATAGGGCGTGCGCGTCATCAGGATGGGATAGCGCCGGCTCTGGTCCTTGGGGATGTAGACGGCGGTGAAGAGCTTCTTGCCGTCACGCACCGGCACGCGGTACTCGTACTTGGTGTAGTGCTCGCGGGGCTCATAGGCCGGCGGCTTGTTGTCCTCCTCGGCGGCATGGGCGACGGGGGTGAGGGCCAGCAACAGGAAGGAAGCTCGCAGCAGGGACATCTTGGCGGGGCGGGATGAAGACAGGGGCGAAGTCTGACACCGACGGCAGCATCGGCGGCGTTAGGCTGGGCACCCGCCAGCTTGCAGGAAGCGCCACCATGACGACCGACACCTCGGCCTACCGCGTCCCTCCGGGCCAGAAGCTCAAGCTCAAGCACTGGGCCACCCGCGTCGATCCGCTCTATGCCGACAAGGCCGACTACGAGAAGCGCCTGGAGGCCCAGGTCAAGAAGCTCAGCGAGCTGCAGAACCTGCTCTATGCCCACAACCGCTATGCCCTGCTGCTGATCTTCCAGGCCATGGATGCGGCGGGCAAGGACGGCGTCATCAAGCATGTGATGTCGGGCGTGAACCCCCAGGGCTGCCAGGTCTTCAGCTTCAAGCATCCCAGCGCCCAGGAGCTGGACCACGACTTCCTGTGGCGCACCACGCAATGCCTGCCCGAGCGCGGGCGCATCGGCATCTTCAACCGCTCCTACTACGAGGAGGTGTTGATCGTGCGCGTGCACCCCGAGATCCTGAAGGCCCAGTCCCTGCCCAGAGAGGCGGCCCGCGCGCCGGCCATCTGGCCGCAGCGCTTCGCCTCCATCAACAACCTCGAGCAGCATCTGCACCACAACGGCACGCGGGTGCTGAAGTTCTTCCTGCACCTGAGCAAGGAGGAGCAGCGCCAGCGCTTCCTGGCGCGGCTGGAGGACCCGGCCAAGAACTGGAAATTCACCGCCGACGACATGGCTGAGCGCGAGCTCTGGCCCAAATACCAGCAGGCCTATGGCGACATGCTGGGCGCCACCAGCAGCGCGGAGGCCCCCTGGCATGTGGTGCCGGCCGACGACAAGCGCAACGCCCGCCTCATCGTGTCCCAGGTCATCGTGGACGCGCTGAAGGCGCTGAAGATGAGCTATCCCGAGCCGACGCTGGATGCGGCCGAGTTGGCCGCCATTCGCAAGAAGCTCAGCCGAACCTGACCCCCTGGTGGGTATTCCGGGCCGAGCGCCGGGCCGCTCCCTGGCCGGCCCGCCTGACGAGGCTTGGGGCTCGATGCCGCAAGCCTCGGCGTCCCCCAGGGGGACCGGCCAGACGCACCGCGTTCAGCGGTGTGCGGCTGGACGAGGGGCACCATTTCAGCCGAACTTGACCGCGTAGACCGGCGGCAAGTGGGCTGAGACGGCCTGCCAGCTGTCGCCGCCATCGCCGCTGGCCCAGACGCCGCCCGTCGTCGAGCCCATCATCAGCTGCTCGCCGGCCTCGTCCACCGCCAGGCCGTGGCGGAAGATCAGGTCATAGCAATGCTGCTGCGGCAGTCCGGTACGCAGCACGTCGAAGCTCTTGCCGCCATCGCGGGTGCGCGTGACGCACAGGGCACCCTCGACCGGGATGCGTCTCTCGTCCTTGACGGCCGGCACGAACCAGGCCGTGTTGCCATCCCTGGGATGGGCCGCCACCGCAAAGCCGAAGCTGGACGGCTGGGCCTGCAGCTCTTCCCAGCTCGCGCCGTTGTCGCTGCTGCGGAAGATGCCGCAGTGGTGCTGGCACCAGAGCACGTCGGGCATGTCGCGGCAGCGGGCGATCAGGTGGGGGTCCTGGGAGTTCTCGTCGCCGGCCAGTTCGGGCGGCATGAAGTCGGCCCGCATGCCCTTGGCGCGCAGGCCCCAGCTGTCGCCGCCGTCGGTGGTGCGCCAGGCGCCGCCGCAGGACACGCCGACCAGCAGCTCGTCAGCATTGCTGGGGTGCGGGCAGATGGAATGCAGGGCCGGGTTGGGGTTGCCGCCGCCCATCCATTGCAGGCGGCGCGGGTCCTTCCACAGGGCCTCACTGAGCTGCCAGCTCTCGCCCTTGTCGCGGCTTGCGAACAGCCCGCCGGGGATGCTGCCGCACCAGATGGCGTCGCCTGAGCGCTCCAGCGAGAACACCTGCTCCAGCTTCCAGGCCGGCCCTTCCACGCCGTCGGGCTGCTCCGGGAAGCTCGGTGCCGTCACCTCGCGCCAGGTCTTGCCAGCATCGTCGCTGGCCTGCAGCTTGGCGCCGAAATGGCCGAGGTTGAGGCCGGCCAGCATGAAGCCCGAGGCATCGGGCGGCAGCAGCATGGTGACCGGGTCGGCCACGAAGCTGAGGTTCTCGATCTGCCAACTGCCATTCAGGCCGCCGCGGCGGCGCAGCTCGAAAAGGCCTTTGCGGGTCGCGGCCCAGGCGCGGTCTGTCATGGTCAACCTCCGGAGAGTGCTTGCAAAACGTGGATGCGGCTGTCGGACTTCAAGGGGTCGCTCAGGCCGCGCAGGTCGCGCGCGCGTTTGCCGTCGATGAAGACGACCACGTTGACGCGCAGATGGCCCTGCTCGTCGAGGATGTAGCCCCGCAGCCGCGGCTGCTCGGCAAAGGCGGCATCCAGGGCTTCGCCCAGCGTGGACGCCTCGCACTGGCAGGCAGGTGCATCGACAAAGCGCCGCAGCTGGGGGGTGAATTCGACAAGGGCCATGGCGTTATGACGAACGAGGCGGGGCGAATTCGACGTCGACAGCCCTACATCAGCACCCGGAGTAACCCTTAACGACAATGCCGGCGATGAACTCCGGCATCCTCTTCGCCCTCGGCGCCTATCTGAGCTGGGGGCTGTTCCCGCTCTATTTCCGCCAGATCGCGTCCATCCCGGCCCTGCAGATCGTCGCCCACCGCACGCTGTGGTCGCTGGCCTTCGTGGCCATCGTGCTGCTGGTGACGCGCAATCTCCACTGGCTGAAACAGGTCAGTGCGGCGACCTGGCGGCGCTTCGCGGTATCGGCAACACTGATCGCCATCAACTGGCTGACCTATGTCTGGGCCGTCGGCAACGGCCATGTGGTGGATGCCGCCCTGGGCTACTTCATCAACCCGCTGGTCAACGTAGCCCTGGGCTTCGCCGTGCTGCACGAGCGCCCGCGCCCCATGCAGTGGCTGGCCGTGGGCCTCGCGGCCTTTGGTGTCATCTGGCTGACCGTGGCCGGCGGCAAGCTGCCCTGGGTGGCCCTGGTGCTGGCGGTCAGCTTCGGCCTCTATGGCCTGATGCGCAAGACGGCCGCCCTGGGCGCCATCGAAGGCCTGACGCTGGAGACCCTCATCCTCGCGCCGCTGGCCGCGGCGGGCCTGGCCTTCTGGTGGCAGACGGGCGCCCTGAGCGGCCAGACGCCGGTGGACTGGGCCTGGCTCATTGGCACCGGCCCGGTGACGGCCGGCAGCCTGCTGCTGTTCGCCGCCGGTGCGCGCCGCCTGCCGCTGGCGACGCTGGGCATCGTGCAGTACGTGTCGCCGTCGCTGCAGTTCCTGCTCGGCGTCTTCCTGTTCAAGGAGCCCATGGACGCGACCCGGCTGGTGGCCTTCGGCTTCATCTGGGCGGCGTTGGCGGTCTACAGCGCCGAGGGTCTTTGGCAGACGCGCCGGCTAAGGCTGGCCTGACGGGGCGGATGCGCCGGACGCCTGCGGGGGCTTCTCACCGTTGGCATAGAAGTCCCGGGTCTTGTCATGCAGCGGGGCGCGGTCGAGTTGCCACAGGCCCAGGGGGCCATGGACGAGCATGAAGCTGTGCTCCGAACCGCGCTCGAACTGCGCCCAGTAGGTCTTGAACTCCGGGAACTGCAGCGCCGGCGGACCGGGCTGCAAGGGTTGAAGCGAGACGGCGCCCACCAGGCGATAGGCGATGGGCTGAGCCGGCGGCGCCAGCCACTGATCCAGGCGTTTGGCCAGTGGAACCGATGACACCACCAGGGCGATCATCATCAGGAAGGTCAGTCCGACAGACTCCACCGCCGGCACGCGTTGACGGCGCAGCACGGGGTACAGAGGCAGCGCGAGCAAGGCCCCCAGCAGTGGCAGCACCGCCAGTTCGCCGAACAGGGGCACGACGGTAAAGGCCGTCTCGGACAACAGCTCATGATCATTGAGCATCGCGTCGACACCGGCGAACACCAGCAGGGCCAGCAGCACGCCCATCGCGACCACGGTGGCACGGTTCTTGTCGAGCGCGAAGTCCCCGCCTGCCTGTGCGGGCAAGGGCTGGCCAGGCCGCAGCGAGCGGTACAGGTCGGCCGTCGCATCGCGCGAGACCGGGGCATTCATGCCCACATCGGCCCCCACCATCAGCTCGCCGCCACTGCCCTTCAGACGCAGCCAGTGGAATCGCGTCAGCAGCACACTGCCGCCTGCCCAATCGATCTGCAGGTCCTGCTTGGGCATGCACTGGTCCAAACGCTGGCCGTCCCACAGCTCAGCCACCACGCGCACCGTGTCGCCGTCATCCAGCAGCAGGCCAAAGCCCTCGAAGGGCAGCCATTTCAGGCGGCGGACAAAGGCCTCCGGGCGTGACACCTGGACGCGAAACCACCGGCAGCCTGCGCCTGGCATCAACTCGTCGAGCAAGGCGTCCTGGCGTCGCTTGCCAAGCCTCACCTTGCGGACCACCCAGGCCAGATAAGCCAACAGCAGCAACTGGAATGCCAGCGGCCACCACAACCCCCATCCCTTCATCGACGGCTCCCTGCGCGCCGCTTGCCGGGCGCTGGGAGGCAGTCTAGGCGGACAGCCGTCAGCTGCGCATCATGTAGTCGAAGGCGCCCAGGGCCGCCTTCGCGCCGTCGCCGGCCGCGATGATGATCTGCTTGAAGGGCACGGTCGTCACGTCGCCGGCGGCGAACACGCCGGGGACCGAGGTTGCGCCCTTGGCGTCCACGATGATCTCGCCGTGCTTGCTGAGCTCGACGGTGCCGCGCAGCCATTCCGTGTTGGGCACCAGGCCGATCTGCACAAAGCAGCCTTCGACCTCGACGCGCCTGGCTTCGCCGCTGACGCGATCGGTGTAGTTCAGGCCGTCGAGCTTGCCGTTCGTGCCGGTGAACTCCGTCGTCTGCGCGTTCACGAGGATGGTGACGTTGGGCAGGCTCTGCAGCTTCCTGACCAGCACCGCGTCGGCGCGCAGCTCGGCGCCGAACTCGATCAGCGTCACATGCTTGACGATGCCGGCCAGGTCGATGGCGGCTTCGACGCCCGAGTTGCCGCCGCCGATGACCGCGACCGGCTTGCCCTTGAACAGCGGGCCGTCGCAGTGCGGGCAGTAGGCCACGCCCTTGTTCTTGTACTCGGCCTCACCGGGCACATTGACGTTGCGCCAACGGGCGCCGGTGGACAGGATGACGGTCTTGCCCTTGAGCTTGGCGCCATTGGCGAGCTCGACTTCGACCAGGCCGCCCGGGGTCGCTGCCGGCGTCAGCTTCTCGGCGCGCTGCAGGTTGTGGATGTCGACCTGGTAGTCCTTGACGTGGCCTTCCAGCGCGGCGGCGAACTTGGGGCCATCGGTGACGGACACCGAGATGTAGTTCTCGATGCCCAGGGTGTCGTTGACCTGGCCACCGAAGCGCTCGGCAGCGACGCCCGTGCGGATGCCCTTGCGCGCCGCATAGACGGCCGCAGCCGCGCCGGCGGGGCCGCCGCCGATGATGAGCATGTCGTAGGGCTCCTCAGAATCCAGCTTCCTGGCGTCACGCGCGGCGGCGCCGGTGTCGAGCTTGGCGACGATCTCTTCGAGCGACATGCGGCCCGAGGCAAAGGGCTGGCCGTTCAGCCACACGGCCGGCACGGCCATGATCTCGCGCGCCTCGACCTCGCTCTGGAACAGGCCGCCGTCGATGACGGTGGTGCGGATGCGCGGGTTGACGATGGACATCAGCGACAGCGCCTGCACGACGTCCGGGCAGTTGTGGCAGGTCAGGCTCATGTAGATCTCGAAGTCGAGATCCAGGTCCAGGGCCTTCACCGCATCGATCTGCGCCTGCTCGACCTTGGGCGGGTGGCCACCGGTCCACAGCAGGGCCAGCACCAGGGACGTGAACTCATGGCCCAACGGGATGGCCGCGAAGCGCAGCGATTGCTCGGTGCCGGTGCGGCGCAGCAGGAAGGACGGGGTGCGGGTGTCGACGCCGTCGGCGCGGAACGAGATCTTGTCGTTCATGCCGGCGATCTCTTCCAGCAGCTCGCGCATCTCGTTGCTGGACGTGGAGTTGTCCAGCGAGGCGACGATCTCGAAGGGGAGCTTGACGTGGTCCAGGTAACCCTGGAGCTGGGTCTTCAGTGCGGCGTCCAACATGGTGGTCTTCCTTTCAGTGAGGCGTGGCGGGGCGGGCCACTGCTGAAAGGGTCCCCAATGCTGGAGGCCCTTTCAGCAGAACCTGTGGGGTTCTGCGGAAGGCAGGAACCCTCCCGGGTTCCTGGTGTTCGTCACGAACGAGGGGCTTAGATCTTGCCGACCAGGTCCAGCGACGGAGCGATCGTGGCCGAGCCTTCGTTCCACTTGGCCGGGCAGACCTGGCCGGGGTTCTTGGCCGTGTACTGGGCAGCCTTCAGCTTGCGCAGGGTTTCCTTGACGTCGCGGGCGATCTCGTTGGAGTGCACTTCGGCCGTCTTGATGACGCCTTCGGGATTGATGACGAAGGTGCCGCGCAGGGCCAGGCCTTCTTCAGGGATGTGCACGCCGAAGGCGTTGGTCAGCGTGTGGGTCGGGTCGCCGACCAGGGGGAACTTGGCCTTGCCGACAGCCGGCGAGGTCTCGTGCCAGACCTTGTGCGAGAAGTGGGTGTCGGTCGTGACGATGTAGACCTCGGTGCCCAGCTTCTGGAACTCGGCGTAGTTGTCGGCCGCGTCTTCGACTTCCGTCGGGCAGTTGAAGGTGAAGGCAGCCGGCATGAAGATCAGCACGGACCACTTGCCCTTCAGGGATTCATCGCTAACGGTGATGAACTTGCCGTTGTGAAAGGCTTCGGTCTTGAACGGCTGGACTTGGGTGTTGATCAGGGACATGTGGAAAGCTCCAGAGGGGACTGGGTTGATGGGATAGGTAGAACTATATCGGTTTAGTGTTTTCGGTTGAAAACATTAATCAAATCGGCATTATTGAGCCAGGCTATTGCCCGCCCTTGCGGGCCGAGCGCCGGGCCGCTTCCCCAGCCAGGCTGGACTGGACGAGGCTTCACGCCTCGTAGCGCCGGTCGTAGAGCTGGTGGGGGCTGAGCTTGACGCGCAGGGTCTGCGCGGTCGCCAGGCCCGTGATCGCATGCTCGGCCAAGGCCGTGTCGCGCCTCACGGGTGAGCCTAAAGCATCCCCGTGACGGTTCATCACGGCGCTGACGATGGGTGTGTTGCCCGATGTACCGCGGCGCACGGCCACGGCCGTCTCGCCGCTGGCCAGCTTGACCAGGGTGCCGGGCGGATACAGGCCCAGTTCCTTGACGAGCAGGGCTGCGAAGGGGTGACCGTTGTTACCGGTGTAGAGGGATTTGGCCGCCAGCGGCGCCGGCATGCCGGCCCGCCCGCCCCGGCTGGCGAGCTTGGCCAGGAAGATGTCCACGAGGCGCAGCAGCTGGGCCGTCTCGTCGGGCTCGGCCAGTCCTTGCGGATAGCCACCGCCGCCCGGCTGCTCATGGTGCTGGGCCACGGCGGCCAGCCATTCGGCGTCGTCCAGGCCGGCGCCGCGCAGCCAGGCCACGGCCTCGTCGGGATGGCGATCGATGGCGGCGCGCTGCACCGGCGCGAGCTTGCCGCCGCGCGAGGCCAGGCGGCCCTGCAGGTCGATGATGGACAGGTTCATCGTCAGCGACGCGCCGACCAGGCTCTTCTGGCGCTCTGGCGTCCAGGCCAGGCGGCGCGACAGCAGGGCCGCGACGGCGGCCGTATGCAGCAGATGGGCCAGGCCATACACCTCGTGGCGACTGTGGTCGTGCTGGATGACGACAAACAGCAGCTGATCGGGGAAGCGCTCGGCCCAGCCAATGAGCTGGCCGGCGCACTCCTTCACCTTGGGCAGGAAAAGAGTTTCCTGAGGCGCGCGCAACAGCACGGACAGGCGCGTCTGCAGCGCTTCCCAGCGGGCGAAGAAGTCCTCCCCGCCCGCGCCGCCATCGTCAGCGCCACGCTTGGACGGATCGCGCAACTCGTCCATGTCGACGAAGACGCCGCGGTTCAGCAGCGCCTCGCGCATCTGCTCGTTGGGCACCGGCTGGCCCTTGGCGAGCAGCAGCTTGCCCTCGGCATCCCGAACCCCAAACGGCAGGGGGGCACCGGCCTTGATGTGGCCGGCCACTTGCTGGATGGGGACGAGTTTCATGTCCTGATGATGACCGGACTTTGGGCTAACCCCCTCAGCCGATGGCAGCCGCCAAAGCGGCTACGACGTGATCTTGTTGCGCATCCGTCAAGTCGGCACTCATCGGCAGGCTCATGACGCGGGCCGCGGCGGCGATGCTGTTCGGGCAGTCCTCGGCCTTGGCGAAGCGGGCATAGGCCGGCTGGTGATGCAGGGGGCGTGGGTAGTGGACGGCCGTCGGCACACCGGCTTGCTTGAGCCTGGCCTGCACGGCATCGCGGTCATCGACGAAGACGGTGTACTGGGCCCAGACGCAGTCGCGATCAGGCCGCACCGCCAGCAATTGCAGGCCCGCAACGGCAGCCTTGAGCTTGCGCTGATATGCGTCGCCCAGCTCGAGCCGGCGGGCGATCTCCCATTCGAAACGGTCCAGCTTGCCCAGCACGACGGCGCATTGCAGCGTGTCCATGCGGCCGCCGACACCGAGGCGCGTGTGCAGATAGCGCTGGCTCTGGCCGTGGGTGCGGATCTCTCGGCAGGCCTGGGCGAGCTTGTCATCGCTGGTGAAGATGGCGCCACCATCGCCATAGCAGCCCAGCGGCTTGCTCGGGAAGAAGCTGGTGCAGCCGAAGGTGGAGGTGTTGCAGCTCTTGCGGCCTTGATAGGAGGCGCCAAAGCTCTGGGCGGCGTCTTCGATGACGGCCAGGCCATGCTTGGCTGCGACGGCGTTGATGGCGTCCATGTCAGCCACCTGGCCGTACAGGCTGACCGGCATGATGGCCCGGGTGCGCGCCGTGACGGCTGCCTCGATGAGGGATGCGTCGATGTTGGCCGTGTCGGCCTCGATGTCGACGAAGACGGGCACACCGCCGGCCAGCACGATCATCTCGGCCGTGGCCGCGAAGGTGAAGGGGCTGGTGATGACCTCGTCGCCGGGCTCCAAGTCCAGGGCCATCAGGCAGATCAACAGGGCCTCGGTGCCGCTGGCCACGCTGATGCAGTGCTTGGCGCCCGTGCAGGCGACCAGGGCCTGCTCCATCTCCTTGACTTCGGGGCCGAGGATGTACTGACCATGGTCCAGCACCTTCTGGATGCGGGCGTTGATGTTGTCGCGCAGGGCCGCGTACTGGCTCTTGAGGTCGATGAAGTCCATCTTCAGATCAATTCGAGTTGGTCGCCGCTGAGGCGGTAGCGATCGCCGGTATGGGGGCAGGTGGCTTCGAGGGCTTGAGCACTCTTCACGGGCAGCTCGAGCTTCTCGCCGAAGCGGCTCATCCAGCCGATCTGCTTCGCCGGCACGCCGACCATCAGCGCGAAATCGGCCACGTCGCGGTTGATGACGGCACCGGCGCCGATGAAGGCATGGCGGCCGATGGTGGTGCCGCAGACGATCGTCGAATTCGCACCCAGCGTCGCGCCCTGCTTGACCAGCGTGCGGCGGTATTCGTCCTTGCGCGCCACGGCCGAGCGCGGGTTGTAGACGTTGGTGAACACCATGCTGGGGCCGCAGAAGACATCGTCCTCCAGCGTCACCGCGTCGTAGACGGACACGTTGTTCTGGATCTTGACGTTGTTGCCGATGGCCACGTCGTTGCCGACGTAGACGTTCTGGCCGAAGGAGCAGCGCGCGCCGATGCGGGCACCGGCGCTGATGTGCACGAAATGCCAGACGCGGCAGTCCTCGCCGAGCTGGGCACCGTCGTCGACGATGGCCGAGGGATGGATGGTCGTCGGCATCTCAATAGGACAAGGGCAGGTTCACACGACGGCCATCACGCGCACTCATGTACATCGCGATCAGCAGCTCCAGCGACTTCAGGCCTTCGCGGCCGTCGGTCTCGGCCTGGGCCTCGCCGCGCAGCGTGTTGATGACGTTGTCGTAATAGAGCGGATGACCGAGTCCGTAGACCGAGGTGGTCTGGTAGCTGGCGTCGGCGATCTGGCCATCCATCTCGTGGGGCGCGTCGAACTGCCAGTGCTGGATCTCGTTGACGGCCACGCCGCCGATGCGCACCGAGCCTTTCTCGCCCAGCAGCGTGATCGAGCCCTCAAGGTTCTTCGGGTAGGTCAGCATGCTGACGTTGACCGTGCCCAGGGCGCCATTGCGCCACTTCAGCGCCGCCACGCCGGTGTCCTCCACCTCGATGTTGCGGGCCAGGGTGCCGGTGTAGGCCATGACGCTCTCCACCGGGCCGACGATCCAGTCCAGCAGGTCGATGTAGTGGCTGGCCTGGTTCATGAAGGCGCCGCCGTCGAACTCCCAGGTGCCACGCCAGTCGGCGCTGTCGTAATAGGCCTGGGGCCGCGTCCAGAACACGTTGACGGCGACGTTGTAGAGGCGGCCGAAGCGCCCCTCGGCGACGGCGCGCTTGAGCAGCTGCAGCGTGGAGTTGCGGCGGTTCTGCTTGACGACGAAGAGGCGCACACCGGCGTCGTCGCAGGCCTTGACCATGTCCAGGCCGTCCTGCCAGCGCGTGGCCATGGGCTTCTCGGTCATCACATGCACGCCGGCCCGGGCCGCTTCCATGGTCTGGCGCGGATGCAGGCCGCTGGGCGTCGTCAGCACGATGCAGTCGACGTCCAGGCCCGCCGCCAGCAGGTGGGACAGGGCCGTGAAGGGCCGGGCGCCGGATTTCTGCGCCGCGGCAGCCAGGGCGGCGGTATCGGTGTCGCAGACGGCCACCAGCTCGGCACGCTCCGCATGGCGGGCGATGGCTTCGATGTGGTTCTGGGCGATGCGGCCGCAGCCGATCAGCGCGAAGCGGACCTTGCGGCCCTGGACGGGCGGGCGGGAGGTGGGCATGGCAATTCGGGGATCTGAATCCCCGGATTGTCAGACCTCCAGCGCGAGAAGTTCCTCGACCGTCTGCCGACGGCGGATCAGACGTGCCGATTCGTCCTCCACCAGCACCTCGGCGGCCAGCGGCCGGCTGTTGTAGTTGCTGGACATGGAGGCGCCATAGGCACCGGCATCGTGGATGACGAGCAGGTCCCCCACTGCGGCCGGCGGCAGGTCTCGCGTCAGCACCTCGCCTCCCGGGCCTTGCGTGAACACGTCGCCCGACTCGCACAGCGGGCCGGCCACGACGGTGGGCTGCTCGGCACCGCCGGCACCGATCAGGCTCATGGCGTGGAAGGCGCCGTACATGGCCGGACGCATCAGCTCGTTGAAGCCGGCGTCCACCAGCACGAAGCGATTCGCGCCGGCGGTCTTGACCGCCCTCACCTCGGCCAGCAGCACGGCACTTTCGGCGACGAGATAGCGGCCGGGCTCGATCTCCAGCTTCAGCGCATGGCCCACCAGGCCCTCGGCCTCGCGGCGGGCGGCATCCCAGAGGCCGAAGTAATGGGCCACGTCGATGCGGGCGTCGCCGTCGCGGTAGGGAATGGACAGGCCACCGCCGGCCGAGATGGCGTGCAGGTCATGGCCGGCCGCGACGGCCTCACGCACCAGGCCCACCATGGCCTGGCCGACCTGGGCCAGGTGCTCATAGTCCACGCCCGAGCCGATATGCATGTGCAGGCCGACGAGCCTGAGCCCATGGCGGCGGATGGCCGCGAGCGCAGCGCCGAGGTCGGCATGCCAGATGCCATGCTTGCTGTGCTCGCCACCGGTGTTGGTCTTGTGGCTGTGGCCGTGGCCGAAGCCGGGGTTGATGCGCAACCAGACGGGGTGGCCTGGGGAGGCGGCGCCGAGCTGATCCAGCATGTCGATGGAGCCGGCATTGACGGGGATGCGGTGCTCGACGACGGTGGCCAGCGTGGCGTGATCCAGCAGGTCGGCGGTGAAGACGATCTCGTCGCCACCCGCTTCGTAGCCTGCCGCCAGGGCGCGCAGGATCTCGCCGCGCGACACCGAATCGACCTTGACGCCGGCCTCGCGCAACAGCTTCAGGATGTGGATGTTGGAACAGGCCTTCTGCGCAAAGCGAACGACGTCAAAGCGCTTGAGGGAGGCGGCGCGCTCGCGGATGGTGGCGGCGTCATAGACCCACAGCGGCGTGCCGTACTCATCGGCCAGCGTGTGCAGGAGGGCGGGGGTCAGGGCAGTAGGCAGGGGCTTGGTCATGGCTCGCAGCATGCGCTTGAGCACCCATTCAATCAAATTGAAGTTTGTGCGGCGACAATTCAGTCCTGATATGGATATCCAGCACCGCCACATCGAGGTCTTCCGCGCCGTCATGACGGCCGGCAGCGTCACCGGCGCCGCCGCCCTGCTGCACACCTCCCAGCCCACGCTCTCCCGCGACCTCGCGCGGCTGGAGCAGCTGCTGGGCTATGCCCTGTTCGAACGCGAGCGCGGCCGGCTCAAGGCCACGGCGCGAGCACGGGCGCTGTTCGACGAGGTCGAGCGCAGCTTCCAGGGCCTGGCCCGCGTCATCGAGCGTGCCGAGGCCCTGGGCCGCTCCGAAGACGCCGAGCTGAGCCTGCTCAGCCTGCCGGCCCTGTCGCACGCCCTGCTGCCCGGTGCGCTGCGGCAACTGCTGCTGGCAAGCCCGTCCGCCCGCGTCTCCATCACGCCGGCCGAGCCACCGCTGCTGGACGCCTGGATCAGCGAGCAGCGCTTCGACCTCGGCCTGGCCGAGCAGGCCACGCCGCTGCCGGGCGTGCGCGTAGAGCCAGTGCTGGAGGCGGACGAGGTCGCCGTGCTGCCGGCAGGCCATGTGCTCGCATCACGCAAGCGACTGGCGCTGAAGGATTTCGCGGGCCAGGATTTCATCAGCCTGGCCGAGGACGACCCCTACCGGCGCGAGATCGATGCGCGCTTCACAGCCGCCGGCATCCAGCGCCGCCTGCGCGTGCAGACGCACAGCGCCGTGGCGGTGTGCGAACTGGTGCGGGCGGGGCTGGGCGTGGCCATCGTCAACCCGCTGACGGCGGCGGCCTGCGCGGGATCAGACCTCGTCGTGAGGCCGCTGACCGTCTCGATTCCCTACCGGGTCTCGGCGCTGATCCCTTTGCATCGACCCGCGCAGCCGCTGGTCGACGACTTGCTCAGCGCGCTGCGGCGCGCACGACGGTCGGCTTGGTCCCAAAGCGCTTGACGATGCTGGCCTCGATGCCGGCCGCGTCCAGGCCGCACAGGCTCATCAGCTTGGCCGGATCGCCGTGCTCAACGAACTCGTCGGGCAGGCCCAGTTGCAGCACGGGAATGGCGATGCCAGCGGCATTCAATGCCTCGGTGACGGCGCTGCCGGCGCCGCCCATGATGCAGCCGTCTTCCAGCGTGACGAGGGCGTCATGCGTGCGTGCCAGTTCGGCCACCAGTTCGGCGTCCAGCGGCTTCACGAAGCGCATATTGGCCACGGTCGCGTCCAGGCGTTCGGCCACTTCCAGCGCCGGATGGAGCAGCGTGCCGAAGGCGAGGATGGCGATGCGATGCCCCTTGCGGCGCACCTCGCCCTTGCCCCAGGCCTGGGCCGTCATCGCCTTGACCGGCACGACGCCGACGCCAGCGCCACGCGGGTAGCGCACCGTGACCGGGCCGTTGTGCATGAAGCCGGTGTACAGGGCCTGGCGGCATTCGTCCTCGTCGGCTGGCGTCAGCACGGCCATGTTGGGAATGCAGCGCGTGTAGGCGATGTCGTAGTTGCCGGCATGCGTGGCGCCGTCGGCACCGACAAGGCCGGCACGGTCCAGCGCGAACAGCACCGGCAGGTTCTGGATGGCGACGTCGTGGACCATCTGGTCGTAGGCGCGCTGCAGGAAGGTCGAATAGATGGCGACGACCGGCTTGATGCCCTCGCAGGCCAGGCCGGCGGCAAAGGTGACGGAGTGCTGCTCGGCGATGCCGACGTCGTGATAGCGCTGCGGGAAGCGCTTGTGGAACTCGACCATGCCCGAGCCCTCGCGCATGGCAGGCGTGATGCCCACCAGGCGCGGGTCGGCCTCGGCCATGTCGCAGAGCCAGTCGCCGAACACCTGGGTGAAGGTGGTCTTGGGCGGCGTGGCCGGTTTGACGAAGCCGACGGCCGGGTCGAACTTGCCGGAGGCGGCGTGGTACTTGACCGGGTCGGCCTCGGCCAGCTTGTAGCCGGCGCCCTTCTTGGTGACGATGTGCAGGAACTGCGGCCCCTTCTTGTCGCGCAGGTTCTCCAGCGTCGGGATCAGCGACTCCAGGTCATGGCCGTCGATCGGGCCGACATAGTTGAAGCCGAACTCCTCGAAGATGGTGCCCGGCACGACCATGCCCTTGGTGTGCTCCTCGAACTTGCGCGCGAACTCGTAGAGCGGCGTGTTCTTCAGCACGCTCTTGGCGCCCTCGCGGGCCGCGGCGTAGAAGCTGCCGCTCATCAGGCGGGCCAGGTATTTGTTCAGCGCGCCGACTGGCGGGCTGATCGACATGTCGTTGTCGTTCAGGATGACGAGCAGGTCGCCCATCAGGCCGCCATGGGCCACGCCGGCGTTGTTCAGCGCCTCGAAGGCCATGCCCGCCGTCATCGAGCCGTCGCCGATGATGGCCACGGCCTTGCGGTTCTCGCCCTTGAGCTTGAAGGCCATGGCCATGCCGTGCGCGGCGGAGATGCTGGTGGACGAGTGGCCGGTGCCGAAAGTGTCGTACTCGCTCTCGTCGCGGCGCGGGAAGCCGCTGATGCCGCCCAGCTGGCGCAGGCCCGGCATGCGATCGCGGCGGCCAGTCAGCACCTTGTGAGGATAGGTCTGGTGGCCCACGTCCCACACCAGTCGGTCGTCCGGCGTGTTGAAGACGTAATGCAGGGCCACGGTCAGCTCGACCGTGCCGAGGTTGGAGCCGAGATGGCCGCCGGTCTTGGAGACGCTCTCCAGCACATAGGCGCGCACTTCATCGGCCAGCTTGCGCAACTCGGTGCGCGGCAGCCGGCGCAGGTCCGCAGGGCTGTCGATGCCTTTCAGCAGCGTGTATTCCATGGCGGTCCTTCTTCAGTTGTCCCGCTCGACGACGGAGTCGGCCAGCAGGCTGAGGTGGCTCACATCGGCCAGGCCGCTGGCGGCCAGGGCCGCCTTGGCTTCCGAGCGCAGTTGCTGAGCCAGGGCGCGCGCGGCATCCAGGCCGAGCACGCTGACATAGGTGGGCTTGTTGGCGTCCTGGTCCTTGCCGGCCGTCTTGCCCAGCACTTCGGAGTCCTGGGTCACGTCCAGGATGTCGTCGACCACCTGGAAGGCCAGGCCCAGGGCCGCGCCGTAGTCGGACAGCGACTGCGTGGCCTGTGTCGAGGCCGGCCCGCAGGCCGCGCCCATCATGACGCTGGCCTGCAGCAGCACCCCCGTCTTGCGACGGTGCATGTCGCGCAGCGTGCGCTCGTCCAGGGCCTTGCCGATGCTGGCCAGGTCGATGGCCTGGCCGCCGGCCATGCCGTCGTGGCCGGCGGAGCGGGCCAGCAGCGCGCACAGCCGCGCCTGCAGGGCCGGGGCGATGCCGGTATCGGGCGTCAGCACGTCGAAGGCCAGGGCCTGCATGGCGTCGCCGGCCAGCATGGCCTGGGCTTCGCCGAAGGCGACGTGGGTCGTGGGCTTGCCGCGGCGCATCACGTCGTCGTCCATGCAGGGCATGTCGTCGTGGACCAGCGAGTAGGCATGGATGAGTTCAACCGCGCAGGCCGCGCGCATGGCGGCAAAGCTGTCGCCGCCGACGGCCGCGCAGCTGGCCAGCACCAGCAAGGGGCGCAGCCGCTTGCCGCCGCCCAACACCGCATAGCGCATGGCCTCGCCCAGGCCGGCCGGGGCCGTGGCGGGCACGAGATCGTCCAAAGCCGCTTCGAAGGCATTCAGCGACGCCTGCACCCAGCGGTCAAAGTCCTGTGCATTCAAGATTCAGGGCCCTCCCAGGCCTTCAGTTCGGCACCATCCAGCAGCCTAACCTGCTGTTCGACTGCCGTCAGCCGGCCGCGGCACAGTGCCAGCAGCTCGGCGCCGCGTTTGTAGCTGTGCAGGAGCTGGTCCAGCGGCAGCTGCTGCCCCTCCATGGCCGCCACCAGTCGCTCCAGCTCGTCGAGCGCCTGCTCGTAGCTGAGATCGGCATCGCCGTCGGTCGCGGCGGCCTTGGTGCGGGGAGAGGTCTTTGTCATTTCAAAACGCGAAATGGTGATTGTAGTCAGCGGGTTTCGCCATTCCCGCACAGCCAGGCCCTGTCCTTCGTCCGCGGACCGCCCGGCATGGGTAGAATCCCGGACCTCTCGCCCGAGCGCGCGCCCGCGCGACTCACTATCTCCACCACACAAGCAACCTGGCCGACTCGGCAACACCGAGATGCGCCGGAGGGACGCAGCACCTCTACTCGCCTGAAAGACCCGCCTGGATCATGTCCGACCTGAGCCTCCCCGTCTCGGCGCTACAACGCAGCCAGACCCAGCTCCCGGTGAGCGCCTATTTCGATTCCGATCTGTTCCAGCGCGAGCAGGCCAGCATCTTTCAGCGAGGGCCCCGCTACGTCGGCCATGCACTGGCCGTCCCTGAAATCGGCGACCACTACTCCCTGCCCCAGGAAGGCGAAGGCCGGGCGCTCGTGCGGTCGGCCACCGGCATCGAGCTGATCTCCAACGTCTGCCGGCACCGCCAGGCCGTCATGCTGCGCGGCCGCGGCAACACCCAGGCCAATATCGTCTGCCCCCTGCACCGCTGGACATATTCACACCAGGGCGAGCTGATCGGCGCCCCCCACTTCGACCACGATCCCTGCCTGAACCTGAATCGTTACAAGTTGCAGGAATGGAACGGTTTGCTGTTCGAAGACAACGGCCATGACGTCGCCGCCGAGCTGAGCAAGCTCGGGCCCCGCGCCCAGCTGGACTTCTCCGGCTATGTGCTCGACAAGGTCCAGGTCCACGAGTGCAACTACAACTGGAAGACCTTCATCGAGGTCTACCTCGAGGACTACCACGTCGGCCCCTTCCACCCGGGCCTGGGCGCCTTCGTCAGCTGCGACGACCTGGCCTGGGAGTTCGGCAAGCACCACTCGGTGCAGACGGTGGGCGTGCACAAGGAGCTGGAGCGGCCCGGTTCGCCGGTCTACCAGCGCTGGCACGACGAGCTGCTGAAGTTCCGCGAGGGCCGCCCGCCCGAGGCCGGCGCCATCTGGCTGACCTACTACCCGCACATCATGGTGGAGTGGTATCCGCATGTGCTGGTGGTGTCGACGCTGCACCCGGTGTCGCCGCAGAAGACCGTCAACCTCGTCGAGTTCTACTACCCCGAGGAGATCGCCGCCTTCGAGCGCGACTTCGTCGAGGCCCACCAGGCCGCCTACATGGAGACCTGCGTGGAGGACGACGAGATCGCCGAGCGCATGGACGCCGGCCGCAGGGCCCTGATGATGCGCGGCGACAACGAGGTCGGCCCGTATCAAAGCCCGATGGAAGACGGCATGCAGCACTTCCACGAATGGTTCCGCCAGCAGATGGGCAACGTGGGCTGATGCCAGCTCCCCTGCTCATGGTGGCGGCGACGCTGCTGTTCGCCACCATGGGCGTCTGCGTCAAGCTGGCCAGCGAGTTCTACGCGGCCAGCGAGATCGTCATGTACCGCGGCCTGGTGGGCCTGATCATGATGGCCGTGCTGTCGCATCGCGCCGGCATCAGCCTCAAGACCCGCCTGCCCGGCATGCATCTGTGGCGCAGCATCTCCGGCGTCACCTCGCTGTGCCTGTGGTTCTACGCCATCGGCAAGCTGCCGCTGGCCACGGCCATGACGCTGAACTACATGTCCTCGGTCTGGATGGCCCTCTTCCTGCTCGGCGGCGCCGTGCTGATGGGCGCGCAGAAGCTGGACTGGCGGCTGATGGCCTCGGTGCTGCTGGGCTTTGTCGGCGTGGCCCTCATCCTGCGCCCGACGCTGGACCAGCAGCAGCTCTGGCACGGCCTGTCCGGCCTGCTGTCCGGCATGATCGCCGCGATGGCCTATCTGCAGGTGACGGCCCTGGGCCGCGTCGGCGAACCGGAG
The DNA here is from genome assembly GCF_059415865.1 of Roseateles sp. GW821-FHT09H10. Lineage (NCBI taxonomy): Bacteria > Pseudomonadati > Pseudomonadota > Betaproteobacteria > Burkholderiales > Sphaerotilaceae > Roseateles > Roseateles sp. GW821-FHT09H10. The sequence goes on along the minus strand of NZ_JBWKOB010000001.1, from coordinate 934,767 downwards.
CTGCGCGTCGTCTTCTACTTCTCCGTCGGCGGCTTCGTGGCCGGCGCCGTCATCACGGCCATCACGGAAGGCGGCCTGCAGACGCACACGCTGTGGGGCGCCGGCCTGCTGCTGGCCGTCGGCGTGCTGGCCACCACCGCCCAGGTCTGCCTGACGCGCGCCTATTCCATCGGCCGGCCGCTGGTGAACGCCTGCCTGCAATACCTGGGCATCGTGTTCTCCTTCATCTACGGCATGCTGCTGTTCAAGGACGTGCTGACCTGGCATGCCGCCATCGGCATGCTGCTCATCATCGGCGCCGGCATCGCCGCCACGCTGCTGCGCGCCAAGGTCGCCCCGCCGCCAAAAGACAGCCAGTTCAACCCCAACGAGACCTGACCGTGGCCCACACGACGCTGATCACCCCCGCCGAACTGCGCGCGCTGTCCAACCCGCTCATCATCGAGTGCAGCTTCGACCTCGCCGACACCGACGCCGGCGAGCGCGCCTACACGGCCGGCCACGTCCCGGGCGCCTTCTACCTGCACCTGGACCGCGACCTCTGCGGCGACAAGACCGGCCCGGACGGCGCCTTTCGTGGCCGCCATCCCCTGCCCGAGCGCGAAGCCTTCGCCGCATTGATGCGCCGCCTGGGCCTGGCCAACGGCCGACAGGTCGTCGCCTACGACCGCCAGGGCGGCCCCTACGGCGCCCATCTGTGGTGGATGCTGCGCTGGCTGGGCCACGCCGAGGTCGCCGTTCTGGACGGCGCCTGGGATGGCGACATGACGGCTGAAGTCCCGACGGCCGTGCCCACCGACTGGCAGCCTGGCCAGCCCCTCGTCGGCCAGATCGACGCGGCGACGCTGCTGAAGAAGCTTGGCAGCGTCCGCCTCATCGACGCCCGCGCCGCCGAGCGCTTCCGCGGCGAGGTCGAGCCCCTGGACAAGGCCGCCGGCCACATCCCCGGCGCCAGCAACCGCTTCTTCAAGGACAACCTCGGCGCCGACGGCCGCTTCAAGCCCGCCGCCCAGCTGCGCGCCGAGTTCGCGCCGCTGATCGCGCCACATGGCGCCGGCGCCATCGTCCAGCAATGCGGCTCCGGCGTCACCGCCTGCCACAACCTGCTCGCCATGGCCCATGCCGGCCTGGGCGACAGCCTGCTCTACCCCGGCTCCTGGAGCGAATGGTCGTCCGACCCCGCCCGCCCCATCGCCAAGGGCTGACGCACAAAGGCTTGATCTCCGACAAGCATTGCGGCCCTCGTTGGGCCACACTGTGGTTCTCCGCAACGACTGGAGGACCGAATGTTCAAGCGCATCCTCGTCCCCACTGACGGCTCCGACATCACCGCCCATGCGGTGGACACCGCCATCCAGCTCGCCAAGGTGCACGGCGCCCAGCTGCTGACGCTCAGCGTCATGGAGCCTTTCCCCTACAGCGCGGTCTCCGAGATCCAGCCCGTGCCGCCGCAGGAGTTCATCGAGGCCCAGCAGCGCGTCGCCACCCAGCGCGTCGAGGCCGTCAGCGCTTCGGCCGCCGCGCAGGGCCTGTCCTGCCGGGCCCATACCGCCGAGGCCCTGCACGCCTGGGAGGCCATCGTCGACCATGCCAATGCCGAGAACGTCGATCTCATCGTCATGGCCTCGCACGGCCGCAAGGGCTTCGCCGCCCTGCTGATGGGCAGCGAGGCGCAGAAGGTGCTGACCCACATCCAGACACCGGTGCTGATCGTCAAGTAGCGCCGCGCCGCTAGCGGGCCTCGGCCTTCTGGGCCGCTGTCTTCGCGCCCGCCCTGTCGCTGTCGCGCTGGGCACGCCGCTGCAGCCAGCCGTCGCGCACGAACAGGTATTTGTCCAGCGCCGCCTCGTCGATGATGCGGGTCACATCCAGCAGGCCGGCGCGCTTGTCCACCATGCTGATCGCCGTGAGGGTGTTGCGCACGCCCACGTCGCTGACTTGGCCCGTCGCGCTGGCCAGGCTGTTGACCGGCAACGCCACCGCGCCGCGCACATCCGAGGGCCCGAGCAGCGGCAGCACCAGATAGGCACCACCGCCCACGCCCCAGGCGCCCAGCGTGTCGCTGAAAGCCTCGCCGTGACGCGGCATGCCCCAGCCGGCTGCTACATCCAGCACGCCCAGCAGCCCCACCGTCGTGTTGGTGCCAAAGCGCGCGAAGTCGGACAGGCCTTCCTTCACCCGCCCCTGCAGCAGCAGGTTGACGCCCGACCACGGATCGCCGAGGTTGGCGAAGAAGTTGCCCACACCCTGGCGCACCGGCTGGGGCAGCACCGCCTGGTAGGCCGTGGCCGCCGGCTTCAGCACCGCCTTGTCCAGGCCCTCGTTGAAGGCAAAGGTCTTGCGGTTGACCGACTCCAGCGGATCGGGGTTCTGCGTCGTCGCGCAACCCGACAGCAGCGCGGTGGCAACCAGCAGCAGGCTGGACAGGAAAGTTTTGAAAGACGGCATGCGAGACCTCGCTTCATTCGGATGGCCCGGTCATCGTGGCCGGGGACGACTTGCCCAACACTTACCGCGGCGCGAGGGCGATATGGGCCAGCAGGCCGCAGGTCACGGCAGCGCGCTGCTCCGGCGGCGGTGCATGCGCGGCGCCGGCGAGCGAGACGGCGGCGCCGGCAACGGCGATGAAGAAGGTGGACAGAAGGCGTTTGGTGGAGGCTTGCATGACATGTCCTCGGTGCAGTGAACGGGGCCGCGCAGCGATTCCTGGGCGGCGCTCGCGGCGCGAAGCCGGCCGGCCACGGCCCAGGCCATGCGCAAAGGGTGTGTGAATCTCATGGCAGCGACTGTTCGGCCGCCCGACTTTCCTGGCACTTACCGCGCCATGACCTTCACCCCAGACGCCCGGTAAGTCAGCGGTAAGGCGGCGACACCGACGATGGGCGCCCTTTCAACCTGCCCTCCCGGGAACGCTCATGCGCCAGCTGTACCTCATCTCCTCTCAACTCCTGGCCCTGGCCTGCGCAACGATGGCGCCACTGGCTGCGGCCGCAGCTCCTGGCGACCAGGGCGGCAAGGACGGCGAGGCCTCGTCCTGGGGCCTGGGTATCGCGGCCATGTCCAAGCAAGAGCCCTACACCGGCATGGACCGTGAGACCCGCGTGCTGCCCATGCTGAGCTATGAGAACAGCTGGTTCAAGTTCAGCGGACTGGGCGCCGAGGTCAAGCTGCCGCGCCTGGGGATCAACGAGCGGCAATCCATCGACTTCCGTCTGATCGGCCGCTTCGACATGAGCGGCTACGAGGCCGGCGACGCCCCCATCCTGAATGGCATGGACGAGCGCAAGGGCGGCTTCTGGGCCGGCGCCAAGGCCACCTGGCGCAACGACGTCGCCCACCTGAGCGCGGAATGGTCGGCCGACGCCTCCGGCCACAGCAAGGGCAAGCGCCTCGGCCTGACCCTGGAGAAGAACTTCCGCATCGGCCAGCAGATGATGCTGACGCCGCGCCTGGGCGCCGCGTGGCTGGACAAGAAATACGTCGACTACTATTTCGGCGTCCGCAGCCACGAGGTCACCGCAAGCCGCGCGGCCTACACCGGCAAAGCCGGCGTCAACGCCGAGCTGGGCCTGCGCGGCGCCTATCTATTCGACCGCCATCACTCCATGTTCCTCGACGTCGGCGTCACCCGCCTGGCCAAGGAGATCAAGAACAGTCCGCTGGTCGACCGCTCGACGGAGAACCGCGTGCTGCTGGGCTATCTCTACCGCTTCTGATGAATCGCATCCTGCTGGTCGAGGATCATGAGCGGCTGGCGCAGCTGATCAGCAAGGGGCTGGCGAATGCCGGCATCGCCGTCGACGTCGTCGACCGGGTGAGCGCCGCCTGGGCGGCCCTGCAGCAGATCCCCTACCGGGCCCTGGTGCTGGACCGCGGCCTGCCCGGTGGCGACGGGCTGGACCTGCTGAAGCGCGTGCGCGATGCCGGCCTCGGCACGCCCTGCCTGGTGCTGACGGCCCGCGATGCGCTGCACGACCGCGTGGAAGGGCTGGAGGCCGGCGCCGACGACTATCTCGCCAAGCCTTTCGCGATGGACGAGATGGTGGCGCGCGTGCGCGCCCTGCTGCGCCGGCCCGCGCAGAGCCGCACGCTGGCGCCGCAGCTCGGCGACCTGAGTCTGCGCCCCGATGCCGGCACGCTTTGCTGCGGCGAAGAAGGCGTCACGCTCGCGGCGGCCGAGATGCAGATCATGCTGGCGCTGGTGGAGAAGGCCGGCGAGACGGTGCGGCGCGGCGCGCTCGAAGCCGCCGGCTGGGGGCTGGACGAGGCCGTGACGCCCAATGCGCTCGACGTCGCCCTGCACCGCCTGCGCCGCAAGCTGCAGGCCATCGGATCGCGCCAGCGCATCGTCAACGTGAGGAATCTGGGATATGCGCTTCGTGAATCGGGCGTGGACGAATAGCCTCAGCTTCAAGGTCATCCTCGCCTACATCGCGGGCGTGGTCCTGAGCCTGCTGATCATCGTGCTGACCGTCAAGGGCCTGCTGACCTTCAACAGCCCCATCCTGGTGGAGGAAGACGTCAACGAGAACGCCGAAGGCCTGGGCGAACACATGAGGTTCGACGCGTCAGGAAAGCCCGTCGGCTTTGACGAGGAGCATGCCTGGGTCTTCGAGACCATGAAGGAAGAGGTGGCGTATCGCGTCCTCGACAGCTCGGGACGGGTCGTCCTGCAATCGCAGGCGGGCGATGCCTTCTGGCCGCCGAGCGGCGGGCAGGCGGGGCCGCCAAAGCCAGGACGCATTGATTTCAAGCGGGCAGGCATCCCGTTCCAAGGCGCCACCGCCGTCCTGGAACACGGCGGTCAAAAGTGGTATTTCCAGATGGCCAACAGCGCGAGGCTGGCCGAGTTGATCCGGCTGGAGTTCGCCCTGCCCTTCATGGGCATAGGCATCGGCCTGTTCAGCGCGGTGCTGCTGTTCGTGTTCGGCGTCTGCGCCTTCATCACGATGCGCCATGTGCAAAAGCCCTTGCAGGAGCTGTCGGCCGCGGCGGCCGCGATCTCGCCACGCTCCCTGCACGCCAGGTTGCAGAGCGAGCGCGCCCCGACCGAGATCGCGCCGCTGGTGGAGAGCTTCAACCGCGTGCTGGAACGGGTGGAGCACGGCTACCGCGTGCAGCAGGAATTCCTCGCCACGGCGGCCCACGAGCTGAAGACGCCGCTGGCCCTGATCCGCGCGCAGATCGAGCTGACCGCGCCCGGCGACGAGCGCGACTCGCTGCTGCGCGACGTGGCCCACATGACGCGCCAGGTGCAGCAGCTGCTGCTGCTGGCCGAGGCCAGCGAGGCGCACAACTACGGCTTTGCGCCGGTCGACGTGCTCGACGTCGCGCGCGAGGCCGCCGACTACCTGGCCCGCATGGCGCGCGCCGCACAGGTGGGCATCGAGCTGGCCGGCCCACCCGCCCCCGTGACCTGGAACGCCGATCGCGGCGCCCTCTTCACCCTGCTCAAGAACCTGCTGGAGAACGCCGTGCAGCACGCGCCGGCCGGCACGGCCATCGTCATCGACGTGGACGCCGCCACGCTGTCGGTGCGCGACTTCGGCCCCGGTGTCACGCCCGACCAGCTGCCCCAGCTGTTCACGCGCTTCTGGCGCGGCGCCCACCGCCGCGACGTCGGCGCCGGACTGGGCCTGGCCATCTGCCAGGAGATCGCCCAGGCCCATGGCTGGACGCTGACGGCCCGGCATGGCGACCCGGGCCTGCGCCTGGTGGTGGCACGCCAGGCCTGGCCGGCCTGATCCAGGCCCGCGCACCGGCGCGGCCCACGGCCGCACTTCACACAGACCTCATAGGGGCCTCACCGCCGCTCTGCACACTGCGGGCCCGGCAGCTCATGGAGGTCCATGCAATGGCAGACATCAACGACGACAGGCACTGGATCGAGATCGTCGATGCCCAGGGCCTTTATCCCGCCAAGCGGCTGGGACCTTACGCCAGCGCGCGCCTCGCGGACCGGGCAGGCCGCGGCGTCCTGCGCCTGCTCAATGCCAGGCGCTACACCGTCACCATCCTGCCCGAGCGGGATCTTGATAACCGCAGCCACGCCAGCCATCGAGATCAGGAGCCCGCCCCGGCTCGCTGACCGGCTCGCCGCCTTGGCGGTGCAAAGGCCTCCTAACATGGCCCCTATCCAGACCCCCCGGCTGCCAACGGCCCCACTTCCCGATGCATCGTCTGCTGATCGCCTGCCTGCTGCTCGTCGCCATCACTGGTTGCTCCAACAAGAGCGAATCCGGACCGCTACAGGGCATGTCCAAGGCGGCGGCGCCCGAGCGCGGCAAGGCGGCCGACAGTCCGCGTCGCACGCTGGCCTATGTGCACTCGATCCAGCTCGACACCCAGGCAGACAAGGTCGCGGAAGTTCACGCGGCGGCGCTGGCCGCCTGCCAGCAGGCCTCGGCCGAGCAATGCACGGTGCTGGAATCGAACATCAGCACCGGCCGATCCGCGTCGGCATCCCTGCGCTTCAGGGCCAGGCCCCAGGGCATCCAGCAGCTGATCGCGGCGCTCAGCAAGCAGGCGGACGTGACCGAGCAGTCCACCCACGCCGAAGACCTGGCCGGGCCCATCGAAGACGGCGAGCGCAAGCTGGCCATGCTGACCAGCTATCGCTCGGAGCTCGAGGCCTTGCGCAAGCGCCCGGGCAACGACGCCGCGGCCCTGATCAAGCTGACCCATGAGCTGGCGGAAGTGCAGAGCGAGCTCGAGAGGATCAACGGCAAGCAGGCCAGCCTGACGCTGCGGGTGGAGACCGAGATCCTCAACATCAGCATCCGCACCGGCCGCAACTCGTCGTTCTGGGAACCGATCTCGCTGGCCGCCTCGGACTTCGGTGGCAGCCTGTCCCAGGGCATTTCCTCGGCCATCACGGGCGTCGCCTATCTGCTGCCGTGGTCCATCATCCTCGGGCTGGGCTTGTGGATGGCCCGCAAGCTCTGGCGCCGGCGCAAGCCGCAGTAGGGAGCACATCCGTGTTGGAGAAGCCGGTGTCTGGTGTGTCCGCCGAAGGTCAACTTGAAGGGCACTGATGGGCGTGGAACTGCACATCACGCGAGCGGAGTTCTGGGCTGAAAACGCGCAGTCAGAGATCGCTATCCACGAATGGCTTGCCTATGTCGAGAGCGACCCCGAGTTGGAGTTGCGGCCGGAGAACGGCCCCGGCTTTGTCGTGTGGACCGGCCCATCGACATACGCCGAGCCCTGGCTGGATTGGTCGTCGGGCAACATCAGCAGCAAATGGCCTGACACCGCGCTGTACGGCAAGATGCTGCGGATCGCTGCTGCGCTCAGGGCCAAGGTTCAGGACGACGATGGCGCGGTCTACGCCGCCGCGGGCGATTGGATCTTTGAACCGGATGACCACGCCATGAAGCCCGCCCATCAGCAAGCCCGCCCACGGCCCGGCTTGCCCGCCGTGGCCGGCCTGGTCGCGGCCTTCGTCACGGCGGGTGCGGTGTCCTGGGCCACGCCGGATGGCAATCTGGTCGTGACCCTGGTGCCGGCGCTGGCCGTCGGCCTGGCGGTGTACGGCCTGGCCGCGTGGTTCCAGCGCCGGCGCAGGGGCGACTGAAACGCCTGGCCGTTGCCCGCCCGGCGGAGTCTTCAGTTCGCCGGCACCGTCGCCACCCTGGCGGCGGATGAGCGCACCCCCATCACCGCCACGGCCGCGATGAGGCAGGCCGCGCCCGCCACGAACAGCGCGGGCGAATACGACAGCAGCACCGAGCGCGAGAAGCCCGCGCCCACCGCCGCAGCCGCCGCACCCAGCTGGTGGAAGGCGAACACCCAGCCGAACACCAGGCCGGCGCGCGCCGGGCCGAAGACCTGCCCGGCCAGCTTGACGGTGGGCGGCACGGTGGCGATCCAGTCCAGCCCGTAGAACATGGCGAAGATCGACAGGCCGGCCACCGTGAAGTCCGAGTACGGCAGCCAGAACAGCGACAGGCCGCGCAGGCCGTAGTACCAGAACAGCAGCTTGCGGTTGTCGAAGCGGTCCGACAGCCAGCCCGACAGCGTCGTGCCGATGAGGTCGAAGACGCCCATCATCGCCAGCACCGACGCCGCCGGCACCGGGCCCAGGCCACGGTCGCCGCACAGCGAGATGAAGTGGGTCTGCACCAGGCCGTTGGTGCTCAGGCCGCAGATGAAGAAGCTGCCGGCCAGGATCCAGAAGGCCGGCACGCGCGAGGCACTCGCCAGCGTTTCAAACGGCAGCTTCCAGGTGGGCTTGGGCGCGTTGTTGGCGGCCGCCGTCTCGGCCTCCGTGGCGCCGTAGGCGAGCAGGCCCAGGTCGGTCGGCGAGTTGCGCACGAACAGCAGCACCAGCACCGCCAGCACCGCGGTGGCCGCAACGACGGGATAGAGCGCAGAGCGCCAGCCATGGTTCTCGATCAGCCAGGTGGCCAGCGGCAGGAAGACGAGCTGCCCCGTGGCGCTGCTGCCCGCCAGCAGGCCCATGACCAGGCCCTTGCGCTGCACGAACCAGCGGTTCACGACGATGGCGCCCAGCACCATGGCCGTCATGCCGGTGCCCAGGCCCAGCACCACGCCCCACAGCACGAAGGCCTGGGCCAGGTTCTGCATGAAGACGCCCAGCAACAGCGTGCCGCCGATGATGCCCGCCGCCAGCGCCACCACATGGCGCACGCCATAGCGCATCAGCACCACGGCGGCGAACGGGCCCAGCAGGCCGAACAGCGCAAAGCGCGTCGCGAACACCGACGACAGCTCGGCCGTGCTCCAGCCGAACTCCTTCGTCAGCGGCTGCAGCAGCGCCCCCGGCAGGCCCAGCGCCGCCGACGTGATCAGCATGGCCAGGAAGGTCAGCGCGGCCACCACCCAGGCGTAGTGGATGCCGCGCCGCTGCAGCGACTGGGCAAGACGGGAAGCCAACATCGTTCACCTCTGCTTTTGATTGCGATTGATTTCAAAACACAATGGTATCAGTCATAATCAAAACCATGCAATCACCCTGCCCTGCCCAAGTCTTTGCGGGAGCCACGAGATGAAGGTCACCAAGGAACAGTCGGAACTGAACCGCCAGGCGCTGTTGGACGCGGCGGCCAGGCTGTTCAAGCAGCACGGCATCGACGGCGTCGGCGTGGCCGACATCTGCAAGGCCGCCGGCCTCACGCACGGCGCGCTCTACAAGCACTTCACCGACAAGCAGGACCTCGCCGCCCAGGCCTTTGCCCACAGCTTCCGCAAGGGTTACGACTGGACGACCAAGGCCGGCAGCGGCAAGGCGCCGACGCTGGCCACCTACCTCGACCAATACCTGAGCCGCCGCGTGCGCGACGACCAGGCGGCCGGCTGCCCGGTGGTCACGTCCGCCTGCGACACCGGCCGTCAGAGCGAGGCCGTCAGCCAGAGCTACACGGCCGGCTTCGTGGAGTTGCGCGACGGCCTGCAGGCCGTGCTCGACCCGCAGGGCAAGGACCCTGCCAAGGCCACCATGGCCGTGGCCGCCCTCATCGGCGCCATGGCCATCTCGCGCGGCGTCGCCAAGACCGACGAAGCCCTGGCCAATGAGGTGTTGAAGCAGGTGCGCCGGCAGATCGAGAACCTGGCCGACTGAGCACCCCTGTCAGGCGAGGCCTACGCCCGCATGCGGCTCAGCGCACGGCGCTGCCCCAGAACCCTTGGACTAAATTCGACACCATGATCCTCGCCTGCCCCCAATGCGGCACCCGCAACCGCGTGCCGGATGAACGCATCGCCGAAGACCCCACCTGCGGCAAGTGCGGCGGGCCGGTGGCGCCACGCAAGCCCGTGGCACTCGGCGATGCCGACCTCGGTCCCTATCTGCAGGGCACGGAGGCGCCGGTGCTGGTGGACTTCTGGGCTGCCTGGTGCGGCCCCTGCCGCTCGTATGCACCGCACTTCGAACAACTCGCCGCCGCGCGGCCGGACATCCGCTTCGTCAAGGTGGACAGCGATGCGGCAAAGCGCACCAGCGCCAGCCTGCAGATTCGGAGTATTCCGACGACGGTGCTGTTCGTCCGCGGGCGGGAGGTGGCGAGGCAGAGTGGGGCGATGACGGCGGCGCAGTTGGGGGACTGGGCGGATGGCTGCCTGTCTTGACCTCTATTGGGCTTAACGTCAACGGATGAGCGATAACCAACTCAGCCTCGCTGCCGAGGTGGCGTGCGATTGTCGTCAGCTTCGGCGGCGAGCTGCTGCGCCGACTAATCCCAGTCCGACGCAAAACAACGCGAAGGAGGCCGGCTCAGGCACGGCGGCGACATCGCCATCACGCACGAACATTGCAGACTTGGCAGAGGACATGTAGTCCGGCCCTTGAGAGCCATAGTAGGTATTGAACGACCAAGCTGAGTACCAATAGTTGCTGTCCAACGTACCTGACCAATAGTTGCCCCCCGCCAGACCCTGGAAATTGCCGGTGTTCGTCAGTCCAGCGTTCTCAGGCATCGTATAAATTTGTCCTGGCCCCGGCGGCATAGCCCCGATGTTGCCTAGGCTCACGAAGAAGAGATGAGCCATCTCGCTGGTGCTCGGATCGACACCGTAACCGCAATCCGTTCCCCCGCTGTACGAAAATACGTCGCAGCCGGGTGCGCCGGTGTCTGTCGTTTTCGGCAATCGCCAGCCACTCAACCCGAACCGGGGAAACGCAGCCACCGACTGAGCGACGCTGAAGTCAAACCAGTACTGCGGTGTGACCAGGCGGAGCCAAGTGATGTCGAGATCCGTGTCGTAAAAAGCCTCCGGGCCGTTTGCGATGTTCCCGTCCAAATCACGAGGCAACAGCGTGGTTTCCCATGTACCCTGTCCAGAAACGGATTGGGCGTTGGCTCCAGACAGAGGCGCGAGGGCCGCGAGAGCCATAACAGACGCCATGAACCACCCGCGCGGCGCGGTTGCCAAGCTTACGGAACTACCGAGCTTCATTCTTTTTCCTCCCTGAAATCTCAATCCGAGAGGATACCCAGACGAGAACCCATTCGCGGCCTCAAGATCGGGGGGGCACCGGAGCGCGCCGACACGTTCGACCTGACGCCGCGGGACGTCAGCCCAGCCAGACCGGCTTGAACGTCTCGTTGGCATTGACCCATTCCTCCATGCTGATCTCTCGCACATCGACGCCCGACAGGAATTGGACGCGCCGGTTGTGCGACTGCGTGCCGCTCATCTGACGGGTCTGGCGCAGGATTCTGTCGCGGACTTCGTTGGCGTAGGTGCGCTGTACGTTGCGCTGAATCGGCTGGATCTTGTCCGTGGAGCGCGAGAACAGGCCGGGGAACTGGATGGCACGGTGGGCGGCATTGGTGACGACTTGCATGGCGGCTCCTTGGTGGGTGCTTTCGATGACCGCCAGTTTCTCGGCCGCCCCCACCACAGGCCATCGCCCTGAGTGGGGATTTGCTGGCGGGGTTCTCCCCCTTTTGGGGGAGGCGGCCCGTCGGCCTCCTCCTTGAGGGTGATATCCACTGCGAGCAAGGATTCGGACACTGCGACGCCATGAGCCAGCAGCCACCAAATCCAGAAAGCCCCACGGAGAACGCCATGCACCTCGCCGAGCGCCGCACCGCCGACCGCACCCATCACGAACCGTGGCCCGAGGCCATGCGCGACGAGTTCAGGAAGGTTCAGTTCTTACACGCGGTCGATGTCGATGAACTTGACGCGGACTCTTGGCGCGACATCTTTGAGTGCTTCGAAGGACGCCACGTCCGGTTCATCTAGGTTCGCACTGGAGCGCCGACCCTCGCCGTTCGCTACGCGTAGCACTACAGAAGGTCAGCGGCCTTGAGGCCCCGAAGGTGCTCTCGCAGTCGCCGCAAGCCTGCATGGTGCAGTTGCGATACGCGCCCCTTCGTCAGCGCCAGGTCTCGTGCGATTTCTTCGAACGGCGACTGCTGAAAATAGTGTTGGACGATGACCCGTCGCTCGCCCGCCGGCAGGTACTCCGTGAGTTTTGCAACCCGCCTGCGAAGCTGTTCCAACTCGACACGGACGTATGCATCGTCGGGCGCAGCTGGCCTCTGTTCTGTCTGGCAATCCTCATGCGGCGCAAAGACGAAAGCCAGTCCCTGTTGCAGATCACTCAAGCAATCCAGGGCAGCGTTTTCTTGCGCGACCTTTCGATGCGACAACGAACTGGTCTGCTCGCGCGCCTGTTCGCGACGAACGGCCAACTGCCGCTGGCGTTCGCTATAGGTCGGAAGGCCACTAAGGATCGCGCCGTTGATCCGGTATTCCGCGTAAGTTTCGAACAGAGCACCGCGCGTCGGGATGTACCTATGGGCTGCCTCCAGCAAGCCGACCATGCCGCACTGCATAAGGTCAGCCAGATCAAATTCACTGTCACCTGTGCGTGAGTGAATCCGGATAGCTATGCGCTGAACGAGCGGCGTGTAGGCGTCCAGTTGCATGCAATGCTGGTCTGCTAAGCGTCGCTCAAGATTGAACGGCGCCGCCGAGTATCAGCACAGGGGCGGAGAGTTCGCACTGGTGTTCACCCGACCCGGAGACGGGCGACAAAGTGACGGCCATCTCGTCCCCTCCCCATAGGAAGAAGCTTGCCCTCCTACCAGCCAGGAGATCAGATCGGCGTTTGCAGAATGGCAGCATGAAGCCGACCAGCATTGAGGGCAGAAAACGAACTAGATAGTCATTACAACCGTCACAACAGACCAACCATCAAGGCCTCAGAGAGGAACACTATGAAAGTCATCAAGAGACTGCTTGCAATCACGGCATTCGCATTCGCGTCTGTCTGCTCGGCCCAGATCACCTCCACGCAGGTATGGAATGGCCAGGTGGCCTACACCACCGGCGTTTCACCGGTCGCGCCTATTTCGTCTGCAGACAAGACGTACACCGTCTATGTGAAGACCGGCGGCTCCACCCCGCAGGACTCCTACACCGTGAGGCTGCAAACTTCGCCAGATGGCGGAGTGAGTTGGACGAATGTGATGGACAAGCAGATCTACATTCCAAAGACGGATCCCATCGGCGGGACCTACCAGATGAGCGTTGATGTCAAAACCACCAAGCTTCGGCTTCAGCTGTGGGGGGCGAACAGCAATGCCGTGTTTCCGGTGACGCTATCGGCATGGATCGTGAACTGAGCAATGCCCCGATTGCCTGCACCGCGGGCAATCGGGGCTGAGCATCACGGACTGCCTGCTCAAGGCTGTAGGCGGTCAACGATACCTGTGGCTGAAGCAGGACAAGTCGGCCTGTCTGCTCGTCCACGCCGCGGTCAGCCCGGCGCTCTTTGCCTGGCTGCTGTCGCTACACCCGACCGCGGCCGGACGTGCCTACGCCGCCTATGGCGGCGTCTACATCGCTGTGGCTATCCAGTGGCTATTGGCTGGTGGACAACGTGACTCCCACGACGAGCAACGGCCGTCGAGCATTTCAGGGCATGCGTGCCTGCAAGTCAGTTGCGCGGAAACTTCTCGCGCTTGAACGCCTCCCACTTCGCGTCGTCGGCCAGCTCGACGGCACCTTGCTTCAGCGCCTGTTCCTTGGCCTTGGAGTCAAAGTCTGCGCGGGCGATGTTGGCATAGCGGAAGCTGGTTCGTTCGTCGAGTTCACTCACTGTGACACGCGCTTCCCTCAGATCGGCTCCAAGGAACTCACAGCCTCGAAGGCTCACCTTGCTCAAGTTGGATTCGCGCAGATCACTGTGTGCAAATGACGCCTGCAAGAGGACCGATCCTTCAAAATTGGAGTGCTGCAAGTTTGCGCGGGCGAACGACGTGCTTTCTATCTGCGCCGCTCGCAGATCGGCGAACTGAAGATTGGTATCAGCGAAAGACGTGTTCTGCAGAAAGCTCCCGACGAGCACAAGCCTTTGCAGATCGGCTCGATCCAGATTTAGTCCATCGAGCCGCGCCTGACTCAGACTGAGCTCGCTTTGATAGACGGGTGTCTTGGTTTGCGACCCGAGCTTCTTGAGCCTTGCTCGCTCCAACTGCACAAACTCCAGAACCGCTTCTCCTCGAGTGCGAGGATTTGCTTTGGGGAGCAAGACTCCTTCCGGTCCAGGCTGTGTCTCGTACAGGACGCCGAAAATCTCCGTTCGTCGTCGAGATGCGTCCTGGTCTGCCTGCTGGTCGATCTGCACCTGAAGCTTCTGGTTCTGATCACGGAAAAACTCGTTCTGCTCGCCAATGAGCCGGGTCTGCCATATCAGCACCACAAGAGTCGCGATGGCAACGAAGCCACCCGTCGCGACCATCGCCGTGCCGGGTGTCAGGACACGCCAGATAACGGCGTTGCGAGCGGCCACGCGTCTGGGGTCGTCAACGGGCCATCGCTTTCTGTCGAAGTAGTTCTGCACTACTCGAACGATGCGATGCTCCTGCTCGATGAATCGAGCCTCGAGGTCTGGGGTCAGGACCAACTGAACCTCATCCTTCGCGTCAGCCGGATCCACTCCGGCAAGTTCGCCCCTCCCGTCGGACGCTCCCACAGGTTTCAAGTTGACCTCGCAACAGGAAAGCGCGAGTCCTGCAGGAGCACCGCGCCCCGAGCGTCGTTGATCGCGTTTGGGACCGCAGATACGAACACTATCGCCATTGCAGGCCCGTGCGTGAGGGATCGGTGGGGGCGCAGACCGGCTTCACGCGACACCCTGTCTCGCGCTTCCCGGTCGATCGATAGGCAATGCAGCTTGAGCCTGATGCGCGTCACCAGAGCTGAAGGCGGCGTCCGACAAACCCACCGCTAGCTCATTCTGAGTTTGAGGAAGAGCCTCTACTGCCTCTGCGTCAGCTCAATCGCCCACCGGTCAGGCTGGAAATCCCCAAGGGGGTCAGCTGGTGTTTCGGCGTAGGCACACTTCGGTCGTCGCGCTCCGAGCGGTGATGCGCGAAATCAGGTAATGCGCTTGCTAACCGCTTGTGACCCAAGCGTCTGGCTGCCGCCACGGCAACCGCGCCACCGACCAGAAGCAACCAAGCTGTCGGTAGCTCGGGAACCGGGACGAGCGGGATCTGCAGCACGGTGGTCGTTCCGGACGAGGCAAATGCCAAGCCGGTGGTGAAATGTTCGCCGAGCCCCTCGATGTCGTGCACGCGAACGCGGCTGCTGGCCGCCGGTAGCAAGAACTGCTCTGCCGCGACAACGGGAACGGCCACATCAATGAACGATTGGCTAACGGCGTCGTAGTACTCCACCCGATAGAGTTCGTCTCCAAAGCCTGCGGGCAGCGTGATAGCGGTGATGAATTGCCCGTTTAGGGCCTCATACTCGAATCCGGTGGCTGCTTCCGGGTCGATGTAGATGACCTGCCCGGCGTTAATCGTGAACGTGAACCCGACAGTTCCCGGGGGCCTTGTCACTGCTACCGTGGCGTTGGGCATGAGGGGGCTCGTCGGCGTGGCGCCTGGAGCAGGCATGATCGGCAAGCCTTCGATGTGAGCGAGCACCGAGTCGATCCAGCTCATGTACCCGGAGGTGCGGGTTGAGGTTGCTCTGTGACCGGGCCCTACCGTCCCGTTGCCTGGCACGGCGGATGAAGTTGCATTCACCGCAACCAGTTGCGTGCTACCCCCGATCACCATGAAGTTGCCACCGCCGCTATCGCCGCTGCTCGCAATGTACTCCGGGAAATTGCTCGGCAACGGAACACCGCGGTAGCTATAGCCACCCCACGAGTACTTGAAGACCCCGCGACCGTTCTCAAAGCTGTAAGAGTCGATGAGGTTCAGGCCAGCCCTCTTAATTCCGGTTGGCGTGTAGGTTGCACTACCCTCCCTACCACCAAGGCCGAACCCGGAAACGATCATGATTGGCGGATCCTGCAGCAGCTCGGAATTGCCGCGGTACATCGCGATGGGGGCAATCGTGCTCTCTACAGCAGAACGCAGCAGCGGGTCGCCAATTCGGAGGACGGCAAGATCTGGCCCATAGCCCACGTCCCCTGCCTGCCCGCTGCTGGCAAGATAGCCCGGATAGACGAAGGCGTTCAGAACGTCATACACGCGCCGAGGGGCGCTGGACGTCCCGCCAACCACAACCGAGGGCGCGAAGTAGTTGTCGAAGTTGCCGCCGAAGCCTACAGCCATCGGCGCCAGGTCCCTGACCTTCGTCACGCCGCCAACTAGGTCGGTGACACAATGCGCCGCCGTCAAGAGCGCGCTTGGAGAGATCAGTGTGCCGGAGCAGAAGGTTGGAGAGATTGGTCCAGCCAGCGCCGTGCCGAAAACGGTCTGCTCCGTCAGGCTCACTAGCGCGCCAACGCCATCGAATCGGGCCTGATTCCCCAATGCGGTGTAGCGGGAGTCGGCAGTCGAGGGGAGGTTTCTAGTCGCGCCGGCTTCCGCCATGTGTGGCGCCGAAAGCGCAGCGAGAACCGCCAAGGCCATGCGCACCATGCGATCTCTCCCAGAGGTTCGACAAGGCAGCGATGCTAGGCGCGCCTCGCGGCGATCGCCATCCACACTTCTGTGGAACGCGAGTGGCAGATAGGGGATGGACGGGCTGCTTCGCCGCGGAACGCTGACCGGCGGTCGCGACTGGAAGGCGAACAGCGGTCAATCGCGACGGTCGGCTTGTGGCCGAGGCTGAACCTTCGTGGCAAACAGCTCGACCGGCCGCAACCGCTATGGAGCCGACTTCCGCTTCAGGCTGGAAGCCGCCGTTGAGCGGTACCTGGTGAGAACCGCCGGTTGAAAGATCAACGCGCACCTCCCGAGGCACTGCCAAGACCGACAGAAGGGCTTTTGTCAGTGCGTCAGTAACGAATCTCTTCTCTGGCTAACCATCTCATGGGTGCGGAATCGCAGCTTTGACGGCATTGAGCGCGTCATTCAGCCACCCGAGCACGATGGGCAGCACCACAAGGATCGCAGCGAGCACCGCCCATCGCGACCAGCGCGCCGACCGGGCCACCCGCTCGGCCTCGGCGGCCTCGCGATCGTGCTCTTCGAGCCATAACTTGCCAAGCACGAGGCTGGCACCGCCAAGAACGGGCACGCCGACCATCTCACGCAGCTTGTCGATCCCGTTCTCACTCACCCAGTCCTCAACATCCCGGTACGAAACGAATTCCGCCATGGCATGCGCCCTCCGTGCCCGCAGAGTATGCAGCGTGAGTGCTGCCTGATCGGCTACATCAGCCTGACGAAAAGCCGCCCCCTGACAACAGCCGCTTCCGCTGCAAAGCAGCTCTCCGGTTTGACTGGCGCCTCTCAACATCTCCTCGGACGGCAGAAGGCGCCTGACTACCCTGCTGTTGCCCTAGGTCCGAGAGCTGAAGGGCCGCTGATGCGGCGCCAATCAGTTGTCTGCGCAAGAAGCCCACCGTCCGCCCCACCCATAACGCCGTGGCCACCGAGCGATCAAACCCCGCCGGATCGCACAGCAGCTCGCACTCCAGCCGCCCGAGGCGGTCGGCGGGTGGCGGCGGCGCCAGCAGCGCGCCATGGCCGGCGCCTGGCAATGCGGCGACCAGCTCGCAGCCCTGGCAGGCGGCCAGCACCGGCGCGCTGTGAAAGCGCGGCGCCAGCCAGCGGTCGCCGTCGGCGGTGATCAGGCCCAGCGGCACGCGTGGCCGCACCAGGGTGCTCATGTCGAAGTCCGCCGCGGCCGGGACGCCGGCGACGATGGCGGCCAGGCGGGGGTCGTGATGGGTCTGGGGCGCGTCGTCGCCACCAAACTTCCAGTTCAGCACGCGCTGGGCCAGCCAGAGCTTGAAGCCGTCCAGCGCGCCGCCGGTCAGGCCCGTGGCCAGGCCGACGCAGGCGTTGAAGTCGTCGGCCAGGTGCTGCTCGCAGGCGGCGCGGAAGCGCTCGGGCGACCAGGCGCCGCCGGCCAGGCTGAGCATGGTATGGCCGCCGGCGGACATGCCGAAGCCGCCGACGCGGTCCAGCTTCAGCGCGGCAAAGCGCGGGTCGGCGGCCACGCGGTCGATGGCGCGGCTGATCTCGGCGGGGCGCTGCTTCCAGCTCTCGGGGCCGGGGCGGCCGGGGTCGGTCCAGTTGTCGCCGCGGTGCAGGGGCAGCGCGACGGTGAAGCCGGCATCCACCAGGGCCTGGGCCAGCGCGCTGTGCACCCAGGGCCCGCCGCCCGAGCCGTGGGAGATGGCGATGAGGCGGCCGTTGCCGGCTGCCGGCGGCGCGTCGGGCGCCAGCATCCATTGCAGGTCGCCGCGGGTCTCGGGGCGGCCGGCGGCGGCAGTGGGATAGAACAGCGTGATTGCGCCGCCCTTGTCGTCGGCGGGCAGGGTCAGGGTGCCGACGGTGGCGGCATGAGCGGCCTGGGCGGAGATCGCCAGCGCCAGGCTGGCCAGCAGGGTTCGGATGAACATGGGAGGGCTCCTCGTGGGTTGAGAGGCCCTCAGGTTCGGCGGCCGGGGCGGCCGCGTCTGGCCGAAAGCTGCGCTTTGCAGGTTTCGGCGCTGGTTTGATGAAACGCCGAGGCGATTTCTAGGAATCGGCCAGCTTGTGCTGGCGGAACTCGGTGGGCGTGAGGCCGGTGTCGGCCTTGAAGGCGCGGTTGAAGGGGCCGATGGAGCCGAAGCCGACGTCCAGCGCGATGCTCAGCACGGGCAGCTGGCGCTCGGCCGGGTCGGCCAGGCGGCGCTTGGCCTCGGCCAGGCGCAGGCCGTTCACATAGGCATTGAAGTTGCGGTGGCCCAGGCCCTGGTTGATGACGCGGCGCAGCCGGTACTCGGGCGTGCCGAGCTGGTCGGCCAGGCCGGCCAGGCTCAGGCCCTCCTGCGCATACGCCCTGCCCTCGCCCATCAGCCGGGCCAGCGCGGTGGCGACGGCCTGGTCCTGCGGGTCGTCGGCGCGCGGCGCGGGCGGCGGGGCGGGCGCGGGAGCCTCGCCCCACAGGCCTTGGGCGCGCGGCGCCAGCAGCTGGCCGGCGATGACGGCGGTCAGGGTCAGCAGCATGGCCGCGTCGCCCAGGGCGGCGCCGTCGCTCAAGCTGCCGTCGGCCGAATGGATGCGCAGGCCCACCATGACCAGGGCATAGCCCGCACCGCCGCCCACGACGAGGCCGCGCAGCCGCCGGCGCGGCTCGATGAGGTCCACCCGCCAGGGCCCGATGACGGCGGCCAGGCCGAGCAGCGCAAAGACGATGGGGATGGCGCGCATCAGCACCCAGCCCTGCCACCAGGCGTGCCACTGGCAGACGCTGGCGCCGAACAGCGCGACAGCCGCCCACAGCGCGCCATGCCAGGGGCGCAGCTTGAAGCCGTCCTCGAAGACGGCGCGCGCGAACAGCCAGAACAGCACGGCCGAGCCCAGCGAGATGCCGACGCCGGGCGCCTGCGGCTGGCAGGCGAGCTGGCGCTCGACCCAGGGCGAGGCCGACAGGGTCTGCACGATGAGGGAGGTGCACAGCGCGATGCCGACGCGCACCAGGTCGGCCAGGCGGGCATGCCGCCGATGCGGCCACAGCGCGACGATGACGAGGGCCAGCAGCGCGATCAGCGCGCCACGCAGCCCGGCGTCAATGAGCCCCATGCAGCAGCTGGGACACCGCGAAGGCCGCGCCCAGGCCGATGGCCAGCCAGGCCACTTGGGCAAAGGTCTCGCGCCAGGCCAGGCGCTGCTGCAGCTGGGGCAGCAGGTCGGCCACCGAGATGTAGATGAAGCTGCTGGAGGCCAGCACCAGCAGATAGGGCAGCACGCCGTCGAAGCTGCCGATCAGGAAATAGCCCAGCACGCCGCCGACGACCGAGGCCATGCCGGAGATGGCGTTGAACAGCAGCGCCTTGCCGCGCGACAGGCCGGCGTTGAGCAGCACGATGTAGTCGCCGACTTCCTGCGGAATCTCGTGGCAGACGATGGCGACGGAGGTGGCCACGCCCAGGCGGAAGTCGGCCAGGAAGGCGGCCGCGATGATGGCGCCGTCGCAGAAGTTGTGGATGCTGTCGCCCACCAGCACGGTCAGGCCGCCACGTCCGGCCTGCTCGGCGTCGAAGTGGTGATGGTGGTGGTGGCCGTCGTCTTCGTGGTGGTGGGTGTGGCGGTAGAGCTCGACCTTCTCCAGCAGCCAGAAAAACAGCAAGCCGCCCAGCAGCACGGCGAACAGGGTCTGGGGTGCGGCGGTGCGGCTCTCGAAGGCCTCGGGCAGCACGTTCAGCAGCGATGTGCCCAGCAAGATGCCGGCCGACAGGCTGACGAGGCTCTTCACGAGGCGGGTCAGCACGCCGACGGTCAGGCTCGCCGCGACGAGCACCGACAGCAGGCCGCCCGCGAAGGTGGCGAGCACGATATAGAGAAGGGTCATGGGATCAGGCAAAAGCAACGGGCCACAGCCATGGACTGCGGCCCGAACCCGGTCAGCGTAGCAGAGGCGTCAAGCGACGCCGTTTTTCTTGAACCAGCTGAGGCAACGCGACCAGGCGTCGTCGGCCGCCGCCTTGCGGTAGCTGGGGCGGTAGTCGGCATAGAAGGCGTGCGGCGTGTCGGGGTAGACGACGAACTCGCATTTGGTGTTGCCGGCGGCCTTCAGCGCGGCTTCGAGCTGGGTGAGCGTGTCGACCGGGATGCCGCCGTCGGCCGCGCCGTACAGGGCCAGCACCGGCGCCTTGATGCTGGCGGCGCGCTCGATGATGGTCTTGTCGCCGGGGTTGTAGTTGCGGGCCACCGGGCCGTACCAGGCGGCGGCCGCGGTCAGCTTGGGGTTGTGGGCGGCGTAGGACCAGGTGGTGCGGCCGCCCCAGCAGAAACCGGTGATGGCGAGCTTGGACGTGTCGCCGCCGTTGGCCGCGGCCCACGCGACGGTGGCGTCCAGGTCGCCGTTGACCTGAGCATCGGCCGCCTTGGAGACGACCTCGCTGATGAGCTTGGGGATGTCGGTGTAGGCGCCGGCCTTGCCATGGCGCACGAAGAGCTCGGGCGCAATGGCCAGATAGCCCAGCTTGGCAAAGCGGCGGCAGACGTCGGCGATGTGCTCGTGCACGCCGAAGATCTCGCTGGCCACCAGCACGACGGGCAGGTTCTTCTTGCCCTCCGGCTTGGCACGGTAGGCCGGCATCTGCAGATCGCCGACGGGGATGTCGACGATGCCGGCGTCCAGGCCGAGCGTGTCGGTCGTGATGGTCTGGGCCGTCACCGGCAGCACGGCGGCCGCGAAGCCGCTGCCCACCGTCGTCTGCACAAAGCTGCGGCGGCTGAAGTCGCGGGACGGCGCGAGGCTGTCGATCTCGTCTTTCAACATGGGGGCTCCTGGCTTGGGGGGTTACAGAGGGGCGTCAAATTTTGCCCCGACAATCCGCCGCCATGACGACGCGCCCCGAATCAGCCGGCCAGATCTGGGCCTCCATCGACATCGGCTCCAACAGCTTCCGCCTGGAGCTGGCTCGCCTGGCGGGCGAACGCTATCAGCGCGTCAGCTACATCAAGGAGAGCGTGCGCCTGGGCGCCGGCCTGGATGACGAGGGCATGCTGACCGAAGAGGCCATGCAGCGCGGCCTGAACTGCCTGAAGGGCTTTGGCGAGCAGCTCGTGGGCATCGCGCCCGAGCGCATCCGCGCCGTCGCCACCCAGACGCTGCGCGAGGCCCGCAACCGCAACGCCTTCCTGGCCCGCGCCCAGGCCGTGCTGGGCCATCCCATCGAGGTGATTGCCGGCCGCGAGGAGGCCCGGCTGATCTTTGCCGGCGTGGCCCGCCTGCAGCCCTCGGACAAGCCCCGCCTGGTCATCGACATCGGCGGCCGCTCCACCGAGATGATCCTGGGCCGCGGCCGCAAGCCGCTGCTGGCCGAGTCCTTCGGCGTCGGCAGCGTGGGCCTGTCGGTGCGTTTCTTTGCCGATGGCCGCTACACGGCCGAGGCCTTCCGCGCCGCCCAGGTGGCTGCGGGCGCCGAGCTGGAAGAAGCGCTGACGCTGTTCCGCCCCGAGCTGTGGAAGGAGGCCCTGGGCTCTTCCGGCACCGTGGGCGCGGTGTCGCAGATCCTCGCGGCCAGCGGCAAGACCGATGGCCGCATCACGCCGGCCGCGCTGCGCTGGTGCGTCGAGCAATGCCTGCAGGCCGGCTCGCAGGACAAGCTGCAGATGCCGGGGCTGAAGGACGACCGCCGCCCCGTCGTCGCCGGCGGCCTGTGCATCCTCTACACGCTGCTGACCCAGTTCGGCATCGAGGAGCTGCTGCCCACCAAGGGCGCGCTGCGCCAGGGCGTCATCTTCGACCTGGTCGAGCGCCTGCAGCCCAGCGGCGCCAGCGACCCGCGGGCCGATTCGGTCAGCGAGCTGCAGCAGCGCTTTGCCGTGGACGTGGCCCAGGCCGAGCGCGTGGCCAGCCAGGCCGAGCTGCTCTACCGCCAGCTCACGCCCAAGCCGGCGCCCGAGCTGCTGCGCGAGCTGGGCTGGGCGGCGGCCCTGCACGAGGTGGGCATGCTGGTGTCCCACCACGACCACCACCGCCACAGCGCCTATGTCATCGCCCATGTGGACGCGGCCGGCTTCTCGACCAACCAGCTGCAGCGCCTGTCGGGCCTGGCCCTCGGCCAGCGTGGCGGCCTGCGCAAGCTGGAAGCGCAGCTGAGCGACGCCAGCCTGCTGGACCAGCTCATCGCGCTGCGTCTGGCCGTCATCCTCTGCCATGCCCGCTCGCCGATGGCCCTGGCAACGCCCAGGCTCGAGCGCGAAGGCGGGCGGCTGAGCCTGCAGCTGCCCAAGAGCTGGTCGGGCGAGCAGGCCCGCACCCGCTTCCTGCTGAAGGAGGAAGCCGAGGCCTGGGGCAAGTCCGGCCTGCTGGAGCTGGCCATCGCCTGAGCATCCTGGGGATGTCGAGCCGGGGCCGGGCCAAGGACACTGCTGCCAAGGCCTGACAGCACCATCGGTGAGCATGTGGGCCTTGCCCACCCCAGGAGACACCCCTCATGCTGAAGACCTACACCGGCAGCTGTCATTGCAAGGCCGTGCGCTTCGAGGTCGACCTCGACCTTGCTGCCGGCACCGGCCGCTGCAACTGCTCCATCTGCTTCAAGACGCGCAACTGGAGCGCCAGCGTCAAGCCCGACGCCTTCCGCCTGCTGGCCGGAGAAGACGCGCAGAGCGACTACCAGTTCGGCTCCAACAGCATCCACAACCTGTTCTGCAAGACCTGCGGCGTGCGCTCCTACGGCCACGGCTATCTGGAGCAGATCGGCGGCGCCTTCGTGTCGGTCAAGCTCAATGCCCTGGACGATGTGCCGCAGGAGGAACTGGTCGCCGCACCCATCCAGTATTTCGACGGCCTGCACAACAACTGGTGGAACAAGCCCGAGGAAACTCGGCACCTCTAGAGCGCGTCGGGACCCTGTACCGCGTGCAGGGCCACCTCGGGCTCGCCGTCGCGCTGGCGCCAGCTGAGCCTGCAGGTGCCCAAGAGCTGGTCTGCCGAGCAGGCGCGCACACGCTACCTGCTGAAGAGGCCGAGGCCTGGGGGCGCAGCGGCGTGACCGAACTGGTGGTGGCATGAAGCCACCCGGCCTCGCCGTCGGGCCGTGATGTCGCTCCCCCGGACCGAGCCGGATCCGGTGGCGAGTCAACCTAAGATCACGCATCACATCTTCAATGTCTGCCTGGGAGGGCAAATGGCAAAGACCTGGTTGCGGCGCAGTGTGCTGGCTTGCGGCGTTCTGCTGGCGATACCGGCCTCGGCACAAAGTATCGACGCCGCGAAACTGTCCTCTGTCGGCGTGTTTTCGCTGTTGGGCGACAGCGTGCAGGCGAGCTGGGCGGAGGACAAGCCGACCGGCACGCGCCTGGATCGCAACGGCGGCCAGAACCTGGATTTCAAGGGCATCAGCTTCGACCTCATCGCGCTGCGTGCCAGCGATGCTGCACTCAAGCGTGGCAATCCGCGAGTCCAGACCAGCCTCTACCGGGCGCCGCAGGAACTCAGCCCCGCACAGCAACGCGCGCTGTCCGAAGGCGCGGCCAAGGCCGAACTGCCGACCTGGATGGTGGCCACGATCAACAAGGACAAGCTCGACCATCTCCTCATCATCACTCGCCAGCGCGGCACGATCTCGGCCGACACCGCCGACAGCACAGCCATCGGCCGGGGCGCCGTGGAAGGCATCGGCTTCTACCTGGACACGCTCTACACCATGCGCAACCAGACCACAGGTGCCCTGTCGAGCGGGCTGATCGCGCCGTATGCGCAGATCCGCTACCAGCTGATGGAGGTCAAGAGCGGCGACATCGTCGCGCAGTACGACGTGCGCGAGTCCTTCGCCTATGCGTCACGCGAGGTGCAGGGCTCGCTTGACCCGTGGATGTTCATGTCCAACGAGGAGAAGGTCCTCGCACTGCGCGGCCTGGTGGAGACGGGCACCGAGCGCGCCCTGCAGAACCTGCTGGCCGCCAAGCGCTGACGCGGCGCCGTTCCTACAGCGCGTCCGGCCCCTGCACCGCGTGCAGGGTCACTTCCGGCTCGCCATCACGCTGGCGCCAGCGCAGCCACCAGACGGCGCCCTTCTTGACCGCCCAGTCCTGGTCCACGCCGGCCAGCAGATGGGCCGCGAACTGGCCCAGCCACGGCTGGTGGCCGCAGATCAAGACGGGCTCGCTGGACTTGGGCCAACGGCAAGCCTCGATCAGCGCCGAGATGGGCGCATCGGGTGCAATCGACGGCACGATGCGCACCTCACGCCCCAGGGCCTCGGCCGTCTGGCGGCAGCGCAGGGCGGGGCTGACCAGCACGCGTGTCGTCGCGGCCAGTCGGTGGTTGAGCCAGGCCGCCATGCGACGGGCCTGGCGCTCGCCCTTGGGCGTCAGCGCGCGCTGCAGATCGTCCTGGCCAGCGGCGGCAATCTCGGCTTCGGCGTGACGCCACAGGATGAGGTCCATGTTCAGCTGCCTTCCGAATAACGCCGCATCAGGGCCTGCTGGGCGCTGACGCCGCTGTCGCTGATGCGCACCGAGCGGCCGTCGGGGCCGAGCTGCCAAGCGTCCATGGTGTCATGCAGATAGGGCTGCAGCGCCTCGTCGATGACGCGCTGGCGCAGGCGGGCGTCCTGCACCGGCCAGGCCACCTCGATGCGACGGAACATGTTGCGGCTCATCCAGTCGGCGCTGGACAGGAAAAGCGCTTCGCCAGGGTCGGCCTCGGTGGCTTCGGCCCAGCGGAAATACAGCACCCGCGTGTGCTCCAGGAAGCGGCCGACGACGGAGCGCACGACGATGTTGTCGCTGACGCCCGGCAGGCCCGGCGGCAGCATGCAGGCGCCGCGCACGATGAGGTCGACCTTGGCGCCGGCCTTGGCCGCGCGCAGCAGGCCGTGGATGAGTTCGGCATCGGTCAGCGCGTTGATCTTCACGACGATGCGCGCACCCTTGTAGCCGGCCAGGGCCGCGGCCTCCACCTGGGCCAGCAGCTCCAGCATGCGGCTGTGCATGTTGAAGGGCGCCAGCAGCATGCTGCGCAGTGCCTTGAACTTGCCCAGCGACGCGAGCTGGCGGAACACCGAGTCGGCATCGGCCGTCAGGTCGGCGTCGGCCGTCAGCAGGCCGAGGTCGGTGTACAGGCGCGCCGTCTTGGGGTTGTAGTTGCCGGTCGAGATGTGGCCATAGCGGCGCAACTTGCCGCTCTCGCGCCGCGTGATCAACAGCAGCTTGGCGTGGGTCTTGTAGCCGACGATGCCGTACACGACCTGGGCGCCGACGGCCTCCAGCCGTTCGGCCCAATTGATATTGGCCTCCTCGTCGAAGCGCGCCTTCAGCTCCACGACGGCCATGACCTCCTTGCCGCGCCGCGCCGCCTCGATGAGCAGGTCCATCAGCTCCGACTTGGCGCCGGTGCGGTAGATGGTCTGCTTGATGGCCAGCACATCAGGGTCGAGCACCGCCTCGCGCAGCATCTGCACGACGGGATCGAAGCTCTCGAAGGGATGATGCAGCAGCACATCGCCCTTCTTCAGCTTCTCGAAGATGGACTTGTGGCGCGGCAGCCGCCCCGTCGGCCAGGCCGGCTCGAAGGGCTTGAAGCGCAAAGCCGGCGCATCGGTCAGGTCGATGAGCTCGTTCAGCCGCACCAGGTTGACCGGGCCGTTGACGCGGTACAGCGCCGCATTCGGCAGGCCGAACTGCTCGAGCAGGAACTCCGACAGCTCGGCCGGGCAGGTGTTGACGACCTCCAGCCGCACGGCTCGGCCGAAGTGGCGCGTCGTCAGGCCCGAGCGCAGCGCGTGGCGCAGGTTGGCGATCTCCTCCTCGTCGACTTCGAGGTCGGAGTCGCGCGTGACGCGGAACTGCGAGAAGGCCTCGACCTTGCGCCCCGGGAAGAGCTCTTCCAGATGGGCGCGGATGACGCTGGTCAGCAGCACGAAGGCCTGGCGGCCGTCGCTGAGGTTGGCCGGCAGCTTGATGACCCGCGGCAGCACGCGCGGCACCTTGACGATGGCGATGCGGTTGTCGCGGCCGAAGGCATCCTTGCCCGACAGGCGCGCGATGAAGTGCAGCGACTTGTTGGCCACCTGCGGGAAGGGGTGGGCCGGGTCCAGGCCCACCGGCACCAGCAGCGGCTTCACCTCGCGCTCGAAATACTTGGCCACCCACTGGCGCTGCGGTGCGTCCCGGTCGGCGTGGTTGAGGATGACGATGCGCTGCTTCTGCAGCAGCGGCATCAGTTGCTCGTTGAAGATCAGGTATTGCTCGTCGATCAGCGTGTGGGCGGCACGGCCGACACGGTCGACATCCTGGCCCGTCACCGTGCTGAGCGGATCGCGGATCGCCTCCAGCATGTCGGCGAAGCGCACCTCGAAGAATTCGTCCAGGTTGCTGGACACGATGCAGACATAGCGCAGCCGCTCCAGCAGGGGCACGTCCTCACGCTGGGCCTGGGCGAGTACGCGCCGGTTGAATTCGAGGATGGCCTGTTCGCGGTTGAGGAGCTTCAGCGGAGTCGGGTCGGTCATGAAGAAAAGTGTATGAAGCTTGTGTGACAAACGCTTGAAATGACCCCGGGATAATCCTGTCCCATGCATCTGATGATTCCTCATGCCAGCGCACTGGACGACGCCGCGCGGCATGCCTTCTCCAGCCTGGCCCTGCCCAACCTGGTTGCGCAACTGGCCCGGTTGAGCCCCGCCGAGACCTGGGGCAGCGACGAGTACTCGGCCCAGCCACCTCACCACCTGGCCCTGGCGGCCCTGCGTGGCCAGGCCGAACCCAGCGCGGCCGCCTGGGCCGTCGATGCCGATGCGGAGCTCTGCTGGGCCTTGATGACACCCGTGCATCTCGCCGTGGGGACGGACGGCGTCGACGTGCTGCCGCCTGCCGCCGTGCGGCTTTCCGAATCCGACGCCGCCCGCTTTGCCGCCCTGCTGCGCGAGCAGCTCTGGCCCGAGTCCGAGGGCTGGCAATGGCGGCTGCTGGACGCCCATCGCTGGGCCATCGCCCACGCCACCGCCCTGGACGGCTTGAGCGCCGCCAGCATCGAGCGCGCCGCCGGCCGGCCCATCGAGCCCTGGCTGCCCCAGGCCCGCACGCTGCGCCGCTGGCAGAACGAGGCGCAGATGCTGCTGCACGGCCATGCGCTGAACGAGGAACGCGAGGCGCGCGGCGAGCATGCGATCAACTCCGTGTGGATCGGCGACATTGGGCGGTCCAACGGGCACAAGGCCGACGTGGTGGTCGACGCCCGCCTGACCGAGCCGCTGCTGAATGGCGACCTCGCCGCCTGGGCCGAGGCCTGGCAGCGCCTGGATGCCGGCCCGCTGTCCCAAGAGCTGAGCGGCCTGACGCTGTGCGGCGAACGCTTCGCCCGCCGCTTCACGGCCCAGCCGCTGTCCTTCTTCGACAAGCTCAAGCGCCGCTTTCAAACGCCCGACGTGGCCACCGTGATGGAGTCGCTGTGAACTCGCCCAAGCTGATCGAGCGCGACGTGCCGCCGCGCACGGCCTGGGCGCTGGAGCAGGCCGGCGTCACGCCGCTGCTGGCCCGCCTGCTGGCCGCGCGCGGCGTGCGCGAAGCCACGGAGCTGGACGAGAACCTCAACCAACTGCTGCCGCCCACCGGCCCGAATGGACTCAAGGGCCTGACCGAAGCCGCCAAGCTGCTGGCCGATGCCATCCAGTCCGGCGAGCGCATGGTCATCGTGGCCGACTACGACTGCGATGGCGCCACCGCCTGCGCCGTCATGCTGCGCGGCCTGCGCCAGCTCGGCGCCCAGCCCGAACAGCTCGGCTACGTCGTGCCCGACCGCGCGGTGCACGGCTATGGCCTGACGCCGACCATCGTCGACCTCGCCCAGGCCCAGCAGCCCGCCCTGCTGGTGACCGTGGACAACGGCATCGCCAGCCTCGCCGGCGTGGCCCATGCGCGGGCGCTGGGCATCAAGGTGCTGGTGACCGACCACCACCTGCCGGCCCAGGTCGACGATGCCATCGTCGTTCCCGAGGCCGAGGCCATCGTCAACCCCAACCAGCCCGGCTGCACCTTTGCGAGCAAATCCCTCGCCGGCGTCGGCGTGGCCTTCTATGTGCTGCTGGGCCTGCGCGCCGAGCTGCGCGCACGCGGCGCCCTGCCCTCGCCCGAGCCGCGCCTGGACGGGCTGCTGGACCTGGTGGCCCTGGGCACGGTGGCCGACGTCGTCAAGCTCGACGCCAACAACCGCCGCCTCGTGGCCCAAGGCCTCAAGCGCATGCGTGCCGGCCGCGCCCAGCCGGGCGTCATGGCCCTGTTCAGCGCCGCCAAGCGCGATGCGTCAAAGGCCCAGGGCTTCGACCTCGGCTTCGCCCTCGGCCCGCGCATCAATGCGGCCGGACGGCTGTCCGACATGACGCTGGGCATTGAAGCGCTGACCACCGACGACCCCGAGCGCGCGATGCAGCTGGCCACCCAGCTCGACACCATCAACCGCGAGCGTCGCGAGATCGAGAGCGGCATGCGCGAGATGGCGGAGGCGCGGCTGGATGCGCTGGTCGAAGCTCTCTCGGGCGCCCTGCCCCCGGCCGTGGCCCTGTTCGATGCCGACTTCCACGAAGGCGTCGTCGGCATCGTCGCCTCGCGCATCAAGGACCGCGTGCACCGCCCGACCTTCGTCTTCGCCCGCGGCGCCGACGGCCATCTGAAAGGCTCGGGCCGCTCCATCCCGGGCTTCCATCTGCGCGACGCGCTGGACCTGGTCAGCAAGCGCGAGCCCGATCTGCTGGCCAAGTTCGGTGGCCATGCGATGGCGGCCGGCGCGACGCTGGCGGTGGACGATGTGCAGCGCTTTGCCCTCGCCTTCGCCCGCGTCGCCGAAGAGTGGCTGACCGAGCAGGACCTGACCCGCACCCTGCGCCACGACGGTGCCCTTGCGCCCGAGGCCGCCACGGCCGAGACCGCGCGCCTGCTGGACGCCCAGGTCTGGGGCCAGGGCTTCGAGGCGCCCCTCTTCTGCGACCGCTTCGAGCTGATCTCGCAGCGCCTGGTGGGCGAGAAGCATCTCAAGCTGAGACTGCGCCGCGCCGGCCAGCTCATCGACGGCATCTGGTTCAACCACGTCGACATGCTGCCCGAGCGCGTCACGCTGGCCTACCGGCTCAGCCTCGACGAATGGCAGGGCCAGCAGCGCGTGCAATACGTGATTGAAGCCGCGCAGGCGTGAAGGAGTTGGCAGGGCCCGGCGCCCTGACTTCCCAAGTCACCTGACTGTCACGGGCGACTCCAAGAATCCGCGGCGCCAGCCAGCCCGGAGCCTTTCCCATGCGCGTCACCGCGCCCGATCCCCTTGCCGACGCCCTCGATCGCCTGATCGCGCAGCGCAGTTTTGACCTTCACTTCCAGCCCCTGGTCGCCATCGACCGCGCCGAGATCTACGGCTACGAGGCGCTGACCCGTGCTCCGGCCGACGGCCCCCTGCATTCGCCGCTGGTCCTGTTCGAGGCGGCCGCCCGCCTGGGCCGCCTCGTCGAGCTGGAACATCTCATCGTGCAGCGCGCGCTGCAGCGCTTCAAGCAGCTCGGCCTGCCGGGGCAGCTCTTCCTGAACGTGACGGCCGACACCCTGCTCGGCGCCCGCGAGCATGCGGGCCGCCTGGCCGCCCAGTTGAGCGAACTGGGCCTGCCCACCTCGCGCGTCGTCATCGAGCTGACCGAGACCCGCCCCATCGAGGACCTGGCCCAGCTCGACGACGCCTTGCAGGCCCTGCGCGAGCAGGGCTTTCGCGTCGCGCTGGACGACCTCGGCGAAGGCTTCGCCTCGCTGCGCCGCTGGATGCAGATGCGGCCCGACTTCGTCAAGATCGACCGCCATTTCATCGACGGCATCGCCCAGGAGCCGCTGAAGCAGCAGTTCGTGCGCTCCATCATCGAGATGGCCGCCACCAGCGGCTGCGAGGTCGTCGCCGAGGGCCTGGAGCAGGAGCCCGACCTCGACGTGCTGCGCCGCCTGGGCCTGTCCATCTGCCAGGGCTATCTCTTCGCACGGCCCAGCGCCACGCCGCGTGCGAGCCTGAGCGCGCAGTGGAGCGGCCGCCTGGCCGCCGAGGCCCAGCCGCGCCTGCTGCAGAACGACCTCGCCCTGCCGCTGGCCCAGGGCGCCATCACCAGTGCCGCCCAGCTCGCGCGACGCGGCCTGACCGTCACGCCCGAGACCAGCTGCCGCAGCATCGTCGACCTCTTCCACCGCGACGAGCAGCTGCTGGCCATTCCCGTGCTGGACGAGCTTCAGCGCCCCATCGGCCTGCTGAGGTCGCTGCATGTGCTCAAGCGCAGCACCGAGCGCTACTTCATGGACATCTTCGACAAGCGCGGCTGCGTCGAGCTGATGGACGCGCACCCGCTGATCTTCGACGTCGCGACACCGCTGCGTGCCATGAGCGACGCCGTCTCCAACCTCGACGAGCGCCTGCTGACCGACGGCTTCATCGTCACGCGCGACGGCGCCTATTTCGGCTCGGGCCGCAGCTCCGACCTGCTGAAGGCCGTGTCCGACCTGCAGGTGCACGCGGCCCGCTACGCCAACCCGCTGACGCTGCTGCCCGGCAATGTGCCCATCGACAACCACCTGGACCGCCTCATCGAAGCCGGCGAGACCTTCGCCGCGGTGGTCTGGGACATCGACCACTTCAAGCCCTTCAACGACGTCTATGGCTACCGCATCGGCGACGACATCATCCGCCTCGCCGCCCGCGTGCTGACCCAGGCCGCCGACCCGCAGCTGGACTTCGTCGGCCATATCGGCGGCGACGACTTCGTCATGGTGCTCGGCAGCAGCGATTGGGAGGACCGACTCGAGCGGGTCTGCGAGGCCTTCGATGCCGGCGTGCGCAGCTTCTTCTCGGCCGAGCACCTGGCCGCCGGCGGCTATGTGACGCTGAACCGCCAGAACCAGCCCAGCTTCCACCCGCTGCCCACCATCTCGGCCGGTGCCGTGCTGCATCTGCCCGGCCACTTCGACAGCGCCCGCGCGCTGAGCGCCGCCCTGGCCGAGCCCAAGCGCGTCGCCAAGGGGCGCGCCGACGGCAGCCGCTTCTTCATCGAGCGGCGCCAGCCCACCCAGCGTGCCCTGCTGGCAGCCTGAGTTTGTCCGGCTTCCGCCCCAGCCATCTCTGGGGCATGCTGCATCCCACCAATCATTTATGAGGTGGAGAGCATGCTCAGACAGATGACGATCAAGCTGCGCCTGGCGCTGGCCTTCGGCCTGATGCTGGTGCTGATGCTGGTGCTGGGCCTGGGTGGCCGCTTCGCCACCGGGGCCATGTACGGCGCCTTCGAGCAGTTCAACGAGACGGTGGTGGGCTCGCTGCGCAGCGTGGACCAGTTGCGCGGCGGCCTGCTGACGGCGCGGCGCTACGAGAAGGACATGATCTTCTCGGCCATAGGCGTGGCCGACTTCAAGCGCGCCAGCTCGCGCTGGGAGGAGTCCATGGCCGAGGCCGACAAGGGGCTCAAGGACCTGGAGCAGCGCGTCAAGCGCGAGGAGGTCAAGAAGAGCCTGGGCCAGATCCGCACCAGCTTCGAGGCCTACCGCAGCGCCATGAAGCCGGTCATGGAACAGCTGTCCAAGGGCGACATGGCCGGCGACCTCAAGGGCGCCTGGGATGCGCCGCGCGAGGCCAAGAAGCACGTCGACGAGGCCGAGAAGATCCTGGAAGGCGCCATCGAGCGCGTCGACGAGGCCGTCAAGGATGCGCAGAAGCGCCTGGCCGGCGTCTACGCGACCATCTCCCTGATCATCTGGATCGCCTTGGGAGCGGGCGCCCTGCTGGCCGTGCTGATCGGCTGGCAGATCACGCTGTCGGTGCTGAAGCCGGTCGACGACAGCATCCGCTTCGCCGCTGCCGTCGAGGGCGGTTCGCTGGACGAGGAGCTGCGCACCGACGGCCGCGACGAGCTGAGCCGCCTGTCCCAGAGCCTGGTGCAGATGCAGGGCGGCCTGCGCGGCATCGTGCTGAGGGTGCGCGAGGGCTCCGAGTCCATCCAGGTCGCCGCGGCCGAGGTCGCCACCGGCAACCACGACCTGTCCAGCCGCACCGAGCAGGCGGCGGCCAGCCTGCAAGAGACAGCCTCGTCCATGGAGCATCTGACCGAGAACGTGCGCCACAACGCCGATTCGGCCCGCCAGGCCAACCAACTCGCGGCCAGCGCCTCGGAGGTCGCCACGCGGGGCGGCGAGGTCGTGTCCCAGGTCGTCAGCACGATGGACGAGATCAGCGCCAGCGCGAAGAAGATCGCCGACATCATCGGCACCATCGACGGCATCGCCTTCCAGACCAACATCCTGGCGCTGAACGCGGCAGTCGAAGCGGCGCGGGCGGGTGAGCAGGGCCGCGGCTTCGCGGTCGTGGCCGGCGAGGTGCGCCTGCTGGCCCAGCGCAGCGCCGAGGCGGCCAAGGAGATCAAGACGCTGATCACCGCCTCCGTCGAGCGCACCGGCGCCGGCGCGGCACTCGTGCAGCAAGCCGGCGAGACCATGACGGAGATCGTCGCGTCGGTGCGGCGCGTGACCGACATCATGGGCGAGATCAGCGCCTCGACGACCGAGCAGAGCCAGAGCATTGGCGAGATCGGCCAGGCCATCACCAACCTCGACCAGATGACCCAGCAGAACGCGGCCCTCGTCGAGGAAGGCGCCGCGGCGGCGTCCAGCCTCAGGGAGCAGGCCATGGGGCTGACCCAGGCCATCAGCAGCTTCCGCGTGCGCTCGCGTTAGGTGTTACAGCGCGGGCGGAGGCCCCTTTCTACAATGGGGCCGTGAACCTCGACCCCACGCTCAACGCCGACCTGCACTGCCACTCCGTCGTCTCGGACGGCACCCTGACGCCCGAGGCCCTGGCCGAACGGGCTTCTGAACGCGGCGTGCAGCTGTGGTCGCTGACCGACCACGACGAGATCGGCGGCCAAGCCCGCGCCATCGCCGCGGCGCGTGCCCGCGGCCTGGCCTATCTGACCGGCACCGAGATCTCGGTGACCTTCGCCGGCCGCGTCGTGCACATCGTCGGCCTGGGTTTCGACCATGAGTCCATCGAGATGATCGAGGGCCTGCGCGCCACCCGCGGCGGCCGCGAGGCCCGCGCCCGCGAGATGGCCGCCGGCCTGGCCGAGGTGGGCATCCATGGCGCCTTCGAGGGCGCGCTGAAATACGTGGGCAACCCCGACCTGATCTCGCGCACCCACTTCGCCCGCTTCCTCGTCGACGCCGGCCATTGCAGCGACGTGCCCGAGGTCTTCCGCCGCTTCCTGACCGAAGGCAAGCCTGGCTTCGTGCCGCACAAGTGGGCGACGCTGAAGGACGCGGTCGGCTGGATCACGCGCGCCGGCGGCATCGCCGTCATCGCCCACCCGGGCCGCTACGACTTCACACCGACGGAAGAGTACGCGCTGATCACCGAGTTCATGGCCCATGGCGGGCGCGGCATCGAGGTGGTCACCGGCAGCCACACGCCGGCCGAGTTCGAGGAATACGCCAACACGGCCATCGAGTTCGGCCTGCTGGCCTCGCGCGGCTCGGACTTCCACTGCCCCGAAGAAAGCCGCATCGACCTGGGCTCCCTGCCGGCGCTGCAAGGCCGGCTGACCCCGGTCTGGGCCGAGCTGGGCGACCGCATCCACCGAGCCTGAGCGAGCCGCGAGACCGCGGGTTTCCCTCGATGGGCCGAATCGACAACAGGCGTTGACAATTGATCGTCAACAACCGTTGTCGATCATGAGCAGCATCTCCGACGCCGAATCGCAAATCATGCGCGCCCTCTGGGAGCGCCACCCCCTCAGTGCCGAGGACATCCTGGCCGCCCTTCCCGCGGAGGATGGCTGGCAGCTGGGCACCGTCAAGACCCTGCTGAACCGCATGCTCAACAAGGGCGCCCTGCAGGCCGAGCGCGACGGCCGCCGCTACCTCTACGAGCCGCTGGTGGCCCGCGAGGACTGGGAACAGGGTGAGTCCCTCAACCTGCTGGACCGCGTCTTCGGCGGCCGGCTGTCGCCGCTGGTGGCGCATTTCTCCGCCCAGCGCAAGCTCAGCCGCGAAGACGCCGAGGCGCTGCGGCGCCTGCTGCAGGAGCATGACGATGCCGAATGAGGCCGTCATCGACGCCCTGTGGCGGGCCCACCTGGGCCTGAGCCTGGGCCTCGCGGCCGTGCTGCTGCTGCGCCGGCCCTGGCGCCGGTTTGCGGGCGCGCAATCGGCCTATGCGCTGTGGCTGCTGCCCTTGTGGCTGGCCGCGGTGGCGCTGCTGCCCCGCGCCAGCCTGCCGGGCTGGGCGCTGCCGCCCGTTCTCGTCCATGCAGGACAGGCACCGGCGCTGGCCACCGCCACGACGGGCTACACCCTCTCGATCGCCGGCCTCTGGGCGGCGGGCGTGCTGGGCGTCACCGTGCTGCATGTCGTGTCGCACCAGCGCTACCGGCGGCGGCTGACGTGGTCGACCGGCAACCGCCTGCTGGCCCCGGCTGGCGACTCGCCAGGCCTGCTCGGGCTGTGGCACGCCCGCCTGGTCCTGCCCGCCGATTTCCGCCAGCGTTTCGATGCGTCGGAGCGGCGCTGGATCCTGGCCCACGAATCCGCCCATGCCCGCCGGCTCGACAACCCGGTCCGAATGCTGGCCACGGTGCTGGCCGGCCTGGCCTGGTTCAACCCGCTGGCGTGGTGGGCCCTGGATGCGCTGCGCCACGACCAGGAACTCGCCTGCGATGCCGCCGTGATGCGGCGTTATCCCGGCAGCTGGCGCCGCTATGGCCTCGCAATGCTGAAGCTCGATGGCGCCTTGCCCGTCCCGCCCACTGCCTCGGCCTGGCAGTCCCACCACCACCCTTTGAAGGAGAGGATCATGTTGCTCAAGCAAATCGCCCCAAGCGCCGGCAGGCGCGCGACGGCCCGCAGTTCCCTGGTTGTTGCGGCTCTGCTGGGCCTGGGCGCCATGCAGACCCTCAGCAGCGCTGCCGCCGGCCCCGCCGATGCCGGCAAGACGCCCGGCGCGGCCATGAAGGTGCGTGAAGCCTGCCCGCAGATGCCCAAGCCGGAGGTGGCGCCCGAGGCCAAGGTTCCGAAGGGTGCGTACAAGATGGATGTCAGGTTCAGGATCGGCCCGGATGGCCGCCCGGACTGGATCAAGATCGAGGGCACCGATCGGACGCTGGCAGCGTCCATAGAGAAGACCGTGCGCGCCTACGGCTGCAAGAAGGAGCTGGCCGGCACCGAGTTGCAACAGGAGTTCGAGTTCCTGTTTGATTGAAGCCAACCGGGCCGTGCGGACGCAGAATGTCCGCATGGCCCAGCTCTTCGAAGTCCACCCCGACAACCCCCAGCCGCGCTTCCTGCGCCAATGCGCCCAGATGCTGCAGGCCGGCGGCATCGGCGCCGTGCCGACGGACTCCAGCTATGCCTTCGTCTGCCACCTGAACGACAAGGGCGCCGCCGAGGCCCTGCGCCGCGTGCGCGGCGTCGACGACAAGCACCATCTGACCCTGCTCTGCCGCGACCTGTCCGAGCTGGCCACCTACGCCATGGTGGACAACCGCCAGTACCGCCTGCTCAAGCTGGCCACGCCCGGCGCCTACACCTTCATCCTGCCGGCCACCAAGGAGGTGCCGCGCCGCCTCTCCCACCCGAGCCGGCGCACCATCGGCCTGCGCGTGCCGGAGCACAAGGTCATCCAGGAACTGCTGGCCCTGTTCGGCGAGCCCCTGCTGTCGACGACGCTGATCCCGCCCGGCGACACCGAGCCCATGAACGACGCCTCAGCCGTCTGCGACCGGCTGGACCGCCAGCTGCAGTTCGTGCTGGACGCCGGCGCCTGCCCGGCCCAGCCGACCACCGTGCTGGACCTCAGCCAGGGCGACGAGCCCATCCTGGTGCGCCAGGGGCGGGGCGAGTTGGCCCGGCTGGGCCTGCAGCTCGACTGAGCCCGCAATTCATCCGCTGCGCCTGCAGTTCATCCGGCCCGGCTCGCGCTTGATCGCAGGCGCCTGGAAGCGCCCCGGCTCATTGCCGAAACTGACTCCATCGAACAAGCAATCACGCGGTTCGAAACCAAGCAAACGGAGTCCATCATGAGCCTGCAAACCACCCTCTTCGCCGCCGCCGCCCTGGCTTTCTCTGTCGCCGCCCAGGCCGCCCCGCAAGCCACCGTCAAGCTGGAACGTGTCGTCGTCACCGGCAAGGCCGTGCGCGAAGTTGCTCAACTGCCGCGCGTCGTCATTACCGGCTACGCCCAGCGTGAAGTGGCCCAGCTGCCCCGCGTCGTCGTCACCGGCTACAGCGAAGCCACGCTGCTGCGCCAGACCACGCTGGCCGCCGCCAAGACCACGGCCAAGCGCGGCTGAACCGGGCGTCGACCAACTATGCAGATGACGCCCATTTCCACCACCGCCGAGCCGAATCGCCAGCGCTGCTGAGTCAGCGTTGCCGATTCGGCTCGGCCCGTTTCAGGATTTGACGATGTCGATGATGCGCTGGCGATCGAAGCCCAGCACCTGCTGGCCGCGCACGATCAGCGTCGGCGTGCCCATGCCGCCCTGGGCCCGGTAGTCGGCCAGGCATTGATCGTCGCGCTCGATGAAGCACTCGCTGAAGGCCACGCCTTCGGCCTGCATCCACTGCCGCGCCGCGGTGCACCAGCCGCAGGTCTCCGAAGAAATCATGCGGATGTCGCCGGGCTTGACCCGCTCGGCCAGCAGTTCGCCGTCCTCGGCGGCCACATGGCTGCGCCAGGCCCAGGAGGCCGCGGCGGAAATCGCGATGACGACGAGCAGGGAGCGGGGCGGCAGGTTCATGCCCCGATTCTCGGTGCGTCTCAGTACACCTCGGGCACGATGAGGCTCTGCGGCACCGGATTGCGGATGTAGTCCTCGCGGCGCTCGCGCTGCGGCAGCTCGATGTCGGCATGCGGCACCTCCCGGTAGGGCATCTGGCCCAGCAGGTGCTGGATGCAGTTCAGCCGCGCGCGCTTCTTGTCGTCGGCCAGCACCACCCACCACGGCGACTCGGGGATGTGGGTGCGCTCCAGCATCACCTCCTTGGCCTTGGTGTACTCCTCCCAGCGGCGCCGCGACTCCAGGTCCATGGGGCTGAGCTTCCACTGCTTCAGCGGATCGTGGATGCGCCCCAGGAAGCGCACGCGCTGCTCGTCGTCGCTGATCGAGAACCAGTACTTGATGAGCTGGATGCCCGAGCGCTGCAGCATGCGCTCGAACTCGGGGGCGGAGCGGAAGAACTCCTCGTACTGCTCGTCCGTGCAGAAGCCCATCACCCGCTCGACGCCGGCGCGGTTGTACCAGCTGCGGTCGAACAGCACGATCTCGCCGGCCGCCGGCAGATGCGACACATAGCGCTGGAAATACCACTGCGTGCGCTCGCGGTCGTTGGGCGCCGGCAGCGCGGCCACGCGGCAGACGCGCGGGTTGAGCCGCTGCGTGATGCGCTTGATGACGCCGCCCTTGCCCGCCGCGTCGCGGCCCTCGAACAGGATGACGACCTTGTGGCCGGTGTGCTGCACCCAGTCCTGCAGCTTGACGAGCTCGCTCTGCAGCCGGAACAGCTCGCGGAAATAGCGCTTGCGCTCGCCGGCGGCGTCGGCCGTGGCGTCGCTGGGCATGGCGCCGTGGTCGCGGTCCTCGAGTTCGAGCTCCAGCTCCTCGTCGAAATCGTCCTGCAGGTCGCGGTGAATGCGCTTCACCAGTTCGTCTTCGATATGGCTCACGGGGGCTCCTGGGCCGCGACGCGGCAAAGCCGCCACCCTAGGTCGCCGACATGGCCGGGTGATGACAAACCCGTACTTGACGACATCGTTTACAGGCGTAATCATTCGCCATCGTTTACAAACGTAATCATGAACAAGACGCCCCCACCCATCAGCGACGCCGAAGCCCAGGTGATGCGCCAGCTCTGGCAACGCGCGCCCCAGGCCGCTGACGAGATCGCCGCGGCCATCGGTGCGCAGCAGGGCTGGGCCCTGGCCACCGTCAAGACCTTGCTGAACCGCCTGCTGAAGAAAGGGGCCGTGACCGCGGAGCGCGACGGCCGCCGGTTCCTGTACGCACCGGCCATTCCGGAAGACGCTTGGGTCGCCGACACCGGCATGTCCCTGATCGACCGCCTGTTCGGCGGGCGCCTCGCGCCGCTGGTGGCCCAGTTCGCGTCGGAGCGCAAGCTCAGCGCCGATGATCTCGCCGCCCTGAAGGCGCTGCTGAAGGAGCAGGAACGTGGCTGAGGGCGCCTGGCTTGACCTGCTGTGCCAGCAAGCCCTGTGGCTGAGCCTGGGCTGCAGCTTGCTGTGGGCGCTGCGCCGGCCGCTGCTGCGCCTGGGCGCGGGGGCCGTCTATGCCTCCTGGCTGCTGCTGCCCCTGCTGCTGCTGACGCCGCTGCTGCCGCGGCCGGCGCAGGAGCCGCTGCAGCTGGTGCTGGAGGCCACGGCCGCACCGAACCTGCCCGGCCTGCCGGCCATGCCGGTGCCGGCATCCAGCCAGGCGGCCCTGTGGCTGGCGCTGTGGCTGGCCGGCAGCGTCGCGGTCGCCGCCGTGCAGGTGGGCCGGCAATGGCGGCTGGCACGTTTCGGCGCGCAACTGCCGGCCGGCAGCAGCCCGGCCCTGGTGGGCCTGCTGCGCCCGCGCGTCGCACTGCCGGCGGACTTCGAGCAGCGCTTCTCGCCCGCCGAGCGCGAGCTCATCCTGGCCCATGAGCAGGTGCACCTCGAGCGCCTGGACAACTTCTGGAACCTGCTGGCCAGCGCTCTGCTGGCCCTGCATTGGTGGAACCCGCTGGCCTGGTGGGCAGCGCGGCGCATGCAGGCCGACCAGGAGCTGGCCTGTGACGCCGCCGTGCTGCGCGCGCACCCTGCCTGCCAACCGACCTACACCCAGGCGCTGCTTGCGGCGCATGACCTGACCCCCCCGCGCGCGCCGCTGGCCAGCCGCTGGGGCAGCACCCACCCCCTTGTCGAAAGGATCGCCATGCTGAATTCCTCCTCCCGCCTCCCGCGACACCGGGCAGCGGTCCTGGCCCTCTCCCTGCTGGGCGTCGCTGGCCTGGCCTACGCGGTGCAATCAGCCCCCAAGGCCGCAAGCGCCGCCGAGGCCGCGCAGCGTGAGAAGGTCGAGATCCGCCTGAACGTGAGCTCAGGCGAGTTCAAGGCCAGCCCGCGGCTGATCACGACGCTGGGCGACCGCAGCAGCCTGCAGTGGGGCGGCACGGGCACGCAGAGCTGGCGCCTGGACTTCACCGTGACGCGCGCCGAGGACGGCAAGCTCAAGGTGCTGACCGAGCCCAGTTACGGCGGCAAGGCCGTGGGCCAGCACACGGGCTATCTCGCCTCCGGCGAGTCCTTCAACCTCCAGTTCGGCGGCAAGGGCGTTCCGGTGCTGAAGATGACGCGCGTCGTCACGCTGCTGCCCGCCGACTTCAAGATGCCCAACCAAGAATCCAAGCCGCGCAGCTGACGCGGAACGCTCGGGGAGAACCGTCATGAACCGAATGCTGGAAGTCCTGATCTACCAGACCCTGCTGTTCAGCGCCGGGGTGGCGTTGCTGGCCCTGCTGCGCCCCCTGCTGTTGCGCACACTCGGCGCCAGTGCCACCTATCTGGCCTGGCTGCTGGTGCCGCTGCTGATGCTCAGCCCCCTGCTGCCCGTCCCCACGACGGCGCTACCGGCGCCCAGCGCCGCGCCGGTCAGGCTGATCGCTCTCATCGACCAGGCCCTGCCCGCCGCACAGGCCGCACAGGCCGCGCCCGGCTCGGCCACGCTGGCCTGGCTGCTGGCCTGGGGCGTCGGGGCTGTCGCGCTTGCCCTCAGTCTGATCGCCCTGCAACGCCGCTATGTGGCCGGCCTGCGCCGCGATGCCGACGGCCGCTGGCTGGCGCCCGCCGGTGCCAGCCCTGCCGTGGTGGGCCTCTGGCCACAGCGCCTGGTGTTGCCGCGAGATTTCGAGCAGCGCTTCGATGCGGCAGCGCAGCGCCTGGTGCTGGCCCACGAAGCCGTGCATGCCCGCCGGCATGACAACGCCTGGAACCTGTTCGGCGCCGGGCTGCTGTGCCTGCAGTGGTTCAACCCGCTGGCCTGGTGGGCCTGGGGCCGTCTGCGCGGCGACCAGGAACTGGCTTGCGACGCTGCCGTGCTGGCGGCCGAGGCCGGCCCGGCACCGCTGGCGGCCTATGCCGAAGCCATGCTGGCCGCCCATCCGGCCGGGCGCCATCCCGCCCTGGCCAGCGGCTGGGCCGCCCGCCATCCGCTGGTGGAGCGCGTGCGCATGCTGGCCCGCCACCGCCGTGCGCCGCGCGGGCAGCACGCGGGCGCCCTGCTGCTGGTGCTGAGCCTGGGCGGCGGCGCCGCATTGCTGGCTCGTGCCGCCCAGCAACCCGCGCCGACGCCGACGGCCAAGGGCCCGCTCGGCCAGGGGCTGATCTTCGACGTGTCTTCTCAGCTGGGCCGCAACGACTGGACGCGCCGCACCGTGACCCTGCCCGGCAAGGGCTCGTCGATGGCCGGTGGTCCCTGGGGCGTTTTCATGGACGTGCCCCAGCCCGCCTCCTGCATGCGGCTGACCCTGCATGGCTTCGAAGACGGCAGCTTCCGCCTCACCGGCCAGGTGTTGGATGAAACCTGCAAGCAGGTCCTCGGCGACTGGCAGGAGCTGAAGGTCGACGGCAGCGTGGTGCAGTTCGTCGCGACCACGCCGCAAGGCCCGCTGCAGGCCCAGCTGTCGGCACGCCTGTTCGACCCCCAGGATCCGCGCCTGCCGGCCCAGATGAAGGCCGAGCTCGAGGCCTCGTCGCAGCTGTCGGCGGCGCAGAAGCAGCGGCAGGCCCAGCAACGCGAGCGCATGGCCGAGCTGCACCGCGAGCAGGAGGCCCAGGACCGCGCCTGGCGGCTGGCGCGCGAGGCCCAGTAAAGTCCCGCCCTCCCGAGACCGCCTCTGCCTTTTCCGATGAGCCTTGCCGACGTGCGTTCGGCGCTGAGCGCCGAGCTGTCGGCCACGCCCGAGTATTACGACTTCAAGGTGCTGAGGAGCGAGCGCGAGGGCTCGTTGTGGCGCGTGACGCTGGAGCCCGGCTATGTCTTCGCCGAGGGCCAGCGCCCCGGCGCGGCCTCGGCCCAGGCCTTGCTGGACGACAGCCTGGACGGTGCCAGCGCCTGGTGGGGGGCGCCGGCCAAGGGCGGCGCCAGCGTGCTGGCCGTCGTTGCCGAGGACGACCAGCTCGTGCTGCAGAACGCCAGCAGCCCGCCGCCGCCCTCGGGCGCGCTGATCCGCCTCTACCCGACGCGCTTCCTGAACGCCGTCGCCGATGCCTGGTGGGACACGCCCTGGGCCGAACGCGCCCTGGCCTGCCTGCCCGACCTGGGCCACCCGCAAGCCGTCGACGCCGGTCCGGCACTGACCGGCTCGCCCTTTCGCTGGCTGCGCCCGGCCCAGCGCCAGGCTCTGGCCCTGGTCGGCCACAGCAGCGCCTTTCTGTGGGGACCGCCCGGCACCGGCAAGACGACGACGCTGGGCGTGCTGCTGGCTGAGTACCTGGACAGCCGGCCTGGCGCGCGGGTGCTGCTGCTGTCGACGACCAACCACGCCGTCGACCTCGCCACGCTGGCCGTCGACAAGGCCCTGCAGAAAGGCCGCCGCGAGCACTGCCGACCTCTCGTGCAGCGCCTGGGCACGCGCTTCAGCGCCGCGGCCTATGCGGGCCGCGAGCACCTGATCCCGACCGAGGATGCCGAGCTGATCGCGCGCCTGGCGCGGGCCGAAGCCGCCCGCCCGTCGGCCCGCGATGCGGTCGCGCTCAAGACCTGGGCCGATCGCGTCGCGGCGCTGCGCGACGAGCTGCGCGCCGCCTCGCTGAAGGTGCTGCGGCGCTGCCGCCTGGCGGCCATGACGACGACCAGGGCGGCCTTCACGCTGAAGTCCTTGCGCGAGCTGCGGCCCGACGACGAGCCGCCCTTCGACCTCATCGTCTTCGACGAGGCGAGCCAGGTCAGCCTGGCCCATGCGCTGGCCCTGATGCCGCTGGGCCGTGCGCGGCTGTTCGCGGGCGACCCGCAGCAGCTGTCGCCCGTGCTGCGCAGCGAGGACCGCCTGGCGCGCCGCTGGTTGGGCCGCTCGGCCTTTGCGGAGATGCCTCGCTCGGGCGCGTCGGTCGCGCTGCTGGACGAGCAGTCGCGCATGGCGGCGCCGATTGGCGACCTCGTCAGCCAGCTCTTCTACGACGGTGCCCTGCGCGTGGCAGCCGATGCTTCGGCTGAATGGCGGGTGGCCAGGCGACGCACACTGGGGGACCTCGGCCCCGACGACCATGTGCATCTGCACCGCATCCAGCGTGATGGCGGCTGGTCCGCGGCCCAGCGCGGGCCGGTGCGGCGGGAGTCGGCCGAGGCCATCGCCGGGCTGGTCGAGCAGGCCCTGGAGAGCGGCGAGTGGCGGTCCGACGAGCTCATCGTGCTGACGCCCTTCCGGGCCCAGCGGGCATTGATCCGCCAAGCCTTGAACGCCCGCGGCCTGCCCGAGTCGCTGCGCGTGAGCACGGTGCACCGCGCCCAGGGCAGCGAGGCGCCCGTCGTGCTGTTCGATCCGGCCGATGGCGCCCAGCCCTTCCTGCAGGGCGAGGAGGCGCAGCGCCTGCTCAACGTCGCGTTGAGCCGGGCCCAGGCCAAGCTGGTGGTCTTCGTGTCAGCCGCCGACGCGGCCGGCGCCTTCCTGGCACCGCTGGTTCAGAAGCTGCGGCTGGCGGCCGACGATCGCGTGGCCCTGCCCTTGATCGAACTGGCGCGTCAGCCGGGCTTCCCGGCCAATGCCGTCGGCTGCCGCGTCAAGGCGGGCCGGCATGTCGGCGAAGTGACGCGGATCAGCGCCGACGGGCGCCAGTTCTGGCTCATCAACGCCGGCACCGGCCTGCAGCAGGTGTTCGACGTCGAGTTCTGGCAGAAGAAGGCGCTTACACAGCCGCTGTGACGACGATCTCCACCTTCCACTCCGGCCTGGCCAGGCCGGCGATGACGGTGGCGCGCGGCGGCGTGTGGCCGGCGGCGACCCAGGCGTCCCAGGCGGCGTTCATGCCGGGGAAGTCGGCGCGGTCGGCCAGGAAGATCTGGGCCATCAGGATGCGCGACTTGTCGGTGCCGGCGCGCGCCAGCAGCTTGTCGATGGCGGCCAGCACCTGGGCCGTCTGGCCGGTGATGTCGGCGCTGGCGTCCTCGGGCACCTGGCCGGCCAGGTGGGCGACGCCGTTGTAGACGGCCATCTCGGACAGGCGGGCGCCGATGTCGAAGCGTTCAACGGGGGTGGAGGCGGTCATGCTTTCTTCCGGTTCTTCTGGGGTTTGACGGGTGCCGCTGCGGCGGCGGCCTTCTGGCCGAGCTTGCTCTCGGTGCCGGCCAGCAGCTTCTGGATGTTGGCCGAATGGCGCCACACCAGCAGCAGGCCCATGATGATCAGGGCCAGCGCGGTCGGCCCGGCTTCCCAAATGAGCAACTGATACATCGGCGCGAAGGCAGCCGACACGATGGCGGCCAGGGACGAATAGCGGCTGAACCAGGCAATGATGAGCCAGGTCGCCAGCGTCGCAAGCCCCAGCAGGGGATTGAGGCCGAAGATGACGCCGGCCGCCGTGGCCACGCCCTTGCCGCCCTGGAAGCGGAAGAACACCGGCCACAGATGGCCGAGGAAGGCGCCCAGGCCGACCAGCGCGGCCGTGCCCTCGCCGAGGCCGAACTTCGGGCCCCAGATGAACACGGCCAGCACCGGCAGATAGCCCTTCAGCGCATCGAAGACCAGGGTCAGGATGGCCGCGGCCTTGTTGCCCGAGCGCAGCACATTGGTGGCGCCGGGATTGCCCGAGCCATAGGAGCGCGGGTCCGACAGGCCCATGGCGCGGCTGACGATGACGGCAAACGACAGCGAGCCGATCAGATAGCCGACAAGCGCGGCAAGCAGAGGGAGGACGGTTTGCATGGGGCGGCATTGTCATCCAGCCGAGCCGAGCAAGTTTTTGCGGGCCGAGCGCCGGGCCGCTCCCTAGCCGGCCCGTCGGGCGATGTGTTCGCGGCTCGACGCCGCGAGCATCGACGTCCCCTCGGGGGACCGGCCAAGGTACTCCTTGGACGAGGGGCTAACTCCTCTTCCACCAGACCTGCAGGCGCCGCCC
This sequence comes from Roseateles sp. GW821-FHT09H10, assembly GCF_059415865.1. Classification (NCBI taxonomy): domain Bacteria; kingdom Pseudomonadati; phylum Pseudomonadota; class Betaproteobacteria; order Burkholderiales; family Sphaerotilaceae; genus Roseateles; species Roseateles sp. GW821-FHT09H10. Next base: position 890,289 of record NZ_JBWKOB010000001.1, on the reverse strand, counting down.
CTGCTCCAGCAGGAAAAGGATGGCCAGGCCCACCGGCTTGCGCAGCCAAGGCAGGTCCTCGGCCAGCAGCAGCAGGCCGATGGGCAGGAATTCGATGCCGACGATGGGCATGAACCAGAAGAACGAGGCCACGATGCAGAGCACGCCGGCCGGCACGCGCAGCCAGACGGCGCGCGGGCTGCGCAGCCAGGCCAGCGCCCGCGCCGCCCGGGCGGGCAGCAAGGCTTGCAACTGCGAGAACGCCAGGTCCAGCGTCTCGCGGCCGTTCATGCCCTGGCTGGAGGTCGACATGCCCGGCAGTGTCGCGAGGGCCTGCCGCGCCGCCCGTAGGACGACGCCGCGCGCGCTCAGCGCTTGTCGCGGCCCACCAACCGCGGCAGCACCGCCAGCACCGTCAGGGCCAGCAGCGTGCTCAGCAAGGCCGTCGTCTCGCGGCCCAGGCCGCAGGCCACGCCGATGGCCGCCGTCATCCAGATGCCGGCCGCCGTCGTCAGGCCCTGGGTGTCTTCCTCGGTGCGGTGCTTGATGATGGCGCCGGCACCGAGAAAGCCGACGCCGGTGACGATGCCCTGGATGACGCGGCTCATGTCGGCCACGGCCATGCCGTCCAGCTCAGGCACCAGCACGAACAGGGCCGCGCCCATGGCCACCAGCATGTGGGTGCGGATGCCGGCCGCCTTGCCCTGGCTTTCACGCTCATAGCCCAGCATGCCCCCCAGGATGGCGGCCAGCAGCAGCCGCACCAGGATGCGCGTGGCCTGCTCCGCATCGGGGGCGTCGGAGAACTCGGCCTTCAGCGTGTCGAGGATGGTGGTCCACATCGGCCACCCCTGGCAATCGGCGCGCCCGGCCCGGCCTCAAGCCGCGTTGGCGCAATGCACGGGGCGGGCCTGCAGCAGCTCGGTCAGCACCTGGGGCGCGATGCCGACGAGATAGCCGCGCCGGCCGCCGTTGATGCAGATCTTCGGCAGTTCGAGGATGGAGGCCTCGACGAACACGGGCATGGCCTTGCGCACGCCGAAGGGCGAGGTGCCGCCGACCTGGTAGCCGCTGTGGCGCTGAGCCACCTCGGGCTTGCAGGGCTCGACCTTCTTGCAGGGGATCTGCCGCGCCAGTTCCTTCAGGCTGACCGTGCGGTCGCCATGCATCAGCACGATCAGCGGATCGGCCTTCTCGTCCTGCATGACCAGGGTCTTCACGACGGCGTGCTCCTCGACGCCCAGCTGCTTGGACGACTCGGCCGTGCCGCCGTGCTCCACATAGTCGTAGACGTGTTCCGTGAAGGTGATGCCAGCTCTCTTCAGGGCCTGGGTGGCGGGGGTCTCGCTGACGTGATTGCCTTTCTTGCTCATCCCCTCATTCTCAGGGAGGTGAGGAATTCCGCCTCACAACAATGATTTATTGTTTTACAGTAAGTTTTTCTTGTTTTACGAAGACCACCATGCCCGACTCCTTCTCCGCCGACGGCCTGCGACGCATCCGCCGCCTGGCCTGGGTCGTGCGGCTGCTGTGTCTGTTCGGCGTCGTGGTCATCGGCACCCTGCCCTTCATCTTCTGGGCCGACCCGATGTGGGTGGCCGAGGTGGCCGCCAAGACCTGGAACCTCTCGACGCTGCAGCTGGACCTCGGCTCGCGGCTGTGGGGCCTGGCCGCCATGCTGGTGCCCACCTCGGTCAGCCTGTTCGCGCTGTGGCAGATGTGGTCGCTGTTCGGCTGCTTTGCCGAAGGCGAGCTGCTCGCCCGGCGCCCGGCCCAGCACCTGCGCCGCCTGGGCCTTGGTGTCAGCGGCCTGGCCGCCGCCCAGCCCCTGGGCCACACGCTGGCCATCCTCGCGCTGACCTGGGGCAATCCCAAGGGTCAGCGCCAGTTCTGGTTCGGGCTGTCGTCCGACCACTATCTCGCCCTGCTTTTCGGCCTGCTGCTGCTGGCCCTCGCGCAAGTGCTGCACGAGGCCGCCCGCGTCGCCGACGAGAACGCCGAGTTCATCTGATGCCCATCGTTGTCACCCTCGACGTCATGCTCGCGCGCCGCAAGATGCGTTCGCGCGAGCTGGCGGAGCGCGTGGGCATCACCGAGGCCAACCTCTCGCTGCTCAAGAGCGGCAAGGTGCGCGGCGTGCGCTTCGACACGCTGGCCCGCATCTGCGAAGTCCTGCAATGCCAGCCCGGCGACCTGCTCGCCTGGGAGCCTGGCCCCGAACCCTCCGACGACTCCCTCTGATCCCATGCGAATCCTGCTTGCCAGCCTGCTGGCCGCGGCCACGGCCGCCCACGCCCAGACCGAAGTGCTGCCGACCGTGAAGACCGAACTGAAGCGCGACGGCAGCGTCATGGCCTATGGCCAGATCAACAGCCTGCTGAGCAAGCTGCGCCAGCATGGCGAGGGCCTGTTCCGCATGGACTTCAGGGTCGACACCGCCAAGACCAAGACGCCGCTGGCCGACATCCGCATGGCCGTGCGCAGCGACGACGCCGACTACCCGCTCAAGCTCGACGCCGCCGGCGGCTTCGACCTGCCCATCCTGCCCGAGGCTGAAGCCAAGACGGCCGACCTCGCCACCAACACGGGCAAGGGCCAGATGGGTGTGCGTGGCAGTCTCGAACTGACCTATGGGCCCGAGCAGCTCACCATGGCCAAGGTGCGCCAGACCCTGCGCGTGGCCCGCACGCTGCGCGAGGAGCTGCTGCCCTTCTATCTGCGCTGGCTGTTCCCGCGTATCGAGGCCGTGCGAGTCTGCTCCGCCACGCCGACCTGGGAGCTGGAATGGCGCGAGAACGGCCAGCTGCTCGGCCTGCCGCTGCCGCAGGCGACCGGCGAGCGCGACCCCGACGCCAAGAAGGGCGAGAAGGGCCGCCCCTGCATGCTGCTGAACGGCCAGGAGAACTGGCCCGACAGCGCCCGCCTGCTCCCGCCGCCCGACAGCAAGCTCAGCGTCAAGCTCTAGGCCCATGGACCATCGCTGGATCGCGCGCATCGCCGTCGCGGCCCTGCACATCGGGCTGCTGGCGGCGCTGTGGCTGCACAGGTCGCCCCCACTCGACCAACACCGTGAGCGGCGGCTGACCACCGTGCGCCTCATCGCCCCGCCAGCGCCGCGCCTGCCGCCCGCCACCGTGCCCAGGGTGCAGGCGCCCCGGGACGTCGCGCGGCGCCCCATCTCGCCGCCCGTCGCCGCCGCCGAGCGCCAGGCGCCCGCCGAGACGGCTCCGACCCCCATCGCTGCGCCACCCGCCACGCCTGCGCCCGAGCCGCCCCGCACGGCGCTGCGCCTGACGCTGCCGCCGGGCTATGCCGCCTCCAGCGCCGCGGCACGCAACCCGGCGCTGAGCGACCCGCGCAGCAACACGCCGCGGCCGACGTTTGAAGAACGCATCGCCGACGCGACCGGAGGCGCCGGCGCCTGGGTCGAGGAGAGCACCAGCGAGAACCGCTCCCAGGCCGTCGGCGCCATGGGCGACCGCCGCACCGTCATGCGGCGCGGCAATACCTGCGTCGAGATCTTCCGCTCGCGCATCGCCGACATGGATCAGTTCAACGGCAATGTCGCCCCCCGCGCCGTCAGCATGGTGGGCAAGCCCTACAAGTGCAAGTGAGCGGCGGCCGCCGCTCGCATAGACTGCGCGCACAACAGATCAGGGGGAGATGGCCAGCATGCTGCTGACCACGGAGGCCGTACTCGCGCTCGCACCGGATGCCGCCTCGGCCAAGGCCGCGCATGGCCTCGTCAGGCCCGCGCAATGGCCGCTGCTCGGCGCCGACGATGCGGCCGTCTGGGGCGAATGCCAGGGCAGCGGTTCCAAGCCCTACCAGACCCAGGTCGACCTCAGCGGCCCGGCCTTCCGCTGCTCCTGCCCGAGCCGCAAGTTCCCCTGCAAGCACGGCCTGGCGCTGCTGCTGATGCGCGCCCAGCAGGCCAGCGCCTTCACGGCCACCGAGGCGCCGGCCTGGGTCAGCGAATGGCTGGGCAACCGCGCCGAGAAAGCCGAGAAACAGGCGGAAAAGCAGGCAGCCAAGTCCACGGCGGCGCCCGCCGATCCCGAAGCCGCCGACAAGCGCGAGGCCCAGCGCTGGCAGCGCATCACCGCCGCGGCGCAAGACCTGCAGCGCTGGATGGCCGACCAGCTCGCCCGCGGCCTCGGCGCCCTCGACGACGAGGCCCTTGCCAATTGGCAAACCCAGGCCCGCCGCCTCGTCGATGCCCAGGCACCCGGCCTCGGCCAGCGCGTGCTGGCGGCGGCCCAAGGCGTGCGGCGCGGCGCCGACTGGCCTGAGCAGACGCTGCGGCGCCTGGGCCTACTGCAACTCGCCTGTGAGGGCCTGTCCCGCCGCGAGCAACTGCCCGTCGCGCTGCACGCCGACCTCCGCACCGTCGCTGGCTGGCCGCTGGAGCGCGCCGAGGTGCTGGAGCAGGGCGAACGCGTGCTGGACCGCTGGACCGTGCTGGGCAGCATCAGCGAAGAGCGCGACGACAAGCTGACCGAGAGGCGCGTGTGGCTGCAGGGCGAGCGCAGCGGCCGGCGTGCCTGGCTGCTGGACCATGCCTTTGGCGGACGCGGCTTCGAGCAGTCCTGGCTGGTCGGCACGTCCACCGAGACCGCCCTCGCCTTCTTCCCGGGCGCGGCGGCGCTGCGTGCCCTGCCCGCCGAGCCTCTGTCGGACGCTGGCCCCGCGCGTTGGCCCGAGGCCGTCGCCGCCACTGAATGGCAGGCCATCGCCGAGCGCTTGGCCGCCAACCCCTGGGTCAGCCTGCATCCCCTGGTGCTGGCCGACGCGGTACCGCTGCGCCAGGGCGATGCCATGGCCGTGGCGGGCGCCGGCCGCCTGCTGCCCATGGCCTTGCCGGATACCGAGGCCTGGACGCTGCTGGCCATTGCCGGCGGCCGGCCTTTGCGGCTGATGGGGGAATGGGACGGCCGCAGCTTTGCGCCGCTGTCGGCCTGGGCCCCTGACGGCACCATCAGCTGGCTGCGGAGGTCGACATGAGCGCCGCGCCGGGCCGCCCCAAGCAAGCTCGCTCCCGCCTGGCGGGAGTGAGCCCGGACATGGGATGCCCAGTGGGCATCCTGTGCCTGGCGAACGCCTGGCCGCGCCGTCGGCCAGGCAAGGCCGCAGGCCGAAGGGTGCACCAATGACTTCGGCCTGGACCGCGCTGCTGCCTGCCGCCACCGTCGGCACGGATCGCCATGCGGCGGCGCTGCCGACCTGGCCCGCAGACATCGGCGACACCATCCGACAGGCGGTTGACGCCGCCCCCGATCCCGCCACCGCGCTGCTGCGCACCGCGGCCATCCTCGCCGCCTGCAACCTGGCCGGCGCGCAGGGCATGGCGGCTCCCGCCGAACTGCCCACGCCGGCCGCTGACGAGACCCTGGCCGCCCCCGGCCCCGGCCCGGTCTCCGATGCATTGCGCCAGGTCCTCTTCGACAGCCCCGCCCGCCTGCCGCACGAGGCTTTCCTGATCCTGGCCCAGGCCGGGCTGCGCCTGCCCGAGCTGCTGCTGCCGCAGGCGCTGGAGCTGGGCCGCCGCTCGATCGCGCTGCGCGCGGCCCTGCTGCCGGCCTTGGGCCAGCGTGGCCTGTGGCTGGCGGCGCAGCGCGAGGACTGGGCCTTTGCGGCTGGCGTCATCGAAGACGAAGGTGGCGACGCGCCCTGGCTGGAGGGCACGCTGGAGCAACGCCGCGCCTGGCTGGCCCGACTGCGTGCCGCCGACCCCGCCGCCGGCCGCGAGCGCCTGCAGTCCGCCCTCGCCGAGCTGCCGGCCCGCGAACGCGCCGACCTGGCCGGCGCCCTCGCCACTGGCCTGAGCCTGGCCGACGAGCCGCTGCTCGAGACCCTGCGTGGCGACCGCAGCAAGGAAGTGCGCCAGACCGCCCTGCAACTGCTGCTGCGCCTGCCCGATGCCGCCCACCCGCGCCGCGCCGCCGAACGGATCACGCCCTTGCTGACGCAGGATCGCGACCTGCTGCTGCGCAAACGCTGGCTGATCGAGGCGCCCGCCGCCGCCGGCAGCGACTGGAAGGCCGACCAGATCGACGCGACGCGGCCGACCCACGAGTCCCTGGGCGAACGCGCCTGGTGGCTCTACCAGCTGGTGCGCCAGACACCGCTGGCCTGGTGGAGCCGCCACACTGGCATGACGCCGGCCGAGCTGCTGGCCTGGGCTGCCGGTACCGACTGGAGCGAGGCCCTGGTGCGCGGCTGGGCCGACGTGCTGTTTGCCGCCCCCGACGCCGCCTGGTGCGACGCACTGCAGGACCGCTGGCCACCCGCGCTGCGCATGGACCCGGCCACCGTGCTGGGCCTGCTGCCGCCGGCCGCACGCGACCGCCACCTGATGGCCGCGGCACGCAACGGCTCGCAGCCCCTGGCCGGCGTGCTCATGCAGGCGCTGAATGCCTGCCCACCGGGGCAATCGCTGTCGGCCGAGCTGTCCGGCCTGCTGGTGCGCACCCTGCACGAGCAGGCACGCAACGGCGCCCTGAACACCGACTACGGCCTGCGCGGCCTGCTGGCCGACTTCGCCTGCGTCGCCCATCAGTCCAGCTTCAACGCGCTGGCCGACCTGCCGCGCCGCGCCGATGAAACCCCGGGCTGCGTCGAGACGCTGGCCGGGGTCGACCGGACCATCGCCGCGCGACGCACCCTGCACACCCTGATCCCGACGAGGACGCCATGAGCTCTGTACTTCGCCAACACGCCGAGACCCAGTTCGCCGAGGAGCTGGCCGAGTTGAAGCGCGCCGACAACCGCCAGCGCCCGACCAACTGGGAGCTCTCGCCCTGGGCCGTGGTGCGCTATCTGATGGGCGGGCGGCTGGACAACGGCTTCGAGCTCAGCGCCAAATACATCGGCGACGCGCGCCTGATGGAGATCGCCGTCGCCACGCTGGCCACCGACCGCGCCCTGCTGCTGTACGGCGTGCCGGGCACGGCCAAGTCCTGGGTGTCGGAGCACCTGGCCGCGGCCATCAGCGGCGACTCGACGCGCCTCATCCAGGGCACCGCCGGCACCAGCGAGGAGCAGCTGCGCTATGGCTGGAACTACGCCCAGCTGCTGGCCCACGGCCCCTCGGAAGCGGCCCTTGTGCCCAGCCCGCTGATGCAGGCCATGCGCCACGGCAAGATCGCCCGCGTCGAGGAGCTGACGCGCATCCCCGCCGACGTGCAGGACAGCCTCATCACCGTGCTGTCCGAGAAGACCCTGCCCATCCCCGAGCTGTCCAGCGAGGTGCAGGCCGTGCGCGGCTTCAGCGTCATCGCCACGGCCAACAACCGCGACAAGGGCGTCAACGAGCTGTCGGCCGCGCTGAAGCGCCGCTTCAACACCGTCGTGCTGCCGGTGCCGGCCAGCGCCGAGGATGAGATCGCCATCGTCACCAAGCGCGTCGGCGAGATGGGCCGCGCGCTGGAGCTGCCGGCCGAGCCGCCAGCGCTGAAGGAGGTGCAGCGCGTCGTGCAGATCTTCCGCGAGCTGCGCAGCGGCCAGACCGAGGACGGCAAGACGCGCATCAAGTCGCCCACGTCCACCTTGTCCACGGCCGAAGCCATCTCCGTCATCAACAGCGGCATGGCCCTGGCCGGCCACTTCGGCGACGGCGTGCTGCGCCCGGCCGACATGGCCGCCGGGCTGATCGGCGCCGTGGTCAAGGATCCGGTGCAGGACAAGGCGGTGTGGACGGAATACCTGGAAACCGTCGTCAAGGAACGCGCCGACTGGAAAGACCTCTACCGCGCCTTCAGGGAACTGAGCTGACATGGCTCATCTCTTCGGCATCCGCCACCACGGCCCGGGCTGCGCGCGCAGCCTGGTGCGTGCGCTGGAAGCGCTGAAGCCCGATTGCCTGCTGGTCGAAGGGCCGCCTGAGGCAGATGGACTGGTGAGCGCCGTGCTGCAGGCCGGCATGCAGCCGCCCGTGGCCCTGCTGAGCTACTGCCCCGACGAGCCGGGCCTGGCCGTCTACCACCCCTTCGCCGAGTTCTCGCCCGAATGGCAGGCCCTGCGCTGGGCGGCAGCCAACAACGTGCCGGTGCGCTTCATCGATCTGGCGGTCGCGCATTCGCTGGCGATGACGAAAGCGCAGCGCGAATCTGAGGACGAAGCCAAGGACAGCCCGCGCGAGGACCCGCTGGGCGAACTCGCCAAGGCCGCCGGCTATGCCGACGGCGAGGCCTGGTGGAACCATCAAGTGGAGGAGCGCGGCGACGGCGAGGAGCTGTTCTCGGCCATCGCCGAAGCAATGGCGGCCCTGCGCGCCGAGGTCGGCGAGACCGACACCCGCGACCTGCTGCGCGAGGCCCAGATGCGCCAGGGCCTGCGGGCCGCGCAGAAGGAAGGCTTCGAGCGCATTGCCGTCGTCTGCGGCGCCTGGCATCTGCCGGCGCTGCAGGCCAACGTGACCGCCAAGGCCGACACCACGCTGCTGAAGGAGGGCCTGGCCGGCCTGCCCAAACTCAAGGTCGCCGCCACCTGGGTGCCGTGGACCCACCGGCTGCTGACGCGCGCCAGCGGCTATGGCGCGGGCATCGCGTCGCCGGGCTGGTATGAGCATCTGTGGACCCAATCCGCTAGCAGCGGCTCCCGCCGCAGCATCGGCTGGCTGGCCCGCGTCGCCGCGCTGATGCGGGCGCGTGACCTGGACTGCTCGTCCGCCCACCTCATCGAGGCGGCCCGCCTGGCCGACACCCTGGCGGCCCTGCGCGGCCGGCCCGCGCCCGGCCTGGAGGAACTGCACGAGGCCACGCGCACCGTGCTGACCCTGGGCGACGAGGCCATGCTGGCCTTCGTGGCCGACGCCCTCGTCATTGGCGACCGCCTCGGCGCGGTGCCGCCCGACCTGCCCACCGTGCCACTGCAGCGCGACCTGGAGCAGACCCAGAAGAGCCTGCGCCTCAAGGCCGAGGCCTTGCAGAAGACGCTGGACCTGGACCTGCGCCAGCCCAATGACCTGGCGCGCAGCCATCTGCTGCATCGCCTGAAGCTGCTGGACCTGCCCTGGGGCGAGATCGCCCAGGTCGGCCGCTCATCGCGCGGCAGCTTCCACGAGGTTTGGGCCCTGCAATGGCAGCCCGAGTTCGCGCTGCGCCTCATCGAGGCCAGCCGCTTCGGCCAGACCGTGGCCCAGGCCGCCGCCAACCGTGCCATCGAGCGCAGTGCCCGGACCGAAGCCTTGAGCGAGCTGGCTGCGCTGATCGACGCCGTGCTGCTGGCCGACCTGCCCGCCGCCGTGCCCGCCGCGACCCAGGCGCTGCAGGACCGCGCGGCATTGACCGGCGATGCCGGCCAGCTGCTGGCCGCCCTGCCGCCGCTGGCCCAGGTGTTCCGCTACGGCAATGTGCGCCAGACCGACGTGGCCCTGGTGTCGCAGCTGCTGGACAGCCTCATCGTGCGCGGCGCCATCGCCCTGCCGCTGGCCGCGACGGCACTGGACGACGAGGCCGCGGCGGCACTGCGCACCCAGCTGCTGGCCGCCCACTCGGCCGTGGGCTTGCGTGATGCCGAAGCGCAGACCGCCGCCTGGCGCAAGGCCCTGGAGCAACTGGCCGGCCTGCCCACCGCCCACGAGCTGCTGCAGGGCCTGGCCACGCGGCTGCTGCTGGACGGCGGCGACTGGAGCAGCGAGCGTGCCGCCCAGCAGCTGTCGCTGCATCTGTCGGCCGGCGCGGATGCGCCCAAGGCCGCCGCCTGGCTGGACGGCTTCCTGAACCGCAATGCCGTCGTGCTGCTGCATGACGCAACGGTCTGGGGCCTGGTGGACGCCTGGCTGGCCGGCCTGGGCGAAGCCCATTTCATCCAGGTGCTGCCGCTGGTGAGGCGCAGCTTCTCGCAGTTCACGGCTGGCGAGCGCCGCGACCTCGGCCAGCGCGCCGTGCAGGGCGCCGTCGCGGCCAACCCGCAGGCCGGCGCCGACTGGGACGAAGCCCGTGCCGTGTTGCCGCTGCCGACGCTGCGGCTGTTGATGGGGTTGAGCGCATGAGCGACGCGCCGGGCCGTCCCAAGCAAGCTCGCTCCCGCCTGGCGGGACAGGCCGAAGGCCGAAGGGTGCATCCATGAGCGACAGCGAAAGACTGCGCCGCTGGCGCCTGGTGCTGGGTGGTGAAGCCGAGGCGGCTCTCGGCGGCTTGTCCGGCCCGGCCCAGGAGATGGACCAGGCCCTGGCAGCCCTGTACGAAGCCCCCGGCCCCGGTGGCGGCAAACCACGCGACCGCGTCGGTGGCCGCGGAGGCTCGTCGCCCAGCGTGGCACGCTGGCTGGGCGACATCCGCAAATACTTCCCCAGCTCCGTCGTGCAGGTCATGCAGCGGGACGCGTTGGAGCGGCTGAACCTGCGCGACATGCTGCTGCAGCCCGAGATGCTGAACGCCGTGCAGCCCGATGTGCATCTCGTCGCCCAGCTGATCTCGCTGTCGCGCGTGATCCCGGCCAACACCAAGGAGACGGCCCGCCTGGTCGTGCGCCGCGTCGTCGACGAGCTGCTGCGCAAGCTCGAGGAGCCCATGCGCTCGGCCATCACCGGCGCCCTGGACCGCAGCCAGCGCAACCGCCGGCCGCGCCATGCCGAGATCGACTGGCACCGCACCATCCGCGCCAATCTGCGCCACTGGCAGCCCGAGCACCGCACCATCGTGCCCCAGCAGCTCATCGGCTACGGCCGCAAGGCGCGCCGCCCGCAGCGCGAGGTGGTGCTGTGCATAGACCAGAGCGGCTCCATGGCCAACTCCGTCGTCTACTCCAGCATCTTTGGCGCCGTGATGGCTTCGCTGCCGGCGGTGTCGACCAAGCTGGTCGTCTTCGACACGGCCGTGGTCGACATGACCGAGCAGCTCGACGACCCGGTGGAGCTGCTGTTCGGCGTGCAACTGGGCGGCGGCACCGACATCAACGGCGCCGTGGGCTATTGCCAGTCCATCATCCGCGAGCCGCGCAACACCATCCTCGTGCTGATCTCCGATCTCTACGAAGGCGGCGTCGAGGCCGGCCTGCTGAGCCGCGCCGCCGCGCTGGTGGAAAGCGGCGTGCAGTTCGTGACGCTGCTGGCCCTGAGCGACGAAGGCGCCCCGGCCTATGACCGGGGCCTGGCGACCAAGCTCGCGGCCCTGGGCGTGCCGTCCTTCGCCTGCACGCCCGAGGCCTTTCCCGGCCTGATGGCCGCGGCCATCCGTCGCGAGGACATTGCCGCCTGGGCCGCTGGCCAGGGGCTCACGACGTCGCGCTGAGCCTTTCGCGCAGGGCCTGGCCGCCCGCGCCGCCACGCCGCTTGAGCTGGCGGAACAGGGTCTGGCGCGACCCCAGGCCGCTGCGCGCGGCGACCTCGTCCAGCGACAGGCTGGCGTCGGCCAGCAGCCGCAAGGCATGCTCGGCACGGCGCTGCGCCAGCCAGGCCATGGGCGTGCAGCCCCGCAGCGCGCGAAAGCAGCGCACGAAGTGGTATTTGGACAGGCGCGCCACCGCGGCAATGTCGTCCAGCGTCAGCGCATCGGACTGGCTGCTCAGCATGAAGTCGGTGGCCCGGTCGAGGCGGGCCAGCAGCTCGGCATGCTGGCCGCGGCTGAGCGCCGCCAGCGGGCCGCTGCGCCCACGCCAGCCGGGCTCGGCCTCCAGCATGCGCCACAGCAGGGATTGCAGCCTCTCCTCCAGCCAGGCTTCGTCGTCGGCATCGCCGAGACGCTCGCCGCGGCCGGCCAGGATGGCATCACGCAGCCCGGTCAGTTCGGCGCCGAGCCGCCCTTCGGCGGGGCGCAGATGCTCCGCGAAACCCAGGCCCAGCGCGCCCGTCTCGCCGTCGGCCGCCAGGACCCGGGGCAGGCTCTGGCGCGCCGCATGGGCGATCTCCTCGCCCATGCCGGGCCGGAAGAAGACCCCGAAGCTGAGCACCGGCTCGCGGCTCCTGATGCGGGCGCCGTAATGGCCGCCCTGGTTGAGGATCAGGCAATGCGCCTCATCGACACGCAGCCGCCGCCCGGGCAGCAGATAGTCCTCGCCCTCGCCGCCCCAGGCGCGCTTGATGGACAGGGTCTGGGTGTGCGAGGGGAATTCCACATCCTGCGACCAGCCCATGACGATGGCGTTCTCGCGGCCCCAATGCTCGGCGAACCATTGCCGGAAGCCGGCATTCGCGGCCGTCAGCGGCCGCGGCGCCAGGTCGGGCAGCTCGCGCAGGATCATGGACCCAGTCTAGACAGGGCCGGCCCGGCAGCGTGAAGTCACGCCGCGCAATTTCTGCAACACCACGTCGCGGGCGGCGGGCCTAGGCTGACGCCATCCCATTGCCTGCCACACCCATGCGCAAATTCCTCGCCGCGGCCCTGTTCGCCACCCTGCTGCAACCCGTGCAGGCCGCCGCCCCGGCCGACCTCTTCGACTTCTGGGTCGGCGACTGGGTCGTCACCTGGAAGAACGCCAACGGCAGCCCGGGCCAGGCCCGCAACCGGGTCAGCAAGATCCTGGGCGGCCAGGTCATCGAGGAGGACTTCACGGGCGATCCGGCCGTCAAGCCGCAGCTGCTGGGCCGCTCGCTGTCGGTGCGCGACAAGGCCGGGCTGTGGCACCAGGCCTGGGCCGACAACCAGGGCGGCTTCTTCGCGCTGACGGGCAGTGCCGAGGGCGAGAGCCGCTACTTCAGCACCGCCTTCCAGCAGGTCGGCGAGCAGCTGCAGGGCAAGCGCATGCGCTTCTACGACATCCAGGCCGACAGCTTCATCTGGGACTGGGAAGGCAGCAACGACGGCGGCAAGACCTGGTCGTTGATCTGGCGATTGCACTACCAGCGCACACGGTCTTGAAGTCGTCCCTAGACTGGGCGGGTTCCCATCTCCCGGCCCGACCATGCCCTTCTCGACCTGGCTGCTGTTCTGCGGCGTCGCCCTGCTGACCTGCTTCTCGCCCGGCCCCGGCGTGCTGCTGGCCATCTCCAACTCGGTGGCGGTCGGGCCGCGCCACACCATGTTCAGTTCGCTGGGCAATGCGGCCGGCCTCTTCATCGTGTCGGGCGCGGCGACGGCCGGCATGGGCGCCCTGCTGGCCGTGTCGGCCTCGGCCTTCCTCGTCGTCAAGATCGTCGGCGCCGGCTATCTGATCTATCTGGGCATCAAGCAGTGGCGCAGCGCACCGCTGCGACTGGATGCGACGGCCTCGGCCCACCAGCCGACGACGCCAGGCAAGCTCTTCCTGCAGGGCCTGGGCGTGGCCGTCACCAATCCCAAGGCCATCCTGTTCTTCACGGCCCTGTTCCCGCAATTCCTGGTGCCGGGCGGGTCGCTGCTGCTGCAGACGGTGCTGCTGACGGTCACCTTCACCGTGCTGGCCCTGGTGTCCCATGCCTTCTATGTCGGCCTGTTCCGCACGCTGCGCCGCTTCCTGACCGAGGCCCGGCATCTGCGGCTGTTCAACCGCATCTCGGGCGGGCTGTTCGTGCTGCTGGGCCTGAGCCTGCTGCGCCTACGCAACCGCGCGGCTTGAAGCCAGCTCCTCTTCGCGCAGCCGCAGCACGCGGCGCTGCACCTTGCCCGTCGTCGTCATGGGCAGGGCCTCGATGAACTCGATTTCCTTGGGGTACTCGTAGGGCGCCAGGCGGGCCTTCACATGGGCCTGCAGGGCCTCGACCAGCGCGGCCGTGCCCGCATGGCCGTCGGCCAGCACGACATAGGCCTTCACCAGCGCGCCGCGCTCGGCGTCGGGCTTGGGCACGACGGCCGCATTGGCCACCGCCGGGTGCTTGAGCAGGCAGTTCTCGATCTCGCCGGGCCCGATGCGGTAGCCGGCCGCCTTGAAGACATCGTCGGCCCGGCCTTCGTACCATAGGGTGCCGTCGCGGTCGCTGCGGGCCAGATCGCCGGTGCGGCACCAGTCGCCCGTGAACTTGGCCTGGGTTGCGGCGTCGTTGTTCCAGTAGCCGAGGAAGAAGACCGGGTCGGGTACGCCGTGGCGGTCGAAGGCGTTGACGGCCACCTCGCCGGTCTCGCCGGGCGCGCAGACATGGCCCTCGTCATCGATGACGGCCACGCGATGGCCGGGGTAGGCCCGGCCCATGCTGCCCGGCTTGGCCGGCCACAGGGCCTGGCAGTTGCCGACGACGTAGTTCATCTCGGTCTGCCCGAACATCTCGTTGACCGGCACGCCCAAGGCGTCGCGGCACCAGCTGAACACGGCGTCGCCGACGGCCTCGCCGGCGCTCATCAGCGCGCGCAGCTTGAGCGCGTGCCGCTTCGGACGCGGCTCGGCCTTCATCATGGCTTTCAGCGCGGTCGGAAACAGGAAGGCATGCGTGACGCCATGGGCCGCCATCAGCTCAAAGGCCTTGGCCGCCGAGAAGCGCCCCTGGTAGGCGACGATGGGCCGGCCGAAGTAGAGCGTGGGCAGCAGGGCGTCCATCAGCCCGCCGGTCCAGGCCCAGTCGGCCGGGCTCCAGAAGACGGCGTCGGAAGGCTTGCCCGCATCGAAGGGATCGAAGCCGAACCAGTTCTGGCTGGCGACAAAGCCGCTCAGATTGCCGATCAGCGCGCGCTGCGGAATCAGGGCGCCCTTGGGGTTGCCGGTGGTGCCGCTGGTGTAGATCAGGATGGCCGGGTCGTCGGCCTGGGTGGCGACGGGCTTGAAGCGGGCTTCTTCCGCCTGCAGGGCCTGCATCCAGGGCAGCTCGTCGCAGTCCACCGGGCATTCGCCGACGACGAGGATGCGGCGCAGCGCCGGGCAGCGGGACTTGACCTCGCGCAGCCCAGCCAAGGCCTCGCAGGCGGCGATGGCCAGCACGGCGCCGCTGTCCTGCAGCCGGTATTCCAGGGCCTCGGCGCCGAACAGCAAGGACAGCGGCATGGCGACCGCGCCGATCTGCTGGATGGCGATATGGGCGACGGCCGTCTCGAAGCGCTGCGGCAGCACCATGGCGACGCGGTGGCCGCGGCGCACGCCCTGGTTCAGCAGGGCATTGGACAGGCGGTTGGCGGCCCGCTGCAGCTGGCCGTAGCTGTAATGGGCGCGGCAGCCGCTCTCGCTGTCGAAATGGATGGCAGTGGCGTTGGGCGTCTCGCGCGCCCAGCGGCCGCAGCAGGCCTCGGCGATGTTGAAGTCCGCCGGCACCTGCCAGCGGAAGGCGCCGTGCAGCTGCTCGTATCGGTCTTCCGCCATGGGCCACCCCCGGTTGGGACAAGGGGGCGAATGCTAGCCAGCCCTCAGGGCGTTGATCTCATGGATTGCCCGGATTCGGGCCGAGCGCTGGGCCGCTCCCGAGCCGGCCCGCTCTGGCGAGTGCTTGCCGGTCGAACCGGCATGCATCGCCGTCCCCTCGGGGGACCGACCAGCCTGGCCCGCGTTCAGCGCGGCCAGCTGGGCGAGGGGCTCACAACCCCAGCCAGGCGGAGGGCGACCACATGCTCGGGCGATCCCCGTCAGCGTAGCGCTCCAGCGCCTCGCCGGTCAGGCGGCAGATGCGCCAGTCGGGCATGACGTCGGCTCCCAGACCTTGGTAGAAGCGGATGGCGTCCTCGTTCCAGTCCAGCACCGTCCAGTCGAAGCGGCCATAGCCCCGCTCGCAGGCCAGTTGGGCCAGCTGGATGATCAGGGCCTTGCCCAGGCCGCTGCGGCGGTGGGCGGGGCGCACATAGAGGTCTTCCAGGTAGAGGCCGGGCTTGGCCAGGAAGGTCGAGAAGTTGGTATAGAACAGCGCGAAGGCGACGACCTCGCCATTCACCATGCCGACCAGGCATTCCGCCGCGGGTTCGTCACCGAACAGATGGGGTTCCAGCTTGTCTGGCGTGACCTCGAGCAGATGGGTCAGGTTCTCGAACTCGGCCAGCTCGCTGATCAGCTGGACGATGGCTTTCAAGTCGCGCGGCTCGGCGGCGCGGATGTCGTGGCGGGGTGCGGGCATGATGGCCCCATTGTCGGCGGACTGCCGTGTCCTACAGTGCGGATATGCCCGATGTCTACACCCCGCGCCGCGCCCATCGCAGCGAATTTCTGAGCCTGCGCGGCCTGCGCCACCACATCCTGCGCTGGGGTCAGCCCTTGCCGGGGCGGCTGCCCCTGGTCATGGTGCACGGCTGGATGGACGTCGGCGCCTCCTTCCAGTTCGTCGTCGACGCCCTGGGGCAGGAGCGCGAGGTCATCGCCCTGGACTGGCGCGGCTTCGGCCTCAGCGAGACGACGGGCGCCGACTGCTACTGGTTCCCCGACTACCTCGGCGACCTGGATGCCCTGCTCGACGCCGTCAGCCCCGGCGCCCCCGTCGACCTGCTGGGCCACAGCATGGGCGGCAATGTGGCCATGAGCTATGCCGGGGTTCGCCCCCAGCGCATACGTCGCCTCGTCAATCTCGAAGGCTTCGGCATGCCCGACATCTCGCCCGCCGCCGCGCCCGAGCGCCTGGCCAAGTGGCTGGACGAGCTGAAGGACCCGCCTTCGCTGCGGCCTTACGCCACCCTGTCCGACGTGGCCGAGCGCCTGCGCAAGAACAATCCCCGCCTGGCTGCCGACAAGGCCGCATGGCTGGCCAGTCATTGGTCGCGGGAGACGCCCGAGGGCTTCCAGCTCAATGCCGACCCGGCCCACAAGCTGGCCAATCCCATGCTTTACCGCAAGGCCGAGGTGCTGGCCTGCTGGCAGCGCATCAGCGCGCCGACGCTGTGGGTCGAGGGCAGCGACGACCAGCTGACCCGCTTCTGGGGCACGCGCTACCCGCGCGCCGACTTCGAGGCCCGCCTGGCCCTGGTGCCCGACCTGAAGCAGACCGTGCTGCAGGACGCCGGCCACATGCTGCACCACGACCAGCCCGAGGCGCTGGCCGCCGCGATCGAAGCCTTCCTGGCCGCATGAGGCGCACGACGGTCGCGCTGCTGATGGCGCTGGCAGCCGCTGGCGCCCAGGCCAGTTGCACGCGCGAACTCAGCGTCGGCATTTCCGAGCTGGGCTTTGGCGCCTTCGTGCAGGACGGCCAATGGCAGGGCATGGCGCCCGACCTCATCGCCGAACTGGCGCGGCGCAGCGGCTGCAAGCTGAAGCTGGCGCCGCGGCCGCGCGCCCGCGTGCTGCTGGAGTTCGAGCAGGGCCAGCTGGACATCATCACCTCGGCCATGCAGGCCCCCGATCGCGACCGCATCGGCCAATTCCTGCCCTATGCCTATGCCGAGCTGGACCTCGTCTTCATCGGCGACGCGCCGCCGCGCACGCTGGAGGAGTTCCGCCAGCGGCCCGAGCTCAAGCTGGGCACGGTGCGCGGCGTGCGCGTCGGCCAGATGAAGGAGGCGGTGGATGCCATGCTGGCCTCGCGCCAGGCCGAGTACTCGCCGGATTTCGACAACCTCGCCGCCAAGCTGGCCGCGGGCCGGCTGCAGGCGGCCATCATTCCCAACGTCATCCACGCCAAGATGCGCCGCGACGGCCAGCTGCCGGCCCGGTCCGTCACCATCGACCTGCCCGAGGGCCCGCCCGAGGTCATCGGCCTGTATCTGAACCGCGCCAGCATCCCGGCGGAAGACGTGCAGTTGCTGCAGCGCCATCTGGAGGGCATGCGCCGCGAGGCCTGGGTGCAGCAGATGTACACCCGCTATGTCGGCGAGGCCGAGACGCGGCGGCTGTTCAGGGGCGAGGGGGCTCGCTGATTTCCACGGGCAGCTCGGCCTCCAGCCTGTCCATCGCGCGGGCGTAGCCGATGACGATGGCGCAGAAGCCCAGCAGCGCGCCCTGCGAGGCCAGCCAGAAGGCCAGCGGCCAGCCGAACACCTCGACGCTGAGCTCGCGGGCGAAGAAAACCGGCGCGAAACCAACGACGCCCCAGGCCAGCAGCAGACCCACCGTGAGGCGGCGGGTGCGACGCCAATAGTCGTCTCGGGGCGGGGCATTCATCGGCGCGATTCTCACCCATGAGAAAATCCGCTTTTTCGCCAAGACAAGACGTGCCCTGACATGGACATCGAACACATCAACCAAATCGGCAACAACCTCGCCGACCTCGCAGCGCGCACCGACGCGCTAAGGGGGTATCTTTGACTTCGATCGCAAGGCCCTGCGCCTGAACGAAGTCAACGCGTCGCTCGAGAACCCCAACGTCTGGAACGACCCCAAGCGCGCCCAGGAGCTGGGCAAGGAAAAGCGCACGCTGGAGACCGTGGTCGAGACGATCACGCATCTGACGACCTCGCTGGCCGACAACGCCGAGCTCTTCGAGATGAGCAAGGAGGAAGGCGACGAGGCCGGCATGCTGGCCATCGAGGCCGACGCGGCCACGCTGCAGGCCAAGGTCGAGGAACTCGAGTTCCGCCGCATGTTCAACAACCCGGCCGACCCGAGCAACTGCTTCATCGACATCCAGGCCGGCGCCGGCGGCACCGAGGCCAACGACTGGGCCGGCATGCTGCTGCGCCAGTACCTGAAGTATTGCGAGCGCAAGGGCTTCAAGACGACGATGGAAGACGAGTCGCCGGGCGACGTGGCCGGCATCAAGAGCGCCACCATCAAGGTGGAGGGCGAGTACGCCTTCGGCCTGCTGCGCACCGAGACCGGCGTGCACCGCCTGGTGCGCAAGAGCCCCTTCGACTCGTCCGGCGGCCGCCACACGTCCTTCGCGTCGCTGTTCGTCTACCCCGAGGTGGACGACTCGATCGAGATCGACATCAACCCGGCCGATGTGCGCACAGACACCTTCCGCGCCTCGGGCGCCGGTGGCCAGCACATCAACAAGACGGACTCGGCCGTGCGCCTGACGCACATCCCGACCGGCATCGTCGTGCAATGCCAGGACGGCCGCAGCCAGCACAGCAACCGCGACGTCGCCTGGCGCCGACTGCGCTCGCGCCTGTACGACCATGAGATGAAGAAGCGCATGGAAGAACAGCAGAAGCTGGAAGACACCAAGACCGACGTCGGCTGGGGCCACCAGATCCGCAGCTATGTGCTGGACCAGAGCCGCATCAAGGACCTGCGCACCAACTACGAGACCTCGGCGACGCAGAAGGTGCTGGACGGCGATCTCGACCCGTTCATCACCGAATCCCTGAAGCAGGGCGTCTGATGAAAATGGGTTTTGCCCTGGCCATGGCAGTCGCCATCACCGGCCAGGTGCTCTACCACTTCATGCAGAAGCAGGTCGCGCCCGGCGCCCATCCGGTGCTGGCGCTGATCGCCTTCTACCTGGGTGCAGCCGCCCTGAGCCTGCCGCTGTTCCTGCTCTTCCCGCTGCAGGCGCCGCTGGCGCAGGCCGCGGGCGACCTGGGCGGGGCGGTGTGGGGCGTGGCCCTGTCCATCGTGCTGATCGAGCTGGGCTTTCTGCTCGCCTACCGGGCGGGCGGTACGCTGTCCAGTGCCTTCGTGCTGTCGGCCTCGGTCGTCACCGGCGCGCTGCTGCTCATCGGCATGCTCGTCTTCAAGGAGGCCGTGAGCCTCAAGCAATTCGCCGGCCTGGTGCTCTGCCTGGCCGGCATCTGGCTGCTGTCGGGCAACCGAGCAGCCCACTAAAAGGAAACTTCATGCGTGAAGGTAGTGCCCCCCTGATCCAACGCCTGGACTACCAGCAACCGGCGTTCTGGATCCGCAAGGTCGACCTGAGCTTCGATCTCGATCCGGCCAAGACCATCGTCACGAGCAAGATGCAGGTCGAGCGCAATACGGCCGTGGCCCACGGCCCGCTGCGCCTGCATGGCGAGGAGCTCAACCTGCTGCGTGTGCTGATCGACGGCAGCAGCGTGTCCTTCCGCCAGGAAGGACACGAGCTCATCATCGAAGGCGCGCCCGACGCCGACTTCGCGCTCGAGATCCGCAACACCACCTGCCCCGAGAAGAACACCGCCCTGTCCGGCCTCTACACCTCGGGCGGCAGCTTCTTCACGCAGTGCGAGGCCGAGGGGTTCCGCCGCATCACCTATTTCCTGGACCGCCCGGATGTGATGGCCGTCTACACGGTCACGCTGCGCGCCGACAAGGCCCGCTTCCCCATCCTGCTGGCCAACGGCAACCTGACGGACAGCGGCGACCTGGACAACGGCCGCCACTTCGCCGTCTGGAGCGACCCCTTCCCCAAGCCCAGCTATCTGTTCGCCGTCGTCGCCGGCGACCTGGTCGCGCGCGAGCAGCGCATCCGCACCCGCGCCGGCAAGGACCATCTGCTGCAGGTCTATGTGCGCCGCGGCGACCTGGAGAAGACCGAGCACGCGATGAACTCGCTGATCGCCTCCATCGTCTGGGACGAGGCCCGCTTCGGCCTGCCCCTGGACCTGGAGCGCTTCATGGTCGTCGGCGTGTCCGACTTCAACATGGGCGCCATGGAGAACAAGGGCCTGAACATCTTCAACACCAGCGCCCTGCTGGCCTCGCCGGCCACGGCGACGGACGCCGACTTCGGCCGCATCGAGTCCATCGTCGCCCACGAGTACTTCCACAACTGGACCGGCAACCGCGTCACCTGCCGCGACTGGTTCCAGCTGTCGCTGAAGGAAGGCCTGACCGTCTTCCGCGACCAGGAGTTCTCCATGGACATGGCCGGCACGCCGTCGGCACGCGCGGTCTGCCGCATCCAGGACGTGCGCCAGCTGCGCGCCCTGCAGTTCCCCGAGGACAGTGGCGCCATGGCCCACCCGGTGCGCCCGGACAGCTACAGCGAGATCAACAACTTCTACACGGCCACGGTCTACGAGAAGGGCTCCGAGGTCGTGCGCATGTACCAGACCCTGGTCGGCCGCAAGGGCTTCGAGGCCGGCATGAAGCTCTACTTCGAGCGCCATGACGGCCAGGCCGTGACCTGCGACGACTTCGCCGCGGCCATCGCCGACGCCAACCCCGGCTCGGCCCTCGCCACGCGCCTGGACACCTTCAAGCGCTGGTACGCCCAGGCCGGCACGCCGCGCGTGACCGCCCGCGGCGAGCATGACGCCGCCGCCCGTACCTTCACGCTGCGCTTCACGCAGCAGACCCCGGCCACGCCGGGCCAGGGCGACAAGCAGCCCCAGGTCATCCCCGTCGTCATGGGCCTGCTGGACCGCCACGGCACCGCCCTGGCCGTCAACGCCAACGGCGACACCGAGCAGGTGCTGGTGCTGGACCAGGCCGAACAGACCTTCGTCTTCGAGAACATCGACGCCGAGCCCGTGCCTTCGCTGATGCGCGGCTTCTCGGCGCCCGTGGTGCTGGAAGACGGCCTGTCCGACGCCGGACTGATGGTGCTGATGCGCCATGACAGCGACCCCTTCAACCGCTGGGAAGCCGGCCAGCGCCTGGCGCTGAACCGCATCCTGCACTCGCTGCGTGCAGGCCAGCCCCTGGTGCTGAGCCCCGTCTTCATCGAGGCCATGCGCGCCATCCTCAACCACGCCGAGCTGGACCCCGCCTTCAAGGAACTGGCCCTGACCCTGCCCGGCGAGGCCTATATCGCCGAGCAGCTCGACGTCGTCGACCCGCAGGCCATCCATGCCGCCGTCATGGCCGCGCAAGCCCAGCTTGCCAGCGCCCTGCGCGACGACTGGGCCGCGGCCTTCGAAGCCAACCAGATCGCCGGCGGCTACACGCCCGACCCGGTCTCGTCCGGCAAGCGCGCCCTGGCCAACCTGGCCCTGTCGATGCTGGTGCTGGATGCCCAGGCCACGGGCGACACGGTCTGGCCGGGCAAGGCCTACCAGCGCTTCAAGGACGCGTCCAACATGACGGACCGCCTCGGTGCCCTGGCCGCCCTGGTCAACGCCAACGCGGAGCTGGCCAAGCCGGCCCTGGAGCGCTTCCATGCGCTGTTCAAGGACGACGCGCTGGTGGTGGACAAGTGGTTCGCCCTGCAGGCCCGCGCACCCGAGGCCGATGGCCGCGTGTTCGCCCGCGCCAAGGCCCTGACCAAGCACGCCGACTTCACGCTGAAGAACCCGAACCGGGCCCGCAGCCTGCTGGCCAGCCTGTGCATGTTCAACCCGGCCGCCTTCCACCGCGCCGACGCTGCCGGCTATGTGTTCTGGGCCGACCAGGTGCTGGCCGTCGATGCCATCAACCCGCAGCTCGCCAGCCGCATCGCCCGCGCGATGGATCGCTGGGCCGTGCTGGCCGAGCCCTATCGCGCGGCCGCCCGCGAGGCCGTGGCGCGTGTCGCCGCCAAGCCCGACCTGTCGAGCGACGTGCGCGAGATCGTTGAGCGCGCCCTGGCTTCCGGAGAGAAAGCATGACCCCCACGCAAATTTCATTTGCTGCCCCCCGAGGGGGCGCTTCATTCCTTTGGGGCGGCCCGGCAGGAGTGAAGGCATGAGCCGCGTCTCCCTGACCCAGTACCTGGTCGAGCAGCAGCGCGAGCACGGCCACATTCCGCAGGAACTGCGCCTCTTGATCGAGGTCGTCGCGCGCGCCTGCAAGCACATCGCCATCGCCGTCAACAAGGGCGCCCTGGGCGGCGTGCTCGGCAGCGCCGGCAGCGAGAACGTGCAGGGCGAGGTGCAGAAGAAGCTGGACATCATCGCCAACGAGGTGCTGATCGAGGCCAATGAATGGGGCGGTCATCTCGCGGCCATGGCCAGCGAGGAGATGGACAGCATCTACGTCGTGCCCAACCGCTACCCGCAAGGCGAATACCTGCTGCTGTTCGATCCGCTCGATGGCTCGAGCAACATCGACGTCAACGTGTCCATCGGCACCATCTTCAGCGTGCTGCGCAAAGTGGGCCATTCGCGCGGCGTCAGCGACGAGGACTTCCTGCAGCCCGGCAAGCAGCAGGCCGCGGCCGGCTATTGCGTCTACGGCCCGCAGAGCATGCTGGTGCTGACGGTGGGCGACGGCGTCGCGATGTTCACGCTGGATCGCGAGACCGGTTCCTGGGTGCTGACCCAGGACGAGGTGCGCATTCCCGAGGACACCAAGGAATTCGCCATCAACATGTCGAACCTGCGCCACTGGGCGCCGCCGATGCGCCGCTACATCGACGAATGCCTGGCCGGCTCCACCGGCCCCCGTGGCAAGGACTTCAACATGCGCTGGGTGGCCAGCATGGTGGCCGACGTGCACCGCATCCTCACGCGCGGCGGCGTCTTCATCTACCCCTGGGACCAGCGCGAGCCCGACAAGCCCGGCAAGCTGCGCCTGATGTACGAAGCCAACCCCATGGCCTTCATCGTCGAGCAGGCCGGCGGCGCGGCCACCAATGGCAGCGAACGCATCATGAGCCTGCAGCCCACCAAGCTGCACGAGCGCGTGGCTGTCGCCCTTGGTTCGAAGAACGAAGTCGAACGCATCACGGCCTATCACCGCCAGGAATGAAGCCCCTCGTCCAGCCACGTCCAGCTGAACGCTGACGTGCCTGGCCGGTCCCCCGAGGGGACGGCGATGCTTGCGGCATCAAGCCGCAAGCACATCGCCAAGCGGGCCGGCTCGGTGAACTGGAGTCGGACACAAGCAGTCCCTGCGGACTGCTTGTGCCTACGGAAGGCCATGGGCCTCTGGCCCATGGCAGGCCCAGCGCTCGGCCCGAAAAACTGATGTGCTTAGGGCGCCGGCTGGTCCATCCAGCCGGTGATGATCTTCACGGCCTCGGTCTCCATGCCGATGAAGCCGTGCCAATGGAAGGCCTCGCAGGCGTCGCCCGTCGGGTCGGCGCCGCCTTCCACCATTGCCAGCTTCTTCACCGGCGCGGCCGCCAGGCCCTTCAGGATGTAGCCCACGTCGCGCGGCAGGGTCTGGCGGCACTGGTCCCTGGCATGGTGCAGCACCAGCACCGGCACGCGGATGGCCGCTAACTCCTGCCGCGGCACGGCGCCCGGCTTGTCCCAGGCGACGATGCTGGACGTCAGCACCAGGCCGGCAATGTCTTCCTGCAGCCGGATGGCCGCCGCCGTGGCCGACACCGTGCCACGGCTGGTGCCCACCAGCCAGACCGGCAGCGTGGACTTCCGCTTCACCGCCTTCAGCACCTCGCGGATGTCGGTCATGTGGGCGTCTGAAATGCGCTCGGCATAGCCCAGGTCGGGCGTGTCGCTGGGCTTGCCGAAGATGGCGACGTTGTAGCCCTGGGCCAGGAAGTCGCCCATGGAGCGCACCAGGAAATTGCGGCTGCCCGGCCGCCCGGCCTCGACACGGCCAAAGCCGCCGATACCGCCGGGGAACAGCAGCACCGTCGCCTTGGCGCCTGCGGCCGCCTCCCAGAACACCGGCGTCACGACGCCCTCGCGGGTCGCCACCTCGAAGCGCTCGCCCGCGGCCTGGGCGTGGCCCAGGAGCAGCCATGCGCAAGCCATCAGCAACAGTCTGGCGACCTTTTTCATGCCGCGGAGTTTCAATGCTGCCGCCCGAAAAGCAAGCCAATCTTGGCGGCTCGCTGCAGTTGCGCTATGATCTAGGGCTTCGCGAAACCCGCAAGGGGGAAGCGGACATGACTACCCCGCAAGGGGCAGAGGCCGGCATAGCTCAGTTGGTAGAGCAGCGCATTCGTAATGCGAAGGTCGGGGGTTCGACTCCTCTTGCCGGCACCAAGAACAAGAAAAGCAGCAAGGGCCTGATCGAAAGATCAGGCCCTTTTTGTTTTTGGGGCAGGGGCGGCGCCAGCAGCCGCAGGGTGAAGCTGGGCGCAGGGCTTCGTCACGCCGCCAGACCTGCACCCTGGCCTCCAGGCTCTGGGTCACGTCGCGCATCGACCCACGAAAGCCGAGCAGGCGGCCATCGGGGAGGCGCTGGGGCACGGCGCTGCGCGACACATGGCGCAATCGTCCCTGCGAATACTCCGCGGTCGTGTGGCGTGGGCGTCGGTTCGGCGCTGGCTCCCCCTGGGACCAGCGTTTTTTGCCCGGCGATGGGTAGATACTGCATGCGGGGACAAGAAGGCAAAGAGAGCACATGCTCCGCCGGGGTCGCGTTCAAGAAGAGCGCGGGAAGGAATCCCAATGCCGAACAGCAACATATGGCGGGAGGGCGTCGCCATCCACGCAGCTGCGGCGTGGATCGAGCAGGGCTTGTGCGCCCCGGCGAGCGCTGATCCTGCCTTCGGTGTGGCAGCCGAGCCCGGCCAAATGGGTCTTCGTCGATGACCCCACAAAAATCGACCCGCCTGCACCGACGCGTCGCAGGCCTCGTCACCGCGGGCCTTGTGGCTGCCGGCATCGCGTTGACGCCGCTGGCAAAAGAGCCGCTTCCGGCCGTGCCCAGCTACATGCTGGCCTTCGGCTTCGCAATGATCATCACCAACTTGCTGCTGGCCGGGCTGATGTTCAGCCGCGGGGTCAGCGAGCGCAGCAGGGGTTCCATCGAGCTGGGCACGGCCTATTGCTTCGTCGCCATACTGTTCTTTCCCCTGATCGCCGCATTTCCAGATGCCGTGCTGCCGGGTGGCTCTTTGATCGGCAGCAAGATCAGCGCCGTCTGGCTGTGGTCGTTCTGGCACGTCGGCTTCGGCGTGCTGGTGTTGCGCTATGCACTGGCCGCCCAAAAGCGCGAAGGTTTGGAGTCGCATGCGGCGCGGCCGGATACCGGCGAGGACGTTTCGCGACAGCTCGGCCTGGAAATTGCGCTGTGCTGCGCCGCCGTCTGCGCGCTTGCCTGGCTGGGCACTGCGGGCCTGCCCCTGTTGCCGGCCATCTTTATGGGACCACAGGGTCTGTTCGGAGGGGCTGGCATCCTCTCGCCCGCCGCGAGCCTGGTCGTCGACGTGGCCTGCGTCGCGGTTCTGGCACGCTTGAAGCGCCCGAGCAACGAACAGATCTGGCTTTGCGTCGGCATGGTGGCCGCCTGCTTTGACGTCTGGCTTACCTACCAGGGCACGGCACGTTTCTCGGTGGGCTGGTACGTCGCCAAGCTCGGCAGCCTCTTCACGACATCGATCGTGCTGGTGTCTCTCTTCGTCGAGCTGACGGCGCTGTACCGGCGTACCGCGGACATGAACCTCGTGCTGGAACATCAGGCACACATTGACGGCTTGACGGGGTTGGCCAATCGCCGTCGTTTCGACCAGGTCCTCGAAAGCGAGTGCGCCCGGGCCGGGCGAGGCAGCCATGCGGTTTCCCTGCTGTTGATCGACGTTGATTTCTTCAAGCGCTACAACGACCGCTATGGCCATCTGGCAGGGGACGACTGCCTGCGCCTGGTCGCCCAGGCCATTGAGTCGTCGGTGCGTCGGCCAGCCGACCTGCCGGCACGCTACGGCGGCGAAGAATTCGCCGTGATCTTGGCGATGACGGCGCGAGAAGGCGCGCTGCTGATAGCCGAGCACATCCGAGCGGCCATTGCGAAGCTAGAGGTTGCCCACCCAGATTCCGCCTGTGGCCACATCACGGTCAGCATTGGCGCTGCAACGACGATGGCGACTCGCGCCGATCAAGGACCAGCGTTGATCGCTGCGGCTGATCGTGCGCTGTATCAAGCCAAGGCGCAGGGGCGCAACACGACGTGTGAGGCAGCGACCGATGCGCAACCCGGCGTCGATGTATCGCGGGCGCCAGCCGTTGCGTGCGCTCGCAGCAACGAAGCTGGAGGCGTCAAGGCTCTGGGCTAGGGCTCGCCGTGCATCGCTTCATTTCCCGGCCGGACGCTGGCATCACCACAACTTCACGCAGCTGCCCGTCAGCACGAAAGTGCCTGGAGCAGCAGCCACGGCGTCGACGGGTTCCACCGTCACGCCCAGGCGCGGCACGTTGAAGAGCAGGCGCTCCGAGGTGTCGGGCATCTCTATCGTGGCCGAGCCCTTGGCCGGCAGGGTCCCCAGCAGGAAGGGCGCCCCCGACTTGGGGATGGCCCACAGTCTGGCCACCATGCCCGGCGGGACGCTGACAGGCGCCAGCACCTTGAGCGTCAGCTGCTTGCCATGGCGGCGCGAGCTGGCCAGCAGGAAAGGCTTGTCCTGCTCGTCGTGCAGAAGCCCGACATAGCTCTGCGGCAGCGCATCGGCATGCTCTTCCAGCCCCGCCCATTCGGGCACGGCGCGCAGCGTCAGCACCGCCACGAGCACGCCTGCCGCAACGCCCCCCAGCGCCCGACCGGAGAACCAGCGGGCCAGGGGCTGCCACCAGGAAGCCTGGGGTTCGGGCGCGCCGAACAGCCGGCGTTCGATGCCGGCCCAGTTGCCCACCAGGGGCTGCAGGGGGACGTGGGACAGCTCCAGCACGGCCAACCTTTCCTGCCAGGCGAGCACCGCCTGCCTCGCCTCGCCCGAATCGCGGGCGAGGGCTTCGAAGCGCCTGCGAGCTCCGCCTGCCAGCGTGCCCAGCACGTACTCGCGAGCGAGCTTGTCCAGAAGTTCCGGCCGCAGATAGTTCATGCTGGCCTCATTCCCACGGCTTCCAGGCAGGCCCGCAATTGCTCGAGGCCGCGGCGCACCCAGCCCTTGGCCGTGCCGAGGGGCGCGTTCATCGCGGCAGCGATGTCGGTGTGCACCAGGCCCTGGTAATAGGCCAGGGCCAGCGCCTGCCGCTGCGAGGACGGCAGGCCGGCCATGCAGGCCTGCACGCGCGCCTTCGCCAGGCTGCTCTCCAACAGTTCGCCCGGCTCGCCCGCCGCGTCGGCAGGCAGCTCCTCGGTGCTGTCGTCCATTTCCACGGTCGCCGCGGCCTCGCTGCGCCGCGAGCGCATGGCGTCGATGGCCTTGTTGCGCACGACATTGATCATCCAGGTCATGGGCGTTCCTGCCCGGGCATCGAAGCTCGAGGCCTGGCGCCAGATGTTCACATAGGCCTCCTGCAGGATCTCGTCGGCCTTCTGCTCGTTTCTCAGCGTGCGAAAGGCGATGGAGTAGAGATGGGAGCAGGTGGCACGGTAGATGCGCTCGAAGGCGGCGCGATCGCCCAGGGCCACGCGCGCCATCAGGGCGGCGAGGTCCTCAGCGGCTGGCATATCGAGGGTTCGCAGCGAGGTGGCTGGGCTTGGATGTCGTCATGTCGCTCCCTTGGCGGAGGCCGCGATTCTGGTCAGCACGATCCGCCGCGGGAAGGCATTTGTGTCGATGGTGCCCATTGACAACTTCAATGCATCCGAAGCCTCGCGCGCGCCGTAGCCGGCCCGAGCATCTTGCCTCTACTTCGGTGCCCAGAACACATCGTCGGCCGCGTAGGCGACACGCGAGACCTGGCCCGCTGCCGACGCCACGCAGCCGTCCCTGGCCGGCGCGACACCGCCTTGCGCGTCCTTGCCGCATTCATGGTGCTGGTGGCCCACCGCATGGACCTTCAGCACGGCTTCCAGCCCGGCGTCGGCCCGCAGCGCGGCGGGCAGCGCCCCGCCCTGGCTCACCACCACGGCGCAGGCCAGGCGGGCGCCGCCCCCGCCCAGCATGGCGGGGTGGTCGGCATGGTTGTCGCCGCCCACATGCAGCATCAGCGCGCGGCCGCTGATGTCCGACAGCTTCGTGAGGCGAGGGGCCAGCACGGGCTGGGTCGCCTGGCCATCGGCCGCCACATACAGCGGCGGCAGATCGCCCAGATGTCCATCACCCCAGGGCTCGCCATGGCGCTTGGCCCCCTTGGGGTCGAAGTGGCCGCCCGCCGCGCCGGCCGGCACCACCTGGCCGCTGGCCGCCGTGGACGGGGCGCAGGAGCCGTTCTCGTGGAAATGAAAGCCATGCACGCCCGCCGGCAGGCCGGACAGCTGCGGATGCAGGGCCAGGCCATGGGCCGTCTCCTCGATGCGAACCGTGCCCACGCTGGGGCCAGTGCCGGCCGCGCGGGCCTCGTACAGGGTGACCGTCTGATCGGCGGCCTGGGCCGCGCCGTGCAGGGCCAGCAGGCCCAGCATCTGAATCGTCTTCATGGGAATTCCAGTCCTGTCGGTAAGGGTTGCGATGGGGACCGAGAGCCCCCGCCGGAACCCACTTACGAGAGCGGGCTCAGGACGGACGTGCCCCACCGGATCTTTTTGCGATTGCGGCACCCCCCACGTTTCAGGGGTAGTCCGTCAAGGATCCGGATTCGTAGGTGGGAAAGGTGCGCGCCAAGGCGCACGCCCTTTTGCCCACAACCCAAGGAATCCCCATGCACTTCGCTGCTTCCCTCCCCCGCCTGTCGGCATCGCGCGCCCTGGCCTGTGCTTCGCTGGCCCTGATGGCCGCCACGGCGCAGGCCGCACCTGTGCTGATCAACACCGCCCCCTTCACCGGCAGCACGGCCCTCGCCACCCCGGGGCGCCAGGTTTTTGCCGGCCAGGAGCGCACCCTGCCCTCGTTCAACATCGGCCAGGACAGCTTTGTCTTCGACCTCGGCGCCTTCAGCGCCTATGGCGTCAGCGCCCTCTCCTTCCTGAGCGCCCCCGCCAGCGGCATCCCCGGTTCGGGCTTCAACGTCATCGTGCTGCAGGACATCGACAACGACGCCAACGCCGCGACGCCCTTCGGCGCCGGCAACGCCGCCAGCCTCATCGCCGGCCGCATCAGCACGGACGGTGCCGGCTTCTTCATCTACAAGAACAGCGTGCTGGACATCAACCGCCTGGTCTTCTCCACCAACCTGAACGACGCCACGGCTGACCTCAGCGTGCTGGCCCGCCTCACCTCGCCGACCGGCCAGGCCGCCATCGCCAACCTGCCGCTCTTCACGGCGGACAACTTCGTCGCCACCGTCCCCGAGCCGTCCTCCATGGCCCTGCTCGGCGTCGGACTCCTCGGCATCGCGGGCCTGCGCAAGCGCCAGATCCAGGCCTGAACCCCACCTCAACCGCCAAGGAGCTCCCCATGAAATCCCTGCACGCCCTGATCTTCTGCAGCACCGCCCTTTTCGCCCAGCTCGCACCGGCCGCCGACACGATGGCGCCGGCCGCCGCGCCCACCGCCGCCGCCAACCCGCTGGCCGCCGCCCGGACCCTGATCGACTCGCGCCAATGGGCAGCCGCCCTGGCCGAGCTCAGGCGCGTCGACGACAGCGGCAGCGCCGACTGGAACAACCTGATGGGCTATGTGCTGCGCAAGTCCGGCAGTCCTGACCTGGCGGCGTCCGAGCGTCACTACGAAGCGGCGCTGCGCATCGACCCGCGCCACCGCAACGCCCTCGAATACTCCGGCGAGCTCTATCTGATGAAGGGCGACCTGGCCAAGGCCCAGGCCCGCCTGGCCACGCTGGCCGCCGAATGCAGGACCGGCTGCTCCCAGCACACCGAGCTGAAGGAGGCGATTGCGCGCTACCAGGCCAACGGCAACAAATACCTGGCCCAGGGCTGGTAACAGCCGGCAGTTTTCCGCGCTTGAAACGGCTGTTGCAATCGACTTCAGCCTATGCGCGATAACGCACGCGCGGCACCGGCAAGGGGCCGTTAGTCTGGCCGGATTGCAGTATCCGAAGTGCCCGAACACCATGGACAGCGCCAGCAAGACCCCGTCGCCCGGGTTGCGCCAGAAACTCATCATCGCGGCCAGCGCCGCCGCCCTGCTGCTGGCCGTGGTCGGCCTCTCCACGCTGCAGCAGCGCACCGCCAGCGAGGTGCAGGCGCGCAAGAACGCCACCGCCCTGGCCTTCGAGAAGGCCCCCGAGCAATGGCTGGCGCATCCGCGCGAGGCATCTGAATTCGAGCGCGCGCTGCAGGCCAAGGACGTTGCCGCCGTCGGCGTCAGCGGCGGCCTGGTGCTCTACACCGACCGTGCCGGCAAGTTCTTCAGCACCCGGCTGATCGACTGCGGTCTGGGCTGCAAGAACGAGATCGGCGCGCGCCTGGGCGAACTCAGCGTCGCCCAGGGCTTTGCGCTGACCGACATCGACGTCGATCCCCGCACCGGCGGCCAGCGCCTGTTCCAGGCCCTGGAACGGACCGCGAGCGTGCTGGGGCCCATCCTGCTGATGCTGCTGGTGGCCGTGCCGCTGGTGTACTTCCAGATGCGCGGCTCGCTCGGCCAGCGCACCCGTCTGGCCGAGAAGCCCAGGACCCGCTTCGACGACGTCATCGGCGCCGAGGAAGCCAAGAAGGCCCTGCGCCGGGTGTCCGCCTTCATGAAGGACCCCAGGCAATACGCTGCCGTTGGCGCCAAGGCGCCGCGCGGCGTGCTGCTCGACGGCCCGCCCGGCACCGGCAAGACCCTGCTGGCCAAGGCCCTGGCCGGCGAATGCGGCGCCAGCTTCATCAGCGTGGACGGCTCCTACTTCAGCTCGATGTTCTACGGCGCCGGCATCGCCAAGGTGAAGGAGCTGTTCAAGAAGGCCCGCGAGGCCGCACCCTGCATCGTCTTCATCGACGAGATCGACGGCATCGGCCGGCGCAGCAACGGCAAGGAAGGCGCGGGCGGTGGCGGCGAGCAGGAGCAGAACCGCATCATCAACCGCCTGCTGGTGGAGATGGACGGCTTCTCCTCGCTGGAGAACGTCGTCATCGTCGGCGCCACCAACCACGTCGACAACATCGACGAGGCCATGCGCCGCCCCGGCCGTTTCGACCTCATCGTGCGCACCGCCATGCCCACCGTGCCCGAGCGCGAGCAGCTGTTCGGCCTCTACCTCGGCCAGATCCAGGCATCGCCCGGCATGGACTTCACGTCCTTCGCGCGCACCGCGGCCGGCATGTCGCCGGCCGACATCGCCAACTGCGTCAACCGCGCCGCGGCCTATGCCGCCGAGGCCGGCGAGGCCTGCGTCAGCCAGGAGCGCGTCTACCAGTCGCTGGAGACCCACCAGCTCGGCGGCGAGGTCAGCAACACCAAGGACGTCATCACGCCCGAGACGCTGCGCCGCATCGCCTTCCACGAATCCGGCCATGCGCTGGTGGCCCATGTGCTGGAGGCCGGCAGCGTCGAGCGCGTCAGCATCGAGCCGCGCGGCCCGGCCCTGGGCGTGACCTATGTGACCCGCACCCACGAGGAGCCGCTGTACGGCGAGCGGGAACTGCGCGGCCGCCTGGCCATGATGCTGGCCGGCCGCGAGGCCGAGCTGATCGCCTTCGGCAACGCCTCCTCGGGCGCCGCCGACGACCTCAAGCGCGCCTCCGAGCTGGCCACCAACATGGTCGGCTCGCTGGGCTTCGGCAAGACCTTCGGCCTGCTCAGCATGGCCGGCGTGCCCAAGGAGCTGATCGGCCCCGACGTGCAGAAGTCGGTGCTGGACGAAGCCCGCGCGCTGCTGGAAAGCGCCCAGGCGGAATGCCGCCGCGTGCTGGAGGAAAAGCGCGATCGCCTGGACACGCTGACCGAGTTGCTGCTCGGCCAGGAAACCGTCAGCGGTGCGCCGCTGAAGCGGGTGCTGGCGGGCGATCCGGCCTGAGCTAGGCGGCCGCCAGCGCCACGGCTTGCGGCGCGACCGCGTCGCGCCGGGCCGGCACCAGGCGGCGCTCCCTCGCCTGCCGCCGGTCGGGCGTGAATCGCCAGTCGGCCAGCAGCGCGGCGACGTCGGGCACGCTGTCGACGTCGATATCCATCAGCACGGCCTTGGGCAGCAACTCCAGCACCCGGGCACCGCAGGCCGTGGCCACGGTACCGGCTCGTCGCACGCTCTCGCGGTCGGCGCTGGCGTTGAAGAAGACATAGCGCTCCATCGGTGCAGGCATGGGCCACCCAGTTCAAAAGTGAACAGCCCCGGTGGCAAGCCGCGTGCCTGCGCGGGGTTCAGCGCAGCGGCGGCCGGCGCTTGATCGTCTGGCGGCTCTTCCAGAAATCCACCCAGGGATCGGCCTTCTGCAGCGACAGGTGGTCTCGCGCCGTCTTCACCGTCCATTGCGCGCCGCTCTTGAGTTCGGCCAGTTCCTCCCAGGCCACCGGCATGGAGACGCCCAGGCCCGGCCGGGCTCGCGCCGAGAAGGCGGCCACCGTCGTCTGGCCCTCGCCGTTGCGCAGATAGTCGATGAAGATCTTGCCGACGCGGTTGGCCGGGCCGCTCTTGGCGACAAAGCGCTGCGGAATGGCGCGGGCCATATGCGCCACGACGGCCTTGGCGAAGGCCTTGGCCTCGGCGTCGTCGAGCTTGGGCTTCAGCGGCACCACCACATGCAGGCCCTTGCCGCCGCTGGTCTTGAGCCAGCTGCGCAGGCCCAGCTCCTCCAGCATCGTGCGGGTCAGCAGGGCCGCTTCCCGCACATGGGGCCAGCTCACGCCCTCGCCCGGGTCGAGGTCGAAGACGATGCGGTCCGGCCGGTCGAGATGGGCGGCGGTGGAGTTCCAGGTGTGGAACTCGATGACATTCATCTGCGCCGCCGACAGCAGGCCTTCCACGCTGTCCACGACCAGCAGGGCTTCGTGCCCCGGCCACAGCTTGGCGTCCAGCTGGCGCAGGCCGGCCAGGGCGGTGTCGGCATGCTTCTGGAAGAACAGCTGGCCGGCGATGCCGCGCGGTGCCCGCACCAGCGACACCGGCCGCTCGCGCAGATGCGGCAGCAGCCAGTCGGCCACGCTCTCGTAATAGCGCGCCAGGTCGAGCTTGGTGAGGCCCGAGGCGGCATCGATGACGCGCTCGGGGTGGCTCACCTTCGCGGTGGCAGCCTGGGCCGCCTGCTCGCGCACGATGGCCTTGGCCGGCTTGTCTTCGCGCAGGCCGCGAAAGCTCGCATGCCGGATATGGCCATCCGGCGTCCATTCGCCAAAGGCGATCTCGACCACCAGCTGGGGCTTGACCCAGCGCTCGCGTCCGCGCGAGCGCCCGCCACGCCGGCTGGGCGGCGGCGCCTCGGGCGCCACCGCCGGCCGCTTCACCTCCAGCGCCGCCAGCTGGCGGTGCAACTCCCGCCCCTGCGCGGACGACCAGCCCGTGCCGACGGCGCCGGCATGCCTGAGCCTGCCTTGCTCGTCGTGATAGCCCAGCAGCAGCGCACCGACCTCCTGGGCCGCGTTGCTGCGGTCCGTGAAGCCGAGCACGACGAACTCCTGGCGGCGCTGGCATTTCAGCTTCAGCCAGCTGTCGCTGCGCCGGCTCACATAGGGCGAGTCGGCCCGCTTCAGCATCACGCCTTCCAGGCCCAGCCGGCATGCGGCTTCCAGCACCTCGGCCGCCGGTGCCGGGAAGGCTTCGCTGAAGCGCACGCGCGGCCCCTCGTGGCCTTGCAGCAATTCCTGCAGCACGACGCGCCGGCTTTGCAGCGGCACGGCGCGCAGGTCGCGGTCGCCGAAGAAAGGCAGGTCGAAAAGGTAGAGGACGATGTCCTCGTTGCCTGCGCCGTCGATGGCGTCCTGCAGCCGGTTGAAGTCGGGCACGCCGGCCTCGCCCAACACGACAATCTCGCCGTCCAGCCAGGCCCTGGCAATGCCGAGCTGCTCGACCTCGGCGGCCAGGGGCTTCAGCTTGGCCGTCCAGTCATGGCCATTGCGCGTGAACAGGCGGGCCTTGCCGCGCGACAGCCGCACCAGCAGGCGGTAGCCGTCGAACTTGTTCTCGACCACCCAGTCGACACCGGGCGGCGCGGCGGCGGCCAGGGTGGCCAGCTGGGGCGAGAGCGTCATGGGCAGGGCCGCCTTGACGGCCTTGGCGAGGTCGGGGGCCGACGCTGCCTGACCGCGCGCCTCGCGCTCCTCCACCCGACCCAGCGGCGTCTCGACGACGCTGTCTGGCAGGGCTGTCAGCACGTCGTAGTCGCGGGACGGGCGGGCCCAGGCGTCGCCCTTCTTCTTCAGCAGCAGCCAGGCCTGTTGCTTGTCACCCGGCTTGGCGATGCGCACCAGCTCCCACAGGCCGGCGAGCTTCTCGCCATGCAGCTGGAAGATCAG
This sequence comes from Roseateles sp. GW821-FHT09H10, assembly GCF_059415865.1. NCBI lineage: Bacteria > Pseudomonadati > Pseudomonadota > Betaproteobacteria > Burkholderiales > Sphaerotilaceae > Roseateles > Roseateles sp. GW821-FHT09H10. The sequence continues at coordinate 855,767 of NZ_JBWKOB010000001.1, read as the reverse complement.
CTTGCCCTGGGCCAGACCTTCGTGCGGGTCGCCGACGGGCGTCCATTCGCCGCGGTCCCAGATGATGACGCGGCCGGCGCCGTAGTGGCCCTTGGGGATCTCGCCTTCGAACTTGTTGTAGCTGAGCGGGTGGTCCTCCACACGCACGGCCATGTGCTTGACCGCCGGGTCATAGGACGGCCCCTTGGGCACGGCCCAGCTCAGCATGACGCCGTCCAGCTCCAGGCGGAAGTCGTAGTGCAGATGCGAGGCCCAGTGCTTCTGCACGACGAAGGCCAGGGCCTTGGCCTTCTTGCGCCCGACGCGGCCCTTGGGCTCGGCGGTGGCGCCGAAGTCGCGCTTGGCGTTGTAGCGCTCCAGCGGCCGTTCAGCGGTGGGCACGCTTGGGGGCGGCTTCGCTGCCGGCTCGCTTGGACGTGGCCGCCTTGCGCGCCGGCAGCGGCGTGACCTTGGCCGAGGTCTTGGCACCCGCCTTGGGCTTGACGGCCTTGGCCGCCGGCTGCTTGGCCAGGCTGGCACGCAGGGCGTCCATCAGATCGATGACCTGGCCGCCGCCCGCCGGGCTGGCCTCCTCGCGGGAGGAGGTGACGATCTTGCGGCCCTTGACCTTCTGCTCGATGGCCGCCAGCACCCTCTCCTTCTCCTCGTCATGGAACTGCTCGGGATCGAAGCTGTCGGCGGCGATCTGGTCGACCAGCTGCAGGGCCAGCTGCAGCTCGGGCTTGGTCACCGCGGCCTTGGGAATCTCGAGGGCCGCCAGCGACCTCACCTCGGCCGAGTAGCGCAGCTGCTGCAGGATGAGGCCGTCCGCGTTGGCCCGCACCTGGGCCACATACTGCTTGGCCTTCCAGGGCCATTTGGCCAGCGCGCAGCGGCCCGACTGGCGCAGCGCCTCGGCCAGCAGCGCATAGGGTTTGTCGCCACGCTTGTCCGGCGCCAGCAGATAGCTCTTGTCGTAATAGAGCGGGTCGATGGAGTCCAGCGGCACGAAGCTGACGATCTGGATGACGTGGCTGCTGCCCTCTTCCAGCTCCTTCAGCTCCTCGGGCGTGAACAGCACGAACTGGTTGTCCTCGATCTCATAGCCCTTGACCATGTCCTTGCGCTCGACGACCTTGCGGGTGCGCTCGTTGATGTACTGCTGCTTGAGCCGCGAGCCGTCCTTGTCCAGCAGGTTGAAACGGATGTCGGCGCCGCTCTCGGTCGCCGAGAACAGCCGCACGGGCACATTGACCAGGCCGAAGCTCAGGGTCAGGGAGGCGATGGAGCGGGCAGAGGTGGCCATGGGGATCTCCTGTCTTCGCCTGCAAACCTACGCCGCGGCCGCCGGCCGCACAGGGGGACGGTGCCGCATCGCGGTGTAGGACGCTGGGGGACGCTGCAGGACGCCGGGGCGGGCACGCCGATTGCCTGAAAGCCTCCCGATCGCCAACTCCGCGCCAGCCTGCCCATGATCCTGTCCACGCCTGATCCCCTCAGCACGCTGACCCTGCTCGATCTGCAGCGGCCGCAGGCCATCCTGCCGCCGCAGCGTCCTTGTCTCTTCATCGACATGGACGGCACCCTGGTCGAGAACGTCGCCAGCAGCGCCGACCCCTTGCCGCTGCGCTTCATGCCCGGCGCCGGCGAGGCCCTGGCGCGGCTGCAGCGCGCGGGACTGGCCCTGGTCATCGTCACCAACCAGAGCGGTCTGGCGCGCGGCCGCTTCACGCGGGCCGAGTTCGCGCGGCTGCAGCAGGTGCTGCTGCAGCGCCTGCAGGAGGAGTTTGACGTGCGCATTGACAGCGTCGAGGTCTGCCCCCACGCGCCCGATGCCGAGGGCCGGCCGGCCTGCCTGTGCCGCATGCCGGCGCCCGGCATGCTGATCCGCGCCGCCCACAGGCACCGCCTGGACCTCTCGCGCTCCTGGATGGTGGGCGACACGCTGGACGACGTCGAGGCCGGCCACCGCGCGGGCTGCCGCGGCCTGCTGTTCGACAGCGGCGCAGAGACCGTCTGGCGCCGCTCGCCGCTGCGCGAGCCCGACGCCCGCTTCTTCGACTGGCCGGCCCTGGCCGGCTATGTCGAGAAGCTCGCCGATATGGAGCCGGTGGGGGCCGCCACACCCCCCGGCCTCACGAAGTACGGCGCGGCGCCGGTCCAGGCCTGGCACCGGCCGGGCTGATCCTCAGCCCTGTTCGCTGAGGAAGATCTCGACGCGCCGGTTCGCCGCGCGTCCCGCCTCGGTGGCGTTGCTGGCCACCGGCTCGTGCGAGCCGCGCCCCGCGATGCTGACACGCGCCGTCGAGATGCCGCGCACGGCCAGATAGTCGCGCACGGCCACGGCGCGTTCGCGCGACAGCGGGTCGTTGACGGCATCGCCGCCGGTGCTGTCGGTATGGCCGACGACGGCCACCCGCACGCCAGGATCCAGGTTGCGGCCGATCTCGTCGAGCACCGGGCGCATCTGCGGCTTGATGTCGGCGCTGCCGGTGTCGAAGGACACGTCGCTGGGCACGTTCAGGCGCAGCCGGTTGTCCTCGGTGCGCACGACCTCGACGCCCGTGCCCTGACTGGCCTCGGCCAGCGCGGCACGCTTGTCTTCCATGCGCTTGGACCACAGATTGCCAGCCACCGCGCCGACGGCACCGCCGATGACGGCGCCACGCCCGGCGTTGCCGCCGGTCACCGAGCCGATGATGGCCCCGGCCACCGCGCCGGCACCGGCACCCTTGGCCGTGCCCTGCTCACGTTCGCTCATCGACGAGCAGCCGGCGGCCAGCATGGCCGTGGCGACGAGGGCCGCTGTCGCGCCCAGGCGCAGCGGAGTCTTGGGGGAAGAACGCATGGTGTACCTCTTCTTGCATAGAGAAAGCGCCGCCGGACCCTGAGGCCCGGCGGCGCGGCATTGGCGAGATGCCAATCAGATCTTGCGCTTGTCGGCGGCGTCCTTGACGGCCTCACGCAGGTCGCCGGCGGCCTTCTGGGCCTTGCCTTCGACCTGGGTCGCGGCGCCCTTGACCTGCTGCTCGGTGCTGCCGATGGCCTCACCCAGCTTGCGCTGTGCCTTGCCGGCGACGTCCTTGACGCTGCCCTTGATCTGGTCGCTGTTCATGCGGTGCTCCTTTGCAATGACCCCGCGGCGGATGCCCTGGGGAATGACCGTCAGGCTAAGGCCCGGGCCGCCGGCGCAGGGCCGGCCTTGGCCCTGTCCGCGGGTGGTCCCCGTCCTACGCCCGGGGCGTCGTCCGCTCTTCCTACGCTTGTGACGGGCCTCGTCTGCTGTCCCGCGGCGCGCGCTCGGGCCAAGCTCTCCCTACCCCCACTCACTGGAGACCATCATGGGCAAATACCTTCTCGCCTGGCTGCTCGGCGTTCCGGGCATCGTCTTGCTGCTGGTCTATCTCTTCTTCCACTGACCGCCAGCCCTCAACCCGCAGACGACAACGGCACCCGCATTGCCGGGTGCCGTTTCCATTCCAGGAGAAAACCATGTCCACCATCGCCGAGATCATGTCCACCCAGGTGCGCACCATCCAGCCCCAGGAAAGCCTGAGGCGGGCCGCGCAGTGCATGCAGGAGCTGGATGTGGGCGCCCTGCCCGTCTGCGACGGCGACCGCCTGCTGGGCATGCTGACCGACCGCGACATCACCGTACGCGGCCTCGCCGACGGCCTCGATCCCGACCAGGCCTGCGTTTCCGACATCATGAGCCCCGATGTCGCGACCTGCCGCGCCGACCAGGACACCGAGGAGGCCAAGCGCCTGATGGGCGCCCGCCAGCTGCGCCGCCTGCCCGTCGTCGACAAGGACAGCCGCCTGGTCGGCATCGTGTCGCTGGGCGACCTGGCGACGCGGGAGTCCGGCCATATCGACCGGGCCCTGCGCGAGATCTCCGAGCCGGGCAGCCCGGCTCACTGAATCACGCTACGCGCCGGCGCCGCTCCACCGCCTCGATCTTCAGCATCTGGCGGTATTTGGTGACGGTGCGCCGCGCGACGACCAAGCCCTGCTGGCCCAGCTGGCGCGTGATCTCGGCATCCGACAAGGGCGTGTCCGGGCTCTCGGCCTCGATGATGTCCTTGATGAGGCCGCGGATGGCGGTGCCCGAGCAGGCGCTGCCGTTGGCGCTGATCATGGCGCGGCTGAAGAAGTATTTCAGCTCCAGCACGCCGACCGGCGTCGCCATGTATTTGTTGTTGGTCACGCGCGAGACCGTGCTCTCGTGGATGCCCACTTCCTCGGCGATCTCCTTCAGGCCCAGCGGCTTCATGGCCATGGCGCCGTAGTCCAGGAAGTTGTGCTGGCGCCTGACGATGGCCTCGGCCACGTCCAGGATGGTGGAGAAGCGCTGCTCGACATTGCGCAGCGTCCAGCGCGCCTCCTGCAGATGGGCGCCGAGCTCGGAGTTGGCCGCCGTGCGGTGGCGCTGGAACAGGTTGGCATAGACCTGGTTGAGCCTGACCTTGGGCACGATGGCCGGGTTGAGCTGCACCGTCCACTGGCCACGCACCTTCTTGACGATGACGTCGGGCACCACATAGGCCACCTGGGAGGAGCCGAAGCGCCAGCCCGGCCGCGGGTCCAGGCGGCGGATGCGATCACAGACCGCCTCGACGCGCGCCGGCGATTCGCCCAGCTGGCGGGCCAGCGTGGCGACATCGCGCGCCGCCAGCGCGGCCAGATGCTCGCTGACGATGGCCTGGGCGAGGGCCCGCGTGTCGGGGCAATCGATGCCAGGCAGCTGCAGCAGCAGGCATTCGCCCACGTCGCGCGCGGCGACGCCGGCGGGGTCCAGGGACTGCACGAGCTTCAAGGCGAACTGCATCTCCTGCAGGTCGGGCACCGGGTCCTGGCCCGCCACACCCACCAGCTCCTGCAGCGGCGTGCGCAGATAGCCGTCGTCGTCCAGCGATTCGACGATGGTGCGCGCCAGCGCCAGGTCGCGCTCGGACAGCGGCAGCACATTCAGCTGTCCGTGCAGATGCGTCGTCAGCGAGGTCTCGACGGCCATCATGTCGAGGGCGCTGAGCTCGCCGTCCTCGGCGCGGCGCACGCCGCTGCCGTCGGCGGTCCAGAGGTCGCGGTCGCCGCCGTCCTCGGGCGTGCCGGCGCTGTCGGCGTCGTTGGCCGCGGCGGGCGACTCGGCCATGGCGTCGGCCGCAGCCCTGTCCTCCATCAGGCTGGACAGGCTCGACAGCTCGGGCGCGCCCGCCTCGGCCGTCGCGTCGGCCAGCGGCTGGGCGGCGCCGTCAGCATCGCCGGCTTCGCCTTCTTCGGACTCCAGGAAGGGGTTGCGGCCCAGGGTGTCCCTGAGCATGGCGGCGAAGTCGAGGCTAGACATCTGCAGCAGGCGCACCGCATGCTGGAGGCGGGGAGACAAGGTCTGGTTCTGCCGGTGGTCGGCACGCAGGTCCATGGAGGGCACGAGGGCTCCTGATTGCAAGCATTCCAGGTTGCCCGCGCCCTGGAAGCGCGCGGGAGAACTGGGAAGAACGCAACCTTTGTGCCGGGTCGCGCGGCTTGTCGCATCCCGAAACAAGCCCGCTGTCCTACTGGAGGAAACCGCCCTGACAGGCCCGCTCGCACCGGATTTCTCCATGGAGGAAATGCAAGATTTACCGAGCCCCCTTGCCGGGACTGCCGATTGCGGCAAAGCCTGCCGGTTGTCACACCCTGATGCGAGCTTTGCATGCTGCAGGCACATGCCTTGCCCATTGCCCGGTGCGAGATCCCTCGCGCAAGGAGAACGCATGAAGAAGATCCTCATCGCCTCGATGGTCGCGCTGGCCGCCCTCGCCACCGGTGGCTGCGCCGTCACCAGCGGCCAGAGCACCGTGGGCCAGTACGTCGACGACACCACCATCGCCACCCGCGTCAAGGCACGCTTCGCCGAAGACACCCAGGTCAGCGCCATGCGCATCCAGGTCGAATCGCTGAAGGGCACGGTGCAGCTCGCCGGCTTCGCGACGTCGCAGACCGAGAAGGACCGCGCCGGCCAGTTGGCCCGCAGCACGCCGGACGTCAAGGAAGTGCGCAACAACATCATCGTGCGCGCGCCGGAAAAGTGAGCTTCTGAGCCGGCTGCCCGCGTCGGCTCGCGGCAGCCGGGCTGAGCCGGGCACGCCATTTGCCCTCGCCACGAACTATCGTGGCCGGGGCCGGGCCACGGCGCGCTATGGTTGCGTCCGTGCGATCAGCTCTGCCCTGCCCGCACCTGGACCTTCATGCCGGTCACCATCCGCTCCCGTCTGCTGCTGCTCATGCTGTCCGCCCTGGTGCCGGCCATGCTGGGCGTCGCCTGGCTGATTGCCAGCACCTACGAGGCCGAGAGGGTCGCCCACGGGCGCAATCTGCGCGATACGGCGCGGGCCCTGTCCATGCTCGTCGACGGCGAGCTGTCGCGCCGCGCGGCCATCGCCCATGTGCTGGCCCAGTCGCCCGCCCTGGACGGCCCCGCGCCGCTCAGCGAGGAGCGCCGCCTCGCTTTCGAGCGCCTGGCCCGGCGTGCCACGCAGGGGTTGGAGGGCTGGGTGGAGTTGCGCGCCCCCGGCAAAGTGCTGCTGAGCACCCGCCTGCCCGAGGGCAACACCGGCGAGGCCGCCGGCCCGGCCACCTTGAGCGAAGCCGCCGTCATGCTGCCGCTGGCTCCTGTCACCGGCGCGCCATCCGGCGGGCCGCAGGAACTGCATGCGGCCTGGGTGGAACCGGTGATGCGCGAGGGCCGCCTCGTCTACAACCTTGTCGTCACGGTGCGCCCCTCCGAACTGCAGCGCATCGTCCAGGCCCAGGCCCCCCACCCGGGCTGGATAGGTTCGGTGCTGGACAACACGGGTCACCTGGTTGCCCGCCTGCCGGGCGGCGCAGCCTATGTGGGGCGCCGCGCCAGCGCGGATGTGATGGCCCATATGGCGGTCGCGCGCGAGGGTGGCTTCCAGTCCGTGTCGCTGGACGGCATCAAGACGGCGGCCTACTTCAGCACCTCACAGCTGGGCTGGACCTATGTCAGCGCCATGCCGCGCGAGATCTTCGCCGGCCGCATCCCCGGCGCTGTGCAACGCGTCGTCGTCGGTGCGCTGGTGCTGCTGGCCCTGACCATGGCCGGCGCGCTCTGGGTGTCGCGCCGCATCGAGCGGCCGCTGCGGGCGCTGAAGCGCCAGGCCCAGGACCTGCAGGCCGGCCGGCCCGTCGAGGCGCGGGCCACGGGCATGGTGGAGTCCGACGAGGTGGCCGAGGCCCTGGTGAGCGCCGCCCGCGAGATCAGCAGCAACCGCGCCGAGCTGGAGCGCAGCGTCGCCCAGGCCGTCGAGCGCACCCGCCAGGTGGAGCAGCGCGGCGCGCAGAGCCAGCGCGTCGTCGCGCTCGGCCGGCTCACCGGAGGCGTGGCCCACGAGTTCAACAACCTGCTGGGCGTGATCAGCAACAGCATGCACCTGATGCAGCGCCACGCCGCCGCCGCCGAACTGCAGGGGCCGCTGGCGGCCACGCAGCGCTCGGTCGACAAGGGCAGCGCGCTGACCCAGCATCTGCTGCGCTTCGCTGGCCGTCGGCCCGTGCGCATGCAGACCCTGAGCCTGGCCCGCTACCTGCCCGAGGTGCAGGAGCTGATGCGCAGCGTCCTCGGGCGGCGCATCGAGATCCAGGTGCAGGTGGCGGCCGATGTCTGGCCGGTGCGCGTGGACGTCAACGAGCTGGACCTGGCCCTGGTCAACCTGGCCCTGAACGCCCATGACGCCATGCCGGCCGGCGGCGAGCTCAAGCTCAGGGCCTGCAACGCCGCGGACGAGGACAAGGAAGGCCTGGCGCCGGGCGACTATGTGCTGCTCACCGTCGGCGACGACGGCATGGGCCTGGACCCGGCCCTCGTCGAGCACGCCTTCGAGCCCTTCTTCACGACCAAGCCCGTGGGCCAGGGCACCGGCCTCGGTCTCAGCCAGGTCTATGGCTTCGCGACCCAGGCTGGCGGCACGGCGCGCCTGGCCAGCACGCCCGGCCTGGGCACGACGGTGTCGCTGCTGCTGCCGGTGGCGGGCAGCAGCGACGATCAGCCGGCCCAGCCATCGGCCGAAGCGGCACAACAGAGCATCGCCGGCGCCAGCGTGCTGCTGGTCGAGGACGACGAGGCCCTGGGCGACGTGACGGCGGCCCTGCTGATGGCCCATGGGGCCCGCGTGCTGCGCGCGGCGCGGGCGGACACGGCCCTGCGCCTGCTGGACGAAGGCGCCACGGCCGACGTGGTGCTGACCGACGTCGTCATGCCCGGCGGCATGGACGGCGTCGCGCTGGCGCGGCGCCTGCGCGAGCAGCGTCCGCGCCTGCCGGTGGTGCTGATCACGGGCTTCAACAACACGGCCGTCGCGGGCGAGTTCGTCACCCTGCACAAGCCCTGTGCGCCGGCGACGCTGCTGGGCACGCTGCAGGCCGCCATCGCGGCGTCGCGCGTGGCCCATGCGCCTCCGCTGGCCGGCCAGCAGCCCTGATCGCGGCGGGCACGCCACATGCCCCTCTCCGGGCTGGACGCCCCGGCGGCAGCGGCCTGCCGGCGCGCCTTCATTGACCCGCGAAAGGAATGCCATGAGCAACGACGACATCATCGACACGCTGAACGACCTCATCGAAACCTCCAAGGACGGTGAATACGGTTTTCACGCCTCGGCGGAATACCTGAAGGACCCGTCCATCAAGCAGTCCTTCGAGCGCCGCGCCGAGGAGTGCCGCCAGTCCGCCGCCGAGCTGCAATCCCTGGTCGTGCGCCTGGGCGGCAAGGCCGAGGACAGCGGCACGGCAGCCGGTGCCATGCACCGTGGCTGGGTGGCCGTGAAGGGCACGCTGGCCGGCTACACCGACAAGGCCATCCTCGAGGAGACCGAGCGCGGTGAAGACAGCGCGCTGAAGGCCTATCGCGAAGCCCTGGAAGAGGCGCTGCCGCCGGACATCCGCATGGTCGTCGAGCGCCAGTACGAAGGCGTGAAGCGCAACCATCTGCAGGTGCGCACGCTGCGCGACCAGGCCCGCGCGGCTGTTTGAGGCCGGCTAGGGCCTCGAGTCGGACACAAGCAGTCCCTGCGGACTGCTTGTGCCTACGGAAGGCCATGGGCCTCTGACCCATGGCAAGCCCGGCGCTCGGCCCGCCAAACGCCCCTAGCTTCGGCCGGGGCGGTGCGAGGACTCGGCACCGGCGTCGCCGGGCCGTTCCTCGCTGTCGGTTTCCAGGGGCGCGGCACGGCCCGCGCGCCTGCGCGGCTTGGGCTCCGCGCCTTCTTCCTCTTCCTCTTCGCTGACCGCCGCCTCGTCGATGTCGGTCAGCAAAGCGTCGACGTCCTCTTCGCCGCCCGCCGTGAAGACGCGGTCCACGCCGATGTCCGCCCCATCGCGCACACCGGCCTCGCCTTCGCTGGCGGCCAGGGACTCGCCCAGCGGCAGGGGCGCCGCCTGGTCATCGCGCAGAGCGACGTCCACCGGGAGCCCGGGGTCGGCACCGTCGTCATCACCCGCCAGCCCCATCACGTCGCTGCCGCTGTCGGAGCTGTCACCGGGGCCGAGCGCGGCCTTGTCGCGGCCGGCTGGTTCGGCGGCGGCGGAATCGATTCCCAGCAAGCTGCTGCGTGCCATGAGGACCTCCAGGGATTTGCACGGGACGCCCCGCAGGCTTTCGAGGCAATGCACGTGCCGCCGCGCGCCTCAGCGCCGGCCGCGCCGGATCAGATGGACGAAGGCCAGCAGCCCGACAGCGCCCAGCAGTGCCATGGCCAGGGCGCCGATCACCAGGCTGTCGCCATCGCTGCTGGCAAAGCCGAGCAGGGGCGAGAGCAGCCAGCCGCCGATGGCCGCGCCGACGATGCCCACCAGGACATTGACGAGGACGGCCTGCTCGCTGGCCCTGCGCATCAGCAGGCTGGCGATCCAGCCGACGATGCCGCCCGCAATGAGCCAGATGACCAGATTCATGCATCCTTTCTGATGCAGTCAGCCGCGGCTCAGATGGCCCCGACGCTGCCCGTCACCGGCAGCACGATGCCGGTGATATAGCCGGCACAGACCGGCGAGGCGAGGAAGACATAGGCCGGCGACAGCTCCTCGGGCTGGGCGGCGCGCTTCATGTCGGTCTGCTTGCCGAACTCGGCCACCTTGTCGGCCGGCGCATCGGCCGGGTTCAGCGGCGTCCAGACCGGGCCCGGCGCCACCGCGTTGACGCGGATGCCTCGCTCGATCAGGTTGCTGGCCAGGGACTTGGTCAGCGCATGGATGGCGCCCTTGGTGGCCGAATAGTCGAGCAGCCGGGCGCTGCCGCGCAGGCCGGTCACCGAGCCGGTGTTGATGATGGACGCGCCCGCCTTCAGATGCGGCAGCACCGCGCGGGCCATGCGCAGATAGCCGCCGATATTGGTGTCCAGCGTCTCCATGATGCGCTCGTCGTCCAAGTCCTCCAGCGAGGCGGCATGCTCCTGGAAGGCCGCGTTGTTGACGAGCACGTCGATGTGGCCGAAACGCGCGACGACCTGGGCCACGGCGCTCTCGCACCAGGCGCTGTTCTTCACGTCGCCCTGCAGCAGCAGGCATTGCCGGCCCTCGGCCTCGATGCAGCGCCGGGTCTCCTCGGCGTCTACAGTGGACGAGTGATAGGCCACCGCCACATCGGCGCCCTCGCGCGCGAACAGCACGGCCACGGCACGGCCGATGCCGGAATCAGCGCCGGTGATGAGGGCCACGAAGTCCTGCAGCTTGCCGCTGCCGCGGTAGTCGGGCGCCAGGAAGCGCGGCGCGAGCTCCAGGTCGGCCTCCAGGCCCGGCTTCTGCAGATGCTGGGCCGGCAGGGTCTCGGGCTGCTCACGCGCGCCGGCCTGCATGGCGCCACGATCCTCTTCCTCGCCCTGGCCGGCCGCGTCCGCGGCGTCCTGGCGCTGCTGGATGGCGCGCTGGGTGTCGAGAGTCTTGTCGGACGAGGTCATGCGAACTCTCACCGCGCCCGTTCGGCTTCCTTGCCGGAAGGCGTCTGCGCATCCAGACCCCGGTCCGGCGACTCGGCCACCTGCACTTCGTCCTGCGGGCGGTTGATGAGTTCCTCGATGATGAAGTGGCCGTAATGCTGGGCGCGCTCGGCGCCCTCTGCCTGCGCGATGGCAGCGACCTGGCTGGCCTGCTCGTCGCTGGCGACCTGCACGATCAGCCAGTGATAGCCCTTCCCGGCCAGCACGCGGTGAGCCAGCACCAGGTTCATCTCCTGGCCGATGGCCGCGATCGGGCTGGCGCGGGCAATGTCCTCGTCGATCTGGCGCAGCATCTCGCGGTCGGTATAGCGATGGATGGCAGCGGGCTTCAGCCCCCGCCCTTCCAGGGCCAGGGCGGCCTGTTCGGCTTGCTCGGGCAGAGGGAATGAAATGACGACATGGCCCACGGGCTTGAAGACGCCGAAGCTGCGCGGCGCGTCGGTGGTGGCGGTCATGGTCATGGCTGGCCTTTGCGGGTGTGGTGACGCCCTGAACTGGCAAGCGGCATGCCCAAGGCCGTCTACCGCTGGCACGTGGATTGCCAGATGTCCGCGCTCAACATCCGGAGGACCCCATGCCCAGCCCAGCCCGCCGACCCGTTCTCTATGTGGAGGACCACCCGGTCAATGCGCTGCTGATGGCCGCCATCCTGGAGCGACGGCCCGAGCTAGAGCTCATCGTCGCCGGCACCGGGGAGGAGGCGCTTTGCCTGGCCGCGGGCTTGGCGCCCGCCCTGCTGCTGCTGGACCTGGGCCTGCCCGACTGCCACGGCAGCCGCCTGCTCGGCCTGCTGCGCGCCCTGCCCGGCTGCGAGTCGGCGCCGGCCGTGGCCGTGACGGCCGACGTCCACTTCGCCGTCGAGGACTGGGGCTTCTGCGAGCGTTGGACCAAGCCGCTGGACGTGGACCAGGTGCTGCTGCGCCTGGATCGCCTCGTCGGCACGCAGCCCACGCCGGCGCCGCAGCTGCCCGAACTGCGCTCCCTGCCCATGCCGTTGGACCTCGCGCCGCATTGGCGCTGAGCGCCGCCCGCGGGTTCAGGCCCGGCTCGCCTGCACGATGCGATGCACCAGGTGCAGCTTGCGCACCGCGGGCGCCGACAGCACGAAGGGATAGAAGTCCGCCACGCCCATGCTGCGCGACAGTTCGTTGAGCACGCCGGTCAGCTCCATCCAGCTGTTGATCAGCTGCAGAAAGCCTGCATCGCCGACGACGTCGGCATCGAAGCGCTCATAGCTGAGCTCGACGCGCTCGCCGTCCAGGCCGAAGCTGCGCGCCGTGTCCAGCGTGTCGACGAGGTGCAGGTAATGGGCCCAGGTCTCGGCCCAGTCCTCCCAGGGATGAGCGCTGGCATAGGCGCTGACGAAGCGCTGGCCCCAGTCGGCCGGCGCGCCCTCGGCGTAATGGCGCTGCAGCGCCTCGCCATAGTCCTCGCGCTCGTCGCCGAAGAGTTCCCGGCAGGCCTCCAGCCAGGCCGTGGGCTCGACCAGGCGCTGCCAGTAGTAGTGGCCGGTCTCGTGGCGCAGATGGCCGAGCAGCGTGCGGTAGGGCTCGCCCAGGTCATGGCGGCGCGCCTCGCGGCGGGCGTCGTCGGCCTCGGAGACGTCCAGCGTGATGACGCCGTCGGCATGGCCGGTGATGACAGCCGGCCCCTCGGGGCCGCTGAGCAGCAGGTCGAAGGCCAGGCCCTGCTCGGAGTCCTCGGCGCGCGGCTGCACCGGCAGACCCAGGCCGATCAGCGACGACACCAGGCGGCGCTTGGCCAGCTCGATGCGCCCCCACCACAGGCCCGCATCGGGCTGGGACAGGTCGGGCACGGTGCGCGTCAGCCGGCAGCAGCGGCACAGCGTGAAGCCGGCCATCACCTCGCTCGCGTCCACCAGCCAGTTGCAGGCGGCCGCGCTGTGCAGGTTGGCGCAACGGGCATAGCGCGGCGCACGGCGCGGCGGCACGCCCGCCTCGCGCCAGGGCCCGCGGCCGGAGCGCGAGGGTGCCGGCTCCAGTGCCAGCAAGCGGCCGTGCAGGGCCGAATAGCCCAGCGGCCGGCGGCAGGCCAGGCATTCGCTATTGCGGAAGAAGACCGGCCGGCCGCAGGCGCAACTGAAGGCGCGCGGCGTCGTCGGCGGCGGCACCGCCCGTGGCGTCGCGGCGACGGGCAGCATCAGGCCAAGGCCGCGTAGCGCGGCATGGCCTGTGTGGCCGTGGCCAGTTGCAGCAGATGCTGCTCGAAGCGGCGCTGCACACCGCCCCAGTCGGCCTGGCAGGCCGCCAGCCGCGCCTCCAGGCGCAGCAGACCGTCGGGCGCCGAGGCGTCGAGGGCGCGGGTGGCCGCCTCGAGGAAGGCATCGGCGGCGTCCAGACCGGCGCAGGGCGGCGCCAGGCAGCCGCTGACGCCGTCGCGCACATGCTGGGTGGCGGCGCCGATGTCGAAGGCCGCCACGGCCAGGCCGCTGGCCAGGGCTTCCAGCGTCACGTTGCCGAAGGCCTCGGTGAGGCTGGGAAAGAGGAAGACGTCGGCGCTGGCGTAGTGGCGGGCCAGGGCCGTGCCGGTCTGCATGCCGACGAAGCGCGCGGTCGGGTGGGCGCGCTCCAGGCTCGCGCGCAGCGGCCCGTCGCCGACGACCACCATGCGCAGGCCCGGCCGGCGGGCGCTGAGGCGCTCGAAGGTCTGCAGCGCCAGGCCGGGATTCTTCTCGGCCGCGAGACGGCCGACATAGAGCATGACGCGGTGGTCGTCGCCGATGCGCCAGTCGCGGCGCAGGCGCAGGTCGCGGCGCTGGGGCGAGAAGCGCTGCGCGTCCACGCCCTGGCCCAGCACCTGCAGCCGGTCGAAGCCGCGGGCGGCGAGATCGCGCTGCAGTTCCTGGGTCGGCACGAAGCTGAGATCGGCCATGCCATGCAGGCGCTTCAGATAGCCCAGCACCAGGGAGGACATCCAGCCCAGGCCGTAGTGGTCGCAATAGGCATGGAAGTTGATGCGGAAGTCGGCGCTGCTGGCGACCCCCTCGGCGCGTGCGGCGCGCAGCGCGGCCCAGCCCAGCGGCCCCGGCGTGGCCACATGCACCAGGTCGGGCACACCGCCCTGCTCGCGCCACAGCGAGCGCAGGGATGCGCTCGTGGCCCAGCCATAGCGCAGCCCCGGATACATCGGCAGGGGCGCGCCGCCGCAGCGCCATTCGCCGGCATTGCGGCAAGCCTGCTCCCCGGGCTGGCGCGGCCGGATCAGCTGCACGTCATGGCCGGCATCGCGCAGATGCCGCAAGGCTCTCTCGGCGGTCAGCGACACGCCATTGATCTCGGGGGGAAAGGTTTCGGTGACAAAGGCGATGTGCACGGGATGGACCTCCGTCAGCTGGCATCCGCACCAGATGGCAAGCGGAATGCCCGCGAGCGCAGCAGCGCCATCAGCTGGCGCTCGGCGGCGCCCAATCCGGCGCGCGATGAAGGCGCCGCCGCCCAGGGCTGCGCAGCCAACGCGGCGCGCGCGGACGCGTCGCCCAGCACCTCGCCCAGGGACAGCACGCGCGGATGGATGTAAGCCTTGCGGCAAACCGCGGCGGTATTGCCCAGGCGCCGCGCCACCGCCGCCAGCACCTGCGGCGCGCGGCAGGGCTCGGCGCCCTCGGCACAGGCCTGCAGGGTGAGCTGCAGGGCCAGCACGCTGCCATGCCAGGTGCGGAAGTCCTTGGCCGTCACGCGCAGGCCGGCGGCCTCGCTCAGCCAGGCGTTGACGTCGGCCGAATCGACGGCGTGGCTGTCGCCCTGCTCGTCGACATAGCGGAACAGTTCCTGGCCCGGCAGCTCGCGGCAGCGGCGCACGATGCGGGCGACACGGCGGTCCCTGACGCTGACCGAATGGCGCACGCCGCTCTTGCCGACAAAGGACAGCCGGATCGCATCGCCCTGCACGCCGGCATGGCGGTTGCGCAGCGTGGACAGGCCGAAGCTGCCGTTCTCGCGCGCATAGGCGCTGTTGCCGATGCGCAGCCAGGTCGTGTCCAGCAGGCGCACCAGGGTGGCGAGCACGCGCTCGCGCGTCGGCTCATCCGGGCCGGCCAGCGCGCGCTGCACGCGCCGGCGCAGCCGTGGCAGCACGGCGCCGAAGCGCAGCAGGCCGTCGAACTTGGTCTGGCCGCGGCCGGCCATCCAGTCGGCGTGATAGCGGTATTGCTTGCGCCCGCGCGCGTCGCGGCCGGTGGCCTGCAGATGGCCGTCGGCATGCGGGCTGATCCAGACCTGCTGCCAGGCCGGCGGGACGGCCAGCTTGCGGATGCGCGCCAGGGTGGCGGCATCGCGAACGACGCGTCTGCGGGCATCGCGGTAGCGGAAGCTGCCGCCGGCGGCCGCCTCGCGCGCGATGCCGGGAAGGCTGTCGCTGAGCCAGCGCAGGCCGGCCTGGCGCGCCTGGCGGACTTCGGGGGTGGTGGAAGTGGGCATGCCGCCCCCAGGCAGGCGGCGTGCCAGGCATGCCGCTTGCCATCGCGCCGGAATGCATCTCAATCCCACCCCGTCCGAGCCGCAGGTCCAGGAGCCGTCTCCTGGCGCGGGCCACCATCTGCTGGACGTGTCCATGTACTGGGGCGCCAGCAGCGGCGTTCGCCGCGTACTGATGGCCAGGCATGAGAGGCTGCGCGCCATGGGCTGGCGCCACACCGTCGTCGCCCCCGGCGCCCAGGGTCCGGGCCTGGTGGACTGCGGCGGCCTGCCCCTGCCCGGCGGCGACGGCGCCCGCTGGGTGCTGGGCCGCGGCCGCGCGCTGCGCCAGATGGAGTTCATCGCCCCCGATCTCATCGAGTCGGCCGACCCCCATGTGCTGGCCTGGGCCTCGCTGGCCGCGGCCGAGCAGTTGCGCGTGCCCGCGGTGGCCTTCTGCCACGTCGACCTGCCCGAGCGCGTGGCGCGCTTGGGGCCCGGCGCCGAGCGCTGGGCGCGGCGCTATCTGGTGGGCCTGTACCGCCATTTCGACCTCGTCATGGCCCCCAGCAACGGCATGGCTCAGCGCCTGCAATCCTGGGGCGTGTCGCGCGTGACGGTGCAACCGCTGGGCGTGGACTGCGCGGTCTTCACGCCCTGCGCCCAGGACGCCGCCTGGCGCGCCCAGTTCTGCCGCGACCAGGGGCTGGCGCCCGACACCCGCCTGCTGATCTGCACCGGCCGCTTCACGGCCGGGAGGCGATTGCAGCTGCTGGCCGACGCCGTCGCGCTGCTCGGCCGCGGCCATGTGCTGCTGGCCGTGGGCGATGGCCCGGCCGCGCCGGTGGGCGAGCAGGTGCGGGTGCTGCCGCCGGCACGCGACAACGCGCAGCGGGCACGCATGCTGGCCAGCTGCGATGCCTATTTGGATGGGGGCGGAGCGCAAAGCGCCGGCCTGGACCTGCTCGAGGCCATGGCCTGCGGCACGCCGGTCATCGTCGCCAGCGACCTGGCCGAGCAGGCCCGGGAGGCCGGCCTGGTGGTGGACCGGCAGCGCGCCGGTTCGTGGGCCGAAGCCATGGACGCCAGCCTCGCCGGCAACAACGCCAGCCAGCGCCGCCATGCGCTGGCCCGAGCGCAGGCCCAGGACTGGCCGCATGTGCTGGCGCAGATGACGCGCCGCTACACCGCACTGCTGGGCCGCTCGGGCCAGCCCACGACGGCAGCACCCCCGCGCGGCCCGGCCTTGCAACCCTGGGCCGGCGGCCTGGCGCGCCAGCGCTGAGCCCCCGCGAAGGGCGGCCGCGGCTTCAGTCGCGGGGCGTCACGCTCGAGTCCGCCGCGGCGCCCGCTTCCGCGGCGTACTCCTTCAGCCGGTTGTAGAGCGTCTTCAGGCTGATCCCCAGGACCGCGGCGGTGCGTTCCTTGTGATGGTTGTAGTGGCGCAGCGTGGCCAGCATCAGCGCACGTTCGGCCTCGGCCACGCTGGTGCCTATGGGCAGGGTGATGAAGGGCACGTCGACATCAGCGGCCACGGCCTGGCGCGGCGCCGGCGCGCTGACCGCGGGCGCCTCCGGCGGCGCCATGGGAGCCCAGGCCGAATTGACCCCGGCTTCATCGCCCCCCGGCAGCCAGGTCTCGTCGACCAGCTCGCCCTGGGCCATCACATAGGCGCGCTGCACAACATTGCGCAGCTCGCGCACATTGCCCGGCCAGGCATAGCCCACCAGGCTGGCCAGCGCGGCCGGCGTGAAGCGGCGCACGGCGCCCTCCTGCTCGCTGATGGCGGCCAGGAAATGATTGGCCAGCAGCGGGATGTCGGCGATGCGGTCGCGCAGCGGCGGCAGCGCGATGGGGAAAATGTTCAGGCGGTAGAGCAGGTCTTCGCGCAGCTTGCCGGAGGACACGGCCTGGTAGGGCAGACGGTTGGTGGCGGCGACGATGCGCACATCGGTCTCCAGCGCCGTCGTGCTGCCCACGCGCATGAAGCGCCCGGTCTCCAGCACGCGCAGCAGCTTGACCTGCAGCTCCAGCGGCATCTCGGTGATCTCGTCCAGGAACAGGGTGCCGCCGCTGGCGCGCTCGAAGAAGCCCTGGTGCTGGCGCTCGGCGCCGGTGAAGCTGCCCTTCTCGTGGCCGAAGATCTCGCTCTCGATGAGATTGGGGCTGATGGCGCCGCAGTTGACGGCCAGGAAGGGCCGCTTGCGGCGGCGGCTGAGGTCGTGCACGGTCTGGGCCACGACTTCCTTGCCGGTGCCGGACTCGCCGGTGATGAAGACCGACACGCTGGTGCCGGCCACGCGCGAGATCTGCTCGTAGATGCGCTTCATCGGCGCGCTGCGGCCCCAGAGATGGCCGAAGTGGCCGGATTCGTCCAGGTTGGCGGTCAGGTCCTCGACCTCGGCCTGCAGGGCCGCCGGCTTCATGATGCGCGACAGCACGCCCTGCAGCTGCTTCAGGTTGACGGGCTTGACGAGGTAGTCGGCCGCGCCCAGGCGCAGGGCTTGCAGGGAAGTCTCCAGGCTGGCGTGGCCGGTGCACAGCACGACCTCGGAATCGGCCACCAGCTTGGGGTCGGCCAGCAGGTCCATGCCATTGCCGTCGGGCAGGCGCAGGTCCAGCAGCAGGATGTCGGGCTGCTGCAGGGCGATCTGGCGACGGGCGTCGCGCAGATTGTGGGCAACCGCCACGGTGAACTGCTCGCCCGCGATCAGCTCGCGCAGCGAAGCGGCCGAATCATGGTCGTCGTCCACTACCAGGGCATGCGGCATCGTTTCCTTCCGACATTTGTTACGAGCCCGCCGGGGGCTTCGGAGCGAATATTTTCAACACATTCGACCGGCACCGGCGTCATTTCGGCGGCGCGGCAGATGTAACGGCGCCTCGTCTGACAGGCTGGCCTGTCCCGCCAAGCTTGCTGCAATTTCTACCGACCCGGCCGCAACGCCCGTTCCAGGCCGGAACGCGGCCGATCCGGGCACGCGGGTTGCCACGAGTCCCAGTATTGGTGCACTGACAAGGGCCTCATGAAGCAATCCCTCGCTGGCTGGGGCTGGACTCTCGCGGCGGCGTTCTCACTCGCGGGCTCCGTGGCCTGCGGCGCGCTGCCCGAGCAGGACCGTCAGCTGAAGCCCCTGCCGCCCCGCCAGGCCGCCGATCGCATCACGCTGCAAGGCCGCAACGGGCCCGTGCCCGAGGCGGTCGAGGCCCGCGACCTGGCCCGGGTTCGGGACGAGGGCAATGGCGCCCTGTTCGAGCGGCATCTCGGCGTGCTGGCGGCCAAGGGCGATACCCAGCTGCTGCGCGGCAACACGGCCAAGCTGCTCGTCGATGGCCCCGCCACCTTCGCCGCCATGAAGGCCGCCATCGCCGGCGCCCGCCATCGCATCCTGGTGGAGTTCTACATCGTCGAGGACGAGGGCGTGGCCGCCGAGATCGGCGACCTGCTGATCCGCAAGGCCGCCGAGGGCGTCAGCGTCGCGCTGCTTTACGACAGCGTTGGCTCCATGGGCACCGACAGCGCCTTCTTCGACCGCCTGCGCCAGGGCGGCATCGCCGTGTGTGCCTTCAACCCGGTGAACCCGCTGGAGCGCCCCGGCCACTGGGGTGTGCTGAACCGCAACCACCGCAAGATGCTGGCCGCCGACAGCGACGTGGCCTTCACCGGCGGCATCAACCTCAGCAATGTCTACGCCGAGGGCTCCTTCAGCAGCGCCCGCCGCCAGCGGCCGCCGGAGGACGCCGACAAGCACGGCTGGCGCGACACCCAGATCGAGGTGCGCGGGCCGGTGGTGTCGGCCCTGGCCGCCGTGTTCAGGGAGTCCTGGGCCCTGCAGGGCTGCAAAGGCGAGCTGGCGCCGGCGCCGGCCCCGCGCGTGGCCATGCCGGGGCAGCGCGTCGTCAAGCTGGTGGCTGGCGACCCGGGCGCCGGCATCAACCCCAGCTACACGGCCCTGCTGCATGCCATCGACGCCGCGCAGCAGAGCGTGCAGCTGACCATGGCCTATTTCGCGCCCGGCTCCGAGCTCATCCAGGCCCTGTGCGATGCGTCGCGGCGCGGTGTCGCCGTCTCCCTAGTGCTGCCGGGGCGCAGCGACGTCTCCATGGTGCTGCACGCGGCGCGCTCGCGCTATGCGCAGCTGCTGGAGGCCGGCGTGCAGATCCACGAGATGTCGGGGGCCGTCATGCACGCCAAGACGGCCGTCGTCGACGGCGTCTATTCCAGCGTCGGCTCAAGCAACCTCGACTGGCGCAGCATCGTCGGCAACCACGAGATGGACGTCATCGTGCTGGGCGACGACTTCGGCCAGCAGATGCAGAACCTGTTCGCCCGCGACCTGACGGTGTCCCAGCGCATCGAGCCGGTGCAATGGGCCAAGCGCGGCATCGGCCAGCGCCTGCTGCAGGGTTTTGCCCGCCTGGTGGAGCCCTTGCTGTGACCCTGGCATCCCGTTTGCCCCGGATCGGCGGGTTTATTCAGCAACTCGGAGTCTTGTGATGACGATTGACCTCACGGGCGGCGCAACCGCCATGGCCGACAGCACCCACATGGCCACGGCCGGGCGCTTCCTGAACGAAATGCGCCTCGACCGCGCTCGCCGCCCGGGCGGCAGCAGCACCGGCCGGCTGATGCGGCGCAGCCGCACGCGCACCGCGGGCATCCGCTTTGAATGGGTGACACGCACCATTGGCCCGGTGCTGCGCGTCGTCGCGACCTGGACCGACAAGCATGGCCAGCCGCATCACACCTCGTTCTCGGTGCAGTGCAATGGCCTGGAAGGCGCCCTGGACCGCGCCATCGCCGCGCGCACCTCCTGCGGCGCACCGCCGCCGGATCGCGAGGATCTGCTGCAGCGCTTACGCGAGGAGTTCGCCACCGCCCCGCTGGCGGCGGAATACATGGCCGGCATGGCGCCGGGCCGGACCCTGCTGACCGCTCAGGGCAACTTGGCCAGCATGGCCGCCTCGGTGGCCTCGTCCCAGGCCAACGGATAAAGGCAGCGGGCCTGGGTCAGCAGCTCGGGCCTTCCACCCCACAGGGTGATCTGCTCGCGCACCGTCGCCAGGTCGATGCTCATCAGCACGGCCGGCGCGTTGACGCGCGGGTTGTGCCGCGCCGTCGTGTAAGGCAGCAGGCCCAGGTAGCGGCGGTAGAAGGCGACGTGGCGCGGGTTGACCTCGATGATGAGGCGCTCGCAGCGCGCCTTGCGGTGGGCATGCAGATAGCCCAGGTGGAAAAGCTGGGCCAGCACGCGCTTGGCGTTGTGGGAATGACGATCCACGGCCAGGCTGCCGAATTCGCACAGCTTGACGCCGGTGGCGCGCCATTCGGTCAGTTCATCCTTGAACAGGGTGTCGGCATGCAGGCCGCCCTTGCCATCGAAGCGCACCGACAGCGTGCCCACGATGGCCTCGCCGTTGCGGGCCGAGCAGATGATGTCGCCATCCTCGTTGCGGCTGCTGAACTTCTCCTTGCTCACCGCCAGGCCACGATCTCCATAGCGGCGCTCGACGAGGTCGTAGGCGTCCCCCTCCAGCGAACCGAAATCGCTGTCCAGCTCCAGCGGCGGCCCACCATTGGGGGTCAGCGGCGTGCGGCGGCTTTCTTCGAACATGGAGATCATTGGTTACTTCCCAGGCGCCCAACACGCCGAGCGGCGGAGTCTAGGGATTGAAATGGTGCATTTCGTTGAAGTTCACAGACCGATACATCTAATTCGGGGTGCTTCACGGGTTTTCCCGGTCATCGCAAACCGCTACAACGCCAACTCCTGACGCCGCCCGGCCGCAGCCCATCAAGCCTGCCGCCCATGAAAAAAGGCCACGCAAGCGCGTGGCCTTCAGGGCGAGGCGCCGCGGGATCAGACCGCGTACTTGCCCACCAGGCGGTTCATGTTGGTCAGCGACAGGCGGTGCATCTCGATCAGCGCGATGAGGCCGTTGCGATGCAGCTCCAGCACCTTGGCGTCGGGCAGCTCGGCGTACTTCTTCTCGTCCAGGGCCATGAAGCCCTCGACGTCCAGCTTCTCGTCGTTGGTCAGGGTGGCCTCGAAGCGCATGTCCTGCAGCAGGTCCAGCTCGACCAGCAGGTTGCAGATCAGGCGGGTGCGCTCGGCTTCCTGCTCGAAGTTCTCCAGGAAGGCCTTGGCGTTCAGCAGGAATTCGGTGGGCTGGCCGTCCTTGAACAGGGGCTCGCCGGTCGTCTCGTTGAAGGCTGCCCACTTCATGTCATAGCAGACGGCCATGTTGTCGGACTTTTCATCCAGGCGGGCCATCGCGAAGGGATAGCGGCGCACATAGGCCGGCACATAGCCGCCCGTCCACTTGTCGCCGTCAACGAAGAGGTTGGAGCCCGACTTCAGGCCCAGCACGGCCAGCGGCGCCACGGCCTGCTTGCCGTCGGCGCCCGGCTGGCCGGCGCGCACGAAGACGATGGGGAATTCCTTGCAGGCGTCGGAAAACTCGACCGCGGCCAGGAAGACCGAGTTCTGGTCGGCCACGCGGGTCACGACGGATTGGGTGGTGTCCAGCTTCAGGTTCTTGTGGACATCACGATCCAGCGGCAGCAGTTCGCCGTACATCGGGGGGTTGCTCATGTTTCTCTCTCTCTCGTTTCATCGGCCAGACGACTGACCAGCACTTTGTCCACACGCTTGCCATCGAGGTCGACAACCTCGAATCTCCACGCGTCCCACTCCACGACATCGGTCGTGCGCGGCAAGCGCCCCAGCAGCAGCATGATCATGCCGGCCAGGGTGTTGTAGCGCCCACGATCCTCTTCGGGCAGTTCCTTCAGCTCCAGGCGGTCCTTCAGCTCGGGCACGGGAATGAGGCCGTCGATCAGCCAGCTCCCGTCCTCGCGCTGCACCGCCCAGGCGTCGCCATCGCTCGGGGCATTGAACTCCCCGGCAATGGCTTCCAGCACGTCGCGCACGGCGATCACGCCCTGCACCTCGCCGTACTCATCGACGACGAAGACCAGGGGTGCGTCCGAGACGCGGAAATGTTCCAGCAGCTCCATGCCCGACAGCGTCTCGGGCACGAACAGCGGCGGCTCCAGGCCCATCGTCAGGTCCAGCGGCAGGCCTTCCAGCATGCCGGCCAGCAGGGCCGGTGCGTTGGCCACGCCCAGCACCTCGGTCAGGCCGCCACGGCAGACCGGATAGCGGCTGAAGCCATGCTCGCGCAGCACGGCCAGCACCTCGGCCGGCGTGGCGTCGACGTCCAGCCAGGCGATCTCGGCGCGCGGGATCATCATCGAGCCGATCTGGCGCTCGTCCAGGCGGAAGACGTTGCGCACCATCTGGTGCTCGTGCTCCTCGATGACGCCGGCGTCCAGGCCTTCTTCCAGGCTGGCGGCGATCTCCTCTTCGGTCACGCCGCGCTGGCCCTTGTTGCGCAGGCCCAGCAGGCCCAGCGTCGCCTCGGTCATGAAGCTCAGCGCCTTCACGAGCGGACGCGTGGCCGTCGAGATCACATTCATCGGCGGTGCGACCAGGCGGGCCACCGTCTCGGGGTAGATCTGGCCGATGCGCTTGGGCACCAGCTCGCCGAAGACGATGGTCAGCAGCGTGATGATGATGACGACCATGGCCGTCGCCGCGATCTGGGTGGCCTCGGGATTCAGCGTGAAGGTGGCGCTCAGCCAGTGGGACAGCGGGCCGGAGAAGGCCGCATCGCCGACGATGCCGTTCAGCACGCCGATGCCGGTGATGCCGATCTGCACCGTCGACAGGAACTTGGTGGGGTTGTCGTGCAGGTCCATGGCGGCCTGCGCCCCGCCCTCGCCGCTCTCCACCATCACCTGAAGCCGCGCCTTGCGGCTGGCGGTCAGCGCCATCTCCGACATCGCGAAAAGGCCGTTGAGAAGGATCAGAAAGAGAACGAGAGCGGTATCCATCGAAGGCGCCAGGTCGGGGGAATTGCGGGAAAACCCCAGGCGGCGCGGGAGCAAAAACGAAGCCCGGGAGACTATCAGAAGGGCGTGACGCGGCCCACCGTGCGATCCCTTGGACCGGGGACCGGGACAATCCGGGCATGAACTATCTGATCGGCGACCTCCAGGGCTGCTGCGACGCGCTGGAGCGCCTGCTGCTGCGCCTGGACTTCTCCCCGTCACGCGACCGACTCTGGCTGCTGGGCGACCTGGTCAACCGCGGCCCCGCCTCGCTGACGACGCTGCGCCGGCTCAGCCAGCTGGGCGAGTCGGCCACCTGTCTGCTGGGCAACCATGACCTGCATCTGCTGGCCGCCCACCACGGCGTGCGCCGGCCCCACCGCGGCGACACCCTGGACGACATCCTGGCCGCCCCCGACCGCGAGGCCCTGATGGACTGGCTGCGCCGCCAGCGCATGGCCGTCTTCGAGGCCGGCTGGCTGATGGTGCATGCCGGCGTGGTGCCGCAATGGAGCCGCGCCGACACGCTGGCCCTGGCCGCCGAGGTCGAGGCCGTGCTGCGCGGCCCTGCCCTGCCCGGCTTCCTGCACGCCATGTACGGCAACGAGCCGGCCCGCTGGGACCCCGACCTCGCCGGCACCGCGCGGCTGCGCTTCACGGTCAACGCGCTGACGCGGCTGCGCTTCTGCACCGCCGACGGCGAGATGGACTTCAAGACCAAGGACGGCGCCGGCGCCGCGCCCGCGGGCTTCCTGCCCTGGTTCGAGGTGCCGGGCCGCCGCACGGCCGACACGCCTGTCGCCTTCGGCCACTGGTCGACGCTGGGCCTGCTGGACCGCCCCACGCTGCTGGGGCTGGATACGGGTTGCGTCTGGGGTGGCCAGCTGAGCGCGGCGCGCGTGGACGGCGCGGCGCGCGAGATCATCCAGGTCGAGTGCGAACAGGCGCAGCAGCCGGGCGCTTGAGCCGGCTCACCGTAGAATGCGCCTCCCCCGAGGAAGCGTGGGAGAGTGGTTTAATCCAACGGTCTTGAAAACCGTCGAAGGTGTGAGCCTTCCGTGAGTTCGAATCTCACCGCTTCCGCCACTTCTTTTAGGTGGCTAACCGCTTGTCCACGGCCCTTGCCGCCGCTCTCCGATTCGAGTGCGGAGATGACAACCCAGCGTGCGGGATCCTCACGCATCAGATGAGCCAGACGTCCAGCCATTCCGGAACATTCTTGAATCGCAGGACCGGTAGGGCTTCCAGGGCTTCAGGCCGGCGTCGTCTGGGGTAGCCGCATCTTGAAGGTCGTGCCCTTGCCTACGCCTGCGCTGTCGACGCTCAAGGTGCCGCCGTGCTCACGGATGATGTGGCGGGCTATCGCCATACCCAGGCCCAGCCCACCCTTGCGCCCCGTTGCGGCGTCGCCTTGCCAGAACTGATCGAAGACCCTCTCCAACTGCTCCGAATCCATGCCGATGCCATGGTCGCTGACCTGCAGTTCAGCATGGCCGTCAGTCGTCCTCAGCAGGATCGCTACGAGCCCCCCGGGACGCGAAAACTTCACTGCGTTCGTCAGGAGGTTGCAGATCGCCTGGCGCATGCGCTGCTCGTCAGCGAGGACTGGCATGTGCTCTTCGTCTCCCGCCAGATCCAGAACGATCTGCGCCGCCTCGGCCACCGGCGTCACGCTATCAACGGCGGTACGAGCGATGCGCGACAGGCTCTCGTGGGCGAGTGACAGTGTCAACTTGCCTGCCGACATGCGCGCCGCGTCCAGCAGATCATCGACGAGCCGGGTCTGTGCCTCGACATTGCGTGTGATCGACTTCAACCCCCGTTCGACCAGCGCGGGATCGCGAGTTCGCTGCAGGGTTTCCGACCAGCCGTGGATCGCGCTCAATGGCGTGCGCAGTTCGTGTGACACCGCCGCGATGAAAAGCTCGCGCTGGCGCTGGGCCTGTTTGAAGGGCGTCACGTCATGCCACACGACCGTCGCTCCCACGATGGCACCGCTGGCGTCATGGATGGGCCCGGCGTTGCAACTGATGGGCACGAGGCTGCCATCCAGGGACTTCAACAGCCACTCCTCGTCGCGGATGATCGCGCCTGCGCTGGCGCGCAGAAGCGGCAGATCCTCTGGGGGAGCATCTGCCTTGTGTTCCGGATGGCAGAGCTGCCAAGCCTGCCAGGTGCGACCGACATCAGGCGGGGCTTTGATCATCTCTGTGCCGAACCGACTGACGTAGGCCAGCTGATCCTCGCCGTTCAACGCCACGGCGATGCCGACCGGCGCGTGTTCCATGACGGCGCGCATGATCTGCTCCTGACGCTCCCGATCGAGCCGCGCCGTCTCAAGCAGCCCTTCGGTTTCAACCGTCTCGGTCACGTCGATGTTCACGCCAACCAGGCGTGTGAAGGGCATCCCAGGTTCACCGGCGGCCTGAGCGCAGGTCATGATCCACCGCAACGAGCCGTCGCCGGCATACAGCCTGAACACGTAGGGGTCGATGCCACCGTGCGAGTTCGCGCGCGAGACTGCCGCATCGACCTTCACCAGGTCGTCCGGATGGAGCATTTCGAGGAACCGTGCTCCAGGCTCAATACCGGTCCCCCGCGGGAGACGATAGACGTCATAAAGCTCGGGGCTCCAGATGGACGTATCCGTCTGCGGGGTCCACTCCCACAGCCCCATGCGATTGGCCCTCACTGCCGCGTGCAGGCTCAGCCGCACCAGTTGCTCGTCGAGCGAGTCCTCCACGGCCTGACTCGACAGGATCACCAGCCACGGTGCATCGGAGCTCAGCACGGGGGATGCGGCATAGCTCCAGCGGGCGACGCCTTTGCAGGCTTGCAACTGCCCCGAGAACGGGGTCCCGCCATCGACGCCGCGCCGCCAGCGCAACGCCTCTTCCGCGCTGAGGCAGGACCTCCAGGCAGTATTGACATCCGCCTCCGATGGCCCCGTCAGCAGCCCAAGAAATGCGGCATTGGCCAACTTGATGCCGCCCTGTCGATCCGCGGCGAATGCAGGCTGCTGAACGGCCTTCAAAGCTGCATCAATTGGACCGAGTGCCTCCATCTGTGGCGTTCCAGGCGTTTCCGTTTTGAAAGGGAATCATCGCGCCAGACAGGGCGCCGCGCGAAGCAGGTTTCGGCTTCGGGAAGTCGCGCACCGCCGGGAAGCCGGCCTGCACGATCGAAGCCTTGTCGAGAGGCGGGGTTGCCACTGCTGGCAGGCACCCACCTTGCCCGAATCCCGCGCTCGGCACTTTCGCCGGCGCATTTCGGAGACATTCATGACTCAGCAAAATCGCAACCAAGGCCAGCGCCAAGACAGCAGCGACATCAGCAGCCAGCAGGACGCGCAACGCCAAAGCAGCCAACGTCAGCAAGAGCAGCAAGGCGGCAGCCCCGGGCAGCAAGGCGGGAATCAGCGCCAAGAGCGGCAGGGACAGCAGCAGCAGGAGCGCGGCAGCCAGGGCCAGCAAGACGGACCGAGCGGTCAGCGTGACAACAAGCAGGACTCGCCGCGGCAGAGCGGCAGCGGCCAGGCCAGCAACAGCAGCCGCAATCAGGGTCGTTCAGGTCAACAAGGCTGATTGCGTGCATGCGCCGCGGTGCGCTCGCGTATCGCGGCCTACTCGCGTAGCCGGCTGCGGCAGCGAGGCGTGAGGAGCCCGAACGGAACAAGGCTGGCGGTGACGGCCCAAGCTTGGAGCGAGAGTTGCTCATGAGGGTCTCCTTCACACGCATATCGCCGAGCGAAGCGAGCTGTAGGGTGGTTCCTACCGCGTGATGAGGCGCCGATTACTGGTCCCGCGAAATGAACTCATCTAGATTTCAGTCGTCGCGAGCCGAAGTCCCTGCCCGACGGCAAACCAACGGCACAACGACAAAGGCCTGATGCACACGCATCAGGCCTTTTCTTTGTTTCGAGTGTGTCGCGCGCCGGCGCAGCGGCGCGTCGGGCACTCCAGGCGGCGAGCGATCGAGTTCCGCCGACGGCATATCGCTTGCCCGTCCATCTCCGTCCAATCAAACGCGGAGAGCAGCATGCCCAGGGGTGACAAATCGTCCTACACGGACAAGCAGAAGCGTCAGGCCGAACACATCGAGCAGGGCTACGAGGATCGCGGGGTCTCGCACGACGAAGCCGAGCGCCGCGCCTGGGCCACGGTCAACAAGGAAACTGGCGGCGGCAAGAAGTCCGGCTCGGGTCGCGGGCAGGCAGTGAACCACGAGCCCTCTCGCAAGGGCGGTCGTCTCGGCGGCGCTGCGTCGGCAAACCGCACGGCAGCGGAGCGCTCAGCCTCGGCCAGGAAAGCGGCCGCGACCCGCAAGCGAAACGCTGCGGCCAAGGCAGGCCACCACTGACGCCGAGCGCGACACGGCGCTCAAGCATCCTCGGCGCGCCTGGCGCCTGCGCGGCTCATGCACAGCGCCACGATGGCGGCGCCGGCCGCAACGACCAGGACGTCTTCGATCAGGCCGCTGCGGCCCTGTCCCAGGCTCGCCATGGCACGCTTGCGGACGGCCAGCGTGGCGTAGGCCATCGGGACTGCAGTCGCCACGGCTGCAGCCGCGCCCTCTCGCTCGCTTCCCTTGGGAGCCAGCGCGGCACCCGCGATACCGGCGCTCATCACGCGCGCGAACAGGCCGAGGAAGACGGTCCGGTCCGGGGCCGTCTTCATCTTGTCGCCCAGCAGTTCGCCGGCGCCCATCACCACGGCACCGGCCTTGAACAGCGGACGATCCAGCAGAAAGAGGTGCCCCGGCGGACGCCGGCCTGCATAGCGAGCCAGCGCGATGGACGCCATGGGTGTCATCGAGCGTGCGCTGGCGATGGCGCCGATCAGCACGGAGGGGATGAGGCTTCGCAGGTTCATCCTTGGCACCGGCCTACTCATCGTTGGGATGGTTGGCCGACTCGGTGTTGGCGTCCGATGCGGGGTCGTCCGGTGAGCCCTCGGGCTGCGGCTTGCGCAAGGGACGGCCCGAAGCAGCGGGAGCCTCAGCGTCCGTGTCGACCGGATACACCGGCCGCCTGCCGGGGAGGGGTTCTACCGGGGGTTGAGCCATTTCGCCTCCGCATTGCTGAAGCCATGCGGGGCAATCGGCGCACCTGGAAGCAGGCAGGTCCATGAGGCTGGGCATACGAGTTGCCGATCGCCGTCATGATTTCACCCGTCAGAACTGGCCAGGCAATACAGACGAGCCGCGAGGAGTTTGGCGCGCGCTTCCGGCAGCGCTTTGCCGATCCGGCCTTTGACGCTGAGCGCGAAGCGCTGGGGCGCCTCGAAGAAATCGCCTGGGAGGCTTTTCAGGAGGGCCGCAAGGCGCCCGTGACCGTCAAGGCCGGGCCCGGCTTTGCAGATCCGGACTACGAGCTCTCCAAGGAGTGGCGCGAGTTGCAGCTTCGTCTCGCGGATGCACAGGCACGCTGGGGTGAGGCGGCGACGCCTTCACGCGTGCTCATCATCAATGCGTCGCCACGCAACGACGGCTCATGCCCGGGTGAGATATCGAAATCCTGGCGCATGACGCAGATCGCCCGCGTCGCCTGCGAGGCCGAAGGCATGACGGTCGACTTGCTGGACCTGAGCCGCTTGACCTCCGACTACGCCCGCCATATTCATCCCTGCAAGGCCTGCGTGTCCACGGCGATGCCGCTTTGCCACTGGCCATGCAGTTGCTACCCCAACCATGCCGCGGGCCAGACCAATGACTGGATGGCGGACATCTACGAGCAATGGGTGAGCGCGCACGGCGTCCTGCTGCTGACCCCGGTGCATTGGTACCAGGCCACCAGCCCCCTGAAACTGATGATGGATCGCCTGGTGTGCGCTGATGGCGGCAATCCCGATCCGACCTCCACGCAGGGCAAGAAGGCCCAGCTCGCCCGCGAGATGGAACTCAAGGGATGGAACTACCCGAAACACCTGGCGGGACGCGTCTATGGCCTGGTGGTGCATGGAGATGTGGCGGGCATTGACGGTGCGCGCCGTGCGCTGTCGGACTGGCTGGACTGGATGGGCCTGCTGGACGCCGGTTTCGGTGCGCGACTGGAGCGCTACATCGGCTACTACGAGCCCTACGCGACCAGCCA
This sequence comes from Roseateles sp. GW821-FHT09H10, assembly GCF_059415865.1. NCBI lineage: Bacteria > Pseudomonadati > Pseudomonadota > Betaproteobacteria > Burkholderiales > Sphaerotilaceae > Roseateles > Roseateles sp. GW821-FHT09H10. Next base: position 826,400 of record NZ_JBWKOB010000001.1, on the reverse strand, counting down.
TGACGTGCTGGACGCCGACCTCGACATCCAGGCCGAGGTCAGGCGAGCGGCCGGGGCGGTGGCGCGCAGTGTGGGCCTGATGCGAGACGGGCGCATGAAGCACGGCGACGAAGGTCTTGCGAAACCCCGGATGAAGTAGGGAGAGGCGACGATCAGAAGGATGTGGCAGCCAGATGACTCGCGCCTTCGCGCGAACGGGCGGTTTGCATGCGCGGAATTGGCGTTAGAGTCCCCAACTCGTGGGGCGACACGACAGTTCAGAAGTCTCTTTCAAGAGCTCAAGCGACTGCTCGCATCGAGGAATTGCCATGCAGTTCGATCTCCTGGAAGGACCTGTTCACCTGACCGATGAACAGCGGGAGCTTTTGCCCTATGTGGTCCTGGTCAACCCGGCGCGCAATCGTGGAGCCGCCTACAACAGCCGCCGTGTCCTGATCGTCGACGAGGTCAGCGACGCCCTGCTCAGGTTTGCCATCAACCGGCATGTGCAGATGGGACTGTGGGAGCCCGGTCTCAACCGGGGGCCGCGGGAGCGCCCGGACTGGATGCCGGGAGGCGATCTTGAGGATTGGCTGATGTACTGGGTGCGGGACGAGTTCTCGACCTCGGAACATCTGCGGAACCTGCCGACACAGTGACCTTGCCGCCTTGACAGGCCGGTCCAGGAGGATCCATGAACCCCAGTTCCTTGTTGCAGGCCAATCGCCGCGTGCAGTCCGCCCAACGCATCTACACCACGGCCCTGGCCCGCTGGCGCCCTGGCGACTCCGCATCCTTGTCGCGGCTCAGCAAGGCGTCCTATGTGCTCGGCCTCGCGCGGGAGCGCTTTGTCCAGTTGGCGAAGGGACGCTCACGCCCGCCCAATTGACAGGCCGGGCAAAGGCCAGCCCCCAGCTGCAGCATGGACTTCGGCAAACCCGAGGGCATCGGCCAACGGCATGGGCCTGCCCAGGAAATACCCCTGGGCCTTGCCAATGCCGAGTTGCTGGATCACGGCCAGCTCCGTCGCCGTCTCGACACCCTCGGCCACGATGTCGCAGTCCGTCTCGCTCGCAAAGCCACAAAGCGCAGCCGCCAGGGCGCGGCGCGAGCGGTCCGAATCGATGCCGTGGGTGATGCTGATGTCCAGCTTGACGATGTGCGGATGCAGATTCAGAACGTGCCTGAAGCTCGCGTAGCCCGCGCCTGCATCGTCAATCGCGATTCGCAAACCACGCTCCTGCAAAGGGCCGACCACCGCGGCAATGTCTTCATATCGCTCGATGGCCTGATGCTCGGTGACCTCGAGCACCACCCGATGCAGGGGCGCGTCGTCGAGCAACCGGGCGAGCTCGCCGTGGACGATGGTCTCCGGAGACGCATTCACCGTCAGGTAGATGCTGGGCGGAAACTGGCGCAGGCTCTGCAGCGCCAGCCGGACGGCCGCTGATTCCAGCTCCACGCCGCGGCCCACGAAGGCCGCCTCTTCAAACCAGACGTCCGGCGTGCGGTAGGGGTCGCTCGCGAAACGCGCCAGGCATTCAAAAGCCACCAGCCGGTGAGTGCCCAGCTCGAAGATGGGTTGGTAGACCATGCTGAGCTGCTGGGAGTGCATGACTGCGGTGATGCGGTCATCCAGCGCCTGCCGGGCACTTCGACGGTCCAGCTCCTCCTGGATCTGCTCGCCCACCATGTCGGCAAACACGCGCATGACGTCGAGATCGCGGCTCGTGAGCGACGCGTCAGGCGCATGGCTGAAGCAGCAGAACGTGCCGTAGACGCGGCCGTCCGCGAGCCGGATGGGCACACTGAGGTGCGCTCCCACAGGCAATGCCCGGGTTGCAGCCAAGGTCAGCGCCTCGCTGTTCACGCAGGCGTCCGGCATCAGTTCGGGCAGCCTGCCGTCAATGACGCGCTGGCAATAGCTCTCCTCCGCGGGGTCCGAATCCCCCGGAGCCGCCGTCAGCGATGACTGGCCGAAATCCAGGTAGCGAAAGAAGCGCCGGCCGTCCGCGATTTCCGAGATGAAAGCCACGTCCATGCCCAGGTGCCTGCGAATCGCGCCGAGGATGCGGTCAAGGCCGGGCCTGACCCCAATGGCGGATACGGGAATGCCTGCGAGACCCGTCACGAATGAAGCAAGCGGGCTGTTCAAAGCGCACGTCCTCCTGAGTTGCGGCGCCGTCGCGCCCGGCTCGCTCTGGCCAGCGTGCTGACGTCATTGTCCGTGGACATAGGCTAGCCGGCTTCCTCGCCCGCGGCAACTGAGAGCTGCGCCCTCAGATCAGGTGGGATTGCTCACCCACCAGGCCCTGCTCATCGTGCAGGGATCAATCGGCGTCAGTGGGCGATGGCAGCTTGGCGTCTTCAGCCCGGGTTTCGCCCTGCTGGCGAGGGCGCGGTTGCGGGTCCGGCAGCGCCGCCGAGTCGTCCTTTTGCTGCGGATGCTGCGGCAGCCGGGTGGCAGGCGGCTCCCCGGCGCAGGAGTCAGGCACCTGGCCTTGCTGCTGACCCTGGACCCGCTCGCAGTGCTGATCAACTTCCTTGGGAGTTTCGGGATGCTGCGACTGCCCGACGTGTGAAAGTGGGTTGCTCATGAGCGGCTCCTTTGTCCAGCTGCCGGCAAGCCGCGCTCCCGTGCATCAAAAGTCGCGGCGTCCTACACCTCGGGACAACGGACGTGTCGATGCTCACGATCTAACCACGAGAGGCAGCCATGACAGAAAGCGTCCTCGACTTCCACAACGGCATCCGTTTCAAGGTCGAAGCCTTTCCGAAGGGCGACCTCTTCGTCGGCCGGTTCACCATCCTGGACCCGACTGCTGCGGATCGCAGCGGTACGGCCGACAGCTATCGGCCGGCGACCGACAACGCATGGGCCACCGCCGAAGAAGCGCTGAGCTATGCCACCGAGGCGGCTCACCACGCCATTGAAGGCATCGCACCCTTCACCGGCGGCGAGCCCGGCTAGTCCGTTGCTGGCCCGCAGCCCTCGTGTCGCCTGCGTCTGCCCATCAGCTGGTAACGAGCTGAAACATCATGCCCACGCCCGTGGCCGGGAGGTGCCAGTCCTTGCTAACGTTCACAAACGTGAACAAGGAGCTGCTGCTGTCTACCTCCGCAACCGTCTACATCCTGCACGTCGACGACCAGTTCGACAACCTTCAGACCACGAAGCTGATCCTGGATCGACCCGGGGTGGAGGTGGTCTCGGCAGACTGCGCGGACGCGGCGCTTGAGCAGTTGCGCCGGCAGGATTTCGCGCTGGCGCTGGTCGACGTCAACATGCCGGGCATCGACGGGTTTCAGCTCGCGGAGATGATGCGCCGTGACTCGCATTTGCGCGAAGTGCCCGTCATCTTCCTCACTGGCGCCAGTTCGGACCCGGTGAATGCGTTCAGGGGCTACGAGACGGGGGCCGTCGACTTCCTGATGAAGCCGGTGCACCCCCTCGTTCTGGAAACCAAGGTGGGCGCCTTTGTGTCGCTCTACCGTCAGCGCAAGGCCCTGCGTGACGAGAAGGAATACTTTGAACGCCTGCTGCGGGCCAACCAGCAGATGGCCAGCGAGCTGGAGCATGCGCATGAGCAGGCGCTCCAGGCAGCGTTTACCGACGAGTTGACCGGCGTTCCCAATCGCCGCCACATCCTCAAGCTGGCAGCGAGCGCGCTGACCGACCCGCGCAAGCACTCCCAGCCGGTGAGCTTTGCGGCTTTGGACCTGGACCATTTCAAGAAGATCAACGACACGCATGGCCACGCGGGTGGCGACGCCGTGCTGCGGCATTTCTGCGCGAGCACGCAAAGCCACCTGCGCGCGGGGCAGGCGATGGGCCGCATCGGCGGCGAGGAATTCCTGCTGCTGCTCCCGGGCACCACCCTGGAGGACGCGCAGACCGCACTTGAACGGTTGCGCCAGGCGCTTGAACCCCATGCCGGCATTCGCTACACGTTTTCAGCGGGGCTGGCCCAGGCGCGGCAGGGCGACACGGTCAATACGGTCCTCGAGCGTGCAGACCGGGCACTCTACCTCTCCAAGGAACGTGGCCGGGACTGCACGTCCAGCGAACTCATGGGGCTGTGATGGCGCGCCACCCCGACCCAGGTCGGTGCGTCGCGCACGCAGCGCTCAAGAGCAATCCCAGCCCAGCCTCACCAGGCCGCAGTGCCGGCACACGAACTTGTAGAAGGCGTTGTCCCCCGCCGGCTCGTAGTCGCGGGTGTGGCGCTTCCAGTCCTTCTCCGCCAGCCCGTAGTGCTGCCGCCAGTCCGCCCGGGTGGCCTCGCTGGCGCCGTCGATGTCGTCCTCCGACGCATCGCCGTGGAATTCGCAGGCGTCGCCGCAATGCGCCAGCCATTCCTCCTGCTGCCAGCATGAATAGCCCGGCGTCCTGAGGCTCACCTCTTCCACGATCTCCTGCGCCACGCCCGCCTTCGACAGCGGCTGCGGGTCCGAGAAGCTCGCGCCCAGCTTGCTCGCCGCCGAGCCGTCCGCAATGCACCAGGGGCACAGCTTCTCGTCCAGATCGCTGGTGGCATACACCGGCTGCACATAGGCGAAGCCACGCTGCTGGCCGCAACAGGCGCATTCGATCTGGCGCTTCTGGAAGGCCCCGGTGGCCAGGGGATCGGGGTGGTAGCGGAACAGGGGGAGGTCCATGCGGCCACGCTACCAGAGCTTCACCGAAGACGCCTCAAGATGAGGCGCAGCCGCCAAAAAAAGGCCCCGAGCTGAACCAGCTCGGGGCATGAATCCATCCAGGCGGATGGAGGAGACAACTGCTTGACTCGAACTATGCAGATTGCGTGCCTGCCACTGCAGTCCTTGCGTGACACCAGCGCCCCCTGGGCCGGAACGCACGGTCGTCGACCGGGAGGGCGGCGCGTCGGCTCACGGGCGCTTCGGCCAAGTCCTACACCTGACGACAAGCACCGCGACGAGAGTGCACACAGGCGCAGGGCCGCAAGCCCTCACGCGCCAAACCTCTCAAGGAGATGACCATGAGTCTCGGTGCCATCCTTCTCGTCGTGCTGATCCTGCTGCTGATCGGCGCCATCCCGACCTGGCCCCACAGCCGCAGCTGGGGCTATGGGCCCACCGGCGGCGTCGGCCTCGTGCTGCTGATCGTGGTGGTGCTGCTGCTGATGGGGCGCATCTAGCGACCCACCGCCGTCGAGGCACTGTGGCGCTTCAGGGCTTGGCCGTGTAGCGGGTGTGGAAGCGCCGACCCTGCGCGTCCATGGCCTGCAGCCACAGCTCCGAGGCGACAGTGCCCGCCGGCGTGTGCGCCGTGCTCAGCACGGCGCCTGTCTTGGGCGGCAGCGGCACCACCGTTTCCAGCACCGTGGGCGCGCCGCCGGCCGTCGGCGCGAAGACGCGCTTGATCTCGATGAGACGCAGGTCCGGGTTGGCGGCCGCCCAGGTCGCCCAGTTGATGGCGAAACTGCCGCTCTGCAGATCGCCGGCCGCCAGCGGGGTGGCGACGCCAATGCCGTCCAGCGTGGCGAAACGCGCCGCTGCCGGCTCGCCGAGCACGTCGGCGCGCAGCCAGGCATTGCGGGTCTCGGCGACACCGGAGATCGTGTAGCTGGTGATGAACTTCGCGCCGCGCACGCTGTCCACGCTGCCGATCCAGCCCACCGCAGCGCGCTGGATGGCGATGTCGCCAACGCCGCCCGTGGGAATCAGATTGGTGGCACCCGGCGTGGTCGACACGCACAGATGCGGGCGGTTGCAATAGCCGAAGGGGATGCTGAAGCCGCCGGGCAGTTGCACCGTGGCCGAGGCCAGCAGCTGCGTGGCCGGGTTGCCGGGGATGGGATCGGGCGTCTGCGCCTGGATCTCGACCTGCAGGCCGATGCCCGGGTTGGGCACGACCGCCGTGCTGGCGCTGCCGTCACTGTTCAGCGCGCGATAGCCCAGCGGGTGAACAGCCACGGCCAGCTTCTTGCCGTTGCCGATCAAATTCCACTTGTGGGTCGTCGTAGCGGCCTTGCTGTAGCTGACCGCATCGCTGAACAGGTCGACGATGGTGCCGCTCGAGTCGCTGATGACGGCGCCCACCAACACCTTGGCGCAGTTGCCGGCCGTCGGCGCATCGTCGGCGCAGCCCAGCAGCTGGAAGCGGCCGAACTGGCGGTTGGCGGTGGTGTATTCGGACAGGACGCCGGCCAGGTCGGTCTTGCCGCGGCCGTTGTGCTTGTCGTAGCCGGTGACGAGGCCGTGGCTCAGGATGGTGCTGACGTCGCGGCCCTGGGCGATGAGCTGGTTCAGCGCGGCGCCCAGGTCATCCAGGCCGGCCAGCGTGCCGAGCAGCGTCGTCGCACTCGTGGCGGCCTTCAGCGTCGAGGTGATGGCATTGGCCGGCGTACCGCTGGCCTTGAGCAGCTCGGTCTGGGCCGTGGGCAGCTCGACGACGACCTCCGCCGTCGACGCAGCGATGAACTTGTTGGCGATCTGCAGCACCGGCACATTCAGCTTGGAGCGCGCCAGGTCGACGCGCACGCTCTCGATGAGCAGATCGTGGGCGCCCTTGTTGGCCGCGAAGCTGGCGTCGGCCAGCAGGTCGAAGGCCGCGGCGTCAGTGATCTTGACGTCGCTGATCTGGGTCTTGACCAGGGTCTTGAGGAAGGTGGAGGCCGCCGGGACGGCCGTGGCCATCTGGGACAGCTGGCTGCCGCTGCTGGACGCGGCGGCGAACACCGGCGCCGGCTCGGTCCCCAGGGACAGGGCGACGATGGCCTGGGTCAGCGGCGTCACATGGCCAACCATGGCGGCGCTGATGGTCGGCACCGTCGAGTGCAGGACCTGCATATTGCCGGCGGCATCCATGCCGCGCGCCTGGATGAACAGTGGCGCGGCCGGACTGGTGGTGTTCAGCGTCAGCGTGTAGCTGCCGTCGGCGGCGTGCGTGGTCGCCGTGCCGACGGAGCGGCCCTGGCCGTCGACCACGCTGACCTGGGCCTTGACCAGAGGGGCACCGGTCGCGGCGACGCCGCGCAGCGTGGGCGGCGTCTCCAGCGGCGGCGTGCCGCCATCCCCGCCGCCACCGCCTCCACAGGCGGTGAGCAGCAAGGTCAGGGTCAGGGCAGCGAGGCGGTACAGCATGGCGCGGGCGGGAATCTGGGCTCGGGCCAGTTTGCCGCGCCGGCTTGACCGACGGTGGGCCGTAAAAAGGCGGAAATCAGCGGCTGATCTGAACCCAGGCCAGTTCCAGCCAGTTGTCGGGCCGGTGAACCGCCGTGACATTTGCCCGCGCGCCCCAGGGTACGACCTGGCGGTGCAGCGGGATGGTGTTGACCTGCTCGCGCAGTTCGGCCAGCGCCCCGCGGATCTGCTGCTCGCGCTTCTTCGCATCCGGCTCGACGCTGGACTGGGCCGCCAGCGCGTCCGCCTTGTCGTTGCGAAAGCCCCCGAAGTTGTAGTTGCCGACGCCCTTGTCGCCACGGTTGCGGTAGAGCGGCGTCAGGATGCTCTCGGCATCCGTCACCGAGCCGCCCCAGCCGTACATATAGAGGCTGGTGTCGTACTTCTCCAGCTTGGGGAAGTAGAGGACGCGCGGCATCGCGTTGACCTTGACCTTGATCTTCAGCTGGGCCCACATCGAGGCCAGCGCCGTGCAGATCTCCTCGTCGTTGATGTAGCGGTTGTTGGGGCAGTCCAGCGTGACCTCGAAGCCGTCGGCAAAGCCGGCGTCCGCCATCAGCTTCTTCGCGCCCGCCAGGTCGTGCGGCAGGCGGGTCTGCAGGGCGGGGTCGTCAAAGGAGGCCAGGCCCGACGGTGTCAGCGCGCCGGTGGGCACGGCCAGGCCGGCCATCAGCTTGCCGCGGATGGCCTCGATGTCGATGGCCTGGTAGAGGGCCTTGCGCACGCGCAGGTCCTTGAAGGGGTTCTTGTCGCCAGGGACGTTGCCGTAGAGCAGCTTGTCGCGCGACTGGTCCATGCCGATGAAGACGAGGCGGTTCTCCGGCCCCTCGATGACCTTGACGCCGGCCGTGTTGCGCAGGCGGGCGATGTCGCGCGGCGCGGGGTCGAGGACGAAGTCGATCTCGCCCGAGACCAGGGCCGCCAGCCGCGTCGCGTCCGTCGCGATGGGCGTGTAGACCACCTCCTGCACATTGCCCTCAAACTTGTTCCACCAGTTCGGGTTGCGCTTGAGCACCGTCTTGATGCCGGGCTGGCGGCTGGCCAGCATGAAGGGGCCGGTGCCGTTGGCGTTCAGCGCCGTGAAACTCTCTTCCTTGTTCTTGAAGTCCAGCGGCTTGGTGACCTTGTGGGTCTCGCACCATTTGCGGCTCATGATCCACAGCTGGTCGATGTGCTGCAGGAAGATGGGGTTGAAGGTGGTCAGCTGGAAGTCCACCGTCAGCTCATCGACCTTCCTGGCCGTGCCGACGGCATTGGCCCAGACGGCGATCTGCGAGGTCGGTTCCTTGGCGCGCTGCACCGAGAAGACGACATCGTCGGCCGTCAGCGGCGTGCCGTCATGGAACTTGACGCCGGGGCGCAGCTTGAAGCGCCAGGCCAACGGCCCGGTCTGCTTCCACTCCGTGGCCAGGCCCGGCACCAGGGCCAGCTTGGCGTCGCGGTTGGTCAGGCGCTCGTAGATCTGGCCGTTGACCATGTTGGTCAGGCTCTCGTTCTGGGAGTCCGGGTCCATGGTCTGCGGATCGCCCTGGCTGGCCCAGCGCAGGGTCTGGGCCTGCACGCCACACGCCACGGCCAGCAGGGCCACGCCAATCCATCGTTTCATCGCTATCTCCCAACTGCAGGTACGGCGGCAGTTTAGGAGGAGGGGCAAAGCCCCTGCTTCCGCGGTTTGCGGCTATGGATCAGCGTTTTGCGTTGGGATTCCAGAGCTCGTCGAGATGGCTGAAGTTCCAGTTCTCGGGCGGCTCGCGGCCGGCGATGCGGTCGGTGGAGGTGGCCAGGTCGATCACCTGCACCGGGATGGGCATGCTGGACTTGGTCGAATAGAAGGCCTTGACGCGCGGCGCGACCAGGGAGGCGGCGTTCTGCTCGACGACGACGGCCAGCTTGCCCGACTGCAGCTTCACCAGGGTGCCGGTGGGGTAGATGCCCACGCTCTTCACGAAGGCCTGAAAGATGGCCGGGTCGAACTGGCCCTTCCACTGCGCCATGCGCTGCAGCGAGCCGGCCGGGTCCCAGGCCGCCTTGTAGGGCCGGTGGGACGTGATGGCGTCGTAGACGTCGCAGACGGCGCCCATGCGGGCCAGCACGCTGATCTGCTCGCCGGCCAGCTTGTGCGGATAGCCGGTGCCGTCCATCTTCTCGTGATGGTGCAGGCAGACGTCCAGGGCCGAGGCCGGCACCTTGGCGCCGTCCTTGAGCAGGTCCCAGCCGCGCTCGGGGTGGCCGCGCATGACGGTGAATTCGGCGTCGGTCAGCGCCCCGGGCTTGTTCAGCACCTCGATCGGCATCTGCATCTTGCCGACGTCGTGCAGCAGGCCGGCCAGGCCCGCCTCACGCTGCTCGGCTTCGCTCAGGCCCAGTTGCCGGCCCAGGGACACCATCAGGCCGCAGACCGCGACCGAGTGCATATAGGTGTAGTTGTCCTTGTCCTTGAGCCGGGCCAGGCTCAGGAAGGCGGACGGGTTGCGCGCCAGCGAGGACGTCACCTCGTCGACGATGGGCAGGCAGTTCTCGGTGTCGATGGCCTTGCCCAGACGGGCCTCGCCGAACAGCGCCGTGACGGCGACACGGGCCTTGTGCAGCACCTGGGCGGCGCGGTCCAGCTCGGCCTCCATGCTGACGCGGGGCTCGGGCACCCGGCCCTCGGCGGGCGGCGGTGCTGGCGGCCGCTCGGGAACCACGGTCACGACGACGGGCGCAGGCGCAGGCGCAGCAGCGGGCGCTTCCTCCACGTCCTCGCCCTGCTCGTTGTCAATCCAAACCGCCGGCACGCCGCTGGCCTTCAACGCGGCCAGATCGGCCGGGTCGGTCAGGACGAACTTGGTCTTCCAGAATGGGTGCGACAGCCATGCACCCTCCATGGCCTGGAGGAACATGCCCAACCTCACCTCGGTGGTGGCGATCTTCTTCAGCATTGACAGCGTCGTCTATGTAACGCTGAGTATCCCCGTCGGCCCGGATTGCCACTGTGCAGCCCTGCACGCTTTTGCGCTGCACAAAAGAAAAGCCGCCCCGGAGGGCGGCTTGCAGATCGGAGCGCAGTCGGATCAGCGGAACTTGCCCTGGGGCACGGTGGCCATTTCGGTGGGCAGGCTGGCGATGTAGCTGGCGATGGCCTTCAGTTCGGCATTGCTGAACTGCTTGACCTGGCCGGCCATGACGCCGTTGCTGCGGCCGACGCCGGGGTTCTTCTCGGTCTTGTAGGACTTGAGCGCCACGGTCAGGTAGTCGGCGTGCTGGCCGGCCAGCTTGGGATAGCTGGGGTCGATGGGCTTGCTGAAGTTGGCGCCGTGGCAGGACACGCAGGCGCCCTTGGTCAGCAATTCGGCAACATTGACCGGGGCCGCGGGGACGCTGTCGGCCACGGCCGGCAGCTTGGCCTGCTGCTCATAGAAGGCGGCCACGTCGTTCATGTCCTGCTCGCTCAGCGAGCCGGCGATGCCGCGCATGGTCGGGTGCTTGCGGTCGCCCTTGGCATAGGCCTGCAGGGCCGCCACGATGTACTTGGCGTTCTGGCCCGAGATCATCGGCACCTTGTGGATCTCGGGGAAGCTGGCCTGGTAGCCGACGATGCCGTGGCAGCCAATGCACATCGCGACCTTCTTCTCACCGGCCTTCACGTCCTGGGCCTGGGCGGCAACGGCACCGAAGGCGGCGGCCAGGGCAAGCGAGATCTGCAGCAGTTTTTTCATGGTCCCAGAGTGTTCGGGTTGGTGTCTTGTTCCGGAGCGGCGGCGATTATAGGAGGCCTCCTATACTGGTCCGGCTCCCTTCAAGCCCCGGTTTTCCCCATGAAATTCCAAGGTTCCGACCAGTACGTTGCCACCGCCGACCTGATGCTGGCCGTCAACGCCGCCGCCACGCTGCAGCGCCCCCTGCTCATCAAGGGCGAGCCGGGCACCGGCAAGACCATGCTGGCCGAGGAGGTTGCCAGCGCCCTGGGCATGCCGCTGCTGCAGTGGCATATCAAGAGCACGACCAAGGCCCAGCAGGGCCTGTACGAGTACGACGCCGTCAGCCGGCTGCGCGACAGCCAGCTCGCCGGCATCGAGGGCAGCGAGCGCGTCAAGAACATCGAGAACTACATCGTCAAGGGCGTGCTCTGGCAGGCCTTCGAGGCCGACCAGCCCGTCGTCCTCCTCATCGACGAGATCGACAAGGCCGACATCGAATTCCCGAACGACCTGCTGCGCGAGATCGACCGCATGGAGTTCTATGTCTACGAGACGCGCCAGCTGATCAAGGCCAAGCACCGGCCTCTCGTCTTCATCACCTCCAACAACGAAAAAGAGCTGCCCGACGCCTTCCTGCGCCGCTGCTTCTTCCACTACATCAAGTTCCCCGACGCCGAGACGATGAAGAAGATCGTCGACGTGCACTTCCCGACGCTGAAGAAGGACCTGCTGGCCGCCGCGCTGAAGAACTTCTACGACGTGCGCAACCTGCCGGGTCTGAAGAAGAAGCCCAGCACCTCGGAGCTGATCGACTGGCTCAAGCTGCTGCTGGCCGAGGACGTGCCGGTGGACGCCCTGCAGGCCAAGGACGAGAAGGTCAGCATTCCGCCGCTGGTGGGGGCCCTCTTGAAGAACGAGCAGGACCTGACTCTGTTCGAGAAGCTCGTGTTCATGCAACGCAACAACCGCTGATGGCCCAGGACTTTGACCGCGCGATGCGCGAAGGGCTGGCGGATGCCGTCGGCTTCGTGGGCGGCGCCCTGGCCGGCTGGTGGCTGGGCCGCCAGTTCGGCATCGACTTCATCGCCAGCCCCGACTGGAACGCGCAGCAGATGCTGGGCCTGGTGCTCATCGTCGGCGGCTGCGGCCTGGGGCGTTTCGTGGCCCGCAAGCTGATGCTGAAGGACAAGCCATGAAGCCCGTCGTTCCGACGACGCTGGCTGCCGGCCCCATCCGCCTGGTCCCGCTGACGCTGGAGCATGTGCCGGGCCTGCAGGCCGCCGCCGCGGACGGCGAGCTGTGGAATCTGCGCTTCACCAGCGTGCCGGCGCCCGACGAAACCACCGCCTATGTCGAGGCTGCCCTGCAGGGCCAGGCCGCCGGCCACCGCCTGCCCTTCGCCGTGCTGGATGCATCGACCGGCGAGGTGCTGGGCTCGAGCAGCTATCACGACATCGTTCCCGCCGTGGAGCGCGTCGAGATCGGCTACACCTGGTATGCCCAGCGCGTGCAGCGCAGTGCCGTCAACACGACGGCCAAGCTGCTGCTGCTGACGCATGCCTTCGAGACCCTCGGCGCCCGGCTCGTGGGCTGGCGCACCGACAACTTCAATCACGCCTCGCAGCGCGCCATCGAGCGCCTGGGCGCCAGGCGCGATGGCGTGATCCGCCATCACGCGCTGCGCCGCGACGGCACGGTGCGCGACACCGTCATGTACAGCCTGACCTTGGGCGAATGGCCCGAGGTCAAGGCGCATCTGAATTGGCAACTGACCCGACCGAGAGCATGAGCAAAGCATCCAAGGCCTTTGACGCAACATTCGACGTTGACGCACTCTGGGCCCTGGATCGCATCGGCGAACCCAGCCTCAGCCCCGACGGCGCCCAGGCGGCCGCCGGCGTCACCCGCTACGCCATGGAGACCAACAAGGCGCAGACCAGCCTGTGGCTGTTCTCCACGCTGGGCGGTGAGCCGCGCCGCCTGACCGAGGCCGGCGAGAAGGACGGCAACCCGCAGTGGAGCCCGCGCGGCGACCTGATCGCCTTCACGGCCAAGCGCGAGCAGGCCGGCCCGGATGGGCGATACAGCGACGAGGAGAACCAGCTCTATGTGATCCCGCCCGATGGCGGCGAGGCGCGCCGCGTCGGCCACGTCCCGACGGGCGTCGAGTCCTTCAAGTGGTTCCCCGATGGCCGGCGCATCGCCTTCGTGTCCTGGGTCTGGCCCGGGCTCAAGGCCGCCGCGCAAGGCCCGACGCTGCAGGACTTCAAGGCGCGCCGGGAATCGGCCTATGTCACCGACGAGGTCCTGTACCGCTTCTGGGACCATCACATCCCCATGGGCCGCGTGCCGCATCTGCATGTGATGGACGTCGAGACCGGCAAGGCCCGCGACCTGTTCGAGGGCACGGCCTGGGAACTGAGCCGCGCCGAGCCCGATGCCAACAGCTACGACGTGTCTCCCGACGGCCGGCGCATCGCCTTCGCCTTCGATCCCGGCGCCGAGAAGAAGCTGGATGCCCGCTTCGCCCTGGCCGAGATCGACGTGCGCACGCGCCAGGCCAACACCCTGCTGCAGGACGCCGCCTGGGACTTCGCCGCGCCGCGCTACAGCCATGGCGGCGCCCACCTCGCCTTCCTGGCCAGCCACCAGGCCCTGGGCCACAACCGCCCCAACCAGCTCGCCGTGCTGGACCAGCAGGGCCGCTGGGCCGTCTTCAGCGAGGACTGGGACCATGAGGTCAGCGCGCCGCTGCGCTGGGCCGAGGACGACCAGTCCGTGCTGTTCGCTGCCGAGGAGCGCGGCCGCCGCCATCTCTGGCAGTTCGCGCTGGGGGAGCGCCTGGCCGAACCCATCTTCGAAGGCGGCCATGTCGGCAGCTTCGCGCTGGCCGCCGACTTCGTCGTCGTCAACCACGACGGCGTGCAGTTCCCGCCGCGCCTGTCCGTGCTGGGCGACGACGGCCTGCGCCGCATCGAGGCGCTCAACGACGAACGCCTGGACAGCCACCGCTTCGGCCGCCACGAGGAAGTCACGATCAAGGGGGCGCGCGGCGACGACGTGCAGATGTGGCTGGTCTACCCGCCCGGCTTCGACGCCAAGAAAAAATGGCCCGTCATGCAGGTCATCCACGGCGGCCCGCACACGGCCTTCGGCGACAGCTGGCACTGGCGCTGGAACCATCAGGCCTTCGCGGCCCAGGGCTATGTCGTGGCCTGCGTGAACTACCACGGCTCGTCCAGCTTCGGCTTCGAGTTCCTGGACAGCATCACCGGCCACTGGGGCGAGTACGAACTGCAGGACGTCGAGGCCGGCACCGACTGGCTGCTGAAGAAGCCCTGGGTCGACAAGAAGCGCATCGCCGCCACCGGTGGCAGCTATGGCGGCTTCATGGTCGCGTGGATGAACGGCCATGTGAAGGCCGGCCGCTACCAGGCCTATGTCTGCCATGCCGGCTGCTACGACTGGCAGGCCATGTATGCCGACGACGCCTACAGCTGGCACCGCAAGGAGCTGGGCGCCGCCTATTGGGACGACCCGGCCCGCGTGGCCGCGCAGAGCCCGCATGCCTTCGCCAAGCACTTCAAGACGCCGACCCTCGTCATCCACGGCCAGCTCGACTACCGCGTGCCCGACGCCCAGGGCCTGGCCTACTACAACACGCTGAAGACCCTGGGCGTGCCCTCGCGCCTGGTGTGGTTCCCGGATGAGAACCACTGGGTGCTGAAGCCGCGCAACAGCCGGCTCTGGTACGGCGAGTTCTTCGCCTGGCTGGACCGGCACCTGGCGCGATGAAGCGGCGCCGGCTGCTGCACGGGCTGGCCGCAACCGCCCTGCCCTCGCTCGCGGGCGCCGCGCCGGCCAACCGCCCCCAAGTCGACCTGGCGCGGCTGCAGGCCCATCTGCGCTTCCTGGCCGACCCGCTGCTGGAAGGCCGCGAGACCGGCACGCGCGGCTTCGACCTCGCCGCCGCCTATGTGGCCAGCCAGTTCAGCCAGCTGGACCTGCAGCCCCTGGGCCCGGGTGGCGGCTTCGCCCTGCCCGTGCCGCTGCTCACCAGCCGCCTGACGGCCACGCCACCCGTGCTGGAGCTGTGCCGCGGCGAGGCCTGCGAGCGCCTGGCCTGGCTGGACGAGTTCAGCACCCGCCCCGACCTCTCGGTGGCCCGCAGCGATGTGAAGGCGCCGCTGGTCTTCGCTGGCTACGGCATAGCGGCGCCCGCATTCGGCCTGGACGACTACGCCGGCCTGGACGTCAAGGGCCGCATCGCCGTCGTGCTGTCGGGCCGGCCGCCGCGCATGCCCAGCGAGGAAGGCGCCCATTTCGGCAATGGCCGCGTCAAGGCCGAGCTGGCGGCCCGCCACGGCGCCATCGGCCTCATCACGCTGGCCACACCGCGCAGCGAGATCGTCGCTCCCTTCCACACCAACCGCCAGTTCGCCGACAGCCTCGCCATGGACTGGCAGACGCCCGAGGGCCGTGGCGGCGGCGATGTTCCCGGCATGCAGGCCTATGCCACGATCAGCGTGCAGGCCGCGCCGCGCCTGCTGGCCGCGCTGGGCCGCGACTACGCCCAGTTGATCGCCGACGCCGAGGCCGGCCGCCCGCTGCCGCGCGGCGACCTGGGCCTGGACGCCCGCCTCGTCCGCGACAGCCTGCTCGGCCAGGCCCGTAGCCAGAACGTCGCCGGCCTCATTGCCGGCAGCCATCCGCGGCTGAAGCAGCAGGTGCTGGTGCTGTCGGCCCATCTGGACCACATGGGCCGCAAGGGCGATGTGGTCTATCCCGGCGCCATGGACAACGCCCTGGGCATGGCGACGCTGCTGGAGGTGGCCCGGCTGCTGAAGCAGGGCCCGCCGCCCGAACGCTCCATCCTCGTCGTCGCGCTGACGGGCGAGGAAAAGACCTACCTCGGCTCCCACCATTTCGCGCGCCATCCGCCGGTGCCGGCCGAGGCCCTGGTGGCGAACGTCAACATCGACATGCCCATCCTGCTGCACGACTTCAAGGAGGTCGTCGCCCTCGGCGCCGAGCATTCGACGCTGGGCGCCGCCGTCGAACGGGCCGCGCGGCGCCTGGGCCTTGCGACGGCGCCCGATCCGGCGCCGGAGCAGAGCCGCTTCACGCGTTCCGACCAGTACAGCTTCGTGCGCCGCGGCATTCCCGCCGTCATCCTCGGCCCCGGCGGCGCCTCCTTCGACGCGAAGGAGGATGGCAACGCGCTGATGCGCGACTTCCGCCGCCTGCGCTACCACCAGCCCGGCGACGACCTGGGCCAGCCCTTCCACTGGAAAGCCGTGCAGCGCTTTGCCCAGCTGCAATGGGAACTGGCCCGCGACATCGCCCGCCAGCCCGAAAGACCGCGCTGGCGGCCGGGCAGCTTCTTCGGAGAGTTGTTCGGGAGCCCGGCTAGCCGGGGTCGCTGAGCCAGTCGATGTCGGTGCACAGCACCTGCAGGCCGTGAGGCCCGCGGGAGGCGACCGACAGCGTCACGCACATCTGCGCGCCATGCAGGCTCAGGTAGGGCCGCGTCATCTGCACGACGCCCGGCTCGTCCAGCGCACGCCGGAAATAGGGCCGCCGCGCCCAGCGCGCCTCGCCGGCCCGGCCCAGCGGCTGGAAGCGCGGATCCAGCGACGCATGCGTCACGCCCGGCGGCAGCAGCGGCTCGGCGAGGTGGCGCCCCTGCTCGTCCAGCAGGAAGCAGACCTGCACGCCGGGCAGGGCCAGCAGTTCGGCGCAGGCCTCGGACAGGCTCAGGGCCTGCAGCCGGGCCTGGGCGCGCTTCAGTGCCTCGCGATAGGGGGCGATATGGCCGGAATGCGCACGCCGCGTCGTCGCATGGCGCTCGTCCAGCAGCGTCCAGATGGCCTCGATCTCTTCCGAGGCGCCTTCGGGCCCCAGCACGCCCGGCACCGGCCGGCCGAAGACGAAGCCCTGCACCATGTCGACATCCACGTCCAAGGCCAGCATCGCCTCGTCGCGCGTCTCCACGCCCTCCAGCAGCACCAGCGAGCCGCATTCGTGCAGCAGCGACACCATCTGCGCCAGCACGCGCGCGATGCGCGGCGAACCGCAGGCGCGGCGCAGCAGGCTGCGGTCCAGCTTCACGATCTCGGGATGGATATGCCAGATGCGGTCGAAGTTGGAATGACCCGCGCCGAAGTCGTCCAGGGCCAGCAAGCAGCCGGTCTGGCGCACATTGGCCACGGCACGCTCGAAGTCGGCCTCCTGGGCCATCACGTCCTCGGTCACCTCCAGCACGACGCGGTGCATGGGCAGGCCCAGGGCCTGCATGGTGCGCACCGAGCTCTCCAGCGCCTGCATCTGCTGGGCGCCGTGCACGAAGACGGCGGGATGAATATTGAGGAAGAGCCAGCCCTCGTCGCCGGCCTGATGCACGAAGTTGTGGACATGCAGCAGGCGGCACAGGCGGTCGGCGGCCCATTGCTGGTCGAAGCTGCGCAGCTGCTCGAAGAACTTCAGCGGCGAGATCGGGTTGCCGGCCGGGTCGGACACGCGCAGCAAGGCTTCGTAGCCGACGGCCCGCCGGTGCGGGAAGCTGAACACCGGCTGGAAGTGGCTGTCCAGCACCCAGTCGTTCTGGCGCGCCCGCCAGCGGCCGTCCTCCATCGCCAGCGACTCGATGAGACGCAGCAGCATGGCGTCCGCTCCGGGCGGCGCGATGGCTTTCAAGGCGAGTCCTGCAACAGCGACATGCGGTCCATGCTAGCCGTGCGGCCCGCGAAGGAGCGGGAATATCGCACTGCATAATCGTTTTCAACCCGGGGGCCTGCTCACATGGCAGGGGTCGGGTGCGTTGCCACTCAAAAACCCGCGAGCAAGGCGCGAAACGAAGCTGGGTACGACCCCAGCGAGGCTTCGCAACGCCGCGCGCGGGCTTTTGAGTGACAACCCTTCGGGAGAGGGGCTGCGCAGGCGCATGGCGTCGTTGCGTGCCTTGCCCGGGCAACCAGCCCGGGCTTCAGCGCGACGCCTAGCCCTGCACCTGCGCAGCCCCTCTCGCACCGATCCCTGCCACGTGAACAGGCCCCTCCCCCTCAGCCGAGCACCGATGCTGATCCCGTCCATCCACCCGCTGCGTGCCGCCCAGCTCATGGTGACGTCGAGCCGACGTCGCGCGCAGCAATGAGCGGAGCGGCACCGGACGAACCCGCCCGCCAGGCGCCGCAAGAACCGGTGGAGCGCACCGTCGCCATGGGCGCGCCGCTGACGCCGGGGCACACCATCCCGGCCGGCACCCGCCTGCACGACTACCGCATCGACCGCGTGCTGGGCGAGGGCGGCTTCGGCATCGTCTACCTCGCCACCGACGTCGCGCTGGAGCGCCAGGTCGCCATCAAGGAATACCTGCCCTCCTCGATGGCGGCACGGGCCGGCCAGTCGCTGACCGTGCTGGTCAAGTCGCCCGCCCACGAGGAGACCTTCGCCATCGGGCTGAGGAGCTTCGTCAACGAGGCCAAGCTGCTGGCCCGCTTCGACCACCCGGCCCTGCTCAAGGTGCACCAGTTCTGGGAGGCCAACGGCACCGCCTACATGGCCATGCCCTATTACCAGGGCAAGACGCTGAAGGAGTCCCTGGCCCAGCTCGGCCGGCGGCCGACGGAAGCCGAGGTGCGCGCCTGGCTGATGCCGCTGCTGGACGCGCTGGAGGTGCTGCACAACGAGCACTGCTATCACCGCGACATTGCGCCGGACAACATCCTGATCACCGACCACGGGCCGCTGCTGCTGGACTTCGGCGCCGCGCGCCGCGTCATCGGCGACCTGACCCATGCGCTGACCGCCATGCTCAAGCCGGGCTTCGCGCCCATCGAGCAGTACGGCGACATGCCCGGCGTCACCCAGGGCCCCTGGACCGACATATTCGCGCTGGCCAGCGTGCTCTACGCCGCCATCAGCGGCCGCCGCACGGTGGCCTCTGTCGAGCGCCTGCTCAACGACCAGCTGCAGCCCCTGGCCACCGTGGCGGCCGGCCGCTGCGGCAATGCCTTCCTCGCCGCCATCGACCGCGCGCTGGCCATCCATCCCAAGGACCGCCCACAGTCCGTCGCCGAGTTCCGGGCCCTGCTGACCGCTCACGACACCCAGGCCATCGACCTGCTCGAACTGCAGGCCCTGGGCCTGCCGACGGGCGACGAAACCGTGCTGCTGCCGGACTTCGATCCGACCCAGGTGGCGCCGACCGCGCCCGCCACAGCGCCTGTCCCTCGCGAGCCAACCCGGCCGCAGCCGCCACCGCCCGCTCCGCCTGCCCCCGTGCTGCCGCCCGTGGCCCCGCCGCCGCCTCGGCCGGATCCCGTCGCGGTGCCCGCGCAGGCGCCGGCGCCCGCCACGCCTCGCCGTGCCCTGCTGCTGGGCCTGGTCGGCGGCGCCGGCCTGGCAGCGCTGGCCTGGGGCGGCTATCGCCTGCTGTCCGCGCCGCCGCCTGCCGAAGCGCCGCCCGTGGCCTCTCCCGCGTCGGCACCTGCCGTCACGGCCCCGGCACCCGCGCCCATCGCCTCGGCGCCACAGCCCTTGCCGGCAGCCTCTGCACCCGAGCTGGCCGCCTCCACGGTTGCTGTCCAGGCGCCACCGCCCCCGGCACCGGCACCGGCACCGGCACCAGCCGCCTCGACGCCTGCGACCGCAGCGCCGGCCCAGCCCAAGCTACGTCCGACGGCGCCGCCCCCCGCACCTGCGCAGGCGAAAGGCGCAAGGTGCAGTGATATTCTGCAAAAGGCCTCACTGGAACCCCTGACCGCGAGCGAGGCCGCCTACCTGAAGAAGGAATGTCGATGAGTCGCTCTGGCCACACGAATCGCCTCGTCTTTTCAGTGCTGCTGGGGCGCGCCGCCCTGCTGGGCTGCCTGGCCGTGCTGGCCGGCTGCCTCGAGACGGCACCCAAGCAGGCGACGGTGTCGACCAACGAGCTGTCCTTCAGCGAGGCCGTGGTCGTGGCGACCGATGGCTTGGTGGGCCAGACCCAGAAGCTGCCCGCCTTCCTGGCCAAGGTGGAATCCAAGATCGCCAAGAAGAGCGTCGTCGTCGACCCCATGATCGACGCGACCAGCGGCCAGCAGACCCAGACCACGCAGTTGCTCGAGCGCCGCATCGGCGAGCGCCTGGCCGCGCGCCGGGAAGGCAGCTTCGACCTGCTGCCCTTCAAGACCGAGAACCTGTCCAAGGTCCAGTACCTGCTGACCGGCACCCTGACGCGGCTGCTCGGCGTGCCGGGCCGCAAGTCCCTGCAGATCAATCTGGCACTGGTGGAGATCAAGACCGGCCAGGTGGTGGCCCAGGCTTCGGCCCTGGCCCGCGACGACGGCCTCAACCACACGCCGCTGGCCATCTACCAGGACAGCCCGGTGCTGGTGAAGGACAAGGTCGTGGACGGCTACATCAGCACGGCCCTGACGGCGCCCGGCAGCGCGGCCAACGGCCTCTACATGGAGCGCGTCTCGGTGGCCAGCGTCATCAACGAGGCCGGCTCCCTCTACAACGCCGAGCGCTTCCCGGAATCCCTGGCCAAGTACCAGGAGGCCCGCAGCCAGGCCGGCGGCGAGCAACTGCGCACCCTCAACGGCATCTATCTGAACAACGTCCGCCTCGGCCGCACCGCCGAGGCCGAGTGGGCCTTCGGCCAGATCGTGGCCTATGGCCTGCGCGCCAACAAGCTGGACGTGAAGTTCCTCTTCAACCCCGGCAGCACGGAGTTCTGGTCCGACAGCAAGGTCAGCGGCGCCTATCCGATGTGGCTGCGCCAGATCGCCAAGGAGGGCTCCAGCGCCCGCGTCTGCATGGTCATCGTCGGCCACACCAGCCGCACCGGATCCGAGCAGACCAACGACGCCCTCTCGCTGCAGCGCGCCACCTTCATCCAGCAGCGCCTGGCCGCCGAGGCCGCGCCGCTGGCCCAGCGCATCAAGGCCAGCGGCATGGGCTGGCGCGAGAACCTCGTCGGCAGCGGCAGCGACAACGCCGTCGATGCGCTGGACCGCCGCGTCGAGTTCCGCGTCGAGCCCTGCAACTAGCCCTTCGCCCGGTGTCGCACGCTGAACGCGGCGACCCCAGTCGGTCCCCCGAGGGGACGGCGATGCTTGCGGCATCGAGCCGCAAGCACATCGCCACGGCGGGCCGGCTCGGGAGCGGCCCAGCGCTCGGCCCGCAGAACCAACAGATACCGATACAGGCGCCATCCCTAAGCTGGCGTGGGACTCGCACTGCATAATCATTTTCGACCTGCAGTCCCGAGTTAAGCGCCCATGCTGATCCAGTTCTTCTACACGCTGCGTGCCGCCAAGCTCAAGGTGACGGTGCCCGAGTACCTGACGCTGCTGGAGGCCCTGCAGGCCGGCGTCATCGCCGCGCCCGAGAACGGCGGCGTGGCCAGCATCGACGACTTCTACCACCTGGCCCGCACCAGCCTCGTCAAGGACGAGACCCAGTACGACAAGTTCGACCGCGCCTTCGCCGCCTACTTCAAGGGCGTGGAGATGCTGACCGACTTCACGGCCGAGGTGCCGCTGGAGTGGCTGCGCAAGCAGCTCGAGATGGAGCTGACGCCCGAGCAGAAGGCCGCCATCGAGAAGATGGGCTGGAACGAGCTGATGGAGACGCTGAAGAAGCGTTTCGAGGAGCAGAAGGAGCGCCACGAAGGCGGCAACCGCTGGATAGGCACCGGCGGCACCAGCCCCTTCGGCAACTCGGGCTACAACCCGCAGGGCATCCGCATCGGCGGCGCCGGCGGCAACAAGAGTGCCGTCAAGGTCTGGGAGCAGCGCGCCTACCGCGACTACGACGACACGCTGGAGCTCGGCACCCGCAACATCAAGGTCGCCCTGCGCCGCCTGCGCCGCTTTGCCCGCGAAGGTTCGGAGCTCGAGCTGGACCTGGACGGCACCATCCACGGCACGGCGGCCAACGCCGGCATGCTGGACATCCGCATGCAGCCCGAGCGCCACAACAAGGTCAAGGTGCTGCTGCTGATGGACGTGGGCGGCACCATGGACGAGCATGTGCACCGCGTCGAGGAACTCTTCAGCGCGGCGAAGAGCGAGTTCAAGCACCTCGAGTTCTACTACTTCCACAACTGCGTCTACGACTTCGTCTGGAAGAACAACCGGCGCCGCTTCGCGGAGAAGCTCAACACCTTCGACCTGATCCGCAAGTACAACCGCGACTACAAGCTCATCTTCGTCGGCGACGCGACCATGAGCCCCTACGAGATCCTGCAGGTCGGCGGCAGCGTCGAATACAACAACGACGAGGCCGGCGCCGAATGGCTGCAACGCCTCACCCACGCCTTCCCCAAGTACGCGTGGATCAACCCCGAGCCGCAAGGCGTCTGGCAGTACCGGCAGAGCATCGCGCTGATCCAGCAACTGATGCAGCAGCGCATGTTCCCGCTGACCCTCTCCGGCCTCGAAGGCGCGATGCGGCTGCTGAGCAAATGACGCGTCTGCTCGCACTGCTCCTCGCAGTGCTGTTGAGCGCCTGTGCAACCCAGGCGCCGCCTGCACAGGTGCCCGCGCCGCCGGCGCCCGACATCCCGGCCGACGCGCCGGCCGTCTACAGCCTGGACATCCGCATCGACGGCGAGAGCCGCGAGACGGCGCCGCTGCGCACCCTGCTGGCCCAGAACCTCGACCTGGCCCGCTACCGCGCCAGCGAGGCCGCACTGAGCCGTGTGGAGCTGGCCCGCCTGGCCGCAGCCGCGCCGGCCCAGGCCGAGGCCCTGCTGGAGACCGAAGGCTATTTCAATGCCAAGGCCGACGTGGACCGCGACCCTGCCGACGAGACCCGGCTGCTGCTCACCGTCAAGGCCGGCCCCCTGACCCGCGTCGACAAGCTGGAGCTGGAGTTCACCGAAGGCCTGGCGAATCCGCAGGCCCAGGCCCTGCGCGACAGCCTGCGCCGCGCCTGGCCGCTGAAGAACGGCGCCGCCTTCACGCAGTCGCAATGGGCCTCGGCCAAGAGCGAGCTGCTGCTGCGCGCCCGCAACGGCGGCTACCCGCTGGCCCGCTGGGCCGAGACGAGTGCCCGCGTCGATCCCGACGCGCAGACCGCCGAGCTCCGCCTCGTGCTGGCCAGCGGCAACCAGGCCCGGCTGGGCGCGCTGCGCATCGAAGGCCTGAAGCGCCAGCGCGCCAGCGCCATCGAGCGGCTGACCGGCTTCGACAAGGGCGATGGCTATACCGAGCAGAAGCTGGCCGAGTTCCAGGAGCGCCTGGCCAAGACCCAGCTCTTCGACGCCGTGCGCGTGCAGCTGCTGCCCGAGGCCCAGGACGCCGATGGCACCACACCCATCCAGGTCACGGTCACCGAATCCGCGCTGCAGCAGGCCACGGTGGCCGTCGGCTATCACAGCAACACCGGGCAGAGCATCAGCGTCGAGCATCTGCACCGCCGGCCCTTCGACCTGCCCGTGCGCGCCCGCAGCAAGCTGCAGCTCAGCCGCGACCTGCGCGGCGCCGAGCTGGAGCTCAGCTCCCACCCCCAGCCCGACCTGAAGCGCAACCTCGCCTCCCTGCAGTTCGAGCAGGACCGCACCGGCGACACCATCGCCACCAACGTCGGCATCCGCCTGGGACGCCTCTACGAATCGACGCGCGACGAGCGCCTGAGCTATGTCGAGCTGCTGCGTGCCCGCGAGACGGCCGGCAGCGAAGTCAACACCAACCTCGCCGTCTCCATCAACCAGCAGTGGATTCGCCGCCGCCTGGACAGCACCCTGCTGCCCACCGACGGCCACCAGGCCCTGGCCCTCATCGGCCTGGGCTATGCGAAGGGCGGCGGCAGCGACGACAGCGGCCCCTTCGGCCGCATGCAGTTCAAGCTCGGCTACTACAAGCCGCTGGGCGGCAGCTGGTTCGGCTCGGCGCGCGCCGAGGTCGCGCAGGTGGTGTCCAAGGAGCAGGTCGGCGTGCCCGAGAAGCTGCTCTTCCTGGCCGGCGGCGACGAATCCGTGCGCGGCTACGCCTATCGCAGCCTCGGACCGAAAAAGGGCGACCTGACCGTCGGCGGCCGCGTGCTGGCCACCGGCAGCCTGGAGATCGCCCGGCCCATCATGCCCAGCTTCCCCAGCCTGTGGGGCGCCGTCTTCGTCGACGCCGGCAATGCCGCCTCGCGCTGGAACGATTACAAGCCCGTCGTCGGCTACGGCGCCGGCGTGCGCTGGCGCAGCCCCGTCGGCCCGCTGCGCGTCGACCTGGCGCGGGCGCACGAGACGGGCAAGTGGCGGCTGCACTTCAGCGTCGGGATCACCCTGTGAGAAGGTCTCTTCGCATCCTCCGCGCCACCCTGATCGCACTCGCACTGGTGCTGGTGCTGATCGCCGGCTTCGTCGCCTGGCTGCTGCACCGGCCGGCCGGCGGGGCCTGGCTGATGGCGCATCTGCCTGGCGTGCAGATCGAGGCCCCCGAGGGCTCGCTGATGGGCGAGTTCAGCGCCCGGCGTCTCCTCATCAGCTGGCAAGGCGGCTCGGCCGAACTGCGCGGCCTGCGCTGGAAGGGCCTGGGCCTGACCGCCAGCGACGGCCTGCTGCTGGCGCGCGAGCTGGCCGTCGACGAGATCGTCATCCGCAGCCAGGCCAGCGACAAGCCTTTCGTCCCGCCGCCCGACCTCAGCCTGCCGCTGGGCGTGCACATCGCCAGCCTGCGCGTGGCCAAGCTCAGCTGGGCGCCCGATCAGCCGCCCCTGCTCGGCCTGGACGCCCAGCTCAACCTGCCACGCCGCGGCACCCACGACATTCAGCTCAAGGCCGCGCGCTGGCAACACCTGACGCTGGCCGGCAAGGCGCGCATCGCCACCGCCGCGCCGCTGCAGACCGACGCGACGCTGCGCGTGCAGCAGACCGAGGCCACCGACCTGCCCTGGAGCGCCATCGCCGCCGTGACCGGCCCGCTCGCCAGGCTCAGGGCCAAGGCCGAGCTCGAGGCCGCCCACCAGACGCTGAAGGCCGACGGCGAGGTCCAGCCCTTCGCGCCCTGGCCCGTCAACGCGCTGCAGCTCCAGGCCGACAAGCTCGACCTGGCCGCGCTGATGCCCGGCCTGCCCCGCACCGCGCTGAGCGGCACGGCGCAGCTCAAGGCCCCGGCTCGCGACACCGAAGCCACGCTGCAGGCCGACCTGCACAACGGCGCCGCCGGCCGCTGGGACCAGGGCGCCCTGCCCGTCAACCGCCTCGTCATCGCGCTGGCCGGGCGGCCCGACCAGCTCGCCAGCCTGCGCCTGACGGCCCTGGAGGCCGAGCTGCCGGGCGGCGGCCGCGTGCAAGGCAAGGGCCAGCGCGAAGCCGACGGCCGCTGGCAGCTCGACGCCCGTGTGCAGGGCCTGCGCCCCGAGGCCCTGGATGCGCGCGCCACGCCGGCGCGCCTGGATGGCCCGCTCACACTCGCCGGCAGCAAGGCCGGTCCCTTGAATGCCAGGCTGGATCTCGCCGGCAGCGTCGACAACCGTCCGCTGCGGCTGACGGCCCGCTTGCAGGGTGAGGGCAGCAAGTGGCAGATCGAGGATGCCCGCCTGGCCAGCGGCGACGCCACGCTGCAGGCCAGCGGCCGTGTCGACACCGCCGGGGCCGCGCGGCTCAAGGCCCAGCTGCGCCAGTTCGACCCGCATCTGCTGTGGCGCGGCGCGCCGGGCTCGGCCTGGGCCCGCCTGCCAGGCCCGACGCGCTTGAGCGCCGAGGCCGACATCGACCTGCGCGGCAGGACCCTGGCCACGCTGAGCGGCAATGTCTACGCCCGCCTGCTGCCCAGCCAGTTCGGCGGCCTGCCGCTGGAAGGCCGCGTCAAGCTGCAGCGCGAACGCGCGGCCGACCCCGCGGCCTTCGACATCGACGGCCGCCTGGGCAACAACCGCTTCCAGACCAGCGGCCAGGCGCGCGCCGAGGCCGTCACCGGCAAGGCCGCGCTGAAAGCCGGCTCGCTGGCCGAACTCAACACCCTGCTGGCCCTCTTCGGCCACCGGCCCATCGGCGGCCAGGGCGAAGGCGAAGGAAGCTACCAGCTGCTGCGCACGGCCAAGGGCTGGCAGGCCGGCGGCAGCGGCCGCCTGGCCCTCACGTCGGCACGCGCCATGGACACCAGCATCGCCAGCCTCAAGGCCCGCTGGGAGCTGCCCCTGCCCGGCGCCGACGGCGATGGCCCGCTGGCCCTCAACCTCGACATCGGCCAGCTGCGCGACCCGCTGGCACAGTTCAGCAGCGCCAAGGTCGACCTGCAGGGCCGGCGCAGCGCCCACGACGTGAAGGCCTCGGTCAGCGGCAAGCTGATCCGCGAGACGCAAGACCTGGCCCTGAACGCCCAGTTGCAGGCCCGCGGCCGCTGGGACGGCCTGGCCTGGAGCGGCCGCGTCGCGCGCCTGGACATCGGCCCGCTGCGCCCCAACACGCCGCCGCTGCTGGCGGCCAAGGACATAGTCCTGCGCTGGGCCAGCGACGGCCCGCGCCTGCAGGCCGAGCCCGGCCGCGCCGAGGTGGGCGGCGCCTTCGTGCGCTGGCAGACCCTGAGCTGGACCGGCGGCGCACGCCCCGAGGCCCGCGCCGAGCTGCAGCTGGAAGACGTGGCCGCCGCGCCGCTGATGGCGCGCTGGCAGCCCGAGTTCGGCTGGGGCGGCGACCTGCGGGTGACCGGCCATGCCTCCCTGCTGATGAACGACAGGCTGACGGCCGAGCTGCTCATCCAGCGCCAGAGCGGCGACCTGCGCGTGACCGACGAGTTCGGCCAGCGCGCCCTCGGCCTGACCGACCTGCGCCTGGCCGTCAACGTCAAGGACGGCGTCTGGCAGTTCGCTCAGGGCATCGCGGGCAGCGAACTCGGCAGCCTCGGCGGCGCGGTGACGCTGCGCCCCGCCGGTCTCTGGCCCGATGCGCAGACGCCGGTGCAGGGCGTGCTGCAGGCCAATGTCGCCAATCTCGCCACCTGGGGCAGCTGGGTGCCGGCCGGCTGGCGCCTGGGCGGCCGCGCGGCGGCCACGGTGCAGCTGTCCGGCCGGCTGGGCGCCCCCGACCTCAACGGCCGCGCCGAGGGCGAGAACCTGGCCCTGCGCCATCTGCTGTTCGGCGTCGACGTGACCGAAGGCCGCTTCGTCCTCGACCTGAAGGGCCAGCATGCCGAGCTGTCCCGGCTGGAAGCGCGCGGCGGCGACGGCTGGCTGCGCGCCAGCGGCATGGCCGAACTCGGCGCCCAGCCCAAGGCCCACATCCAGATGACGGCCGACAAGCTGCGCGTGCTGTCGCGCGTGGACCGCCGCCTCGTCGCCAGCGGCCAGGCCACGCTGGACCTGGATGCCAAGGGGCTCAAGCTCGAAGGCAAGCTGCGCGCCGACGAAGGCCTGTTCGACTTCAGCCGCGGCGACGCACCGGCCCTGGCCGACGACGTCATCGTGCTGCGCGGCCCGCGCGAAGCGGGCCCCACGGCGCCGCCAGCGCCCAAGGCTGCGCGCAACAGCATCGTCAATGTCGCGCTGGACTTCGGCCGCGACTTCAAGGTGCGCGGCCGCGGCCTGGCGACGACGCTGCGCGGCGAGTTGCAGGTCAGCCAGAACAACGGCCCGCTGCGCGTGACGGGCCGGCTCGACGCCCATGGCGGCCAGTACGCCGCCTATGGCCAGAAGCTCGACATCGAGCGCGGCGACATCAGCTTCACGGGCGCCTACGACAACCCTTCGCTGGACCTGCGCGCCGTGCGGCCCAACCTCGATGTGCGCGTCGGCGTCTACGTCGGCGGCACCGCGCTGGCGCCGCGCGTGAGCCTGTATTCCGAGCCCGAGATGAGCGACACCGACAAGCTCTCCTGGCTGCTGCTCGGCCGCGGCCCCGACGGCCTGGGCCGCACCGACACGGCCCTGCTGCAGCGCGCCGCACTCGCCCTGCTCAGCGGCGAGGGCGAAGGCCCGACCGGCAAGGTGCTGCGCAACCTCGGTCTGGACGAGCTGTCGCTGTCGCAGAGCGATGACGACACCCGGGCCACCATCGTGCGCCTGGGCAAGCAGATCTCGCGGCGCTGGTATGTGGGCTATGAGCGCGGCCTGAACGCGACGACGGGCTCATGGCAGCTGATCTACCGCATCGCCCAGCGCTTCACGCTGCGAGCCCAGGGCGGCGACGACAACGCCATCGACCTGATCTGGCAGTGGAAGTGGGATTGATGCATGCCCCATGTCGGTTCGCACCCCGCCAAGGAAAAGCGGGAGGATGAGTTGAACGCCAAGGAAACGCAGCGCCACTTTGCGCGGCGCGTCATCGCTGCATGCGCCGTCGCACAGCTGGCCTGCGTGCACGCAGCGCCCGCGCCAGAGCCCGACAAGATCGTCGAGCAATGGAGGCAGCGGTTGACTTGGATCACCGATGCAAAAGGCTGCAAGGTTCAAGGGGAGCCGGGGCTGGACCGGCAATCGGTCCGTTGGAATGGGGCCTGCCGCAATGGCTACGCTGAAGGGCAAGGGAATGTCGAACTCTTCGCGGAAGACACGTTGATCCTGTCCTATGCGGGCGGCCTGAAGTCCGGGCGCTTCTCGGGCAAAGGCACGCTTAAGGTGCAGGGCGGCACACGCTACGAAGGCACATTCTTGGACGGCCAGATGCAAGGAACAGGGCAGGTCACCTATGCCGACGGAACGACAGGAACCGGCAACTTCGTGGCCGAGAAGCTCAGTGGCGCCTGCATGCTCAGCTGGGTCAACGGCGACCGCTACGAAGGCCAGTGCAGGGACGGCTGGCCGAGCAGATCGGGACAGATCCAGTTTGCCAACGGCGATGCCTACAACGGCGCCATCGCGGCGGGCAATGCATCCGGTCAGGGCCGCTACACCTGGGCCAGCGGCGACGTCTACGAGGGAAGCCTCATCGCCAGCGAGTTGGCTGGCGTCGGCGAGTATCGGTTTCCGGACGGAAGCCGCTACCTGGGCAAATTTGTCAACGGCGTGCCCTGGGGTCAGGGTCGGATACAGCGGGCTGACGGATTTGCCTTCGAAGGCGAGTTCGCGGCTGGCGTCCCCTGGGGGCAAGGCCGGATTCAACGGGCCGACGGGCTTGCCTTCGAAGGAAAGTTCGCAGCCGGCAAGCCCAGCAAGCCAGGCAGCGTCGTTCATGCAGACGGCACGTCGCTGCAAAACACTCCTGCGCTGCAGGAGCAACTGCAGATGCGCTTTGCCAAGCCGCAAAGACTCAAACCTTCGTGGAAGCTATCAAGCGAAGCGTCGATATGTACGCAGACGGCCACGCCCGAGGTGCCCAAGGCAGCCTGGGCCGGCCGGCCCGTGTTTCGCGCCACTGTCGTCGTGCGCGACGGCAAGCTTGTGACCCTGCGGGTCAAGACGATAAAGCCCGCTGACGACGAAAGCATCACTGAGCAGATGGCTGCCAGCGTAGAGAAGGCAGTACGCGCGTACCAATGCACCGGTGAAGGCGTGTTTGAACAGGACTTCGAGTTTGCGCCGAGGCATTGATCTGGGAAACGGTGGTCGGTCGCTGACGGCACAGCAAGTGTTTGCCGCCCTGACTCAGGGGTCGCGCCGGACGTAGGACAAAGCCGCGTCTGCGCTCACGTTACATCCGCCAACCGCCAGCGCCTTCCTACAAATGGACGCGATGGCGCGCCGCCTCTCCATCCCGGCCTGCCTACAGGTTTTGAACCTCGTTGAGACCAAAGTTGTCTCATCAACCCTGTGTTGATTCCGAAGGAGGTTCACATGACCCAAATTCAAATCCCAACCGAGACGGCGCCCACGGCGCTCCCGGTTCCGCAGTCAGCAGCCAAGACGAAGCTCGCCGATGCGCTGCCCGCTGCAGCCGAGTCCACCCATCTGCTGCACTTCGAGCCGCTGTCGGCCCAGAGTGCCGGCCTCGACATCCCCTGCGACCCACAGGGCCGCGTCGGCCTCGACGCCCTCGGCGACAAGCTGCGCAACGACTATTTCTTCGCGCGGGCCCTGATCGGCTGCCTGTTCGCCAAACCCACCGTCAAGCCAGCCCTGCCGCTGATGCACGCCTGAGCGATCAGGCGCAGTCCTACAGCCGCGCCACGGTGCGCCCGACAACGGCTGTCACATCTCTCGACGAGGATTCCGGCCATGTCTTCAGTATCTCTCTCCCCGCTGACGCTGCCGCAACTGCCGGTCGCCGCCGATCTGGTCGATGCCGACCTCGATTTCTCCCTCAGCACGCCGTCCACGCTGGTCGTCAATGCCAGCCTGGAACTGCAATCCAGCGAGTCCATGGACCTGGCACTCGTCATTCCTCGCTCACGCTGCAGCGGCGAGCGCCCGCGCCTGGCCGCCCTGCTGGACGCCGTGCAAGCCGCAGTGGCCCGCGCCACGCGCGGCGGCACCCTGCACCAGCCGCGCCGCGTGCTGACGTGCGTGGGCGGCCAGCCGCATCTGGTGGCGCAGTTCTGACCCTCCGGGCTACATCGAACGCCCGTCGTACTCGGTGACGGGCACGGCCTTCAGGTCCACGCCTTCGAGGCAGCGGATATTGATTGCCGCCATCGCGGAGCCGTCCGGCGCCTGGCCCTCGCCATAGGGATGCATGCCGCAAGTCGGGCAGAAGCGATGCTGGATGACGTGCTTGTTGAAGGTGTAGTTGCTGGCGTTCTCGTCCGGCGTCAGCAGCTTCAGCGCGGCGCGCGGCACGAACCACAGCAGCGAACCCTTGCGCTGGCAGATCGAGCAGTTGCAGGACAGGGCCGAATCGGGCTTGCCGTCGACCTCGAATCTGATGCGGCCGCAGTGGCAGCTTCCTTGTTGCGTCATGTGGGTCTCCATAGGCTGGGCCGCATGCTGCCAGAACCCCGTGAGAGAATCCGCGCCGCTCGACGGGCCCGGCCCGCACCGCGCAGGCTCTCTCCGTAGTTCAATGGATAGAACGGCCGCCTCCTAAGCGGCAGATACAGGTTCGATTCCTGTCGGAGGGACCACCATGCGGAACGTGGCATCCACGCGATCGGTCACCCTTCGACGTGCCGACAGCGGTGCGTATGCAGGATGGGTCGTTACGGTGGTCGTCCTCGTCGGCCTCCCAATCTTCAGCTCACCCCTTGAGCCCCATGGCTGGTTGGGTGGGCCATGAAGCCACCTGAGCCCAGGGAGGCCGGCTCAACTAAGCCGGCCATTCCGACGTATCGAGGTGGAGCGCCCGCTCGATCGCCGTCATTGCAATGCGCAGCGACAGCGCGCCGATCTCGTTGACGTCGTCGTCGCCGATGTTCTCCAGGTCGGTCGTCCCGCTGCGGTCAAAGGTGAATGAGTCCAGCGCGAACGGCTTGCCGATCAGCGGGTGCTGCACCAGCATCAGCGTGACCCGCCCCCGGCTGTCGCCGTCCAGCCTCGCCTGGGTGAGCAGCAGGTCGATGGCAATGGCGCGGTATTCCAGCCGGATGGATTCCCCGCCTGCGGCCAGCGTCGCCGCGATGCCCTGGACCGGAAATTCCGGATCGTTGAAAGCGTCCAGCGGCGGCTGCATCGACCTGAAACGGTCGCGCAGTTCGTCCCACTGTGTTGACAGGCGCGCCAGCCGCTCGCGGCTCAACAAGATCAGCTGCATCGCGTTCTCCCTGCACGGGCGCGGCGAAGTGCCACCCCGCATTCTGGGATCGTCGTGCCGGCCTCGGCAAACGGCGTCCGGCCAGGGCCTGTCGAACTCAACGCTCCCCGCATAAGCATCCCCTTTTTCCTTCGTTCCGCGAGGAAGGCAGCTTCCCTATCGTGCAGGGCATCCACCGAGTCCGGCCGCCATGCACATCACCAGCCTCTCCGCCAGCCCCAGCGAACGCTCGCGTTCCGCCTGGCTCACGCAGTTCGCGCTGACGCGGCTGGAAGGCCGGGGCACGCAGCACGACGACATCCTGGTGCGCGAGCTGCCCGCCGCCGCGCTGCTGGCGGCCGATGTGCGCGACCCCGAGATCGCTGCCGCCGTTCAGGCCGTCGAACTGGCCGACCTCGTCGTCGTCGGCACGCCCATCTACAAGGCGGCCTACAGCGGCCTGCTCAAGGTCTTCCTCGACCTGCTGCCACCCGATGCCCTGCGCGGCAAGGTGGTGCTGCCCTTGGCAACCGGCGGCAGTCCCGCCCATTTCCTGGCGCTGGACTACGCCCTCAAGCCGGTGCTGTCGGCCCTCGGCGCCCGCCATGTGCTGGACGGCGTCTTCGCCACCGACGCCCAGTTGCGCCGCCATGAGGCGGGCGGCTTCGTGCCCGAGCCCGACCTGATCGCGCGCCTGGACCGCGCCCTGGCTCCCATCGCGCCGCGAATGCCGACGCGGCGGGAGCCGGCGCTCAGCTGTTGACGCTGGCCCCGCTGCACACACCACCGCTTGTCTCCTCGCCTCCCGACCGGGATCGGCGACTTCATCCCGGCGCCTTTCGGTGCTGATCGGGTGCGCCTCGGCGCCGGGATCTTTTTGCACAGGACACGACTCATGCTCTTCCGCTCCCTCCTCCGCTGGACCGCACCGCTGCTGATAGCTGCCACCAGCCTGCACGCCTCGGCCCAGTCCACGCTGCGCATCGGCTTTCAGAAATCCGCCAGCCTGCTGACGCTGCAGAAATCCAGCGGCTCCCTCGAGAAGAAGCTCGCGCCCCTCGGCGTGGCCGTCAAATGGGTGGAGTTCCCCGCCGGCCCGCAGCTGCTCGAAGGCCTGAATGTCGGCGCCGTCGACGTCGGTTTTGTCGGCGAGGCCCCGCCCATCTTTGCCCAGGCCGCCGGCGCCCAGTTCGTCTACATCGGCTACGACCCGGCCGCGCCCGAGGCCGAGGCCATCGTCGTGCCCAAGGACTCGCCCATCAAGACGGTGGCGGACCTCAAGGGCAAGAAGGTTGCGCTGAACAAGGGCAGCAATGTCCACTACCTCATCGTCAAGGCACTGGAGAAGCAGGGCCTGAAGTTCAGCGATGTGCAGGCCGTCTACCTGCCGCCGGCCGATGCGCGCGCCGCCTTCGAGCGCGGCGCGGTGGATGCCTGGGTGATCTGGGATCCCTTCCTGGCCGCCGTCGAGAAGCAGAGCGGCGCCCGGCTGCTGGCCGACGGCAAGGGCATCGTCAACAACTACGCCTACTACCTGGCCGAGCGCAGCTACGCCGAGAAGCAGCCCCAGGTCATCCAGGCCCTGTTCGACGACACGCAGGCCCAGGCCGCCACGCTGAAGGCCAACATCAAGGCCGCGGCCGCCGTCATCGCGCCGCTGCAGGGGCTGGAGCCCGAGGTCGTCGAGAAGAGCCTGACGCGCTACCAGTTCGGCGTGAAGCCTCTCACCGCCGCCGTCGCCGCCGAACAGCAGAAGATCGCCGACACCTTCCATGCGCTGGGCCTCATCCCCAAACCCATCCGTGTGGCCGATGCCCTGCCCGGCTCCGTCAAGCTCGCCGAGGCGGCTGCCAAATGAGCGCTCACCACACGACGCGGCGCGCCGCTGTCGCCATCCTCGCGACGACCGCCGCGGTCTGGACGCGCGCCCAGACGCCGCAGCAACTGCGCATCGGCTTCCAGAAGGGCTCCTTCAATCTCGCGCTGCTGAAGAGCTATGGCCTGCTCGAGCAGCGCCTGCCCGGCACGCGCATCCAGTGGACCGAGTTCCCCGCCGGCCCGCAGCTGCTGGAGGCCCTGGCCTTGGGGCACGTGGAGTTCGGCGCCACCGGCGACGCGCCACCCGTGTTCGCCCAGGCCGCCGGCAAGGATGTCGTCTATGTCGGCGCCGAGCCGCCCAAGCCCGACAGCTCGGCCGTCCTCGTCAAGCCCGATTCGCCGCTGAAGACCCTGGCCGACCTGAAGGGTCGGCGCATCGCGTTGCAGAAGGGCAGCAGCGCCCACTTCCTGACCGTGCAGGCCGTCAAGAAGGCCGGCCTGAGCTGGTCCGACATCCAGGCCGTCTACCTGCCGCCGGCCGATGCGCGCGCCGCCTTCGAGCGCGGCTCGGTCGACGCCTGGGCCGTCTGGGACCCCTACTACGCCGCGGCCGAAGTGACGGGGGAACTGCGCGCCCTGGCCACCAGCCGCGGCCTGACAAACAACAACACCTTCTACCTGGCCTCGCGCGCACTGAGCCGCGACACAGCCCTGGTGAAGACGCTGTTCCAGGCCCTGACCGACACCGACGCGCGCGCCCGCGCCGACCGCCGCGACGCCGTGCAGCGCTATGCCGACTTCGCCGGCCTGCCGCTGGCCACGGTCTACAAGATGGTCGAGCGCCGCGGCGCCGCGCCCGTCGGGCCACTGACGGCTGACATCGCCCGGGAGCAGCAGCTGGTGGCCGACTCCTTCGCCGAGCTCGGCCTCATCCCCCGCCCCATCCGCGTGGCCGAAGCCATCGCCACGCCCATCAAGAAGGCTTGAGGCCATGAAGATCTTCTGGTTCATCCCCACCCACGGCGACAGCCGCTATCTCGGCAGCTCGCGCGGCGCCCGCGTGGCCGACCATGCCTACTTCAAGCAGATCGCCATCGCCGCCGACAGCCTGGGCTATGAAGGCGTGCTGCTGCCCACCGGCCGCAGCTGCGAGGACTCCTGGATCGTCGCCGCCAGCCTCATCGATGCGACGAAGCACCTGAAGTTCCTCGTCGCGCTGCGCCCTGGCCTGGTCGCCCCCTCGCAGAGCGCCCGCATGGCCGCGACGCTGGACCGGCTCTCCGGCGGGCGCCTGCTCGTCAACCTCGTCACCGGCGGCGACCCCGACGAGCTGGCCGGCGATGGCCAGTTTCTCGACCACGCGGCGCGCTACGAGCAGTCGGCCGAGTTCATCCGCATCTGGCGCGAGCTGCTGGCCCGCTCCCATACCGGCGAGGCGCTGGACCTGGACGGCGAGCACCTCAGCGTCAAGGGCGGCAAGGTGCTCTACCCGCCCATCAACAAGCCCTACCCACCGGTGTTTTTCGGCGGCTCCTCGGGCCCGGCGCACGAGCTGGCGGCCGAACAGGTCGACACCTACTTGACCTGGGGCGAACCGCCCGCCGAGGTGGCGAAGAAGCTCGCCGATGTGCGCGGGCGCGCCGCGGCACGCGGCCGCCAGCTGCAGTACGGCATCCGCCTGCATGTCATTGTGCGCGAGACCGAAGACGAAGCCTGGCGCGCCGCCACCGAGCTGCTGTCAGAGCTGGACGAGGCCACCGTGGCCGCGGCCCAGCAGCGCTTCAAGACCATGGACTCCGTCGGCCAGCGCCGCATGGCCGAGCTGCATGGCGGCCAGTTCAACAAGGCCGATGTGCGCGCCGGCCTGGAGATCTCGCCCAACCTCTGGGCCGGCGTCGGCCTGGTGCGCGGCGGCGCCGGCACGGCCCTGGTCGGCAACCCGCAGCAGGTGGCCGACCGCATCCAGGAATACTCGGACCTCGGCCTGGAGTACTTCATCCTCAGCGGCTATCCGCATCTGGACGAGGCGCACCGCTTTGCCGAGCTGGTCTTCCCGCTGCTGCCGCTGGGCGTGCGCGAGAAGCTGACAGCGCCGGCACTGACGGGCCCGTTCGGCGAAGTGGTTGCCAACAGCTACGTCCCGAAAGCCGTCTCTGCAAGCTGAAGCCATGCTGAAGCGCCTCACTCCCTGGCTGCTGCCCGCCACCATCCTGGTCGCCTGGGAGATCGCCTCGCGCAGCGGCGTGCTGTCGGCGCGCATCCTGCCCGAACCCGCCGCCGTGCTGGCAGCCTTCTGGCAGCTGCTGCGCTCGGGCGAACTGGCCCATCACGTCGGCGTCAGCGCCGTACGCGCCTTCTCGGCCCTCGCCATCGGCGGTGGCCTGGGCCTGCTGCTGGGCCTGCTGACCGGCACCTGGAAGCGCGCCGAAGCCCTGCTCGACACCACGCTGCAGATGCTGCGCAACATCCCGGCCCTGGCGCTGATCCCGCTCGTCATCCTGTGGTTCGGCATCGACGAGGCAGCCAAGCTGGTGCTGGTGGCCGTGGGCGTGTTCTTCCCGGTCTACCTGAACACCTTCCACGGCATCCGCAACGTCGACCGCGACCTCATCGAGATGGCGCGCAGCTACGGGCTGTCGGGCTGGCAGCTCTACCGCCAGGTCATCCTGCCCGGCGCCCTGCCCTCCATCCTCGTCGGACTGCGCTTCTCGCTGGGCCTGATGTGGGTGCTGCTCATCGTCGCCGAGACCCTGTCGGCCCAGGCCGGCATCGGCTATCTGACGATGAATGCCCGCGAGTTCCTGCAGACCGACATCGTGCTGGTGGGCATCCTGCTCTACGCCCTGCTGGGCAAGCTGGCCGACGTGGTCGCCCGCGGCCTCGAGAAGGCCTGGCTGCCCTGGCACAAGGGCTATGCCGAACAAGGAAGCTGACCATGTGGCTCACCGAAGTCGACTCCCCCGTGCTGCCGCGTGAACCGGTCGCCGAGGCGCCGCCAACAAGGGACACCGCCAACGGCCTCGCGCTGAAGCTGCGCGGCGTCGCCAAATCCTTCGGCGCCCGCCATGTGCTGGAGGCGCTGGACCTGAACGTCGCCCCTGGCGAGTTCGTCGCCCTGGTGGGCCGCAGCGGTTGCGGCAAAAGCACGCTGCTGCGCCTCATTGCCGGGCTGGATGCACCGAGCGCCGGGCTCATCGAGGCGGGCCGGGCCGACGAACGCCGGCTGATGTTCCAGGACGCCCGCCTGCTGCCCTGGAAGCGCGTCGCCGACAACGTGGCCCTCGGCCTCGATGGCCGGGATGCGAAGGATCGAGCCCTGCAGGCCCTGTCCCAGGTCGGCCTCGCCGGCCGCGGCGATGACTGGCCGGCGACGCTGTCCGGCGGCCAGCGCCAGCGCGTCGCCCTGGCTCGCGCCCTGGTGCATCGCCCGCGCCTGCTGCTGCTGGACGAGCCGCTGGGCGCCCTGGATGCGCTGACGCGGCTGGAGATGCACCGACTCATCGAGCAGCTCTGGCGCCAGCACGGCTTCACGGCCCTGCTGGTCACCCACGATGTCGCCGAGGCCGTGGCCCTGGCCGACCGCGTGCTGCTGATCGACCGCGGCGGCATCGCCCTGGACGCCACGGTCGCCCTGCAGCGGCCGCGTTCCCGCACGGCGGCGGGCTTCGCCGAACTGGAGGAGCGGGTGCTGCGCCACATCGTGGGGCACCCGGCCACGGCTTGAGAAACCGGCGGGGCGGCAGCGGGCGTGGGCGTGCAGGCGCCCCCATCACGGCCCGGGTCGGCGACACGGCCGCGCTGCCGCCCTGCCAAAAAAGTTCTTGACCTCGTTCTGCTCGCCATCTACAGTGCACTACATCGCATGCGATTTAAACGTATGCGATTGCAAACCAACCCACCCACCATCCTCCGAGTCCGACACCATGAGCAAGATCCAGAACGTCCTCGTCACCGGCAAGACCCACACCACCGTGAGCGGCGGCGCCAAGCCCGGCCGCCACGACAAGGTGGACATCCGCCTGACGGCCCCGCGTGGCGCCGCGCCCTCGCACGCTTTTGAAGGCATCGCCGCCCACCCCACCGCCGAGCAGCTGTTCGCCGGCGCCTGGTCTGCCTGCTACACCGGTGCGCTGGACCTGGCCGCCCAGTCGCTGAAGGTCGCCCTGCCCGCCAATCTGTCCGTGGACATCGAGGTGGACCTGGGCCAGGCCGGCAGCGAGTACCTCCTGCAAGCCCGCCTGACCGTCAGCCTGCCCGGCGTCGATCCCGAAACCGCCGCGGCCGTGGCCCACAAGGCCGATCAGATCTGCCCGTACTCCAAGGCAGTGCGCGGCAACATCGACGTCGCGCTGAACGTCATCACGGCCTGAATTTTTCAAGCATTAGACATCGCATGCGATGCAATCGCATGCGTTTTCAAGCAGATCAAGGAACCCATCATGAAGACCTTTTCCACCATCGTCATCGCCGCCGTCCTGTCCGCCATTGCCATTTCCGCGAGCGCGGCCGGCGCAAGCCGTGAGCAGGTCATCGCCGAACTGGCCCGTGCGCGCGCCTCCGGCGAACTGACCGAGCTGAACAGCGAGAACGCCGGAGCCTTCCGGCGCAACGCGCCGTCCACCAAGACCCGTGCCCAGGTGGTTGCGGAATTGCAGGACTCCCGCAACAGCGGCGAACTGGCCCGGCTGCAAGCCGAAGACCCGACTCTGCAGCCGAACCAGCCACGGATCGCCGGCAGCAAGCTGGCGGTTGCCCAGGCCCGTTGATGCCGCGCCAGGCCTGCCTCGAAAGGACAGCTCCCATGAACGCCCTCCCCGCCAACTACGTCCCCATCAGCTGCGAGTTCCACGACCTGCTGGAAATTCATGCGATGGCGGGCCGGGCCGTGCCCCTGCTCTTCCGTGACGAGGAAGGGGCGCTGCAGGCCCAGACCGCCCGCATTGCCGATCTGTTCAGCCGCGGCGGTGCCGAGTTCCTCAGCACCGCATCCGGCCAGTCCATCCGCCTGGACCAGCTGGTCGAGGTGGACGGGGTCAGGCTGGCCAGCTTCTGCAGTGGCTGACGGAAGACTCATGCGATACAGTCGCATGCGATTTTCGACGCAGCGGCCGGCGAGCTCTCGTCCTTGCGCATGCGCCACCAGAGGATGCCCATGAAATCCAACACCGCCGACGCGCCAGCCCGCCCGCTGTCCGACTACCTCTGCTTTGCGGTCTATTCAGCCAACCTCGCGTTCGGCAAGGCCTACAAGCCGATGCTGGACGAGGTGGGGCTCACCTACACCCAGTACATCGCCCTCATCGCCATCTGGGAAGAGGACAACCAGACCGTCGGCAGCCTGGGGGAGAAGCTGTTCCTCGAGTCCAACACGCTGACGCCGATGCTGAAGAAGCTCGAGGCCATGGGCTTCGTGGAACGCCAGCGCGACCCCCAGGACGAACGCCTGGTGCGCGTCACGCTGACGAAGAGCGGCCGCCGCGTGCGCGAGAAGGCCTTGGCCCTGAATGCGGGCCTGCTGCAGGCCACGGGGCTCTCCGCGGACGAGTTCGCCAAGCTCCAGCGCGCCGTGGTGGGGCTGCGCGGCAGCCTGATCCGCTCGACGGGCACCGCGGAATGAATCCCGTGCTGCACATCGCCTGCCTCTGCGCCGCCTGGTGCCGCACCTGCGAGTCCTACCAGCAAGTCTTCGAAGCCGCCTGCGCCGAGCTGCCGCAGGCCGGCCTGCAGGTGCGCTGGATCGACATCGAGGACGAGGCCGAGTTGATCGGCGACCTGGACATCGAGACCTTCCCGACGCTGCTGATCGCCGATGCAGAGCACGTCCGCTTCGCCGGGCCGCTGACGCCCCAGCCCGAGACGCTCAAGCGGGTGCTGCGCGCCCACCTGGCGGACGCACGGCCCATGGCGGTCGAGGCGGCCTACATCGAGCTCGCCTCCCGGCTGCGCAGCCGGGCCTGACCCCCTACAAACGCACTAACCGAGCAGACAACGCCGCCGCTTTTCACCATGCGGCAGAACCGGCGTTTTTCATGGGGGACGCGTAGGACAGCACTGACAGAGACACGCGACGCATGCCGCTGTGCCGACACGGCCTCGACACCCAAAGTCGAATCATGTCCGCACCGCCCCAACATCCTCCGCATGACCTGACACCCACGGGCGCTGCACAAGCCTTCGTCAAGCTCGCCGGAGGGCATGAGGCCGCGGCTTCTCCCGTGCGAGCCGTGCAGTTCGGTGCCGAGCGCTTCGCCGAGCACGGCCGCAGCCTGGCCGCCGCCCAGCGTGTCGACGACCCGCGCCACCAGCCCCGTCCCTTCTCGCCACGCCTGCGCAGCAATCTGCAGGTCTGGACCTCGGCGCTGGCGGTGTTGTCCGAGGAAGGCCTGCAGGCCGACATCGATCCGGCCCATGCCTGGCTGCTGGACAACGCCCGCATCGTGCAGCAGCAGCTCGACGAGGTCTTGCACGACCTGCCGCGCAGCTATTTCCAGCGCCTGCCGCGCTTGGCCGACGAACCCCTGCAGGGCCTGCCGCGCGTCTATGGCGTGGCCTGGGCCTGGGTGGCCCACGCCGACAGCTCGCTGGACCTGGCCCTGCTGCACCATTTCCTGACCGGCCACCACGAGGTCGAGGCGCTGACGCTGCGCGAGCTGTGGGCCCTGCCGTCGACGCTGCGCGTCGTGCTGGTGGAGAACCTGCGCCGCCTGGCCGAGCGTGCCGCCTGGCGTCATCTGGCCCGCCGCGCCGCCCAGGGCCTGTTCGAGGCCCTGCCGCATCTGGACGCCGACGCCGTGCGCCGACAGCTGCAGCAATGGCAGGCCGCCTGGCCGCACGACCCCGCCATCGCCGCCCTGGCACTGCGCCTGCATGAGCGGCTGACCGACCGCGCCCTCGGCCAGGCCGACCAGCGTGATGCGGAGGATTCGTCCTGGGGCGCCGTGGCCGCCTGGCTGGCCGAGATGCTGCCCGACCCTGGCGCCGTCCAGGCCGCCGAGCAGGCCGAGAGCGGCGCCGACCACCAGAGCATCCGCAATGCCATCGGCAGCCTGCGCAACCTCGGCGCGGCCAACTGGGCCGGCCTGTTCGAGGCCGTGCACCCGACGCTGCGGGCGCTGGGCCGCATCGACGTCTACCGCCAGGAGCACGAGGCCACGCGCGACATGGCCATGCATGCCATCGAGGCGCTGACCGAAAGGCACAACGTGCCCGAGGCCGACGTGGCCCAGGTGCTGCGCCTGCTCTGCAACGACCCCGCCTGGGCCGAGGACGCCGAGGAGCGCGCGCCGCTGTACTGGCTGTCCGGCCCCGGCCGTGAGCGCCTGCTGGCCGAACTGCGCCTGAAGGCCACCCGCGGCGAGCGCTTCGCCGCCGCGCTGCGCCGCCATCGCGTCGCCCTCTACCTGACCAGCCTGGGCGGCCTGCTGGTGCTGGCCGAGCTGACCCTGCTGATGCTGGGCCTGCCCGCAGGCGCGGGCTGGCCCATGGTGGTGGTGGCCGTGCTGCTGTCGCTGCTGCCGACCAGCGAGGCCGTCGTCGCCCTGGCCAACCGCCTCATCAGCGAATGCGCCCCGCCGGCCTTGCTGCCGCGCCTCAGCTGGCCGCAGGGCATCCCGGCCACGGCCCGCAGCCTGGTCGTCATCCCCTGCATGCTGACGCGGTCCAAGGGCATCGCGACGCTGCTGGCCCAACTGGAGCGTCACCACCTTGCCAACCTCGAGGACGAAGCCCAGTTCGCCCTGCTCAGCGACTGGACCGATGCCAAGGCCGAGCACCAGCCCCAGGACTCCGCCCTGCTCGCCGAGGCGCGTGACGGCATCGCCGCGCTGAACCAGCGCCACGGCACCGCCAGCGACGGCCGGCCGCGCTTCCTGCTGCTGCACCGCGAACGGCGCTGGAGCGAGTCCGAGCAGCGCTGGATCGGCTGGGAGCGCAAGCGCGGCAAGACCGAGGCCCTGGCCGCCCTGCTGTCCGGCCAGGCGCCCGACGCCCTGCCCGACCGCTTCGTCGACCTCGGCGAGCTGTCCACCCCGGCGCCGGGCATCCGGCACATCGTCACGCTGGATGCCGACACCGCCCTGCCCCCCGGCGCGCTGCGCGAGCTGGTGGCCATCGCCGCCCACCCGCTGAACCGGCCGCGGCTGGGACGCTCGTCCAGCGGCGCCGTCACCGTCGTGCGCGGTCACGGCATGCTGCAGCCGCGCATCGCCACGCCGCTGGCCACCGCCGCCGGCAGCTCGACGGTGCACGGCACCTGGTTCCACAGCCTGTTCGCCGGCCAGCTCGGTCTGGACCCCTACAGCGCCGCCAGCTCCGAGGTCTACCAGGACCTCTTCGACGAAGGCAGCGCCACCGGCAAGGGACTGATCGACGTGCAGGCTGCGGCCGCCGTGCTGGCCCACCGCCTTCCCGAGGGCCAGGTCTTGAGCCACGACCTGCTGGAAGGCTCGCTGATGCGCTGCGCGGGCGTCAGCGACGTGGTGCTGGTGGAGCCCGCCCCCATGCATGCCGACGTGGCCGCCTCGCGCATCCACCGCTGGACGCGCGGCGACTGGCAGCTGCTGCCCTTCCTCGGCAACCCGCGCCGCTGGGGCCTGCGCGGCGTCCACATCTGGAAGATGCTGGACAACCTGCGCCGCTCCCTCGTCGCCCCTGCTGCGCTGCTGCTGCTGGTGGCCTCCTGGGTGGGCATCGGCCTGTCGCCGGCCTGGGCC
The DNA here is from genome assembly GCF_059415865.1 of Roseateles sp. GW821-FHT09H10. Lineage (NCBI taxonomy): Bacteria > Pseudomonadati > Pseudomonadota > Betaproteobacteria > Burkholderiales > Sphaerotilaceae > Roseateles > Roseateles sp. GW821-FHT09H10. The sequence goes on along the minus strand of NZ_JBWKOB010000001.1, from coordinate 784,542 downwards.
CTGGGCCTGGTGGCCGCCGTCTTCGGCGGCGGGCCGCTGATGGGCGCCCTGGCCGCCTGCGCGCCGTCGGGCGACAACCTGTCGCTGGCCCGCTTCTACCGCCACGCCGCCGTCGAGCTGGGCCGCGCCGTCGGCAGCGTGGTCTGGCATCTGGCCCTGCTGCCGGCCTCGGCCTGGCTGGGCCTGGACGCCATCGTGCGCGCGCTGTGGCGCCAGCGCGTGAGCCACCAGCATCTGCTGGAATGGACCACGGCCGACGCCGCCGAGGCCGCCGCCCGGACCGACTGGAAATCGCTGTGGCGCCAGCACAAGCACATCACCGCGGCCGCCGGCGTGCTGGCCCTGCTGCTGATGACACCGGCCCTGATCGGCCGCCCGGTCGACTGGGAGCAAGCCCTGCCCCTGCTGCTGGCCTGGGCACTGACGCCGCTGTGGATAGGCCTGGCCAGCCGGCCGCGCGCCCGCCCGCGCCGCGAGGCCATCAGCGACGACGAGCGCCAGTACCTGCTCGGCGTCGCCCGCGACACCTGGCGCTGGTTCGAACGCTGGGTCACCAAGGACGACAACGACCTGCCGCCCGACAACGTGCAGTTCGACCCCGACATCGCCGTCGCCCACCGCACCTCGCCCACCAATATCGGCCTGTACCTGCTGTCGGCCTGCTGCGCGCGCGAGTTCGGCTGGCTGCACGACGTCGGCCTGGCCGAGCGCATCGGCCGCACGCTGGACACGCTGGACAAGCTGCCCCGCCATCGCGGCCATTTCTACAACTGGATCGACACCCAGCGCATGGCCCTGCTGGAGCCGCACTACGTCTCCGCCGTGGACAGCGGCAATCTCTGCGCGCATCTGCTCGTCGTCGCCGCGGCCTGCGAGGGCTTTGCGCGCGGTGGCGAGGGCATGCCGCCTCAGCCCGAGGTGGCCGAGGCGCTGCGCCAGGTGGCGGCCCGCGCGCGCAGGCTGGCGCTGGAACACGACTTCAAGTGGCTCTACGACCCGCAGCGCCGCCTGCTGCACATCGGCGCCGTCGCCCCCATGGGCGTCGAGCCCGGTGACGAGCGCCTGGACCAGAACCACTATGACCTGCTGGCCTCCGAGGCCCGCCTGGCCAGCCTGGTCGCCATCGCCAAGGGCGACATCCCGGCCGGCCACTGGGGCGCCCTGGGCCGGCCCTTCTTCTCGCGCGGCCGCGTCACCGGGCTGAAGAGCTGGTCGGGCTCGATGTTCGAGATGCTGATGCCTTCGCTGGTGCTGGACGAGCCCACCGGCAGCGCCCTGGCCGAGGCCTCGCGCGCCGCCGTCATGGAGCAGATCCGCGCCGGGCGCGCCGCCGGCCTGCCCTGGGGCGTGTCCGAGAGCGCCTATGCCAAGCGCGACAACAGCCTGGCCTACCAATACGGCCCGCAGGGCGTGGCCTCGCTGGCCCTGCGCGACACGCCGCCGGAAGAGATCGTCATCGCCCCCTATGCCAGCCTGATGGCGACCATGGTCATGCCGCGTGCGGCCGTCGCCAACCTGCGCGCGCTGCAGGCCCTGGGCGCCCGTCACGACGGCGGCTTCATGGAGGCGCTGGACTACACGGCCACCCGCCAGCCCGAGGCGCCCGCCGACGCACCGCCCGGGCGGCGCTTCGTGCGCATCGGCACCACCATGGCCCATCACCACGGCATGTCCCTGGTGGCCCTGACCGAGGTGTTGTGCGGCGGCGCGCCGCAGCGCTGGGCCGACGCCGAGCCGCGCCTGTGCGCGGTGCGCTGGCTGCTGCACGAGCGCGCGCCGCACAAGGTGGCGCCGCTGCGCGAGCAGCCGCCCAAGCTGACGCGCAGCGCGCCGCGCAAGGCGCGCATCTCGCTGGTCGTGCCCGAGCTGCACGGCCGCGCCCTGCCCGCCACGGCCTGGCTGGGCAGCGGCCGGCTCAGCGCCATGGTGCGCGAGCATGGCGGCGGCACCCTGGTCTGGGGCGAGCCCGGCAGCCAGGTGCTGGTGAGCCGCTGGCGCGACGACCTCGCCCAGGACCTGCTCGGCCACCATCTGCATCTGCGCGACCTGGACCTGCACTGGAACGGCACGCCCGAGCAAAGCCCCTGGCGTTCGCTGACGCTGCGGCCGACGCCCGGCCCGCAATGGCGCTACGGCTGCCGCCTGCATCCGGCCAGCGCCCAGTTCACAGCTGAGGGCGAGGAGCTGCATGCCCACACCGAGGCGTGGGTGGCGGTGGAGGACGATGTCGAGCTGCGCCGCATCACACTGCGCAACCTCGCCCACCGGCCGCGCCGCCTGGCCCTCGTGTCCAGCTTCGAGCCGGTGCTGGCCCCGGCCAAGGCCGACCTGGCCCATCCCGCCTTCGGCAAGCTCTTCCTGCAGGTGCAATGGGAGCCCGGCCAGCAGGCCCTGCACTGGCAGCGCCTGCCGCGCGGCCACAAGGAGCAGCCGCTGCATGCGGTGCATGCGCTGGTCGGCGTGGAGCTGGAGGGCGGCGCGCGCCTGGACCGCGTGCGCGCCGGCGCTGACCGCGCCCACTGGCTGGCGCGCGGCGGCACGGCGGGCCAGCCGGGCGGCGCCATCGCGCATGCCGGCGTGCAAGCCCTGCTCGGCACCGACGTCAGCGGCCTGAACACCGAGGCCGGCACGCTGGACACCGGCAACGACCCGATCTCGCTGCTGCACCTGGTGCTGACGCTGCCGCCCGGCGCCAGCATCACGCTGACGCTCGCCACCGCAGCGGCCCGCGAGCCGCAGACGCTGAACCATCTGCTGGACAAGCTGCGCCAGCCGGCCCTGTGCGAGCGCTCGCTGATGCTGGCCCACACCATGGCCGGCGTGCGCACCCAGGGTGCCGCGCTGGCGCCGGGCGCCTGGCGCGCCGGCCTGACGCTGCAGACCCTGCTGACCTCGCAGGCCGCCCGCGAGCCCCTGCCCCTGCCCGAGACCGGCTATGAGCGCGATGCGCTGTGGCGCCACGGCATCTCGGGCGACGACCCCATCGTGCTGATCCGCGTGGCCGACGCCACCGGCGTCGCCATGGTCCGAGAGCTCTGCGCGCTGCTGCAGGCCCAGGGCAGCCCGCTGGCGGTGGACATCGTCGTGCTGGACGCCGAGCCGCCGTCCTATCTGGCGCCGGTGTCGCGCGCGCTGCGCTCGCTGGCCGAGCAGCAGGGCCACGGCCGCTGCCGCGTGCATGTGCTGTCGGACGAAGCGGTGGGGCCGGACACGCGCTTCGCGCTCAACCTGCTGGCCCGCGTGCGCTGGTTCGCCGACGGCCGGCCGCTGGCCCAGCAGCTGGAGCGCCTGGGCATCAACCACGAGCAGTCGGCCAAGGCGCGCCGCGCCGCCGGTGCGACCCTGGTGTCCAGCCTCGCCGCCCAGCCCGGCGCCGAGGCGCCGGCCAGCGACTTCGATCCCGACAGCGGCGCCTGCCGCTTCGAGCTGGCCGAACGCGCCCAGCCGCCGCGGCCGTGGATCAACGTCATCGCCAACGAGGAGTTCGGCTGTCAGGTGTCGGAGCGCGGCGCCGGCATGGCCTGGGCCGGCAACAGCCGCCTGCACCAGATCACGCCCTGGTCCAACGACGCGCTGCTGGACTCGCCCGGCGAATGGCTGATGCTGCACTGCCTGTCCAGCGGCAAGGCCTGGCTGCTGGGCCGCGCCGCGGCGAAGCAGAACGTCGCCCACCTGCCCGGTGCCACGGCCATGGCCTTCCAGCTGCCGGGCATGGTCGTGCGCCTGCGCTGGTCCGTCGACGAGAGGACGGCCGTCAGGCAGTGCCAGATCGAGCTGCATGCAGCCCCGGGCAAGCCGCCGCGCCCCATGCGCCTGCTGGCCGGCGCGCAATGGCAGCTGGGCATGGACAGCAGCGCGCGGCGCAGCGTCGTCACGCGCCTGGAGCCGTCGCAGGGCGATGGCCCGCTGCTGGCCCTGGCCACCCAGGCCGACGGCCTCAACGGCTTTGGCGGCCACACCGCCTGGATGGCCCTGCGCCCCACCCGTGAAGGCGACGCCACGGCCGACCAGATCGACAGCCTCGCCAGCGACCAAGCCCTGTGGCCCTGGCCGGCGGACGCCGGCTTCACGCCCGACCTGAACCGCCCGCGCCCCTGGACGGCCGCCATCGAGGCCAGCGGCGACCGCCGCCTGCTGTTCGACGACGAAGGCCGCCTCGTCATGCCCCATGCCCTGGACGGCCTGGCCGGCCCCGCCACCGATCCCGCGGCCCTGCTGGCCGTGCCCATCCGTCTCGAGGCCGGCCATGCCTGGCACGGCACGGTGCTGCTCGGCCACGCACCCAGCCTGGCCGCAGCTCGCGAGCAGGCCGCCAGCGCCTGGGCCGCCGACCCGCTGCGCCGCCTGGCCGCCCAGCGCGAGGTGTGGCGGGCCTTGTGCGCGCCCGTTCAGGTCGACACGCCGGACCCGGCCTTCGACGCCCTCGTCAACCACTGGCTGCCGACCCAGGTACTGGCCTGCCGCATCTGGGGCCGGGCCGGCTTCTATCAGGCCGGCGGCGCCTTCGGTTTCCGCGACCAGCTGCAGGATGCGATGTCGCTGGTGCAGCACGCGCCCGAGCGCCTGGCCGTGCAGATCCGCAAGCACGCGGCCCGCCAGTTCCCGCCCGGCGATGTGCAGCACTGGTGGCATGAACCCGCCGGCGCCGGCGTGCGCACGCATTTCGCGGACGACCGGCTGTGGCTGGCCCTCGCGCTGGCCCTGTATGTCGAGCGCACCGGCGACACCTCGCTGGCCGACGAGACCCTGCCCTTCCTGCAGGGCCGCCCCGTGCCCGAAGGCGCCGAGGACATCTATGAGGTGCCGGCCATCAGCGACGAGGTCGCGTCCATCTACGAGCACGCGGCGCGCTCCATCGACGTCAGCCTGCCCGTGGGCGCCCACGGGCTGCCGCTGTTCGGCACCGGCGACTGGAACGACGGCATGAACCGCGTCGGCGCCGAGGGCCGCGGGGAATCGGTATGGATGGGCTTCTTCCTGTGCGCCGTCATCGACGCCCTGCACCCGCTGGCCATCGCACGCGGCGAGCAGGCGCGGGCCGCCAGCTGGCGCCAGGCGCGCGAGAAGCTGGCCAAGGCCCTGGATGCCGAGGCCTGGGACGGCCGCTGGTACCGGCGCGGCTGGTTCGACGATGGCAGCATCCTCGGCACCCACGACGCCAGCGAATGCCGCATCGACCTCATCGTGCAGGCCTGGGCCGTGCTGACCGGCGCGGCCGACTCGGATCGCGCCCGCCTGGCCCTGGACAGCGCCTGGCGCGAGTTGCACGACCGCGATGCGCATCTGCTGCGCCTGCTGTGGCCGCCGCTGAAGGACCAGCAGCCGGAGGCCGGCTATATCCAGGCCTACCCCGGCGGCGTGCGCGAGAACGGCGGCCAGTACAACCACGCCGCCACCTGGGCCCTGATGGCCAGCGCCAAGCTCGGCCAGGCCGAACGCGCCTGGGCGGCCTTCACGGCCATCAGCCCGGCCCACCGCGGCGCTCATGGCGAGGACTACGGGCTGGAGCCGTTCGCGGTCGCTGGCGACATCGAAACCGCCTCACCGCATGCCGGCCGCGGCGGCTGGAGCTGGTACACGGGCGCGGCCGGCTGGCTGCTGCGCGCCGCTGTCGAGTCGCTGTGCGGCGTCAAGCTCGCCGACGGTCTGCTGCGCGTGCAGCCCTGCCTGCCGCCGCATTGGCCGCAGGCCCGCGTGCGCCTGCTGCACCAGGGCCGGCGCATCGAGGTCATGCTGCAACGCGCACCCATGGGCGCCGGCGCCGCGCCGCCGGCGGGCTTCCGCACCTTCGTGCCGGGCTCGACGCTGGCCCTGGGCGACGTTGACGGCGATCTGCAGCTGTGGGTGCCCGTGACCGAAGCGCCGGTGCGCCGGGCCGAACCGGCAGCGGCGTTCTGAACCCGCCCAAAGCAAAGCGGCCCCTCGGGGCCGCTTCTGTCGGGGTGGACGCCGCTCAGACCGTGACGCTCAGCACCGCCGCGATGAGAACGCTGCCCAGCACCACGGTGGTGAAGAGGCGTTCGCCGATGGCCGAGTCCAGCGCCTCCAGCGAGCACAGCATGCGCAGACGGCGGTCGGAGAGCGTGCGGCACTGGCGCAGATGGGCGCCCAGGCTGTCCAGGTGTTGACGCAGCAGATGATCGGTGGCGCGGGACATGGGAGACCTCCTCTGAGAACAATGTCTACAACTCTAGACACACCCGGGCGCCGTTGCATTCGGACACCGCGGGACCCGCATGTAGGGCGAGTCCGACAGGTCAAGATTGCCATCAGGCACCATCGGGGAATGAACATTCGCCGGCAAGTCTTACTGTTGCTGACGCTGCTGACGATGTGGAACGTTGCAGTGGCAAGCGGCGCGCCCGCCCTGCAGGTGGGCTCCAAGCGCTTCACCGAGAGCTATGTGCTCGGGGAACTCGTCACCCAGACCCTCACCGGCCAGGGCATCACGGCCGAGCACCGCCAGGGCCTGGGCAATACCGCCATCCTGGCGGCGGCCCTGCAACAGGGTCAGATTGATGTCTACCCCGAATACACCGGCACCATCGTGCGCGAGCTGCTCAAGCGCGAGGCCCCGGCGGATGCGCAGGCGCCGCTGGCCCAGCTCAACGCCTGGCTGCAGCCACTCGGGCTGAAGGCCGCCGTGCCGCTGGGCTTCAACAACAGCTATGCCCTCGCGCTGCGTGAAACCGACGCGGCGCGGCTGGGCATCACGACGATCTCGGAGCTGGCCGCCAAGGCCCCGGAGCTGAAAGCCGGCCTGTCCCACGAGTTCCTGGCCCGCGCCGACGGCTGGCCCGCCCTGCAGCGCGCCTATGGCCTCAAGCTGCAGCCCGGCGCCGGGCTGGACCATGGCCTGGCCTACCGGGCCTTGAGCGATGGCCAGGTCGACCTCATCGACGTCTACACGACCGACGCCCAGCTGGCCCGCCAGCCGGTGCGGGTGCTGCGCGACGACCGCGGCTTCTTCCCGCGCTATGACGCGGTGCTGCTGATGCGCGCCAGCGTCGACGACAAGCCCCTGCAGGCCCTGGCGGGACGCCTGCCCGAGGCCGAGATGACCCGCCTGAACGCGGCAGCCGAGCTGGACGGCCGGCCCTTCGCAGACGTGGCGCGCGGCTTTCTGCAGGCGGCCCCGGCAGGCACGGCAGGCCAGGGCCTGATGGCGAGGCTGCTGGCGCCCGACCTCGGCCGGCTGCTGGCCCAGCATCTGGCGCTGGTGCTGGCGTCCCTGGCACTCGCCGTGGCCGTGGCCGTGCCGCTGGGCGTGGCCGCCCACCGCCTGCCGCGCCTGGCCGCGCCCGTCATGGCGGGGGCGGGCCTGCTGCAGACCCTGCCTTCGCTGGCCCTGCTGGCCTTCCTGATCGCCGCCATCGGCCGCATCGGCTTCGTGCCGGCCCTGCTGGCCCTTTTCGTCTATGCGCTGCTGCCCATCGTGCGCAACACGCATGCGGGCTTGCAGGCCGTGTCCCGGGGGCTGACCGATTCCGCCCTGGCCCTGGGGCTGACGCGCGGGCAGACGCTGCGCGCCGTGGAGCTGCCGCTGGCCCTGCCGACGCTGATGGCCGGCGTGAAGACGGCCGCCGTCACCAATGTGGGCACCGCCACGGTCGCCGCCTTCGTCGGCGCGGGCGGCCTGGGCGAGCGCATCGTCGCGGGCCTGGCGGTCAACGACAGCACGCTGATGCTGGCCGGCGCCCTGCCCGCCGCCGCCCTCGCCGTCGCCGTGCAACTGCTGTTCGACGCATTGGAGCGGCGGGTCGCGCACAATGGGCCTCATCAATCTCGGGATCGAGGGGCATGAACGCAAGGGCGCGATCGGGCTTGTGGCTGTTGGGCTGGCTGGTGGCTGCGGCTGCCGAGGCCGGCTGCACGCGTCCCATCAATGTCCCCATGGCGCCCATAGGCCTGAGCGTCAGCTTCGAGGACAGCCAGCCTCGCGGCATCTATCCCACGCTGTTGCGCGAACTGGCTGCCGGCACGCAATGCCAGATCGACATGCACAAGGTGCCGCGGGCGCGGCTGCAATCCATGTTCGACGCCGGCCAGGCCGACGTCCTCGTGCCCGCCTCGGCCACGCCGGCGCGCGATGCCCTCGGCGAGTTCGTGCCGCTGATCCAGGTGCGGGCCAGCCTGCTGACGCTGGACCTCGAGATGCCGGTGCCGCGCTCCCTGGCCGAACTGCTGACCCAGCCCGACTACAAGCTCGTCGTCGTGCGCGGCTTCTCCTTCGGCCCGGCCTATGAGACGGCCATCGCGACGCTGCGCCAGAAAGGGCGGCTCGTCGAGGAGGCCGACCCTGCCGGCGTGGCGCGCGCCCTGCGCCAGGGCCTCGCCCAGGCCACCGTCATGACCGCCTCCATCCTGGTCGGCACCCTGGTCGTCGAGAACGACCTGACGCCCCTGCTCAAGCGCCTGCGCGTCGAGCCGCTGGAAGAACTGGGCTGGCACGTCAGCGGCCTCTACCTGTCCCGGCGCAGCCTGGGCGAGGCCGACCGGCGCACGCTGCGCCAGGCCCTCGGCCAGGTCGCCCGCAGCGGGCGCACCTGGCAGCTCTTCAACGAGTTGCATCCGCCCGGCAGCCTGGGCGTCAGCATCCGGCCGCTGCCGCCCTGATTCAGCGCACCTGGCTGCTGTAGTCCAGCGGCAGCCACTGCCAGCCCTTGCCGGCCTGGCGCAGGCGGCCGATGCCGGGGAAGTTGAAGTGCGTCACGGCCACCAGGCTGCCGTCCCTGGCGAGTTCGGCGAAGACGCGGGCACGCGTCCTGGCGGCCTGGGGCTCGTCCGTGTCGAAGGCGATGGTCACTTCCGGCGACGCCAGCTGCACCGAGGCGACATGGATGAGGTCGCCGACCAGCACCAGGCGCTGGCCCTGGCTCTCGACCGCGTAGATGGCATGGCCGGCGGTGTGTCCACGGGCCTGCAGCGCACGGATGCCGGGCAGGATCTCGCCGTCGCGCTCGAAGGGCGTGAAGCGGCCGGCCTTCACATAAGGCGTCAGCGAGGCCATCGCGCCCTGGAAGAAGCCCTTGGCGTCCTTGGGCGCGGCCTCCAGCTTGGCCTCGGACAGCCAGTGTTCGGCATCGGCCTTGTCGGCATGCACCGTGGCATTGGGAAAGACGCGCTGCCCATCGGCCGCGAGGCCGCCGACATGGTCGGGGTGCATATGCGTGATCAGGATGTCGTCGACCTGCTCGGGCTGGTAGCCGGCCGCGCGGATCTGCGTGACGAGCTGGCCCAGGGTCGGGCCGAACAGCGTGCCGGCGCCCGCGTCGACGAGGACGAGGCGGCTGCCGGTGTTGATCAGCCAGGCGTTGACCGAGGTCTCCAGCGGGGTCTGCTGGAAGTTCTGCTTGAGGCCTTGGGCGACGCGGCCGGCGGGTGCATGCAGGAGCTGGTCGACAGGCAGGCCGACAGTGCCGTCGCTGAGCGAGGTGACCTCGAAGCTGCCCAGCATCAGGCGGTACCAGCCCGGGGCCTGGGTCTTGAGCTGAGGCGCCGCGGCCTGGGCCGGCGCCGGCAGGGAGGCGGCGGCCAGGCCGGCCAGGGCCAGGGCCGCCGCGATCGCCAGGCGGCCCAGGGCGACGTGGCGACGGCGGGACGGGGTCGGGAAGAGAGAGGTGGAAGTCATCTGGGGGGCTTTCTGTTGCGGGCGGCGCGGGGCCGCGGTAGGGGTGGGTTCGCGAACGGAGCGGATTGTTTTGCTTTGCGTTTCACGGAACAATCACACCAAACGCAAACATTGATTGCGAATCTCGCAAAACCCATGATCGAGTCCTTCGAGACCTTCATCGCGGTCGCCGCGGCCGGCAGCTTTTCCGAGGTGGCGCGCCGGCAGGACGTCGCCGTGTCCTCGGTGACGCGCAAGATCGACGCCCTCGAGGCCGAACTCGGCTCCCGGCTCTTCCACCGCAGCCCGAGGCGGCTGGCGCTGACCGACGCCGGCGAGCAGTTCCTGCCGCGGGCCCGCCTCATCCTCGGCGAGCTGGCCGGCGCCAAGGAGGCCCTGCATGCCGGCGACGTCGAGCCGCGCGGCCTGCTGACGGTGACGGCGCCCACGGTGTTCGGGCGCCAGCATGTCGTCGGCGCGCTGGCCAGCTTCCTGCGGCGCTATCCCGACATCGAGGTCGACCTGCATCTGGTGGACCAGATCGTCGACCTGTCCGAGCAGCGCATGGACGTCGCCATCCGCATCGGCCTGCTGCCCGACAGCGACCTGCGCGCGACGACGCTGGCGCAGGTGCGCCTGGTGACCTGCGCCAGCCCGGCCTATCTGGCCCGCCGCGGCCAGCCGCGCAGCCCCGAGGAACTGCTCGAGCACGAATGCATCACCGTGGCCTCGCCGCCGGCGCCCAGCTTCGTCTGGCGCTATGCCGGCGTGAACCGCAACCAGCCGCTGCCGGTGCGCGGCAGGTTCAGGACGGACGACAAGGACGGCATGCTGCAGGCCGCGCTGCAAGGCCTGGGCGTGCTGCATATCGCGACCTGGGTGGTCTGCGAGCAGCTGCGCTCGGGCGAACTGGTCGCCCTCTTTCCCGAAGAGGCGGACGCCCCGCCCTCACCCGGCATGCCCGGCATCCATGCCGTGCGCCTGCCCGGCCGCAGCCACGCGACCAAGGCCCGGCTCTTCATCGACCATCTGCGCGCCGAGATCGGCGACACGCCCTGGTGGGATCGCATGCTGCAAGGCCGCACCGAGACGGCCTGAGGCTCTCGTCCCGCCGATTGAGGATTCACGCCGCGCGGCAAGCGAATAAGGTGGCAGCTGCTTTTCCTTCACGGAGGCTGACCATGTGCATTGCCAAGAGCGTCGGGCAGGGTGCCCGCAACGACGTCGCCGATGTCCGCATCGTGCAGGCGCTGCTCAACATGAACAGCGAGGCCTGGAGCGGCGCGGCCCTGAAGCAGCTGGGCGTGGACGGGCAGATCGGCCCCAACACCATCGAGGCCATCCGCGCCTTCGAGATCCGGGCCATGGGCCTGCCGGAATCCGACGGCCTGGTGACCCCCGGCGACGCCACCATGGCGCGCCTGCTGGCGGGCCTGCCGCCTGGCGCGACCAAGGAGAAGCTCGGCATCGTCATGCCGCGGGCGATGGAGAAGCGCATCGACCTCTACTTCCAGCCGCTGGTGCAGGGCATGACCCGCTACGGCATCGACACGCCGCGCCAGATCGCCCATTTCATCGCCCAGCTCGCGCATGAGTCCGGCTCGCTGCTCTATGCCGAGGAACTGGCCAGCGGCAGCGCCTACGACGGCCGCACCGACCTGGGCAACACCGAACCCGGCGACGGCCCGCGCTTCAAGGGCCGCGGCCTGATCCAGCTGACCGGCCGCAACAACTACCGGGACTACAGCAAGTTCACCGGCATCGACTACGTGGGCGACCCCACGCGGCTGGCGCTGGACCCCTTCGCCTGCGTCGACGTGGCCTGCTGGTTCTGGAAGACGCGCGGCCTGGGCCCGCTCGCCGAGGCTGACGACGCGAAGGCTGTCACCAAGCGCATCAATGGCGGCTACAACGGCCTGGACGACCGCCTGGAGCACCTGGCGCGCTCCAAGGCCCTGCTGGGCCTTTGATTCCCGGCCGGACGGATAAGAAAAAAGGACTTGTCTCGCGACAAGTCCTTTTTCTTTCTTAATTTTGGTGGGCCCTGAGTGACTCGAACACTCGACCTACGGATTAAGAGTCCGCTGCTCTACCAACTGAGCTAAGAGCCCTGATTCAACGCGGCGTATGCCTTGCTGAGCCAAAGATTGTAGCGTGGATTCCTTCGAATCTTCGCCAGAAATTCTGGTGGGACGTGCAGGATTCGAACCTGCGACCAACGGATTAAAAGTCCGCTGCTCTACCGACTGAGCTAACGTCCCGTGTCAAGCAGAGCCCGCCATTATAGGCAGATTTTGGCGGGCTTCACAAGATTTCCTTGAAATTCGTGTCAGCCTGGTTTTCGGGCCAGATGCAGGCGCTGCAATTCGGCCGCGGCACACAGCCCGAAAGTCGCCGTGACGGTGACGCTGGAGCCATAGCCGTGGCAGTTCAGGCTGCCGTCGCTGCTGGCGATTTCACAGGCTTCGCCCTCGCCCTGCTGGGGCAGGTGCACCGGCTCGCGCGAGTAGACGCAGGCCACATCCATCTTGCCGGCGCGCGGCGCGGCGTGATGCTTGCGCAGGCGCTGGCGCAGCGAGGCGAGCAGCGGATCGTGGGTCGTCGCGCTGAGGTCGTCGAGCTGCACGCGATGCGGTTCGCGCTTGCCGCCGGCGGCGCCGACGGTGACGAAGGGCATGCCTTGCTCGCGCGCCCAGGCAGCCAACGTCGCTTTTGCGCGCACCTGGTCGCAGCAGTCGATGAGGCCATCGAACTCGGCGTCGCCGACCAGCGCGGGCCAGTTGTCGGGTTCGACGAATTCCTCGATGACGCTCACGGCGCAGCCGGGATGGATGTCGGCGATGCGGCATTTCAGCGCCTCGGCCTTGGCCATGCCGACGGTGGATCCCAAGGCCTGGATCTGTCGGTTGATATTGGATTCGGAGACCTGGTCCAGGTCGATCAGCGTCAGCGCGGCGACGCCGCTGCGGGCCAGGGCCTCGACGGCCCAGGAGCCGACGCCGCCCAGGCCAACGACCGCGAAGCGTGCACTGCGCAGTTGCTGGTAGGCAGCGTCGCCATGCAGGCGGCGCAGGCCGCCGAAGCGGCGCTCGAGATCAGCGTCCTGCTGATCCACGATCAACGCAAGGCCGCCAGACGTTCCTTGGCGGCCTGGGCGGCCTCGGTGCCGGGGTAGGCCTTGATGAGGTCGTCCAGGCTGCGGCGGGCGGCCTTGTTGTCCTTCAGCTCGATCTGGCAGTTGGCCAGCGCGAGCAGGGCTTCGGCCGCGCGCGGATGGTCGGGATTGCCGGCGATGAAGGCCTTGAAGGTCGCGACGGCGTCCTTGTAGTCGCGCTTGCCGTACTGGGCATTGCCGAGCCAGAAGCGCACCGAGTCGGCGTAGCCGCTGGCCGAGTAGCGCTTCAGGAAGGCATTGAGCGCGGCGACAGCCTCGGAGAATTCGCCGCGGCGCACGAGGCCGACGGCGGCTTCGTACTGGCTGCGCTCGTCCGGGCCGACCTGGAACTCGCGGCCATCGAGGCTGACCTTCTGCGGCTCGAGCGGCTTCAGGCGAGCGTCGACGGACTGTGACTGGTCGGACAGCTTGCGCTGCGTGTCGGCGAGGTCGCGGGCGAGCTGCTCGTTGGCACCGCGCAGCTTGGCGATCTCGGCACGCAGGGCATCGATCTGGCCGTTCAGGTCCAGCATGCTGCGGCGCAGGGGCTGCAGCTGATCCTGGACCAGCGCGTTGAGCTGCTCGTCGCGCCGCTTGGCGGCGTCCTCGTTGGCCTGGACCTTGGCGCGCAGATCGAGGATGGCCTTGCGGGCTTCGTCATCCTCGAACAGGCCTGCCCGAGCTGGCTGCACAAAGGCCGCCGAGGCGGCCAGGGCGAGCAGCGTCAAACGCAGAACGCGCATCACTTGTCCTTGAGCTCGACGCGGCGGTTCTTGGCCCAGGCTTCTTCACTGCTGCCTTGAGCGGCGGGGCGTTCCTTGCCGAAGCTGACGGCCTCGACCTGGTTGCCAGCGGCGCCCAGCAGGGTCAGCGACTTGGCGACGGCTTCGGCACGGCGCTGGCCCAGGGCCAGGTTGTACTCGCGGCCACCGCGCTCGTCGGTGTTGCCTTCCAGCATCAGGGCGGCCTGGGCACGGGCCTTCAGGCGCTTGGCGTGCAGGTCGACGACCGGGCGGTACTCTTCCTTGACGACGTCGCTGTCGAAGTCGAAGTAGACGACGCGATTGGCACCCTGGTTAACTTCCTGGGTGTACTTGGTGAACAGGTCGACCGTCTGCACGGTGTTCTGGGCAACGGACGGCTTCTGCTCAGGCGTGGCCGTAGGCGGCGTGACCTGGCGCGTTTCGACCGTCGCGGGCTCCTCCAGCTTGACGGCGGAGCTGCAACCAGCCAGAACGGCGACGGCAGTCAGGGTGAGCGCATAGCGGGTCAGTTTCATTCGAGTGGTCTCCACAACAGACGGGGGCGGGGGGATGGGGCTAACTGCACCGGCGGCGGCGCAAGCGCGCCATTGTCCAACATGGTGCGACTTGTCAAGTTACTAGCGTGTAAATGGCCCCCAGGTGGGTTCGCGAACCTCCACCAGGGTGACCAGCAACGGCGTCTTGATCTTGCCGTCCAGCGTCGTCGTCATCAGCACTTCCTTGCCGCCGGCGCGGCTGGCGTAGACGATGAGCTTGCCGTTGGGCGAGAAGGCCGGACTCTCGTCGTCGTGGGCCTCGCTGATCTGCTGCGACTGGCCCGTGCCGAGGTCCATGACCGACAGGCGGAAGGCCCCGCTGATGCGCGTGATGTAGGCGAGCGTGCGGCCATCGGGGCTGACGGCCGGGCTGATGTTGTAGCTGCCGCTGAAGGTCACGCGCTCGGCGCTGCCGCCGGAGGCGGCCATGCGGTAGACCTGGGGGCCGCCGCCGCGGTCGCTGACGAAATAGATCTTGCTGCCGTCGGGCGAATAGCAGGCCTCGGTGTCGATGGAGCCGCTTTGCGTCAGTCGGCGCAGGCCCGAGCCGTCACGGTTGATGACAAAAAGCTGGGTGCCGCCTTCGCGCGACAGGCTGAGCACGAGCTGCTGGCCGTCCGGCGACCAGGCCGGCGCGCTGTTGGTGCCCTTGAAGTCGGCCAGCACCCGGCGGCCGCCGGTCTGCACGTCCTGGATGCGCACGGTGGCCTTGCGGCTCTCGAAGCTCACATAGGCCAGCTCGCGGCCATTGGGCGCCCAGGCCGGCGAGATGATGGGGTCAGGGCTGGTCAGGGCGATCTTGGCACCCTCGCCGTCGGCATCGGCGACGACCAGGCTGTAGCGCGAGCCGGCCTTGGTCACATAGGCCATGCGGGTGGCGAAGACGCCGCGCTCACCCGTCAGCTTCTGGTAGATGGTGTCGGCGATGCGGTGGGCGGCCAGGCGGGCATCGTCGGGATGCACGGCCTGGGCTTCGCCGACGAGCTCGGTGCGGTTGACGACGTCCCAGAGCTTGAAGCGGATGTCCAGCCGGCCGTCGGCCAGGCGAGTGATGGAGCCGGCCGCCAGCGCATCGGCCTGGCGGGCCTTCCAGTCCGGCCAGGCCGGGCTGCTCTGCTCGCTCAGGCCCGCCGGCGCGTCGACGCTGCGGAACAGGCCGCTGCGCTCGAGGTCGGCGCGGACGATGGCCGCGATGGGCTGGGCCGAGGCCTTGGCGTCATCGCGGAAGTCGACGATGGCCACCGGGATGCGGGTGCCACCGACGCCGGCGATGTCGATGCGGACCTGGGCAAAAGCGGGAGCGACACCCAGCGCGGCGAGGGCCGCAAGGCTGCGGCGGCGGGAAACGAGTTCGAGCATGGCGCGCGATTTTGCCGCAGCCGCGCGAGTTGTAACGTCGGACAAGGCCGCGTCCCTGCGCGGCCGACGGTCACAACAGAACGATGTCGTAGTGCTCGGTCTGGTTGGTCGGCTCGGCGGTCAGTGAGATGGGCTTGCCGATGAAGTCGGAAAGGCCGGCCAGATGGGCACTCTCCTCGTCCAGCATCATCTCGACGACGTTGGCCGCGGCCACGACGCGGAACTCGCGCGGCGAGAACTGGCGCGCCTCGCGCAGGATCTCGCGCAGGATGTCGTAGCAGACCGAACGCGCGGTCTTGACCTGGCCACGGCCCTCGCAGGTCGGGCAGGGTTCGCAGAGCATGCGGGCGAGCGACTCGCGGGTGCGCTTCCTCGTCATCTCCACCAGGCCGAGCTGGGTGAAGCCGCCGACCGTGACCTTGGTGCGGTCGCGGCCCAGCTGCTTGCGGAACTCGGCCAGCACCGCCGTCTTGTGCTCCTCGCGCGTCATGTCGATGAAGTCGACGATGATGATGCCGCCCAGGTTGCGCAGCCTCAGCTGCCGCGCTATTGATCCCGCCGCTTCGAGGTTGGTCTTGAAGATGGTGTCGTCGAAGTTCTTGGCGCCGACGAAGCCGCCGGTGTTGACGTCGATGGTCGTCATCGCCTCGGTCTGGTCGAAGACCAGCGAGCCGCCGGACTTCAGCTCCACCTTGCGCGCCAGCGCGCGGGCAATCTCGGCATCGACATTGCACAGGTCGAAGATGGGCCGCTCGCCGCGGTAATGCTCGAGCTTGGCCGTGGCCGCGGGCATGAAGGTCTCGCCGAAGCCGCGCAGCACGTCGTACTGCATCTTGGAGTCGATGCGGATGGAGCCGGTGCGCTCACTGGTCAGGTCGCGCAGCACGCGCTCCACGAGGCTGAGGTCCTGGTGCAGCAGGCTGGCGGGCGGCGTGGTGAGCGCACCCGCGCGGATCTGCTGCCAGGTCTTGCGCAGATAGGCGATGTCGGCAGCCAGCTCGTCATCCGAAGCGTCTTCCGCATTCGTGCGCAGGATGAAGCCCCCACCGCCGCCCTGCTCTTTCGTGCCGACCAGCGCCACCATGCGCGCGCGCAGCGCCTCGCGGGTCTCGGGCGACCCGATCTTCTGGCTGATGCCGATGTGCTCGTCCTGGGGCAGATAGACCAGCATGCGGCCCGCGATGCTGATCTGGCTGGACAGGCGCGCACCCTTGGTGCCAATGGGGTCCTTGATGACCTGCACCGTCAGCGGCTGGCCCTCGAAGACGAGGCGCTCGATGGGCGTCGGCGGCGCGTCGGCGTTCTGGTGCCGGCCATGGCCGAACTGCGAAGCGCTGTGCAGGTCGGCCACATGCAGGAAAGCCGCCCGCTCGAGGCCGATGTCGATGAAGGCCGACTGCATGCCGGGCAGCACGCGCACGACCTTGCCGAGGTAGACGTTGCCGACCAGGCCCCGCTCCAACGTGCGCTCGAGGTGCAGCTCCTGCACGGCGCCGTTCTCGACCACGGCCACCCGCGTCTCCTGCGGGGACCAGTTGATCAGGATGTCTTCCATCTCTCATCCTTGAATGCTGATGCTTGCCGCCGACCGGAGCGGCATGCATCAAAACTCAGGCCTCAGAACTCAAAGCCAAATTTGTCCAACAGCGAGGCCGTCTCATAGAGGGGCAACCCCATGATGCCTGAGTAGCTGCCGGCAATCTTCACGATCCAGGCGGCGGCCTGGCTCTGGATGGCGTAGGCGCCGGCCTTGCCGAAGGGTTCGCGGCTGGCGACATAGCGTTCGATCTGCGCGGCGGACAGCGGCGCGAACTCGACCTCGGACACATTGAGCGTCGCCACCCTGCGCGTCGCGTCGGCCACGGCGACGGCCGTGATGACGCGGTGGCTGCGGCCCGACATCAGGCCCAGCATGCGGGCGGCATCGGCCTCGTCCGCCGGCTTGCCGAGGATGAGGCCGTCGACGGCCACGGTCGTGTCGGCACACAGGATGGGCGCCGGCGGCAGGCCGCGTGCGGCCAGGCGCGCCAGGGCGGCCTCGAGCTTGGCGGCGGTGACGCGGGCGCAATAGGTCTCGGGCAGCTCATCGGGCTGGACGGCCTCCAGCGCCTCGGCATCCTCGTCGGCGCCGGGCAGCAGCAGCTCGTGCCTGAGGCCGATCTGCTCCAGCAGCTGGCGGCGGCGCGGGCTTTGCGAGGCGAGGTAAATGAACTTATTCACGGTGATAAGGATGCCCGGTCGTCACGGTCCACGCACGGTAGAGGCCTTCGGCCAGCAGCACGCGCGCAAAGGCATGAGGCAGGGTCAGGTCGGACAGACGCAGCGTCTCGTCGGCCGAGGCCTTGAGATCGGGATGCAGGCCGTCCGGCCCGCCGATGATGAGGGCCGCATCACGGCCCTCGCCCATCCACAGCTTGAGCCTTTCGGCCAGCTGCACCGAGGTGCGGCGCTCGCCGCGCTCGTCCAGGATGATGCGGCGCACACCCTTGGGCAGAGCGGCTTCGATGCGTGCGGCTTCCGCGGCCATCAGCTGCTCGGCCGTCTTGCTGCCGCGCGTCTCGGCCTTGACCGCCTTCAGCTCGAGCCTGAGCTCGGGCGGGAAGCGCTTGGCGAAATCCTCGTAGGCCGCGTCGGCCCAGGCCGGCTGGCGCTGGCCCACGGCGACAAGCAGCAGGCGCATCAGCCCTTCTTCGCGGCAGTCTTCTTGGCCGGGGCCTTCTTGGCGACGACCTTGTTGGCCGGCGCTGTCTTGGTGGGTGCGGCCTTCTTCACGCCGACCGTCGTCTTGACCGGCGTCTTCTTGGCGGCGGGCTTCTTGGCGGCAGGCTTGACCGCACCGACCTTGACCGTCTTGGCGGCCGGCGTCTTGGCGCCCACGACACGGCTCGGCGCCTTCTTGGCCGCCGGCTTCTTGGCAGCAGGTGCAGCCTTCTTGAGCGGCGCCGCCGCCTTCTTCGCAGGCGCGGCCTTCTTCTTGGCCGGGGCCGGCTCAGGCTCCGATGCCTTCACGAGCTTGACCTCGCCGCTGCCCACCTTGAGCTTGACCGGCTTGTCGCCCCAGATCTCCTCCAGGTGGTAGTAGTCGCGGATGGACGGCTGCATCACGTGCACGACGGCGGCGCCGCAGTCCACGATGATCCATTCGCCGTTGTCCTCGCCCTCGGTGCGCATGACCTGCATGCCGCGACCCTTGACGGTTTCACGCACGCTGGACGCGAGGGCCTTGGTCTGCCGGTTGCTCGTGCCCGAGGCGATGATGACGCGCTCGAACAGCGGCGACAGATGCTCGGTGTTGAACACGACGATGTTCTGGGCCTTCACGTCCTCGAGACCATCGACGATGGCTCGTTGCAGCTTGCGGATATCCATGCTTACTTCTTCTCGTAGAGGCGGTGCGAGGCAATATAGCTCGCCACCTCGGCGCCCACCATGGGGCTGATGTCCTCGCCGCGCGCAACGGCGTCGCGCACGGCGGTGGACGAAAGGGGCAAATCGGGCAGATCAAGGACCTGCAGGCGGTGCGCCGGCAGGCCCGCCGGCGTGACCACGGCCTCGCCGGCGCGCGGCACGACGACCAGGGTCGCCAGCGCGGTGACGGTCTCGACCTGGTACCAGGTCGGCAGGCGCGCGTACTGGTCCTGGCCGATCAGGAACATCAGTTCGGCACCCGGATTCTGGCCGGCGAACTCGCGCAGCGTGTCGGCCGTGAAGCTCGGGCCGCGGCGGTGCAGCTCGCGGTCGTCGACGATGAAGCGCGGCTCATCGGCGGTGAGGCGGCGGATCATCGTGGCCCGGTGCACGCCGGCGGCCATGATCTGGTCGGGCTTCTGCCACTGGCGGCCGGCGGGCAGCCACAGCAGGCGGTCGGGCGCCAGCGCGTCCAGCATGAAGCGGGCGAAGGCCAGGTGGCCGAGATGGGGCGGGTCGAAGCTGCCGCCGAAGAGGGCGATCTTCACAGCCATAGCGCCGTCGGGGTTTCGTCGGCCCAGTCGCGCGGGCGCAGGAAGTCGCTGTACAGGCGCGCCTCCGGCGTGCCGGCCTCGGGCGCCCAGTCGTAGCGCCAGCTCACCTGCGGCGGCATGGACATCAGGATGGACTCGGTGCGCCCGCCCGACTGCAGGCCGAACAGCGTGCCGCGGTCCCAGACCAGGTTGAACTCGACATAGCGGCCGCGCCGGTAGGCCTGGAAGTCGCGCTCGCGCTCGCCATAGGCATAGCCCTGGCGGCGCTCCAGGATGGGCAGATAGGCCTGCAGGAAGGCGTCGCCCACCGAGCGGATCAGCGCGAAGCCGGCGTCGAAGCCGCCTTCGGCAAAGTCGTCGAAGAAGATGCCGCCGATGCCACGCGGCTCGTTGCGGTGCTTCAGGAAGAAGTAGTCGTCGCACCAGGCCTTGAACTTCGGATGCAGCTCGACGCCATGGGGCGCCAAGGCGTCGCGGCAGACGCGGTGGAAATGCTGGGCGTCGCGCTCGTAGCCGTAATAGGGCGTCAGGTCCATGCCGCCGCCAAACCACGTCACTGCCGGCGCATCCGGCGGCAGCGCGATGAAGGCGCGCACATTCATGTGCACGGTCGGCACGAAGGGGTTGTGCGGATGCAGCACCAGGGACACGCCCATGGCCTCGAAGGGCGCACCGGCGAGCTCGGGGCGATGCTGGGTCGCCGAGGGCGGCAGCACCCGGCCCTTCACATGCGAGAAATTGACGCCGCCGCGCTCGAAGACCGCGCCGCCCTCGATGAGGCGCGACAGGCCGTCGCCCTCCAGCCGGCCGCCGGGCTCGCGCGTCCAGCCGTCGCTGAGAAAGGCATTGCCGTCGGCCGCCTCCAGCGCGGAGACGATGCGCTGTTGCAGCTCGAGCAGATAGTCGCGGACGGCTTGCGTGTTCATGTACGCGGGCGGATGGGGCTGGCCAGCTCGGGGCGCTTGCCCACGCGGTGGCCCAGATAGTCGGCGAAAGCGGCGAAATCGGTGTCGACGTTACCGGTCAACTGCACGAAGCGCGTCAGGGAAACCGTCCGGGTCTGGAAGTCAAAGTAACAAAGCCCAACCGGCACGCCGGCCTGCACGGCCACCTGGTAGGCGCCGGTGCGCCAGCCCGTGGAGAGCGAGCGCGTGCCCTCGGGCGCCGCGGCCAGCCAGAAGCGTTCGCCCCGCACGGCGGCCTCGCGCATCTGCCTCACCGTGTCGTCGACGATGCCGTGGCGGCTGCTGCGGTTGACCGCGATGCCGCCGATCCAGCGCACCCAGCGGCCCAGCAGCGGCACCTTGAAGAGGCTGTCCTTGCCCCAGAAGCGCAGCCGCAGGCCCAAGGCCCATTTGGCCAGCACGCCGATGACGAAGTCCCAGTTGGACGTGTGCGGATAGACCAGGATGACGCCCTGCTCCGCCGGCAGGCCGGGCGACTCCACCTTCCAGCCGAACAGGCCCAGCACCGCCCGCGCCAGGCGGCTCTGGTGACCGTGAGGGTGCAGCGGCCCGGTCAGGACTGCGGGAGCCTGGCTCAACGCTTGATGGCCCGGTGGCCGATGTCGGAGCGGTACTGGCGGCCGGCGAACTGGATGCCCGAGGCCGCGTCATAGGCACGCTGGGCTGCGGTGCGCACCGACTCGCCCAGGGCCGTCACGCAGAGCACGCGGCCACCGCTGGTGGCGAGAACGCCGTTGGCCAGCGCCGTGCCGGCATGGAAGACCATGGCCTCGTCCTCATCCTCGGGCAGGCCGGTGATGGCGTCGCCCTTGCGCGGGTTCAGCGGATAGCCCTCGGCCGCCAGCACGACGCCCAGCGCCACGCGGCGGTCCCATTGCAGCTCGACCTGGTCCAGGGTGCCGTCGGTGGCATGCATCATCAGCTCGAAGAGATCGCTCTTCAAACGCATCATGATGGGCTGGGTCTCGGGGTCGCCCATGCGGGTGTTGAACTCGACGGTGCGCGGCTGGCCGTGGTCGTCGATCATCAGGCCGGCATACAGGAAGCCGGTGAAAGGATGGCCATCCTTGGCCATGCCGGCAATGGTCGGCTGGATGATCTCGTGCATGACCTTGGCATGCACATTGGGTGTGACGACGGGCGCGGGCGAGTAGGCGCCCATGCCGCCGGTGTTGGGGCCGGCATCGCCGTCCAGCAGGCGCTTGTGGTCCTGGCTGGTGGCCAGCGACACGACCTGCTTGCCGTCGCAGACCACAATGAAGCTGGCCTCCTCGCCGGCCAAAAAGTCCTCGATGACGACGCGGGCGCCACCCGCGTTGTGGGTCACGCCGAGCTTGTTGTCTTCCAGGATCCAGGTGATGGCTTCGTGGGCCTCTTCCAGCGTCATCGCGACGACGACGCCCTTGCCCGCCGCCAGGCCGTCGGCCTTGATGACGATGGGCGCGCCGCGGCCGTCCACATAGGCATGGGCAGCGGCGGCGTCGGAGAAGGTCTCGTAGGCTGCCGTCGGGATGCCGTGGCGCTTCATGAAGTCCTTGGCGAAGGCCTTGGAGCTTTCGAGCTGGGCGGCCGCCTTGGTCGGGCCGAAGATGCGCAGGCCGCGGGCGCGGAACTCGTCGACGACGCCGGCGGCGAGCGATGCCTCGGGGCCGACGACGGTCAGCGTGATCTTCTGGTCGACGGCGAAGTCGGCCAGGGCCTTCACATCGGTCATGCCGATGGGCACGGTCTGCAGGCGCTCATCGCGCGCCGTGCCGCCGTTGCCCGGCGCCACATAGACCTGGCTGACGCGCTCGCCCTGGGCCAGCTTCCAGGCCAGCGCGTGCTCGCGGCCACCATTGCCAATGACTAGGACTCGCATCAGTTCAATTCAGCGTTGTGATAGACGGCTTGGGTATCGTCCAGGTCTTCAATGACATCCAGCAGCTTCTGCATGCGCTCGGCGTCTTCACCGGTCAGCGCAATGGTGTTCTCGGCCCGCATCGTCACTTCGGCCAGCTCGGGGGTGAGGCCGGCGGCCTCCAACGCGGCCTTGACGGCTTCGTAGTCGGCGGGCGAGGTCAGCACCTCGATGGCCCCGTCGTCGCCGGTAATGACGTCCTCGGCGCCAGCGTCCAGCGCCACTTCCATGATCTTGTCTTCCGAAGTGCCGGGCGCGAACAGCAGCTGGCCGCAATGCTTGAACTGGAAGGCCACCGAGCCGTCGGTGCCCATATTGCCACCGTACTTGCTGAAGGCATGGCGCACCTCGGCCACGGTGCGGACGCGGTTGTCCGTCATCGTGTCGATCATGATGGCCGCGCCACCGATGCCATAGCCTTCGTAGCGGATTTCCTCGTAGGTCAGGCCATCGATATTGCCGCTGGCCTTGTCGATGTTGTACTTGATGCGGTCGGCCGGCATGTTGGCGGCCTTGGCCTTGTCGACGGCCAGCCGCAGGCGCGGGTTGTCCTTGACGTCCGGGCCGCCCTGGCGGGCCGCAACCGAGATTTCACGAATGATGCGCGTCCAGATCTTGCCGCGCTTCTCGTCCTGGCGGCCTTTGCGGTGCTGGATATTGGCCCATTTGGAATGTCCTGCCATGTTCGGGAGCCCTGACGCTTTGAAATTCTGAGAAAACCGGCATTTTACGAAGCCTCACAGACAGGCCCGTGGATTACTGCCCTGGTAGGGCAGCCGGGCCAGCCAGATCAGGCGGTATTGGGCGTCCACCGCCAGCAGAATTTCGGGCCGCAGCACCGGGGCGCTCGGGCAGGCTGGCGGCTGCCAAGGTTGGAGGGTGCCGGACGCATTGGTGTTGACCGCCCCCTGGGAGCTGGTGCTGCTGGTGCTGCTGTTGGTGCCGACAAAAAGCAGCTCCTGGGTGCCCGTCAGCCGCAGTCCCTCGCCATTCCAGCTCAGGTCGGTACCGTAGCGACGCAACTCCGCGTAATGGCCCCGCCCGTCCAGCTGCGTGAACGGCAGGGTTTCGGGCGAACCCACCCGCCCGTCGTACAGCGCCTGGGCGTCGGCCAGCCAGGGCGGCACGTCGCCCAGCACCATGCTCGTATTGGCCAGCGCAAGGCCGGCGCGCAGACGCTGGTTGAGGGTCACCAGCGCCTCGCCAAGAGCCGCCGAACTCGCGAAGGCCATCATGGAGCCTTGTGCAGGGCGCAGCTTGATCAACTGGGTGCCACTCCCCAACACCAGGCCCTGGGCACCGAATTCGGCCGTCGCCAGCTGCCAGCCCGGACCACTCAGGCGCAACATCTGACGGCGCTCGCGCGCGCCGCCGTCGAACTCGAACACACCCTCGAAGCGTTCCACCGCGCCCGGCCAGGCCCAGCCGCTGTCCACGCGGTCCACCACGCGAACGGAGGCGCTGAATCCGGCGGGTAGGCCGCCGACCCAACCCTCCCAGCTGGACAGGGGCGTCACCTGCCAAGTGGCTGGCGCCGCCGCTTCGGTGCTGCCGAGCGCGCTGGCCTGCAGCCATTCCGGCCAGGCGCCGAAACCGGCCAGGCTCTGCAACTCGCGCTGGACTACTCCCGCTGCCAGGCCGCGGGGGTCGCCCAGTTGGGCGAACAACTCATTGCGCATGGCTCCCGGCGGCGCTGCCGCGATAAGCAAGGCTCGCTGGGCGAGGGCCGGCGCCGGCACGACCAGCGTCGCGTCGAACACGCTCGCCGTCAGCGGCACGGTGATGAACTGGTAATCGCCAGCGGCCAGGGCCTGGGCTGGCCGGGGCGACGCCGGGTTGCCCGGCTTGTACTGGCTCAGCAGCACGCGACGGTCGGTGGCCGCGACCGGCGTGGCCGTGGCGCTGTCGCCTGAACTGCCTCCGCCGCCGCCACAGGCGGCAAGGCCGAGTGCCAGCAGCGCGGCCGCGGGTGAGATCGTCTTGTTCATCTTGTGTTCCCTGTCTGCGGCCGGATTCTCGATGCACAGCCTGGCCCGTCGCCGCCTCGATCAAGGGGGGCGCAGGCTCGCAATAGACTCCGACCCAACACTTTCAAGGACCCGATGACATGGCCGATCCCATCCTGCTCGCCCGCCAAGCCGACATCGAGTGCCTGCTGCTGCCGGCGCTGGCCAACCGCCATGGCCTCATCACCGGCGCCACCGGCACCGGCAAGACCATCAGCCTGCAGAAGCTGGCCGAGAGCCTTTCGAAGATCGGTGTGCCCGTCTTCATGGCCGACGTGAAGGGCGACCTGACCGGCATCAGCCAGGCCGGCAACCCCAGCGAGAAGCTGCTGGGCGTGCTGAAGGACCGCGGCCTGGAAGCCCCCGAGAAGCTCGCCTGCCCCACCACGCTGTGGGACGTCTTCGGCGAGCAGGGCCATCCGGTGCGCGCCACCGTGTCCGACATGGGCCCGCTGCTGCTGGCCCGCATGCTGGCCCTGAACGAGACCCAGGCCGGCGTGCTGCAGATGGTGTTCAAGATCGCCGACGACAACGGCCTGCTGCTGCTGGACCTGAAGGACCTGCGCGCCATGCTGCAGCATGTGGGCGACAACGCGAGTCAGTTCACCACCCAGTACGGCAATGTGTCGGCCGCCAGCGTGGGCGCCATCCAGCGCGGCCTGCTGCAGATCGAGGCCCAGGGCGGCGACAAGTTCTTCGGCGAGCCCATGCTCAACATCGCCGACTTCATGCAGACCGAGGGCGGCCTGGGCGTCATCAACGTGCTGGCCGCCGACAAGCTGATGAACTCGCCACGGCTGTACGCGACCTTCCTGCTGTGGATGCTGAGCGAGCTGTTCGAGACCCTGCCCGAGGTGGGCGACCTGGACAAGCCCAAGCTGGTGTTCTTCTTCGACGAGGCCCACCTGCTGTTCAAGGATGCGCCCGACGCCCTGGTCGAGCGCATCGAGCTGGTCGTGCGCCTGGTGCGATCCAAGGGCGTGGGCGTCTATTTCGTGACGCAGAACCCGCTGGACATCCCCGATGCCGTGCTGGGCCAGCTCGGCAACCGCGTGCAGCATGCGCTGCGCGCCTTCACGCCGCGCGACCAGAAGGCCGTCAAGAGCGCGGCCGACACCATGCGCGCCAAGCCGGGGCTGGACATCGCCGCCGCCATCACCGAGCTGGCTGTGGGCGAGGCCCTGGTCAGCCTGCTCGATGAGAAGGGCCGGCCCAGCATCACCGAGCGCGTCTTCGTGCTGCCGCCGGGCAGCCAGATCGGCCCCATCACGCCGACCCAGCGCCAGCAGCTCGTCGCCAACTCGCTGGTGGCCGGCGTCTACGAGAAGCAGCTGGACCGCGAATCGGCCTACGAGAAATTGATCGGCAAGCCGGCCACCGCCGCGCCGCAGGGCGGCGGCATGGCGGCCGAGGCCGGCCAGGTCTTCAACAAGGGCACGGCCCAGCCCGCACCGGCTGAGGCCGGCGGCGGCATGATGGACAGCCTCAAGGACGTGCTCTTCGGCAGCACCGGCCCGCGCGGCGGGCGGCACCCGGGCCTGGCCGAGACGGCGGCCAAGTCGGCCGTGCGCAGCATCGGCTCGGCCGTAGGCCGCGAGATCATCCGCGGCGTGCTGGGCAGCATCCTCGGCGGCGGTGGCGGCCGCCGGCGCTGATCGGGCGGCGCTCCGCGCCGGCCTGCCCCCGCTCGTCGCAAGCCGCTGGCGCGGGGCCGCACGTCAGCCGATGCTTGCCGCATGAGTGCTGCCCCCAACCGCCGCGAATGGCCGACCTATGTCGGCGGCACGATTGCAATCTGTCTGATCGTGGGGCTGTTGAACTATCTGCTGCGCGGCGGCAGGTTCTGGCATGGCATGCTGTACGCGTTCACGGTCGGCGTGCAGATCTCGATCTACATCTCGCTGCTGACCCATGGCCTGTCCCTGCTGCTACGACGCAGGGGCGGCGATTCGGCCGCGCTGCGCCATGGATGGATAGGCTGGGGTTGGATGCTGCCCTGCATCCTGCTGGGCTCGCTGGCCGGCTACAGCGGCGGCCTGTGGCTGGGCGACCTCATCAGCGGTGGCCGCACGATGCAGCTCTGGCAGGCGACCGACCGGCGGGTGATGCTGTCGGTGAGCTTCACGCTGCTGATCTCGGTGGTGTCCACCTGGTTCTTCTTCTCGCTGTTCAAGATCAACGCGGCCCGCATCGAACGCGTGGAGGCCGAGAGGCAGGCGGCCGAGGCGCGGCTCACGCTGCTGCAGAGCCAGCTGGAGCCTCATATGCTGTTCAACACCCTGGCCCATCTGCGTGTGCTGATCAAGCTTCAGCCCGACGAAGCCCAGCGCATGCTGGACCAGCTGATCGACTATCTGCGCGCCACGCTGCAGGCCAGCCGCGCCACCGAGCATCCGCTGGCCGAAGAGTTCGAGCGCTTGTCAGACTACCTGGCCCTGATGCAGCTGCGCATGGGTGAACGCCTGCGCGTGAAGCTGGACCTGCCGGCCGAACTGGCCGGCATCGCCATCCCGCCGCTGTTGCTGCAGCCGCTGGTGGAGAACGCCATCAAGCATGGGCTGGAGCCGCATGTGGAGGGAGGCGAGCTGAGCGTGAAAGCTTCGAGGCAGGGAGCGCGGCTGGTCTTCGAAGTGGCCGACAGCGGCGCCGGGCTGGTCCAAGCGACGGTCCTGCCTGGCACCGGCTTTGGTTTGAGTCAGGTTCGTGAGCGCCTCGCCCAGCGCTACGGCGACGCCGCGAGCTTCGAGCTGAAAGCCCAGGACGGCGGCGGCAGCATCGCCCGCATCGAGATCCCCGCATGAAAACGACCGCCCTCATCGCCGAAGACGAGCTGCTGCTGGCCGAGAACCTGCGCGCCGAACTGGCCTCGGCCTGGCCGGGGCTGGACATCGTCGCCCAGGCCGGCAGCGGCACCGCGGCCGTCGAGCTGGCCCTGCAGCACCGGCCCCAGCTCTGCTTCCTGGACATTCGCATGCCCGGCATGACCGGGCTGGAGGCCGCCCAGGCCATCACGGAGGACTGGCCCGATGGCGCCGGCGCCCTGCCCCTGTTCGTCTTCGTCACGGCCTATGACCAGTACGCCCTGCAGGCCTTCGATGCGGCGGCGGCCGACTATCTGCTCAAGCCCGTCACCTCCGAGCGCCTGGCCCAGAGCGTCGCGCGCCTGCAGGCCCGTCTGCAACAGCCCGTCCCCGGGGACGCCACGCTGGCGTCGCTGCGCCAGCTGCTGACCCAGGCCGTCTCGCCGGCCCCGCGACTGCGGCATCTGCAGGCCGCCGTCGGCGACGCCATCGAACTCGTGCCGGTGGAGGCCATCGCTTACCTCGAAGCCGCCGACAAATATGTGCGCGCGCTGACGGCGGAGCGCGAGTACTGGGTCCGGGCATCGCTGCGCGAACTGCTGCCCCAGCTCGACCCCGAGCGCTTCTGGCAGGTGCACCGCTCCACCGTCGTCCACATCGACGCCGTCGCCCGCGCCCAGCGCCAGGAAAACGGCACGGTGCTGCTGACGCTGCGCCACCGCCCCGAGACGCTGACCGTCAGCCGCGTGCACGCGAATCGTTTCAAAGCCTTGTAGCCGCGCGATAGCAAGCAAACGATGGAAACCGTATAAACGGTTTCCATCGTTATGAACCCACACCGCAAACCCGCCCCTCCTGAGCGCGCCAAGCTGGTTCGCGACGGCTTCACCATGCCCGAGGCCGACTACGCCTTGCTCAAGGAGCTGAAGAACCGCCTGCACGACGTCAAGCGCGAGGCCAAGAAAAGCGAGCTGCTGCGTGCCGGCCTGCAGGTCCTGGCCCAGCTCGATGCCAAGGCCCTCGCCGCGGCGCTGGACCGGCTCGAACCGGTCAAGACAGGTCGGCCGCGGAAGTCGGCGTAAGGAGAACAAGATGTCCGACGCAACCTACTGGTGGCATCTGCTCTGCGCCATCGCCGGCCTGAATCTGATTGCCTGGACGGCCTCGACCGCCTGGCTGCACCGCCACCGCCCCGACGGCACCACCTGGCCCCACCAGCGCCTGCAGCTGCTGCTGTCGGCCCTGTATGTGCTGGGCTGCGGCTACCGCTCCTTCCTGCCGGTCTTCGACGTGCCGCGCGTCGTCATGGTGGATTCCTGGGCATCGAGCGTGCTGGTGGGCCGCACCGTCGCCACCATCGCCGAGCTGAGCTTTGCCGCCCAATGGGCCCTGCTCTTGCGCGGCGGGGCGCTGACGACCGGCCACCGCTTCAGCCTCTGGGTGGCCCATGCCATCGTGCCGCTGATCGCGATCGCCGAGGTCAACTCCTGGTACGCGGTGCTGACCACGCGCAACATCGGCCATGTCGTCGAGGAGACGCTGTGGGGCACGGCCGCCGTGCTCAGCGTGCTGGCCATGCTGGCGATGTGGCCACAGGCGAACGCCCGCGGGCGGCGCTGGCTGGCCCTGGCCATCGTCGCCGGCAGTGCCTATGCGGCCTATATGTTCGTGGTCGACGTGCCCATGTACTGGGCCCGCTGGCTGGCCGACGAGGCCGCCGGCCGCACCTACACGACGGTGGCCGCCGGCGTCGCGGATGTGTCCAGCCGCTGGCATGTGTCGCACGACTGGGCGCACTGGCGCAGCGAGGTCGTCTGGATGACGCTCTACTTCAGCGTGGCGGTCTGGATCAGCATTGGCCTGGCCCATGTGAGGCTGCCGCTGAGGGCCGGGCAGCGGCTTCCTTAGAATCGGTGCCATCGCGGGCCTGAAAAAGCGGCCCGCTTCCATTTCCAGAGCCGACGATGAGCAACCCCGCCGCCCCCGCCGCCCCGGCGACCAATTTCCTGCGCCAGCGCATCGAGAGCGATCTCGAAGCCGGCACTTTTGCCGGCCGACATTTCGCCGGCACGCCCGGCGACGCGGCCCATCACGGTGCCGGCCCGCTGGACGAAGCCCGCATCCGCACCCGCTTCCCGCCCGAGCCCAACGGCTATCTGCACATCGGCCATGCCAAGAGCATCTGCCTGAACTTCGGCCTGGCGCGCGACTTCGGCGGCGCCTGCCATCTGCGCTTCGACGACACCAACCCTGAGAAGGAAGAGCTGGAGTACGTCAACGCCATCAAGGAGATGGTGCAGTGGCTGGGCTGGAGCTGGGGCGACAACCTGTTTGAAGCCAGCAGCTATTTCGACTTCATGTACGCGGCCGCCGAAGCCCTGGTCAACGCCGGCCACGCCTATGTGGACGAGCAGAGCGCCGAGGACATGCGCGCCAACCGCGGCGACTTTGGCCGCCCGGGCGTCAACAGCCCCTTCCGAGACCGCACCCCGGCCGAGAACCTAGCCCGCCTGCGCGAGATGCGCGACGGCAAGCACGCCGACGGCGCCATGGTGCTGCGCGCCAAGATCGACATGGCCTCGCCGAACATCAATCTGCGCGACCCGACGCTGTACCGCATCAAGCATGCGGAACACCATGCCACCGGCGACAAGTGGTGCATCTATCCGATGTACACCTTTGCCCACCCCATCGAGGACGCGCTGGAGCGCATCACCCACAGCATCTGCACGCTGGAGTTCGAAGACCAGCGGCCCTTCTACGACTGGCTGCTGGAGCATCTGGCCGACTTGGGGCTGCTGGCCCGCCCGCTGCCGCAGCAGATCGAATTCGGCCGCCTGAACCTGAACTACGTCGTCACCAGCAAGCGCAAGCTGCGCCAGCTGGTCGAGGAAAACCACGTCAGCGGCTGGGACGACCCGCGCATGCCGACCCTGGTGGGCCTGCGCCGCCGCGGCTTCACGCCGGCCAGCGTGCGCGCCATGGTCGAGGCCACCGGCGCCAGCAAGCAGAACGCCTGGATCGACGACACCGTGCTGGACCAGGCCCTGCGCGCCGACCTCGAACCCCAGGCCCCGCGCGCCTTCGCCGTGCTGCAGCCTCTCAAGCTCAAGCTGACCAACTACGCCGAAGTCTTCGGCAGCGCCGAGCACCGCGAGCCCTGCGAGACGGCCGCCCACCCGCACAAGCCTGAACTGGGTCAACGCAAGTTCTCCCTTGGCCCCGAGCTGTGGATCGAGGCCGAGGACTATATGGAGACGCCGCCCAAGGGCTATTTCCGCCTCTTCCCGGGCAACAAGGTGCGCCTGAAGGCCGGCTACATCATCGAATGCACCGGCGCCGAGAAGGACGCGGATGGCAACATCACCGCCGCCCTGGCCACCGTCATCCCCGACACCAAGAGCGGCACGCCCGGCGCGGATGCCGTCAAGGTCAAGGGCACGATTGGCTGGGTGGGCGCCCACGAGGCCGTTGCGGCCGAAGTGCGCCTTTATGAGCGCCTGTTTGCCGAACCCCAGCCCGATGCCGGCGGCCGCGACTTCCTCGAGTTCGTCAATCCGAACTCGCTGCGCGTGGTGCAGGCCTTCGTCGAGCCCTCGCTCGCCGGGGCGCCCTCAGATGCGCGCTGGCAGTTCGAGCGTCACGGCTATTTCGTGACCGACCGCGTGGACCACCGCGCGGACAAGCCCGTGTTCAACAAGATCACCGGGCTGAAGGACAGCTTCGCCAAATAGGACTCAAGCAGCCAGCAGGCTCGCCCCGCCGCCGCTGCTGACGACGCGGTTGCGCCCGCCGCGCTTGGCGGCGTAGCTGCGCGCATCGGCCAGGGCCTGGGCGTCGGCGGCTTCGCTGCTGTGGGCCACGCCTATGCTGGCCGTGATGCGCAGTTCCAGTTCGCCGACGGGGATGCGCAGCGCCTCGATGGCGGCGCGCAGCTCGCCGGCCAGTTGGGCCGCGTCGGCCGCCGGCGTGTGCGGCAGCAGCACGCCGAACTCCTCGCCGCCGATGCGGGCCACCGAGTCCAGCTTGCGAAAGCTCTGGGCCAGCAGGCCGCCGACGGCCTTCAGCACCGCGTCGCCGGCGGCATGGCCGTGGCTGTCGTTGACCTTCTTGAAGTGGTCCAGGTCCAGCGCGATGACGGCATGGCCCTCGCCCCAGCGCTTCTCGCGTTCGCCTTCCAGCGTGTTGGCCTCGTCCCAGGCGCGACGGTTCAGCAGGCCGGTCAGTGCATCCGTATGGGCCAGGCGCTGCAGTTCGGCCTGGGCCTGCTGCAGCTCGCGCTGCTTGCGGCGCAGCTCCAGCAGGGCCATGGCCTGCTGCGCGAGTTGCGCCAGCCAGTCGAGCTGTCTGTCGGTCAGGCGGCGCGGGATGGTGTCCAGCACGGCCAGCGTGCCGATGGGTGCGCCGCAGGAAGCGCACAGCGGCACGCCGCTGTACATGATGTAGCCCTTGTCCCGAGTCAGGGGCAGGTCACGGGTGCGCGCGTCGGCACGCAGGTCGGCGATGTGCAGGCCCCCGGGCGCATCGATGACGAGTGAGCAATAGGCCTGGTCCCGGCCCATGTCGCCGCGCGGCACGCCCACCGAGGCCTTGGTCCAGACGCGGTCGTTGGCGACCAGGTTGATGACAGCCACCGGGCTGCCGGTCAGTTCGCTGGCCAGGCGGGCGATCAGGTCGAACTGCGGCTCGGCCTCGGTGTCGAGGATGTCGTAGTGGGACAGGGCCGCGAGGCGCCGGGCCTCCGGCCCGGGTGCGGCTGCCAGGGGCCGCGCGGGCGTGGCCTCGCCGCGAAACCAGCGCAGCATCGCCGACGTGGTGGCGGTCTTTTGCTTGGGCGGTCGGGCAGTGGCAGGCATGGCGTCATTCCTCGCGGCGCTTCACGATGGCCGCATCTTGGGCCTGGGCCGTGCGCTGCGAAAGCCCGCCCGGCGCAATTCACTGGTGCGCCAGCGTCATCAATCGCGGGCGCCGCCGCAGCGCAGCACGATGGGTGTGGCGTATTCGCGGCCGACCACGGCGCGGGCGAACAGATAGTTCTGCCGCGCCCTGTCGCTCAGCGAGTCCAGCCGCACGCCGCCCTGTGCATCGCAGGGGAAGGCGAGAGCGCGGCCGGCCTGGAACAGGGACTCGAAACGCAGCTCGTAGTTGTCACACATCAGGGGCATGGGGCGTGAGTTCATGGGGCACCTCGTCTTGATTGCAGACTAGGCGCCGCATGCCCCCGTTGCGCGTGAAAAGGTCGCAGCCGCGCTCGCCGCCCCCCGCAGTTGCCTGCCCAGGCGCCAACATGTCACGCCCGTTTCAGCTCCTAACGCGGCGGCGCACGCAGCACGTCGACCTGGAAGGGCCGGTCGTTCATCTCGACGATGGCGGCGCCGGGCACGTTCAGCGTCATCAGCCGGCGCTGCGGCAGATTGAGCAGGGCCAGCGAAGGCTGCAAATGCTGGCGCAGCAGGGCCTGCAGGGAACCGTCGGCGTAGGCCATGCGCAGGCCCCGGGCGATGCGCTCGATGGCCACATGATTGCCGGGATGGGTGTAGATGTACTGCGGCAGGTCGTAGGCCAGCAGCACGCTGTCGTCCAGGGCCAGGCCCTTGAGCCCGGCATGCGCCTTCACTTCCTCGCCCACCTCCAGCACGCTGCGGCAGAAGGCGTCGGCGCGGCCCAGGGCGACCATCTGGAACAGCGCCTCGTAGGTGCTGATCTCGGCCACCGTGAAGCCGTTGGCGCGCAGGATGTCGGCATCCGCCCAGCCGCGGCCCTGCACATGGCGCAGCCGGGCCACGGCGCTCACCGTCTCGGCCTCGCGCAGCAGTGCGCGGCTGGACGCATGCACGAAGCAGACGCGGTAGCGGCTCACACCGAGATGGATGGGAAACAGCACCGGCACGAGCCCGGCGGCACGCCCGGTCTCGGGCCCGGTGACGAGCAGGAAATTGGGCACGGACTGCTGGGCAGCCTCCAGCAGCGCGCGGCGCTTGTTCATGGGCGCGGACAGCTGCAGGCGGTAGGGGCCGTCGGTGGCGCGCGTCTTCTCCAAGGCGAGCTGCACTGCATCGCGGTTGTAGGCGTTGCGCAGATCGGTCTCGCTGTCCGGCGAGCGCAGCGTCAGCGTCAGCTCCTGGGCGTGCGCTGGCCCGGCCGCGGCGGCAAGCAGCGCGGGCAGTCCCTGCAGCAGTCTTCTTCTTTGCATCTTGGCGGGCACCGCTGACAACCCTGGTTCAGCGCGTTAGGCCAGCCTAACCGATTCGTGACTTCCTGCACAAATGCCGGATGGCCGGGTGCCGCGCTTGCAATTGCTCACAGCCCGGGCAGCGGGGGCTTTCTAGCATTCCGAAGTCATGCCGACCACGACCTCCTCGCCCACCCGTTCCGCCCAGCCGCGGCTGCTCAGCGGCACCGGCGGCGGCCGGCGCCCCGGCGACAGCACGGCCACCGAGGCGACGAGCTTCACGGCCACCGTGCCCTTTCCCCGGCCGCAGCCCACGCCGGCGCGCACGGCCGCGGCGCCGGCGCCCGCCGCCAACGCCCTGCCGCGCTGGACCAAGGGTTTTGTCATCGGTGGCGTGCTGCTGGCCGTCGCCATGCCGGCTTCGGTGCTGATGTCGCGCTCCATGCTCGTGCAGGAGGCCCTGGCCGAACAGAGCGGCTCCAAGGCCGCCATGGTCTGCACGGCCGGCGAAGGCAAGGCCGTTGACGGCTCCAGCCTGATGGGCTGGCTGTTCGGCGGCTCCTATTTCAGCTGCGGCGACTGGGAGACCCGCGAGGCTCGCGTGCAGCGCGAGCGCGACCAGGCGCACAACAACTACATGGCCCGGGAAAGGGCCAAGCAGGGGCTCAACTAGTTCCGCTCACTCAAGGTCGGCCATGCGGCGGACCTTGACCTTGCGGCCCTTGAGCTTGCCCAGCGACAGCCGCTTCACCGCTTCCTTGGCGATGCTTCTCTCCACGGCCACATAGCTGTGGAAGTCGGTCACGTTGATCTTGCCGATCTGCGTGCCCGCGAAACCCGCCTCGCCGGTCAGCGCGCCGAGGATGTCGCCGGGGCGGATCTTCTCCTTGCGGCCGCCCAGGATCTGCAGCGTGTCCATGGCCGGCAGCAGCGGGCCGCCGCGCGCGTCCTTGACGTCGGCCAGCGGCTGCCACTTGAACTCGGCGCCCTGCAGCTGCTCGATGCGGCCGATGCGGCCCATCTCGTCCAGGCTGGCCAGGCTCAGGGCCAGGCCCTCCGCCCCCGCGCGGCCGGTGCGGCCGATGCGGTGCACATGCTGCTCGACGTCGGCGCTGATGTCGACATTGATGACGCAGGCGAGATTCGCGATGTCCAGGCCGCGGGCGGCCACGTCGGTGGCCACCAGCACCGAGGCGCTGCGGTTGGCGAACTGGATCAGCACCTGGTCGCGGTCGCGCTGCTCCAGGTCGCCATGCAGGGCCAGGGCAACGAAGCCCTGGGCGGCCAGCACGGCCTCCAGGTCGCGGCACTGCTGCTTGGTGTTGCAGAAGGCGATGGTCGACTCGGGCCGGAAGGCGCGCAGCAGGCGGGGCACGGCATCCAGGCGCTCGCCCTCGCCCACTTCGTAGGCGATCTGGCGGATGGTGGAGGCCGCCGCGCTGGTCGAGCCGGCGACCTGGACCGTCTGCGGGTCGCGCATGAACTTGGCGGCGATGTCGTTGACACCCTCCGGGAAGGTGGCAGAGAACAGCAGAGTTTGCCGGTTGGCGGGCGCTCGCTTGGCAATCGCTTTGATGTCGTCCAGGAAGCCCATGTCCAGCATGCGGTCGGCCTCGTCCAGCACCAGGGTGTTCAGGGCCGCCAGGTCGAGCGAACCGCGCTCCAGATGGTCGATCAGCCGGCCCGGCGTGCCGACGACGACGTGCGCGCCGAAGGACAGGCTTTCCATCTGCGGCTTCATCGGATTGCCGCCGCACAGGCTCAGCACCTTGATGTTGTCGGCCGCGCGGGCCAGGCGGCGGATCTCCTGGGTGACCTGGTCGGCCAGCTCGCGGGTGGGACAGAGCACCAGGGATTGCACGCGCGGCAGGTCGGCCTTCAAGCGATGCAGCAGCGCAACGGCAAAGGCCGCCGTCTTGCCCGAGCCGGTCTGGGCCTCGCCGATGACGTCCTTGCCAGCCAGGGCCAGCGGCAGGCTGGCGGCCTGGATGGGCGTCATCTGCGCGTAGCCGAGCTGGCCGAGGTTGGCCAGCATGGCGGGGCTGAGGGGCAGGCGGTCGAAGGCGGTATCGGTCATCGGCCCGATTGTCGCGGCTCGCCTTGCAGCAGCTTCAGCGCAGCCGAGAGTTCGGCGTCTACTTCTCCCCAGCGCGGCACCACCTGCACATCGGGTTGAACGCCCGCATCCGGCGGATCGCCGGGCGCGAAGTTCGCCACCAGCGGGATGTCCACAGCCACGCCGGAGGCCGGCAGCGTCAGCCAGGCCAGCTGCCCGCCGTTCAGCCCGCGCCGATTGCCGCCGGTGGGCCGGCCCAGCAGCGTGGCCGCGCCGCTGGCCTGGAGGTCGCGCGCCAGCAGATAGCCGGCCGAGCTGTTGTGGGGGCCGACCAGGGCGACGACGCGCCCCGCGAAGGGGCGTGCCGAGGGCTCGATGACGCGCGGCGGTGCATCCGGCATCGCCCAGTTGCGGCCTGCCGTCTTCGTGACCTGGCCGGTGCGGTCGAAGAAGCCGAAGTCCCAGGTGTCGAGATGGCGCGCCAGCACATAGGGCACGCGCTCATAAGCCGACTCGCGGCGGCCGCCGGGCTGGGTGAAGGGCCGGGCGATCAGATGGCTGAGCAGGGCCCGGCCCAGGGCGTCGTCGCCGCCTTCGTTGTCACGCAGGTCGATGACGAGGCGGGCGATGCCACGCTCGGCCAGCTCGGCAAAGCTGCGCTCCAGGAAGGCAGCGCCGTCGAATTGGCGATCCCAGAAGGCGAAGCTGGGCAGGGTCAGCACGGCGATGCCGTCTTCGATGCGCAGCCGCCAGCCGCGGTCGGGTTCACGCCAGCCCGTGGCCCGCAGCGCCTGCTCGCGCTCTGCGGCCGTCAGCACCGCCGCCCTCACCTCCCGCCCATCCGCCAGCTTCAGCCGCCAGCCCTCGGGCCCGGGCGAAAACAGCAGCGGGAAGAGGCGCTGCATCGCGCCGCCATTGGCGTCATCGTCCAGCTGGGCCAGGCGCTTGCCGTCGCTGCCGCCGTCGGCGCGCAGATAGGGCAACAGGACGGCGGCAATCTCGGCCGGCGTCAGGCCCTCGATGGCCAGCAGCTCGCTGCCCGCCGGCACCGCCGGGCTGGCACTGGCCACGACAAGGATGCGGCCCTCGACGAAGCGCAGCACCAGGGGCAGTGTCCGGCGGCCCAGCATCTCCCGCACGGCCGGCGGCTGGTTGGCAGGGTTGGTCCAGGTGTGTCCACAGCGCACGGCGGCGGCCAGGCGCGTGGCCAGCAGATAGAGCTGGCCGCGGCTGGCGCCATTCGCCACCTCGGCCTGGGCGGCCGCGAAGCCGGCCTCGATCTGCGCCGGCGCGGCGTAGCGGTAGAGGCCGGGATGCAGCTCGGTCAGCGCCCGCTGCAGGATGCGCAGGTCGCGGCGGGCCTGGTCGGCGCTGAGTTCGGGGCTGGCCTGGGCGACACCGAGTGCCCAGGCCAGGCCGAGGGCGAGCAGCAGGTTTTTCATGCCGCCCAGCCTCGCCGCAGCCGCGCCCGCACGCGCCCCAGATCAGCACAAGTCCGCGTGGATCTTCAGCTTTTCAGGATTTGGCACGCCGCCAGGCCGACGGCGTCATGCCGGTGCAGGCCTTGAAGACGCGGTTGAAGCTGGTCTTGGAGCTGAAGCCGGCCTGCAGGGCCAGGTCGAGCAGGTCCTCATCCGACCCGGCGGCCAGGCGCTGCTGCAGCCAGGCCACGCGCAGGCCGCCGATGACCTCCGCAAAGCCCTGGCCCAGGCCCTCATTGAAGGCCCGCGACAGGTAGTTGCTGTTGGTGCCCAGCAGCCGGGCCAGGCTGTCCAGGCTCAGCTCCGGGTCGCGGAACCAGGCTTCGGCCTCGGCGCGCTCGCGCCAGCTCGCTCCCAGCGCAGCCCAGTCGGGCGGTGGGCGCGGCGCGGGCGGCTCTGGCGGCGCCGCATCCGGCTGCAGCGGATGGCGCTGCCCGGCATGGCGCCAGGCCTCCAGGCCCAGGGCGAAGACGAGAACGGTCAGCGCGAGGTAGAGGCCGAAGCGGTCGAAATAGTTGAGCCGCCAGACCGCCGTCGCGGCCTCGTAGGGCAGGCTGACGGCCAGCAGCAGGCCCAGGGCGGCCAGGGTGCCGGCCAGGCCGCTGTAGCGGTGCTCGTCGGCGTTGCTGACATGCTGGCCCAGCCAGGCCTGGAAGTCGCGATGCCGGCGCCAGGCCAGGGCCAGGTAGACGGCCAGCGAAACCAGGCCGGCCCAGGTCAGCACCGGCGCAATGAAGCGGGCGTGGACCGTGTCGTTCCAGTGGTCCTTCCAGGCCAGGGGCTGCACGAAGCAGATCGCGAAGTAGAGGGCGATCAGCGCGGCCGGCAGCAGATGCCAGGCCCAGCCGCGCGGCAGCTGGGCACGCGTGCGCTGCTGCACATGCAGCCACAGCAGGGGCCCGAGGGCCAGCTCATGGTCCAGGGGCGCGAAGCTCAGCCAGGGCCAGGCGTCGTAGAAGCCGGCATAGCCGATGACGTAGGGCGTCAGCTTCAGCGCCATGACGGCCAGCAGCGCGGCCACCCAGCGGTTGGCGCGGCGCTGGGCCGCCGGGGCGATCAGGGCCGCGGCCACGGCCAGGGCGAACAGCGCCCCCAGGCCCAGCGTGGTGCTCCAGGGGCCGAAGCGGATCACGGGCTCAGCCGCCAGCGCGCTTGACCGTCCAGCCCTCCGGCCGCGCCTTCAGCCAGGCCAGCGCCTTGTCGAGGTGATCGCCCTGGATCTCGACGACACCGTCCTTGACCGTGCCACCACTGCCGCAGACGGCCTTGAGCTGCTTGGCCAAAGCGGTCAGCGCCGCGTCGTCCAGCGGCAGGCCCTTGATGACGGTGACGCCCTTGCCCTTGCGGCCCGCCGTCTCGCGGCTGACGCGCACGATGCCGTCCCCCGCCGGGCGGACCTTGGCCTTGCAACTGCATTGCGCCACGGGCTGGCCGCAGCCGGGGCAGACGCGGCCGACATCGGTGGAATAGACGAGGGTCATGGGTCAAATTTGAATTCAGATATTCCGGGCCGAGCGACGGGCCGCCCCTAGCCGGCCCGCAGGGCGATGTGCTTGCGGCTCGATGCCGCAAGCAGCGCCGTCCCCTGGGGAGACCGACCGGGTTTGCCCGCATTCAGCGCGGCAAGACTGGGCGAGGGGCTCACTTCAACGTCCGCTCGAAGAAGGCATCCATGGTGCGATACAGGTGCAGCCGCGCCGCGCGGCCGGCAATGCCATGGGCCTTGCCGGGATAGATCTGCAGGTCGAACGTCTTGCCGGCCGTCTGCAGGGCTTCGACGAGACGCAGCGTGTGCTCGAACAGCACGTTGTCGTCGGCCGTGCCGTGAACCAGCAACAAGGGCTTGGACAGCAGCGCGGCGCGGGTCGGCAGATTGGCGCTGGCATAGGTGGCCGCCTTGCCGCCTTCCGGCATGCCGAGGTAGCGCTCGGTATAGGCCGTGTCGTAGAGCGTCCAGTCGGTCACCGGCGCCACGGCGACAGCGGCGGCGAAGGGCGTGTCGGCATCCAGCATGGCGCGGGCGCCGAGGAAGCCGCCATAGCTCCAGCCGAAGAAGCCTATGCGCATAGCGTCGACGCTGGGGATGCGCGCAGGCAACTGGCGCACGGCGGCGAAGAGGTCGGCCACCTCGACCTGGCCGAAAGCGCGGTGGTGAGCGCGGGTGAAGTCGCGGTCACGGTGCTGCATGCCGCGCGTGTCCAGCGTCAGCACGCCATAGCCGCGATGCTGCCAGTAGGCAATCAACGGCATGTCACGGCCCCAGCCCCAGTTGACCGTGGCGGACCCCGGGCCGCCATAGGCCATCACGATCACCGGATGCTTGCCGCCTTGACGCCGAGGCGCGAAGAAGAAGGCGTTCAGCGGCGTGCGGCCGTCTGCTGCGACCAGCGCCAGCGGGTCCGGTGTGTTTGCAAAGGTGGCGAGTGCCTTGTCGGGAGCGTCGCCGGTCAGCGCGATGGCGGCGCCACCACCCAGGCTGCGCAACTCCAGCTGAGGGGGCTGCCCCCAGGCCGAGCGCGTCACCAGCAGCCGGTTGCAGCCGGCATCGGCCTTGGCGTCGCGCCACTGGCGTTCGCCGGCCCCCGGCAGGGCCTCCTCACGGCCACCGGCCAGCGAGATGCGGTAGAGCTCCTGGCCGCGCCCCCAGTCCGTTGCCGCGGCGAACACGACGCCCCCCTCGTTGGCGCAGACGGCGTGGGCCACCGCCTCGGGCATCTGCGACAGCGGCGTGCGCCGGCCGCTCGCGCGGTCGATCAGCAGCAGTTGCCGCCGCCCGCTGGCCTCGCTGGACCACAACAGGCCGCGCGGTGTCTCCATCAGATCGTCGTGAACCTCGACCCAGGCCGGGTCGGTCTCCACGGTGACGTCGCGTGGAGCGGCGCCGGTCTTGTATTCGGTCAGCGTGAGCCGGGTTTGCGCCCGGTCGAACCATTGCAGCCAGGGCGTGCCGTCGCCAAACCATCCGGCGCGCGCGATGTACTCCGCGCCCGTGGGCAAGGGCAGCGCCTGTTGCCGCCCCGTGGCCGCGTCGATGACGAAGGCGCTGACCTTGGCATTGGCTTCACCGGCGGCGGGGTAGCGCTGCTCGGTCATGGCCGTGCGGTCGGCAAAGATCTGCGCCCGCGTCTTGACGGCCACGCCGGACTCGTCGACGCGCAGGGCCAGCAGCGACTTGCTGTCCTTGGACCACCAGAACCCACGCTGGCGGCCGAGTTCCTCGGCCGCGATGAACTCGGCCAGGCCCCAGCCCAGCGTGGCGCTTCCGTCGCGCGTGAGCGGGCGCGGGGCCGCCCCCGCCTTCAGTGGCAGCACCACGAGGTTGCCGCCCTGCACATAGGCCAGACTTCGGCCGTCAGGGGCGCAGCGCGGGTTCTGCTTGGGGGCATCGGGTGTCTGCGTCAAGCGTTGTGCCAGCGGGCCGGTGGCAGCGAGGCGCACGACGTAGAGGTCGCCAGACAACGGGAACAGCAACGCGCTGTCATCGCCGCCACACCACTGGTAGCTGGTGATGCCGCGCTGGCTGATGCGCTGCCGCTCCAGCGCCATCTTCTCGGCCTCGGAGAGCTTTTGCTCCGCGCCGCCGAGCAGATCGGAGGCAGCCACCAGCTTGCGCGGCTCGCCGCCGGCCGCCGGCTGCGCCCACAGCTCCAGCACTTCGCTGTCGGCCTGCGAGGGCCGCAGGAAGCTGACCCACTGCCCACCGGGCGACACTTCTGCCTGACGCGGCAGGCGGCCTGCCAACGGCGGATCGGCCGTGAGTCGCTCGAGGGTCGGCGATGGCGGCGATGGCGGCGAAGGGGCGGTGGACAACGCCATGACCGCGCCCGTCATGAAGACGCAGGCGATCGGACAGACAAGTTTTTTCATCCCTGCATGCTAGCGGCGCCGCTCAGGCAGCCGGGGCCTCCTGGGCCAGCTCGAAGCCTTCATCCACCCAGCCGGTCAGGCCGCCGGCCATGATCTTCACCGGCCGGCCCAGCCTCGCCAAGCGCAGAGCGCCACGGGCAGCGCCGTTGCAGTGCGGGCCGGCGCAATAGGTGACGAAGAGGGTGTCCATCGGCCAGGCGGCGAGCTTGCTCTCGACCAGCTTGCCGTGCGGGAAGTGAATGGCGCCGGGCACATGGCCGAGGGCATAGAGCTCGGCCGAACGGACGTCCAGCAGCACGAAGTCGACTTCGCCGCGGCTGAAAGCGTCGTGCACATCCCAGCAGTCGGCCTCGAAGCTGAATTCGGCAGCGAAATGGGCCTCGGCTTCGGCGGACGGGGCGGCGGGAACAGCAGACACATGGGAGGGCATGGTGGGCTCCGGTTGAAAGATGCGCCATGGTCGCGGCGCCCGCCCTGGCCCACAATTGGCGCCCATGACGAGTATCG
Source organism: Roseateles sp. GW821-FHT09H10 (assembly GCF_059415865.1). Lineage (NCBI taxonomy): Bacteria > Pseudomonadati > Pseudomonadota > Betaproteobacteria > Burkholderiales > Sphaerotilaceae > Roseateles > Roseateles sp. GW821-FHT09H10. The sequence continues at coordinate 743,402 of NZ_JBWKOB010000001.1, read as the reverse complement.
ACAAGATCACGCCAAACACCGCCGGCCCGCTGGTGGTGGCGCCGGTCTACGACGGCCTGTGCACCTTCGAGTTCGCCATCGCGGCGGAAATCTTCGGCCTGTCGCGGCCCGAGATGGGCCCGGGCTGGTACCGCTTCGCCAGCGCCGCCATCGAGCCCGGACCGCTGCGCGCGCATGGCGGCCTCAAGGTCACAACCGACGGGGGCCTGGAACTGCTGGACCGCGCCGACCTCATCGTCATGGCCGGCTGGAAGGGCGCCGACGCGCCCGTGCCGGAAGCCTTCGCCCAACGCCTGCGCCAGGCCTGGCAGCGCGGTGCGCGCCTGGCCTCCATCTGCTCGGGCGCCTTTGTGATGGCGGCCACCGGCCTGCTGGACGGCCGCCGCGCGGCGACGCACTGGCGCTATGCCGACAAGCTGCGCGGGCGCCACCCGGCCATCGAGGTCGATGCCAGCGTCCTCTATGTGGAGGAGGACCGCGTGCTGACCTCGGCCGGCAGCGCCGCCGGCATCGATCTGATGCTGCACATCGTGCGCAGCGACTTCGGCATCGAGGCGGCCAACAGCGTCGCGCGCCGCCTCGTCATGCCGGCCCACCGCAGCGGCGGCCAGGCCCAGTTCATCGAGAGGCCCGTGCCGGCCGACCGCGCCCATCGCCTGGCCGGCGTGCTGGAGCAGGTGCGCGCCGACCTGCGCGCGCCCTGGACGGTGGAGCGCATGGCCGAGGCGGCCGCCATGAGCCCGCGCACCCTCCTGCGCCGCTTCAGCGAGGCCACCGGGCAGTCACCGGGCGACTGGCTGATCGCCGAACGCGTGGCCGAGGCGCAGCGCCTGCTGGAGGCCAGCGCCCTGCCCGTCGAGCGCGTCGCGGCCGAAGCCGGCTTTGGCAGCGTGCAGGCGCTGCGCCATCACTTCCAGGCCCGGCTGGGCCTGGCGCCGCGGGCTTACCGTGCGTCGTTCGGCGCCGCGGCATAGATATTTCCCGAACAAGCTCATGCGCAACAGGACCTTGCTTCGTTCCTATGATCCCCTCCTTCCCCCGGCCACCCATGGAGAGCCCCATGTCCCTGCGCATCAATGACATCGCCCCCGACTTCACCGCCCAGACCACGCAAGGCGAGATCAAGTTCCACGACTGGATCGGCGACCAGTGGGCCGTGCTGTTCTCCCACCCCAAGGACTTCACGCCGGTGTGCACGACCGAGCTGGGCTATATGGCCAAGATCGAGCCCGAGTTCACGCAGCGCAATGCCAAGCTGATCGGCCTGTCGGTCGACCCCGTGGACAACCACCACCGCTGGGCCGCCGACATCGAGGAGACGCAGGGCCATCTGCCCAAGTACCCCATGATTGGCGACCATGACCTGGCCGTCGCCAAGCTCTACAACATGCTGCCGGCCGACATCGAGGGCACGTCCGAGGGACGCACCGCCGCCACCAACGCCACGGTGCGTTCGGTCTTCATCGTCGGCCCGGACAAGCGCATCAAGCTGATGCTGACCTACCCGATGACGACGGGCCGCAACTTCGACGAGATCCTGCGCGTGCTGGACAGCATGCAGCTGACCGCCAAGCACAAGGTCGCCACGCCGGTGAACTGGAAGAAGGGCGACGACGTCATCATCGCCGGCTCGGTCTCCGACGAAGACGCCAAGACCCTGTTCCCGCAGGGCTGGAAGGCCCCCAAGCCCTATCTGCGCATCACCAAGCTGCCGGGCTGATCGCCGGGCAATCTGTTACGACTGGAGGGGGATGCCGGCGGACATAGGAGTTAGGCTTTTTCGGCAATACCGAAAGACCGCAATGGCCCCGCTCACCCCCACCGCCCAGCTGGCCGAGAAGGCCAATATCCCCTTCCCCGGCGCCTCGGCGCAATACCTGCAGGCGCGCAAGGCCCTGCTGGCCGAGGAGATCGAGTTCCGCCGCCACATGACCCGGGTGGCCGAGCAGCGGCGCGCGCTGCCGCCCGGCCCCGTCATCAAGAAGCCCTACCGCTTCAAGGACGAGCAGGGCTTCGAGGTCAGCCTGGCCGAGCTCTTCGGCAGCAAGGACGCCCTGGTCACCTATTTCTGGATGTACGGCCCGCAGCGCGAGCGGCCCTGCCCGATGTGCACCAACTGGCTGGGCGCCGTGAACGGCAATGCGGCCGACATCAAGCAGCGCGTGGCGCTGAAGATCCTCGGGCGCTCGCCGGTCGAGCGGCAGTACGCCTTTGCCCAGCAGCGCGGCTGGCGCGACCTGAACTTCGTGCAGACGCTGGGCGACGACTACGCCAGCGACCTCGGCCTGCTCAACCCCGACGGCAGCGAGAACCCGGCCCTGGCCGTATTCAAGCGCGATGGCGACGAGGTGAGGCTGTTCTGGTCCAGCGCAATGACGCGCGAGATGGCCGACCCCGGCCAGGATCCGCGCGACGCGCCCGACATCGCCTCGCTGTGGTCCATCCTGGACCTGACGCCCGAGGGGCGCGGCACGGACTGGTATCCCAAGCTGCAGTACTAGGCGAAGAGGCGCCGCGCCAGCTCATCCGGGTCGTTGACGGTGCGCAGCTCGGCATACGCCGCCTCGGCCTCCGGATAGGCGCGCTTCAGATAGTGCAGCCATTGCTTGAGGCGGCCGCCCTGGTGCCTGGCGGCGACGGTGGCACGCACCTGGTCGAAGAAGACCTGCATCAGCGGCAGCAGCTCGGCCCATGGCAGGCAAGTGCTTCGCGAACCCGCCACCCGCAATGCCAGGCCGGGGTCGGCCACCATGCCACGGCCCAGCATCAGGTGTTCGCAGCCGCTGCGCTCGCGCGCGAGTTCGGCGTGCTCGACGGTCCAGATCTCGCCGTTGGCGATGATCGTCAGGGGCACCGCCTCGCGCACTTCGGCGATGCGCTCCCAATAGGCCGGCGGCTTGTAGCCATCGGCCTTGGTGCGGGCGTGGACGACGATCTCCTGGGCACCGGCCGCATGGATGGCGCGGGCAACGTCCAGCGTCTTGCTGCTGTCCATATAGCCCAGGCGCATCTTGGCCGAGACCATCACATCCATCGGCACCGCACGGCGCACCGCCGACACGATCTCATGGATGAGCTCGGGCTCGTCCAGCAGCACAGCGCCGCCGCGGTGGCGGTTCACGCACTTGGCCGGGCAGCCGAAATTCAGGTCGATACCCTCGGGCCTGAGCTCCGCGAGACGCGCCGCGTTCTCGGCCAGGCAAGTGACGTCCGACCCCAGCAGCTGCGGGTGCACGGGCACGCCGGCCAGCGTGCGGCCGCCGTTGTGCAGCTCGGGCACGATGCGCGTGAAGACACGCTTGGGCAGCAACTGGTCGGTCACGCGGATGAACTCGCTCACGCAGCGGTCCACGCCGCCGACACGGGTCAGCACATCGCGCAGGATGTGGTCGAGCAGGCCTTCCATCGGGGCGAGGAGGATCACTTGCTCTCCTCGAGGTGCATCAGATACAGCCGCAGATCGAACTCCAGCTGGAAGTAGTCCGGCTCCATGTGCTGGCAGAGCTGGTAGAAGGCCTTGTTGTGCTCCAGCTCGCGCAGATGAGCCAGCTCGTGCACGACGATCATGTTGAGCAGCGCGGCCGGCGCCTCCTTGAACAGCGTGGCGACGCGGATCTCGCGGCGGGTCTTGAGCTTGGCGCCCTGCACCTGGGTGCGGCGGGTGTGGGTGCCCAGGGCCTGCTGCAGCACGCGCAGCTTGGCGTCGAAGCCCACGTATTGCAGCGGGCCGGCATTGCGCATGTGGCGGTTCTTCAGTTCCTGCACATGGTCGAACAGGGCGGTGTCGCTGCGCACCTCATGGCGTTCGGGCAGGCGTCGGGCCAGGTGGTCGGCCAGGCGGCCTTCCAGGCGCAGCTGTTCGGCCTGGACGATCAGTTCAGCGGGATAGCCGGCGAGGTAGCGGGCGGCAAGCATGGTGCGGTTCAAAAGGCACGGCGCCCGGGTGAGCGCCGCGCGGTGCGAGGTCAGGCGGGCAGCGTTTCCAGCTGCTCCAGGCTCGCTATTGTCGCGAGGCAGGCGCGGGCCACCTCCACGCCCTTGGTGGAGAAGTGCTCGGCAAAGAAGCGCTTGTGCTCGCCATGCTCGTGGAAGTGATGCGGCGTCAGCACGGCGGAGAAGACCGGCACGTCGGTGGACAGCTGCACGTCCATCAGCGCCTGGATGACGGTCTGGGCGACGAAGTCATGGCGGTAGATGCCGCCGTCCACGACCAGGCCGCAGGCGATGACGGCATCGAAGCGGCCGCTGCGCGCCAGGCGCTGGGCATGCAGCGGAATCTCGAAAGCGCCCGGCACATCGATGACGGTGACCTGCTCGGCAGGGATTCGACATCGGCCAAACTCGCTGCGAATGGCCGCCACGGCGACGCCGACGATGTCCTTGTGCCAGCTGGCGGCCAGGATGGCCACGCGCGGCAGGCGGGACAGGTTGAATGTGGGGTTGAGGGTCTGATTCATGGTGTCCTCTTGAAAGACGGTTTTTCCAGAATCAGGGCAAGCGCACGCAGCAGCAGCGCCCTTCCGCTTGCATGGAAAGGCGCCGACACGACGCGATCTCTTTCATCCGGACTGTGACCGTCGGCCCTGGCATCGCACCAGGTCTGCTGACCCTTCGTCGCTTGCGCGGTGAAGGCGCTCGCGGGCTCGTGCTTGCGCACATACCGCCGGTGGGGAATTCCGCCCCGCCCTGAGAACGCTGCCGGCCTTGCGAGCCGGCGACGCCATATTAGGGGCGGGACGGCATGATGGCGGTCATGTCCGAGACATTTAGAGTGACGCTACTCCCCGGCGGTGAACAGTTCCCCGCCGCGGCCGACCAGACCCTGCTGCTGGCCGGCCTGGCCGCCGGCGTCGAACTGCCCTGGTCCTGCCGCACGGGCACCTGCCGCACCTGCCTCTCCCACCTCGAAGCGGGGCGGATCGAGCACCGCATCGAATGGCCCGGCCTGTCCTATGAAGAGAAGGCGGAGGGCTTCATCCTGCCCTGCGTGGCGGAGCCGCGCAGCGACGTGACGCTGCGATACCCGATTTGAAACCGGCGGGCCGAGCGACGGGCCGCCCCTAGCCGGCCCGCTCTGGCGATGTGCTTGCCGGTCGAACCGGCAAGCATCGCCGTCCCCTCGGGCGACCGGCTAAGGTACTCCTTGGACGAGGGGCTTCAATGTCTGCGCTGCATGAGCAGCTTCTGGCCGCCCTGGGTCAGGGTCAGCGACGCCGCCTTGCCTTCCTCGGCGCTGAAATCGAGCACGGCGTCGACCTCGGCCACATAGAGCTGGCGCGGCGCCTGGGCCTTGAGCTCAAACGCCGGCTGGCCCGGCGCCTGGCCCATCAGCCGGCCCTTGTCGTCGACGAAGACGCGCACGGACAACTGGGGCGAGGTGTAGTCGCCCACCAGGGCCTGCTGCTGCGCCGGGGCCAAGGGCTGGTAGACGCGATCGGCCGGCAGGTCGCCACGGCGGGTCCAGCGCTCGCCCTCGGGCTCACCCTGGTTGAAAACCTGCACGGCGTTGACGCGACCATCGGCACCCCGCTCCAGCTTCATCGTCGTCAATTGCTCAGGAATGGCGAAGCGATCCTCGCCCAGCGCGATCAGCGGGCCCACGCCGCCACCGCTGCGCTGGTTGGTCAGCGCGCCATCCTTCACGCGCAGGGTGCGGGTCTGCTGGTCCCGAACATAGACGCCCTCGGCCGCCTTGAGCTGCTCGGCCGGCACGGCCACCGGCTTGGGATCGGCAAAGGGCTCGCCGATGGCAAAGGCCGCCAGCTTGCGCGACACGGTCTCCATGGCGAGGCCGGGGCCGTCGCTGTTGCGCAGGATGACGACGGTGGTCTGGCTCTGCGGCAGGTAGTTCAGGACCGACACGAAGCCATGGATGCCGCCGCCATGGAAGAGCATGGGCTGGCCACGCAGGGTGCCCGTGAAGAGGCCGTAGCCATAGCGGTGGGCCGCGGCCGGCGCCACCGGCGTGGTCATGCCGTCGTAGCTGGCCTTGCTGAGCAGCTTGCCGCCGTGCAGGGCCTGGTTCCAGCGCCACAGGCCTTCGGTGTTGGCGATCAACGCGCCGGCGGCATGGGGCTGGGTCATGCTGAGCAGGCCGGCCGGTGCCACCTCGCGCTGGGCGTTCAGCGTATAGCCCTGGGCCATGCCCTTGAAGAGCTTGTCGCCGGCCTGGAAGTGGATGCTGCTGATGTGGGCGGGCTTGAGCAGCAGCTCGTCGATGGACTGATGCCAGCTCTTGCCCGAGATGGCCTCGACGACGGCGCCGAGCAGCACATAGCCGGAGTTGTTGTAGGCCCACTTCTCGCCGGGCTGGAAGTCCACCGGCTGGTCCTTGAACTCCTTGACCAGCTCGGCCGTGCTGAGGTCGCGGCGGATCTGGTTGTGCATATAGCCCGGGATGCCGGTGTAGCTCTTGACGCCCGACGTGTGGTTGAGCAGCTGGCGCAGCGTGATGCGGCTGCCGTCGGGATAGTCGGGCAGGAACTTGGACAGCGGATCGTCCAGCTTGGCCTTGCCTTCGTCGATCTGCTTGAGCAGGGCCGCGGCGGCGATCTGCTTGGTGACCGAGCCGATGCGCATCAGCTGGTCGGGCTGCAGGGGCACGCCGAGCTCGATGCTGGCCATGCCGCGCGCGCCCTTGTAGAGCAGCTGGTCGCCGCGCGCCACCAGCACGGTCACGCCGGGGCCGTCCTTGTTGATCTTGCTTTCGTCGAGCAGCTTCTCGGCATAGGCCGCCATGGCCGCGGGCGTGGCGGGCTGGCCGGCGTGTGCCGCACCGATCAGCAGGGACAGCAGGACGGCGATGGAAATCGAGGGTGTGCGCATGGCTGCAAACGGAGGTTTGAACGGCGCGCAGCATCGCGGCGGACCCGGTTGGCGGCAAGCGGGCGTGCGACCAACGGTAGAAAGCAGGGCATGAGCCGCAGCGGCCCCGGCGAGCCCTGCCAGCTTTTTGGGCAGTTTGTGGGTTGGCCGGGCCTGACAAGGGCTTAGACCACCGGCTCCAGGCTTATCCACAGACTTGCGCACCATTTCGGCGAACAAAGTCTTGCCGACCGGACGGCGGCATGCACAAGGTCTGGGACACTTTCACCCCTCCGATGCCAGCATGCGGCGACATGACCTTCCATAAGCTACTCACCCTCCCCACCCTCGGCGCCCTGTTGCTGTTGGGCGCCTGCCAGGACAAGAAGGCAGAGCCCGCCAAGGGCGGCCCGCCGGAAGTGGGCGTGGTGACCGTCAGTGCGCAGGACGCGCCGCTGGAGCTCGAGTTGCCGGGCCGCCTGGCGGCCAGCCAGATGGCCGAGATCCGCCCTCAGGTGAGCGGCATCGTGCTGAAAAGGCTGTTCACCGAGGGATCGACGGTCAAGGCCGGGCAAGCCCTCTACCAGCTGGACGCAGCCAGCTTCGAAGCCGAGCGCGCCCGCAGCGCCGCCGCCGTGCAGAAGGCCGAGGCCTCGCTGGCCGTGGCCCGCAGCAAGGCGGCCCGCGATGCTGAACTGCTGAAGGCCGACGCCATCAGCCGCCAGGCCGCCGACGACAGCGCCGGCCTGCTCAAGCAGGGCGAGGCCGACGTGGCCGTGGCCAAGGCGGCACTGGACGCCGCCCGCGTGCAGGTGGAGCGCGCACGCATCTCCTCGCCCATCCACGGCCGCGTGGAGATCTCGACCGTCACCGCCGGAGCCCTGGTGACGGCCAACCAGACCCAGGCCCTGACCACCGTGCAGCAGCTGGATCCGATGCAGATCGACATCGTCCAGAGCAGCGCCGAGATGCTGACGCTGCGCCGCCAGCTCGACGGCGACAGCGGCAGCCGCAAGCTCAAGCTCATCCTGGAGGACGGCAGCCAGCACCCGCAGCCCGGCACGCTGCAGGTCAGCGGCGTCACCGTGGACCGCGGCACCGGCGCCGTGACGCTGCGCGCGACCGTGCCCAACCCCAAGGGCACGCTGCTGCCCGGCATGGTGGTGCGCGCCCGTCTGCTGGCCGGCGTGGACAGCGGCGTCATCCTGGTGCCGCAGCAAGGCGTCAGCCGCTCGCCCACGGGTGACGCGACGGCCCTGGTCGTCGGCGAAGGCAGCAAGGCGGAGCGTCGCCGCCTCGTGCTGGAGCGCGCGGTCGGCAACCAGTGGCTGGTGACAAGCGGGTTGAAGGTGGGCGACAAGCTCATCGTCGAAGGCCTGCAGCGCGCCCGGCCCGGCCAGCCGGTGTCGCCGGTGCCGGCCGGCTCGGCCAGCAAGAAGAAGGGCGAGAAGGCGGGCGCTCCGCCCTCCGCGCCGGCCTCCGCCGCGAGCAAGGGCGCCTGACCCATGGCCGCGTTCTTCATCGAACGGCCCATCTTTGCCTGGGTCATCGCCATCGTCATCATGCTGGCCGGCGCCGGCGCCATCCACAAGCTGGCGCTGGAGCGCTATCCCGACATCGCGCCCACGCGCGTGTCCATCAACACCAGCTATCCGGGTGCTTCCGCCAAGGCCATCGAAGACTCGGTGACGCAGATCGTCGAGCAGAGCCTGAAGGGCATCGACGGCCTGCTGTCGATCGAATCGACGAGCAGCGCCGCCGGTTTCGCCAGCACCACGCTGACCTTCATTGCCGGCACCGACCCCGACACCGCCCAGGTGCAGGTGCAGAACAAGGTGCAGTCCATCATCAGCCGGCTGCCGCAGGCGGTGCAGGCCCAGGGCGTGCGCGTCACCAAGTCGGGCGTCGACTTCCTGATGGTGATGATGCTGACCAGCGACGACCCGGCGGTCAGTTCCTCCGACCTGGGCGACTACCTGAACAGCACCCTGGTCGACATCATCAGCCGCGTCGAGGGCGTCGGCGATGTCAACGTGTTCGGCTCCGGCTATGCGATGCGCATCTGGCTGGATCCGCTGAAGCTGCAGCGCTACAGCCTGGTGCCCGGCGACATCCGCACCGCCCTGCTGCAGCAGAACACCGAGGTCTCGGCCGGCCAGATTGGCGCCCTGCCGGCACCGGCCGGCCAGCGCCTGACGGCCATCATCACGGCACGCTCCAAGCTGACGACGGCGGAGGAGTTCAAGAACGTCGTCATCCGCGTGCAGGCCGACGGCTCGGCGCTGCGCCTGGGCGACGTGGCCCGCGTCGAACTCGGCCGCGACAGCTACACGACCAATGTGCGCTCCAGCGCCCGCACCGCCGCCGGCGTCGCGATCTTTCCCGCCAGCGGCGCCAACGCCCTGGCCACCGGCGACGCGGTGAAGGCCAAGATCAAGGAGCTGGAGCCCTTCTTCCCGCCGGGCTACAAGGCCACGGTCACCTTCGACACGACGCCCTTCATCAGCGTGTCGATCAAGGGCGTGGTGCAGACGCTGATCGAGGCCATCCTGCTGGTGGTGGCCATCATGTATCTGTTCATGCAGAACCTGCGCGCCACGCTGGTGCCGGCGATCGCCGTGCCGGTGGTGCTGCTGGGCACCTTCGGCGTGCTCGCGGTGGCGGGCTTCTCGATCAACTCGCTGACGATGTTCGGCCTGGTGCTGGCCATCGGCCTGCTCGTCGACGACGCCATCGTCGTCGTGGAGAACGTCGAGCGCCTGATGCGCGAGGAGGGCCTCTCGCCCAAGGAGGCGACCAAGAAGAGCATGCAGGAGATCACCGGCGCGCTGGTCGGCATTGCCGTGGTGCTGTCGGCGGTGTTCATCCCGATGGCCTTCTTCGGCGGTTCGACCGGCATCATCTACCGGCAGTTCTCCATCACCGTCGTCAGCGCCATGGTGCTGTCGGTGCTGGTGGCGATGACACTGTCGCCGGCCCTGTGCGCGACGGTGCTCAAGCCCGTCCACAAGGGCGAGCACGCGGCGCACGGCGGGCCCTTCGGCCGGCAGCTGGACTGGTTCTTCGGCGGCTTCAACCGCCGCTTCGACGCCTTCACGGAGCGCTATGTGCGCGGCGTCGGATGGATGAGCCGGCGCGGCGTGCGCAGCTTCGCGGTCTATCTGGCGGTCATTGCCGGCATGGCCTGGATGTACAAGAGCCTGCCGACCTCCTTCCTGCCCGACGAGGACCAGGGCGGCCTGCAGATCCAGGTCCGCATGGCGCCCGGCGCGACCAGCGAGCGGCTTGAGGTGGTGATGCAGCAACTGGAGGCTTATCTGGCGGAGCAGAAGGAAGTGCTGTTCTACAACGTGGTGCGCGGCGCCGGCGGAGACCAGGGCTCGGGCCAGGGCTTCATCCGCCTGCAGGACTGGAAGGAGCGCAAGGCGCCTGAACAGGCGGCCGGCGCGCTGGCCGAACGCTTCACGCGCGAGCTGGGCCGCAGCGTCCGCGACGCCAGCATCTTCATCGTGCAGCCGCCGACCGTGCGCGGCCTGGGCGGCAGCGCCGGCATCCAGCTCTTCCTGCAGGACCTCGGCGGCCTGGGCCAGGAGAAGCTGGTCGAGGCTCGCGAGCAGCTCATCGAGCTGGCCAACAAGCACCCCGAACTCAGCCGCACACGCACCAACAGCCTGACCGAGACGCCGCAGCTGCAGATCACCATCGACGACCACAAGGCCGGCGTGCTCGGCGTGCAGCCCACCGTCATCAACGAGACGATGTCCATCGCGCTGGGCGGCGCCTACGTCAACGACTTCATCGACCGCGGGCGCGTCAAGCGCGTGCTGGTGCAGGGCGAAGGCGCCTACCGCGCCGCGCCGGACAGCATCAACAACTGGTTCGTGCGCAACAACGCCGGGCAGATGGTGTCCTTCGCCGCCTTCGCGTCGAGCAGCTGGATCAACGGCCCGCGCCAGCTGGTGCGCTACAACGGCAGCTCGGCCTACGAGATCCAGGCCGACGTGCCGCCGGGCGTCAGCTCGGGCGCCGCCATGAAGGCCATGGAGCAGGTGCTCGCCGAGATGCCGCCGGGCATAGGCTACGAGTGGTCGGGCCGCAGCTACCAGGAGCGCCTGTCGGGCGACCAGGCGCCGCTGCTCTACGCCGTCTCGGTGCTCTTCATCTTCCTGTGCCTGGCCGCCCTGTACGAGAGCTGGTCGGTGCCCTTCAGCGTGATGCTGGTGGTGCCGCTGGGCATCTTCGGCGCGCTGATCGCCAGCCATCTGGGCGGGCAGAACAACGACGTCTTCTTCCAGGTCGGCCTGCTGACGACGGTGGGCCTGTCGGCCAAGAACGCCATCCTGATCGTCGAGTTCGCGCAGACCCTGCTGGCCCGCGGCATGGGCCTGGCTGAAGCCGTGATGCTGGCCAGCAAGCAGCGCCTGCGGCCCATCCTGATGACGTCGCTGGCCTTCATGATGGGCGTGCTGCCGCTGGCCTATTCCAGCGGCGCCGGTTCGGGCTCGCAGCGCGCCATCGGCTTCGGCGTGCTCGGCGGCATGGCCAGCGCCACGGTGCTGGGCATCTTCTTCGTGCCGCTGTTCTATCTGTGGGTGAAGCGGCGCTTCACGCGCGACAAGGCCAAGCCCGCGGCGCCGGTGAAGGAGGTGCAGGCATGAAGCGCCTTCACCTGAGCCTGCTGGCCTCGGCCTGCCTGCTGCTGACCGGCTGCGGCAGCCTCGTGCCTCCGACCGGCCAGGCCACGCCGCAGCTGCGCCAGGACTTCCGGCTGGGCATGACGCCCATCGACATCGACACCGATACCGCGAACGAATGGGACGGCTTCTTTGCGGATGAGCGGCTGCGCAAGGTCGTCGGCATCGCGCTGGTGGAGAACCGCCCCCTGCGCGCGAGCGCCGCGGCCGTGGAGCGCGCCCGCGCGCAGCACCGCATCACCGAGGCCGACCGCATCCCCGACATCAACGCCGGCGCCTCCGCCAGCCGCCAGCGCGCCGCCGGCGGGCCCACGGCGAGCAGCTATGCCGTCAACCTGGGCCTGGCCGCCTACGAGATCGACCTCTTCAACCGCCTCGGCAGCCTGGAAGGCGCGGCCCTGGCGCGCTATCTGGCCCAGCAGGAGACGCAGCGCAGCGCCCGCCTGAGCCTGGTCGCCGAGGTCAGCAATGCCTGGCTGGCCCTGGCCGCCGAGCAGCAGCGCCTGGCCCTGGCCGAGCAGCTGCGCGACAGCCAGCAGCGCACCTTCTCGCTGACCGAGCAGCGCCACCGGCTCGGCGCGGCCTCCGGCCTGGAGAGTGCCCGCGCCCGCACCGCCTTCGAGGCCGCCCGCGGCGAGGCCACGCGCGCCCAGAGCGCCGTGACGCAGGCGCGCCTGCAGCTCGAACTGCTGGCTGGCCAGCCGCTGCCGGACGACCTGGTCCCCACGGCCCAGGACCTGCAGGCGTTGACCGCCCTGCCCGCCGTCCCCGCCGGCCTGCCGGCCGAGGTGCTGCTGCAGCGCCCCGACCTGCGCGCCGCCGAACAGCAGCTGCAGGCCGCGGCCTTCGACGTCGGCGCCGCCCGCGCCGCGCGTTTCCCGCGCCTGACGCTGACGGCCAGCGCCGGCACGCGCAGCCCGGAGCTGGACGGCTTGTTCAAGAGCGGCACCGGCTTCTGGAGCCTGCTGCCCCAGCTCGACCTGCCGCTGTTCGACGGCGGCGCCCGCGCGGCCCAGGTCGAGGCCAGCCAAGCCAGCCGCCGCCAGGCGATCGCCAACTACGAGGGCGCACTGCAATCGGCCTTCCGCGAGGTGGCCGATGCGCTCGCGGTGCGAGACGGGCTGGCCGAACGCCTGGAAGCCCAGCAGGCCCAGCTCGCCGCCGCCGCCCAAACCCTGAGGTTCGCCGAGGAAAGCTATCGCCTGGGAGGCAGCAGCCAGCTGGAACTGCTGGATGCCCAGCGCCAGCTGGCCAGCGCGCAGCAGAGCCTGGTGTCGCTGCGCCAGATCGAGCAGGCCAATCGCGTGACGCTGCTGCGCGCGCTGGGCGGTCGGTGGACGCCGTCCGGCGGCTGATGCGGCGCAGCGGCCATCGAACCCGCCCCGCGCGACCGCTGAAGCCGCAAGTCGTTGGCACAACAAGGCTTTTCTTGTGCCGCCCCGGATGGAGGTCAGGGCCTGAAACGGGACAATCACGGCCATGCACCGAACCATCTTCACGACACCCGGGGTCAGCACCGTGCTGCGCGGGCTGTCGATCGCCTGGCTGCGGCTGGCCGGCTGGACCGTCCAGGGCAGCCTGCCGCCCGAGGCGCGCAAGAGCGTTTTCATCGCCGCGCCCCACACCAGCAACTGGGACCTGCCCTACACGCTGTTCACCGCCTTTGCGCTGCGCCTGACGCCCTACTGGATGGGCAAGGCCTCGATCTTCAAGTTCCCCTTCGGCGGGCTGATGCGCTGGCTGGGCGGCATCCCGGTGGACCGCAGCCAGTCCAACAACCTGGTGGCCGCCTCGGCCGCGGCCCTGGTGGCCGCCGACGGCCCGGTGCAGCTCATCGTGCCGCCCGAGGGCACGCGCAGCAAGACCATCTACTGGAAGACGGGCTTCTACTGGATCGCCGTCACGGCCAAGCTGCCCATCGTCATGGCCCACATGGACTACCCGCGCAAGCTCGTCGGCCTCGGGCCGATCTTCAGGCCCACCGGCGACGTGGACGCCGACATGGCCGAGATCAAGCGCTACTACGCCCAGTACAAGGGCAAGAACGCGAGTCAATTCACGCACGAATGAACGGCAGCAAAGATCCCCTGCACGGCCTCACCCTCGAGGCCATCGTGACCGAGCTGGTCGCCTACTTCGGCTGGCGCGAGCTGGGTGAACGCATCGAGATCAAATGCTTTCGCATCGATCCGAGCGTGGCATCCAGCCTGAAGTTCCTGCGCAAGACGCCCTGGGCCCGCGCCAAGGTCGAGAGCCTCTACCTCTTCATGCGGCGCGAGCAGGCGCGCAACGCGAAGCCCGCGAACTAGCGACCTGTACTTCGGGCCGAGCGCCGGGCCGTTCCCGAGCCGGCCCGCCTTGGCGATGTGCTTGCGGCTCAATGCCGCATGCATCGCCGTCCCCTCGGGGGCTGAGGCCGGACACAAGACGCCCAGTGGGTGTCTTGTGCCTTCCGAAGGGCTGCGGCACTGCCGCAGCGCGGTCTGCAAGACCGATCAGACTCGCCCGCGTCCAGTGCGGCGAGGCTGAGCGAGGGGCATCATTTCGCCGCCTCGGGCAACTCGATCTTCACCTCGAGCACTTCCAGGTCACCCTGGCGCTCCATGTGGACCTTGATGTCGTCGGGGTTGATCGACACGTATTTGCTGATGACCGCCACCAGCTCCTTCTGCAGCTGGGGCAGATAGTCGGGGCTGCTGCTGCGGCCGTTGCGCTCGTGCGCGAGGATGAGCTGCAGCCGCTCCTTGGCGACGCTGGCCGAGCTCTTCTTCTCGCCGAGGAAAAAGTTCAGGAATCCCATTGCGCGGCCCCCATCACTTGGCGCCGAAGACGCGCTTGAACCAGTTCTGCTTCACGGCTTCGGTGAAGCGCATGGGCTTGTCCTCGCCGAGGAAGCGCGCAACCACGTCCTTGTAGGCCTCGGCCACATCGGTGCCCTGCAGATGGATGGCCGGCGTGCCCTGGTTGGACGCCTGCAGCACGCTCTCGCTCTCGGGGATGACGCCGATCAGCGGCGTGCGCAGGATCTCGTGGATGTCGTCCAGGCTCAGCATCTGGCCGCCCTCGACGCGATTCGGGTTGTAGCGCGTGATGAGCAGGTGCTCCTTGACCGGATCGCCGCCTTCGATGGCGCGCTTGGTCTTGCTGCTCAGCATGCCCAGGATGCGGTCGCTGTCGCGCACCGACGAGACCTCGGGGTTGGTCACCACCAGCGCCTCGTCGGCGTAGTGCATGGCCATCAGCGCGCCGGTCTCGATGCCGGCGGGCGAGTCGCAGACGATGTAGTCGAACTCCATCGCCTTCAGCTCGTTCAGCACGCGCTCGACGCCTTCCTGCTTCAGCGCATCCTTGTCGCGCGTCTGCGAGGCGGCCAGGATGTAGAGCTTGTCGAGCTGCTTGTCCTTGATCAGGGCCTGCGTGAGCTTGATCTCTTCGTTGACGACGTTGATGAGGTCATAGACGACGCGGCGCTCGACGCCCATGATGAGGTCGAGGTTGCGCAGGCCGACGTCGAAGTCGATGACGCAGGTCTTGAGGCCGCGCATGGCGAGGCCGGTGGCGAAGCTCGCGCTGGTGGTGGTCTTGCCGACCCCGCCCTTGCCGGAGGTGACGACGACGATCTTGGTCATCTGGAGCTTTCCTGTTCGTTCAGTTCAATCGGGGGCGTCAGAGAGCGAGCGGCTGCATCAGCAGCTTCTCGCCATCGAGATAGACCTGGGCCGGCTTGCCGGACACCTCGGGCGGCAACGGGTTCTCCGTCGTGCGGTAGATGCCGGCAATCGACAGCAGCTCCGCTTCCAGGCTGTGGGCATAGATGCGCGCCGACGTGTCGCCGCGCGCACCGGCGATGGCCTTGCCGCGCAACGGGGCGTAGACATGCACGCTGCCGTCGGCGATGACTTCGGCGCCATGGTTGACGAGGGCCAGCACGACAAGATCGCCGCCCTTGGCATAGATGCGCTGGCCGGAGCGCAGCGGCTTGTCGACCACCATCGTCGGCGCCGGCGTTGCAACGGGAACGGGCTTCTCGATGATCTTCTCGACGGTGATCTCGCGCACCACCTCGCGCACGACTTCGGTGGGCGCTGCCGCAGCGGCGCCACGCTCGACCGCGGGCTCGTCGGCCGCATCGGCCAGGCCCAGCGCGTGGGCCAGGGCGAGTTCGTCGGCCGTCGCACCGGCCACCGCCACGGGTTGCAGCTGGCTGTCGCGCAGCAGTTCCACGATGGCTTTCAGGTCGACGGGCGCCGGACCGTCCAGCGCGAGCGGCGCCTGGCCTTCGACCGCTTCAGTCGCCGCGGCCGGGGCGCGCTCCAACTGGCTCAGGTCGATGACGACAGGTTCATGCTCGAAGCCGCCAGCGCCGGCACGCTGGGCCCAGTCGGCGGCCAGCTCGGCCATGTCGGCGCTGTGCAGCACCAGGCCCAGCAGGCTGAAGCGGCGCGATTTCAATTCGAAAGTGCCGGTGCGTGCTGCGCTCTTGCCGCGCCCGCCGCTTTCCCTCGTCAAATCCGCCATTGCCCCGCTGTCGCCCCGCTCAAAAGGCCGCGAGTTTAGCCGCCGGCCTCACGCGCACTTCTTGGGGACTGCCCCCAGAGCCCAGTTGGAGACCGCCTCAAAAGCAGGCAGACCAGTCGGTACGGTGGCCGATCAAGCACTTAGCGCCGCTGTCGTCAGCCAGCCCACAGACTTGTCCACAGCGGACGGGGACAAAGCGCATCGGAATGTCATTCCAACCCGTGACATCTGCACTTGGCGGCTTGACTTATCCCCAAATCTGGAAGGCGTCAAGCCCCGCCAGGCCTCATGCCCCCTGCGCCGTGGGCTCCGCGAGGTATGAAGCTAAGTTATTGATTCATATAGCCGCTCCGCGACTGCCTAGAAATGAGGCAAGCTAAGACAACCCGCATTCCATAAGGGCTTGGCCGCGATGCAGGGGGGTTCTCCACAAAGTTTTCCACAGAGTCGGTGGATAGCTTTCAGAAGCGTTACAAATCAGTGACTTAAGCGCGGTCCTTGATGCGCTGTGGAGCTTTCGGCTGCAACTTGGGCGCGCTGCGGGCGCTGCCGCAAGCTACATTGGGCCGGCCACACAAGGAGAGTCCATTTGGCTACCCCGAACTACAGCTATGAAAAGCGCCAGCGTGAGCTGGCCAAGAAGCGCAAGGCCGAAGAGAAGCGCCAGCGCAAGCTCAGCGGCAAGCCTGACGACGCCACCGCACAGGATGAGGCGCCAGCCGACGGCGAGGCCGCAGCCGACCCGGCCCCTCCCAGCGATCCGCAAACCTAGAATCCGCAGTTCCGCCCGCCAGCCCTGCTTCCCGCGCACATGCCCCGCCAGCTCTTCGTCACCACCGCACTGCCCTATGCCAACGCCGGTTTCCACATCGGCCACATCATGGAGTACACCCAGGCCGACATCTGGGTGCGGTATCAGCGAATGGCGGGTTCGCAGGTGCACTTCGTCTGCGCGGACGACGCCCACGGCGCGCCCATCATGATCGCGGCCGAGAAGGCCCAGAAGACGCCGCAGGAGTTCGTGGCTGGCATCGCCGCCGGCCGCAAGCAATACCTGGACGGCTTCCACATCAGCTTCGACAACTGGCACTCGACCGACGGCCCGGAAAACCACGAGCTGTCCAAGGCCATCTACCTCTCGCTGCGCCACAACGAGCTGATCTCGACCAAGACCATCGAGCAGTTCTTCGATCCGGCCAAGTCCATGTTCCTGCCGGACCGCTTCATCAAGGGCGAATGCCCCAAGTGCGGCGCCAAGGACCAGTACGGCGACTCCTGCGAGGTCTGCGGGGCCGTCTATGCGCCCACCGAGCTGAAGAATCCGTACTCGGTGCTGTCCGGCGCGACGCCGGTGCTCAAGACCAGCGAGCATTACTTCTTCAAGCTGAGCGACCCGCGCTGCGTCGATTTCCTGACGCAGTGGACCCAGGACGCCGGCCGGCTGCAGCCCGAGGTGCTGAACAAGATCCGCGAGTGGTTCGAGCCGGACGAAGAGGGCAAGAACCGCCTCAGCGACTGGGACATCAGCCGCGACGCGCCTTACTTCGGCATCGAGATCCCGGATGCGCCGGGCAAGTACTTCTATGTCTGGCTGGACGCGCCCATTGGCTACCTGGCCTCGCTGAAGAACTACTTCGGCAAGCTCGGCAAGGACTACGACGCCTTCATGGCCGATGAAGCGGTGGAGCAGATCCACTTCATCGGCAAGGACATCACCTATTTCCACACGCTGTTCTGGCCGGCCATGCTGCATTTCAGCGGCCGCAAGACGCCCAACCACGTCTTCGTGCACGGCTTCATGACCGTCAACGGCGGCGAGAAGATGAGCAAGAGCCGCGGCACCGGCCTGGACCCGCTGAAGTATCTCGGCCTGGGCCTGAACGCGGAATGGCTGCGCTACTACATCGCCGCCAAGCTCAATGCCAAGGTCGAGGACATCGACTTCAACCCCGAGGACTTCGCGGCCCGCGTCAACAGCGACCTGGTCGGCAAGTTCATCAACATCGCCTCGCGCGCCGCCGGCTTCCTGACCAAGCGCTTCGACGGCCGCCTCAGCGCCGACCTCGGCGTGGAAGGCCGCATGCTGCTGGATACGCTGCGCGCCCAGAGCGGCGCGATCGCCGAGCTCTACGAGACCCGCGAGTTCGGCAAGGCCCTGCGCGAGATCATGGCCCTGGCCGACAAGGTCAACGAGTTCGTCGACGCTCACAAGCCCTGGGAACTGGCCAAGCAGGAAGGCATGGACGCCGCCCTGCACGATGTCTGCAGCGTCTGCATCGAGGCCTTCCGCCTGCTGACGATCTATCTGAAGCCGGTGCTGCCGGCACTCAGCACCCAGGTCGAGGCCTTCCTGAAGGTCGAGCCCCTGCAGTGGAGCGACAGCGCCCGCGCCCTCGGCGGCCACCAGATCGGCGCCTACCAGCACCTGATGCAGCGCGTCGACCTGGCCAAGGTCGAGCAGCTCTTCGAAGCACCGCCGGCGCCCCAGGTCGTGCCCGGCGGCGAGGACATCGCCGCCGAGATCAAGATCGACGACTTCGCCAAGGTCGACCTGCGCATCGCCAGGATCGTCAAGGCCGAGCTGGTCGAAGGTTCGGACAAGCTGCTGCGCCTGACGCTGGACGCCGGCGAGGGCCGCATGCGCAACGTCTTCAGCGGCATCCGCAGTGCCTACAAGCCCGAGGAGCTGGAGGGCAAGCTGACCGTGCTGGTCGCCAACCTCGCACCGCGCAAGATGAAGTTCGGCATCAGCGAGGGCATGGTGCTGGCCGCCGGCCACGCCGACGAGAAGGCCCACCCCGGCATCTTCGTGCTCGAGCCCCATGTGGGCGCCCAACCCGGCATGCGTGTCCGATAATCCCGCCCTTCACCGACAAGACCCCGCCATGCCGCTGTTCTGGAAGCCCTACAAGTCCGAAGTCACGAACTTCATCGAGCAACTGAAGGCCCAGCGCCCGACGCTGGAGGCCGAGCAGCGCGCCGGCCGCGCCCTGCTGTGGGACAAGGAACAGGACCGCAGCGCCCAGGCCGGCTTCGACGACGCCCGCGTCGCCCAGCAGCCCTACGTCTACCAGACCAAGTCCTGACCGTGCCGGTGGCTGACGAAGCCAGCCACGCTGAGCCTGGCCTTTCCGACCTGCCCGAGACGGTCGACACGGTCGCCGTCGCTCGCCTGTATGGCGAGCCGCTGTTCCAGATGCCCCTGGACCTCTACATCCCGCCGGATGCGCTGGAGGTCTTCCTGGAAGCCTTCCAGGGGCCGCTGGACCTGCTGCTCTACCTGATCCGCAAGCAGAACTTCAACATTCTCGACATCCCGCTGGCCGACGTGACGCGCCAGTACCTGAGCTATGTCGAGCAGATCCGCAAGCACAACCTCGAGCTGGCCAGCGAATACCTCTTGATGGCCGCGATGCTGATCGAGATCAAGTCGCGCATGCTCTTGCCGCCCAAGAAGAGCGAGGACGGCAAGGAAGTCGAGGACCCGCGCGCCGAGCTGGTGCGCCGCCTGCTGGAGTACGAGCAGATGAAGCTGGCCGCCGCGCGGCTGGACCGCCTGCCGCAGCTGGGCCGCGACTTCCTGCGCGCCCAGATCCATATCGAGCAGTCGCTGACGCCGAGCTTCCCCGACGTCGACACCAACGACCTGCGCGAGGCCTGGCTGGACATCCTGAAGCGCGCCAAGCTCAACCAGCACCACAAGATCAGCCGCGAACAGCTGTCGGTGCGCGAGCACATGAGCATCGTGCTGCGCCGGCTGCAGGGTCAGCGCTTTGTCGAGTTCGAGGCCTTGTTCGACGTCACCCGCGGCCAGGCCGTCCTCGTCGTCACCTTCATCGCGATGCTGGAGCTGGCCAAGGAACGCCTGCTGGAGATCACGCAGGCCGAGGCCTTCGCGCCGATCTATGTGAGGCTGGCCTACTCGGCCAATTGATCCCGGCCGATCACCTGCCGCGCAGCTTCTGCACCGCCGTCCAGGCGGCCAGCACGAGGGCGCCGGCAATGACGCCCGCCAGGCCGTTGGAGGCGTTCTCGATCAGCGCCGCCACGCCCCAGGACTGACCGGCCAGCCAATGCTCGACGACGTGATGCAGGGCAGGGATGCCATGCACGAGGATGCCGCCGCCCACCAGGAACATCGCCGCGGTGCCGACCACCGACAGGCTCTTCATCAGCCACGGCGCCATCGCCAGCAGCCCGCGGCCCAAGGCCTGCGCAGCGGCGCTGGCGCGCTGCGACAGCCACAAGCCCGCGTCGTCCAGCTTCACGATGCCGGCCACCAGGCCATAGACACCCACGGTCATCACCAGCGAGATGGCCACCAACACGGCCAGCTGGCTCTGGAAGGACACGCCAGCCACGGTGCCCAGCGAGATGACGATGATCTCGGCCGACAGGATGAAGTCGGTGCGGATGGCGCCCTTGATCTTGTCCTTCTCGAACTGGACCAGATCCACCTGCGGATTGGCGACGGCCTGCACCAGCTCCTCGTGATGGGCCTCGTCCTCGGCCTTGCTGTGCAGGAACTTGTGCGCCAGTTTCTCGAAGCCCTCGAAGCACAGGAAAGCGCCACCGACCATCAGCAGCGGCGTGATGGCCCACGGCGCGAAGGCCGCGATGGCCAGGGCGGCCGGCACCAGGATCGCCTTGTTGATCAGCGACCCCACCGCCACGGCCCAAACCACGGGCAGCTCGCGGTCGGCATTGACCCCGGTGACCTGCTGCGCGTTCAGCGCCAGGTCATCGCCCAGCACGCCCGCCGTCTTCTTGGCGGCGACCTTGGTCATCACCGCCACGTCATCGAGGATGGTGGCGATGTCGTCGAGAAGGACAAGCAGGCTGGAGGCCATGGCGGGCAAGGAAGCGGTCGTTGGAACGGCCGCGATGCTATCCGCTCAAGCCCCTCTACCGGTAATGTCTTGCGAGGCTCTCCGCGATGCAGACGGGTTTGGAGGCTCCCTCGGCCTCAATCGCCACCTCGACGGTCAGCTGCGTGGCGCCGCCCGCCACCTCCTCCATGGCCAGCAGCTTGAAGGCCGCGCGCAGCCGGCTGCCCACCGGCACCGGTTTGGTGAAGCGCACCTTGTTGAGGCCGTAGTTCAGCACCATGCGGCTCTCACGCACCGCAAAGCCGGTCTCGAAGAAGTACGGAATCAGCGACAGCGTCAGGAAGCCATGCGCGATGGGCGCGCCGAACGGTCCGGCCTTGGCGCGCTCGGGATCGACATGGATCCACTGCCGGTCCTCGGTCGCCTCGGCGAAGGCGTTCACGCGGTCCTGGTCGACGGTGATCCAGTCGCTGTGGCCCAGGGGCTGGCCGGTGAGGGCCTGGAGATCGGCGAGGGTCTCGAAGATGCGCATTCGGAGGGGCCGGAGTGGAGCGGTCAAGCGGCCACGTTAACCTCGCGCGCCCCGCCCGACCGTAGCCCAGGCGACATCGCCACCCTTTTCCCATGCACATTCTGTTGATCGAGGACGACCTCGACCTGGGCGCCGCGCTGCAGGCCGCCCTGCACGCCGAAGGACACAGCAGCCTCTGGCTGCGTCGCGCCCATGATGCGCCCCCGCGGCTCGACCCCGCTGCACAGGACGCCGTGCTGCTGGACCAGACCCTGCCCGACGGCGATGGTGGCCAGCTGCTGACCCGCTGGCGCCGCCAGGGCAGCACGGTGCCAGTCATCGTCATCACCGCGCGCGCCGCGCTGCAGGACCGCCTCGCCGGCTTCGACGTCGGCGCCGACGACTATGTCGTCAAGCCCTTCGAAATGCCCGAGCTGATCGCGCGGCTGCGCTCGGTGCTGCGGCGCTGCGCCCAGCAGGCCAGCGATGAGTGGACCCTGGGCGACCTCACCATAGAGCCGCGCCGCCAGCGCGCGCTGCTGGCGGGCATGGAGCTGGCGCTGTCGCCACGCGAATACCAGTTGCTGCTGGAACTGGCGCGGGAACGTGGCGGCGTGGTCGCCAAGCACCAGCTCGCGCAGCGCCTGGCGCCGCTCGGCGAGCCGATGGAGTTCGGCACGCTGGAGGTGCACCTGGCCAATCTGCGCCGCAAGATCGGCGCGGACCGCATCGGCACGCTGCGCGGCGTGGGCTACTGGCTGGCATGCGCATGAGCCCCGCCCGGCCGCCCCAAGGGGCTCAGCTCCCGCTCGGCGGGACAGCGCGCAGCGCGAAGGGTGCATCCATGACCTCGGGTTGGCTGCAGCCGACGCTGACGCGCCGACTGATCTTCGCGCTGCTGATCGCCTTCACGCTGTGCTCGATACTGCTGCTCGTGGACGACCAGCTGGACATCCAGCACCAGCTGGCTACCGATCCGGGCGTGCGCCAACTGGGCCGGCAGCTCGCCGCGGGGCTGGAGGAGATCGATGACGCTGCGCTGGCCGCCCGCGTGCTCGATGGCCACACCCGCTACATCAACGGGCTGCGTGCAGGCTTGAGGATGACGACCGGCCCGCTGCGGGTGCAGTTGCTGGACCACAATGGCCAGCAGGTCTACACGTCCGCACCGGGTGACGCTGTCGTCAAGCCGGGTGTCGGCGAACAAACGATAGACGGCAAGACGCACTGGACCTACCGCCAGGACGGGCCGCGCTGGTCGCTGCGGCTGGCCGAGCCGGCCTTGTCGCGCGCGCAGCTGCTCGGCTTTGCCAGCGGGGCTCTCGGCATGCAGTTGCTGGTGGGCTTCCCGCTGATGCTGCTGCCGCTATGGATCGCTGTCTACACAGGCCTGGCCCCTCTGCGCCGCCTTGCACGCCAGTTGAACGCCCTGGACCTGCGGCAGGATCTGGCGCCGCTGGGCGCCGACCTGCGCTATCGCGAGCTGCGCCCGCTGGGACAGGCCTTCGACGCGCTGCTGCTGCGCCTGCGCCAGCGCCGCGCGCGCGAACGCACCTTCGTGCACGAGGCCGCGCACGAACTGCGCACGCCGCTGGCCGTCGTTGCCACGCAGACCCACGCCCTCGTGCACGCCGGTGACGACCAGGCGCGCACGACCGCCGCCACCGGGCTGCAACAGGCCATCGCGCGCAGCGCCCACCTGTCGCGCCAGTTGCTGGACCTGGCCAGCCTCGACAACGAGCAACCCACCGCGCCCGACACCCTGGACCTCGCGCATTTCTGCGCGCAGCGGCTGGCCGAGCAGGCGGGCGTGGCGCGTGAACGCTGCATCGAGCTGGCCCTGGACGCGCCGGACCAGCTGCCGGTGCGCCTGGACACTTTGGCCCTGCAGTCGGTGCTGCAGAACCTGCTCGACAACGCACTGCGCTATGTGGGCCGCGGCGGCCGCATCGAGGTGAGCCTGGCCCTCACGCCCGCTGGCCCGCGACTGGCGGTGGCCGACGACGGCCCGGGCATCGCAGCGGCCGACCGCACGCTGGCCTTCGAGCGTTTCTGGCGCGGTGCGGGGCATGAGGTGCGAGGCAGCGGGCTGGGTCTGGCCATCGTGGCGCAGGCCGCCGCGCGGCTGGGCGGCCAGGTCACGCTGGTCGACGGCCTCCCACGGCCGGGTGGCTGCGGCGCGCGCTTCGAACTGCAATTGCCCGCCACCGTCTTGGGCATCCCTTAAGCCACGGCTTTCAACAATGGCCCGGTCACTTCCACCACCGACCGGAGTCCTGTTTGAAAGCTGTGCTGTTCCTCACCGTTGCCGCGCTGGCCGCCCTTCCCGCGCAAGCCGCCGATCCCTATGCCGGCTTCAACCTCACCACGCCCGGAGAGGCGAACTTCCGCATCAACGGCCGCGAGGTTTCCAACGACAACAACCCGCGCGCCGTGAAGCTGTACGCCGGGATGCAGTTCACGCCGACCTGGGCGGCGGAGCTGGGCTATGGCGCCTTCGGCAGCTACCACGCCGCCGATCCCACTCCAGGGTCTCGCTACCAGCTGAAGCTGTCCACCAGCGTCGTCTACCTGGCCGCAAAGGCCAGCAGACCGCTCGGCGATTCCTTCGCGCTCTTCGGCAAGGTCGGCCTGGCCGTGAACCGGCTGAAGGCCAGCGACTCGCTGGGCCACAGCGATCGCGAGTCCTTCGTGCGGCCCATGTTCGGCAGCGGCCTGGAATGGAAGCTCACACCGCAGCTGGCCGCCACCATCGAATACAACCGCTACGGTTCGCGCCGCAGCGATGGCGACCGTTTCACGCAGCAGAAGGCGGAAGTGGGGCTGGCCTTCAAGTTCTAGCCCGGCGGGCAAGTTAACCTCGCGGGCCATGCCTGACAGTACCGCCCGCGACATCCTCGTCCTCGCCGCCCACCCCGACCTGGCCCGCTCCCACGCGACCCGCACCGTGCTCGACACGCTGCGCGCCTCGCCGGTGGCCGATCGGGTCGAGCTGCGCGACCTCTACCGCCTCTACCCGGATTTCCACATCCACATCGAGACCGAACAGCGCGCGCTGGAAGCCGCCCAGCTCGTCGTCATGCTGCACCCCATCTACTGGTACAGCATGCCGGCCCTGCAGAAGCTCTGGCTGGACGAGGTGCCACGCCTGGGCTGGGCCTACGGCCCGGGCGGCACGGCCCTGCACGGCAAGGACTTCTGGCTGGTGGCTTCCACGGGCGGTGGCGCCGAGGCCTATGCGCCGGGCGGGCACAACCACCATGCCATCGAGGAATTCCTGCTGCCCTACCAGCAGTCGGCCAAGACCTGCGGCATGCACTACCTGCCGCCGCAGATCCTGCACGCCGCCCACCGTGCGACGGATGCCGAGATCACGGCCCATGCCGAGCTGTTCGTGAAGCGGCTGGCGCACTACCCCGAGTGGTGCCATGACCTCGCGGCGCCCGAGGTCGGCGACGAGGAAGCCGTCGGCCTGGATGAGAGGCCGCCGATGTTCTCGACGATCGGGGGTGCTCAATGAGCCACGGTGCCTGGCTGCAACTGCCGCTGGTTTTTCTCGCCGCCGCCGTGCTGGCGGTGCCGCTGGCCCGCTATCTCAGGCTCGGCTCCATCCTCGGCTACCTCGTCGCCGGCCTGCTGATCGGCCCGGCCGTGCTGGGGCTGGTCCCCGAATCGACCGCCATCCCCGAGGTCGCCGAACTCGGCGTCGTGCTGATGCTCTTCCTCGTCGGCCTGGAGCTGGAGCCCAAGCGGCTGTGGGCCATGCGCCGGCCCATCTTCGGCTGGGGCAGCGTGCAGCTGCTGGGTTGCGCGGCGGCGCTGGCCGCGGTGGGCCTGGCGCTGGGCCTCCCTTGGCGGCTGACGGTCGTCGTCAGCCTGGGGCTGGCGATGTCGTCCACCGCCGTGGCGCTGGCCGTGATGGCCGAGCGCAACCTGGGTCGCACGACGGCCGGCGAAAGCATCCTGTCCGTCGCGCTGCTGCAGGACATCGCCGCCATCCCCGTGCTGGCCCTGGTGCCCGTGCTGG
This sequence comes from Roseateles sp. GW821-FHT09H10, assembly GCF_059415865.1. Taxonomy (NCBI): domain Bacteria; kingdom Pseudomonadati; phylum Pseudomonadota; class Betaproteobacteria; order Burkholderiales; family Sphaerotilaceae; genus Roseateles; species Roseateles sp. GW821-FHT09H10. Next base: position 718,019 of record NZ_JBWKOB010000001.1, on the reverse strand, counting down.
CGCTGAGCGGCGCGCATGACGACGGCGACGGCAAGACCTGGATCGCGGCGGCCAAGGCCATCGGCGCCATCGTCGTCATCGTGTTCGGCGGCCGCCTGCTGCTGCGCCCGGCGCTGCGCTGGATCGCCCAGAGCAAGACGCCCGAGATCTTCACGGCCGCGGCGCTGCTGCTGGTACTGGGCACGGCGGCGCTGATGCAGGTAGTCGGCTTGTCGATGGCCCTGGGCGCCTTCCTCGCCGGCGTGCTGCTGGCGGAAAGCGAATACCGCCGCGAGCTGGAGACCGACCTGGAGCCTTTCAAGGGCCTGCTGCTGGGCCTGTTCTTCATCGCCGTCGGCATGGGGCTGGACCTCAAGTCCGTGGCGGCCCAGCCGGGCCTGGTGATGGCGCTGGTGACGGCGCTGCTGGTCTGCAAGATCTTCGTGCTGGTGCTGATGTCCAAGGCGATGAAGATTCCGCTCGTCGAGCGCCCGGCCTTCGTCATCCTGCTGGCGCAGGGTGGAGAGTTCGGCTTCGTCGTTTTCCAGCTCGCCCAGGGCGAGGGAATGATCAATGCGGCGCAGAACTCGGCGCTGGTGGCGTCCATCGCGCTGTCGCTGGCGCTGACGCCGCTGCTGCTGACCGGCGGCGACCGGCTGATGTCGCAGAAGCTCGCCCGCCGCGGCATCAAGAAGCGCGCCGAGGCCGCGCCGCCGCCGCCCTCGCCCATCATCATTGCCGGCAGCGGCCGCTACGGCCAGGTCGTCGCCCGCATGCTGCGCGCCAACGGGCTGGAGGCAACGGTGCTGGACCACGACTCCGAGGCCATCGAAAGCCTGCGCCGCTTCGAATGGACGGTCTACTACGGCGACGCGACGCGGCTGGACATGCTGAAGACCGCCGGCGCGGCCACCGGCCGCATCCTCGTCATCGCCATCGACGACATCGCCCAGAGCGTCGAGATCGCCGAGCTGGCGCGCGAGCATTTCCCGCAGCTCACCGTCGTTGCCCGCGCGCGCAATGTGCAGCACTACTACCAGCTGCACGAAGCCGGCGTGCGCCACATCGAACGCGAGACCTTCGATTCGGCACTGATGAGCGCGCGCAGCGTGCTGGAGCTGACTGGCATGGAGCCGCATGCCGCGCGCCGCCAGGCCATGCGCTTTCGCCGCCACAACATCGACGTGCTCAACACCATGGTGCCGCTGCAGGGCGACGAAGGCGCCCTGGTGGCCGCCGCGCGACTGGGCCGCCAGCAGTTCGAGCAGCTGATGGCCGCCGAGCGCGAGGCCGAGGACGCTCACCGCAAGGCTCAGCGCGGCGGCTGGGACAAGCAGGACGCATGAACGAACAGGCGCTGGCCGACGCCGCCGCGCTGATCGCCCAGGCCGATGCCCTCGTCGTCGCGGCCGGCGCCGGCATGGGCGTGGACTCCGGCCTGCCCGACTTCCGTGGCCGCGAGGGCTTCTGGCGGGCCTACCCGGCCCTCGCTCGCGCGAACCTGGACTTCACCAGCGTCGCCTCTCCTCGCACCTTCGAGCGCGACCCGCGCCTGGCCTGGGGCTTTTATGGCCATCGCCTGGCCTTGTACCGCCGCACCTGGCCGCATGCCGGCTTCGCGCTGCTGAAGCAGTGGGGCGAGCGCATGCCGCAGGGCCTGGCTGTGTTCACCAGCAATGTCGACGGCCAGTTCCAGCAGGCCGGCTACGACACGGCACTCATCCACGAATGCCATGGCTCCCTGCACTGGCTGCAATGCCTGGCCGGCTGCGGCCGGGCGCCCTGGTCGGCCGATGGCCTCGATCCCGATGTCGACGAGGCCGAATGCCGGTGGCGTGGCGAGCTGCCCAGCTGCCCCGGCTGCGGCGAACTGGCCCGACCCAATCTGCTGATGTTCAGCGACTGGGGCTGGGTGGGCGACCGCTACGACGCCCAGGAGACCCGCCTCGCGCGCTGGCTGGCGCTTGCCGGGCGTCCTCTCGTCGTCGAGATCGGCGCGGGCACCGCCGTGCCCTCGGTGCGCCGTTTCAGCCAGCAGGTGGCAGCTCACCATGGCGGGCAGATCCTGCGCCTGAACCCGCGCGAGCCCGAGGTTGCCGCATCGGTGGGCATCGGTCTCGCCATGGGCGCGCGGGAGGCCCTGCAAGCCCTGTCGCACCGGCTGGATTGACCCCGGCGGCGACAATCGCCGCATGTTCGCTCCCTCCCAGCTCGAAGTCCGCCGTTTCTTCTGCGCCACCTACCGCAAGTGGCGCGACGGCGCCCCACTGATCCCGATGGAGGCCATCGCCGCTGACTGGATCGCCGAGCATCCCGAGTACCACGAGGACCTCGCCGACGAGGCGGCGGCGCTGGAAAAGGTCTACACGGTGGAAGAAGGTCGCACCAACCCCTTCCTGCACCTGTCGATGCACCTGACCATCACCGAGCAGCACGCCATCGACCAGCCCTCGGGCATCCGCCAGGCCGTGGACCTGCTGTCTGCCAAGCGCAATTCCCGCCATGAAGCCCACCATGTGGCCATGGAGGCCTTGGGCGAAATGATCTGGGCCTCCCAGCGCAGCGGCCTGCCGCCGGACGGCCACGTCTACCTGGACAAGGTCCGCCAGGCCGCCACCCGCTGAGCCAATTCGCTCACTTTTCAGCACGACGGATTTTCACGGCCGTCGATTGTTTTCTTTTCAAGAACGACGCATTGCTCTGGCACTGGTGTTTCTACTGAGTCACCTTTCCTAAAGTTCAGCCCATGGACACCGCGGTCGCGATGCCCAAGCAAACCAGGCGGAATGACCCGCCAAGGAAAGTGAAGGAAATCATCATGAGCAAGCTGTCTACCGTCTTCGCCGCCGCCCTGCTGATCGCCGCCGGCGCCGCCTCTGCCCAAACCACCCGCGAGGCCGTCATCGCCGACCTCGTCGCCGCCCGCAACAGCGGCGAACTGGCCGCCATCCAGGGCGAGAAGGGCATCGAAACGGCCAAGCCGGCTGCTGCCAAGAGCGCCGCTGTCGCCACCGTCACGCTGCCCCGCCAGGCCATCCTGACGGTCAAGGCGACCGAAATGCGCACCGAAACGACGGCCGCCCTGGCCGCCGATCATGGCGAGAACGCCGCCCGTGAACTGGGTGACTTCCCGGCTCCGGTCGTGCGCCGCGCCACCGCCCTGGCTGCCAAGTAAGCCGGCCTTGCGACAACGACAAGCGGCCCCCGAGGGCCGCTTTTCCTTTGCCAGCCCCGGCGAAGGGGCAACAAAAAAGCCACCCGCGGGTGGCTTTTCTTGTTGGGGAGCCGATCAGGCCTGGAAGCTGCCGCCGCCGACGCTGCGGCGCTCAGCCTTGCCGCCGGCGCTGTAAAGGCCGGTGGGTTCGCTCGGAATCAACACGTCCAGGGCACGGTCCAACGAAGCGTTGCCGCGGGCCAGCGCCTCGCGCTGCGCTGCCAGCAGGCCGCCGGCACGCACCAGGCGGTTGCGCAGCGCGCTGGGCACGCTGCCGGTGCGGGCAGCTTCGGTGAAGCTCTGCACGGCGCGGGCCAGGTGCTGGTGCAATTCGGCGGCATGCTGCTCGATGGCCGCCGCGTCACGGCGGGCCAGCGCGTCGCCGAGCTGGTTCAGCGCGGCCTCGACAGCCAGCAAAGGCTGTTCAAGTTCGGCGCCAAGGGTGGGCGGGGCGATGGCAGTCATGGATTCGGTGCTTGCTCAGTGCTTGTTCTGGCGGCTGTCCAGCAATTCTTGCGCATTCGAGACCAACTTGTCCGCGATGGCGTTCGCGTTGATCGTGAACTTCCCCTCACTGATGGCCTGGGAGATGCGGGCGACCTTGGCGGCGTCGAAGCTGCCGTCGTCATTGCCTTGGGTGGCAGCGAGCTTGGCGGTGCTGGAAATCTCGACCTGGGCGCTGGGCGCCGAGGTGGCGGCCTGAGCGGTCTGGCGGACGATGTCGGTCGTGGACGCGGCCTCGGGCTTGCGCGAGGCGGGACGCTCGGCCTTGGGCGGGCTGGCGGTGCCGTCAGGGCTGTTACCGATCTTCATGAGCTTCTCCAGGGTGCGGGGCGGGCCCCGCAGAGGGCATTGCAGGGGAGTTTCCCCCTGTATCGGCCCGGAGCCTAGGAACTTGAGCGGGAACTGGCCTGTTTTTCCGGCCAGTTGTAGCGATTCGTGGCAGTTTGCTCACAACAGCACATCCACCCGGCGTTCGCCGACGGCCCGACCGCTGGCAATGCGGCCACTCTCGAACCTCACCCTGACTTCCTGGCCCTCGATGCCGGCCGACAGGGCCTGGGCCTCGGAGGCGACGGCAAATCCCTCACCCGCCACGCGGACCTGCACGGTCTCTCCGGCGGCAAACCACTGGCGCGACTTCAGCGCCGGCGCACGCACGGCCTCCGAAGCGCCGAGCGGCCGGGCGAGTGTGCGCCCGATCAGCAGGGCCGGGTCGGTGAAGACGGCGCCGGGCTCGGCTGCGATGTTGATATCGGCCAGGGCCAACTGATCTTGAGACAAATTCACGCCTGCCGGCAGCGGGCCGTTGGCGACGACCGCGCGGCCGAAGACGGCGACGCGCACTGGCAGCGTCACATTCCAGCGCGCTGCGCCGTCGGTGCAGCGCAGGCCGATGCGGCTCTTGCCCCAGACCGCCATGCCGGGCGGCAGATAGGGCTGGACCTGCTGGCAGGGCGCCAGGCGCAGCCGGGCGTCGAGCGCGCCGATCTCGACGGCGACGCGGGTATTGGGCGGTGCTGCGGCACGGGCGGCCGTCTCGGCCAGCACACGCACGCGCTCCAGCAGTGCCGGATCGAGCACGGTCTGCGCCCCACTGGCCGAAGCGGCAAGCAGGCAGGCGAGGAGCAGGGTGGCACGGAGCATGGGCAGCACTCTAGGGAAAGGGGCTGCCATCTCTAGGTCGGAATTGAGCGGCTTTGGCCCGGCTTATCCCGCTCATGTTTTCAGGCCTGCTTCAGACAATTTGCGAGAAGAGCCATCCCGGCCCTGCACCTCGAAAGAGGCCCCCAAGATGTTGAACCGACTCACCGACACGCTGAACTTCCAGACCCAGGCGCTCACGCTGCGGGCGGAGCGTCAGCGCCAGCTCGCCAGCAACATCGCCAACGCGGACACGCCCGGCTACCAGGCCCGCGACATCGATTTCGCCAAGGCCCTGCGCGAGGCCACCGGCGAAATCGCCACCAACGGTGCGATGCAGACCACCCAACGCGGCCATATCGCCCCGCTGGCCGGTGCGCGTGGCGAAAGCGGCAAGGAGTACGCGATGCAGTCCCAGACCAGCCTGGACAGCAACGGCGTCGACATGGACCGCGAGCGCGCCAGCTTCGCCGACAACTCGGTGAAGTACGAAGCAACGCTGCGCTTCATCAACGGTTCGGTGCGCACGACGCTGGACGCGATGAAGTCGCACAACCAGGGCTGACGGAGGACTGAGCCATGTCGATGTTCCAGATCTTCCACGTCGCCGGCAGCGCGGTCAGCGCCCAGAGCCAGCGCCTCAATGTGGTGGCCAGCAACCTGGCCAATGCCGACACCGTGGCCGGCCCGGACGGCCAGGCCTACAAGGCGCGCCAGGTCGTCTTCCAGACCCAGCTGATGGGTGCGGGCAACGACAGCGGCAGCGCCGGCGTGCGCGTGACCAATATCAGTGAGGACCAGACCCCTGGCCGCCGCATCCACGACCCCAAGCATCCGCAGGCCGACGCCGAGGGCTATGTGACCTATTCCAACGTGAACCCGGTGGAAGAGATGGTCAACATGATCTCGGCCTCGCGCTCCTACCAAAACAACATCGAAGTCATGAGCACGGCCAAGAGCCTGCTGCTCAAGACGCTGCAACTCGGCCAGTCCTGACCGCTGAAGAAAGCCCGCCATGGACATCACCGCACTCAACGGCAGCACGACGCAGACGCCGACCACCTCGGCCAAGAACGCCGCCGAGACCCAGGACCGCTTCCTGAAGCTGCTCGTCGCGCAGATGAACAACCAGGATCCGCTCAACCCCATGGACAACGCCCAGGTGACGAGCCAGATGGCGCAGATCCAGCAGGTGACGAGCCTGTCCACGCTGGACACCAGCATCAAGGGCCTGGGCAGCCAGCTCGGCCAGATGCAGGCCCTGCAGTCCATCTCGCTGGTGGGCCGCGAAGTCAGCGTGCCCAGCGACAAGATCCAGGTCCAGGCCGGCGTGGCCGAGGGCAGCTACGAGCTCGACGGCGCCGCCCAGACCGTGAAGCTGGAGATCCTCGGCGGTGCCGGCAACGTCATCGACACCGTGCAGCTGGGCGCCCAGGGTTCCGGCCGCCAGACCTTCTCCTGGCCCGCCGGCAGCAAGGCAGCCGACGGCACCGAGCTGAAGTACCGCATCACGGCCACCAACGGCGCCAAGCCCGTCACGTCGACCCTCTACGCCCACGACAAGGTGGAAGCCGTCTACAGCGAGAACGGCAGCCTCAAGCTGAATCTCGAACGCCTCGGCCCCGTGGACTACACGGCCGTCTCCTCGGTCAACTGATCTCCTACCGCACGACAGCAAGGACTCCCCATGAGCTTCCAGCAAGGCCTCTCCGGGCTCAACGCCGCCTCCAAGAACCTGGACGTCATCGGCAACAACATCGCCAACTCCGGCACCTATGGCGCCAAGGGCTCGCGGGCCGAGTTCTCCGACGTCTACGCCGCCGCGCTGAACGGTGCCGGGGCGAACCAGATCGGCATCGGCACGTCGCTGCAATCGGTGGCCCAGCAGTTCACCCAGGGCAATATCACGACGACCGACAACCCCATGGACCTCGCCATCAACGGCGGCGGCTTCTTCCAGGTCAGCGACGGCGTCAACCCGACGCGCTACACCCGCAACGGCCAGTTCAAGGTCAGCAAGGACGGCTTCATCGTCAACAACGACGGCCTCAAGCTGATGGGCTATCCGGCCAACGGCGCCGGCGTCATCCAGCCGGGCACGGCCCAGCCGCTGTCCCTGCCCACCGGCGGTATCCCGCCGGCGGTGACGACCAAGGTCTCGATGGAGTTCAACCTCGACTCGCGCCTGAAGGCCACTGCCCCCGGCGGCGGTACCGGCACCGGCATGGACCTCAAGGACAGCACGACCTACAACAACGCGACGTCGATGACCGTCTACGACGCCAAGGGCCAGGACGTCGCCGTGACCTTCTACTTCCAGCGCGCCACCGACCCGAGCGGCGCCGTGCCGCCCAACGATGTCTGGAACGTCTACGCGACGGCCAATGGCACGCCCTTTGACACCGACGCCTCGGGCAACGCCATCCCGCTGGATGCCAACGGCAACCCGACCATCCCCTACACCACCGTCACCTTCCCGCCCACGGGCGGCGCGCCCTCCGGCATCGCCGGCAGCGCGACGACGCCGCCCGGCACGATCACCATGCCTGTGCCGGCCGGCACCAGCACGCGCGGCAACCCGACGCTGGCCATCCCCAATATCCAGCTCGACCTGACCGGCGCGACCGAGAACGGCAGCAGCTTCGCGGTGACCAACCTTTCCCAGGACGGCTATGCACCCGGCCAGCTGACCGGCATCCAGGTCGCCAACGACGGCGTCGTCCAGGCCCGCTATTCCAACGGCCAGAGCAAGCCCGCAGGCCAGGTCGAGCTCGCCAACTTCCGCAACCCGCAGGGCCTGCAGACCATGGGCGGCAACGTCTGGATCCGCACGGTCGCCTCGGGTGACGCGGTCGTCGGCGTGCCGGGCGACGGCAATATGGGCGCGCTGCAGTCCGGCGCGCTGGAAGAAAGCAACGTTGACCTGACCGCCGAGCTCGTCAACATGGTGACGGCCCAGCGCGCCTACCAGGCCAACGCTCAGACGATCAAGACGCAGGACCAGGTCCTGCAGACGATCGTGAATCTCCGCTGAGCGCTGAAGGCGAGGACGCGCGATGGACCGCATGATCTACCTCTCGATGGCCGGCGCCAAGGCGGCCATGCAGCGGCAGGACGTGCTCTCGCACAACCTCGCCAATGTCACGACCAACGGTTTTCGCGCCGAGCTGCAGGCCTTTCGCGCCGTGCCGGTGCGCGGCGATGGCGCCTCCACGCGCGCCTTCGCGCTGGAAACCACGGTCGGCTACAACGATGCCCAGGGCCCGCTGACGCCGACCGGCCGCAACCTCGACGTCGCCATGCAAGGCAACGCCTGGCTGGCCGTGCAGGCCAACGACGGCACCGAGGCCTACACCCGCGCCGGCTCGCTGGATGTCAACGCCGAAGGCCTGCTCGTCATGCGCAACGGCATGCCGGTGCTCGGCGACGGCGGCCCCATCAACGTGCCGCCCAACAGCGAGGTGGCCATCGGCAGCGACGGCACCATCAGCGCCAAGGCGCCGAACCAGAAGCCGACGACGGTGGGCCGGCTCAAGCTGGTCACGCCCGAGGCGGCCAACCAGCTCACGCGCGGCGACGACGGCCTGTTCCGCGCCGCCGACGGTGATCTGCCCGCGAATGCGGCAGCGCGTCTGCAGGACGGGGCCCTCGAAGGCAGCAACGTCAGCCCGGTCGAGACCATGGTCGCCATGATCGCCGCCGGCCGCCAGTTCGAGCAGCAGATGAAGCTGCTGCAAATCGCACAAACCCAAGGCCAGCAATCGGCCAAACTCCTCGGGAGTACCTGACCATGATGCGCTCGCTCTGGATCGCCAAGACCGGCATGGAAGCCCAGCAGACCCAGCTGGACAACATCTCGCACAACCTCGCCAACGTCGCCACCAACGGCTACAAGCGTTCGCACGCGGTGTTCGAGGATCTGATCTACCAGAACATGCGCCAGAGCGGCGCCAACAGCACCGAGCAGACCACGCTGCCCACCGGCCTGCAGGTCGGCCTGGGCGTGCGCCCGGTCGCCACGGCCCGCATCTACACGCAGGGCAACCTGCAGCAGACCAGCAACAACCTGGATCTGGCCATCAAGGGCGACGGCTTCTTCCAGATCCAGATGCCCGACGGCACCACCTCGTACACGCGGGACGGCAGCTTCCAGCTGAATGCCAACGGCCAGATGGTGACGAGCAACGGCTATACGCTGCTGCCCGGCGTCACGATCCCGCAGAACGCGCAGAGCCTGACCATCGGCAACGATGGCACCGTCAGCGTCACCCTGCCCGGCCAAGCCACGCCGCAGACGGTCGGCCAGCTGCAGCTCGCCAACTTCGTCAATCCGGCCGGCCTGGACCCCAAGGGCCAGAACCTGTTCGCCGAGACGGCCTCCAGCGGCACGCCCAACACCGGCGCACCCAACAACAACGGCATGGGCGCCCTGCAGCAGGGCTTCGTCGAGACGTCCAACGTCAACGTCGTCGAAGAGCTCGTGCAGATGATCCAGACCCAGCGCGCCTATGAGCTGAACTCCAAGGCCGTGCAGACCTCCGACCAGATGCTGCAGAAGCTTGCGCAGATTTAAGGCCCTCGCCATGAAGTACCTCGCCCTCCTCGCTGTCAGTGCCACCCTCGCAGGCTGCGCCACGCCCTACCCCGAGCCCCAGGTCGAACTGGCACACACGCCCGTCGTCAACCTGCCGCCGGTGCAAGCCATGGCGCCGACCAACGGCTCCATCTACCAGGCCGCCGCCTACCGGCCCCTGTTCGAGGATCACCGCGCGCGCCTCGTCGGCGACACGCTGACCATCAACATCACCGAGCGCGTGTCGGCCTCGCAGACCAGCACCAGCGAGCTCAGCAAGACCGGCAGCCTGGCCGCCGGCATCGCCGCCGTGCCGGGCATCTCGCCCAAGGCCTTCGCCCGCGCCAGCGCCGAGGCCACGTCCGCCAACGACAACAAGGGCAAGGGCAGCAACCAGAACACCAACGAGTTCACCGGCGCCATCACGGCCGTCGTCACCGGCGTGCTGCCCAACGGCCACCTGATGATCAGCGGCGAGAAGCAGATCGGCGTGAACCGCAATGTCGACGTGCTGCGCTTCTCCGGCCAGGTGGACCCGCGCATGATTGCGCAGGGCAATGCCGTGGCCTCGACCGCGGTGGCCAATGTGCGCATCGAGCAGCGCGGCCGCGGCGCCGCCGCCGACGCCCATGCCGTGGGCTGGCTGTCGCGCTTCTTCCTGAACCTCGCACCGAGCTGAGTTCCCGGCCGGCCACGGCGGGCATACCATCGGCGCAGGGATTGCGCTGAGGGGGTGAATGCCATGAAGCTGTGGCGGCGCCGCGAGATCATTCCGGCCCTTGCCGGAGCGCTGCCGCTTGCCTTGCTGGCCGAGCCGGCGGCGCTGCGCTTTGCCACCGACGCCAACGACCAGAGCGGCCTCGCGCCGGCGGGCCGTGCCGTGCTGGGCCGCGCCCTGCAGCGCCTGGGGCTGCCGGTCAGCTTCGTCGCCCTGCCGCTGCGCCGCTCGCTGCGCATGACCGAACAGGGCGAGCTCGACGGCGAGACGCTGCGCATCCGCGCCGTCGTGCAGGGCCACCCCAGCCTGCTGCTGGTGCCCGTGGCCATCGCCACTGTCAAGGTCATCGGCTGGGTGCGGCAGAACGCCCCGGGGCCGGGCGACTGGTCTGCCCTGGCGCAGCTGCGCGTGGGGTACCCGCGCGGCATCGTGCTGATCGAGAACCTGCTGTCCGGCGTGGCGCGCAAGGTCGAGGCGACGACCCATGCCGACCTGCTGCGCCAGCTGCGGGCCGATGCCATCGACATCGCCCTGCTGACGCTGGCCGCAGGCGAGCCCGAGCCGGATGCCGAGCAGATGGCCGGCCTGGTTCCCATGCCAACGCCCCTCAGTGCCACGCCGCTGCACCCCTTGCTGCACGAGCGCCACCGTGAGCTGCTGCCGCGCCTGACGGCCATCCTGCAGCAGATGGAGGACAGCGGCGAGTCCGCGCGGCTGCGCGGCATCGCCTGGAACAACTCCCTCAGCCCTTGATCGAGGCCAGATAGTCCACGGCCAGGTTGGCCAGGGCGCGCACGCCCACCTCCAGCCCGCGCTCGTCGACGACGAAGCGCGGCGAGTGGTTGGAGTAGGCCTTGCTCGGCTCGATCTCTGGCGGCGTGACGCCGACGAAGAAGAACAGCCCGGGGATCAGGCGCTGGAAGAAGGAGAAATCCTCGGCGCCGGTGGCCTTGGGCACGACCTCGATGCCCATGGGCCGCGGGCCGGTGCTGGCGACGCGGGTCAGGGTCGGGACCATCTGCTCGGTCAGCACCGGGTCGTTGCGGGTGACCGGGTAGTTGCGCGTGATGCACACCTTGCAGCTGGCGCGCGATGCCGCCGAGATGCCCTCGGCCAATTGCGTGACGCGCTCGTGGATGGCCTCGCGCATGCCCTCGTCGAAGCTGCGGATGGTGCCGCGCATCTCGACGGTGTCCGGGATGATGTTCTCGCGCACGCCGCCCTTGATGGCGCCGATGGTGACCACCGCCGGCTCGCGGTTCAGGTCCAGGGTCCGGCTGACGATGGTCTGCAGGCCGAGCACGATCTGGGCGGACGTGACGATGGGATCGATGCCCAGCCAGGGCGCGGCGCCATGGGTCTGCTTGCCCTGCACGGTGATCTTGAGCTTGTCCGAACTCGCCATCGTCGGCCCGGGCCGGTAGCCGATGACGCCGGCCGGCTGGCGCGACGTGACATGCAGGCCGAAGATGGCGCCGGGCGTCGGGTTCTCCAGCGCGCCTTCCTTGATCATCAGCGCCGCGCCGCCCTCCTCGCCCTCGGGCGGCATCTCCTCGGCGGGCTGGAAGATGAATTTGACGCTGCCGGGGATGTCGTCGCGCAGGCTGGCCAGGATGCTAGCCACGCCCATCAGGATGGCGACATGGCAGTCGTGCCCGCAGGCATGCATGACGCCCACCTCCTCGCCGTTCCAGACCGCGCGCGCCTTGGAGGCGAAGGGCAGCTCCACCTCCTCGGTGACGGGCAGGCCATCCATGTCGGCCCGCAGCGCCACGACGCCGCCGGGCTTGCCGCCCTTGAGCAGGCCGATGACGCCGGTGTGGGCGACGCCGGTCTTGACCTCGTCAAAGCCCAGGCCGCGCAGGTGCTGGGCGACGACGGAGGCGGTGCGGAACTCGCGGTTGCCGAGCTCGGGGTGCTGGTGCAGATCGCGCCGCCAGGCGATGACCTGGGGCTCCAGGGCCGCCGTCAGCGCGGCAATGCGGTCGCTCAAGGGAGGCTGGGGGCTCATGCGGCCATGGTAGGCCGCCCCGGCCGCGCTGTGCGGCCCATGCGCTTCGCCGTGTCAGGCGCCCAACAGGCGGCCCATCCGTGTAAGGCGACGTTTCAAGTCCAGCCACTGCTTGGCCCGCGAGCGGTCGATGCGCTTGACGTCGATCAGCGTGAAATCCCCGCAGCCGGTCAGCGTGTGCAGGCCGGCCGTGTGGCTGTCGCTGGCCAGGTCCCCCGTCAGCCGCTCGGTGCCGGCCGCTATCTCCACGCGTTCCGGCGTCAGCACCGGGAAGCGCAGCAGCCCCGTCGCGCCGCCATAGCCGGTGGAGCTGTCCTGCACCGGCAGGGTCAGCACGCCGTCACGGCCGATGAAGGGCCGGCCGGCCGGGCGAGCGCCCTCGCGATTGACGCGCACCGGGTTGGCGGCCAGCGGCGTCCAGGGGCCGACCAGGGCGGGTGCATGCGCGACATGCAGCTCGCGCTGATCGCGCGCGCCGGCGCCCACCAGCGTGTAGAACATCCACCAGCGGCCTTCGTGCTCGATGACGGAGGCATCCGCGCCGGGCAGGCCGCCCAGCAGGGCACATTCCCGCTCCCAGTGGTCAAGGGAATTGTCGGAGGCGCGGTAGAGGGCGATCTCGCCGGCCTGGTAGCTCTCCGGCACCATCCAGGTCTCGCCGTCATGCTCGAAGACCTGCGGGTAGGACAGGTGGAAGGGCTTGTCCAGCACCGTGGCGCAGCCCCGCCAGCCCAGGTCGGAGAGGCCGAACTCATGGCGCTCCAGCGTGGCGCGCTTGACGCGGTAGTCGAAAGCCTCGACGAAGACATGCAGGGCATCGCCTCGCACCAGGCCGAAGGGGTCGGCCAGATAGCGCCAGCGGCCGGCGTCGGGCAGCCAAGTGATGCGATCCCGCACGGCGCTCAGCCGGCGGGCGTCAAGATCTTGGAGCGGAACGGGGACGATGCCGACCTGCCAGAAGTCGGTGCGCGGGCGCTTGAACATCAAACATGCCAGGCGGCGTAGGCCTCTTCCTCAGTATCGAAGCCCTTGGCCTGGGCGGCCTGGTGGAGCATCACGTCCCGGTAGAAGCCGAGGGTGCGGGCGACGGCGTTGGAGCGATCGTAGGCCGCCGTGGCATAGCGCACCGCCCGCTGTTGCGGCGGCAGCGGGCGCAGGCGCGCCACTTCATCGGCCAGGGCCCGGCCGAGAGCCTCGGCGTCCCCCACCGGCACCAGCCGCGCGGGCTGTCCGGCCAGCATCTCCAGCGGGCCCTGGGTGGCGCTGGACAGCACCGGCCGGCCGGCGCGCATGGCCTCGAGGATGGCGAGCGGAAAGGCTTCCTCGCGCGAGGGCGACACGAAGAGGTCGAAGGACTTCAGGCACTGATCGACATCGCTGCGAAAGCCCAGCAGGCGCACGCGCGCGTCGCCGGCGGCCAGCTCCTTCAGCGCGGCTTCGTCCGGGCCTTCGCCCAGGATGGCCAGCACGGCGTCGGCGGGCGCGTGGGCCTTGAAGCAGGCGATCAGCAGGTCCATGCCCTTGCTGCGGTGCAGGCGGCCGACGCTGCCGACCAGCAGCTGGCCGGGCACCAGGCCCAGTTCGGCGCGCAGGTCGGTGTGGCGGGCGGCGGCTGCCGCATCGCGCTCCGGGGCCCAGTTGTAGATGACGCTGGTCAGCGCATCGCTCTGCGGCAGGCCTTCGTGCTGGGCGCGGTTCACGCAGACCAGGCCGTCCAGGCGGGCATGGTGGTGGGGCTTGTAGCCGACATGCAGGGTGCCGATGCGCGCCGCGGAGCGAGCGTGGGCCGCCGCCTTGCAGGCCGGGCCGAGATGGCCGTGGCAGATGTCGGCGCCCAGCCGGCGGGCCAGGGCGGCCACGCGCCAGCCGCGCAGCAGGGGCAGCTTGAGGCCATGAAAGCGCACGCCCGGCGCCAGCGCGCCGGCCACGGCGGAACCGGCTGTACCGATGACGTGGACGCGGTGGCCGAGGGCGGCCTGGGCGTTGGCGAGGTCGATGCAATGCCGCTCACCGCCCGCGATGCGGGATGAAAACACGACATGAACCAGGGTCAGCGGTTCGAAGGGCGGGGGCATGGCAGGTCTTGCAAACGAATGCAGCTCGGATCGGTAAGCAAAACTTTACCGTCGTACACATTCAGAAACCTGTCATGCGTCCCTGCGAATGAGGGCCGCTCCCTGCCTGTTTCGCGGCCATCTGCCGGCAAACAGCGGGATTTGTGCGCAAACGTGAACTTGTTCCACGCGGCAGCCGGCCTTTCGGCGCCCACTGCGCCGCAGCTGACGAGCTGGGATCGGGATTGACAGCATGTCACGCCAACGCTGCCGAAGCTGAGTACGAGCTTGCGGGCTGCCCACAGCAAAATGCCCGACCAAGCGGTCGGGCATTCGTGACAGCACCGGCGCTGCCGGCCTGCCGGGCTCAGCGGGTCTTGCTGATCCACTCGTTCCGCTGCTCGTCGTAGCGGTACATCATCAGGAAGCGCAGCGTCTCCATATTGACCTGGTCGCGCGTCAACGTGCTCATGTCGCGCGGCGCCTTGGCGGGCACCCAGGTGCCGACGGTGTCATCGTAGACATTCATGCGCAGGAACTGGTCGCGCATGGCCAGCACCTCGGCGCGCGACATGACGCCCTTGGGCGGCTCCATGCCGGACTTCAGCACCCACATGCCGGTCAGTTCGTCCCAGCGCATCAGCGCGAGGAAGGTGTCGCGCTCCATCTTGACCTGTTCACGGGTCAGGCCCTGGGCCTGGCCGGGGGCGGCGAAAGCAGTCAGCGAAGCGGCCAGCAGCAGGGGCAGCAGGGAAAGGCGGTTCTTCATATCGGTCTCCAGATAAGGGGGGTTGGCAAAGATCGCTGTGCTGCCTGGGCGCCTCAGTCCTCACAGGTGCCCAGTGGTCGGGCGAGCGGCCCCGGCCTTACAGCCCTGATGGGGTGTGAAAAATCCCCGCCCGCAAGGGCGGCCACGACCGGCGGTTCGGAAAAGGGGGGCCGTCCACGCCCTTTTCGCTGGCTTCGCGGGCTCAAGCATCCGCAGAATCTGCCGAGTGAAGTACCTGCAAGCCCTCCTCCTCAGCCTGGCCGTCGTGCTGGCGCCCCTCTCCCATGCCGCGCGCATCAAGGAAGTGGCGTCGGTGGCCGGTGTGCGTTCCAACCCGCTGACGGGCTATGGCCTGGTCGTCGGCCTGGATGGCACGGGCGACCAGACCACGCAGGCCCCCTTCACCGGCCAGAGCCTGACGGCCATGCTGCAGCAGTTCGGCGTGCTGCTGCCCCAGGGCATCACGATGCAGCCGCGCAATATCGCCGCCGTCATGGTGACGGCGTCCCTGCCGCCCTTCGCCCAGCCCGGCCAGCAGCTGGACATCAATGTCTCCTCCATCGGCAATGCCAAGAGCCTGCGCGGCGGCACGCTGATCGCGACGCCCCTGCGCGGTGCTGATGGCCAGATCTATGCCATCGCCCAGGGCAACCTGATCGTCGGCGGCGCTGGCGCCTCGGCCGGCGGCTCCAAGGTGCAGATCAACCACCTCAGCGCCGGCCGCATCCCGGCGGGCGCCCTCGTCGAGCGCTCGGTGCCGACGCCGCTCGCCCAGGGCGACAGCCTGCAGCTCGACCTCAACAGCAGCGACTACGCCACCGCCCGCGCCGTCGCCCAGGCCATCAACAAGGCCAAGGGCGCCGGTACGGCCCAGGCGCTGGACGGCCGCGTCGTGCGCGTGAAGGCGCCGGCCACGCCGGACGAGCGCGTCGCCTTCCTGGCCGATGTCGAGAACCTCGACGTCAGCCTGGCCGCGCCGGCCGCCCGCATCGTCATCAATGCCCGCACCGGTTCCGTCGTCATGAACCAGGCCGTCACGCTATCCTCCTGCGCCGTCGCGCACGGCAGCCTGTCGGTGACGATCAGCTCCACGCCCATCATCAGCCAGCCCAATGCGCTGTCCCAGGGCCAGACGACGGTGGCCGAGAAGGCCGACATCTCCATCCGCCAGGAGCCCGGCAGCCTCATCCAGCTGGCCGCGGGCGCTCGCCTGTCGGACGTGGTCAAGGCGCTGAACTCCCTCGGCGCGACACCTCAGGATCTGCTCGCGATCCTGCAGGCCATGAAGAGCGCGGGCGCCCTGAATGCCGAGCTCGAGGTGATCTGATGAAGACCAACAGCCCCTCGCCCAGCCTTGCCCCGCTGAACGCGGGCATGCCCGGTCGGTCCCCCGAGGGGACGGCGATTGCCCGGGCATTGAACCCGGACAACATCGCCCGACGGGCCGGCTTGGCGAGCTGGAGTCGGACACAAGCAGTCCCTGCGGACTGCTTGTGCCTACGGAAGGCCATGGGCCTCTGGCCCATGGCGGCCCGGCGCTCGGCCCGCAACCACGCAAGGCAGTACTGAAATGGCCAGCAGTTTCCAATCCATTTCCGGCCAGAGCCTGGGGAGTGCCGACGCCCTGAACGGGCTGAAGGCCCAGGCTTCGCGCGACCCCAAGGCGACGATCCGCGAGACCGCCAAGCAGTTCGAATCGCTCTTCATGCAGGAAGTCATGAAGAGCATGCGCGCTTCCACGCTGTCCAGCGGCATGCTGGACAACAACGCGACCCAGCTCGGCACCGAGATGCTGGACACCCAGTTCGCCGGCAAGATGAGCGGCCTGCCCGGCGGCCTGTCCGAGGCCATCACGCGCCAGCTGCAGCGCCAGATGGGCATCCAGGACCTGTCGCCCGAGAACATCAAGAAGAACAGCCAGACGACGCTGGCCCAGGCCCTGCCGGCCCTGGCCACCAAGGGCATTCCCAACCATGTGCAGGGCTTCATCCAGAAGCACGACGCCGCCGCCCGCTCCGCTTCGGCGGCCACCGGCATCCCGGCCAGCTTTATGGTCGCCCAGGCCGCGCATGAAAGCGGCTGGGGCAAGCGCGAGATCGTCGGCGCTGACGGCACCAACTCGCACAACGTCTTCGGCATCAAGGCCACGCCCGGCTGGACGGGCAAGACCGTCGACGTCAGGACGACCGAGGTCATCAACGGCCAGGCCGTCAAGGTCACGGCCAAGTTCCGCGCCTATGGCAGCTATGACGAGGCCTTCAAGGACTACGCCCGGCTGATCAGCAGCAACGACCGCTATGCCAAGGTCGTCGCCCAGGCCCAGAGCGGCAACGCCGCCGGCTTCGCCAAGGGACTGCAGCAGGCTGGCTACGCCACCGACCCGGCCTATGCCGAGAAGCTGGCCAGGACCATCCAAACCACCCAGCGCGTGCAGAGCACGCTCGCCTGAGGAACTGAAACATGGCTGGCTTGCTCACCCTCGGCGCCCGCGCGATGTTCGCCAACCAGGCGGCGTTGCAGACCATCGGCCAGAACATCGCCAACGCGAACACGCCGGGCTACTCGCGCCAGTCCGTCGTGCTGACGACCTCGCCCGGCCAGTACACGGGCGCCGGCTTCTTCGGCAAGGGCGTCGACGTGCAGACCGTCGTGCGCTCGCACAACGAGTTCCTGACCAAGGAAGCCGCCAGCTCCAAGGCCACCGCGATGGCCGATTCCACCCGTGCCGAGCAGCTATCGCGCATGGAGAAGATCTTCCCGCCCGGCACCGAAGGCCTGGGCTATGCGGCCAGCCAGTTCCTGAACGCCATGGTCGACGTGACCAGCCGCCCCAACGACCCTTCCGCCCGCCAGGTCGCCCTGGGCCGGGCCAACGAGCTGGCCGTGCGCTTCTCCAATGCGGGCCAGCAGGTCACCGACCTGCAGGCCGGTGTCGTCAGCGACCTCAAGGCCCATGTCGTCGTGGTCAACCAACTGGCCCAGCAGATCGCCAACATCAACGACCAGATCTCCAAGACGCGCGGCAGCGGCCACACACCCAACGACCTGCTCGACCAGCGCGAGCGCCTGATCTCCGAGCTGGGCGAGCATGTGGCGGTCACGACGCTGGCGGCCGACGACGAGAGCGTCGGCGTCTTCATCGGTGGGGGCCAGCGCCTCGTGCTGGGCAACCAGGCCTCGACGCTGCAGGTCTCTGCCGATGCCTACGACCCGCTGCGCGCCGTGGTGTCCCTCAACGAGGGCGGCCAGATCCGCAAGCTGGACGAGAGCGTGCTGACCGGCGGCGCCGTGACCGCCCTGCTGAGCTTCCAGAACAAGGACCTGCAGGACGCCAAGAACCTGCTCGGCCAGCTGGCCGCGGCCATCGGCACGCGCGTCAACGAGCAGAACGCCCTCGGCCTGGACCTCTCCAACCCGCCGGGCAAGGGCGCCGCCATCTTCAGCGTCGCCCCGCCCAGCGTGCTGCCCGCGGCCACCAACCAGCGCAACCCCGGCGGCGGCTTCACCAATGGCGTGGCCGCCACCATCGTCGACGCCAGCCAGCTGCAGGCCAGCAGCTACAAGCTGACCTCCCCCACACCCGGCGTCTACGAGATGACGCGCCTGTCCGACGGCCTGGTGCGCACCGTCAACGATGGCGACACCATCGACGGCTTCCAGATCAACTTCCTGCCCGCACCGCCCGCCGCCGGCGAAAGCTTCCTCATCGAACCGGTGGGTTCGGCCGCGGTCAACATGAAGCGCGTGCTGGACAACCCCAACGGCATCGCCGCGGCATCGCCGCTGACCGCCTCCACCGCAGTCACCAACAGCGGCACCCTCAGCGTCGACAGCATCTACGCGGTCAACCAGAACTTCGACCCGACCACGGCGCCCATGACGCTGGACTTCGGCGGCCCCGACCCGGCCAACGCGAACAACGTGCTGTACACGCTGACGCTGGCCAACGGCACCGTGCTGAACGGCAGCTGGAGCGCCGGCCAGGCCATCGGCAACCAGCCGGCCGCCGGCATCGACCTCGGCTTCGAGCTGCGCACCAAGGGTGTGCCGCGCAGCGGCGACCGGATCTCCATCGATCCGACCACCTACACCGCCACCAACAACGGCAACGCCAAGGCCTTCCTGAACATCCAGGGCGAGACCTTCGTCGGTCGCCAGCAGCTGGCCGGCGGCGGCCTGACGACCGGTTCGACCATCAACGACGCCTATGCCGCCGCGATGAGTGACGTCGGCGCCCGCGTGCAGAGCTCCAACTATCTGTCCGAGGTGTCCACCAGCGTCGCCGGCGACGCCGAGGCCACCCGCGCCGGCCAGGCCGGCGTCAACCTCGACGAGGAGGCCTCGCGGCTGATGCAGTTCCAGCAGGGCTACCAGGCCGCCGCCAAGGTGCTGCAGACGGCCCAGTCGCTTTTCGACGAGCTGATGCGAATCGCCCAGCGCTAGGCCCCGAGGTAAATCATGAGAATCGCCACCGCCAACCTCTTCGACAGCTCCATCGCCAACCTGCAGCGCCGCCAGACCGCGATGCAGACCCAGCAGCAGCAGCTGACCTCGGGCAAGCGCATCGCGCTGGCCAGCGACGACCCGACCGGCGCCGCACGTGCCGAGCGGGCCCTCGCCTCCATCGGCCGTGTCGAGGCCAACCAGCGCGCGCTGGAAGCCAGCCGCAACAGCATGACGCTGGGCGAATCGGCCCTGGGCGACGCCAACGAACTGCTGCAGCAGGCCCGCGAGACCATGGTCGCGGCCGGCAACGCCAGCTATTCCGACTCCGAGCGCGCCGGCCTGGCCAACAAGCTCAAGGGCATCCGCGACCAGATGCTGGCCATTGCCAACCGCTCCGACGGCGCCGGCGGCTTCCTGTTCTCCGGCCAGGGCGCCTCCACGCCGCCCTTCCTCGACCAGGCGGGCGGCGTCGCCTACATCGGCGTGGCCGGCAACATCCAGACCGGCAACCTCGACAATTTCCAGCTCACCCTCGACGGCCGCGCCGCCTGGGAACAGGCCGGCAGCGGCAATGGCAGCTTCGAGACCGCACCGCGCATCCTGACGACCGACCCGGCCACCGGCAAGCCGGTCGTGCAGCTGATCGACCCGGTCAGCGGCGGCCCGCTGGTCAACGGCCTGACCGGCAACGTGGCCTCGGGCTGGATCGACAGCGGCCGCGTCACCGACCCCTCGCTGCTGACGGGCCACAACTACCGCATCGACATCACCGGCACGACGCCCAACCAGACCTATGCGCTGACCGACACCGACCTCGGCGCCGTCGTCTCCAGCGGCGCCTTCAAGCCCGGCCAGGCGATCACGGGCGACGGCATGGCCTTCACCATCTCCGGCGCGCCGGTCGACGGCGACGCCTTCGCCATCGCGCGCTCCAAGAACGGGCTGAAGGTCTTCGACGTCATCGACAAGGCCATCGCCGACCTCAACACGCCGCTGCGCACCCCGCTGCAGGTCACGCAGGGCAACTCGCTCAGCATCCGCGACATCGATGCCGTCATGGGCAATCTGCAGAGCGTGCGCAGCCAGGTCGGCGAGCGGCTGAACAACCTCGACGGCACCGAGAACCGGCTCGCGGCCCTGAAGCAGTACAGCAAGGAAGAACAGAGCGCGGCCGAGGACCTCGACATGGTCCAGGGCATCTCCGACTTCCAGAACCAGCAGACCGGCTACCAGACCGCCCTGCAAACCTATGCCATGGTCCAGCGCATGTCGCTGTTCCAGTACCTGCAGGGTTGAAGCCCCTCGCCCAGTCTCGCCCCGCTGAACGCGGGCGGGTCTGGTCGGTCCCCCGAGGGGACGGCGATGTTCGCGGCATCAAGCCGCGAACACATCGCCCAAGCGGGCCGGCTCGGGTGCGGCCCAGCGCTCGGCCCGGAATACCCCGGATTCCGCCCAGGACTTCCAGACAGGCACGGTACGCCGCGCTAGCGTCTCGGATGCCCACCCCTGGGCAGGGAGACCCGCATGGAGATCGGATTCATCGGCCTGGGCGTCATGGGCCTGCCCATGGCGCGCCGGCTGGCGGCTGCGGACCGGCCGCTGCTCGCCTGGAGCCGCGGCGGCAGCCAGGCGCTCGCAGGCACGCCGGGCGTGCGCCACGCGGCAGACGCCGAGCAGGTCTTCACCGAGGCCGACACCGTCCTGCTGATGCTGGCCAATGCCGCCGCCACCGACGCGGTGCTGGCGCGCGGCACACCACAGTTCGCCAGCCTCGTGCGCGGCCGCACCCTGGTGCAGATGGGCACGACGGCCCCTGAATACTCGGCCGGGCTGGCCGCCGATGTGCACGCCGCCGGCGGCCGCTACGTGGAGGCCCCCGTCTCGGGCTCCCGGGTGCCGGCCGAGAACGGCCAGCTCGTCTGCATGCTGGCAGGCGCGCCGGAAGACGTGGCTCGCCTGCGTGAGCTGCTGGCGCCGCTTTACAAGGACTGCTTCGCCTGCGGCGCGCCGCCGGCCGCCCTGCGCATGAAGCTGTCGGTCAACCTCTACCTGATCACGCTGGTGGCGGGCCTGGCCGAGGCCGTGCATTTCGCGCAGCGCCAGGGCGTGGACCTGGGCCTGCTGAACGCCGTGCTGGACGCCGGCCCCATGGCCAGCGCTGTCTCGCGCATCAAGCTGGACAAGCTCGTCAGGCGGGACTTCAGCGTGCAGGCGGCCGTCAGCGACGTGCTGATGAACGCCCGCCTCGTCGCCGACGCCGCGGCCCAGGCCGGCGCCCCGACGCCGCTGCTGGACGGCAGCCTGCGCCTCTTCGCCGCCGCCGAAGGCCTGGGCCTGGGCCGCGAGGACATGGCAGCCGTCATCCAGGCCCTCGAAGCCCGGCAAAGACCGGCCGGCGGACCGGCCTGAGGCCCTCCGCCTGGTGCAGCCACGCCCGGTGTGGGCGCCGGCGAATGAATTCGGTCACGATTCCTCCGCATGCGGGGGCGGCGCTCATGGCAGACTGCCGCATTCACCGCCAGCCCCGTGCCGCGCCATGTCCGACAACACACCCGCCGCCCTCGATCACGCCATCCTGCCCGGTGTCGCCCTGGGCTTTGCCCCGGTCATCGACCGGCAGCGCAACATCGCCGGCACGCGCCTGACGCTGGTGCCCTTGCGCGCCGACGCCCGGATCGACCATGCCGAGCTGCTGGCCGCCCTGACCGCCACCTGGCCCAAGGGTGGCGCCGTTGTCAGCGCCCAGGGTGAAGCCATGCTGGCCGCCCTGCTGGCCCAGCCGCCGGCCGAGCCGACGCAGATCGAGGTGCCGGCCTTCATCGCCGCCGACGCCACCCACGCCGACGCCATCGCCGCGCTGAAGGGTGCGGGTCATTCCGGCCTGCTCAAGGGCCTGCCCAATGCGCCGCTGCCGGCGGCGGTCGCGGCCGTCTTCAAGCAGGTGGTGCTGGAGCCCGGCCAGGCCGCACCGGCCGGCGTCGCCGTCGTGCATGCCGGCGTGCGTGGCGCCGACGCCATCGACGCCAGCTTCAAGGCCGGCGCGGAAACCGTCATCGGCTGGCCCATGGACGGCCCCTATGAAGCCGCTCCCGGTGCCCCCAAGACCGAGATCGCCGCCGACCTGCAGGTCATCATGGAGCTGATGTCGCGCGTCGACGAGGGCGAGGACGTCGAGCGCCTGGAGCAGACCTTGAAGCGCGACCCCAGCCTGGCCTTCAAGCTGCTGCGCTACATGAACTCCGCCGCCTTCGGCCTGCCGGTCGAGGTGTCGAGCTTCCGCCACGCCATCATGCTGCTGGGCTATGCCCGCCTGAAGCGCTGGCTGGCCCTGCTGCTGACGACGGCCAGCAAGGACCACAGCATGCGCCCCATCATGTTCGGCGCCGTGCGCCGCGGCCTGCTGATGGAAGAGCTGGCCGCCAGCATCGAAGACCGCGAGCAGCGCGACGAGATGTTCATCTGCGGCCTGTTCTCGCTGCTGGACCACATGCTCAAGCAGCCTTTCGAGAAGCTGCTGACGTCCATCCCCGTGCCCGAGCGCGTGCGCCAGGCGCTGGTGGACGAGAGCGGCCCCTTCCTGCCCTATCTGCAGCTGGTGCAGGCCCTCGAGTCCGAGAGCGTGTTCGACTACCGCGAGCGCGCCGACGCGCTGATGCTGGGCGCCGGCGAGATCAACGCCTGCGTGCTGCGGGCCTTGCACAAGGCGGCCCAGCTGGAATGACGTTGCCGACATCGGACGGCTGACCCGTCATGTTCGGCTCGCCTGCCCCCACTGCCCTGCTCGACCTCGTTGGCGACCCGGTGCTGACGCTGCGGGCCGACCTGTCCGCGCTGCGCGCCAATGCGGCCGCGCGCGAATGGCTGGGCGCCGACGCGGCCGAGGGCTGGCGCCTGCTGCGCCAGGCGGCCGGCGCGCGGCTCGAGACCTGGCTGCGCGAGGCCGCCCATGCCGTCGACGCCGGACGCCCGCCGCCCGTCGCCCCACCGCTCAAGCTGGCGGACGGCCAGCGCGCCACCCTGCACCTGCTGCGCGACCGGCCCAACTGGCTGCTGCATGCCCGCCTCAGCGCGGCCGACCCTGGCGAGCCGCCGCTGGCCGAATGGCTGGCCCTGCTGCCTCTGCCGGCCCTGCTGGCCGACGCCGCCAGCGGCACGCTGCTGCGCCACAACGCCGCCTTTGCCAGCCTCTACGCCGGCGCGCCCCGCCATCTGAACGACCTGCCCGACCTGCTGCAGGCCCTGCTCGGCTGGCACCGCGGCGCGCCGCTGCCGGCCCTGGCCGCCCAGCGCCCCCAGGACGGGCCGCTGCTCACCGAGGCCGAGTTCATCGACCCCCAGGGCAAGCACCGCTGGCTGCAGGCGCGGCTGCGGCTGTGGCGGCACAACGGCCGCGTGCTGCTGCTGGCTGTGCTGGAAGACCACAGCACCCTGCATGAACGCGACCTCGCCCACCAGCAGCTCGACGCGCTGATGGACACGGCCGCCGTCGGCCTGGCCACCTTCCAGCCCGAGGCCGGCTGGCTCAAGGCGCATCGCAAGGGCTCGCCCTTCAAGCCCGGCGCCAAGCAGTCCGTCGGCTCCCTGCAGGGCATCAATCGCGAGATCGTCGAACCGGCCTCGCTGCCCGAGTTCGAGCGCCTGCAGCGCGCGTTGAAGAAAGGGGACGCCGTCGAGGTGCGCTATGCCGTGCGCCATCCCGAGCTGGGCCGGCGCTGGCTGCTGACCCGCGTCGCGCCGGGGCTGCTGGCGGGCGGGCGGCGCTCCACCTCCGTCGTCACGCTGGACGTGACCGCCCAGGCCCAGGCCGAGAACGCGCTGCTGCTGCGTGCCGAGAGCGAGCGCGCGGTGCTGGATTCGGTGCTGGTCGGCATCGTCACCGTCGGCCCCGACGGCATCGAATGGATGAACCGCTCGGCCCGCCGCATGTTCGGCTGCGAGCTGGACGACGTGCAGGGCCAGCCCATGGGCGTGCTGGCGCCCGAGGACGACGAGCATGCCTTCCATGCCGAGCCGGGCAGCGATGTCTTCGAGTGCCGGCTGCGCGGGCGCGACGGCCGCGAGTTCTGGGTCATCGGCAACGCCGTGCAGACCCCCCGCGAGGACGGCGACATCCAGACCACCTACGCGCTGCTGGACATCGACCGCCGCCGCCAGGCCGAAGCCCAGAGCCGCCTGGCCCAGGCGTCGCTCGCGCGCATCATCGAGAGCGCACCGCTGGCCATCACCCTGCACGAGGCGCAGAGCCTGCGCATCGTCAAGCTCAACCATGCCGCCGCGACGCTGGCCGGCCGGCCCGAGGCGGCCATGCTGGGCGGCACGCCCGCCCAGCTGTTCGGCGACGAGCAGGGTGCCCAGGTGGTGGCCGACATGCGCGAGGCGCTGGAATCACAGACCGTCGTGCAGCGCGAGTACCGCGTGCCGGCCGGCGCCACGACGCGCATCTGGGATGCCCGCCTGCTGCACCTGACCGGCGTGGGCGGCGACGACACGCCCGAGCTGCTGCTGCTCGTGGCCAGCGACGTGACCGAGCAGCGCGCCGCCGAGCAGGCGCGCCTGCAGGCCGCCATCTCGCAGCGTGAGCTGCTGGTGCGCGAGGTGCACCACCGCATCAAGAACAACCTGCAGGGCGTGGCCGGCCTGCTGCAGCAGATCGCCGCGCGCCGGCCCGAGGTCGCGCCGGTGCTGAAGGAAGCCGTCGGCCAGGTGCAGGCCATCGCCCAGGTCTACGGCCTGCAGGTCGGCGCCGCCGGGCCGCTGGTGCTCAAGCGCGTCTTCGACGCCATCGTCGGTTCGGTGCAGCGCATGCAGGCACGCGTCCTCACGACCGCCGCCGAGGGCGGCGCGCTGCTGGAGGACTGGTGCCTGCCCGAGGCCGAGGCCATCCCGATTGCGCTCAGCCTCAACGAGCTGCTGGGCAACGCGCTCAAGCACAGCGACGGCGCCCAGGTGCGCTGCCAGCTGATTTGCGACACCGCCGGCGTCACCGTCGAGATCGTCAACCCGGGCCGCCTGCCCGAGGGCTTCGCACTGCAGAACGTGAAGAGCGGTGTGTCGGGCCTGGGCCTGGTGCGCGCCCTGCTGCCGCGGCGCAGCGCCATCCTGAGCCTGGAACAGCAGGGCGAGGACGTGGTTTGCCGACTGGAACTGATTCCACCCAGCGTGGTTCACAATCCGGCCACAAAACCAAGTTCTGGATAGAGGGGCACGGTGAGCAAGGGCAAGATCCTGGTCGTCGATGACGACAGACTGGTGCTGGCGACGCTGAGCTATGGGCTCACGCAGGCCGGCTTCGAGGTCATCGACGCCGACAACGGCGACGACGCCATCCTGCTCGCGCGCGAACACCGGCCCGAGCTGGCCCTGCTGGACATCCGCATGGAGGGGCTGACCGGCTTCGACGTGGCCGCCTATCTGCGCGAATACCTGCAGACGCCCTTCATGTTCCTGTCCGCCTTCGCCGACGAGGCGACGGTCGCCAAGGTCAAGGAACTCGGCGCCGTCGCCTACCTCGTCAAGCCGCTGGACATCTCGCAGATCGTGCCTGCCGTCGAGGCCGCCTTCGCGCGCTCGACGACGCCCGCCCCCACCGCAGCGCCGGCGGCGCCGGCCGCCATGGCCGAAGCCTTCGAGGCACCGTCGGAGATGCCGCAGCTGGACATGACGGCGCTGGCCGTCGGCGTGCTGATGCACCGCTACTCGCTGCCACGCGACGAGGCCCTGGCGCGGCTGATGAGCCTGGCCTCCGCCGACGGCCACAGCCTGCCGGAGCAGGCACGGCGCATCGTGGATGCGCTGGAACTGCTGGCACGGCCCGGCAAGTAGGCCCCTCGTCCAGCCTCGCCTCGCTGAACGCGGGCGCGCCTGGCCGGTCCCCCGAGGGGACGGCGATGCGTGCGGCATTGAGCCGCCCGCACATCGCCAAGCGGGCCGGCTCGGCGAGGTGGAGTCGGACACAAGCAGTCCCTGCGGACTGCTTGTGCCTACGGAACGCCATGCGACTCTGGCCCATGGCAGGCCCAGCGCTCGGCCCGAAAGTCAGCCGTTCAGAGTGAAGTAGAAGCGCGAACCTTCGCCGACGGCGGACTCCGCCCAGATGTCGCCGCCGTGGCGCCGGACGATGCGACGCACCAGGGCCAGGCCGACGCCGGTGCCCTGGAAATCGCTGGCGCTGTGCAGGCGCTGGAAGACGCCGAACAGGCGTTCGGCAAAGCGCATGTCGAAGCCGGCGCCGTTGTCCGACACGACGAAGACGCGCCGGCCGCCCTGCTGCACGCTGCCGAAGCTGATCTCGGTCTGCGGCACCTTGCCGCTGTACTTCCAGGCGTTGCCCAGCAGGTTCTCCAGCACCATGCGCAGCAGCGTCGGGTCGCCCTGCACGGTCAGGCCGGGCTCGATGTCCAGCGCCAGTTCGCGCTGGGGCGCGCCGCGCCGGATCTCTTCCATCACATAGCCGGCCTGCTGTGACAGGTTGACCGGCTGGCAGGCCAGAGGCCGTGTCGACAGCTGGCTGAGGGACAGCAGCGCGTCGATCATGCTGTTCATGCGCGCCGCCGCGCTCATGACGCGGTCGAGATGGTCGTTGCCGACGCGGTCCAGCCGCGCGCCGTAGTCTTCCTTCAGGATGCGCGCAAAGCCCTCGACGACGCGCAGCGGGGCGCGCAGGTCGTGGGACACCGTGTAGCTGAAGGATTCATGCTCGGCCGTGAGGTCGGCGGCCTGGGCCGGCTGCGGTGCGGGCGTCGCGGCTTCCGGCTCGGCGGGCCGGGCCGTACCCAGGTAGCCCGCGAAATGGCCCTGGGAATCGATGCAGGGCAGGCCGCGCAGCTGCCATTGCGTGGCACCGTCGGCGCCGCCGATCGCCAGGTCGGCAAAGGGCTGGTGGGCGCCCAGGCGTTCACGCAGCCGGGCGGCCGGCTCGGCGGCCTCGAAGCGGTCCCACAGCTGCTGGGTGCGCGCGCCCGCGCCCACCCAGCTGGACGACGGCGCCCCCTGGGGTGCCTGCCAGCGCACCAGGCGGTGCTCGGCGTCGGTGGCCCATTGCCAGTCGCGCTGCAGCTGGGTCTGCATCAGCAGCTGCTGGCGCGCCTCGCGCAGCGGCTCGGCCAGGCGCTGGCGCGTCAGGCGCACGCCGGCATGCCAGCCGAGGGCCGCGGCGACCAGCACCATGACTCCAGTGAAGAAAGCCGTCAGCACCAGGGCGGCGTGGACGAGGCCGACCTCGCCGCCCCAGACCCGCATCAGCGCCAGCACGACCAGGCCGCCGAGCACCAGCATGAGGATGGAAGCCGTGGCCAGGGCCAGCATCAGCAGCCGCATCGGCAGTCGTCGCTCCTGGCGGCGTGCGGTGAGCGCGCTGTCGTCGCTGAGGCTGTTCATGCGAATCATTGTAGGCAGCGCTTCCCTGGATTCAGGCCCTGGGCAAGCCCGGTGTGGCGGAGGGCAATAACCACCGAGAGCCCGGCCAAATCTGTGCATTTCTTCGCGTTAGCCCCCCCTCCCACCCGAGATACATTTAGGCATGCCGAGTCCCTGACCCGCAGACCTGTCCATGACCGCCCCCCAGCCCGCAGCCCTGCTCGATCCCGAAGCGATCCGTCGCCTGCGGGAACTCGACCCCAGTGGCGGCAACAAGCTGCTGGAGCGCGTCGTGGCCGCCTTCTCCAACTCACTGGACCGTTTGCTGCCCGATCTCGCTCGCGCCCGTGAAGGGCCCACGCCCGACCTGGCCGTGGTGCGCCATGTCAGCCACACGCTGAAGTCGTCCTCGGCCAGCCTGGGAGCGATGGCGTTGTCCAACCGCTGCGCCGACATCGAAGCCATGGCCCGGGATGGCCGTATCGACGGGCTTTCCGAGCAGTTGGACGCTATGCTCCAAGACATACAACAGGTACGCACGGCCCTGGCCGCGCTGCTTTGACATCCAGCCTCATGCTGCCCTCCGGTCAAGCCCTCGACGACCTCCCGCCACGCCCGCGCGTGCTGCTGGTGGACGATGACGAGGTCAATCTGCTGTTGACCGCCGCCGCGCTGCGTGAGCGCGGCTTTGAAGTCACCGAAGCACCCAGCGGCAGCGAGGCCCTAGGCCTGCTGTCCACCCGCACCCCCGATGTCGTCGTGCTGGATGCGCTGATGCCCGAGCTCGACGGCTTCGAGACCTGCTCGCTGCTGCGCGCCACGCCCGGTTTCGAATCCCTGCCGGTGCTGATGCTGACCGGCCTGGATGACGAGGCCTCCATCAACCGCGCCTACCAGGCCGGCGCGACCGACTTCTTCGTCAAGTCGCCGCAATGGAGCCTGCTGGACGGCCGCCTGCGCTATCTGCTGCGCAGCTCGCGCACCCGCATCGAGCTGGAGCGCAGCAAGGCCAAGCTGGCCCGCGCCCAGGACCTGGCGCGCATGGGCAGCTTCGAGTGGTGGCGCGACACGGCCGCCAGCTTCGCCATCTCCGCCGAGGGTCTGCGCGTCTTCGGACGCGGCCCCCAGGACCGCCTGGACTTCATCGGCGTCATGCGCATGGTGCCGTCCGACGACCGCCATGTCTTCCTGCGCCTGCTGCGCGACGTCATCGCCCACACCTCCGTCCTCGTCACCGACCTGCCGCTGATCCTGCCCGACGGCCGCCAGCGCGTCGTCCACATCGAGGCCGAGCCCGAGTTCAGCGAGCAGGGCGCCGTCAACGGCTATACCGGCATCCTGCAGGACGTCACCGACCGCCGCCAGGCCGAGGACCGCATCCGCCAGCTGGCCCATTTCGACGCGCTGACCGGCCTGCCCAACCGCCGCCAGCTCATCTACCGCGTCGAGCGCGCCATCGAGAGCGCCCGCCGCGGCGGCCACGAGGTCGGCCTGCTGCTCATCGACCTGGACCGCTTCAAGGTCATCAACGACGCCCTGGGCCATGCGGCCGGCGACGAGCTCCTCGTCGAGGTTGGCCGCCGCCTGCGCAGCTGCGTGCGCCATTCCGACCAGATCCTGGAAGGCGTGCTCGACGGCATGGGCAACCGCAGCCACCGCGGCCTGGAAGCCGTGGGCCGTCTGGGGGGCGATGAATTCGTCGCCCTGCTGCCCGAGGTGGCCGATGAGCGCGACGCCGAGCGCGTCGCCCAGCGCGTGCTGGACGCCCTGCGCGAGCCCATCTTCGTCGGCGGCCAGGAATGCTTCGTCACGGCCTCGGTCGGCATCGCGCTCTACCCGCGCGACGGCCAGACCATGGCCGACCTGCTGCGCAATTCCGACGTCGCCATGTACGCCGTCAAGAGCCAGGGCCGCAATGCCTCGGCCGTCTACTCGCCGCAGCTGGCCGGCCACGGCAAGCAGAAGCTGGAGCTGGAATCCGCCCTGCACAAGGCGCTGGAGCGCAACGAGATCGTGCTGCACTACCAGCCCAAGATCGACGTGCGCGCCGCCCGCATGGTGGGCGCCGAAGCGCTGATGCGCTGGCAACGCGGCAATGTGCTGGTGCCGCCGGCCGACTTCATCCCGCTGGCCGAGGAAACCGGCCTCATCGTGCCGCTGTCCGAGTGGGCGCTGAAGGAAGCCGCCCGCCAGGCCAAGCTGTGGTCGCTGCAGTTCGGCTTCAGCGATTCCATCGCCGTCAACCTGCCCAGCCGGCTGTTCGAGCGCACCGATCTCGTCGAGCACATCCACCAGTGCGTCAGCGCCTATGGCGTGCCGCACCGCTCCATCCAGCTCGAGATCACCGAGAACAACCTGATGAAGGACCTGCAGAACGTCATCCCGTCTCTGCACCGCCTGAACGAAGTCGGCGTGGAGATCTCCATCGACGACTTCGGCACCGGCTATTCGTCCCTCGCCTACCTGACCACCCTGCCGATCTCGGAAGTGAAGGTCGACCGCACCTTCGTGCGCGACCTCGGCATCACGCCGCAGAGCTCGGCCGTCGTCACCGCCATCATCGCGCTGGCCCGGGCCCTGGGCCTGCGCGTCATCGCCGAGGGCGTGGAGACGCTGCGCCAGATGGAGGTGCTGCACCGCCTGGGCTGCTCGCTGATGCAGGGCTTTTTGTTCAGCAAGCCGCTGCCGGCCGACGAGCTGGAGCGCTGGATCGCCCAGACCGTGCTGCCGCGCAAGGCGCCGTGGATCACCCAGGCCGACGGCAGCAGCGATCTGGCCCGCGGCCAGCAACGCTAAATGCGCAGCCAGCTCCCGCCAGCCCAGTTGGCGAAGGCCGCGCTGCAACGCCTGGCCCAGGCGCGGCTGGAGCCGACGCCCGAGAACTACTCGCGCGCCTATGCCATCGAAGCCGGCGAGCCGGCCCCGGCAGCGGCCGCCAACGGCGCACCGTCCGAGCGCATCCAGCAGCTGATGTCCAAGCTGATCAGCCTGGCCCTGCCCTCGGGCAGCACGCGGCAAGACCTGCAGACGGCCCTGCGCGAACAGAAGCTGGATGAACTGCAGCGCCAGGTCGACAAGCTGCTCGACGTGGCCGGCCCCGCCGCCCAGGCCGAGGCCCTGGCCCAGGCCATCGAACGCCTGTTGCGTGGCCTCGAACGTGGCGGCAAGCACTGGACGCTGGCACGCAAGAAGGACGGCATCAGCCGCGTGCTGGAGCTGGGCCGCAGCGACAGCGGCAAGCTCGTCAAGCGCCTGGGCCAGCTCGTCGCGAGCTGGGACAAGGACGGCGACGGCAGCGGCGTGGAGACCGACGAGGACGGCGGCACGCCCAGCCAGTTCTTCTCCGAGAGCACCTTTGCCGAGACGGGCTTTCGCGAGAGCACCGGCTTCGGCGAACTGAGCCGCACCGGCCTGCGCGACACGCCCGCGCCGGCTGCCACCATCGACACCACGCACTGGGCCGAGGTCAGCGGCGAGCTCAACGGCACCGTACGACACGCGCTGCGCTCGCCGCAGACCGAGGCGACGCCGGCCGACGCGTTGATGCGCGAACTGGAAGCCGCGCAGGACGAGATCAAGGCCGACGGCGCGACGCCCGAGCGCGCCGCGCAGATGGCAGCCCTGTGCCAGCGCGCCCGCCACCTGCTGGACCACCGCCGCCACATGTTCGACGCGCTCGGCGGCCTGTGCCGCGAGCTGTCGGCCAGCCTGGTCGACATGGCCGAGGACGACTCCTGGTCCCAGGGCCAGGCCGAAGCCATGAACAACACGCTGGCGCAAGGCCTGTCGGGCCGCGGCGTGCGCACCGTCTCCGAACTGCTGGCCGGCACGCGCCTGCGCCAGCGCACGCTGCGCGACGAGCGTTCCAAGGCGCGCGAAGCGCTCAAGGGGCTCATCCAGCGCATGCTGACCGAACTGGGCGAGCTGGGCCAGCACACCGACAGATTCCAGAACAGCGTCGGCCGCTATGCCGATGCCATCGAGCAGGCCGATTCGCTGGAGAGCCTGGCCGGCACCGTGCGCGAGATGGTCGAGGAAAGCCGCAGCGTCCAAGGCCTGGTGGCCCAGACCCAGCAGCGGCTGACGCTGGAACATGACCGCGCCACGGCACTGACGCAGCGCGTGGAGGAACTGGAGGGCGAGCTGCGCCGCCTGTCCAACGAGGTCCACACCGACCAGCTCACCCAGGTCGCCAACCGCCGCGGCCTCATCCAGGCCTTCGGCATCGAGCAGGCCAAGGCCGAACGCGAGACGACCCGCGTCGCCCTCGCGCTGCTGGACATCGACAACTTCAAGAAGCTCAACGACAGCCTCGGCCACCATGCCGGCGACATCGCGTTGAAGTCGCTGGCCGAGCGCACCCAGGCCTCGCTGCGCCCCGGCGACATGGTGGCGCGCTACGGCGGCGAGGAGTTCGTGCTGATGCTGCCCAACACGCCGCTGGACGAGGCCCAGCAGGTGCTGGTGCGGCTGCAGCGCTCGCTGTCCTCCGCCCTCTTCAACCACGAGGGCAAGGATGTCTTCGTGACCTTCTCGGCCGGCGTCACCCTGTACCGCGCCGGCGAGACGCTGGAGCAGGCGCTGGACCGCGCCGACGTGGCCCTCTACGAGGCCAAGCACACCGGCAAGAACAGGGCCTGCATCGCCGAGTAGGCGTGGCCCCGCTGCTCATCCGCACGACACCGGGGGCGCTGTTCGACGCCAATGTGCTGCTGCGCGCCCGTGGCCGCGTCCACCATGTGCGCGCCTATCCCGGCCCGCTGTCCATCAAGTCGGTCGTGCGTGGCCAGGCCCGCTGGACCGTCGGCGGCCAGGCCTTCACGCTGAGGCCCGGGCGCTTCCTCGTCACCACCCATGGCGAACCCTATGACCTCGACATCGCCGCACCCGAGGCCGTCGAGACCCGCGTGCTGTTCTTTGCCGACAGCCTGGTGCGCGACGTCGCCTCCACGAGGCTCAGCGCCCTGGTGCGCCTGCTGGACGCGCCCGACGCCCGCGACAGCCAGGCCATGCCCGTCAACCAGCGCCTGTGGGAGAGCAATTCGGCGCTGGGCCGCTTCATGCTCGGCCTGGACCGCCTGCCGCCCGGCGGCACGGCGGATGGCCATGGCCAGTGGGACGGCTGGCTGCGCGAAGCCCTGGACGCCCTCGCCGACCTGGCCGCCCAGGTGAAGGAGGAGCGCGAGCGCCTGGACGCCGCGCGGCCGGCCGTGCGCCAGGAGGTCCAGCGCCGCGTGCTGCGCGGCAAGGCCTGGCTGGAAGAGCGCTTTGACCAGCCCTTCGACCTGGCCGCCACGGCCCGCGAGGCCGCGATGGCGCCCCACCACTTCCATCGCAGCTTCCGCGCCCTGCTGGGCCTGGCGCCGGCGGCCCATGTCGCGCGGCTGCGGCTGGAGCGGGCCCGCGGCCTGCTCGAGGAAGGCGGCCTGTCGGTCACCGAGATCTGCAACGCCGTCGGCTACGACAGCCTGCCCAGCTTCTCGCGCCGCTTCAGCGCCGTCTTCGGCCTGGCGCCGTCGCGCTATCGCCAGGCTTTTCGCAAGCCCGGATAAGCAGGCTCGGCCCATGCGCCCTAGGCTGCGTGCATGGACACCACCGTTCCCTTGCAAGCCCTGCTGGATGCCATCGGCCGCCACGAGGCGGATGCCGCCCTCGCGCTGGCCGCGCAAAACCCCCGCCTGCTCACCCAGCGCTCGGCCGGCGGCCTGTCGCCCCTGACGCTGGCCGCCTACATGGGCTTGTCCGATCTGGTGGCGGCGCTGCGCGCCCTGCGCGGCCGGCCGGACTTCTTCGAGGCCCTCATCCTCGGCGAGGCCGACGTCGTCGAGCAGGCCCTCGCCGCCGGCCAGGACATCGAGCAGCGCGCCCCCGACGGCTTCACGCCGCTGGGCCTGGCGGTGTTCTTCCACCACGAAGCGCTGGCGCTGCGCCTGCTCGACGCTGGCGCCGAAGTGAATGCGCAGGCTGACAACCCGCAGCGCGTTGCCGCCCTCCATGCGGCCGTCGCGCGCGGCAACACGGCCATGGTCCAGACGCTGCTGGGCCGGGGGGCCAGCGTCGACCAGCCGCAGCAGCAGGGCATCACGCCCCTGCATGCGGCGGCCGGCGCCGGCCGGGCCGACCTCGTCGAGCTGCTGCGCCAGGCCGGCGCCGATGCCGGGCAGCGGGACGAAGCCGGGCGCGATGCCGCCGACCATGCCCGCCAGCATGGCCACGCCGCGCTGGCCCAGGCTTTGGCCACCGGCTGAGCCGCGCGCGGCGGCCGGGGCGCGGCAAACCACACGCCCGCCATCCACAACCCGCATTGCCGAATGGCCAGGGGCTGGCTAGGCTCAGTTCTGAGCTCCCGCCCCATGGATCACCCCTGCCCCACTCTCGCCCGCCTGCTGGCCGCGGGCCTCGCCCTGTTCGGCATGGCCGCCGCGCAGGCCCAGGACCCGCCCCCCGCTGTGCCGCTGTGCTACACGGACTTTCCGCCCTATGTCAGCGCCGACCTGCCCGACGGTGGCAGCCTCGGCGCCCTGGCCAAACGCGCCTTCGCCGCCGGCGGCCTGGGCGTGCAGGTCATCAGGACGCCCTGGGCGCGCGCCTATGCGATGGCGCGCAACGGCGAATGCATGCTGCTGACGCTGTGGCGCAACGAGGAGCGCGACGCGCTGTTCCGCTACACGCAGCCGGTGGCGCGCATGCAGCTCGGCTTCTTCGTGCGCGCAGGCGCCGCGGCGCTGGCGCCCGATGCGCGTGTGGCCTTCCAGCGCGGCTCCTACCTGCCGCCCGACCTGGCCGACGGCCGCTACCAGCTCAACCCGGTCGTGGACATGCACCCGGCCCTGCAGATGCTGAAGCTGGGCCGCGTGGAGGCGGTGTTCTCGGAGCGTGCCAGCTTCGAGCACATGCTCGGGCGCGACCAGGTGACGGGCGTGCGCTGGCAGGCGCCGCCGCTGGAGCTGAAGACGACCTATATGGCCATCAGCAAGAACCATCCGCAGGCCGACGCCTGGCTGGAACTGCTGAACCAGGAAATCCGGCAATCAGTGAAGAACTAAGCCGCGAGTTGAACGGCGTATTTGGGCCGAGCGCTGGGCCTGCCATGAGCCAGAGGCCCATGGCGTTCCGTAGGCACAAGCAGTCCGCAGGGACTGCTTGTGTCCGACTCCACCTCGCCGAGCCGGCCCAAATTCAGTTCAGAAATTGAACGCCAGGCGCAGGCCGCCCCAGTGCTTGCCGTTGACCGTGATGGGCGCCGCGGCTTCCTTCAGCACGACGAAACGGCCGCCGCCCATGTCGCGGCGATAGGTCTGCAGCAGGAAGGGCCGGGTGTTGCGCGCCGAGGCCAGGCCGGTGCGGTCATTGAAGATGCGGCGGTAGCGGCTGTTGGCCGTATTCCAGACCGTGTCGCCCTGACGCTGCGGCTGGCAATACTTGCGGTTGTGCGTCGCGATATAGCCGTTGCGATCGGCCGCGATGCAGAAGACGATCTTGTCGCTGAAACCCAGGGTCTTTTCCTGCACAGCCGGGAAGAGGCGGTCGGTCAGCTGGCAGAAGCGCGTCGTGTGCTGCTGGGGCAGCGTGCCTTCCATGGGGCGATAGCTCTGGTCGAAGAGGTCGGCCTCGCTGATCTGGCCGCTCTTGAGCGCATCCTCGAGCAGGCCGGCGATCTCGTCGGCCGCCTGCTGGGCCGTGCGGATGAAGGGCATGTCGTCGACCTCGACGCCGCTCTCGGCGATCTGCTCGACGAGCTCCTCGGACATGCGCAGGAAGCGGTCGCTGCCGTCGAAGGCCACCTTGAGGCCATGCGAGGCCTCGGACACCTCGCGCTCCAGTTCATGCGCGCGCTCGTTGAGCAGGCTCATCTGCTGGCCGCTTTCGCCAGCCGAAACGGAGATGCGCTGCACGTCCTGCTCGACCTCATGGAAGGCGGCGTGGATCTGGCTGGGCTTGGCCGCGTTCTCGGTCAGCTCGGCGCTGAAGCGGTCGATGCGCTCCTGCAGGCTGGCGATGGCGCTGACGATGGCCTTGGACGAACCCTCGACCTGACCCGCCAGCGCCTTGACGGCTTCGGCGACGACGGCGAAGCCGCGGCCGGCATCGCCGGCATGCTTGGCCTCGACGGCAGCGTTGAAGGCGACCAGCCGGGTCTGCAGGGAAATCTTGGTGATCTCGGCGGCGGCATCCGACACCTGGGCCAGCGTCGACGCCATGCCGACCACCTCGCCGCCGACGACGCCCAAGGCCCCGCGGGCACGCTGCACGGCCGCCGCGCTCTGGGCGGTGGCGGTAGCGATGGCGTTCTGGGCCTGGCCGATCTGGTTGAGCTGCTGGGCCAGGGCCTGCATGGCCTGGCTCTGGGCCTGCACGATGCGCTGGGTGTCTTCGAGGGCGCCGCGCACTTCGGCGGCGTCCTTGCCGACGGTGGAAATGGAGCGGGCGAGTCGCTTGACGACGTTCAACGCTGCACTGTCATCGCGACGATCGGGCTCGTCGCGAGCGATGGCGGGGGTGGATCCTCCGCCCTTGGGCCACTTGAACATGCGTTTGTCCCCGCTCTATTGGCCGGGGCTCGGCAAGGAGTGGCCCCGTGGATTACCAGTCACGCAGCTTAACGCGCAACCTTGCAATCGACTGACTGTGCAACTGGCAGACACGGGACTCCGTGACCTTGAGCACGGCCGCGATCTCCTTGAGATTCATGTCGTGCTCGTAGTACATGCTCATCACATACTGCTCGCGCTCGGGCAGGTTCTTGATGGCGGCCACCAGGGCCTCGCGCATGCGGTGGTCCTGCAGCTGGGCGACGGGATTGCTGTTCTCGTCGGCCACATGGCGGTCGAGATAGTCGTTGTCGCCGTCGTCGCCCGACATGTCTTCCAGATAGACCAGCTGGGTGCCCCGCACCTTGCCGAGCAGCTCCTGGTATTCGGCCAGCGGCAAGCCCATTTCGGCGGCGATCTCGTCCTCGCGCGGCGCGCGGCCGAGGCGCTGCTCGACCTTGTGCACGGCGACTTCGATCTCGCGCTGCTGGCGGCGCGTGCCGCGGCTCATCCAGTCGCCGCCGCGCAGCTCGTCGAGCATGGCGCCGCGGATGCGCTGGGTGGCAAAGGTCTCGAACTGCACGCCCTGCTCGGCATCGAAGCGGGACAGCGCGTCGGTCAGGCCGATCAGGCCGACCTGGATCAGGTCGTCCACCTCCACGTTGGCCGGCAGCTTGGCGATCATCTGATGCGCCAGGCGTCGGACCAGCGGGCTGTACTGCTTGATCAGCGAGCTGTTGTCGAGGCGGCCTTTGGGCGTGTACATCGTGGTCTCCGGCGAGATCAATGCGCTGCGATGAAGGGGGAAGACGCCGTGCGCGCCGGGCGCAGCGGGGTCGCGTCGGAGGCGGCATCGACGGCCGCTCCCGGGGGGGCCGCAAGCAGCAGCTCGCGGGCGAGATGGCGCAGCTCGGGCGTGAGCGGTACGTTCTGGGAGGCTCGGGGGTCCAGGCAGGCCCAGTCGCGCAGTACCGCGCCGAGGAAGCCGTCGGCGCAGGAATGAAGCTGTTGCGCGATGCGGGTGGCCACGCGCAGCTGAGGGTGGCAGGCCATGAGCAGACTGTAGACCATCAGCCCAGCCCGTTGTGTGAGCCATTTCATGCCGGCATAGGCTTCCGTCACGCTGGCGGGCTCGGTGTCGGCCAGCAACAGCGGGCGCACCTCGCGCAGGGCGACGACGCGGGCCAGTTCGGCCGCCGGCGCATGCAGCAGGATGACGTCGGCCTCCGGCGCGGCGTCGGCCACGGCTTCCAGGAAGGAGGCGGCCGATCCATGGGCATTGATGTGGCGCAGCGGCAGGCCGCGGGCGGCCAGGTAGGACACCTTGGGCGACAGGCGCTCGATGCAGTTGGACAGGTCCACACCCGCCAGTTCCGAAGGCTTGGGCGAGTGCTCGCCGGCGTCGACGACCAGGGTCTGCAGGTTCAATTCAGCGAAAGCGGCGCACAGCCCCTCCAGCAGGGCCCCGGCGCCCATGACGCGCGGGTTGCTGACGACCGGCACGAAGCGGGTCTTGGAGGCGGCAAAGAGGCGCCGCAGGGTGTGGGCTTGGTCTTGCACGATGGTCATCAGTGGATGGCCCTCATGCCTTCGGTCAGCGGCGCGCCGGCGAAGATGAGGTTGACATCCGTGTTGTCCATGCGCCAGGCGCCGGAAGCGGCACCCTTGAGCGCGCGCTGCACCAGGGCGGCGCTGGGCAGGCGGTGCCAGTCTTCCGGTACGCGCTGGCCGTTGGCGACGCCCAGCACCTTGAGCTTGTGGCGGATCAGGGTGTCCAGGGCCGGGGCCAGCTTGACGGCTTCATCGATCTTGCTGAGCACCACGCCTTCGCAGGCGGCGCCCTTCCAGGCGGTGACGACGTCTTCAATCGTCTCGCCCTGCTGGGCTGCGTTGATGACGAGCAGCTTCTTGATGCTGGGGTGGGCCAGCATCTCCAGCAGCTCTTGCGTGCGGCTGTCGCGCTGGGCCATGCCGGCGGTGTCGATGAGGACCAGCTTCTTGCTGGACAGCAGGTCCAGCAGGTCATCCAGCGAAGCGCGGTCGTGGGCGGTGTGCACGGGCACGCCGAGGATGCGGCCATAGGCGCGCAGCTGTTCGTGGGCGCCGATGCGGTAGGCATCCAGCGTGATCAGGCCGAGCTGGCTGGCGCCGAACTTGGTGGCGAAATGGGCGGCCAGCTTGGCGGTCGTCGTGGTCTTGCCGACGCCGGTGGAGCCGATCAGCGCGAACACGCCACCGCGGTCCTCGATGGCCGGGGCGGCCTCGTCGGTCTGCAGGTTGCGCGACAGCACATGGGCGGCCCAGGCGGTCTCGTCGGCCACTTCGGTGCCGCGGAAGTCGGACGGGCAGCTCTCGGCCAGCTTACGCACCAGGGCGGGCGAGAAGCCCAGCTCCAGCAGCTTCTGCGTCAGGCGGGCCTGCACCGGCTGGCGCTGCAGCTTTTCCATGAAGGCCAGCGAGGAGAAGCGCTCCTCGATGAGGCCGCGCATCTGGCGCAGCTCGGAGGCCATGTCCATCTGGCTGCGCTGGGTGGCGGTGGGCTGGCCCGGCAGGGGCATGGGTTCCATGGCGACGCTGCTGCCGATGTCGCTCAGCTGCGGCACGGCGCGTTGGGCAGTGGCGGTCGGGATGCGGATCTCGTCGCGCAGCACCGGCGGCATGGGGCGCGCCTGGGCTTTGGCTTGGGGCACGGTGGGCGGCGGCGCGGCGCGCTTGGGTGCCAGGGCGGCCATGGCTTCGGTGGCACGCTGCTCGCGGCGGGCGCGGGCGGCGTCCAGCGAGGTCGCGGCCGGCTGGGTCGGCGGCGGTGCAATGCGCTGGGCTGCAGCGGCGACCGGATCAGGCTGGCCGGTCATCTCGGCCTGGCGGCGGCGCAGCACGCGCTCGCGCACATAGTCCTGGAAGCTCAGCGTGCTCATGGCCAGCTGTTCGACGTCGCCACCCACCTCGGGGTTGCCGAAGCTGGGCTCCTGGCGCGAGGCGCGGTCGGAGAAGCTGGCACGGGCGGCGGGCTGCTGGGGCATGGTGGGCGGCGGCGCGACCTGCGGACGGGCCGCGGCGCGCGGCGCCGTGGTGGCCATCTGCTCGATCTGGCCCATGCCTTCCGGGGCCATGGCCAGCACTTCCACGCCTTCCGGCACGTTCTTGTTGGACAGCACGACCGCGTCGGGACCGAAGGCCTGCTTGACGAGGGCCAACGCCTCGCGCGAGGAGCGGGCGGTGAATTTACGGACGTTCATGCTGTGCCTCCGATGATGGAGCCGATGCGGATGGTGTGGGTCTCAGGAATCTCGCTGTGGCCGAGCACCTTGAGTCGGGGCGCGGCGCGCTTGAGCAGGCGGGCCATGGGGGCGCGGATCATGTCGGGCACCAGCAGCGTGGCGGGCACGCCGCGGTCTTCCTGCTTCTGGGCCGTCTCGGCGGCGTGGCGGGCCAGGGTGTCGGCGACGCCGGGGTCCAGAGCCGCGCCATGCGGCGAATTGAGGGCCTGCGTGACCAGGCGCTCGAGCTCGGGCTCCAGCGCGATGACGTCCAGCTCCTTGGTGCTGCCGTAGATCTGCTGCACGATGGCCGGCGCGATATGGGTGCGGATGCGGCGGGCCAGCTCGACCGGGTCGGTGACGGCGCTGGCGTTCTCGGCCAGGCATTCGACGATGGAGCGCATGTCGCGAACGTGCACGCCTTCCTCCAGCAGCAGCTGGAGAACGCGTTGCAGGGTGGCGATGCTGACCATTCTGGGAATCACGTCTTCGATCAATTGGGGCGCCTGCTTGGTGAGGTGTTCCACCAGGGCCTGCGTCTCCACGCGACCCAACAACTTGGCCGCGTGCACTTGCATCAAGTGTGAAAGGTGGGTGGCCACCACGGTCGAGCAATCAACGACCGTAAACCCGCTCATTTGGGCCATCTCCTTTTGCCGCTCTTCGATCCACACCGCCGGCAGGCCGAAGGCGGGGTCGGTGGTCGGCGTGCCGATGAGCTTCTGCGTTGCGTGGCCGGGGTTGATGGCCAGCCACATGCCCGGGTAGGCCTCGGCCTCGCCGACGACGGCGCCGCGCAGGGAGATGCGGTACTGGCTGGGGCGCAGCTCGAGGTTGTCGCGGATGTGCACCGGCGGCGGCAGGAAACCGACTTCCTGCGCGAACTTGCGGCGCACGCCCTTGATGCGGCTCAGCAGGTCGCCCTCCTTGCTCTTGTCCACCAGCGTGATCAGGCGGTAGCCGACTTCCAGGCCCAGGGTGTCCACCGGCACCAGGTCTTCCCAGCTGGCCTCGCCGGCGCCTTCGCTGGGCGGCATGATGGGCTTGACGGCCTTGGCGGCCTCGGCGGCCTGCTCCTTGCTGCGCAGCCAATAGGCCAGATAGCCCAGGCCGGCGGCGATCAGCAGGAAGACGACGTGCGGCATGCCAGGAATCAGGCCCAGGGCGCCGATGACGCCGGCCGTGATGGCGATGCTCTTGGCCGAACCGAACACCTGCTTGCCGATCTGGCTGCCGATGGCCTTGTCCGTGCCGACGCGCGACACCACCATGGCGGCGGCGACCGAGATCAACAGGGCCGGGATCTGGGCCACCAGCGCGTCGCCGACGGCCAGCAGGATGTAGCTGTTGGCGGCCTGGCCGGCCGACAGCCCGTGCTGGGCCACACCGATGATGAAGCCGCCGACGATGTTGATGGCCAGGATCAGCATGCCGGCGACCGCGTCGCCGCGCACGAACTTGCTGGCACCGTCCATGGAGCCGAAGAAGTCGGCTTCGTCGGACAGCTCGGCGCGGCGGCGCTTGGCCTCGGCCTCGTTGATCAGGCCGGCGTTCAGGTCGGCGTCCACCGCCATCTGCTTGCCTGGCATGGCATCCAGGGTGAAGCGCGCACCAACTTCCGCGATCCGCTCGGCACCCTTGGTCACCACGATGAAGTTGATGACGACGAGGATGGCGAACACGATCAGGCCGACGGCGAAATTGCCGCCGATCAGGAAGTGGCCGAAAGCCTCGATGACCTTGCCGGCGGCGCCCGTGCCGGTGTGGCCCTCCAGCAGCACCACGCGCGTGGACGCGACGTTCAGCGACAGGCGCATCAGCGTCGTCAGCAGCAGCACGGACGGGAAAGCCGCGAAGTCCAGCGGCCGGATCATGTTGGCCGCCACCATGGTCACCATCACCGCCATCGCGATGTTGAAGGTGAACAGCAGGTCCAGCACGAAGGGCGGCAGCGGCAGCACCATCATGGCCAGCACCAGCAGCACGGCGATCGGCGCGCCCAGGGCGGCGATGACGCCGGCACGCGGGCCGAGCAGGGCTTGGAGTTTGGCGGTGAGCTGGTTCATGCGGCAGGTCGGGTCTCAACCGCATTCTTCGTGGCGGCCCGGAAAACTTGAGCCGGAGAAACGGCGGGAAAACCGGGCTGTTCTCGCCCGGCACGCCGCGCGGCGCTCACTCCGTGAAGTCTTCCTCGGGATCGGGCGCCCAGCCCGGCTTGTTGTGCGGGTCGAGCTCCGGCGGCACATGCGGCTTGGGCATGTCGGGGCGGGTCGCATTGCGCGCGGCCAGGGCGGCGCGCAGCTGGTAGACATAGGCCAGCACCTGGGCCACGGCGCCGAACAGGGCGGCGGGGATCTCGTGGTCGACCTTGGCGTGGGCGTAGAGGGCGCGGGCGAGAACGGGCTGCTGAAGCACCGGCACCTTGCTCTCCTTGGCCAGGTCGCGGATCTTCATGGCCAGCAGGTCGGCGCCCTTGGCCACCACCTTGGGCGCGGCCATCTTGCCCTCCTCGTACTTGAGGGCCACGGCATAGTGGGTCGGGTTCATGACCACCAGGTCAGCCTGGGGCACGGCGGCCAGCATGCGGCGCTTGGCCATCTCGCGCATCTTGGCGCGCACCTTGGCCTTGATCTCGAGGTTGCCTTCCACCTCCTTCATTTCCTGCTTGACCTCTTCCCGGGTCATGCGCATGCGGCGCAGCCACAGCTGGCGCTGCAGCGGCACGTCGATGGCGGCGAACACCGCCAGCGCCACCGCCAGCAGGCCCAGGCCGCCCATCAGCTGCTGGCCGGCGTAGGCCAGGGCCGAAGGCAGAGGCACGGACATGATGCCGACATAGGCGGCCAGGCGGTCCTTCAGCACCATGGCGCCGACGATGCCCAGCACCAGGGCAAGCATCACGGCCTTCAGCGCCGCGCCGAAGCCCTGGCCGCTGAAGAGCCGCCCGATGCCGGCGATGGGGTTGAGATGCGTGAACTTGGGCGCCAGCGGCTTCATGGTCCAGTTCCAGCCGCCGCTGGCCAGGTTGCTGGCGATGCCGACGATCATCAGCAACAGCGCGATCGGGCCGGCGACCATGGCAAAGGCCAGGGTCATGGTGGCGAGGTGCTCGCCCATGACG
The DNA here is from genome assembly GCF_059415865.1 of Roseateles sp. GW821-FHT09H10. Classification (NCBI taxonomy): domain Bacteria; kingdom Pseudomonadati; phylum Pseudomonadota; class Betaproteobacteria; order Burkholderiales; family Sphaerotilaceae; genus Roseateles; species Roseateles sp. GW821-FHT09H10. The sequence continues at coordinate 675,344 of NZ_JBWKOB010000001.1, read as the reverse complement.
CCGGGCTTGGCCAGCAGGCGGGCGTCGAAGTGCAGGCCGCTGACCAGCGTCTGGCGCAGCTTCTCGATGATCTGCGGGCCCATGGCGGCCAGGGCGGCGCCGCCAGCGACCATCATGGCGAAATGCGGCAGGTCGCGCGAACGCGGCAGCTGACCCTCGGCCCGGGATCTTTCGATCTTCTTGGGCGAGGCGGGTAAGTTGCGATCCTGTGCGTCGTGGTCGGCCATGGTGGTGTTGCAGCGCTGGCCAGCATTGTTCGAGGCCGCCCCCGAAACTTGAGCGAGAAAAGCGGGGTGGCGGGCCCGCTATTCCCCGCCCGGCGGCGCGCCTGCCGCCCAGATGTGCAGGATTGCCGCTCCAGGGTGGCGGCATGGCGGCAGCCGGCGTTAATCTGGCGGCCATGTGCCGCCCTGCCCGCCTGACTGCCGTCATCGCCGCCTGCTGCGCCGGCGCGGCCGTGGCGCGGGCCCAGCCGCTGACCATCGAGTACCGCGACAAGCCGCCCTACAGCCACACGGTGGACGGCAAGCCGGCCGGCTTCCTGATGGAGCGCACCGCCCGGCTGCTCAAGCGCGCCGGCCTCGAGGCCCGCTATGCCGAGGTGCCCATCCGCCGCACCCTGCAGCATCTGCAGGCCAACCAGGCGGCGCTGTGCTCGCCGGGCCTGTACAAGAACCCCGAGCGCGAGGCCTTCGCCCGCTTCTCCCTGCCCATCCACCGCGACAAGCCTCACGTCGTGCTGGCCCATGCCAGCGTCGCCGCGCAGATCCGGGCCATGGGACGCATCGCCCAGCTGTTCGCCGACCCCTCGCTGCAGCCCGGCGCGATGGAGGGGGTGTCCTACGGCCAGCAGCTCGACCAGTTGCTGGCGGCGGCACCCAAACCGCCCGTGAAGGCCCAGATCACGCCGCTTCAGCTGGCCCGCATGGTGGGCGTCCGCCGGGTCGATTTCATGCTGATCGACGAGGAAGACCTCGGCTGGCTGCGCAAGGACCCCGAATTCACGCCCCTGCCCCTGGTGCGCATCGAGTTCGCCGACATGCCGCGCGGCGAGCTGCGCTACCTGGCCTGCTCCCAGCTGGTCCCGCCGCAGGTGGTTGAAAAACTCAACCAGGCCATCCGCGACCTGGTGCCCGAGGCCCAGCCCGACTAGGGCAGGGAAAAGAAAAAGCCCGCCGGAGGGCGGGCTTGATGCGCAGCGGCGGGCGCGTCAGAAACCGAGGCTGGCCAGCAGGTCGTCGACTTCGCCCTGGTTGGTGACGACGTCGGTGCGGCCTTCGGCATTGACGACCGGGCCCTGCAGGATGGTGGGGTCGACCTTCTCGCGCTGCTCGGGCGGCACGACCTGCACCAGCAGCTTGACGAGGCTGTCTTCCAGGTCGTTGGCGAGCTTGACGACCTTGGCGACGACCTGGCCGGTCAGGTCATGGAAGTCCTGTGCCAGCATGATGTCGGTCAGGTGGTTGTCGATGCTGCTGGTGCGGTTCTCGACATCCTTGACGAAGTTCATCACGGCGCCGCTGGCGACCGCGCGCACCGGATCGGCCACGATGGCGGCGGCCAGCTCGGTGGTGGCCTTGCTGATGCCGGCGTGCTCGGCCTTGGCCTGGTCGACGGAGTTCAGCACCTTCTCGGCGGCGGCGGCCGTCTTCTCGGCGATATAGCTCAGGCGGCTGCGCGCATCGGGCAGGCCGTCGGTGGCCACCTGCAGCTTGGGCATGACGCCCAGGCGCTGCATGGTGTCATGCAGCGTGCGGGTGATGGTGCCGAGCTGCTGGAAGACCTCGGGCGAGACGAGCAGCGGCTCCTGGGCCTTGGCCAATTGGTCCAACTGATCCATTGACATGGCGGTCCCCTTGATTGTTGTTGTCAGGCGGCCGCAGCCAGCTTCTGCATGATCTTGAGGACTTTTTCTTCCAGCGTCGCCTTGGTGAAAGGCTTGACGATGTAGCCCGCGGCGCCCGACTGGGCAGCCAGCACGATGTCTTCCTTGCGCGCCTCGGCGGTCACCATCAGCACCGGCAGGTGCTTGAGGTTGGGGTCTTCCTTGATGGCCTTCAGCAGCTCGAAGCCCGTCATGTTGGGCATGTTGATGTCGCTGACGACGAAATCGAACTTGGCGCCCTTGAGCATGTTCAGCGCCTCGACGCCGTCTTCTGCCTCTTCGCAGTTGTTGTAGCCGATTTCCTTCAGCAGCCCGCGCACGATGCGGCGCATGGTGGAGAAGTCGTCGACGACCAGGAATTTCATGTCAGCGCTCATGGCGATCCTCTCTTCGGGGCAGGCTGGATTTCAGGGGTCAGCCCGCAGTCTAGTTTCTAGCGAGCCGGCGCCGGCGGTTGAGTTTGCGGCATTTTTCCGTTCTGCGGCACTTGCGTGGGCCCGGCCTGCGCAGGCGCTGCATCGGGCTCGGGCTCGTCGGGCACGTTCTTCAGCACGGCGTCCTCGGCATCGCGGTTCATGACGATGATGCTGATGCGCCGGTTCAGTGCGCCATTGGGGTCCTTGGCGTCCAGCAGCTTGCTGGCGGCCAGGCCCTGCACGCGCAGCATGCGGGCTTCCGACAGGCCGCCCGCGACGAGTTCGCGGCGCGACGCATTGGCGCGGTCGGCCGACAGCTCCCAGTTGCTGTAGCCCTTGTCGCCGCCCGGGAAGGCCTGGGCGTCGGTGTGGCCTTCCACCGTCAGGCGGTTGGGCACCTCGGTCAGCACGCTGCCGAGCTCGCGCAGCAGCTCGCGCATATAGGGCTTCACGATGGCGCTGCCGCTGTCGAACATGGGCCGGTTGCCCTCGTCGACGATCTGGATGCGCAAGCCTTCCTTGGTCATGTCCAGGCGGATCTGGCCGCCCAGGGCCGCCAGCTTGGGGTTCTCGGCCAGCACTTCCTCGACCTTGGTCTTGAGCTGCTCCAGCCGCGACTTCTCGGCCTTGCGCTGCTCTTCCTTCAGGGCCCGCAGGGTGTAGCTGGACTTCTTGGCCGCGCTCTCGCCTTCCTTGACCTGGCCGGTCTCGCGGGTGAGGTCCTTGCCGCCGCCGCGGATGATGCTGGAGGAGTCGCCGGAGCCGGAGCCGCCGGTCATGGCCACCTTCAGCGGCGACTGGAAGAACTCGGCGATGCCCTTCTTGTCGCCCTCGGTGGTGGAGCCGAGCAGCCACATCAGCAGGAAGAAGGCCATCATGGCCGTCACGAAGTCGGCATAGGCGATCTTCCACGCGCCGCCATGGGCCGCGTGGCCGCCCTTCTTCACCTTCTTGATGATGATGGGCTGGAGCTTCTTGGCGTCACCGGCCATATGGAGATCCGCTACTTCTTCTTCACATGGCCTTCGAGCTCGGAGAAGCTCGGGCGGTCACCGGAGAACAGCACCTTGCGGCCGAACTCGATGGCCACCTGGGGCGCATAGCCCTGCATGCTGGCCAGCAGCGTCGTCTTGATGCACTGGAATTCCTTGCCGGCGTCCTCGACCTTCTGCTCCAGCAGGCCGGCCAGGGGCTCCGCGAAGCCGTAGGCCAGCAGGATGCCCAGGAAGGTACCGACCAGGGCGGAGCCGATCATGCCGCCGAGCACCGCCGGCGGCTGGCCGACCGAGCCCATGGTGTTCACGACGCCCAGCACGGCGGCCACGATGCCGAAGGCCGGCAGGCCGCCCGCCAGGCGCTGCAGTGCAGCAACGGCCGCATGCTCTTCCTGGTGGTGGGTCTCGATCTCGCTGTCCATCAGCGACTCGATCTCATGGGCGTTCAGATTGCCCGACACCATCATGCGCAGGTAGTCGGTGATGAATTCGGTGACGTGGTGGTCGTTGCCCACCACGGTGTACTTCTGGAACAGCGGGCTGCTGTGCGGATCCTCGACATCCTTTTCAATGGACATCAGGCCTTCCTTGCGGGCCTTCTGCAGGATGTCGTACATGAGGGCCAGCAGCTCCATGTAGCGGGCCTTGCTGTATTTGCTGCCCTTGAAGCAAAGTCCCAAGCCGGCTGCGGTCGCCTTGACCACCTTCATCTGGTTGTTGGCCAGGAAGGCGCCAATGGCGGCACCGAAGATGGTGATCATCTCCCATGGCAGCGCATGCAGGATGACGCTGATGTTCCCGCCGTGGGCGATGAACACGCCGAAGATGCAGGCCATGGAGATGGCCCAGCCGATGATGACGAACATGCGCGGTTGAGTTGGGGGTCTTCAGGCCATATCGGCCCGGTGCCGGGGGGCTTGAGCAAAGTATGCCGCGATGAAGCCGCCCTCATGCACTCAATTGGCGGGCTTTGCCGCCCCATTCCGTACCGGGCGGTAAAGCCACACGTTCTGGCCGCTCGGCAGTTGCCAGCTCGCCACCGGCATGACGCCGGGCACGGCGAAGTCCAGGCTGGCCAGCCAGGCCTCCGGCGCCAGCTCGGCGCAGGCCTTGGCCCAGACGCGGGGCATGGATTCCGGGCGCTGGAAGACGTAGATCAGGCTGAAAGGCGCCCAGTTGTCGGCCCAGAGGTCGCCCTGGCGCACGCAGGCGCTGCGCACGCGCAGCCGGGCGAGCCAGGCCAGCGGCCGGCTCCATTCGACGCCCTCGACCCGGGCTTGCGGGTAGATGTGCACCAGTTCACGCAGGCCGTCGCCGACGCCGCAGCCGGCGTCCAGCACCCGCGCGCCGGACGGCAGCGGTGCCAGCGCCGGCAGTTGCTGCAGCGCACCACGGGGCGTGGGAAAGAGCGGCGCCTCGGACCAGGTCCGGCGCGGATAGAGCCACCACAGCAGGGCCAGCGGCGCCAGCCACAGCAGCCCAGACGCCCCGCCCTGCCAACCCAGGGCCAGCACCGAGGCCGGAAAACCCAGGGCGACGATGAGGCGGCGCCAGCGCGCTTCATTCAGCCAGGCGAGCCCGGCGGCGATGGCGGCGCCCAGCGCCAATGCCGGCCCGGGCGACAGGCCGGCCCAAAGTGCAGCCGCGTAAATGAACCAGGCCGCCAACCAGCTCAACAGAGCCGGCAGCGGCCAACGGGTGATCCACATGGCGACAGTGTCGCCTTATTAGTTAGTGCATCTGGATGGAGCCCTGGGCGCGGCCCTTGCCGGCGCGTGCCGGGGGGTTGCACAGGCCGCATACGAAATGGCGGGCCGTCTCATGCGGGTGGGTGACGAACTGGCCGTTGCACTTGGAGCACTTGGTCAGCGTCAGCATGCCGTTGTCGACAAACTTCACCAGGCGCCAGGCGCGGGTGACGGACAGCATGGCTTCCAGGCCCTGGGCCGTCGTCTGCTCCTGGTAGAGCTGGTAGGCCTTGATCACGGTGTCGATCTCATCCAGTGCCGCGGCCTTGTTCAGGTACTCGTGGATGTTCAGGAAGAGGCTGGCGTGGATATTGGGCTGCCAGGTCATGAACCAGTCGGTCGAGAAGGGCAGCTGGCCCTTGGACGGCGACTTGCCGCTCACTTCCTTGTAGAGGCGCAGCAGGCGCTCGTAGGACAGGTCGGTTTCGGATTCCAGCACCTGCAGGCGGGCACCGAGGTGGATCAGCTGAACGGCACGGTCGATCTGCTTGGCTTCGGTGAGGATGCTCTTGACGCGCATGGTGGGCTCCGGAATCTGTGAACTGTTGGGCAGCGAAGGGGTCGTGAGGTCAGGCGTGCTCGTGGCGGCCGGCCATCAGGATGGAAGCGTGCAGACGGGACACGCTCTCGTTCGCGCCGGGCTTGCTGTGGTTGGTCAGCAGGCCCCACACCAGGTCGTCGCTCATGCGGAAAGCACACAGCAGGGTGTTGCCGGAAGCGATCTTCATGATCTGCGCCGGGCTCAGCGTGCCGATCAGCGTGGCCGTGTCTTCGCTGATGCCCAGGCGGTACAGGGCCTGCTCGCGGTCGGCGCGAATCAGGCTCTGGGCCAGCATCAGGTAGGACAGGTTGGCTTCACGGATCTCGGCGAGCATTTGGTCGGTGTTCATGGCGGCTTCCGTTCAGAGGTAGAGGGGTGTTGCGGATCAGTGAAACGGATTGTGTTGACCCCGCTGTTTTCTCGATATCAGGCTGCGTCGGTGCGCAGCGTCACCCTGACAGGAAGCCCTTGTCAGCCAAATTCCTACACGCGCGTCGGGCAGCAAAGACGGAGGCCCCGCCAGCTTGCGCTGGCGGGGCCTCGGGGTATGGACTGGGCGTGAAATCTGTCGCGTCAGGCGCCGCGCAGGCGCTGCAACTCGACCATGGCCACCGGCAGCAGCTCAGGCGCTTCGGCGCGCAGGCTTTCGTTGGCGGGCCCGGATTGCAGGCGGCTCAGCATCTCGATGGCGCGGCGCTTGTCACCGCGGCCCGACAGCGCAAAGCCCAGTGTGTAGAGGCTGGGGCCGTGATCCGGGCTGATCTTCAGGGCGCGCTCGGCGTAGGCGGTGGCCTGCGCATGGCGGCCGGCTGCCAGCAGCAGGGCGCCCATGTCAGCCAGCAGGTCGTGGCTCATGGGTTCGTCCTGCAGGGCGTCCTGCAGGATGCCCAGGCCCTGGCCCAGATTGCCACGCGCCGCCTCGGCGAAGGCGGCATTGCGGGCACGGGCCAGCAGCATCAGCGGCTCATCCGGCAGTGCGGCCGTGGGCAGGGGGACAACGTTTTGACGGGTCGAGGCAGACAAGGCGGGCATCGCGGGCTCCAGTCCGGCGCGCCATCGGCCGGGATGGATGGGACTTTAGGGATGCCCTTTTGCGCCGATCCAATGAAAAGCCGGGCGTCGGCAGCCCAAAAAAACTGCGTCCGGCCCATCCGATGAACAAGGCCTTGCGACAGCCTCTGTTCAAAAGATCACACCCCTTGACAAAAGCGCCTCAAGAAACGTGTGGAGACATCCGATAGCCATTGCAACGGCGCCGGCAACGGTTCCGTGGTCCGGCTGGAAAGCCGAGGTGGTGTCCAAAGCCCAGGCGGCGGACGAGCTTCAACGGTTGACTGGCGTCGGGCGTAGCCACAAGGGCTTGCCTATTTAGTTAGCAGGGCAGGTCTGAGTGGGCAGCACGGGTGCCTCACCCGAGCACCTGGGTCTTCGCCGGCGCCTTTGCCGGGTTATCTCTAGCTAAAAGGAAGCATCATGCCCGCAGTCATCAATACCAACCTGCTGTCGCTGAACGCGCAGCGCAACGCCGGCTCCGCGCAAAGCTCGCTGGCCGCCTCCATGCAGCGCCTGTCCTCCGGCCTGCGAGTCAATTCCGCCCGTGACGACGCCGCCGGCCTGGCCATCGCGGAACGCATGAATTCCCAGGTCAAGGGGATGAATGTCGCCATCCGCAACGCCAACGACGGCATCTCCCTGGCGCAGACGGCTGAAGGCGCCATGGGCAAGGTCAACGACATGCTGCAGCGCATGCGTGAACTGGCCGTGCAGTCCGCCAACGGCACCAACAACACCGACGACCGCACCGCGCTGAACAACGAGTTCACGCAGCTGCAGAGCGAAATCACCCGTCTGACCACGAACACCACGTTCAACGGCCAGGCAGTGCTGACCAACACGACGGCTTTCAACTTCCAGGTCGGCGCCAACGCCACGGCCAACGACACCATCACCATCAGCGGCCAGAACATGCTGGGCACCGCCACGGCAGCTGCCAAGAACGATGGCGCCCTGGCTGAAGTGGCCAATGCGACCAACACCGACATCCTGGCCGTCGGCGCCGCCGGCACCGGCGCGACCTATGACGTGTATACCGGTACGGGTACCAAGGGTGCGCTGGACTCGGTCGCCAAGATCGACCTGGCCATCGCCCAGGTCAACGTGGCCCGTTCGACCTTCGGTGCCGCCCAGAACCGCTTCGACGCCGTGATCTCCAGCCTGGGTACCGCGGTCGAGAACCAGTCCGCCGCCCGCAGCCGCATCATGGATGCCGACTACGCGATGGAAACCGCCAACCTGAGCCGCGCCCAGATCCTGCAGCAGGCCGGTACGGCCATGATCGCCCAAGCCAACCAGCAACCGCAGCAAGTGCTGTCGCTTCTTCGATGACCCTGGGCCAGCCTCAACGCTGGCCCTGAGCTCCGGCGCGACAACCGTCGTCGTCGACCCCCGAGGGCAAAGCCCGCCAGCTCAAGCACCCTAAAAGGCCGCCAATCACCCCGCAATTCGCGAGATTGAGCGGCCCGTTTTACACAGGATCACTCTCAAGCGTCTCCTTGCCCCGTCCGATAACGGTCTCAACGGGTCCCAGCTCGTAGCCAACGCAACAAGGCCCTACCGGCCACCGCGTCGACTGCCAGGGCTCGGATTCACCTTATTGGCACTGAAAGGAACGCGCCATGTCTGCAACCATCAATACCAACCTCGCCTCGCTGAACGCACAGCGCAACACCACCGCCTCGCAGGGCTCGCTGATGGTCAGCATGCAGCGCCTGTCGTCGGGCCTGCGTGTCAATTCGGCTAAGGACGACGCCGCCGGCCTCGCCATCGCCGAGCGCATGAACACCCAGGTTCGCGGCATGAGCGTCGCCATCCGCAACGCCAACGACGGCATCTCCTTCGCGCAGACCGCTGAAGGCGCGCTGGGCAAGATCGGCGACATGCTGCAGCGCATGCGTGAGCTGGCCGTGCAATCGGCCAACGGCACCAACAACACGGACGACCGCACCGCGCTGAACAATGAATTCGCGCTGCTGCAGTCCGAAATCACGCGTCTGTCCAGCAACACCAGCTTCAACGGCAACGCCATCCTGACGGGCTCGGCCGCCACCACCTTCCAGGTGGGTGCCAACGCGACGGCCAACGACATCATCACGATCACCGGCGCGGACATCCTGAACACCGCCACCGCCGCAGCGACCAACCAGGGCGCCCTGGCCGAAGTCGCCAATGCCGCCAACACCGACATCCTGCTCGTCGGCGCGGCCGGTACCGGCGCCAGCTATGACGTCTACACCGGCACGGGCACCAAGGGCGCGCTGGATTCGGTCGCCAAGATCGACCTGGCCCTCTCCCAGGTGAACACGGCCCGCTCCACCTTCGGTGCGGCCCAGAACCGCTTCGACGCCGTCATCTCCAGCCTCCAGGTCTCGGTGGAAAGCCAGTCGGCCGCCCGCAGCCGCATCATGGATGCCGACTACGCCAGCGAAACCGCCAACCTGAGCCGTGCGCAGATCCTGCAGCAGGCTGGCACGGCAATGATCTCCCAGGCCAACCAGCTGCCCCAGCAAGTGCTGACGCTGCTGCGCGGCTGATCCAGAGAAGCTGAACGGCGGTGGGGGCACCGCCGGCACAGGCCCTTAATGGCCGTGGTTTTGGGCGCTGTTCGCGGCTTTGGCTCGCAAACAGCGCCAACACAATTGCACTCCATGACGTCGCTGTTTCTGCGGCGGCGACACCGGAATCAACCGGGCTGTTTGCAGGAGTGCTCAAATGCCCCAGACCATCAATACCAACATTGCATCGATGAACGCCCAGCGGAACTTGAACAGTTCCCAAGGGTTGCTGTCGGTGTCGATGCAACGCCTGTCCTCCGGGCTGCGTGTCAACTCGGCCAAGGACGATGCCGCCGGTCTGGCGATTGCCGAGCGCATGAACACGCAAGTCCGCGGCATGTCGGTCGCCATGCGCAATGCCAATGACGGCATCTCGCTGGCGCAGACGGCTGAAGGCTCGCTCGGCAAGGTCGGCGACATGCTGCAGCGCATGCGTGAACTTGCCGTGCAGGCTGCCAACGGCACCAACAACGTGCAGGACCGGTCCGCACTGAACAACGAGTTCACGCAGCTGCAGACCGAAGTCGGCCGCCTGATCCGCAACACCAACTTCAACGGGTCGCAGATCCTGACCGGGACGGGAACGTCGTTCACCTTCCAGGTCGGCGCCAACGCGACGGCGGATGACCAGATCATCATCGGGCAAAGCGACATCCTGACGACCGTCCCAGGAACGACCGGCACGCCCAACGGCAACGACGGCGCCCTGGAAGCGGCCATCAGCAGCAGCAAGATCAACATCCTGGGCGCCGCCGGCAGCGGAACCGGCGGTTTGCCGCCGACCGCCGCGGTGGATTTCGCCGCCGCTGTCGCGCCCCCTCCCCTGACCGGCGCCAACGGCGACGAAGGCGACCCCTCGGTGGCCGTCCAGTTCCTGGACTTCGCTCTCGCCCAGGTCAACCTGGCCCGCTCCACCTACGGTGCGATCCAGAACCGTTTCGACTCCGTGATCGGCAACCTGCAGGTCGCCGTCGAGAACCAGACCGCGGCCCGTTCGCGCATCATGGATGCCGACTACGCCCAGGAAACGTCCAACATGTCGCGGGCACAGATCCTGCAACAGGCCGGCAATGCCATGGTCGCCCAGGCCAACCAGCTGCCGCAACAGGTGCTGCAACTGCTGCAGCGCTGAGGCCAAAGCCACCCCCAGCAACGCCGGGATTCCGCGTGTCGGAAGTCCCGGCTTTGTCGTTTCAGCGCCGGTCTCGCGAAAATATTCCTAAAGTTCGCCGCCGGCATGCCGAAGGCCCTACGGAACGGGTCTAACAGGAAAGGGATATGGCCACCATCTCATCGCTCGGTATCGGCAGCGGTCTCGATGTCGAAAGCCTGGTCAGCAAGCTGATGTCGATCGAGCAACAGCCGATCAACAACATCAAGCAGGCTTCGGCCAAGCTTCAGACCAAGATCTCAGCCTACGGCCTGCTGCAGTCAGCCGTGTCCAGCATGCAGACGGCCGCCCAGAAGCTGTCCGACGCCAGCCTGTGGAATTCATCCACGGTCAGCGTGTCCGACACCTCCGTCGCGACGGTCAACGCCAGCAGCGCCGGCAGCCAGAACCACCTGCTCAAGGTCAGCCAGCTGGCCTCGGCCCAGTCGGTGGCCAGCCGCATCTTCACCAACGGCAGCCAGACCCTCGGCGACGGCACCCTGACCATCGCGCTGGGCCGCTGGGCCGGTGACCCGCCGGTCTTCACGCCCGGCAGCGGCACGCCCGCCTCCATCACCGTCAGCGCCACCGACACGCTGACCAGCATCCGCGACAAGATCAATGCCGCGAATGTGGGCGTCAATGCCAGCCTGGTGAACGACGCCGCCGGCACCCGCCTGGTCATCCGCTCGCTGAGCACCGGTGAAAACCAGGCCTTCCAGATCACCAGTCCCGACGCCGCCCTCGCCGACCTCGTCTACGACGGCAGCGGCGCAGGCCTGAGCCAGACCCAGGTCGCCCGCAATGCCCAGTTCAACTGGAACGGCCTCGACCTGACCTCCGAGAGCAACACGCTGTCCGGCCTGTCCGACGGCGTGACCGTCAATCTGCTCAAGACGACCGTGCCCACGGGCGGAACGGCCGCCGACGCTGGCACCATCAGCATCGGCACCAACAACGACACCACCAGCATCAAGAAGGCCATCACGGACTTCAGCACCGCCTACAACGCGCTGATGAATCTGATGCGCGACCAGACCAAGTACGACGCCGGCAGCAAGGCCGCCGGCGTGCTGCAGGGCGACACCAAGGCCGTCTCGGTGCAGCAGATGCTGCGCGGCATCACCGGAGGCACGACGACGCTGGCCGGCGCCTTTGGTCGCCTGTCTGACATCGGGCTGGAACCGGGCCAGAACGGCGCGCTGACAGTCAACAACACCAAGCTCGACAAGGCGCTGACCAATCTGACCGACCTGAAGAAGCTGTTCGCGGCCCCCGACACGACGACCCCCACCAACCAGGGCTTTGCCCTGCAGTGGAACAGCTTCGCCACCAAGATCCTGGGCACGGACGGCGCCATCACCAGCGGCCAGAGTGCACTGCAAAAGCGCATCGCCAACAACGACACGCGCATCGACCGCATGGAAGATTCGCTGTCGCTGACGGAGAAGCGCCTGCGCGCCCAGTACGCCGCCCTGGACACGAAGATGAGCTCGCTCAGCGCGCTGTCGGCCTACGTCAACAAACAGTTCGGCAGTTCGTCCTCCAGCTGAGGCCGGCGCCACGATGTTCAAACAAGGCGCCCAAGGGCGCCTTTTTCACGCCACCGGGGTGGGTAGGCAGCCTCAAGTTCCCCGGCGGGGCGCCGAAATTTGAAGGTATCCAGCCCAGAGAAACCTCATGTACGGATCCTCCTCCCCGTTTGCCTCCCGAGCCCATCGCAGCGGTTCTGCCTATGGCAAGGTCGGCGTCGAAACCGACGTCCTCAGCGCCAGCCCGCACCGCCTCGTCGCCCTGCTGTTCGACGGTGTCGTGGAGGGCATGAACCTGGCCCTGGCGGCCATCCAGGCCGGCAACACCACGGTCAAGAACAACTCGCTGTGCCGCTGCGTGCGCATCCTGGACGAAGGCCTCAAGGCGGCCCTCAACCTGGAATCCAACCCGCTGGCCCACGACCTGCGTGACCTCTACGCCTATCTGTGCATGCGGCTGACCCACGCCAACCTGCACAGCGATGTCGCCGCCATCGAGGAATGCAAGCGCCTGCTGCTGCCGGTGCGCGACGCTTGGGCAGCCATCGCCGACAGCCCCGCGGTGCGTGCCCCCAAGGCCGCCTGAACTCTCCCGCCCCGCCCTGCCCCCGCTTTCCGGTACGCCCCATGAATTCCGAACTGCTCAACTATTACGAGGCCATCGAACAGGCCAGCGCCGACATGCTGTCGGCCGCCCGCACGGGCAACTGGGACGAGGTCGTCAAGCTCGAAGGCGCCTGCGTGCTGCTGATCTCGCAGCTGAAGTCCGCCGCCAGCCAGGCTCATCTGGCGCCGGGCGAATCGCAGCTGAAGACGCGCATCATGCAGCGCATCCTCCTCAATGACGCCGAGATCCGCCACCTGGCCGAGCCGTGGCTGGAGGATCTCGATCACGTCATGAAGGGCAAGAGCCGGATGGTGCACTGAAGCCCCTCGTCCGGTTGCGCCCTGCTGAACGCGGACGCACCCAGCCGGTCCCCCGAGGGGACGGCGATGCTTGCGGCATTGAGCCGCAAGCACATCGCCCAAGGCGGGCCGGCTTGGGAGCGGCCCGGCGCTCGGCCCGCAAGACAAGCAGCCCAGCTACCATCCTGGCATGAGCGCTCCTGAACCCACTTCCGAGGAACTGCGCGTCGCCTCAAGCGCCGAGATCGCGGCCTATCTGCAGCAGTTGCAGCGCGAGAACGCCGGCGTGCTGTTGAGCGGCCCCCAGGGCCAGAGCCTGTCCAGCCGCATCGTCGCCCTGGACATCGACGCAGACCTCATTGGCCTGGAGATCGCCACCGATCCCAACGGCATCAGCCAGGCCCTGGTGGCGGACGGCGAGATCACCGGCGTTGCCTATCTCGGCGCGATCAAGCTCCAGTTCGAGCTCGAGACCCCCGTCCTCGTCAGCGGGGAACAAGGCACCGTGCTGCGCAGCGCCTTGCCGACAAGGCTCTATCGCTTCCAGCGCCGCCAGTCCTTTCGCGTTCAGCCCGCCGGCAGCGCCTACCCGCGTGTCGTGCTGCCGGGCGCCGAACAGCCGGGCCGGGCGCTGCGCGTGCTGGACATCAGCATCGGCGGCCTCGCTCTCGCCCTGCCAACGGATTTCGCGCCCCTGCCCGTGGGCCAGGTCAGCGACGGCCTCGTGCTGGAACTGGACCGCATCAGCGCCCTGCGCGTCGCCCTGCTGCCCCACCATGTCAGCCCGATCGCGGGCGATGCCAGCGGCCTGCAGCAACTGGGCTGCTCCTTCGTCGACCTCGACGCCAATGCCGGCCGCTCGCTGCAGGTCTATGTCGACCAGACGCAGAAACGCCGCCGCCTGCTGAAGCTGGACCCATGACAAGAGGACGCCGGGGCTTCACGCTGATCGAAGTCGTTTTCGTGCTGGCCGTGCTGGGCATCGTGCTGGCGGTGGCCGTGCCCAGCTATGCGAGTTATCTGGCTCGCCAGCGCCTGCGCCATGTGGCCGAACTGCTGGAGCAGGACCTGCGCCGCGCCCGCGCCCTCAGCGTGGACGAGGGCCGCAACATCTATGTCAGCTTCAGCAGCGGCGCCAAGTGGTGCTGGGGAGCCAGCCGTACGGCACCTTGCGACTGCGCCACCGGCCTGCCGCGCTGCGAGCTGGGCGCCATCAACCACCGCGAGCACAAGGGCACGCTGCTGCAGTCGGGCCAGACCATCACCTTCCAGGCCGGCATGGGGCGGGCCCTGGACTGGACGCGCATCGGTATCTCCAACGACCGCAACCAGCAGCTGTATCTGGACCTGAACCCGCTGGGCCGGCCGGCCATCTGCGGCGCGGATGCGCGAAAAGGCAGTTGCTGAAGCGCCAGATCGAGCGAACCGCTCAGACCTGCATGTTCATGATCTCGGAATAGGCCGAAACCAGGCGGTTGCGCACCTGCAAGGTTGCCTGGAAACCGATCTGCGCCTTCTGCATGGCGACCATGGTCTCTTCCAGGCTGACGGTCGGGTTGTCCAGTTGCACCTCGCGCTGCATGCGCGCCGCATCGTTCTGCTGGGCGCTGACGTTCTTCAGCGCCTGCGACATCGCGTCGCCGAAGCTGGCGCCGGCCGTCGCGGCCGGCTTGGGGGCAAGCGGCGTGCCATTGACCGCCAGGCCCGCACGGGCGGCGGCCTGGGCGAAGTCGAAGGGGCGCAGCTTCATGTCCATGGGGCAGGACTTTGGCAGCAAGTCACGGGCGCGAAGCCAGGAGATGCGTGGGCGCAGTCGGCCACTTCGGCGCTTTCTTGAGGGTGGGCGCACGAATAATTTGCGCCATCGCCGGATTCCCCGGCCTCCGCTGTATCTGCCCACCCGATGGACAACGCCCTGAGCGCCCCCGCTGCCGCCGCCCCGGTGATGATCACCCCGGTCAATGGCCAGCCCAACTTCGTGCAGCGCCTCAATGGCCTGCCGCTGCGCAGCAAGCTGACCATGGGTGCCGGCCTGCTGGCCCTGGCCGGCGCCGTGCTGGCCATCACCCTCTGGTCCAGCCAGGGCGACTACCGCCCGCTGTTCAGTGGCCTGGCCGACAAGGACGGCGGCGCCGTCATCGGTGCGCTGTCGGCCATGCAGGTGCCCTACAAGCACGAGGCCGGTGGCACCATCCTTGTGCCGGCCAGCCAGGTGTATGAACTGCGCATGAAGCTCGCCGCCCAGGGTCTGCCCAAGGGTGGCACGGGCAACGCGGTCGGCTTCGAGCTGATGGACAAGTCGTCGATCGGCCAGACCCAGTTCAACGAACGCCTGAACTTCCAGCGCGGCCTCGAAGGCGAGCTGACGCGCACCATCACCGCCATGTCCGACGTGGCCGATGCCCGCGTGCACCTGGCCATCCCGCAGCAGAACGGCTTCTTCCGCGAGCAGCAAAAGCCCAGCGCCAGCGTCATGCTGACGCTGCGTGGCGGCCGCACGCTGGACCGCGCCCAGATCGCCGGCATCGTCCACCTCGTCTCCAGCAGCGTGCCCGAACTGCACCCCAAGGCCGTCAGCGTGCTGGACCAGACCGGCGCCCTGATCTCCCAGACCGGCGCCGACACCGCCACCGGCCTGGACAGCCAGCAGCTGCAATACAAGACGCAGATCGAGGCCGGCTACAACAAGCGCATCTTCGAGCTGCTGGAGCCGGTCGTCGGCCGCGAGAACCTGCGCTCCACCGTCACCGCCGACGTGGACTTCTCTCAGACGGAAGCCACCGCCGAGGAATACCGCCCCAACCAGGGCCCCAACACCCAGGCCGCCGTCCGCTCCAGCCAGAGCAACGAGAGCAACAACGCCGGCAACGCCACGGCCACCGGCGTCCCCGGCGCCGCAACCAACCAGCCGCCCGTGCCGGCCACCGCGCCCGTCAATGGCGCCAGCGCCCCGCTGCAGGCCGCTCAAGGCGGTGCCGGCAATGGCAGCGGCCGCCGCGAGCAGGTCACCAACTACGAGCTCGACAAGACGGTGCGTGTCACCCGCGGCGCCGTCGGCAACGTCAAGCGCCTGAACGCGGCCATCGTCGTCAACCACCGCTCGGTGACCGACGCCAAGGGCAAGACCACCCAGCAGCCGGTCTCGGCCGACGAGATCACCCGCCTGACCGACCTGGTCAAGGAAGCCATGGGCTTCAGCGCCGATCGCGGCGACTCGGTCAAGGTCATCAGCGCGCCCTTCGTCGTCGACAAGACCGAACCGGCCGACACGCCCTTCTACAAGCAGCCCTGGCTGCTGGACATCGCCCGCAGCGCCATCGTGCCCCTGGCCTTCGTCGCCATCGCGCTGATCGCCGTCTTCGGCATGATCCGCCCGGCGATCAAGGCCGCCGCCACACCGCTGCCGGAGGAAGACAAGCCCGAGACCGTGGACGAGGTTGTCGACGACGAAGAGCTGCTGCCTGGTGGCGCCGGCATGCCGCGCCTGGAAGCCCCGGTGCACAACGAGAAACTTGACCGCGCCCGCCTGCTGGCCCGCGACAATCCGGTGGCCGTCGCCAATATCGTGCGCGACTGGATGGCCGGAGAAACCGCGGCCTGATTCCGAGCTGAACCATGGACGACAAAGGCATAGAAAACGCCGCAATCCTGTTGATGTCGCTGGGCGAAGAAGAAGCCAGCGAGGTCTTCAAGCATCTGTCGCCCAAGGAAGTGCAGGCGCTGGGCGAGACCATCGCCAAGCTCAAGGTCATCAAGCGCGCCCAGGTCGAGACCGTGCTCGACAAGTTCGACGCCGTCGCCGAGACCCAGAGCACCCTGGTCACCGACACCGACGAATACGTGCGCGCCGTGCTGCGCAAGGCCCTCGGCGAGGACAAGGCCAATCTGCTGCTGGACCGCATCCTGCAAGGCAGCGACGTCTCCTCCATCGAAAGCCTGAAGTGGATGGACGCCGCCAGCGTGGCCGAGCTGCTGCGCAACGAGCACCCGCAGATCATTGCGGCCATCCTGGCCCACCTGGACTTCGACCAGACCAGCTCCGTCCTCAAGCTCTTCACCGAGCGCGGCCGCAACGAGGTGCTGATCCGCATCGCCACGCTGGACGGCATCCAGCCGACGGCGTTGAAGGATCTGAATGAAGTCATGAGCCAGATCCTGGCCGGCGGCGAGCGCATGAAGAAGAGCTCGCTGGGCGGTGCCAAGACGGCCGCCGAAATCATCAACATGATGGGCTCCAGCGTCGAAGCCTCGGTGCTGGACTACATCCGCGAAGCCGACTCCGACCTGGCCCAGAAGATCATGGACAACATGTTCACGTTCGACGACGTGAACAAGATCGACGACAAGGGCATCCAGGCCATGCTCAAGGAAGTCCAGAGCGAGAGCCTCGTCGTCGCCCTCAAGGGCGCCAGCGCCGACCTGCGCGAGAAGATCTTCCGCAACATGTCCACCCGCGCCGCCGAGACGCTGCGCGAGGATCTCGATAGCCGCGGCCCGGTGCGGCTGTCCGAGGTCGAGGCCGAGCAGAAGGAAATGCTCAAGATCGTGCGCCGTCTCGTGGACGAAGGCCAGATCGTCTTGGCCGGCGGCGGCGACGACCAGTTCGTCTAGACATGGAGCCCCTCGCCCAGTCCTGCCCTGCTGAACGCAGGCAAGCCCGGTCGGTCCCCCGAGGGGACGGCGATGCTCGCGGCGTTGAGCCACGAGCACATCGCCAGAGCGGGCCGGCTAGGGAGCGGCCCGGCGCTCGGCCCACAATACACGGGTTGAACTCCTGACATGGCTACCCGTCCACCTCCACGGCAAGTGCCGCCGCCCGATCGCCGCGAAAGCGATCGGCGCAACACCTATGCCCGTTTCATTCCCGGCGAGGAGCTGCAGGGCGCCAAGGCCTGGAGCATGTCCAACCTCGGCGGCGTAACCGCGCCGTCGCCTTTCACGCCCACCAAGACAGCACCGCCCGCGGCCGCAGCAGCGCCGGTGCAGCCGCCGCCCCCGCCCGAACCCAGCGTGCAAGAGCAAATGCACGCCGCGCGCCAGAGCGGCTACCAGGACGGCTATCGCGACGGCATGGCGGCGCTGGACGCCTTCAAGCAAAGCTTCGCGCAGCAGATGAGCCGCCAGCTCGGTGGCCTGTTGGAAGGTTTCGACACCGAAATGCGCGCGCTCGAAGACGAGATGGCTGCGGCCGTGGCCCGCATCGCCGTCGAACTGGCCCGCCAGGTCGTGCGCAGCGAACTCGAGCAGCGCCCCGAGCTGATCGCCCGCGTTGCCCACGATGCCGTCGAGGCTCTGCAGCTGTCGGCCCGCCATGTGCGCGTGCGTGTGCATCCCGACGACTACCCGCTGGTGCGCGATGGCGCCGGCGAGGAAATGCAGGCCCGCGAGGCCCAGCTCATTCCCGACCCCGACGTGCCGCGCGGCGGCGTCAAGGTGGATGCCGACGTCGCCAGCGTCGACGCGACCATCGCGACGCGCTGGCAGCAGGCGGTCTCGGCCATCGGCCAGCAGTCGATCTGGGAAGACCGCCGCCAGGAAGAGGACGAATGACCTCCGCCCGCACGGACCGCTGGCAGCGCTATCTGGCTGACCTCGAGACGCTGGCGGCCAACTCGGGGCCGCTGGAGTGCCAGGGCAAGCTCGTGCGCGTCGCCGGTCTGGTGTTGGAAGCCACCGGCATCAAGGTGCCATTGGGCTCGGTCTGCCGCATCCAGATGCCCAGCAGCGGCAACAGCCCGCGCCGCGGCTCCGCGCCGGTGAACGCCGAAGTCGTCGGCTTTTCGGGCGACCGCGCCTATCTGATGCCCACCGACGAGGTCCAGGGCCTGTCCAGCGGCGCCACCGTCGTGCCGCGCCACCTGCCGCCGCTGGCGCCCCAGTTGGGCCAGCCCCTGCATCCCTGGCGCCGTGGCGAGGACCGCGGGCTGCACCTGCCGATGGGCGACGGCCTGCTCGGCCGCGTCGTCGACCCCCACGGCCATCCGCTGGACCGCGGCGGCGAGCTGAGCGACATCCACAACGAACCCATGGTGAGGCGGCCCATCAATGCGATGGACCGCGACCCGGTGCGCACGCCACTGGACACCGGCGTGCGCGCCATCAACGCGATGCTGACCGTCGGCCGCGGCCAGCGCCTGGGCCTGTTCGCCGGCACCGGCGTCGGCAAGTCGGTGCTGCTGGGCATGATGGCCCGCTATACCCAGGCCGATGTCATCGTCGTCGGCCTGATCGGCGAGCGCGGCCGCGAAGTCAAGGAGTTCATCGAGGACATCCTCGGCGACGAGGGCCGCCAGCGCAGCGTCGTCGTCGCCGCCCCCGCCGACGCGCCGCCGCTGATGCGCATGCAGGGCGCCCATTACGCCACGGCGATTGCAGAACATTTCCGCGACCAGGGCCGCCACGTGCTGCTGTTGATGGACTCCCTGACCCGCTACGCCATGGCCCAGCGCGAGATTGCGCTGGCCATCGGTGAGCCGCCCGCCACCAAGGGCTATCCGCCGAGCTGCTTCGCCAAGCTGCCCCAGCTGGTCGAGCGCAGCGGCAACGGCTTGCCGGGCGAGGGATCCATCACGGCCTTCTACACGGTGCTGACCGAGGGCGACGACCCCCAGGATCCGATCGCCGACGCGGCGCGCGGCATCCTGGACGGCCACATCGTGCTGTCCCGCGAGCTCGCCGAGGCCGGCCACTACCCGGCCATCGACATCGAGCGCTCCATTTCCCGGGTGATGACCAGTGTTGCACCCCAAAACCAGGTCGATTCCGCGCGTCGATTCCGCCAGCTTCTGGCGAAATACAACAAGGCCCGCGACCTGATCCAGCTTGGCGCCTATGCCCCCGGGAGCGACCCCGAGCTGGACCTGGCCGTGCGCCTGCATGCCGACATGACGCGGCTGCTGCAGCAGGACATGCACAGCCCGGCACTTCTTCACGCCAGCGTCAATCAATTGCAGGCCGTGGTCCAGGGCGCCTAAACCTCGAGTCGGCGCCCGCCGATATCGACTGAGCGCCGCTGGAGTTTTGAATGAGTGCAACTACGCTGAGCCTGCTGTTGGAAAGAGCCGAAGCCGAACGGGATCAGGCCGCCCAGGCCTTGCATGCCGCCAGTGCCCAGGCCCAGGCCGCCCGTGCCCAGCACGGCGAGCTGGCCGGCTACCGCCAGGACTACCAGCAGCGCTGGACGCAGAGCTTCGCCCAGGCCACGACCATGGACATCGTCGGCTGCTACCAGAGCTTTGGCCGCCGCATCGACCAGGCCGTGGACACGCAGAACCATGTGGCCAACCACGCCGACCAGCGCCAGACTCGCGCCCGTGACGCATTGCGCGAGGCCGAACTGCGCGTGGCAGCCCTGCGCCAGCTGATTGCCCGCCGCCAGGCCGAAGCCGACAAGGCCGTCCAGCGCCGCGAGCAGCGCGCGTCGGACGAATTCGCCGCCCGCGCCCACCTGCGCCGCACGGCCCACGCCTGAGGAGGTCCGCCACCATGCTTGCCTCTTCCCAGACCATCGCCCCCAAGCCGGCCGCCCTGCCGCCCGCCGTCCAGGCCGCCCTGCCCGCCAGCGGCAGCGCCGGCGGCCCCAGCTTTGCCCAATTCCTGAACGACCAGCCCGCGCTGCCATCGCCGGAACCCGGCGACGCCGAATCGACGGCCAGCGAGCCCACCGCCGCGCCCGCCCCGGCCACGGCCCGCCGCCCGGCCTCGACGGCCCCGGCCAAGCCGGCCCAGAACCGCGCGCCCGATGCCGCTGCATCGGCCAAACCCGACGCCGCCAAGAAGAGCGAGGCCGGCGACGAGGACATCGCCACTCAGGATGCGGCGCAGGACACTGAAACCTCCGGCCTCGAAGAATTCACCCAGCTCATCGGCATGGCGCCGCAGGCGCAGCCGGCCTCCGCCACGCCCACGCTGCCTGCCTCCGGCAGCGACGCGGCCGAGGGCGAAGCGCCTGGCGTCCGACATGGCCGCGGCCGCATCAACCGCGCCGTCGACGACGAAGCCGGGCTGGGCACGGCCCGCACCAGCGGCAGCGCCGACGCCAGCTCGAGCGCCGCCTCCGAACGGCGCGCGGCCGACGCTCCCGCCCATGACTCAGCCCCGCGCGCCAAGGGCGTGGACCTGACGGCCGCCGACAAGGCCGCCGCCGCACGCGGCGCCATGGCCAGCGAAACCCAGCAGATCGCCTCCACTTCAGCGGGCGCCAACGCGCCCCAGGCCGCGACCGCCCCGACCGCCCTGCCCACGAGCTTTGCCGCCGTGCTGGCCCAGGCGATGCCGACCACCACCGCCGTGGCCGATGCTGCGCCCACCACCGCCAGCGGCCAGGTGCACGCGGCCCTGCACAGCAGCGCCTTCGCGCCCGAGCTGGGCGCGCGCGTCAGCCTGCTGGCCGTGGATGGCGTGCAGCAGGCCGAACTGCAGCTCAATCCGGCCGACATGGGCCCGGTGTCCGTGCAGATCGTCGTCGACGGGTCCCAGGCCCAGGTGTCCTTCCATGCCGTCCAGGCCGAGACCCGCCAGGCCCTGGAGCAGAGCCTGCCCGACCTGGCCGCCGCGCTGCAGGGCCAGGGCCTGACGCTGTCCGGCGGCGGCGTCTTCCAGCAGGCCAGGCAGGATGCCCAGGACGGCGATACCGAAGCCGGCTCGCGTGACGACGGCCCTGGTTCGCGAACAAATACCGGTGGTGGCCGCATCGGCACCAGCACCGTGGCCGCGCCGGCCCGGCGCAGCGTCGGGCTGCTCGACACCTTTGCCTGAAGCTGAAGCGTAAATAGCCACGCCCGGCTCCGGCTAATCAAGGCTTGCCACGCGCCCTCGAGGTCAATAATCGAGCGCATGTGCCCACTGCCTGCAGTGGGCGGCGAACGTTCAAGGAGTTCACATGGCGACTGCGCCGGCTGCCGAAGCCGCCGCGCCCAAGGGGGGCGGCAGCAAGAAGCTCATCATCATCATTGCCGCCGTGCTCGTGCTCGTGCTGGTGGGGGGTGGTGCGGCCGTCATGCTGCTGAAGAAGAAGCCACCGCCGGAAGACGGCGAGGATGGCGCCGAGGCCACCGAAGCACCCGTCAAGAAGGCCCACGCCAAGAGCGACCACCCGCCTACCTTCGTGCCCCTGGACCCGTTCACGGTCAACCTGGCCGACAAGGACGTGGACCGCTTCGCCCAGGTCGGCGTCACGCTGCAGGTCGAGGACCCCAAGTTCGCCGACCAGATCAAGGCCTATATGCCGGCCATCCGCAGCAATGTGCTGATGGTGCTGGCCCACAAGACCGCCGCCGAGCTGCTGACCAAGGAAGGCAAGGAAAAGCTCGCCAAGGACATCATGCGCGAGTCGGTGCGCCCCATGGGCATCGAGCTCGATGACGACGACGACCACGCGGCCGCCAGCGACGCGCCCAAGAAAAAGAAGAAGAAAAAGGCCCACGTGGAAAGCCCCGTGACGCAAGTCCTGTTCTCCAACTTCATCGTGCAGTAGTCATGTTGACCCCGGCCAACTTCGTTGCCCGCCCCCCAAGGGGGCTGCGGACTACGCCTAGGGGCGGCCCGGCGCCGCGGTCCGGAGCGCGCAAATGAATCAGCAAATCCTTTCCCAAGACGAAGTCGATGCACTGCTCCAGGGCATCACCGGCGAGAGCCAGAAGCTCGAGGCCGAAGAGGAGCAGGTCGGCGGCATACGCGAGTACAACCTCGCCAGCCAGGAACGCATCGTTCGTGGGCGCATGCCCACGATGGAAATCATCAACGAGCGGTTCGCGCGCAACATCCGCGTCGGCCTGTTCAACTTCATCCGCAAGAGCCCGGAAGTCGCCATTGGCGGCATCAAGGTGCAGAAGTACAGCGCCTTCCTGCGCGAGATCGTCGTCCCCACCAACTTCAACATCGTGTCGGTCAAGCCGCTGCGCGGCAGCGGGCTGATCGTCTGCGACCCGACGCTGGTGTTCGCCGTCATCGACTCGCTGTTCGGCGGCATCGGCAAATTCCACGCCCGCATCGAGGGCCGCGACTTCTCGCCCACCGAGCAGCGCGTCATCACCCGCATCGTCGAGGTCATCCTCGCCGAGTACCACAAGGCCTGGAAGGGCATCTATCCGCTCGAGCTGGAATACCAGCGCTCGGAGATGCAGCCCCAGTTCGCCAACATCGCCACGCCCAGCGAGATCGTCGTGTCGACGTCCTTCACGCTGGAAATCGGCGAGACCAGCGGCACCATCTACTTCTGCATCCCCTACTCGACGCTGGAGCCCATCCGCGACGTGCTGTATTCCACGACCGTCGGCGACTCCTCCGAGCCCGACCGCCGCTGGATCAATCTGCTCAAGACGCAGATCCAGTCGGCCGAAGTGGAACTGGTGGCCGAGCTGGGCACGGCGCCGGCCACGGTCGAGCAGCTGCTGGCCTTCAAGCCGGGGGATTTCATCGAACTGGACCTGGATCCCATGATCCAGACCAAGGTGGACGGGGTGCCCGTCTTCGACTGCCACTACGGCACGTCCAACGGGCGCTACGCCCTCAAGATCGACAAGATGCTGACCGGCCCGCAAGAGAGCTGGTTGGGAGCCAAACATGAGTCCTGATTCACCCAGCCAAGAAGAACAGGACGCGATGGCGGCCGAATGGGCTGCGGCCCTGGCCGAAGCCGCGCCCGCCGCTGCAGCCCCTGCGACCGAGATCATGGCGGAACCCGAGCAGGTGTCCACGCCCAGCTTCGCCAACTTCACGCCGACCGGCGGCGCGGGGCCGGGCAACGACATCAACATGATCCTGGACATCCCCGTCCAGCTGACCGTTGAACTGGGCCGCACCCGCATCCCGATCAAGAACATCCTGCAACTGGCCCAGGGCTCGGTGGTGGAGCTGGACGCCCTGGCCGGCGAGCCCATGGACGTGCTGGTCAACGGCTACCTGATCGCCCAGGGCGAAGTGGTCGTCGTGAACGACAAGTTCGGTATCCGCCTGACGGACATCGTCACGCCTTCGGAACGCATGCGCCGCCTGTCCAAGGCCGCATAACACCCCCTTAAGCCGGCCACTTAGGGGGTTCGGAGGCTCAAGTCCGTCCGCAGAATGCCGAGGCATGAACACCTCCGGCCTGCTGCCCTTTCTGTGGTTCCTCGGCATCGTCGCGCTGATCCCCGTCGCGCTGTGGCTGCTCAAGCGCACGCCCATGGGCGGCGCCGCGGCAGCCGGCGTGCTGCGCGTCGTGGCCCAGCTGCCGATGGCGCCCAACCAGCGCCTCCTCGTCGTCGAGGTCGGCCAGGGCGAGGACCGCCGCTGGCTGGTGCTGGGCGCCACCGCCCAGAACATCACCACCCTGCATGTGATGCCGCCGCAGGCGGAGCCGGTCGCGCCGGCCAGCTTCGCCAAGCTGCTGAACAAGGAGCGCGGCGATGCGTCGTAAATCCCTGCTGCTGACGACCGGCCTGCTGTTCGCAGCCGGTGCCGCGGTCGCCCAAGGCCAGACACCGCCGGCCAGCCTGCCTCTCCTGGTCGGCCAGGGCGCCGGCGGCAGCTACTCGGTGCCCATCCAGACCCTGCTGTTCTTCACGGCCCTGGGCTTCCTGCCGGCGGTCATCCTGATGATGACGGCCTTCACGCGCATCGCCATCGTGCTCAGCCTGATGCGCCAGGCCCTGGGCACCCAGGCCGCGCCGCCCAACCAGGTCATCGTCGGCCTGAGCCTGTTCCTGACCTTCTTCGTCATGAGCCCGACGCTGGACAAGGTCTATGCCGAGGCCTGGCAGCCCTACAGCGCCGGCAGCATCCAGTTCGACGAGGCCCTGAAGCGCGCCGAGGTGCCGATGCGCGGCTTCATGCTGAAGCAGACCCGCCAGGCCGACGTGGCCCTGTTCTCGCGCCTGGCCAAGCTGGACGCCAGCGTCAAGGCCGAGGACGTGCCCTTCAAGGTGCTGGTGCCGGCCTTCGTGACCAGCGAGCTGAAGAGCGCCTTCCAGATCGCCTTCCTGATCTTCATCCCCTTCCTCGTCATCGACATGATCGTGGCGAGCGTGCTGATGAGCCTGGGCATGATGATGCTGTCGCCCGTGCTCGTCGCCCTGCCCTTCAAGCTGATGCTGTTCGTGCTCGCGGACGGCTGGAACCTGCTGCTTGGTTCCCTCGCAGCTTCCTTTGTCACTTGAGTTTTGAGTTGACCCGTCATGGACGCACAACAAGTCTTCACCTTCGGCCAGCAAGGCCTCTACATGCTGATGCTGGTGGCCGCGCCCATCCTCATCGTGGTGCTGCTCGTCGGCGTCGTCATCAGCGTGATCCAGGCGGCCACGCAGATCAACGAGGCGACGCTGTCCTTCGTGCCCAAGGTCGTCGCCGCCGTGCTGACGCTGGCCATCGCCGGGCCATGGATGATGACGACGCTGGTGGAGTACATCCAAAGGACGTTGATGACGATTCCGACGGTGGTGGGTTGAGTGGTTGCTTTTGCCGGAAGCCTCCCGACTCGATGCAGTGCCGCCGGAATCCGCCCGGCGAGGGCGGGTAACTTTTCTCTGACGCGCCAGAGAAAAGTCACCAAAAGAGGAGCGCTAATGCAATCCGCACTCGAGCGGGAGACCACGCTCGCTGTGCTCGGACCTGGACAGCGCCTTCACGCGACCCGCTTCGCTCTCGCTGCTGTCCCTATGACGAGCGCCATCCATCGCCTCTTCACGCCGCTTAACGCCGGCTGCACGCCGGGCTCACCAGGAAATACCGAACAGCCGCGTCGCCCGAGCGACGCTTCATTTGGCTGTTCTGGTGAGCCCGGCGTGCAGCCGTGCGTCGGACGGGCAGCCGGGGCGATGGATGGTGCTCGTGACAAGTCAGACGCGAGAGCGCAGCGGTTCGCTTCGGCCCGACCTGACGGTGAGCGTTTTCGCGCGCCGTTCATCGCGGCGTGGTGCTCGTGTGCGGTTCAGGGCCTCTTCTTTGGTGACTTTCTTCTGGCCCCGCAGAAGAAAGTTACCCGGCCGCCGGGACGGACTCCCGGCACGGCATTGGCCACCACACAGAAGTACCGAGAGAGCACCTAAAAAATGTTCTCCGTCACCGAAGCCCAACTCCTCGCCTGGCTGAACCCACTTTTGTGGCCCTTCATCCGCACGCTGGCCCTGTTCGCCGGCATGCCCACCTTCAGCCAGCGCAATGTGCCGCTGCGCCTGCGCGTCGGCCTGGCCCTGTTCATCTCGGTCGCGGCCCAACCCTCGCTGCCCGAAATGCCGGTCACGCCGCTGGACTCCCTGCCCGGCCTGACCCTGCTGGTCGCCCAGCAGCTGCTGATCGGCCTGGCCATGGGCTTTGCCGTGCGCGTCGTGTTCGCGGCGCTGGAATTCGCCGGGGAAATCATCGGCCTGCAGATGGGCCTGAACTTCGCCGGCTTCTTCGACCCCGGCACGGGCGCCCAGGGCACGGCCAGCAGCCGCTTCTTCGGCAGCATGGTGGCCTTCCTCTTCATCGCCATCAACGGCCATCTGCTCTTGATCAATGCGCTGATCCAGAGCTTTCACGCCTTCCCGGTCGGCACCGAGCCCTTTGCCTTCCTGCGCGTGGCCATGCCCCAGCAATGGGGGGCCGAGATCTTCAGCATCGGGCTGTGGATCGCGCTGCCGCTGATCACCATGCTGATGTTCGTGAACCTCGTGCTCGGCGTCATCTCCCGCGTCGCGCCGCAGATCGGCGTCTTTTCGGTCGGTTTCCCGCTGACGGTCAGCATCGGCCTGATCGGCATGGTGGCCACGCTGCCGCTGATGCAGACGCCTTTCACCGTGGCGCTCGAGCGTCTGCTTTCAGCTTTCTCTTAGTCGCGGCGACGACGGCGCAACACGGCCAGGCCGAGCAACCCCAGGCCCATCAGCGCATAGGTCTGCGGCTCCGGCACGGCACTGACCGTCAGCCCCGACAACGTGCCGTTGTAGGTGCCCAGCAGCGTCGCGGCACCAGTGCCGAGGTTGATGCTGTAGATGCCCGTGGCCAGCGAGGTGCCGGCATCGATGTTGAGCGCCGCAAAAGCCTGGCCGTTGCCGAGGATCTCGAAGCCGTTGGCCTTCAGCACATCCACGCCGAGAGAGCCGACCGTCGTGATCGTCGGCGTGTTGAAGGCCGAGGGTGCCATGGCCAACGTGTCGTTGCTGGCATCGATGTAGTACAGGGCCGTGCTGGCCGGCGCTGCAGCGGGCATCAGCGTGGCGTTGGTATAGGCCACGCCGGTATAGCCGGCAGCGACCTTGTTGGCCAGGTTGCCGACCACGCCGGTGGCCGCGTTGATGGCGAAGTTGTCGCCGGCCGAACTGACCAGGCGCAGCGAAGCGCCCGTGCCGAAGTCGGCTACCGGGTTGAAGTCGATGCCGTAGCCGAGATTGGCCTGGATGACCGAGGCGCTCAGCGTCGCGACCCAGGTGGCCGCGCCGGTCATTTCATTGACCGTGTAGAGCTGGTTCAGCGTGCTGACGCCATAGACCTTGCCGTCCTTGGGCCGGGTGTCGATGCCGACGAGGCGGTCACCCGCCATCAGGCCGC
Source organism: Roseateles sp. GW821-FHT09H10 (assembly GCF_059415865.1). Taxonomy (NCBI): domain Bacteria; kingdom Pseudomonadati; phylum Pseudomonadota; class Betaproteobacteria; order Burkholderiales; family Sphaerotilaceae; genus Roseateles; species Roseateles sp. GW821-FHT09H10. Next base: position 648,052 of record NZ_JBWKOB010000001.1, on the reverse strand, counting down.
TGATGGCCGTGTTCGTCGCGCCGGCGATGTTGCCGGTATCGATACGGCTGATCTGGCCCTGGCTATTCAGGCCGATCAGCGTGACCGCCTGGGTCGAGGCGCAGGCCAGCAGGGCCGCGGCGGCCAAAGCGGTGCGAAGGGATGACGTCATGGAAGAGCTCCTGGGTGGGGGGTGGGAAGGGTCCACCTCCGGCTACGCCCCCGAGCCGGCGCCGGATGCAGCTTCCGGCGCCCTCCCCCTAGCTTGACCTCAAGCCTCGCGCAGCGCCGTCGTGACCGGCAGCGAGGCCGCGCGCACCGCCGGGAACAGGCCGCCGACGAAACCGATGGCCAGGGCCCACTTGATGCCCTCCCACAGCAGGCCCGGCGACACGGCCAGGTTGAAGCTGAGCTTGCCGACCGCACCGGCCGACATCGTCGAAGCCTCGAAGCCATTGAACAGCAGCCAGGCGACGAAGCCGCCGATGAGGCCGCCGATCAGGGCCAGCAGCGTGGTCTCCAGCATCACCGCCACGACCACCGGCAGGCCGCGGAAGCCGATCGCGCGCAGGGTGGCGATCTCGCGCGCCCGCGTCGCCACGGCGGCGAACATGGTGTTCAGCGCGCCGAAGACCGCGCCGACGGCCATGATGGAGCCGACCGTGATGCCGATGATGCGCAGCACCTTGGTCATCTGCTCGCCCTGCTTGGCGAAGAAGGCCAGCGTCGTGGTGGCCTTGACCTTGAGCTGGGGGTTGGCCTCCAGCGCCTCGCCGAAGGCCTTGATGGCCGCCGGGTTCTCAAGCTTGACCGTCGCCGAGTTGCGGCCGCTGCCGCGCTTGTAGGTGTCGTTGACGACATTGGCATCGGCCCAGAGCTCGGACTCCATCGAGTCGCCCGAGGCGAAGATGCCGACGATGGTCCAGGGCTGGTTGCCCAGCTTCAGCGTCGCGCCGACCTTGAGGCCCTCGAACTGCCGCACCGCGCCCTTGCCGACGATGATCTCGCGCAGGCCCGGCTGGAAGGTCTTGCCCTCGACGATCTTGGCGTTGGGCCGCACCGCGAATGCCGCCTCGCTGATGCCACGCACCTGGGCGCTGCCGGTGTCGCCGGTCGGGCTGCCCTTGATGGGCAGGTTGGCGGCCACGACGGTCTCGGCCGAGATGATGGGCTCGCCCTTGGCATTGCGGGCGATGCCCGGCGCCTGCTCGATCTGCACGATGTCCTCGCGGCTCAGCGAGGACGAGACCTCGTTGGCCGAGGCGCCGCGCATGACGATGGCGGTGTCCTCGCTGCCGGAGTTGCGCAGCGTCTGCGCATAGCCCTCGGCCATGGCGAGCAGAGCCACCAGCACGCCCACCACGCCGGCGATGCCGACGACGATGACGGCCGAGGAGCCCAGGCGCTGTGTCAGTGTGCTGATGCCGACCGAGGCCACCGAGCGGGTCTGGGCGCCGGTGCGGAACAGCAGCATCCAGGCGGCCAGCAGCACGGCCAGCGCCAGAGCGCCATACCAGGGCATGGCCACCCAGCCGACCAGCAGCAGGATGGTGAGGAGGATGAGACCGAGATTCTTCAGGAACTTCATGGTCAGGCCCTCCCTGCCAGTGCATCGGTAATGTTGACCCGCATGGCTCTGAGGGCGGGCAAGGCGCCCACCAGCAGCCCGAACAGCAGGGCCAGGCCCGCGCCGATCAGCCAGCTCGTCAGGCCCGCGGCCGGCAGGTTCAGCGCGCCGCCGCTGCCCGCGCTGACGGCCGGGCCGATGACGCTGGCCAGGGCCAGGCCGACGACGCCGCCGATCAGCAGCAGCAGCACGGACTCGGCCAGCACCATGGCCAGCACGCTCTCGCCCGAGAAGCCCAGCGTCTTCAGCACCGCGATCTCGCCGGTGCGCTCGCGCACGGCCTGCATCATGGTGTTGCCGGCCAGCAGCAGCAGCGTGAAGAACACGGCGCCCATGATGGAGGTGACGATGAGGTTGATGTCGGCCAGCTGCCGCATCCAGGCCGACATGGCGGCCTGCTCGGTCAGCGTGCGGGTCTCGTGGTCGGAGTTGGCGGAAATCTCGTCGATGGCCTTCAGCACCCGGTCGGCCTGGTTGACGTCCTTCACGCGCGTCACATACCAGCCCGCCTGGCCCTGGTTCCAGGGCGTGGTGTCGTCGAAATACTTCCAGTTCAGCAGGAACATCTGGTCGTACCAGGCGCCACTCTTCTTGTCGGTCACATGAATGAAGCCGACGATCTTGAAGGGCCAGTTCTGGCTGCCGTTCTTGTCCGGGAAGATGGTGGACTGCATGGGCACCTGGTCGCCCACCTTCCAGCCGAACTTCTTGGCCAGGCCCTCGCCGACCAGGGCGCCGTCCTTGGTCTCGGCGAAGGCCTTGCGGTGCTCGGCCGAGACTTCCATCTCCGGATAGACGTCCAGGTAGTTGGGCGAGACGGCAAAGCTGAAGACCTGGTTCTCGGGCTTCTGGTAGGCCCCGCCGAACCAGTTGGCGAAGGCCACATCCTTGACGCCGTCGATCTGCCCGATGCGCGCGCCCAGCGACATCGGCAGCAGCTGGATGAAGCTGAGCTTGGCGCCGGTCTGCAATCTCTGGGCGCCATTTGCGCTTTTTCCGGCCTGGTCAAAACCGACGCGCACCGCGTCCAGCAGGCCGAACAGCAGGAAGGCGGTGATGATGGACACCAGGGTCAGGAAGGTCCGGCCCTTGCGCCTGAACAGCGCGGCCCAGATGAGATGGAGGTATTTCATCGCGTCACCTCATGCCGCCGCGGTTTCGACCAGGGTGCCCTTGTCCAGGTGCAGGGTGTGGCTGGCGCGGGCGGCGGCGCGCGGGTCGTGGGTGACCATGACGATGGTCTTGCCATGCTCGCGGTTCAGCGCCTGCAGCAGCGTCAGCACATCTTCGGCCGACTGGCGGTCCAGGTCGCCGGTGGGCTCGTCGCAGACCAGCAGCGTCGGATCGGACACGATGGCCCGCGCGATGGACACGCGCTGCTGCTGGCCGCCCGACAGCTCGGTCGGCTTGTGGCTGGCACGGTCGGCCAGGCCCACGAGCTGCAGCGCAATCGCCGCCCGCTTCTTGCGCTCGCCCGCCGACAGCTTGGTCAGCAGCAGCGGCAGCTCGACGTTCTTCTGCGCCGACAGCGTCGGCATCAGGTTGTAGAACTGGAACACGAAGCCGACGCGCGAGGCGCGCCACTTGGCCAGCGCCCCGCCGGCCAGCTTGTCGATGCGCTCGCCGCCCACGCTGATGGAGCCGCCGCTGGGCGCGTCCAGCCCGCCCATCAGGTTGAGCAGCGTCGTCTTGCCCGAGCCCGACGGGCCCATCAGCGCGAGGAAGTCACCCTGCTGCACGTCCAGGTCGATGTGGTGCAGCACCTCCACCTTCTGCTTGCCGCGGGTGTAGACCTTGGACAGGTCACGGATCTCGATCAGTGCGCTCATCTCTTCAGTCCTTCTTCACGATGTTGGAACCCTGCTTCAGGTCGGCCGGCGGCGACACGACCACCGTCTCGCCCGCCTTCAATCCGCTGGTGACCAGCTTGAACTTGCCCACGTCGGCGCCGAGCTTGACGGCGCGCTGCTCGACGCGGTCCTCCTGCACGACGAAGACGGCCTCGCCGCCCTCGCGCTGGGCCAAGGCGTCCGGCGGCAGCAGCACGCCCGGCACCGGCTTGGCCTCGACCTTGGGCTTGGCCGCCAGGAAGCTGACGCGCACGCCCATGTCGGGCACGACGCGCTCGTCCTTGTTCTCCAGCGCCACCCGCACCTTGACCGTCGCCTTGCCGCGGTCGGCGCTCGGGATGACGGCCACCACATGGGCCGGGATCTTCCAGTCCGGGTAGGCGTCGAGCACGGCCTCGCAGGGCATGTCGGCCTTGACCTGGGCGATATAGGCCTCGTTGACGTCGACGTTGACCTCCAGCGAGTCCATGTCGACGATGGTGCCCACGCCGGTGCGCGTGAAGCCACCGCCGGCGGACAGCGGCGAGATGATCTCGCCGACCTGGGCCGCGCGCGCCGTGACGACGCCGTCGAAGGGCGCGCGCACGGTGGCGTAGTCGAAGTTGACCTTGGCCTGGCGGGCCTGGGCCTGCGCGGCCTCGACCTGGCGCTGAGCCGCCTCCAGCTGGGCACTCACGGTCTTCACGGCGGTGCCGGCCTGCTCGCGGGACTGGCGCGTCGTCATGCCGGCCGCATTCAGCTCGGCCTGGCGGCGCTCGTCGGCCTGGGCCTGGGCGAGCTGGGCGCGCAGCTGGCCGAGATTGGCCTCGGCCGTGCGGATCTGGGCTTCGGCCGCGGCCAGGCCGGCCCTCAGCCCGGTGTCGTCCAGCCGGGCCAGGACCTGGCCCTTCCTGACCTTGAAGCCTTCATCGATCAGCACCTCGGTCAGCGTGCCGGTGATCTGGGCCGACACGGTCGCCATGCGGCGGGCCGTCACATAACCGGTGGCCTGCAGGACGGCGCCGGCGCTGGCGCCCTGGCCGTTGGCGCGCACGGTCACGGTCTGCACGGGCACGGGTTTGCTGCCCGCCCAGTACCACCAGGCCGCGCCGCCCAGCAGGGCCAGCGCGACGACGCTGCCTCCCAGGCCCCAGACCCACTTCGGCGGTCCGCCGTCATGGTCCTCCCGATGCGCACCCTCGATGCGCAGCTCCTTCAGCAATCCGGTATCGATGACGCGCCCCCTGAACTTTGGCTTGGGCGGGCCTTGCGGCCCGCGGCACCGGCCTTGTCGGCCACCCTTTTGGAACGGGGCGGATTGTGCAGTGGCTGCTGCCACAGGGTGTCATCAATCGATGAACGGCGGCCGGAGCTGGCGAATCGACAGCCGGCCGTGACGAACGGCGGGGACGCTGGCGCTAGCGAACTTCGCGGGCCAGCTTCAGCACCGGCGCGGCCAGGCTGAGGCCGCGCTTGCGGGACTCGCCATGGTTGACGGCGAAGGCCATGCCCTGGGGTTCGCTGATGAGGGCGATGCAGACCCCGGCGCGCAGGGCCTCGGGGCTGGTGGCGATGACGAGCACCGGCGCGTCGCTGACGGCGGCTATCCACTGGCGCAGCGTGGCCGCGTCGGCGTGGCCGAGCAGCAGCACCTGGCAGTCGCGCGCCGCGTCACGCGGCTCGCTCAGCGCCCTCACCCGGAGCTGGGCCGCGCCCACCGATCGGCTCGTCAGCGCGCGCACGGCCTCCAGCCCGGTCGGCTGCAGGCCGGCCGCGCACAGCGACAGCGTGGCGCTCTCGGCCACCGGCGCCGGCCACTGGGTGTACTGGGTCAGGCGCAGCACGAAGGCGGCGCGCAGCCTGTCCTCGTCCAGGCTGTCGGCCCGGGCCAGCGCGGTGACCGCGGCCAGCAGCAGCGGCCAGAGCCGCGTCGATCTCAAGGCGCGTCTCCACGCCAGGTCAGGCCGGCCTGCCAGCGCGTGCCCTGGTGCCGCAATGGCGCGCTGTTGCCGGTGGCGCTGGCCTCGGCATAGGCGCGGCCACCGACGTTGTCGGCACCGACGAAGAAATCCCAGCGCCGGCTCGGCTGCCACAACAGGTGGGCCCGGGTCTGGGCGTAGCCGGGCAGACGCTCGTCGCCGAAGCGCGACTTGGTCGCCCAGCCGCTCAGCGACAGGCGCAGCGCCGGCCCGGCGATGGGCAGCTGCAGCATCCATTTCAGGGTCTGGCTCGGGCTGTAGGCCTGGTGGCTCCCGTCGGCCGCACGGTTGCGCTGGCCCATCACGCTGAGCTGCAGTTGCCAGCCCTCGCCCCACTGGCCGTTCAGGCCGAGCTCGGCGCCGTGCGACCGGGCGACCGGCGTGTTGGCGAAACGGTCGTCGCTGCCGCGCTCGATGAAATTGACCAGGTGGCTGTTGAACAGCGAGGCCTGCCAGCTCCAGCCGCCAAGGGCCAGGCCGGCGAAATGGGGCAAGGGCCCCTGCCAGGCCAGCTCCATCGTGCGCAGGCGCTCGGGCCGCGGCGCCGCGACGCCAGCGGTCTGGTTGAGCGCACGCTCGAAGCGGTTGGCGGCTCGGAAGGCCGTGCCCCACATCAGCTTCAGGCTCTGGCCCGGCTCCGGCGACCAGACCCAGGCCGCGCGCGGGTTCCAGCTCGAGTCGCCGCCATGCACGCCGTCCTGGCGCAGGCCCAGCACCAGGCGCTGGCGCTCGGCCAGCCGCCATTCGTCCTGCACATAGAAGCCCAGCCGCTGGGAGGCATAGTTCTCGTCATAGGCCGGCTCGCCCAGGTAGACGAAGCGAAAGCGCTGCACGCTGTCGCGCTGCCAGTCCATGCCGAAGCTGGTGGTGTGGCTGTCGCCGCCCGGGCCGCCCCAGGCGCGCGCCAGGCGCAGCTCGGCCAGCCACCAGCGCCCGAGGGCCTCGAAGCGGCTCGTGCGCGGCTCAGCTTCGCTGTCGTCGGCCTGCTCGATGCGGTAGCGCGACTCCTGCCAGGCCAGGCCCAGGTGCAAGTCCCAGTCGGCCGCACGGCCTTCCCAGCCGGCCTGGGCAAAGCGCTCGCGCAGGGAATTCACGCTGCCGGTGATGTCGCCCGACTTCGGCAGGAAGCTGTAGAGGCCGCGTTCGCGCTGCACGCCGCCGACCCGCAGCGACAGGCCGCCGGCCCGCCCGCCGAGCAGCCAGCGCCGGGCGCGGTCCCACTCCAGCGGCTCGAGCTGCGCGCGGTACTCCTCGGGCTCGCCGAACAGCAGCGGCGTGTGCGGCTCCTCGTCGCTGCTGAAGGCGGCCAGCCATTCGGCGCCGCTGTCCAGGCGCTGGGCATAGCTGAGCCGCGCGCTGACCTGGCCGCGCGGCGACAGCACGACATGGGCCTGCGGGCCGGCCAGGGTGTCGGCGCGCTGGGTGACGATGTTGACGACGCCCAGCAGCGCATTGCCGCCATACAGGGCCGAGCCGGGGCCAGGCGTGAACTCGACGCGCTCGATGAGGCTGACATCGACAAAGAACTCGCGGTTGATGGGGCCGGCGTCGTAGAGGTTGTCGTTCAGGCGCAGGCCGTCCAGCAGGAAGAGCACGCGGCCGTTGAAGTCGCCGGGCGCCACGCCGCGCACGGCGACGCGGGTGAATTCGTTGTCCTCGCGCACCTCCAGGCCCGGCATGCGGCGCAGCACGTCGCCGAGGTTGCGCAGGCCCAGGCGCGCGATGTCCTGGCGGCTGACGACATGGGTGACGGCCGGCGCCAGGTCGGCGCTCTGGGCCTGGCGCGAGGCGGTGCTGACCGACACGTCGGCCGCGGCGCCGCGGCGCTCGGTGCGCAGCAGATCTTCCAGGCTGGGAATTTCGCTGTTCTGGGCCTGGGCATGGCCGCCCAGCAGCAGGAAAAAGCCGAGCGCGCAGCGCTCAAGGGCGCGCAGGAGGCTCGCTGGCCGCCCTGCGAAAGGTGTTCTTGCCGGCATGCTTGGCAGCGTACATGGCAGCGTCGGCGGCGCACAACAGCGATTGCGGGTCGGTTGCGTCATCGGGCACGAAAGCCAGGCCCACGGTGGCCCCGACGGGCTGGACCTGGCCCTGCACCACCAGCGGCTCGCGCACGCTGGCGATGAGGCGCTCCGCCAGATGCTCGACGGTTTCGGGCTCGCTCACATCGGCCACCAGCAGGGCGAACTCGTCGCCGCCGAGGCGGAACAGGGTGTCGCTGGCGCGCAGCACGCCGCTCATGCGCCGGCTGACTTCGGTCAGCACGGCATCGCCCGCCGCATGGCCCAGGCTGTCGTTGACCTGCTTGAAGTTGTCCAGGTCGATGAAGAGCAGGGCCAGGCGTTGCGCGCCGACATGGCCCGGGTGATGCAGGTCGACGAAGAGGCGCTCCAGCGTCAGCTCGAAGGCCAGGCGGTTGGGCAGGCCGGTCAGGGCGTCGCGGTGGGCCAGCTGCTGCATGGCGCGGCCGGTCTGCTGCTCCTGGGCCAGCTGCTGGTTCATGTCCTCGTGCCAGACCTCGATGCGCCTGAGCATGCCGTTGAAGCGCTCGGCAAGGCGCCCGACCTCGTCGTGCTCGCGCACCGGCGCCCGCAGGCTGTAGTCCTGGCTGCTGGCGACGCGCTCGGCCAGGCGAGACAGCGCGATCAGCGGCGCGAGCGCCTGGCGCTGCGTCCAGCGCAGCAGCAGGCTGGCCCCCAGCAGGGACAGGGCCAGCACGGCGACCGCACCGGCGGCCAGGCGCAGCAGCGTCGCGTTCAGCGCTTCAAATGACTCGGCCCACGCCAGGCTGCCCAGGCGCTCGCCATGCAGCTGCACCGGCACCACGAGGCGCAAGCCCTGCCAGCCGACCTGCACGCGCCTGTCGCTCCAGGGCGCCGATGCGGCCGCCGCGGGCCAGTGGGCAAAGGTCGCGCCGCCGGGCTCGAGCAGCACCAGGCTCTGCAAGCCCTCACGGCGGCTGAAGGCGACGAGGGCGTCGTGCGTGGCCTGCTGGTCGTGGAAGGCCACCGCCGGCGCCAGGTTCTCGGCCAGCAGCTGGGCCGACTGCTCGGCGCTCTTGAGCTGGGCCTCGCGAAGGCTGAAATAGACCCAGACGGCCAGGGCCAGGGAACTCAGCAGCAGGGCGGCGCCCATGACGGCGACGCTCAGACGCGTCAGCCGCCTGACCAGCGACGGCCGGCGGCGCGGGCGTCTCGCAGGCCCGTCAGCTGGCGACGAGTCCGTTGCGGATGGCATAGACCGTCAACTCGGAGTTGTTGCTCAGGCCCAGTTTCTCCAGCATGCGGGCCCGGTAGACGCTGACGGTCTTGGGGCTGAGCATCAGCTCTTCGGCGATGTCGGACAGGCGCTTGCCGGAGGCGATCATGACCAGGGTCTGCAGCTCGCGGTCGGACAGCTTGTGGTGGGCCTGCTCGGTGACGGGCGCGGTCAGGCTCTCGACCAGCATCTGCGCGATCTCGGGCGTCACGTATTTGCGGCCCTGGGCCACGGTGCGCACGGCCTGCACCAGCGTGGCCGGGTCGCCGCCCTTGTTGACATAGCCATAGGCGCCGGCCTTCAGCGCGCGGATGGCGTACTGGTCTTCCGGGTACATGGACACGATCAGCGTGCGCACCGGGTTGCCCTCGTCCTTCAGCACATGCAGCACGTCCAGGCCGGAGCGGCCCGGCATGTTGATGTCCAGCACGAGGACGTCGCAGGGGTTGTCCTTGCCCAGGGTATGCAGCAGGCCGCGCAGCTCGGTGTAGTCGCCGGCTTCGCCGACGACCTCGATGTCCTGGGCGTCCGCCAGCGTGTCGCGGATGCCGCGGCGGATCAGGCCATGGTCGTCACAAAGGATGACACGGATCACACACGCCCCCAGATGGAGTTGGGGTCATCCTTGCCGAAGTCGGTCGAGTCGTCCAGTGCATCGATGGCGTCCTGTGCCAGGGGCACGGTCAGGATCAGGCTGGTGCCGCCGCCCGGCGGGCTGGACAGGTCGACCCAGCCGCCCACGGTCGCGGCCCGCTCGTGCAGGCCGCGGATGCCGAAGGATCTCTCCTTGGCCAGGTCGCCGCGCCCCATGCCGCGGCCGTTGTCGCGGATCTCCAGCGTCAGCACGCCGGAATCCTGGCTGAGCTCGATGTCGACCCGGGTCGCGAGCGCATGCTTGGAGACATTGGTCAGCGCCTCCTGGGCCGTGCGGTAGGCCACCAGCGGGATGCCGGAGGGCAGCTCCAGCCTCTCCTCGCCGATGCGCAGGCCGGCCTCGATGCCGGTGCGGCGCTCGAAGCGGGCCGTCATCCATTGCAGGGCAGCCACCAGGCCCTGCTCCAGGATGGCGGGACGCAGGTTGTGCATGATGCGCTGGCTGGCCTCGATGGCGGCATTGACCGTCTCCAGGGCCGCGGCGACACGTGCCCGCACCTCGGGCTCCTGGGCGTGCCGGTCGATCCAGGCGAGGTCGAACTTGACGGCCGTCAGCGACCCGCCGACGTCATCATGGATCTCGCGCGCGATGGCCGCCCTCTCCATCTCGACGCTGGTCTGCAGATGGCCGGCCAGCTGGTGCAGGCGCTGCTTGGACTTGACCAGCTCATGGTCGGCGGCCACGCGGGCCTTTTCGTTCTCGGCCGCGTCGATGGCATGCAGCAGGGCCGGCGCCAGGCGGTTGAGGTTGTTCTTCAGCAGATAGTCGGAGGCGCCGTTGCGCATGGCCCCGACGGCCGTGTCCTCGCCGATCTCGCCGGAAACCAGGATGAAGGGCGTCAGCACCTGGCGTTCCTTCAGCGCCTCCAGCACCTCCAGGCCCGAGTAGCCCGGCAGGTTGTAGTCCGAGATGATGGCGTCCCAGGGACGGTCCAGCGCCGCCAGCACCGCAGGCAAGGCGTCCAGCCTCTGCATCTCGACCTGCAGCCCGGCACGGCTGAGCTGGGCGAGGATGAGTTGATGGTCGAGTTCGGAGTCCTCGACATGCAGCACACGCAGGACCCGGGGCGCCTGCTCCACACCAGAAATCGTCATGGGGGCGCAGTATGCCGTCGCTCGCGGCAAGTGGCCTGGCACCACACTCGACCCGGTTCAGACCGGTAATACGGCTCGTTCTCGCGACATCTCAAGGTCGACAGTGGCGGAAAAAGGGGTGAACATGCCATGATGCATTCGCCCTGAGGGTATCCACAGGGCTTGGGACAAGAAGCAGCATCCCCTCGCGGAGACACGATGCAGACAGAAACTTCCACCGCCGCCGAATTCGATGGAGCCGTGGCAGCCATGCCGCTGCTGGCGGCCGCGGAACTGCAGGATCACCTGATGACGGTGACCCACGACCTCGAGCGCCTGCAACGCCTGCTGGATGACGCCGGCGAGGCCCTGTCCGCACATTTCTACAGCGCGTCCAACCAGGCCATGTCCCTGCTCGGCAACAGCGATGGCACGCCGGCCGCCGATGGGCTCAAGCAGATCATGCAGGACATCGCCGGCGCCATCACCGCGCTGCAGTTCCAGGACATGGCGACGCAGCTGATCGCCCACACCAGCCAACGCCTGCGCAATTGTTCCGACCAGCTGGCCCGCGACACCTTCGGCATGGATGACGAGGATGGCGCGGCCGTCGTCGAGATCGCGCCGCTGCGGCCCAACCCGGTCACGCAGGACGAGATGGACGCCGGTTCCATCGAACTCTTCTGAATCCCCCCGCCAATCTCAGCCCCCCCAGGCAACACGTTCCCTCGGAGAAAAACAGATGACCCACTCAATCCTTGCTGTCGACGACTCGGCCTCGATGCGCCAGATGGTGGCCTTCACGCTCAAGAACGCCGGCTTCAACGTGGTGGAAGCGGTGGACGGACAGGACGCCTGGGAAAAATCCGGCCAGCGGGACTTCGATCTCGTGCTGACCGACCAGAACATGCCGCGCATGGATGGCATCAGCCTGACCAAGAAGCTGCGCGAGAACCCCAAGTTCAAGACCACGCCCATCCTCATCCTGACCACCGAGTCCAGCGATGCGATGAAGCAGGCGGGCCGCGCCGCCGGTGCCACCGGCTGGCTGGTCAAGCCTTTCGATCCGGCCAAGCTGATCGAAGTGATCGGCAAGGTCATTCGCTGAAGTCAGAGTTTCCAGGGGAGCACCAGCCATGGGTGACATGACCTCAGAAGGCGCCAGCATCAGCGCTGGCATCGATCTCAGCCAGTTCTACCAGGTCTTCTTCGAAGAAGCCGGCGAGAACCTCGACAACATGGAGCAGCTGCTGCTCAATGTGAATGTCGAGGCGGCCGACGACGAAGAGCTGAACGCCATCTTCCGCTGCGCCCATTCCATCAAGGGTGGCGCGGCGACCTTCGGCTTCAGCGACGTCGCAGAGCTGACCCACCAGATGGAGACGCTGCTGGACAAGCTGCGCCGCCACGAGCTGCAGCCCAATGCCGCCATGGTGGACGTGCTGCTGCAGTCCGGCGACGCACTGCGCGCCCAGCTCGGCCGCCACCAGGGTTCGGGTGCCGATCCTTTCGACACCAGCGACCTGCTGGTCAGCATCAAGAGCTTCGTCGAAGGCGGCGGTGCACCGGCGCCCGCCAAGGCTCCGGCACCCGCACCGACGGCGGCCGCCCCTGCGCCCGCCGCTGCGGCGCCTGCGGCTGCAACCGCGATGAAGCCCGGCACGCGCCTGCTGGAGCTGCAGGTCGGTCCGCTGACCGACCTGAGCCTGGCCGACAACCTCGTCGAGCTGTTCAAGGAAATCACCGACCTCGGCACCATCGAGCCGCTGGACGCCGGCCAGAGCTCGGACGGCATGCGCCGTTTCAAGGTGCTGACCAGCTCCACCGACAACGACCTGCTGGACCTCTTCACCTTCCACGTGGCCCGCGAGCAGGTCAAGCTGATGCCCCTGGGCACCGGCTTCGGCTTCTATGACGGCGCCCCGGGCGCCCCGCCGGCCGAGGCCCCGTCCTCCGACCCCGGCTACGGTTTCTTCGACGATGCCCCGGGCGTGCCCGCCGGCGCCGCCGTCGAGGCCACGCCCTCCGCCGCGCCCGCGCCGGCCGCCGCCATCGTGCCGGCCCGCGCCGCCACGCCGGCCAAGGCCGATGCCAAGCCGGCCGGCGGTGGCATGGACCAGACGACGCTGCGCGTGTCGATCGAGAAGGTCGACCAGCTCATCAACCTCGTCGGCGAACTCGTCATCACCCAGGCCATGCTGGCTCAGAACAGCCGCGAGCTCGATCCCGGCCTCTACCAGCAGCTGACGTCAGGTCTTGCCGACCTGGAGCGCAACACGCGCGACCTGCAAGAGTCGGTCATGTCGATCCGGATGATTCCGATGTCGACGGTCTTCAACCGCTTCCCGCGCATGCTGCGCGACCTGGCCGCCAAGTTGGGCAAGAAGGTAGAGCTGGTCACCCAGGGTGAAGCCACCGAGCTTGACAAGAGCCTGGTCGAGAAGATCACCGACCCGCTGACCCACCTGGTGCGCAACAGCTGCGACCACGGCATCGAGATGCCGGAAGACCGCATCGCGCGCGGCAAGCCCGAGCAGGGCACGATCACGCTGGTCGCCTCCCATCAGGGCGGCAGCATCGTCATCGAGGTGCGCGACGACGGCCGAGGGCTGAACCGCGAGAAGCTGATCAAGAAGGCCCGCGAGAAGGGCATCGACGCGCCGGACACCATGACCGACGCCGAATGCTGGAGCCTGATCTTCGCGCCCGGCTTCTCCACCGCCGAGCAGGTCACGGACGTGTCCGGCCGCGGCGTCGGCATGGACGTGGTCAAGAAGAACATCACCTCCTTGGGCGGCACGGTCGAGATCGACTCCGCCGAAGGCTACGGCATGAAGGTGTCCGTGCGCCTGCCGCTGACGCTGGCCATCATGGATGGCATGAGCGTGGGCGTCGGCGACGAGTGCTACATCCTGCCGCTGTCCTCCGTCATCGAGTCCTTCCAGGTGCAGTCCGACACCATCAAGACGGTGGCCGGTTCGGGCCGCGTCGTCGAGGTGCGCGACGAATACATGCCGGTGATCGAGATGGAGAAGATCTTCGACGTACCGCGCTTCGACTTCGAGCACGTTTCCAACATCATGGTCGTCGTGGAAGCCGAAGGCGGCCGCGTCGCGCTGCTGGTGGACGAGCTGCTCGGCCAGCAGCAGGTCGTCGTCAAGAACCTCGAAGCCAATTACCGCAAGGTCAACGACGTGTCCGGCGCCACCATCATGGGTGACGGCCGCGTGGCCCTGATCCTGGACGTCGGCAGCCTGGTGCGCCGTTCGCGCCACTGAACCATCACATCAAGAGGAGAGGTCCGCATGGAAGCCAACGTCCCTGCCCTGCGCCAGCCCGGCGCCGTCACTGCCAAGGCCCACGGCCCCAAGAGCGGCGAGTACCTGACCTTCCGCCTGGGCTCCGAGGAATACGGCATCGACATCCTGAAGGTGCAGGAGATCCGTTCCTATGAGCAGCCCACGCGCATCGCCAATGCGCCGGACTTCATCAAGGGCGTCGTCAACCTGCGCGGCGTCATCGTCCCCATCGTCGACCTGCGCCTGAAACTGAATTGCGCGACCGCCGAGTACAACAGCTTCACGGTCGTCATCGTGCTGAACGTGAAGAACCGCGTCGTCGGCGCCGTCGTGGACTCGGTCTCCGACGTGCTGGAACTGAACCGCGACGCGATCAAGCCGGCCCCCGAGCTCAGCTCGGCGTCGGTGGACACCAGCTTCATCACCGGCATCGGCTCGGTGGGCGAACGCATGCTGATCCTGATGGACATCGAAGGCCTGATGAGCAGCGCCGAGATGGGCTTGATGGACGCGGCCGTCGCCGCCTGATCACCGGGCCCTGGTTGCCCTTCAAGCACCCCCGCAACGAGGCGGGGTGTGCGGAGCCTTGCTTGCTTTGGTTTTCCGGAGATTCGCATGAGTCAGCCCATCAACTCCATTGCCCGCCAGGTCTCGCTGACCGGCGCTGTCGCCGTCGCGGGCGTGCTGCTGGTCGTCAGCCTCATCGTCGGCACCCTGCTGAAGCGCTCCGCCAATGAGCAGGTGCAGACCTGGGTCGGCGACAAGGCCGCCTCCCTGGTCGATGCCATGCAGGCCATGGACGACGTCGCCGCCAAGCAGACCCAGCGCAGCTTCGGCTCCTTCCGCCAGGAATTCGGCCCCAGCTTCACGCTGGACGAGGCCACCGGCGAGCTGCGCGACTGGGGCCCCAAGCTCAACGGCAACTTCACCCAGGTCGACAAGTTCGCCGCCGTCAATGGCGGCGTGGCCACGGTCTTCGCGGCCAAGGGCGACGACTTCGAGCGCATCACCACCTCGCTGAAAAACGAGAAGGGCGAGCGCGCGATGGGCACGATGCTGGACAAGCAGGGCGCCGCCTACGCCAGCATCAAGGCCGGCAAGCCCTACACCGGCCGCGCCCTGCTGTTCGGGCGCGCCTACATGACGCATTACGAGCCGATCAAGAACGACGCCGGCAAGATCGTCGGCATCCTCTTCGTCGGCTATGACCTCGACTCCTTCGAGCAGGCCATGGACCGCATGGCTGCCAGCGCCAAGTTCTTCGAGCATGGCGGCACCTATATCGTCGCCATGTCCAAGGACCCGTCCAAGGCCCAGCTGGCCGCGCACCCGACGGCCAAGGGCAAGCTGCTCGCCGGCGTCGCGCCGGGCTTCGAGAAGCTGCTGGCGGAGCAGAAGGACAGTGCCGTCGTGCTGGACGACGTGCCCGACGTGCTGGGCAACGGCATGAGCGACAACTTCGCGGTCGCCCGCAAGAGCGAAAAGACCGGCTACTGGGTGGTGGCCCAGGTCTCGCGCGGCGAGGCCTCGGCGGCCGGCCGCTCCACGCTGTTCTTCTTCTGGGGCGCGCTCGCCCTGACGGCCGTCGGCCTGGGCTTCGGCCTGATGTGGATGATGCGCCGCTGGGTGGCCCAGCCCCTGGCCTCCCTGCAGAAGGCCGTCGGCGCCATCGCGGAAGGTGACCTGAGCCAGTCGGTCAGCAGCACGCGCAACGACGAGATCGGCTCGCTGATCCAGGACACCGAGCGCATGCGCCAGCGCCTGGCCACCACCATCGGCACGGTGCGCAATTCGGTCGACAGCATCGGCACGGCCAGCACCGAGATCGCCACCGGCAATCTCGACCTGAGCCAGCGCACCGAGCAGACGGCCAGCAATCTGCAGAACGCCGCCTCGTCCATGAGCGAGCTGACAGGCACGGTGCGCCAGACGGCCGACTCGGCCCGCACGGCCAACCAGCTGGTGCAGTCCGCCGTGTCCGCGGCGACGCGCGGCGGCGAGGTGGTCGGCCAGGTCGTCACGACCATGGACGAGATCAATGCCGCCAGCAAGAAGATCTCCGACATCATCGGCACCATCGACGGCATCGCCTTCCAGACCAACATCCTGGCCCTGAATGCCGCAGTGGAAGCCGCACGCGCCGGCGAACAGGGCCGCGGCTTCGCGGTCGTGGCCGGTGAAGTGCGCTCGCTGGCCGGCCGCAGCGCCGAGGCCGCCAAGGAGATCAAGGCCCTGATCGGCAACAGCGTGGAGCGCGTCGAGAACGGCGCCCGCCTCGTGCAGACGGCCGGTACCACCATGGGCGAGATCGTCTCCAGCGTGCAGCGCGTGCAGGACATCATTGGCGAGATCAGCTCGGCCGCGACCGAGCAGAGCGAAGGCATCAACACGGTCAACACCTCGGTCGTGCAGCTGGACCAGATGACGCAGCAGAACGCGGCCCTGGTCGAAGAGTCCGCCGCCGCGGCCGAGAGCCTGAAGGAACAGGCCCAGCGCCTGGTCGAGGCCGTGGCCGTGTTCCGCGTCTCGGGCAGCGAATCGCACCGCGCCTCGGCACCACGCCCGGCACCCGCGCCCGTCATGGCAGCCAAGGCCGCACCCAAGCCGGCCGCCAAGCCCGCGACACCCGCTCCCAAGGCCTCTGCAGCGCCGCGCCCTGCCCCGCCGGCCGCCAAGGCCGCGCCGCTCAGCGCCCCGCGGCCAGCACCGGCCCCCGCTGCCGCCGACGACGGCGACTGGGAGACCTTCTAAAGAGGTTCTGCCAACCTTCTGAAGCCCCGAGGCCCGCTGCTGCGGGCCTTGTCGCATCTGCCGCCCGCTGCTGCGGGCCTTGTCGCATCTGCCGCCCGCTGACGCGGGCGTCGTCACATCTGCAGTCCGCTGCTGCAGCTGCGAGGGATTCATGGCCGCCAGGGTGCCATCCCATAATCCCCCGCATGCCCGACACCGCGCCCCCTCTCGCCGACAGTGCCGCCGTGCCGCTGGACGACCAGCTCTGGCGCGACACCTTCGAAGAGCTCAAGAAGGTGGCGCGCGCCCGGCTGCGCGACGTGGGCGATCCGACTGGCTGCAACACCACCATGCTGGTCAACGAAAGCTGGCTGAAGCTGTCCGCGCGCGCATCGCGCCAGGCCAGCGAAGGCGGCGCCGGCCTGAGCTTTGCGACGCGGGGCCACTTCTTCGCCTATGCCTCGCGGGCCATGCGCTCCATCGTCGTGGACCTGCTGCGCGAGCGCGCCGCCCAGCGCCGCGGCGGTGGTGCGCAGGGCGATGCGGTGCAGTGGGTGACGCTGGACACCGCCATCGGCGACGGCGTTGCGGCCCCTGAGGACGAGCCGCTGCAGGTGGACGCCGCGCTGCGCGTGCTGGAAGCGCGCGAGCCGCGCCTGGCCCGCGTGGTGGAACTGCGCTACTACGCCGGCATGACGGAGACGGAAGTGGCGGAGGTGCTCGGCGTGAACGACCGCACCGTGCGCCGCGACTGGGACAAGGCGCGCGCGCTGCTGCGCACGCTGCTGACGGCCTGAGGCCAGGGGCCCATGTCCGGCCGGCGCCCCGGATTCCGTTGGTGCGCATGATGCCGCCGCACACCTCACCTGCCCCTGACTCGCCAACCCCGCCGCTGGCTTTCGACGAGCGCTGGTGGGCCGACTATTCGCGCCTCACCGACGAGGCCATGGCCCTGGACCCGACCGAACGCGGCGCCTGGCTCGACCGCCTGCCCGCCGACATGGCGCCGCTGCGCGACGCGCTGGCCGCCTTCCTGCGCGAGTTGCAGACCGCCCAGACCTCGGGCTACCTCGAAACCCCTGCCGTGCTGTCGGCCGCGGGCACCGGACGCCAGGCAGGCCAGCGCATCGGCCCCTACACGCTGCAGCGCCTGCTCGGCGCCGGCGGCATGGGCGAGGTGTGGCTGGCGCAGCGCGCCGACGGCGCCTACGAGCGCGAGGTGGCGCTGAAGCTGCCGCATGCCCACCTGCTGGCCGGCCGCGTGCACGAGCGCTTCCTGCGCGAGCGCGACATCCTCGCCCGCCTCGCCCACCCGCACATCGCGCGCTTCTACGACGCCGGCCTGGACGGCAGCGGCCAACCCTATATCGCGCTGGAGGCCGTGCACGGCCAGCCCATCACGCAATGGGCGCGCGAGCACGCCCTGGGCCTGCCGGCGCGGCTGGACCTGTTCGGGCAGGTGACCGACGCCGTCGCCCACGCCCACAGCCAGCTCGTGGCCCACCGCGACCTCAAGCCCGCCAATGTGCTCGCCAGCGAACAGGGCGTGCGCCTGCTGGACTTCGGCATCGCCAAGCTGCTGCACGACGGCACGCCCGACGCCACCGCGCTGACGCGCGTCGACGCCGCCCCGGCCACGCCCGCCTACGCCGCGCCCGAGCAGGTGGCCGGCGGTGCGGCCACGGTCGCCACCGACGTCTATGCACTGGGCGTGCTGCTGTTCGAACTGCTCACCGGCACCACGCCGCATGCGGTGCTGCGCGCATCCGGCGCCCCCGGCAGGGCGGCCGGCGATCTGCTCGCGTCAGACTGCGTCACGGAGGCGCTGGCCGCCGAGGCAGGCGCCAGGCCCAAGGCCTGGCGGCAGCGCCTGCGCGGCGACCTGGACGCCATCCTGGCCAAGGCCCTGGCCGCGGCGCCGCATGAACGCTACGCCTCGGTGGCCGACTTCGCCGCCGACCTGCAGCGCCACCGCGCCCACCAGCCCATCCAGGCCCGCCGCATCACCGCCTGGACGCGCCTGGCCAAGGCCGCCCGGCGGCGCCGCGGCACTGTCGTGCTGGCAGCGCTGCTGGGCGCCAGCCTGGCGGCCGGCCTGGGCGGCGTCGTCTGGCAGGCGCGCGAGGCGCAGGCCCAGGCGCGCCGGGCCGAGGCGGTCAAGGCCTTCCTGATGTCGGTCTACCGTGCCAGCGACCCGCGCATCGCATCAGACACGCCACGCGGCCAGACCAGCGCCAAGGCCCTGCTCGACGCCAGCGTGTCCCGCATCGACAGCGCCTTCCACGGCGACGTGCAGCTGCGCATCGAGCTGCTGCGCACCGCGGCAACGATCTACCGCGAGCTGGGCGAGGAGGCCTCGTTCGAAGTCCTGCAGAAGAAGCAGCTGGCGCTGGTGCGCGAACACCTCGGACCGCTGCACGACAACATCCTCGACGACGCCGTCGAGCGCGCCGCCCGCGCGGCCGCCCTGGCCGACGCGAGTTGCGGTGCGCTGCTGCATGAGGCAGACAAGCTGCTGCGCGCCGCGCGGCGCGACACCGGCGCACTGCGCGGCCACTGGTGGATGGCGCGCGCCGTCTGCCTGCGCCAGCAGCCCGGCACCGAGGCAGACCGCCATGCCGCGCTGGAGGCGGCCCGTCGCGACTTCGCGGACGCGCCTGTCACCGAGCGCGGGCGGGTCACCGTGTTGATGGAGCTGGCCAACGAGGCCAACCCGGCCGGACGATTTGCCGAGGCCGTGGAACTGAACCGCCAGGCCATCCGGGAAGCCGAGGCCAACCCCGAACGCGACGACGCGGAGCTTCAGACCATCCACGGCAACATCGCGCTGACACTGCAGCAGGCCGGCGACCTGGCCGGTTCCGAAGCCGCCTTCGCCGTGTCGGCCGCCATCGCGGAGCGCACCACCGGCCCCGATGCCCGCCAGGCCTGGGTGCCGGCTTCCAAACGCGCCCGCACCGCCCACCTGGCCGGGGCACGAGAGCGAGCGCACACGGCTTACGACGCGGTGCTGGCACGTCTGCCGCCGGAGGCCGCCAACGACGCCGATGCCCGGCAGGTGCAGGAGGGCTGGGCGGAGCGGATGGCCGCTGAAGGCCGGCCTCGGCTGGCCATACCCGTGCTGGAAGCGGTAGAGCGCTTCTACCTGCGCACGCCACCGCAGGACTTCGCACTGCGCCGGCTGCGCCGCCACCTGGGCGACGCCTACGCACGGGCCGGGCAGGCCGCCGATGCGCGGCGCACCTTCGTCGCAGCGCTGGCCGAGTTCGAAGCCCGCGACGCGCCGGGCGCCCAGCCGCTGGCCGCGGCCCGTGAGCGCTGGGGGCGCTTCCTGCTCAACCAGGGCGACGTGGCGGCGGCACGCGCGCAATTCGAAGCCGTGGTGGGCCGCGCCGCCAACCCGCGCTGGTCGCATGTAGCCCTGGCGCATGCCGGGCTGGCGCGGGTCGCGCTGCAGCAGGGCCAGAATGACGCCGCCTCACGCCACGCGCAGGCTGCGCTGGATGCCTGGGCGCAGCGCCAGGGCTTCTTCGACGTGCGCATGGAGCCCTATCTCTGGCGCGTGCGTGCGGCGGCGCACGCCGCCCAGGGGCAGCCGGACGAGGCGCGAGCGCTGCGCGACAAGGCGCTGGAAGCCAGCAAGCGCTACGACGCGCCCGAGGCGCCCACGACCCAGTCGCTGCTGCACCTGGATCTTTGACGGGCGTTGTCCGGTTCAGCCGCCGGGCATCGTTGGTGAAAGGACTCCAGGAGTGACCATGCCCCAACGCCTCTCCCGACTTCTCTGGCCGCTGCCCGCCTTGTGCAGCCTGAACGCCCCAGCCGCCGAACCCGTGCCGGCCGGTTGCGAGCGCGTGGCCCAGGCCAGCATCGCCACGCTGGCCGCGCCGCGCTATCACCAGCGCGTCAGCGGCCAGGGCACGCAGATGGAGCTGCTGCGCGTGGACGAGCGCGTCTGGCAGCGCATCGACGGCGCGGGCTGGAAGCTGTCCAAGATGGGGCCGGCCGTGTTCGAACGCGCGGCACACACGGCGGGCTCGCTGCTCGCGCGCTGCGAGCGCACGGGCAGCGATCGCGTCGATGGCACCGCCACCGAGGTGTGGCGCGTCACCGTGCGGGCCGTGGGCGGCGAGGCGCCCACGGTGTCACAGATGTGGATTGGGAGCAGCGACGGCCGCACCTACCGCAACAGCGGCGGTGGCGTGGAAACCACCGTCCGCTATCAGGGCGTGGTGCCGCCGCTCTAGGCTCAGACGCGCTCGGCGACCCAGGCCGCGACGCTCTGCAGCGCCGCCGGCACACCGGCCGGCTGGGTGCCGCCGGCCATGGCCAGGTCCGGCTTGCCACCGCCCTTGCCGCCGACCTGCTGGGCGACGAAGTTGACCAGCTCGCCGGCCTTGACCTTGCCAATGCTGTCGGCGGTGACGCCGGCCGCCAGTTGGACCTTGTCGCCGTCGACGGCCGCCAGCACGATGGCCGCCGTCTTCAGCTTGTCCTTGAGCTTGTCCATGGTCTCGCGCAGGGTCTTGGCGTCGGCGCCTTCCAGCTTGGCGGCCAGCACCTTCATGCCCTTGACGTCGACGGCCTGGGCCAGCAGCTCATCGCCCTGGGCGGAGGCCAGCTTGCTCTTGGCCGCGGTGAGTTCCTTCTCCAGCGACTTGATCTGGTCCAGCACGGCGTGCAGGCGGGCGCCCAGCTCGTGCGGCGAGGTCTTCAGCGTCATGGCCGCGCCCTGCACCGTCGTCTCGAGCGACTGCAGATAGGCCAGCGCGTTGTCGCCGGTGACGGCCTCGACGCGGCGGATGCCGGCCGCGACGCCGGACTCGCCCACGATCTTGAACAGGCCGATGTCGCCCGTCGCCTTCACGTGGGTGCCGCCGCAGAGTTCCTTCGAGCTGCCGATGCTCAGCACGCGCACGGTCTCGCCGTACTTCTCGCCGAACAGCATCATGGCGCCCGACTTCTGCGCATCGTCCAGGGCCATCACCTGGGCATTGGCGCCGGCGTTGCCGAGGATCTCGGCATTGACCAGGGCCTCGATCTCGCGGATCTCCTCGGCCGTCATCGGCGCGTTGTGGGCGAAGTCGAAGCGGGTGCGCTCGGCGTTCACCAGCGAGCCCTTTTGCTGCACATGGGCGCCCAGCACTTCGCGCAGGGCCTTGTGCATCAGGTGGGTGGCGCTGTGGTTGCGCACGGTCTTGGCGCGGCGCTCAGCATCCACACGGGCGACGAACACATCGCCGACCCTGACCGTGCCTTCGACGACCTGGCCGTGGTGGCCGAAGACATCGGCCTGGATCTTCAGCGTGTCGGCCACGACAACGCGCGTCGTGCCGTTGCGCAGCTCGCCGGCGTCGCCCACCTGGCCGCCGCTCTCGGCATAGAAGGGCGTCTGGTCCAGCACGATGACGGCGTCATCACCGGCTTGCGCCTCGTTGACCTGGGCACCGTCCACATAGATGGCCGCGACCTTGGCGGTCTCGACGACAAGGCCGTCGTAGCCGTGGAAGGCCGTCGGCGCGCCGCTGTAGGCCAGGCCCTGGGCCATCTTGAACTTGCCGGCGGCACGCGCGCGGTTCTTCTGCTCTTCCAGCAGTTCGTTGAAGCGGGCCTCGTCCACCGTCACGCCGCGCTCGCGGCAGACGTCGGCGGTCAGGTCGACCGGGAAGCCATAGGTGTCGTGCAGCTTGAAGGCAGTGTCGCCATCGACGTTGCCGCCCTTGGCCAGCGCGCCTTCCAGGATTTCCATGCCGGTGGCGATGGTCTGGAAGAAGCGCTCTTCCTCCTGCTTCAGCACGTCGGTCACGCGGGCTTGCGCCTGGCGCAGCTCGGGATAGGCATCGCCCATCTCGGCGGACAGGGCCGCCACCAGCTTGTGGAAGAAGGGGGTGCGGGCGCCCAGCTTGTAGCCGTGGCGGATGGCGCGGCGGGCAATGCGGCGCAGCACATAGCCTCGCCCGGCGTTGCCAGGAATCACGCCATCGACGATGGTGAACGAGCAGGCGCGGATGTGGTCGGCAATGACCTTCAGCGACGGGCTGGCGGCATCGCAGTCGCCACCACCGGCTGCGTCCACGGCCGACTTGGCGGCGGCCAGCAGGTTCACGAAGGTGTCGATCTCGTAGTTGGAATGCACATGCTGCAGCACCGCAGCCAGGCGCTCCAGGCCCATGCCGGTGTCCACCGAGGGCTTGGGCAGCTTGTGCATGACGCCGTCTTCAGTCCGGTTGAACTGCATGAAGACGTTGTTCCAGATCTCGATGTAGCGGTCGCCGTCCTGCTCGGCCGAGCCCGGGGGGCCACCGGCCACGTCCGGGCCGTGGTCGTAGAAGATCTCGGTGCAGGGGCCGCAGGGGCCCGTATCGCCCATCATCCAGAAGTTGTCGGACATGTAGCGCGCGCCCTTGTTGTCGCCGATGCGCACGATGCGCTCGGCGGGCACGCCCACGACCTTGTTCCAGATCTCGTAGGCCTCGTCGTCTTCCTCGTAGACGGTGACCCAGAGCTTGTCCTTGGGCAGACCGAAGTTGACTGTCAGCAGTTCCCAGGCATAGGAGATGGCATCGTGCTTGAAGTAGTCGCCGAACGAGAAGTTGCCCAGCATCTCGAAGAAGGTGTGATGGCGGGCGGTGTAGCCGACGTTGTCCAGGTCGTTGTGCTTGCCGCCGGCGCGGATGCACTTCTGGCTGGTGGTGGCGCGGCTGTAGGCGCGTTTGTCAAAGCCCAGGAACACGTCCTTGAACTGGTTCATGCCCGCGTTCGTGAACAGCAGCGTCGGGTCGTCACCCGGCACCACGGGGCTGGACGCGACGATCTGGTGGCCTTTCGACTCGAAGAACTTCAGAAAGGTCTGGCGGATCTCTGCGGCTTTCATTCCGGGGCTTCCTGGGAAATTGACGAAAAGGTCTGTGACAAGGAGGGGCGATTGTAGAGAGGGGGCTTTACGTTGCCCGGGTAGAGTGCCCCTCAATTCGATTGGAGAACCTAGATGGACGCGAATTCGCCGCTGGAGGCGCTGGAAAACCCCGGATTGCTGCGCACCCAGGCCCTGATCAACGGGGAATGGGTCGGCTCGGGCGCTCTGTTCGCCGTGACCGACCCGGCGACGGGCCGCGAGCTGGCCCAGGTGCCCAACCTCGGCCGTGCCGAAGCGGAAGGCGCCATAGCCGCCGCCGCCAATGCGCTGAATGCCTGGCGCTCCAAGCCCGCCAAGGAGCGCGCCGCAGTGCTGATGCGCTGGCAGCAGCTGCTGGTCAAGCATGCCGACGACCTGGCCCGGCTGATGACGGCCGAGCAGGGCAAGCCCCTGGCTGAGGCCCGCGGCGAGGTCATCTATGGCGCCAGCTTCCTCGACTGGTTTGCCGAGGAAGGCAAGCGCGTCTATGGCGAGACCATCCCGACCACCGACCCTACCAAGCGCTATCTGGTCATCAAGCAGGCCATGGGCGTCTGCGCCGCCATCACGCCGTGGAACTTCCCGCTGGCCATGATCACGCGCAAGGTCGCGCCGGCCCTGGCCGCCGGCTGCACCGTCATCATCAAGCCGGCCGAGGCAACGCCGCTGACAGCGCTGGCTGCGGCCGAGCTGGCCCAGCAGGCCGGCATGCCGGCCGGCGTGCTGAACGTGCTGACGGCCGATTCCCAGCAATCCATCGAGATCGGCCAGGTGCTGTGCGAGAGCGACGTCGTGCGCCACCTGTCCTTCACGGGCTCCACCGAGGTCGGCCGCATCCTGATGAAGCAGTGCGCGCCGTCCATCAAGAAGCTCAGCCTGGAGCTGGGCGGCAACGCCCCCTTCATCGTCTTTGACGACGCCGACCTCGACTCGGCCGTGGACGGCGCCATCGCCAGCAAATACCGCAACGCCGGCCAGACCTGCGTCTGCGCCAACCGCATCTATGTGCAGGCCGGTGTGTATGACGCCTTCCTGGAGAAGTTCGCCGCCAAGGTCGGCGCGCTGAAGACGGGCAACGGGTTTGAAGCCGGCATCAACGTCGGCCCACTGATCGATGACGCCGCGCTGCGCAAGGTCGAGACCCATGTGGCCGACGCCATCGCCCTGGGCGCCAAGCTGCTGACCGGCGGCAAGCGCATCGAGGCCGCGGGCGGCAACTTCTTCGAGCCGACCCTGCTCGCCGACGCCACGTCGGAGATGCTGTGCTCGCGCGAGGAGACCTTCGGCCCGGTCGCACCCATCTTCAAGTTCCAGACCGAAGAGGACGCCATCCGCCTGGCCAACTCGACCGAGTTCGGCCTGGCCAGCTATTTCTACAGCCGCGACATCGGCCGCATCTTCCGCGTCGGCGAGGCGCTGGAATACGGCATGGTGGGCATCAACACCGGCCTGATCTCGACAGCCGAGGTGCCTTTCGGCGGCGTCAAGCAATCGGGCCTGGGCCGCGAAGGCGGACGCCAGGGCATCGAGGACTACGTCGAGGTCAAGTACCTCTGCCTGGGCGACATCCAGAAGTAGCCTCCGCAAGCCGCAACAAAAAAGGGGCCCTTTTGGGGCCCCTTTGCTTTGGCAGGACCGATAAGGCGGTCCTGCTTTACTGCTCTGTCGATCAGAACTCGTACTTGGCGGTGAGCTGCATGGCCCACTGCGATTCGCCACGGTTCTGCTTGGTCGTGTAGTCGGCCGGATCGTTGACGGCGTAGATCATCTTGCCGGTCGAAGGATCGATACCGCCGTAGTTGACCCAGCGGCGGGTGGCGCCACCCGTGCCGAAGCCCACTTCGTTGATACGGCCCCAACGCTTGTTGATCAGGTTGCCGAAGTTCAGGATGTCCAGCGTGATCGAGCCCTTGTTGTTGCCGAAGAAGCCGGGGACTTCCTGGCTGACGCGCAGGTCGAAGCTGTTCACGAAGGGCGAGAACGAGGCGTTGCGGCCGACGACGCCGCCCTTGGAATTGCGCAGACCCGGGTTGGCATCGACGATGGACCAGAACTTGGCTTCAGCGGAGGCCGAGGTGGTCGCCATCAGGTTGTCGAGCTGAGCCTGGTTCAGCGTACCGCCCGTGTTGGTCGAGCGGAACAGCACTTCGCCGGAGCCCGGGCCCTTCGGGATGTAGAGCAGGTCGTTGCCGGCGACGCCGTCGCCGTTGACGTCGTTGTTGAACGTCCAGCTGTAGGCATGGCCGGTGCGGCCTTCGTAGAACATGCCGAAGGTCGTCTTGTACTTGCCGAAGAAGGCCTTGGACCAGTTCATGTTGCCGGTCACGCGATTGCGGATCAGCGTCGCCGAGTTGGCCGCGACTTCCTCGTTCGGGTTGAAGACGGCGCGGTTCAGCCAGCCGGAGTTGGCGGTCGACGAGGTCAGGCCGCTGACTTCGGTGGCGCGGGTGAAGGTGTAGGCCACGCCCCAGCCGAAGCCCGTGCGGTTCGGGCTGTTCAGCGACAGGGTCAGCACGTCGCCATCGCCCTTGCTGGTGTTCTTCAGCACGGTGACGTTGTTGTAGCCGGGGTTGTTCAGCGACTTCGTCAGGCGACCGCAGTTGCTCGGGCTGGAGTCATTGCCACCGGCGTAGCACAGCGGGCTGCGGCCAGCGGCGTTGTAGTACATCTCACGGCCGTCGACCGGCGACGTGGACGTCACCGGGCCGAGGTTCAGGTAGTTGTAGTACAGGCCCTTGTCGACCTCGGTGTGCAGCCATTCGGCACCGGCCACCAGGCCGTACCAGGGCAGTTCCTTGTCCAGCGCCAGGTTCATCTTCCAGACCGTCGGCTGCTTCACGCCCGGGGCGACGAAGTCGACGTTGGCCGCCGGAGCCGTACCCACGATGCCCGGCTGGGCGTTCGGGTTGGCCGAGAACTGGATGGACGAGCAGGGCGTGGAGCCCGCGCCGCAGCTGAAGTTGGCCGTCGCAACGCCGGTGTTCTGGTAGGGGTTGGTCAGCCAGACCGACGCCGAGGAGCCCATGAACAGGCCGAAGCCGCCGCGCAGCTGGGTCTTGAGCTTGTCGACGGGGTCGAACTGGTAGTTGAAGCCGAAGCGCGGCTGCACCACCTTCTGGCCGTCCAGCGTGTAGCTGTTGTCGTAGCCGAAGCCACCGGCCTGGCGGCCGTTGGCACCGATGGTCATCGGTGCCGATGCCGCGGCGTTGAACTTGGGCTTGTCACCGACGTCCAGCGTGTCGACGCGCACGCCGGCGACGAGGTTCAGCTTCTTGTTGATCTTCCAGGTGTCCTGGACGAACAGGCCGATGTTGCCGATGCTCCAGTTGGCGGCACCGTCCTGCAGCGTGCTGCCGGCCAGCGGCTGCTGCACGTTGTAGGACGTCGGCACGCCAGCGTTCCACAGCGCGATCGGATCGCTGCCGCTGAAGGTGTAGACACCCTTGGTGTTCTGCAGGAAGGCGTTGAAGATCTGGTTGCGCTCGATGTCAACGCCGCCCTTGATCTCGTGGTCGTTCAGGAACCAGTTGCCGGCGAAGTAGCCGTTGGTGGTCTTGGTGTGCAGACTGTTGAAGTGGCGGCTCTGCTCGGTACCGAAGGTCAGCGTGCGGTTGCCGGTGGCCGTGCCGGCGGGGGCTGCGGTCGTCCAGATCAGGCCGACCTGGGGCAGGTCGCTGTTGTTCTTCGGATCGCTCTTGTAGTCGCGCTGCGAGACCTTCAGCTCCGTGGAGAAGCTGTCCGTCCACTCGCCGAACCACTGGCCGACGACGGTCTCCAGCGTCTTGACCTGGGTGTACCAGTCCGACGACAGCGACAGCTGGTTGGCGGTGAAGTTCGGGAAGATCGGATTGCTTTCTTCCGACTTGGTGTAGCGGACATTGACCTTGTGGTTGTCGCTGACGTTCCAGTCCAGCTTCAGCAGCGTGTCCTTGGCGACCAGCTCCACGCCCTTGGGCGTCGACAGGTTGCCGACGTCCATGTTGTATTTGCTCTTGGCCAGGTCGACGGCCGCCTGGATCTGGGCCTGTGTGATGCCGACGTTGACGCTGTCGCTGCCGATCGGGCCGAAGGCCGGCACGCTGCGGCTGCTCTTGAGCTCTTCGTAGCCCGCGAAGAAGAACAGCTTGTCCTTGATGATGGGGCCGCCGGCCGTGAAGCCGTACATCTTCTCGAAGAAGCCCGGCGTGCGGAAGGTGACGTTGCGGGCGCGGTCATAGCGGTCGCCGGTCAGCTTCTCGTCACGGTAGACGTAGTAGACGCTGCCGGTGAACTCGTTGGTGCCGGACTTGGTCACGGCGTTGATGTTGGCGCCGGTGTAGCCCTGCTGGGTGACGTCGTAGTTGGAGACGTTGACCTGCACGGCCTGGATGGCGTCGATGGAGATCGGCTGCTTCAGCGTGGGCAGGCCGTTCAGTTCCAGGCCGAAGGTGTCGTTGACCTTCACGCCGTCGACGGTGACGGTGTTGAAGCGGCCGTTCTGGCCGGCCACCGTGATTTCGCCGTTGCCCTTGTCGGACTGGGCGACGCGGGGGTCGTTGCGGGCGTAGTCCTGCAGGCTGCGCGAGATGGACGCGTAGGCGGCCAGTTCCTGGCGGTTCAGGTTGGTGCCGGCACCCATGGTGCTGCTGTCGAACTTGGCGGCGCCACCGGAAGAGGCGCCGGTCAGCACCACGGTTTCCAGCACGTTGCTGCCGCGCACGCGCAGCTCGAGGTTCAGCGTTTCACCCAGGGCCAGGTAGACGTCGTTCTGGACTTCGCGGTCGGCGCCCTTGACTGCCGTCACGGTGTAGGGGCCGCCGACGCGCAGGCCGCGGGCCGAGAAGCGGCCTTCGCCGTCCGTCGTCACCGAGTTGGTGGAGCCCGACTCGCGGTGCAAGATGGTGACGGAGGCACCGCTCATCGGCTTGCCGTCAGCCCCAATGACCTGACCACCGATGGCAGACGTCGTGTTCTGCGCCATCACCGGCGCGGCGGCCACGATGGCCACGGCAGCGCACAGCGCCGACAGCGGGAATCCGGACCCAAACCTGTTGCTCATCCCAATCACTCCTGTTGTGCGCGCGGCTGGCACGCGGCTGATGTGTCGAAAGTCGTCACGGAAGCGTCATGAAGCGCTCACCGCGGTCGCGTTTTGCGGCGCCGGAAAAGGGCGCGGCCGCAACGGTGACGGGATTGTCATGACTTTCTGTGACAGAACTTTACGGGTAAGTCAGAAGTCGCCCGTTTTAGACCTCGACGCCTGGGAAGAAGCACTGCGACAGTGCGTCGCGCGGCCGCGACAACGGCCGTCTTTCACCCTGTTGCCGATGATTTCTCCACTGCTGCGGGCCGCATTTGCACCGTACTGGTGCATTTTTTCATCAATGTAAACCTCGCAACCACCTTGGGCGCCTGTCGCAAAACCGCGACAAACTCGCGCAACACAGCCACTTCTAAGATCGCCGGCTTCTTCAAGCCCCTCACGTCATGGCCCTCCCCCACTCCTTCCGCCTCGGCGCCGGCCTCGTGCTGGGCGCCCTGCTCGCCGGCTGCGCCACGCAGCGCCCCTCCGCCCCGACCGAGCTGACGCTGCTGTCCATCAACGACTTCCACGGCAACATCCAGCCGGCCGATCCGGTGCCGCTGCTGCCTCGGCTGCCGGACGCCAACGGTGTCGTGAAGGCGCAGCCCGCCGGCGGCGTGGCCCATCTGGCAACGGCCATGGCGGCCCTGAAGGCCAAGCATCCCGACGCCCTCATCGTCGCCGGCGGCGACCTGATCGGCGCGTCGCCGTTGATGTCCAACCTGCTGCGCGACGAGCCCACGCTGGCCGCCTTGTCCCAGCTCGGCATCGCCGCCAGCGCCCTGGGCAACCACGAACTGGACGCCGGCCTGCCCGAGCTGCTGCGCCAGGCACGCGGCGAGTGCGGCCCCAATGGCTGCCTGTGGCCCGACTACAAGGGCCCCGGCTTCCCCTACCTCGGCGCCAATGTGCTGGATGCCAACACCGGCAAGCCGCTGTTGCCGACCCACATCCTGAAGCAGGCCGGCGCACTGAAGGTCGGCATCGCCGGCGTGGCGACCCTTGACACACCCCGCGTCATCGTCGCCCGGGCGATCAAGGGCATCCGCTTCGCCGACGAGGCCGACACGCTGAACGCCCTCGTCCCTCAGCTCAAGGCGCAAGGGGCGCAAGTCCTGGTCGCTGTCATGCATGAGGGAGGTGTCCAGGGACGGGATGCTGGCGCCAATGACCCGACCTACACATGCCCCACGCTGACCGGCCGCGTGCACGACATCGCCAAGCGCCTGGACCCGGCCTACGCCATCATCATCGGCGGCCATAGCCACCAGGCCTACACCTGCAAGATCGACGGCCGCCTCGTCGTTCAGGCCGGCAGCTACGGCGGCTGGATCACCGAAAGCCACCTCAAGTTCGATGCGGCCGGCAAGGTCATCGACGCCCAGGCCGTCAACCATCCGGTGCTGCAATCGGTCTACGCCCCCAACCCGGCCCTGGCCGCCCTGGTCGCCCAGGCCGCCGCCATGACCGCCGCGGCGCGCAACAAGCCGGTGGCCACCCTGACGCAAGGCGCCTCGCGCTACCCCAAGGACCCTCACGGCGATTCCGCGCTGGGCAACCTCATCGCCGACAGCCAGCTCGCCTTCGCCCGCAAGCAGGGGCCCGCCGATGTGGCTTTCATGAACCAGGGTGGCATTCGCGCCGAACTCGTCGTGAAAGCTGACCGGCCGACCACGATGAGCGACCTGCTGGCCATCCAGCCCTTCGGCAACGACGTCGTCGCGGTGACGCTGACCGGCCAGGAATTGCTGGACATCCTGCGGCGCCAGTTGCCCAAGGCGAATGCTTCGCCGCGCATGCTGCAGACCTCATCCACGCTGCGCTACCGCTGGCGGCCTGCTGCCACTGCCGACGGCGTCGCCGAGCTTGTGGCCCCCCGCATCAACGGCCAGCCCGTGGATCCCGCCCGCAACTACCGCGTCATCATCAACAACTTCCTTTCTGAAGGCGGTGATGAAGGCGGCGGCTTCAAGCACGGCCGCGACCGCGCCGTGCTCGGTGTCGACATCGACGCCCTCGTCGAGCTGCTGCGCGACAACCCCCAGGCCCTGGCCCAGGCTGCGCCCGGCCGCATCGTCAGGGAATGAGCAGGCTGCCCCTCGGACAGCGCACTAGGGCAAACCTGTAACTTCTTGTAGCGACCCCGGCCCGGCGCCCTGACGGGCCCGTCCTAGACTCGAAGCACCCGGTCATGCTGGCCGGGCGACATCGGTTCGGGGGAGCGATGGCATGGGACATGCAAGCTGGCGCTGACGCCGAGCCTCGGGCCGGCCCTGCGGCCTCGCCCCCGTCGAGCCGCGCGCCCAGCCCGCTGATCCGCGAGGTCATCGCCCATCTGCCCTGCGGCCTGGCCGTCTTCGATGCCGAGCGCCGGCTGCTCGTGCACAACGCCGAATTCGAGCGCCTGCTCAATGTGCCGGCCTCGCTGTTCGAAGAGCCGCCGCTGCGCTTCGACGACCTCATCCTCTTCTTCGCCGCCCGTGGCGACTACGGCCAGGGCGAACAGGCCCGCGCCTCCGTCGACGCCGCCCTGGCCCTGGGCCGCGACCAGCGCGCCAACCGCCTCGAGACCTACCGCACCGGCGACCGCCTCATCGAGGCCCGCACAGCGCCCCTGCCAGACGGCGGCCTGGTGCTGACCGTCCTCGACCTGACGCCGCAGGCCCAGGCGCGGCTGGCCGCCGAGCGCGCCTCCCAGGCCAAGACGCGCTTCCTGGCCAATATGAGCCACGAGATCCGCACGCCGATGAACGCCGTGCTGGGCATGCTGCGCCTGCTGCAGAAGACGCCGCTGGACGCCCGCCAGCGCGACTACGCCGTCAAGAGCGAAGGCGCCGCCCGCGGCCTGCTCGGCCTGCTCAACGACATCCTCGACTTCTCCAAGATCGAGGCCGGCCATCTCGGCCTGGACCCGCATCCGACCCGCCTGGACGAGCTGCTGCGCGACCTCTCCGTCATCCTGGCCGCCAATGTCGACAAGCGCGAGCTCGAACTGCTGTTCGACCTCGACCCCGCCCTGCCCCCGGTCATCCTGGCCGACGCGCTGCGCCTGCAGCAGGTCCTCATCAATCTGGCCGGCAACGCCATCAAGTTCACCCAGGCCGGCGAGGTCGTGCTCGGCATAAGCCGGGTGTCGCAGAGCGCCTCCAGCATCGTGCTCGCCTTCTCCGTGCGGGACACCGGCATCGGCATCGCGCCCGAGCAGCAGCAGCGCATCTTCACGGGCTTCGCCCAGGCCGAGGCGTCCACGGCACGGCGCTTCGGCGGCACCGGCCTGGGCCTGGCCATCAGCCGCCGCCTGGTGCGCCTGATGGGCGGCGACATCCATGTCGACAGCACGCCCGGCCAGGGCAGCTGCTTCAGCTTCACGCTGAGCTTTCCCCTGCCTGCCGAAGAGCTGGCCTCGGCACCCCGCCAGGCCCTGCAGACCCTCGTCATCGACGACCACCCGCAAGCCCGCCGCGTCATCGGCGCGCTGGCCGAGTCCCTGGGCTGGACGGTGCGCCTGGCGGCCGGCGGCACCGAGGCACTGGAACTCATCGCCAGCGGCACGCCGGAGGTCGTGCTGCTCGACTGGGTCATGCCCGGCATGGACGGCTGGCAGACCGCCGTGCGCCTGCGCCAGCGCCTCGGCCCGGAGCCGCTGATCCTGATGGTCACCAGTCACGACCGCGAGCGCCTGGCCCAGCGCAGCGCGGCCGAGCAGGCCCTGCTCGACGGCTTCCTCGTCAAGCCCATCACCGCCACCATGTTGAGCCAGGCCGTCGGCGCGGCCATCCAGGCGCGCTGCAGCCCGGACGATGCGCCCGAGCCGGCACCGCAGCGCCTGGCCGGCCTGCACCTGCTCGTCGTCGAGGACAACCCCAGCAACCAGCAGGTCACCCGCGAGCTGCTCGAGCTCGAAGGCGCCGAGGTCAGCCTGGCCGGCGACGGCCAGCAGGCCCTGACCCTGCTCGCCCAGACGCGCGGCCGGCGCGGCTTCGACGCCGTGCTGATGGACGTGCAGATGCCGGTCATGGACGGCACGACGGCGACCCGCCTGATCCGCCGCCAGCTCGGTCTCACCCTGCCCGTCATCGCGATGACGGCCGGCGCCCTGGATGCCGAGCGCCAGGCCTGCCTGGAGGCCGGCATGGACGAGCACATTGGCAAGCCCTTCGATCCCGACGTCGTCGTCGCCGTGCTCAGGCGACGCTGCGGCGCGGCGCCCACCGAGCCCAAAGCGCCCGCCAGCGAGCTGCCGCCGGCCCTGCTGGCCGACGCTGGCCGCGCCGGCATCGCGCTGGCCGAGGCGCTGGCGCGCATGTCCGGCCGCGTCGAACTCTTCGAGCGCACCCTGGCCGCCCTGCACGAGCAGGACCGCAAGCTCGCCCAGGCCCTGGCCGAAGGCGGGCGCACCGCCACCCGCGGCCTGCACGGCTATCGCGGCCTGGCCGCCATGCTCGGCGCCGGCGAACTCGCGGCCCTGGCCGCCGAGGGCGAGCATGCCGCCGCGCCCGACGACGACTGGCGCCGGCGCTTCCTCGAACGCCGCCAGGCCGACCTGGCTGCGCTGGACCGCCTCGCCGCCGACCTGCACACCCGCCAGGCCCTGCACGATGGCCTGGCCGAGCAGGACCGCCCCGCCGCGCCGGGCAGCCTGGCCCAGCGCGTCGCCCGGCTGGCGGATCTGCTCGACGGCGCCGACCTGGAGGCCCTGGACGTCCACCAGGGCCTGCGCGAAAACCTGCGGCAGCAGGCCGACGAGGACACCGCCGCCGCCCTCGACTCCGCCATGGAGGCCCTGGATTTCGGCACCGCGCTGACGCTGTGCCGCCGCCTGCG
Source organism: Roseateles sp. GW821-FHT09H10 (assembly GCF_059415865.1). Lineage (NCBI taxonomy): Bacteria > Pseudomonadati > Pseudomonadota > Betaproteobacteria > Burkholderiales > Sphaerotilaceae > Roseateles > Roseateles sp. GW821-FHT09H10. Next base: position 614,845 of record NZ_JBWKOB010000001.1, on the reverse strand, counting down.
CACGACGCTGGAGGCCACAACATGATGCAGCTCTTCCTGCCCGACCGGGCGCCGCTGACGCCCGGCCACGCGCCGCCGGGCCGCCGCCCACGCCTGCTCATCGTCGACGACCAGCCCGTCAACATCCAGGCCCTGCATCGCGTCTTCGCCAGCGACTGCCAGGTGCTGATGGCCACCGATGGAACGCGCGCCCTGCAGCTCTGCCGCGAGCGCCAACCCGACCTCGTGCTGCTGGACGTGCAGATGCCCGGCATGGACGGCCACCAGCTCTGCGCCGAGCTGAAGTCCGACCCGCTGCTGCGCTCCATCGCCGTCATCTTCGTCACCTCGCAGGACCAGCCCGAGGACGAGACCCGCGCGCTGGACGCCGGCGCGGCCGACTTCATCACCAAGCCCTTCAATCCCACCGTCGTGCGGGCGCGGGTCAGGACGCAGCTGACGCTGAAGGCCCAGGCCGACCTGCTGCGCGAGCTGGCCTTCGTCGACGGGCTGACGGGCGTGCACAACCGGCGGCATTTCGACGAACGCTTCATCGCCGAGGCGCGCCGGTCGCAACGCACCCGCTCGCCGCTCGCCGTGGTGCTGGCCGATGTCGACCACTTCAAGCGCTACAACGATGCGCTGGGGCATCTGGCGGGCGACGACTGCCTGCGGCGCGTCGCTGCGGCCTTGCGGGCTTGCCTGCGGCGGCCGACCGACCTGCTGGCGCGCTATGGCGGCGAGGAGTTCGTCTGCCTGCTGCCGGACACCGATCTGGCCGGGGCCATCGGCGTGGCTCAGCTGATGGAGGACACCGTGAGGGCCTTGTCGCTGGCGCACCCGGGCGTGGAAGGTTGCGTGACGATCAGCCTGGGGGTGTCGGCCGGGTCACAGGGACAGGGGCTTGTGGAGGCGGCGGACAAGGCGCTGTACCTCGCCAAGGCGGCGGGAAGGGGGAGGGTGAGTTGGGTGGAGGGGTGATGGGGGATGGGAATGCGAGGAATCGGTCGGACCGATTCCTCGGCCCTGCGGGCCCGTGCCGCAGGCACGTCCAAGGACAGCCACTGGCTGTCCTTGAGCGAACCCCGGTGGGGCCTCATCCCAAGCGCCCAATCCAAATGCGAACGGCCCCGAAGAGGGGCCGTCTGCATTTGGAGCGGGTGATGGGAATCGAACCCACGTAGTCAGCTTGGGAAGCTGAAGTTCTACCATTGAACTACACCCGCAATAGGCCGCGAGTTTACAGGTGCGGAATCGGCATCTGACCAATGTCCGGCCCTCCCCCGCGCGGCTACAGTCGCGCGCATGACGTCCCCTGCTGTTTCGCGTCCGCCCGCCACGCTGCTGCTCGCCTGGCGGCAATTGCTGCGGGATTGGAGAGCCGGTGAGCTGCGGCTGCTGATGCTGGCCGTGGCCCTCGCCGTCGCCGCCCTGTGCGCCGTGGCCTTTTTGTCCGACCGCCTCGACCAGGGCCTGCGCCGCGATGCGGCCCAGCTGCTGGGCGGAGACGCCGTCGTCGCCAGCGACCAGCCGACACCGCAGGCCCTCGTCGACCTGGCCGCCGCGCAGAACCTGACCACCGTGCGCAGCGCCAGCTTCCCCAGCATGGCGCGCAGCGACGAGGCCCATGGCGGCGAGAGCCGGCTGGTGGCCGTGAAGGCCGTCGGCGCCGGCTACCCGCTGCGCGGCACCATCAAGCTGCGCGAAGCCCTGCCCGGCCGCGGCGGCTCACCCGCCGCCGGCGAGGTCTGGGCCGACCCGGCCGTGGCCGACGGCCTCGGACTCAAGCTCGGCGACACGCTGCTGCTGGGCGATGCCCAGTTGAAGCTCGCCGCCCTCATCGAGACCGAGCCCGACCGCGGCGCCGGCTTCATGAACTTCGCGCCGCGCGTCATGCTGGCCGAGGCCGACCTGGCGGCGACCAAGCTCGTGCAGCCGGCCAGCCGCCTGACCTACCGCATGGCCGTGGTGCCCGGCCCGGGCGCCGCGCCGGGTGCGGTCGCCAATTTCGTCAAGGGCGCCGAGCAGCTGGTCGAGAAGGACAAGCTGCGCGGCGTGCGCCTGGAATCGCTGGAGTCCGGCCGTCCCGAGATGCGCCAGACCCTGGACCGCGCGGCGCGCTTCCTGCGCCTGGTGGCCATGCTGTCGGCCCTGCTGGCCGCCGTGGCCGTGGCCCTGGCCGCGCGCGACTTCGCGGCACGGCATCTGGACGACTGCGCCATGTTGCGCGTGCTCGGCCAGCCGCAGCGCCGCATCGCCTGGGCCTATGGGCTGGAGTTCCTGCTCGCCGGCCTGAGCGCCAGCGCTGTCGGCGTGCTGGGCGGCCTGGGCCTGCACCAGGTCTTCGTGTCGCTGCTGGCCGGCCTCATCGACGTCAACCTGCCGCCGCCCAGCGTCTGGCCGGCCCTGCTGGGCCTGGGCCTGGGCCTGTCGCTGCTGATGGGCTTCGGCCTGCCACCCGTGTTGCAGCTCGCCGCCGTGCCGCCGCTGCGCGTCATCCGCCGCGACCTGGGGGCGCCCAAGGCGGGCTCCATCCTCGTGCTGGGTGCCGGTGTCGCGGGCCTGGCGGCCATCCTCGTCGTGCTGGCCGGCGACATGAAGCTGGGCGCCATCGCCGCCGCGGGCTTTGCCGGTGCGGTGCTGCTGTTCGCGCTGCTGGCCTGGGCCGCCGTCTGGCTGCTCCGCCGCCTGGTGCCGGTCAATGTCAGCGGCGCCGGCGTGCCGCGCTGGCTGCTGCTGGCCACGCGCCAGGTCGCCGCGCGGCCGGCCTTTGCCGTCATGCAGGTGGCCTCGCTGGCCGTCGGCCTGCTGGCCCTGGCCCTGCTGGTGCTGCTGCGCACCGACCTCATCGACAGCTGGCGCCGCGCCACGCCGGCTGCGGCGCCAGATCGCTTCGTCATCAACATCCAGCCCGACCAGAGCGAGGCCTTCCGCAAGGCGCTGACGACGGCGGGCGTGAAGGACTACGACTGGTACCCGATGATCCGCGGGCGCCTCACGCTGATCAACAACGAGGCGGTGCAGGGCCGCAAGTTCGGCGAGGACCGCGCCCAGCGCCTGGCCGAGCGCGAGTTCAACCTCAGCCACACCGACGCCATGCCGGCGCACAACCAGATCGTCGCGGGCGGCTGGGGCCAGGCCAAGCTCGGTGAAATGGGCATGAGCGTGGAAGAAGGCCTGGCGACGACGCTTGGGCTGAAGCTCGGCGATACCCTGGCCTTCGACATCGCCGGCCAGCCGGTGCAGGGCCGCATCACCAGCCTGCGCAAGGTTGACTGGTCGTCGATGCGGGTCAACTTCTTCGTGCTGTTCGAAACGGCCGATCTGCCCGACCTGCCGGCCACGCAGATCGCCGCCTACCGCAGCCCGCCGGCCACCAAGCTGGACCGCGAGCTGGCGCGCCAGTTCCCCAACCTGACCGTCATCGACGTGTCGGCCCAGCTCAACCAGGTGCAGGGCGTGCTGGACCAGGTCATCCAGGCCGTGCAGTTCCTGTTCGGCTTCACGCTGGCGACCGGCCTGGTGGTGCTGCTGGCCGCCGTGGGCAGCACGCGCGAGGCGCGCACCCGCGAGTTCGCGCTGATGCGGGCCCTGGGCGCGCCCAGCAGCCTGCTGGCCCAGGTGCAGCGGGCCGAACTGCTGGGCGTCGGCGCCCTGGCCGGTTTCCTGGCCGGTGCCGTGGCCCTGGTGCTGGCGGCCTTGCTGGCGCGCTTCGTCTTCGAGTTCGAGTGGCAGATCAAGCCCTGGGTGCCCGTCATCGGCGCCCTCTGCGGCGCCTTGCTGGCCTGGAGCGCCGGCTGGTGGAGCCTGCGCGGCGTGCTGCAACGGCCGGTCGTGCAGACGCTGCGGGAGGCGCAAGCCGAATGAAGGCCGTCGGCGCCCGCGACATCGGCCGCTATCTGGCGCTGTCTGCGGCCGTCGTCGGCGTCTATTACCTGCTGGCCCGCCTGGGCCTGCTGATGGTGCTGCCGCCCTACCAGGTGGCGCCCATCTACCCGGCCGCCGGCTGGGGCCTGGCCGTGCTGCTGGTCTGGGGGCTGCGCTACACGCCGGCCGTGGCCCTGGGGTCCTTCATCGTGCAGGCCACGACGATGAACGAAACCAGCGGCGTGCTGCCCCTGGCCCTGGGCATAGGCCTGGGTGCGGCCGCCCAGGCCGTCGCCGGCACGCTGCTGATGCGGCGCTGGTGCGGCCGCCCGCTGGTGCTGGCCTCGCCGCGCGAAGTGGCGGGTTATCTGGCCGCAGCGGCCCTGGCCGGCTGCATCAGCCCGAGCTGCGCGACGCTGCTGCTGAAGATCTTCGGCGTCATCGGGGCGCCGCAGGCCACCCTGGTCTGGACGGTGTGGTGGACCGGCGACCTGATGGGCGTGCTGATCGCCACGCCGATCACGCTGGCCCTGATCGGCCAGCCGCGCTCGGCCTGGGATGCACGGCGCTTCAGCGTCGGCCTGCCCATGCTGCTGACGACGCTGCTGGTCGGCCTGGGCGTGGCCGCCACGATGGAATGGGACCGCCAGCGCAACCGCGCCGACTTCACGCGCGACGCCACCAGCGCGGCCCAGGACCTGGCGGGCCGGCTGCGCGAGCCGCTGCTGGTGCTGGAGGGCGTGCACGGCCTGGTCAAGGTCAAGCCGCGGCCGACGCGCGACGAGTTCGCCCGCGCCACGCGCGGCTTCCTGACGCAGGACAGCCCGCTGATCGCGCTGGGCCTGAACCTGCGCGTGGCGCGCGCCGACGTCGACCGCTTCAATGCCGCGGCCGCCGCCGACGGCTTCCCGGGGGGCTACCAGGCGCGCGACCGGCTGCGGGCCGGCGACCTGCTCCCGCCGCCCGAGGAGGACATGCTGGCCATCCGCCTCATCGAGCCGCTGTCGCGCAATGCCGCAGCCCTGGGCGTCAATGTGCGCACCATTCCCGGCGCGCGCGCCGCCATCGAGAAGGCGACCGCGCTCGGCCGGCCGGTGGCATCGGCGGGCTTCCAGCTGTCGCAGGACCGGGAGACGGCGGTCGGCGTCGTCGTCTACCAACCGCTTTACCGCGGCAATGCCGCGCCCAGCGAGGCGGCCCTGGACGGCGTCGTCTTCGCCACGCTGCGCCCCGACCTGCTGCTGTCGCGCCTGGCCGCGACATGGCCCGAGCATCTCGCCGCCTGCCTCGTGGACATGGAGCCCGGCGCTCCCTACCCGCGCCTGGGCGGCCGCCGCGGCTGCGAGGCGGTGCAGCGCGGCGACGATGCCAACCTGCCCCTCGTCAAGATGCCGCTGGAGTTCGGCGGCCGGCAGTGGGAGGTGCGCATCTACGACCTGCCCGGCCTCGTGGCGCCGCCGGGGCGCAGCTGGGCCTTCGCCCTGGTCGGCCTGCTGGCCACGGCCATGGTGGGCGCGCTGCTGCTGCTGATGTCGGGCCGCACCCAGCATGTCGAGGCCCTGGTGCAGGAACGCACGGCGGCGCTGGAGCGCGAGATCGCCAATCGCGCCCAGGGTGAGCGCGCGCTGAGCCAGAGCGAGCAGCGCTTCCACAGCATCTTCGAGACGGCGCCCATCGGCATCGCCTTCACCGACCTGAACGGCGGCTTCCAGGAGGTCAATGCGCACTTCTGCAAGCTGACGGGCTACTCGGCCGAGGCGCTGATGCGCCAGCGCTCCATCGACGTGACCCATGCCGACGACCGCCGCGAGGACATCCGCCTGGCGCGGCGGCTGATGCGCGGCGAGATCCCCTTCTACCGCCGCCTCAAGCGCTATATCCGCCCGGACGGCAGCACGGCCCATGCGCGCGTGCTGGTCAGCCTGCTGCGCGGCGCGGACGGCCGGCCGCACCGGCTGGTCGGCGTCGTCGAGGACATCACCGACCAGCTGCGCATCGAGGAGCTGGACCGTGCCCGCGAGGCCGCCGAAGCCGCCAACCAGGCCAAGAACGAGTTCCTGTCGCGCATGAGCCATGAGCTGCGCACGCCGATGAACGCCATCCTCGGCTTCACCCAGCTGATGCAGATGGACGCCGGCGAACCCCTGCCGCCGGGCCAGCGCGTACGCGCCCAGCAGATCGCCCAGGCGGGCTGGCATCTGCTGGAGATGATCAACGACACCCTGGACCTGTCGCGCATCGAGGCCGGCTCGCTGCGCCTGGAACCGGCCCTGCTGGAGCTGCCGCCGCTGCTGGCCCGCGCCCTGGCCCTGGTGCAGGGCCAGGCGACCGAGCGCGGCCTGGCCATCAGCCAGCGCGTCGACCCGGCGGCCGCGCGCCTGGTCGGCGACCCGACCCGCGTGACGCAGATCCTGACCAATCTGCTCAGCAACGCGGTCAAGTACAACCGCGCGGGCGGCAGCGTCAGCGTCGAGGCGTTCAGCCGCGAGCCCGGCTGGGTCGAGATCGCCGTGCGCGACACCGGCATGGGCCTCACCGACGAGCAGCGCGCCGCCCTCTTCCAGCCCTTCAACCGCCTGGGCCGCGAGCGCAGCGGCCTGCCAGGCACCGGCATCGGCCTGGTCATCAGCCAGCGCCTGGCCGAGATGATGGACGGCAGCCTGCGCGCTGAAACCGTCGACGGGCCCGGCGCCTGCTTCGTGCTGCGGCTGCCGGCCAGCGGCGCGGCCGCCGCCCTGCCCATGGAGGCGCGGCCCGACGGCCCCACCAGCCCGCGCGCCAGCCCCCAGCGCCGCCTGCTCTATGTGGAGGACAACCCGCTCAATGCCGAGGTCATGCGCGGCATCCTGGAGCAGCGGCCCGGCATCGAGCTGGAAGTGGCACCAACCATCGAGGCCGGCCTGCATGCCCTGCACGAGCGGCCGCCGGCCCTGCTGCTGCTGGACTGGCAGCTGCCGGACGGCGACGGCCTGACCCTGCTGAGCCGCATGCGGGATCTCGGCCGGACGCTGCCGCCGGTCGTCGTCGTGTCGGCCAACGCCCAACCCGAGCAGATTGCCGCGGCCCAGGTCGCCGGCGCCCAGCACTATCTGACCAAGCCGCTGGACGTGCGTGAATTGCTGGCCCTGGTCGACGAATTGTTGGCGCCAGGGGGCGGCCCGGAGCGGGCAGAATGAGGCCCCAGTTCCCCTTTAGCAGCAGCGCCCGATGAGCTCCACCGACCTCGTTCCCAGCACTGGTGCCCAGGCCGTGCAGGCACTGGCCCGCACCGATGGCCGCCAGTTCCTGACCTTCCGCATCAGCGAGGAGGAATATGGCCTGGACATCCTGCGCGTGCAGGAAATCCGCTCCTACGAGGCGCCCACGCGGGTCGCCAACGCCCCGGCCTTCGTCAAGGGCGTGGTCAACCTGCGCGGCGTCATCGTCCCCATCCTGGACATGCGCATCCGCCTGGGCCAGGCCAGCGAATACAACGCCTTCACCGTCGTCATCGTGCTGAACGTGGCCGGCCGCATCGTCGGCATCGTCGTGGATTCGGTGTCCGACGTGCTGGAACTGAGTGGCGACGCGATCAAGCCCCGCCCTGAAGTGCCGGCCGCCCTGGACGCCCGCTTCATCACCGGCCTGGGCAAGATCGGCGACCGCCTGCTGATCCTGCTGGACATCGAGGCCATGATCAAGAGCCCGGATTTCGGGCTGGTTGACTGAATTCGGCGCCCCACAAGTTAGCGGGCGCTGACTGTTTCACCGTTGGAAACATTGCATTCCAGCTGACGCATCGTCATTCTTAGCACTCAACAAACCAGAGTGCTAATATCCTGATCACCGCGGCACCCCACGCCGCGGCTAGCAAGGATTCATGACGATGTCCGCCTCTTCTGCCATTGCCGTCCGCGACCCCTGGGCCCTCGTGCCCTCGCTGGGCAATCTGGACGCCTACATCTCCGCCGTCAACCGCCTGCCGCTGCTGACGGCCGAGGAAGAAGGAAGCGCCGCGCGCAGCCTGCGCGACAAGGGCGACCTTGAAGCCGCCGGCCGCATGGTGCTGTCGCATCTGCGCCTGGTCGTGTCCATCTCGCGCCAGTACGTCGGCTACGGCCTGCCCCAGGGCGACCTGATCCAGGAAGGCAATGTCGGCCTGATGAAGGCCGTCAAGCGCTTCGATCCCGACCAAGGCGTGCGCCTGGTCAGCTACGCCATGCACTGGATCAAGGCCGAGATCCACGAGTACATCCTGAAGAACTGGCGCATGGTCAAGGTCGCGACGACCAAGGCCCAGCGCAAGCTGTTCTTCAACCTGCGCTCGATGAAGCACCAGCTCAAGGCCGACCAGGCCGAGGGCCAGACGCATCGCAACACGCTGACCGAGGCCGAACTGGCCCACGTCGCCAGCACGCTGAACGTCAAGCGTGAGGAAGTGCTGGAGATGGAGACCCGCCTGTCGGGCGGCGACGTGGCCCTGGAGCCGCAGACCGACGACGAAGGCGAGAGCTTCGCCCCCATCGCCTATCTGGCCGACGAGAGCCATGAGCCGACGCGCGTCATCGAGGCCCGCTCGCGCGACGCCCTGGCCGGCGACGGCATCCAGCGCGCACTGGAGGTGCTGGACCCGCGCAGCCGCCGCATCGTCGAGGAACGCTGGCTGAAGGTGAACGACGACGCTTCGGGTGGCATGACGCTGCACGAGCTGGCCGCCGAATACGGCGTGTCGGCCGAGCGCATCCGCCAGATCGAGGTGGCAGCGATGAAGAAGATGAAGAAGGCGCTCACCGAAGTGGCCTGATTCTTCGCGCCCCCGAAAGACAAAGGCCCCTCACGGGGCCTTTTTTCGTTGCCAGCTCAGTGCCGGCTATTTCTGCGCGGCCATGGCTTCGAGCACCTTCTTGGTGATGTCGATCGCCGGGCTGTGGAATCTGGCGTTGTCCTGCAGGATCAGATCGTATTTCTCGGCGACGAAGACCTGCTTCACCGCCTTCTCGAACTTGTCCCTGATCACGCGCTGCTCGTCCTGCTGGCGGCGCTCGGCGTCTTCCTGGAACTCGCGGCTCTTGCGCTCCAGCTCGCGCCGCTGGCCCGCCAGATCGCGGGCGCGACGGGTGCGCTCATCCTCGGACAGGACGGGCGCGTCCTTCTCCAGCTTCTCGCCGGCTTCGCGCAGCTTGGCGTCCAGGCGTGCCAGCTCCCGGCTGCGATTGCCGAACTCGGCCTCCAGCCGCACGCCCGCCGCCTTCGACGGTGCCGACTCCTGCAGCACCTGCTGGGTGTCCACGAAGCCGATCTTCAGGGACTGCGCCCATGCACAGGGCAGGATCGCCTGGATGCCGATGGCGGCGATGGTGATTGCTTTTTTCATCTTTCCTTCCTGGACAGGCTTGCGGATTCAGGGCGACTTCCTGGCTTCGGCCAGCAGCAGCTTGATGTCGTCCACCAGCGGCTGGGCACCCGAGCCGTAGCGGGCGTAGACGCGCACCCGGCCCTCGGTGTCGAAGATGAAGCTGGCGGCCGTGTGGTCCATCGTGTAGGTCTCGGCCGTCTTGCCGGGCACCTTGGCGAAGAAGACCTTGAACTCCTTGGCCGCCGCCTGGGTCTGCTCGGCGCTGCCGCGCAGGCCGACGAAGCTGGGGTCGAAGCTGGCCAGATAGGCCTTCAGCAACTGGGCCGTGTCGCGTTCCGGGTCGACGGTGACGAAGACACCCTGCACCTTGTCGCCGTCGGCGCCCAGGCTGCGCTTGACCTCGGCCACCTCGGCCATGGTCGTCGGGCAGACGTCGGGACATTGCGTGTAGCCGAAGAAGACCACCAGCACCTTGCCCTTGAAGTCGGCCAGCGAACGGGCACGGCCGTCCTGGTCGGTCAGGTTCAGCTGCCTGGCGTACTCGGCGCCGGTCAGGTCGATGCCCTTGAAGGCCAGCTTGTCGGGGCCGGCTTTCTGGCAGGCGGCGAGTGACAGGGCGGCCAGCACGGCCAGCGCGAAACGACGGGTGTTCATGAGATGTAGTGGTCGATCAGCAGGGCCGCGAAGAGCAGCGACAGATACCAGATGGAGAACCAGAAGGTCCGGCGCGCCAGCATCTCGGAATAGGACCGCCACAGCCTGAAGCCATAGGCGCAGAAGCCCAGGCCCAGGCCCACGGCGGCGACCAGGTAGAACCAGCCGCTCATGCCGGTCAGGAAGGGCAGCAGCGTGGCGGCCAGCAGCACCCAGGTGTAGAGCAGGATCTGCAGCCGCGTGTAGTCATTGCCGTGGGTGACCGGCAGCATGGGCAGGCCGGCGCGGGCGTAGTCCTCGGCGCGGTACAGGGCCAGGGCCCAGAAGTGTGGCGGCGTCCACAGGAAGATGATGAGGCAGAGCAGCCAGGCCTCGAAGCCGACGTCGCCTCGCATCGCGGCCCAGCCCAGCACCGGCGGCATCGCGCCCGAGGCGCCGCCGATGACGATGTTCTGCGGCGTCGTCGGCTTGAGGATGACGGTGTAGACGATGGCGTAGCCGACGAAGGTGGCGAAGGTCAGCCACATGGTCAGCACGTTGACGTAGACGCCCAGCAGGGCCATGCCGATGCCGCACAGCAGGGCCGAGAAGGCCAGGGTCTGCGGGCGGCTCAGCTCGCCCTTGGCGGTGGCGCGCCAGGCAGTGCGCTTCATGCGCGCGTCGATGCCGTCCTCGATGAGGCAGTTGAAGGCCGCGGCCGCGCCGGCCACCAGCCAGATGCCGGCCACGCCGGCCAGCATGGTCAGGGCCTGATCCAGCGAAGGCAGGCCAGGTACGGCCAGGGCCATGCCGATGGCGGCGCAAAAGACGATGAGTTGGACGACCCGCGGCTTGGTCAGCTGGTAGAACTGCTGCCAGCGCGGGCTGTGCACGAGGGCACTGGCGGTGGACGTGGAAGCCATGGTCAGGATCCGACGCGCTTGAGACGCGCGAGCAAGGTGGTAAGCAGGGCCAGCAGCACGGCGGCGCCGCCGGTGTGCCCAAGGGCCGCGACGATAGGCCAGTCGAGCACGATATTGGACAGCCCGGTGACGAGCTGCCAGCCCGCCGCGGCGAGCAGCCAGCGCGACCAGTTCGCGGCAGACCGGCGCAGCAGCCAGGCCAGCGCGATGATGGCGACGAAGACGAAAGCGGCGCCGATGCGGTGGGCCATGTGGATGGCGGCCAGCGCCTCGAAGCCGAGCAGGCTGCCGTCGGCGCGCAGGCCCAGGTCACGCCAGAGCTGGAAGCCCTGGGCAAAGTCCAGATGCGGCCACCACTGCCCGCCATGGCAGGTCGGAAACTCGTCGCAGGCCAGCACGGCGTAGTTGGTGCTGACCCAGCCGCCGAGCGCCACCTGCATCAGCGCCAACAGCAGTACGCCGGCGGCCACGCGGCGCAGCCACGGCGGTGCGGCAAGCGGCCGCGGCTCATAGGCCTCGCGCTGCCAGGCCAGCATCATCAGCAGCAGCATGGCCAGCAGCAGATGGCCGGTGACGATGGCCGGGAAGAGCTTCATGGTGACCGTCAGTCGCCCGAAGGCACCGACGATGCAGACCCAGACCAGGGACAGCGTCGGCCACCAGGGCGAGGGTGCGGCCTCGCCGGCCCGGCGCTTGAGCTTCCAGCTCAGCGCGCACAGCACCAGGATGAGCAGGCCCACGCCGCTGGCGAGATAGCGGTGCAGCATCTCGATCCAGGCCTTGGTGTGCGTGACCGGGCCGGAGGGCATGGCCGTCTGCGCCGCCTCGATATGGGCATGCGCGCCCACCGGGCTGGCGGCGCTGTAGCAGCCGGGCCAGTCGGGGCAGCCCAGGCCCGAGTCGCTCAGCCGGGTGAAGGCGCCGAAGACGATGAGGTCGAAGGTGAGGAACAGCGTCAGCAGGGTCAGCGCGCGCAGCCGGCCCGTGGGGCTGCTGTCGCGCGAGCGCTGGCGCCACCAGATCAGCGGGCCGAGAGCGACCGCGCCGCCGATGGCGGCGACCTGGCCGAGGGGGACCAGCATCTCGTTCATCGGCCAGCCGGATCCCAGAAGGCGCTGGCCTTCAGCAGCTTGTTCAAGTCGGCCTGCAGCTTCTTCGGCTCGGCTTCGGCAGGGGCACGCTCCATCCAGCGCGCCATGGGATCGATGACGTAGAAATGGTCGCCCAGGGCCTTGCCCTCTGCGGGCTTGAGCCAGGCGGCAAGCCGGTCGGCTGGCACGCGCAGCACCGTCACCTCGGCGCCCTTCTGGCTGACGGCCGCCAGCACCTCCGCGCGCGGCGTGCCCGTGTCCGGAATCAGCCAGAGCTTGTCGAGGCGGCCGCGCTCCTTGCCCAGCATCTCGCGGAGCTGCCGCTGCACGAAGAGCTGGCGCTCGCAGGCGGCCGGGCAGTCCGAGCCGTGCACGACGGCCAGCAGCCATTGCCCGCGCAAGGAGGCCGGTGCGACAGCGCGGCCCTGCAGATCGCTCAGCGGCAGGTCGGCGGGCATGTCGACGGCCGGCGCGATCAGCTCGCCATAGGCCGAGCCGCTGGGCTTGACGACATAGAAGGTGAAGTAGGAAGCCACCACCGGCGCCGCGCACATGGCCAGCACCAGCAGCATCTTCCAGCGGCCGACGCGCTGCTGCGCCGACGTGCGTGGGTCGGGCAGGCTGTGAACCGCGAAGCTCAAGGGTTCAGGACGGCCTGCGGAGCCGGGGGCGGACGAGTTGGAACCAGACATAGAGGATCAGGATCAGCGCGCAGAGCGCGAACCATTGAAAGGCATAGCCATAGTGCTTCTGCAGGCCGAGGTCAGGTGCCGGCCAGTGGCGCGACAGGCCATCGTCGGCCGCATCCGTCTGGACGACCGTCAGGGGCAGCAGCTTCAGGCCGGATTCGACGGCAAAGGCCGCAGGATCGAGATTTTGCCGGATAGCTCCGACCGAGCCCTCGCCAAGCTCATAAAGCCGCGAAGGCGAAGCCGCCAGCCGCCCCTGCACGACGGCCTCGCCCGCGGGCGTGGCCAGCGGCGGCAGCTGCTGGCGGTCGAGCTGGTTGCGCGGCGCCCAGCCGCGCTGCACGAGGATGGCTTCGTCGCGGCCGGCCAGGCGCAGCGGCGTGACGACGAAGAAGCCGGTGCGGCCGTCCATGGGCCGGTTGTCCAGCCAGACGGTGCGCTCGGCCAGCCAGGTGCCGCGCAGCACCACGCGACGGTGCAGTTGATCGGCACCGTCCAGTTCGGCGTTGGCGAGCGCCGGCCTGCCGGCCTCTGCCTCGATGGCCGTCTGCAGCGCGATCTTCTGCGCCGCGCGGTCCAGCTGCCACAGGCCCAGCCGCCCTGTCAGCGCGGCCGCGAGCAGGGCCGCTGCCAGCACCAGCCAGCGCCGGGCCGTCACCGCGCCACCCCGATAATTCGCGTCATGAAATTCGTGATCCTGGTCGCCTTCATCGGCATCCTCGGCGCGCTCGCAGCAGCCGGCTTCTTCATGCTGCGCAAGGGCGGCAACAAGAAGAGTCCCAACATGGCCCGCGCGCTGGCGGTGCGGGTCGGCGTGTCGGTGGCGCTCTTCCTCGTCATCCTGCTGAGCTGGAAGATGGGCTGGATACAGCCGACCGGCCTGCCGCTGAAATCCTAGCCTGCATGATCAGGCGCTTTGCGCGCTCGTTCGCGCGCGAAGAGCCAACAAAAAAGCGCCGCGACTGCGGCGCTTCCTCATGGCGGGCCCAGTGGCCTCAGAACCAGTAGACGACGACGTACAGGCCCAGCCAGACGACGTCGACGAAGTGCCAGTACCAGGCCGCGCCTTCGAAGCCGAAGTGGCGCTCGGGCGTGAAGTGGCCCTTCATCAGGCGGATGGTGATGAACAGCAGCATCAGGGCGCCCACGCAGACGTGGAAGCCGTGGAAGCCGGTCAGCATGAAGAAGGTCGAGCCGTAGATGCCGGAGTTGAGCTTCAGGTTCAGCTCGGCATAGGCGTGGTGGTATTCATAGGCCTGGAAGCCCAGGAAGGTCGCGCCGAGGATGACGGTGATCCACATCCAGGCGATGGTCTTGGCACGGTTGCCGGCGATCAGCGCGTGGTGGGCGATGGTCAGCGTGACACCCGAGGTCAGCAGCAGGGCCGTGTTGATCGTCGGGATGGGCCAGGGGCCCATGGTGCTGAAGGCCTCGACGGTGCCGGCCGGCGCGCCGGTGAAGCCAGGCGCGGTGCTGGGCCAGATGGCCTTGAAGTCAGGCCACAGGATGGAGTTCTCCAGGCTGCCGAGCGACGGCACGGAGTAGACGCGGGCCCAGTACAGCGCGCCGAAGAAGGCGGCGAAGAACATCACCTCCGAGAAGATGAACCAGCCCATGCTCCAGCGGAAGGACAGGTCGATGCGGTCGCTGTACAGGCCGCCTTCGCTCTCGCTGATGGCGTCGCGGAACCAGGCCTGCAGCACATAGGCCCAGAAGGCCAGGCCGCCGAACAGCGAGTACATGCCCCAGCCGTGGCCGTTGATCCACTGGCCGGCGCCGAGGATGACGAAGAACAGGCCGGTCGCGGCCATCACCGGATGCCGAGAAGGCGCCGGGACGAAGTAGTACGGGGTCTTGCCCGGGGTAGTCGCTGCCGACATGTCGTTCTCCTAGTTCTCGCTCGTTCTAACCTTGGTGCGGCAGGCCTCAGGCCGCCGCCACGCCACTGCCGATGACCCAACGGACCAACAGCACCAGCATCAATACAAACAGGGCTGCGCCAAGCACGCCCGCGATCAGCACATGCACCGGGTTCAGCCGCGCCATGTCTCTCTCATGGTCACGGCCCCGGCGCACGCCGAAAAAACTCCAGGCCACGGCCGAGATCGTCTGGAGGAAGGACGCCTTGCGCCCCACCGCTTCCTTCAGATCCTGGCCCGGCTTGTCACTCACAGCGCGGCTCCCTCACCTTTCGGTGCCTGGCCGAGCTTGACCCCGCCCTTGCCCGCCACCTCGAAGAAGGTATAGGACAGGGTGATGGTCTTCACATCCTTGGGCAGCTTGGGGTCGATGACGAACACGACCGGCCACTGCTTGCTCTCGCCCGGCTTCAAGGTGTATTCGTTGAAGCAGAAGCATTCCAGCTTGTTGAAATGCGCCATCGCCTGCATGGGCGCATAGCTCGGGATGGCCTGCGCGGCCATGGTGCGGTCCTGCTTGTTGCGGAACTCGTACATGACCTGGCTCAGCTCGCCCGGGTGCACCTTCATGTGGCGCACCGCCGGCTTGAAGTCCCAGGGACCGCGCGCATTGGTGTCGAACTCGACCGTGATCTCGCGGCTGAGGTCGATCTGGCCGTTGCCGTTGGCCAATCCCTTGTCACCGAACGCCACCTGCCGCTCGGACAGAGACAGCACATTGATGCCCAGCGCTCTGCAGATCGCATCGTAGAAGTACACGAGCGAATAGCTGAAGCCGAACATCAGCACGACGATGAACATCAGCTTCTTCAGAAGCTGGTGGTTGTCGCGGCGCAGGGCGTCCAGGAAGCGCATGTCAGTGGGCCAGCAGCACCATCTTGGCGACGAAGCCGACGCCGAAGACCAGCACGATCGACAGCAGGATCAGTCCCAGCCGGCGGTTGGCCTTGCGCTGTTCGGGCGTCATCGCGATCAATGGTGGTCGTGGACGATCTTGGTGGCCGACGCGTTCAGCTTGGGCGGCTCCTCGAAGGTGTGGAAGGGGGCCGGCGACGGCACTTCCCACTCCAGCCCTTCAGCGGCTTCCCAGGGCTTCTGCGATGCGGTCTCGCCCTTGCCGCGCATCATCGGCACGACGACGAACAGGAAGAAGTAGACCTGCATCAGGCCGAAGCCGAAGGCGCCGATGGACGCGATCTGGTTGAAGTCGGTGAACTGCATCGGGTAGTCGGCATAGCGACGCGGCATGCCGGCCAGACCCAGGAAGTGCATCGGGAAGAAGGTCACGTTGAAGAAGATCAACGAGCCCCAGAAGTGGATCTTGCCGCGCGTCTCGGAATACATGACGCCGGTCCACTTCGGACCCCAGTAGTAGACGCCGGCGAACAGCGCGTACAGCGAGCCGGCCACCAGCACGTAGTGGAAGTGGGCCACGACGTAGTAGGTGTCCTGCAGCTGGATGTCGACCGGCGCCATGGCCAGGATGAGGCCGGTGAAGCCGCCCATCGTGAACACGAAGATGAAGCCGACGGCAAACAGCATCGGCGTCTCGAAGGTCATCGAGCCGCGCCACATCGTCGCCAGCCAGTTGAAGATCTTCACGCCCGTGGGCACGGCGATCAGCATGGTCGCGTACATGAAGAACAGCTGGCCCGTCACCGGCATGCCGGTGGCGAACATGTGGTGGGCCCACACGATGAAGGACAGGATGGCGATGGAGGCCGTCGCGTACACCATGGACGCGTAGCCGAACAGGCGCTTGCGGGCGAAGGCCGGCACGATCTGGCTGATGATGCCGAAGGCCGGCAAGATCATGATGTAGACCTCGGGGTGGCCGAAGAACCAGAAGATGTGCTGGTACATGACCGGGTCGCCGCCGCCCGCCGGGTTGAAGAAGGCGGTGCCGAAGTGGCGGTCGGTCAGCGTCATCGTGATGGCGCCGGCCAGCACGGGCATGACGGCGATCAGCAGGTAGGCCGTGATCAGCCAGGTCCAGGCGAACATCGGCATCTTCATCAGCGTCATGCCGGGGGCGCGCATGTTGAGGATGGTCACGATGATGTTGATCGAGCCCATGATGGACGAGGCGCCCATGATGTGCATCGCGAAGATGCCGGCGTCCATGGACGGGCCCATCTGCAGCGTCAGCGGCGCGTACAGCGTCCAGCCCGCGGCGGGGGCGCCGCCGGGCATGAAGAAGCTGCCCACCAGCATCAGGGCCGCCGGAATCAGCAGCCAGAAGCTGAGGTTGTTCATCCGCGCGAAGGCCATGTCGCTGGCACCGATCTGCAGCGGGATCATCCAGTTCGCGAAGCCGACGAAGGCCGGCATGATGGCGCCGAACACCATGATCAGACCGTGCATGGTCGTGAACTGGTTGAAGAGTTCGGGGTTGAAGAACTGCAGGCCGGGCTGGAACAGCTCGGCGCGGATGCACAGGGCCAGGATGCCGCCGACCATCAGCATCGCGAAGGAGAACAGCAGGTAGAGGGTGCCGATGTCCTTGTGGTTGGTCGCGAACACCCAGCGGCGCCAGCCGGTGGGGGCGTGGTGGTCGTGATGGTCGTCGTGGTGGCCATGGGCGTGGTCGCCGTCATGGCCGCCGTGAACACCGTGGGGGGGGAGCACTGCACTCATGTGATTTCCTCAGATTCGGTGTTCAGGCGATTACTTGCGGGCGGCCAGCACTTCGGCCGGCTGCACCGTCTGGCCCGTCTTGTTGGACCAGCTGTTCTTCGTGTACGTGATCACGGCGGCGATGTCGGTGTCGCTGAGCTGCTTCCAGGCGGGCATGCCCTTGTCCATCTTGCCGTTCAGCACGATCTGGATCTGCTGCATCTTGTCGTCCGCCAGCACGACGGGCGACTTGTCCAGCGCCTTGATCGGACCGGCGCCGCTGCCGTCGGCCTTGTGGCAGACCGCGCAGTTGGCCGCATACACCTTCTCGCCGCGGGCGACCAGGGCCGCCTGTTCCCAGACCTTGGACGGATCGTCGGCCTTGGCGGCCATCTTCTTCTTCTCGCCATCCACCCACTTGGTGTAGTCCTCGGCGGACACCACCTTCACATGGATGGGCATGTAGGCGTGCTCCTTGCCGCACAGCTCGGCGCACTGGCCGTAGAAGTCGCCGATCTTCTCGGCCTTGAACCAGGCGTCGCGCACGAAGCCGGGGATGGCATCCTGCTTGACGCCGAAGGCCGGCACCATCCAGGCGTGGATGACGTCGTTGGCCGTCGTGATGATGCGGACCTTCTTGTCCACCGGCACGACCAGCGGGTTGTCGACCTTGAGCAGGTAGTTGTCGACCGGCTCGGGCTTGCCGGAGTCGGACGATTCGCGCTGGGCGGTGTCCAGCGTGGCCAGGAAGCCGATGCCCTCGCCTTCGCCCTTCAGGTAGTCGTAGCCCCACTTCCACTGGTAGCCGGTGGCCTTGATGGTCAGGTCGGCATTGGTGGTGTCCTTCATCGCGACCACGACCTTGGTGGCCGGCAGGGCCATGCCGATGACGATGAGGAAGGGGACCACGGTCCAGGCGATTTCCACGGCCACGCTCTCGTGGAAGTTGGCCGACACCGCACCCTTGGACTTGCGGTGCTTGAAGATGGAATAGAACATGACGCCGAACACGGCGACGAAGATGACCACGCAGACGATCATCACGAAGTTGTGCAGCCACATCTGGTCGGCCGCGATGCGCGTGACCGGCTCGTGCAGATTGAGCTGATTGACGCCCGGGCCGCCCTTCAGGTCGTTGACCGCCAGGGCCGGTCCCGCTGCCAGGGCCGCCATCGCCGCGGTGGCCCAGCGGCCCCAAGCGCGTGAGGCGCTATGCACTCGTGCGTTCATCATCGTCATGGTTGTCACTTGGTTCTTTGAAGAGCGGGGCTTGCAATCCGGGCCATTGGCCGGACTTGGGAAGCAAGTTCCGTGGTTTGAGCCGGGTTTTGCCCTAAGCCCCTATGCGGCGCGGGATTTTAGCCCAGGCTCCGAGAGGGCCGACCCGCGCCGACCCCGGGGAACCACCCCCCTTAGCCGCCGTTTCAGCCGCTTTCGCGCCCCTTGCGCAGCGTCGCGCGCATCGCATCGATGGAGACATGGGTCTCGGCCGCCACCGTCAGCCGTGGCGCGGCCTTGAAGGCGTGGCCGAAGACCAGCTCCACCGTCAGGGCCAGCTTGCCGTCGGCGCCGCGCAGGGTTTCGAGTTCGCCGAGCAGGGCCACTTTCCAGGCCCGCCCGCGCAGGCCGGCGAAGCGCGTCGGTGCCAGGTTGCCGCCCAGGCTGCGCAGATCGGCAAGCAGGCTTTCGGGGGAGGCCCAGGTCAGGCGCAGCCGCTGCTGGTCCATGACGGGGTCGGCAAAGCCGGCCTTGAGTACCAGGTCGCCGATGTCGTGCATGTCCCACCAGTCCGGCGCCGGCCGGCCCCAGCCGTTGCGGGCATACAGGGGGCGCAGTTCGACGAAGCTGTCCGGGCCGAAGCAGGAAAACATGATGAAGCCGCCCACCGCGATGCTGGCCTGCCAGGCGCCGAGCAGGCCGGGCAGGTCGGCGCAGGCGTGCAGGGCCATGTTGGACCACAGCAGGTCGACCTCCGGCCGCGCGGGCAGCGCCTCGATCTGGCCGGAAGGCGCGCCGCGCAGCTTCTGCCACCAGTTGCGCTGGCGGGACTGGGCTGCCCGCGCCGCCAGAGGGTTGTCGGCCTCGTGCCACAGCATCTCGGCCTCGGGATAGGCCCGGCGCAGCAATTCCCCGCTGGCCCCCAGGGCCGGCGAGGCGTCCAGCACCCGCTGGGGCTGCAGCTTGATGTAGGTCAGGCGCTCGGCCATGCGCCCGGCCACCTCCTCGTGCAGCCAGGGCGGCTGCGCGGCGGCGGCCAGCCGGCGCGCCTGGTGGCGCACGGCGGCGGCATCCAGGTCCTGGGGCCGCGGCCCCTTGTTTGAAGTAGGGGTCGAGGCCAGTTCACTCATGGAGCGGTCAGTATATTGAGCCGATGCCTGAGCGCTCCCTGTCGGCAAACAAGCCCGCATTGGTCGAGAAGGTGCTGCTGCGCTGCGCCGGCCAGTGCGCTGTCTGCCGCGCCTGGAGCCACCAGACCATCTGCGAGTCCTGCCTGGGCCTGTATGCGCGTCCGCAGCCCCGCTGCTGGACCTGCGCGGCCAGGCTGCCACCCGAGTTCATGGGCCGGCTCCGTCCGCAATGCGGCCGCTGCCTGCACACCGCGCCGCCACTGGACCGCACCGTCGCCGCCCTGGACTACCGCTTCCCCTGGGATGGCCTGCTGCAGCATTTCAAATACCACCAGGCCCTGGAATTGCGAGAGAGCCTGCTGGAAAGGCTGAACACGGCCCTGACCGCGGCCGAGGCCAATGCGCCCGACTGGCTGCTGCCTGTTCCCCTGTCAGACCGGCGCCTGCGCGAGCGCGGCTACAACCAGTCCCATGAGCTCGCCAAGGCCCTGGCGCGGCGGCGCGGCCTGCGCTACGAACCCGACATGCTGCTGCGCGTGCGGCACAACGCCGTCCAGGCCAGCCTCAAGCTGGAAGACCGCGCGGCCAATGTGCGCGGCGTCTTCGCCGTCGATCCCTTGCGCGCCGCCCGGCTGCGCGGCACCAGCGTCGCCCTGCTGGACGATGTGATGACCAGCGGCGCGACGCTGTTCGAGCTGGCCGGCGTGCTGCTGCAGGCCGGCGTCATGAGCGTGCAGGCCTGGGTCATTGCCCGAACGCCGGAACCAGGGGACGAGTGACGGGACAATCCCGTGCATGTTCCATATCGTCCTCGTCCAGCCGGAGATCCCGCCCAATACCGGCAACGTCATCCGGCTCGCCGCCAACACGGGCTGCAGCCTGCATCTGATCGAACCCCTGGGCTTCTCGATGGAGGACAAGCTGCTGCAGCGCGCCGGCCTGGACTATCACGAGTACGCCCGCGTGCAGCGGCATGCCGACTGGGCCGCCTTCCTGGCAGCCGAGTCGCCCGACGTCTCACGCATGTTTGCCTTCACGACGCGCGGCAGCAGACCCTTCGGCGAGGTGGCCTTCCAGCCCGGCGACTGGTTCGTGTTCGGCAGCGAGACGGCCGGCCTAGCACCCGCGTTGCGCGAGAGCTTCCCGGTCGAACAACGCGTGCGCCTGCCGATGCGCGAGGGCCAGCGCAGCCTCAATCTGAGCAACACCGTGGCGGTCGCCGTGTTCGAAGCCTGGCGCCAGAACGGATACGCCGGCGGAGCGTAACTACTCGGCGCGCGCGTCGCGGCTCATCAGCCG
Organism: Roseateles sp. GW821-FHT09H10; assembly: GCF_059415865.1. Classification (NCBI taxonomy): domain Bacteria; kingdom Pseudomonadati; phylum Pseudomonadota; class Betaproteobacteria; order Burkholderiales; family Sphaerotilaceae; genus Roseateles; species Roseateles sp. GW821-FHT09H10. The sequence goes on along the minus strand of NZ_JBWKOB010000001.1, from coordinate 594,146 downwards.
CTCAACCGCCTCGCCCACGCGCAGCCGGCCGTCCAGCAGGGCCACCATGCCCTCGGTGATGGGCATCTCCACGCCCAGCTCGCGCGCCCGCGCCAGCACCGTCGGCGCGCTGTAGACGCCTTCGGCCACATGGCCCAGCTGCTGCAGGATCTGCGGCAGGGCCAGGCCCTGGGCCAGCATCAGGCCGACGCGCCGGTTGCGCGACAGGTCGCCGGTCGCCGTCAGCACCAGGTCGCCCAGGCCCGACAGGCCCATGAAGGTCTCGGCCCGGGCGCCCAGGGCCAGGCCCAGGCGCAGCATCTCGGCCAGGCCGCGGGTGATCAGCGCCGCGCGCGCATTGAGGCCGGGCGCATCGGGCGCCGCGGCGGACAGGCCATCGCAGATGCCGACGGCGATGGCCATCACGTTCTTGACGGCGCCGCCGACCTCGACGCCCACCGGATCGCTCGATGTGTAGACGCGCAGCCTGTCGCCATGGAAAGCGTCCACGGCCGCCTGGGCCAGGTCGCCATCCTCGCTGGCCGCCACCAGGGCGGTCGGCCGGCCGGCGGCCACTTCCTGCGCAAAGCTGGGGCCGGACAGGATGCCCACGCGCATCGCCGGCTGCAGTTCGCGTGCGATCTCGTGGCCGAGACGGCCGGTGCCGGCCTCGAAGCCCTTGCACAGCCACAGCACGCGCTGCGTCGAGCGCAGGACGGCCAGCGTCTCGCGCAGGCCCGACATGGGCGTCGCGACGATGGTCAGGCCGGCGGCGGCGTGGGCGATGCAGGCCGCGCGGTCGGCGGTCAGGCCGAGGGTGGCGGGCAGCTCGCTGTCGGGCAGATAGGCCGCGTTGCGGCGGCTCGCGCGCATCGCGTCGACGGCCGCGGCGTCGCGCCCCCACAGGCTCACGTCATGGCCGGCCTCGGCGGCCTGGATGGCCAGGGCCGTGCCCCAGGCGCCGGCGCCGAGCACGCTGATCTTCATCGTCGTCATGCGCGGAAGTGTCCACCAAGTAAAACGCCCCGCATGGGGCGGGGCGTCGTCGCAGGAGCGAGGCGGATCAGTTGACGGCCTGGCTACCTTGGGCCAGGCGCTGGGCCTGCTGGGCTTCGAACATGGCCTGGAAGTTCACTTCCGTCAGCAGCACCGGCGGGAAGCCGGCGCGGGTGCAGACGTCCGACACGATGGCGCGCAGATAGGGATAGACCATCTGCGGGCACACGATGCCCAGGATGCCGTCGAGCTGGTCTTGCGGGATGTTGCGGATCTCGAAGATGCCGGCCTGCTTGGCTTCCACCAGGAACAGCGTCTTGTCGCCGACCTTGGTGTTGACCGTGGCGGTCACGCAGCTTTCGAAGATGCCGTCGGTGACCATCTCGGCCGACAGCGTCAGGTTGATGTCCACCTGGGGCTGCGACTGCTCCAGCAGGATGTGCGGCGCGTTGGGCTGTTCCAGCGACAGATCCTTCAGGTACATGCGCTGGATCTGGAACACGGGGGTGCCTTCGGGGGCGGCTTGGATCTCGTCGGCCATGGGACTCTTTCGAACAGGTCGTCAAACAAAAGCCCGCAGGCGGCAGGCTGCGGGCGGTAGCTGGATTATGCGGCGAGGCTTGTGACAGCCCTGATCGGGCTTGCCCGCACTTGAAATCAGCCGCGGTGGCCGAAGGCGGCTCAGGCAGCCTGGAGCAGGGGCATCAGTCCGCCCTTCTGGTCGAGGGCGATGAGGTCGTCACACCCCCCGACATGGGTGTCGCCGATGAAGATCTGCGGCACGGTGCGGCGGCCCGTCGTGGCCATCATGTGCTGGCGCTCGGCCGGGTTCAGGTCGACGCGGATCTCGTCGATCACGTCGACGCCGCGTGATTTAAGCAGCATCTTGGCTCGCACGCAGAACGGGCAGACCAGGGTGGTGTACATCTTGACGCGGGCCATCTCAATCTCCTGGGAGGCAAAAACTGCTTACGCAGTCTTCTCCACCGGCAAATTGGCCTCCCGCCAGGCCTTGAGGCCCCCTGCCAGCACCTGGGCCTTCTCATAGCCCAGCTTGCGCAGCATGCCAGCGGCGCGGCCGGCGCGTGCGCCCGTCGGGCACACCAACACCAGCGGCAGGGCCTTGTTGGACGGCAGTTGCTTGTGGCCCTCGATCTGGCCAAAGGGGATGTTGCGCGCGCCGACGGCATGGCCCTTGGCGTACTCCTCGGGCTCGCTGACATCGATCAGCACGCCCTTCTCGCGGTTGACCAGCTGCACGGCCTGGGCCGGGCTGACGGCGGCACCCTGGGCACCCGATGCCAGCATGGGGTAGAGCAGCATGCCGCCCGACACCAGCGCAGCGACGATCAAAAACCAGTTCTCGATCAGGAAGTTCAAGCAAGCATCCCGTGTAATTCAACGAAGCCGAGCATTATCGCCGGAGCCGATAATCCGCCGCCTTCCACCACCTGTGCGTTCCTGCCCATGTACAAGCTCGTCCTCATCCGCCACGGCGAATCGACCTGGAATCTGGAAAACCGCTTCACCGGCTGGACCGATGTGGACCTGACGCCCACCGGCGTCGAGCAGGCCAAGAGCGCCGGCCGCCTGCTGAAGGAAGCGGGCTATGACTTCGACATCGCCTACACCTCGGTCTTGAAGCGCGCCGTCTGGACGCTGTGGCATGCCCTGGACCAGATGGACCGCACCTGGCTGCCGGTACGCCACGCCTGGCGCCTGAACGAGCGCCATTACGGCGGCCTGCAGGGCCTGAACAAGGCCGACATGGCCAAGCAGTACGGCGACGAGCAGGTGCTGATCTGGCGCCGCAGCTACGACACGCCGCCGCCGGCCCTGGAAGCGACCGACCCGCGCAGCGAGCGCAGCGACGTGCGCTACGCCAAGCTGGACCCCAACGACATCCCGCTGACGGAATGCCTGAAGGACACCGTCGCCCGCGTGCTGCCGTTCTGGAACGACACCATCGCGCCGGCCATCAAGGACGGCCAGCGCGTGCTGATCGCCGCCCACGGCAACAGCATCCGCGCCCTGGTCAAGTACCTGGACAACATCGCGGACGACGCCATCGTCGGCGTCAACATCCCCAATGGCATTCCGCTGGTCTACGAGCTGGACGAGAACCTGAAGCCCATCAAGAGCTATTACCTGGGTGACGCGGAAGCCGCTGCCAAGGCGGCCGCAGCCGTGGCCAATCAGGGCAAGGCCTGATCCACCGCTGAGAGGACCTCGTCGACGCTCACCCATTCCGTGGGGCCGCGTCGCATGAGGGTCACCGTCGAACCCCAGGGCGCCCAGCGCGCCGGGTCGACGGGCCCCCAGATGCTCAGCAACCGCGCGCCGACGCCCGCGGCCATGTGGGCCGGCCCGGTGTCGTTGGCCACGACGACGCCGGCCCCCTGCAGCAGCGCGTTGTAGACGCCCAGGGCCACGCCATCGAGGCGGATGGCGTCCGGGTAGAGCTCCTTCGCGCCCTCCACCTCGGCCGGCCCCGGCACGATGACGACCTGGCGGCCTTGCGCATGCAGGCGCCGCACAAAGTCCGGGAAGGCCGGCCAGCTGCGGTCCAGGAATTCCACGCGGCCGTTGGCGAAGGGGCAGATCAGCACACATCGCTGCGGCTCCACGCCTTGCGCCGCCAGCAGCGCCCGCGCGGCATCGCGCTGGCCCTCGCTGACCTGCATGGCTATGTCCGTCGGCGGCTCGGCCTGCACGCCGAGGAAATCGCAGGCCAGCTCCCAATACTCGACCAGGGTGTGCCGCCCCTCGCGGCGCGGCAGGCCGCGCTTGAGCAGCCAGGTCCGGCCATCGCCGGCATGGCCTTCAGCCTTCAGCCCGGCCAGGCGCGAATCCAGAGCCGCCGAGAAGGCATAGGGAAACAGCAGGGTGTTGGAGCGCCGGTCGAAGCCCGGGTCCTCCGCCCGGAACTGCCGCCGCAGCGCGCGCAGCTGGGCAATGCGCTCGCCCAGCTTGTTGGGCCGCACATGCACCCGCCAGCCCTCGGCCTCCAGCAGGCCGCGCGCCCAGCCCTTGCCCACCAGCTCCAGGCGGTAGCCATGGCTTTCCAGCAGCCGCAGCGCCGGAATGCTCAAAACCGTGTCGCCGACAAAGTTGCGCAGGCGAACGATCAACGGGCGGGCTTCTATCATCAGCAATTCTTTACAAGTGGCGCGGGATTCTCCCTGCGCGGACCCGCCCCTCATGCCCGAGATCACCCTGCCCTCCTCCGCCGAAGTGATCGCCAGCCACGACGCCGCCCTGGCTGCGCCGCCGACCGCTGCCGACGCCCATGACGTGCATGGCTGGGTGGCGGTCAATCACTTCCACAACCGCAGCCTGTGGGCCCAGGAAGACCTGGCCCGCCGCACCCAGGCGCCGGACGCCGAGATCGTCGCCAACAAGCGCGCCATCGACCGCCACAACCAGTCCCGCAACGACGCCATCGAGCGCATCGACGAGTTCCTGCTGTCGGCCCTGGGCCTGGTCGACCCCGCCACCATCGCCAGCGCCCTGCCCCGCTCCACCGTGCCGGACGGCGCCCGGCTGAACAGCGAGACGGCCGGCTCCATGCTGGACCGCATCTCCATCCTCGGCCTGAAGATCGCCGCCATGCGCGAGCAGACCACGCGGACCGACGTCGACGAGGCGCATCGCCAGTCCTGCGCCGAGCGCCTGGAGCGCCTGATCCAGCAGCGCGCCGACCTCGGCCGCTGCTTTGACGAACTGCTGGCCGATGCCCGCGCCGGACGGGCCTATTTCAAGGTCTACCGCCAGTTCAAGATGTACAACGACCCGCGGCTCAACCCGGCCCTGGTCGCGGAGCGCAAGTGATCCCAGCGCGCTTCGCCGCCAATCTCGATTGGCTGTACACGGAGCACGCCTATCTCGACCGGCCCGCGGCGGCACGCGCCGATGGCTTCGCGGCCGTGGAGCTGCAGCAGCCGCATCTGCATGACGTCGCGGCGCTGAAGGCGGCGCTCGGCGATCTCCGCATCGTCCTCATCAACGCGCCCGCCGGCGACTGGGCGGCCGGCGACCGCGGCTTCGCCGCCCTGCCCGGCCGCGAGGCCGAGTTCCGCGAGACGACACTGCGCGGGCTGGACCTCGCCCACCAGCTCGGCGCGGCGCGCGTCCACCTGCTGTCCGGCCTGGCCGACGACAGCGCCGAGACCCGGGCGACCTGGCTGGCCAATCTCGCATGGGCGGCTGAGCAGTCGGCGCTGCCTTTGGTCGTCGAGCCCATCAACCGGCGCGACATGCCCGGCTATTTCCTGCACCGCCAGGCCCAGGCGCTGGAGTTGCTCGCCGCGCTGGACGCGCCGCGCGTTCAATTGCAGTTGGACCTCTATCACTGCCGCGTGGCCGAGGGCGAATCGCTGGCGCATCTGGCGCGGGCCCTGGATCTCGGCTCGCTGGGCCATGTGCAAGTCGCCGGTGTCGGCGGACGGCATGAACCCGAAGCCGGCGAGTACGCAGCGGAGTTCGCCTTGCTGGAAGAACGCGCCTGGTCCGGCGCCATCGGCCTGGAATACCGGCCACGCGCCGGCACGTCGGCCGGCCTGGCCTGGCTTACAAGCGCGCGCTGATCACGCCGCGCAGCGTCTCACCGAGGGCGCGCCTGTCCTGGCCTTCGATCATCACGCTCGGCAGGATCTGCACGTCAATGCCCAGGCCTTTCGCCGAGGCGATGCTCCAAAGGCTCTGGCCCAGCGTCATGTCGCCAATGAAGCGGGCGGAGGAGCTGAAGCGCTCGCCGGGCTCGTACCAGCGCAGCACTAGAGGCAGCACGGGAGCCCCCGTCGACACCGCCGCCTGCAGCAGATTGGCGTGGAAGGGCAGCATCTCGGGCCCGGGGCCGGTCGTGCCTTCGGGGAAGACGGCCACGCAGTCACCGGCCTGCAGAGCCGCGGCAGTCTGGTGGACGACGCGCAGGGCGTCGCGCTTGCTGGTGCGTTCGATGAACAAAGTGCCAGCACCCTCGACGAGAGCGCCCACCAACGGCCAGTGCTTCACGTCGGCCTTGGACACGAAGCGCGCCTGCGGCAGCACGGCGTGGACGGCGGCGATGTCCAGCCAGGAGATGTGGTTGGCCACCATCAGATGACCCGCCGGCAGGGCCTGGCCCTGGCTCTTCAACTCGATGCCGAGGATGCGCAGGAACTTGAGCGACCACCACTGGATCTGCCCATGTTTCTCGGCCGTCGTCATCAGCTCGAAGCGGCGCTTGACGATCCACAGGCCGTGCAGCACATGGGGGGCCAGGCGCAGCAGACGCCAGGCTGCAAGCAAGGATCTCATTCAGCCTCGTAGGCGATATGCCCGGCGACCAGGGTCGTGCGCACCCGCGCCGGCAGCTCGAAGCCGCTGGATGCATAGGCAAACGGCGTGTGCTTGCCCTGGCTGGCCAGTTGCTCGGGCGTGACCGCCCAGCTGGCGCTGGCGTCGAAGACGCAGACATCCGCAACGCCGCCTTCGACCAGGCGACCCGCGCTGGCGGACAGCGAGCCCAGGGCCGAGCCCAGCACGCGCACCGGCTCGGCCGTGACGACGGCCAGGGCGCGCTGCAAGGGCAGCTCCGCGTCCCTGGCCCAGCGCAGGGCCAGGCTGAGCAGCAGCTCCAGGCCGGTCGCGCCCGGCGTGGCCTCAGCGAAGGGCACGGCCTTCTCGTCGACGGTGACGGGCATGTGGTCGGACACCAGCGCGTCGAGGGTCCCGTCGGCCAGGCCGGCGCGCAGCGCATCGCGGTCGCGGCCCTGGCGCAGCGGCGGCGTCAGGCGCATGGCGGAATCGAAGTAGCCGATGTCGACATCGCTGAGGTGCAGCGAGTTGATGGACACGTCGGCCGTGATGGGCAGGCCTTCCTTCTTGGCCGCGCGCACGAGTTCGACACCGGCGGCACTGCTGAGGCGGCACAGATGCACGCGAGCGCCGGTGGCGCGCACCAGTTCGAAGATGGTGTGCAGCGCGATGGTCTCGGCGCTGACCGGCACGCCGGACAGGCCCAGGCGGGTCGCGACCGAGCCGCTGGCGGCCACGCCGCCGCCCAGCCAGGCATCCAGCGGGCGCAGCCAGACGGTGTAGCCATAGGTGGCCGCGTACTGCAGCGCGCGGCTCAGCACCACCGTGTCCTTGATGGGCACCTCGGCCTGCGAGAAGCCGATGCAGCCGGCCTCGGTCAGTTCCGCCATCTCGGTCAGCGCGGCGCCATTCAGCTGGCGCGTCAGCGCGCCGAGGGGGAAGAGGCGGCAGCGGCTGAGCTTGCGGGCGCGGAACTTCAGCATCTCGACCAGGCCGGGCTCGTCCAGCACGGGGTCGGTGTCGGGTGGGCAGACCAGGCTGGTCACGCCGCCGGCGGCCGCGGCCGCGAGTTCGCTTTCCAGCAGGCCTTCGTGCTCGTGGCCGGGCTCGCGCAGGCGGGCACACAGGTCGACGAGGCCTGGCGCGACGATGAGGCCGCCGGCGTCCACCGTGCGGTCGGCGCCGAAGTCGCTCACATCGCCCAGATGCACGATGCGGCCATTGGCGATAGCGACGTCGCCGACGCGGTCGAGGTTGGATGCCGGGTCGATCAGCCGGCCGCCTTGGATGAGGATCTTCATGTCTTAAGCCTCGTTGCCGGCAAGGATGGCCATGACCGCCATTCGGACTGCGATGCCGAATGTCACCTGGGGCAGGATGACGCTGCTCTTGCCATCGGCCACCTCGGACGCGATTTCCACGCCACGGTTGATGGGACCCGGGTGCATGACGATGGCGTCGGGCTTGGCCAGCCTCAGCTTCTCCGGCGTCAGGCCGAAATGCTTGAAGAACTCGCCGCTGCTGGGCAGCATGCCGCCGTTCATGCGCTCGTTCTGCAGGCGCAGCATGATGATGACGTCAGCGTCCTTCACGCCCTCGGCCATGTCGTGGCAGACGCGCACGCCCATGTCGCGCAGGTCGCCCGGCACCAGGGTCTTGGGGCCGACGGCGCGGATCTCGGGTACGCCGAGGATGTTGAGCGCGTGGATGTCGCTGCGTGCGACGCGCGAGTGCACGATGTCGCCGACGATGGCCACCGTCAGGTTGCGGAAGTCCTTCTTGAAGTGCCGGATCGTGTACATGTCCAGCAGGCCCTGCGTCGGGTGGGCGTGGCGGCCGTCGCCGGCGTTGACCACGTGCACATGAGGGGCGCAGTGCTGGGCGATCAGGTGGGGCGCACCGCTCTCGCTGTGGCGCACGACGAACATGTCGGCATGCATGGCGCTGAGGTTGGCCACGGTGTCCAGCAGGGTCTCGCCCTTGGCCGTGGACGAGCGCGCGATGTCGAGGTTGATGACGTCGGCGGACAGGCGCTTGGCGGCGATCTCGAAGGTGGTGCGGGTGCGGGTGCTGTTCTCGAAGAACAGGTTGAACACCGACTTGCCGCGCAGCAGCGGCACCTTCTTGACCTCGCGGTCGTTGACGGACAGGAAGCTGCCGGCCGTGTCCAGGATCTGCTCGATGACCGCCCGCGGCAGGCCTTCGATGGACAGCAGGTGGATGAGCTCGCCGTGCTTGTTGAGCTGGGGGTTTCGTTTGCTCAGCATCACTTCACCTCAAAGCGGAAGCGGCCATCTTCGCCGCGCGCCAGGCGCAGGCTCTGATCGCCGGCCAGGGTCACGCGAGCGGCGGAGAACGCCGGCTCGATGGGCAGCTGGCGGCCGCCGCGGTCCACCAGCACCGCCAGCTGCACGCTGGCCGGGCGGCCGAAGTCGAACAGCTCATTGAGCACGGCCCGCGTCGTGCGGCCGGTGTAGAGCACGTCGTCGATGAGCAGGATGTCGCGGCCGTTGACGTCGAAGGGCAGCGAGGTGTGGTCGGCCTTGGCCAGGCCCCGCGAGCCGAAGTCGTCGCGATGCAGCACGCTGGAGATGACGCCGGAGTCGGGCAGCCCCAGGTCGACGGCCAGGCGCTCGGCCAGCCAGGCGCCGCCGCTCCAGATGCCCACCAGGGCGGTGTCGGGCGTCAGCAGGCGCTGCACGCCCTTGTTGAGCTCGAGGTAGAGGGCCTCGGCATCGAGCAGCAAATCACTCATGGGTGTTCTCGAAAAAACTGTTCCAGGATCAGGGCGGCGGCGGCGGCATCCACATCGTGCGCGCCTTCAGCCTCGGCTTCGACGCTGGTGTAGCGCTCATCCACCTCGAAGACCGGCAGGTGGTAGCGCCCGGACAGGCGGCGGCCGAAATTCTGTGCCTTGGCCGTCATCTCGTGCGGCGCGCCGTCCGGGTGGCGCGGCACGCCGATGACGAGGGCGTCGGGCTGCCAGGTCTTGATCAGGCCGGCAATGGCGTCGAAGTCGCCGCCCTTGAGGGTGCCGCGCGGCTCGGCCGAACCGAGCAGGCGCGTACCGCTGGCCACGCCGATGCGGCGCAGGCCAAAGTCAAAAGCAAGAAAGGATTGGAGGCGGGACGCGTCAGCCACGACGGCCATCACGCGTGACCCGCGTCGGAGCTGAGCATGCGCGGGTCCACACCCAGCAGGGCGAGGGCCTTCTCGTAGCGCAGCTCGACCGGCGTGTCGAAGATGATCTCGGGCGTGGCGTCCACCGTCAGCCAGCCGTTGCGGCCGATTTCCTCTTCGAGCTGGCCGGCGGCCCAGCCGCTGTAGCCCAGGGTGACAAGGATCTTGCGGGGGCCGGCGCCGTTGGACAGGGCCTCCAGCACGTCGCGGCTGGTGGTCATTTCCAGGCCGCCGGGCACGGCCAGCGTCGCGTTGTAGTGGCCGCCCTCTTCGTCCAGCGGCTCGTGCAGCACGAAACCGCGGTCGGTCTGCACCGGGCCGCCGTAGAAAACGGGGGTCTCCGACAGGGGATCGTTGGGGGGGCTGAGTTCGACCTTTTCGAACAGCGTTCCCAGCGTCAGCGAGATGGGTTTGTTGATGACGAGGCCGAGGGCGCCGTTGTCGTTGTGCTCGCAGAGGTAGACCACCGTGCCTGCGAAAGCCTCGTCGGCCATGCCCGGCATGGCGATGAGGAACTGGTTGGTCAGGACGATCCGTTCGGCAGGCATGAACGGCATTTTATTCTGTGGCCCATGACTGCCTCCCTCGACCGTGCACTTGTCTGGTTTCGCCGCGACCTGCGCGTGGATGACCAGGCCGCCCTGTACCACGCGCTGAAGAGCGCCGGGCAGGTCTTCTGCGCCTTCATCCTGGACCGCGACATCCTCGACGCCCTGCCCCGCGCCGACCGGCGCGTGGAGTTCATCCTGGGTGCGCTGCAGGTGCTGGACGAGGATCTGCGCAAGCTGGGCGGCGGCTTGATCGTGCGCCATGGCTTCGCGGCGGACGAGATTCCGCGCCTGGCCGCCGAGCTGGGCGTGCAGGCCGTCTTCACCAACCACGACGACGAACCCCAGGCGCTCAAGCGCGATGCCCTGGTGGCCGACCTGCTGAAGAGCTTCGGCACCGAGCTGCTGAGCTTCAAGGACCACGTCATCTTCGAGCGCCGCGAGGTCATGACGGCCGCCGGCGGGCCCTATGGCGTGTTCACGCCCTACAAGAACGCCTGGCTGAAGAAGGTCGACGAGTTCTATCTGAGCAGCTATCCGGTCGAGCGCCACGCCGCTTCACTCGCGAAGAGCAAGCTGGTGAAGGGCGTGCCCACGCTGCAGGACATCGGCTTCGAGCCCGCCGGGCTGACGGCCCATGTCGGCCAGGGCAGCCGTGGCGCCGAGGCCCTGCTGGACGACTTCCTGGACCGCATAGCCGACTACGACAGCAAGCGCGACTTCCCGGCCGTGAAAGGCCCGAGCTACCTGAGCGTGCATCTGCGCTTCGGCACGGTGTCCATCCGCCGCCTGGCGCGCATCGCGCATGATTTGATGCAGGGCGGCGACCATGGCGCCGAGATCTGGCTGTCGGAGCTGATCTGGCGCGATTTCTATCACCAGGTCATGCACCACCATCCGCATGCGATGGCGGCGGCCTTTCGGCCCGAGTACGACGCCATCCAGTGGGAGAGCGGCGCGCATGCCGACCAGCTGTTTGCCGCCTGGTGCGAGGGCCGCACCGGCTACCCGCTGGTGGACGCCGCCATGCGCCAGATCAACCAGACCGGCTATATGCACAACCGCCTGCGCATGGTGGTGGCCAGCTTCCTGACCAAGGACCTCGGCCTGGACTGGCGGCGCGGCGAGGCCTATTTCGCCCGGCAGCTGCTGGACTTCGACCTCGCGGCCAACAACGGCGGCTGGCAATGGGCCAGCAGCAGCGGCTGCGACGCCCAGCCCTATTTCCGCATCTTCAACCCGGTGAGCCAGAGCGAGAAGTTCGACGCCGAGGGCCGTTTCATCCGCCGCTACTGCCCCGAGCTGGCCGCGCTGCCGGCCAAGGCCATCCACGCACCCTGGGAGCGCGCGCCGCTGGATATGCAGGGCATCGCCTATCCCCAGCCCATCGTCGACCACGCGGCAGCCCGCGAGCGCACGCTGGCGCGCTACGCCGTCGTCAAGGCGCGCGCGCCCTGAGGTCGTCGGGGCGGTAGGCCGGCAGGTCGCGCAGCCTCAGCACCTGCTCGCGCCAGGCCGCGACACGCTCGCGGGCGGCGTCCGGCAGGCGGCGGCTGACGGCCAGGTAAAGGTCGGTGCTGATCAGCGGCAGGGGCAAGGCCTCCACCGTCGGCTGGGTGGCGGCGACGGCCAGGAATTCCTCGCGGCTCATGGCCGCCAGGTCGATGCGGCGGGCCAGCAGCTTGTTCAACAGCTGCTCGTTGGCCGAGGCCTTGTCATCCAGCACCACGCCCAGGCCCTGCAGCTTCTCGGCCAGCGTCGTCACGCCGCGCCGCACGCCGACGACAAGGCCGGGCGGGCTCAGGCGCTGGCCATCCCAGTCGGGCGCATCGCCGCGGCGGCGCAGCAGCAGGAACTGGATGCGGCCGATGCGGGTCGCGCTGTCGAGCTGGCCCTGGGGGCCGACGGGGAACTCCAGCTCCTCCAGATAGGCGGGGATGGCCGGCAGGGGCATGGCGTCGGCCTCGCCACTGCCCAGCGCCAGGCGGCAGCGCGCGCTGGGCAGGCGCAGCAGGGTGACGGTCAATCCCGCCTGGCGACCGGCGTCGACCAGCAGCCGGTCGAAGACGCCCAGGCGGCCGGCCTCGCGGTAGAAATAGGGCGGCGCGTCGACGTCGGGCAGGCAGACCCTGACCGGCAAGGGCTGGGCCTGACCCGTCAGCGCCAACATGCCGAGCCCGCCCATCAAGCAAGCCGCAAGCCGACGCAGGCCGTTGCCGGATTTCATGCCTCCCATCGTGCCACGATGGGAGGCGCGCGGGGAACTCAGTCGCAAGCGTCTCAAAGCGCGCCGAAGGCCGTGGCCTGGGCCAGCGTCAGCAGGCCGCGCGGCGAGACGGCGTCGGCGGGAAACAGGGCCATGCCGAGCTCGATGCCCAGGGTGTAGTCCTGGCCGTCGACGCGGAAGGGTTCGCTCATCAACGCGACCAGGCTGCGCGCATGGGCGGCGGCCTGCTCGGCCTGGTCCAGCCGGGTCTGCACGACGGCGAACTGGTCGGCCGAGCTGCGGGCCACGATGTCGGCGTCGCCGCTGGCCTCCTTCAGGCGCAGGGCGACCTGGCGGCACAGCGCGGCGGCGAGGTCGCCGTCGAGCTGGGCCAGGCCGGCCAGGCGCAGCACATAGACGGCCAGGTCGACACCGTCGCGGGTGGCGCAGCGCGAGACTTGGTCCAGGCGCTCGTGCAGGGCGGCTTCGTTGAAGAGTCCGGTCAGGCCGTCGCGCAGCTGGGCGGCGGGCTTGTCATCCAGGCCCACGGGACGGGTGGCGGCATAGTCGGCGAGGTCGTTGAACATCGTCTCCAGGCCACTGGCCTTGTCGTAGAAGGCGTCGGCGCCGGCATCCAGGCAGGCGCGGCGGTAGGCGTCCACGTCCTGGGCCGTCAGCACGGCGATGTGGCCGCTGTAGCCGGCGCGGCGCAGCTGGGCCAGCAGGCTCAGGCCGCTGCCGGTGGCCAGGGACAGGTCCATCAGCACGACGTCGGGCTTGGTCCACTGGATCAGGGCCAGGGCCTGGCGCTCGCCGCCGGCCTCGCCGACGACGCGCATTCCCGGCATGGCTTCCAGGCGGCGCACCAGCAGGCGGCGGATGGAGGCGGAGTCTTCGACGAGGAAAATGTTCATGGACGCCATGGTCGGCCAGCGCGGTTCCTCCAGGCAGCGGGCGATCTTGGCGATGCGACGACAGGATTGCCGCAACCTCGTGTAGGTGAATTGCCTACATGGTGCCCCTCGCTCAGTCTCGCGGCGCTGAACGCGCGCGAACCTGATCGGTCCCCCTGGGGGACGCCAACGCTGGCGGCATCGAGCCCCCAGCGCCGACAGGTGGGCCGGCTCGGGAGCGGCCCAGCGCTCGGCCCGGAACATCAACGTGCGGCGTCCGTTGTGGCCCGTCAAGCATCCGTCAGGCCGTGCTGCACGCAGTACTTGGTCAGCTCGGTGTTGTTGGCCCAGCCGGCCTTCTCCAGGATGCGGGCGCGGTAGCTGCCCACGGTCTTGACCGACAGATGCATGGTCTCGGCGATCTGGGCCGGCGTCTGGCCGGCGGCGATCAGCAGCATGACGCGATGCTCCTGGGTCGACAGCTGCTCATGCGGCAGCGCGTCGGGCGCCTTGCCGCTGAGCAGGCCGAGCAGGTGATCGGCCATGGCCGAGGTGACATAGCGCCCACCCTCGGACAGGCGGCGCAGGGCCACGCGCAGCTCCTCCGGCGCGCGGTCCTTGGGCAGATAGCCCGAGACGCCCATCTGCAGCAGGCGCGCCGCATAGGCCGCCTCGGCATTCAGGCTCAGCACCAGCAGGGGCACACCCGGCAGCACGCGCAGCAGGCGGCTGGCGCCTTCGGTGCCCTGTGAATCGGGCAGGCTGAGATCGAGGGTGACGAGATCGGGCCGCGAGGCGGCGATGCGCTGCAACGCATCGGCGATGGTCGGCGCCTCGTCGATCTGGGCGTCGGGCCATTCCTGCAGCACCAGCTGGGTGATGCCCATGCGCATCAGCGGGTGGTCGTCGACGATCAGCAGTCTCACAGCCAAGCCTCCTCTTGCTGGGCCGCCGCCGGCAGCGCGGGCTCCAGCGGCAGCCAGACGCGCACGCAGCTGCCGCCCCCGGGCGCCGGGCCGAAATCGAAGCTGCCGCCGGCCAGTTCGGCGCGTTCGCGCATATTGCGCAGGCCTGAGGCATCGGGCCGCACGCCGCCGGGGCCGCGGCCGTCGTCGACGATCAGCAGCTCATAGCCGTCTCTTGCCCCGGATGACAGGCCGCAGCCGGCGACGCGCAGCGAGCGCGCCTGGGCATGCCGCAGCACATTGGTACAGGCTTCCTGCACGATGCGGAACAGCGGGCTGGCCTGCTCGGGCGGCAGCAGCGCGGCGTCGCTGAGGTCCAGGGCCGTCGTCAGGCCGGACTGGCGCCCCAGCGTCTGCAGATAGTGGCCCAGGGCCGCTTCCAGGCCGAGCTCGTCCAGCAGCGGCGGGCGCAGCTCCGCCGAGATGTGGCGGGCCGCCCGGATGGCCTCCTCGGCCATCTCCTGCAGCTCGTCCACCAGCGTCTCGGTGCGGGGCGCCAGCTTGGCGCGCAGGGCCAGGGTCAGCATCTTGATGGCCGTGCCCACCTGGCCGACCTGGTCATGCACCTCGCGGGCGAGGCGGCGGCGCTCGGCCTCGATGCTGCGCTCCATCTCGACGGCAAAGCTGCGGATGCGCGCCAGGGCCTGGCTCAGGGCATCGGTGCGCTGGGCGACCTGCTGCTCCAGGCCGGCATTGGCATCGCGCAGCGCGGCCTCGGCCACATCGCGCAGGCGCCTCTCCCTCAGCATCAGCGCCACGGCGACGGCCAGGGTCACCAGGCCCACGCCGGGCAGCAGGCGGGTCAGCCGCGTGGTGCGCTGGCGCACGGCCTGGGTGGCCGCGTCCGCCGTCTCGACGCGCAGCTGCTGCTCGCGGGCCAGCTGCTCGATCTGGAAGCGCAACTCATCCATCACGCGCTTGCCATCCACATAGGCGCTGAGGTCGCGCATCGCCCCGCCGCCTTCGCTGGTGCGCCGCGCAATGGTCTGGCGCGCCTGGGCCAGCCTCTCGTCGATGAGGGCCTCCAGCCTCACCAGCGTCGCGGCGTCGCCGCCCTGGCGCGGCAGGCGCTCGCGCAGGCCGGAGCGCACGTCCTTCAATTCGACGAGGGCGTCCTCGTAGGGGCGCAGGAAAGGTTGCTGGCCGGTGATGAGGAAGCCGCGCTGGCCGGTCTCGATGTCGACCAGCAGCATCAGCAGGCGCTGCAGCTCGGTCTGCATGCGCAGGGCCTGGCTGCGCTCGCCATCGCGCTCCAGCAGGGCGGCCAGGCTCTGGGAGGCGCCCACGGCGGTGCCGACGAAAGCCAGGAAGGCCGCGACCAGCAGGCTCAACGGAAGCCAGGAATAACGCATGCACGATCCGCAACACGCCACGAACCGGAGATGCTGACGGCCACCGCACAGCCTGCCCACGCCACCCCCGCACTGGGCCGCCCGCCGGCGTCTGCAACGCACCGGTCGGGCGATGCCGCTAGGCTATGGCGGTAGCGGTGGAAAAGTCAAGCCACGGTGTTGCCGCGTGCGACGGCGGCGTTAGCACGCCGTGCTTCAGAACAGCTCGACGTCGCTGAGCTGGGCGGCCGCTTCCTGAATCAGGCCGCTGGCCACCAGGGCCGCGTAGTTGTGGACCTGGTTCCGGCCATGGCCCTTGGCGTGATAGACGGCCTTGTCGGCGCGCTCGAAGGCGGCCGCCGGCGCGTCGCCGCCGCGCACCTCGGTGAAACCGATGCTGACGGTGATGCGGCCCACCTGGGGAAAGGCGTAGCGCTCGGTGTTCACGCGCAGGCGCTCGAAGGCCTCGCCGGCGTGGATCTCCTCGTCGCAGCGCATCAGCACGACGAACTCCTCGCCGCCGAAGCGGTAGAGCAGGTCGTGGAAGCGGAAGGAGCCGCGCATCAGCCGCGACAGCAGCAGCAGCACCTCGTCGCCGATCAGGTGGCCGAAGCGGTCGTTGACCGACTTGAAGTGGTCGATGTCGATGACGCCGAGCACATAGTGCGGCACGGCGGCCTCGTGGCGGCGGTCCTCGGCACCATGCTCGGGCGCCGGCGGCCGGGCCGGGATGTCGGAGAGCACCTTCAGGAAGCTCTCGTCGAAGGTCTTGCGGTTCAGCAGGCCGGTCAGGGTGTCGCGCTCGGAGTAGTCGAGCAGGCCCTGGAAGTTGTGATAGATCCGCAGCACGCTGCTGACCATGCGCTGGGAGCCGGCGCCCAGGCGCCGCGTCGACAGGATCTCGATGACGCCGATGACGTCGCGGTCCGTCGCGATCGGGAACAGATAGAGCCACTTGCCGCCGTCGGCCACCTGCGTGACGCTGCGGCTGCGCATGGCCTCCAGGCGCAGCGGGTGGTCGGCCGCGGGCGGCAGCGCCTCGGGCTTGGCCCACAGCGGGTCGGCCGACGCGACGGCGTCCCCCGCCCGAAGATGGGCGCGCGTCAGCCAGCGTTCCTTGCCCGGCTCGCCCACCAGGCGGTAGATGGCGGCCGATTCGGGCTCGAGCAGGTCTCGCAGCGCCATGACCAGGGTGACGTCCATGACGTCCCGGTCACGGAAACCGGTCAGTTCTGCAAGATGGTCGACAACCTGGGACATGGCTTGATGCTCAGGCGGCAAGTGCCTGCTGGGTGAACTGCTGGATCAACCCGAGCAGGTATTCCTCATCGTAGGGCTTGCCGAGGTAGTGGTCGACCCCCAGCTGAGCCGCGTAGTCGCGGTGCTTCTGGGCGATGCGCGAGGTGATCATGATGACGGGCAGACCGGCCAGGCGCGAGTCGGCGCGCATATTGCGCACCAGGTCGAAGCCGTCCATGCGCGGCATCTCGATGTCGGACAGCACCACCGACGGCAGTTCGTCGCCCGACAGCTTCTCCATCGCATCCAGGCCGTCCTTGGCCAGCATGACGCGCAGGCCGACACGCTCCAGGAAGCGCTGGGTCACGCGACGCACCGTCAGCGAATCGTCGACGACGAGCACCAGCGGCGCCTGGGTGACCGTTTCGACCACGGACACCACCTGCTGCTGCGGCACCTCGCCCTTGGACAGGGCATGGGCCGCCTGCAGTCGAGCCTGGGCGTCCAGGCCGTACCAGTCGGCCAGCGCGACGACGTTGTAGATCAGGGCCACTTCGCCCGAAGCCAGCAGGCTGATGCCCGCCAGGCCCGGCACGCGGTTGAGCTGGGCGCCGAGGTTCTTGACCACGACTTCCTGGTTGCCGATGACCTCATCGACGTGCAGGGCCAGGGCCGTCTGCGCCGTCTTGACCAGCACGACGTGGGTGTAGCGCCCATGGGTATGGCCGCGGCCGGCGTGGCCGAGCAGGCCGCCCAGCCAGTAGAACGGCATCTCCATGCCAGCGTGCTGCAGCTTGCCGGTGGCATAGGCCGCCTCGACCGCGTCGACCGGCACGCGCTGCACCGAGGCCATCAAGGCCGCGGGCACGGCGATGACCTGGTCGGCGCTCTTCAGCAGCACGACCTGGGTCAGCGCGGTGGTCAGCGGCAGGCGCAGCAGGAAGCTGGTGCCTTGGCCGGCCTCGGACGTGGTCTCGATGGTGCCGCCGAGCGTGCCGACCTCGGCGCGCACGACGTCCATGCCGATGCCCCGGCCGCTGAGCTCGGTGATCTGGCTGGCCGTCGAGAAGCCCGGCGCGAAGATCAGGCGCTTGAGCTGGGCGTCGTCCGGCTCGGCGTCGGCCGCGATCAGGCCGAGCTGCAGGCCACGCTCGCGGATGCGGGCGAGGTTGAGGCCGGCGCCGTTGTCGGAGAAGTTCAGCAGCACTTCATTGCCGTGCTGGCCGACCTCGATGCGCAAGGTGCCGGTCGCGTCCTTGCCGGCGGCCGTGCGGGCCTCCGGCGTCTCGATGCCGTGGGCGACGCTGTTGCGCAGCAGATGCTCGAAGGCACCGGCCGTGCGCTCCAGCACCGAACGGTCCAGTTCGGTCTGGCCGCCGACGATCTCCAGCTTGACCTGCTTGCCGCTGTCGCGCGAGGCCTGGCGGACGACGCGGTGCATGCGCTCGCCGATGGAGTCGAACTCCACCAGGCGGGTGCGCAGCAGGTCGTCCTGCAGTTCGCGCGTCAGCCGCGACTGGGCGGCCAGCTCGTCTTCACCGGTCTGGACGTTGCGGCCCAGCGAGCGCTGCAGCGTGGCCACGTCGCCGACCGACTCGGCCAGCATGCGGGTCAGTTCCTGGAAGCGGGTGTAGCGGTCGAATTCCAGCGGGTCGAACTCGCGGCCGCCCTGCTGCGCCATCTCCTGCTGGATGTGCATCTGGGCTTCGGCCTGCAGTTCCAGCTCGCGCAGCTGGGCGCGGATGCGGTCCAGGTTGTCGTCCAGATCGAGCAGGGCGCCCTTCATCTGCACCAGCTCGGACTCCATCCGCGCGCGGCGGATGCTGACCTCGCCGGCCTGGGTGGCCATGCGCTCCAGCAGGCTGCCGCGCACGCGCACCAGGGCCTGGCCGATGGCGAGGTTGTCGCTGCCGGCGGCGATCTCGGCGGTGTCGGTGAAGCGGCTCCAGTCGATCTCGCGGACCGGCTCGGCGGGCTTGTTGTCGACGAAGGTGGACGCGACCGGACGCACCGGGGTGTCGTCCACCGGGGCCTCGGCCACCGGCTTCTCGACGGCGGCCAAGACGGGCTTGGCAGCCGGTGCGGGCGGCGGCGGGGCGACGATGGTGGGCGCGGCGGGCGCGACGCCGGCGGCCAGACGGCGGCCCAGTTCCTCGAAGGCATGCTCGAGGGCGTCACCCTCGTGCTGCAGCGCCTGGACCTGGGCGTGGTCGGCGCTGCCGGCGCGCAGCAGGTTCTCGATGGCGGACTCGAGGTGGTGAGCCTGCTCGCCCAGGCGCATGGCCCCGGCGAGGCGTGCGCCACCCTTGAAGGTGTGCAGGGCACGCATGCTGGCGTCGGAACGCCCCAGCTCGGCCGGATGGGCCAGCCAGTCGCGCAGGGCGCCGTGCAGCTGTTCCAGCAGGTCGCGACCTTCTTCCTCGAAGATGGGATAGAGGTCGGGCTCGATGTTGTCGGGCAGGCCGGGCTCGGGTTCATCGGCGTCGGCGGACAGCACCGGGGCCAGCTCGGGCTCCGGCACCGCCTCGGGTTCCGGCTCGGGTTCCGGCTGCACTTCGGCAACAGGCTCGATGGCGGGCTCGGCAACCGCCTCCACCTCGGGTTCGACGGCCTCGACCGGCTCGGGAACGGCCTCGACGACCGGCGCTGCTTCGGCGACGGGTTCGGGTTCGGGCTCGGCCAGGTCGACGGCGGACTCGGGCAGTTCGGCAGCCACCGTGGCCTGCACATCCAGGTCACCGGCGTAGGTGTCGTCGTGCAGGGCCGGCAGGGGCAGCGCATCCAGGGGCGCGGCGGCCGTGAAGGCCTCTTCCTGCGGCTCGTAGGCGTGCAGGCGGGTGATGACCTCGGGATCGTTGGGCTTCAGGAAGCCGGCGGCGAACTGGTGCAGCAGGCGACGGATGTCGTCGGCGGCGCGCACGAAGAGCTCCGCATCCTCGGGCTCGTAGCGCACGGCGCGCTGGGCACGGCCCAGGGTGTGCTCGAGTTCCCGGGCCAGGGCCGACAGGTCCTCGTAGCCCACGGTAGCGGCATTGCCCGCCAGCGCATGGGCCTGCACTTCGCAGCTCTGCGGCACGGGCTGGCTGAGCTCGGCGGCCCATTCGGCCAGGCCGATGGACAGCTTGCGCGACAGCTCGTCGGCCTCGTTCAGGAAGATGTTGAACAGCGCGATGCTGATGCGCAGCGAGCCGATGACCTTGAAGCCTTCGTCGGGGTCGACGGACTCGGGTTCGGGCTCCGGCTCGGCCGGGCTGACCAGGCTGAGCGCCGGCGCGGCGGCCTCTTCCTCGTCGGCCTCCAGCAGCTGGCGCATGGCCAGCGTGGATTCCTCCGGACGCACCGGCGCTTCGCCCATGGGCTCGGCGGTGGCGGCGGCTTCGGGCTCGTCCAGGTCCAGCACGACACCGAAATTGGCCAGCGTCGGCTCTTCGTCCGGCATGGCCGGCAGCGGCAGGGGTTCGGTCGGCGCATGGGCGCCGAACTCGCTGATGGCATCGGCCGGCGGCTGGGTCGGCTCGAAGTCCAGCACGACGTCGGGCAGGGCCAGGCTGGCTTCGGCCTCGGCTTCGCTGGCCGGCGCAGCCAGCTCGAGGACGAAGTCGGGCGCCAGCGCAGGCGTCTCCTCCATCTCGGCCGGCAGGGCGGCGACGATGGGCTCGGCGGCCGGCTCGGCCATGGCCTCGGCGCCACGCTCGATGGCTTCGGGCAGGGCGGCAGCGTCCAGCGACAGGCCGACGGCCTCGGCCTCCACCACTTCGGCACCGAGCGGCAGGTACTGGCCGTGCAGGCGCAGCGAGTCGGCGCTCAGGCGCACCGGATCGGGCAGGCTCTGCCCGCCTTCGGTTCCGGCGATCTGGTTGCGCCAGTGGGCGAAATAGTCCAGCGCCTCGGCGGTGAAGCTCTGCAGGGCCGCGTCGGCCTGGGGGTTGGCTTCGGCGAGACGGGCGTTGTAGAGCTGCTCGCAGGCCCAGGCGCCTTCGCCGAAGGCATCCAGGCCCACCATGCGGGCACTGCCCTTCAGCGTATGGAAGGCGCGGCGCACGACGGTCAGCTGCCCGTGGTCGGCCGGGGCTTCGCGCAGTTCGTCCAGCGCGGCGCGGGCGTTGCCAATGACCTCCTCGGCTTCCTCGAGGAAGATCTCGCGCATCTCCGGGTCGTCCGCGACGCTGGGCGCGGGTGCAGGCGCGGGCGGCGGCGGAGCGACGACGGGGGCCGGTGCCGGCGCAGCGGGCTGCGACAGGTCGACATCGGGCAGGCTGAGATCGGGCAGGTCCAGCGTGGCCAGGTCGACGCGCAGCGGCTGCGTGGCGTCGTAGGCGGGCGCGGCGACTTCGGGCTCCAGATCGACATGGAAGCCGCTGGCCTCGAAGCTGGGCAGCTCGACGGCGCCTTCGCGGCGGCCCATGACGGCATCCAGGCGGCCGCTGGCCTCGTCGAACTGGAACATGCGCTTGGCCAGCTGGGGCTGCACGCTGAGCATGTCGATGAGGAAGCCCAGAGCGCCGAGGTTGTTGGCCAGGCGCTCGAAGACGCCGCGGGCGCTGGCGCGCTCGAAATCGATCTCGGTATTGGCCAGGCCGTCGACCTCGTCGCGCATGCGCACGGTGGCCTGAGCCGCCTGGTCCAGGCCCAGCACGCTGAGCACGCCGCGCATGGCCTGCAACTGGCCGGGCACGGGGATCAGCAGCTCGCGCTTGGCCGGATCGCGGAAGTATTCATCGCACTGCTTCTCGACTTCCGAGAGGCTGGCGCGCAGCTCATGCACGACGCTGCCCAGGGTCTGGCGGTCGGAGACGCGTCGGTACAGCTCCTCCATCCAGTCTTCGAGGGGCTCGGGCGTCTGGCCGTGGGCGACGGCCTCGACGCGGCGGGCCAGGCGGCGCACGCGGTCGGCCTGCTCGGGCTGGTCGAAGGCGGCGTCTTCCAGCGCGGCTTCGACATAGAGCAGGCTGGTGGCGATTTCCATCGCCAGCGCGGGCGGCGGCGTGCTGCGCGAGCGCAGCGTCGCGACGACCGCGCGCTGCAGGGTCTGCGCCAGCACTTCGCCGCTCGGGAAGAGGCGGGTCAGCGAGTCGGCCAGGCCGGCGAACTGTTCATCCAGGCCGGACAGGCGATGCTGGTCGCCCTCGGCGGCGCTGGACCAGCTTTCCTTGGCCGCCATGACGCGGCGCTTGGCCTGCGCGACCCAGGCCGGATCGATGCGGCCGAGGCTGGCGTCCTCGTAGTCGCCGCCATGGTCGTCCGTGAGGCGATAGGCCTCGTGGACGGCGGTCAGGCGCGGGCCGGCGCCCTTGGCGACGCGGCACTGGGCGCAGAAGAACAGCAGGTCCTGGGCCAGGCGATCGCGCGCCGGGTCGGCCTGGTCACCCTGGCCGACGATGCGCAGCTCATGCAGCAGCTTGGAGCCCAGGCGCTTGGTGTAGGCATCGCTGGAAATCAGCTTGAGGGCCTGGCCCTCGAAGACGGCGGCGGCGAGTTGCCACAGGGTGCGCGTCGTGCCGGCGGGCAGGGTCGCCGCCAGGCCGGCACACAGGCCGGACAGGTTGGCGGCATGGGCGGAGCTGGGCTCGCGCATATGGCGCAGCAGCGCGGCCTCGAAGGGCGCGCGCACGGCCTCGGGCGAGCGCGGCAGCACGCCGGCCTCGGGCGCGATGCTGCGCCAGGACCAGTCGTATTGCCAGAGATCGGCCGGGTGGATGCGCTCGACGCCATTGAGCTGCTGCAGCGCGCGATAGCCCGGGTAGAGGGCCAGCGACGAGGTCTTGCTGCCAGCCAGCAGGCGGGCGACATAGGCCAGCAGCGCGAAGTCGGCGCGTTCGATGGTGTCGACCGTGGAGGCCTCGACCTCCAGCGGCCGCTCGGCCAGGCGTGCGACCGCCGTTTCGGCGGCGCGCAGCACGCTGGCGCCGGCCGGCAGGCCGACGAGCGACAGCACGCCGCTGACCTGGTGCAGCTGGGCCGCGGCCTGCTGCAGCGGCACGCTGGGCTGGGCATCGCCGCCAAAGGCGGACAGGCGGTTGTCGCCGCCGTCGCGCACATGGCGGCGCAGGGTCTTGTGCACCGTCTCCAGGGAGCGGCGCAATTCCTCCTGCACCCAGGCCAGTGGGCTGAGGTCGGCCGGGAGTTCGGAGTCTCGCAGGGAGCTGTCCATGCGTTGAGGCTTTCTCGCTCGGTGCGGTGTGCTTGTGGGGTCAGGGGCCGGTCAGGCGACCTTGAATCGGGACACGGACGTGCGCAGCGCCTCGGCGGAGCGGGACAGCTCATGCACCATCTGGGCGGTGGAGCGCGTGCCCTCGGACGTCTGCTCGGTCACCGCGAAGATGTGCTGGATGTTGGACGCCACCTCGTTGGCATGCTCGGCTTCCTGCTGAGCCTGGTTCGAGATCTGTCCGATCAGGCTGTCCAGCTGGCGCGACACGCTGTCGATGTCTTCCAGGGCCTTACCGGCCGCGTCGGACAGTTGCGTACCTTCCACCACACCGCGCGTCGAGCGCTCCATGGCGGCCACGGCGTCGTGGGTGTCGGTCTGAATGGTCTTGACCAGGGCGGCGATTCGGCGCGTCGCGTCGCCGGAGCGTTCTGCGAGGCGCTGCACTTCTTCCGCAACCACCGAGAAGCCGCGACCGGCTTCACCGGCGGACGCTGCCTGAATGGCGGCGTTCAGAGCCAGCACGTTGGTCTGTTCCGTAATGTCCGAGATCAGCTCCGTGATCTCGCCAATTTCCTGGGACGACTCGCCCAGGCGCTTGATGCGCTTGGAGGTCTCCTGGATGGAGTCGCGGATGGTGTTCATACCGGCGATGTTGTTCTGCATCGCGGAGAGACCCTGCTCGGCAGCCTGCCGGCTCTGGCGGGCCACATCGGCCGTCGTCTGCGCCTGCGCGGACACCTCGGTGATTCGACCCGCCATGCCCAGCACGGCCTCGCCGGTGGCGCGGATCTCGTGCAGCTGTTCTTTCGATGCCGCCAGCAGGTCGGTGGAGGTCTGGTCAACCGCGCCGGTCGTGTCCGTCACGCGGGCTGCCGTGGCCTGCACCTGGCCGACCAGGTTGCGCAGTTCTTCCACCGTGTAGTTCACGGAGTCGGCGATCGCGCCGGTGATGTCTTCCGTCACCGTGGCTTGCTGCGTCAGGTCGCCTTCAGCGACGCTGGCCAGTTCGTTCATCAACCGCAAAATGGCGGCCTGGTTGGCGTCGTTGACGCGCTTGGCCTCTTGCTCCTGGGCTTCGGCTTCGCGGCGCGAGGCTTCGGCAAGCGTGGCGCGTTCGGACTGGTCGGCCACGAACAGGCGCAGGAAGCCGATGGCACCCGCGACCAGCGCAATCAGCGACAGGCCCAGCAGCGCGATCAGGCCCCAGCCGGCGCCGCCGGACTTTTCCAGATCGGCAGCGGTCTGCTCCAGGTTCTTGCGCAGCGGTTCGGAGTCGTTCAGGATGGCCGTCTGGGCTTCACGGGCCGACACCAGGCCTTGCAGGTTGCCCAGAATCGCGGAGGCTTGCGTGCGGGTCTGCTCGTACTGCTTGAGCAGGGTCTGCAGGCGTTCCTTCAGCTGCGGGTCACGCGCGGCGTTCAGGCGCAGCTCGGGGCTGCCGCTGATCAGGGCCTCGGTGATGAGCTTGAAGGAGTTCAAGTCCTTGCCCAGCAGGAACACGGCCTCGGGGCTCACGCCTTCCTGCGTCAGGAACTCGTTGGCGCTCTTGCCGATACGCTGGGTCAGCATCACGAGCTGGCCGACCGCGGAGACTTCGCCCGCCGACGAACCGATCTGCAGCGCTTGAGATGACACCGCCTCGGCGCTTTCCAGCAGGTCGCTGGACTGGCGGTTGATGGCGCGCAGGGCCTGGCCCACCTGGGTCAGGATCTTTTCCTGGGCCTGCACGACCTTGCCGTTCTTCTCGGCGCGCTCGACCAGGGGCTTCAGCAGCTCCAGCGTCGGCTGCACGGCGTCAGGCGCCTTGGCCAGATCACCCTCGCCGGTGCGCAGGTTGTTGACGACGCCGCTCAGCGTGCTGACCGACTCGCGCAGTTCAGCGAAGGCGGCGGGGTTGCCCACCAGGGCGGCGGACACCGACTTGGCCATACGCTGCGAGTGCATCAGCGCCTGGCCGGAAGCGCGCACCTGGGCCGCGCTGCGGTTGGACGAGACCAGCACCAGGCTGACGGAGATGAAGGTGCCGATGAAGCCCACGGCCACCAGGGCCGTCAGCACGCGCTGGCGGTGGCGGCCGAACAGCTCACCCAGCTTCTCGGCACCGGTCGGCGCCGTGTTGGACGGGGGCAGCATCGTCGGGTCGGCCGCCTGCGTCGTCGGCGCGAAGCTCATCGTGCTGCTGGGCGGGAACTCGCTGTTCGGGCCCGGCTCGGTGGGCACCGCCTGCGAGATGATGGACGGCGCCTCCGTGCGGGGATACACCTCGGCACGCGCGGGCACGGGGATCTCGACGCCGGCAAGCGTGGAGTCGGCATTGCGGGTGGCGTCGAAGCCCGCGCTTGCGCGCGAATCGATGGTCGTATCTGCGGCTTCCGGCGGCGCCGGCTGCAGATCATCGGCTTCGGACTTTCCCCTGATTTTGTCCAGCAGGCTCATCTCACCCTCGTCCTTCAGTGTTTGTGATGTCCGCGTTTTGCCGCGGCTCGGAGCTTGGAAGCTTGGAAATAAATGCGTGCATCAAGCGACGATGTGCAGGAAATTCTCCTGCCGCGACAACGCCTCGAGATTGATTTCTTGCCAACTACGACCGGCTTCGTCGCGGCGCAGCGCGCCCGCGAAGCGCGGCAGCGGGCCCGCGGGCTGCTGGGCCGCCAGCGGCAGTTGTTCATCGCTGCGCAGGCCGGCCAGCCGGTCCACGAGCAGCGCGCAGTTCAGATTCAGATCGCTGCCCAGCGACACCAGGCGGCTTTGCGGCGCCACGGCACGGCCGGGCGTGGGGTCGCGCAGGCCCAGGTAGACGGCCAGGTCCACCACCGTGAACAGGCCGCCGCGCAGATTCGCGACGCCAGACAGCCAGGGCTTGGCATAGGGCACGGGCTTGATCGGCACCGGCGCGAAGATTTCGCTGGCCTGCTTCAGCGAGAACAGCAGGCCGGCGCCGGCGCATTCGACGGCCAGCCAGTTCGCGATGAGCGTCTGCTCGCGCGCGGCCTGCATGCGCTCGGCCAGACGCTGCTGCAGTTCGCGGAGGGCGGTCTTGTTGGCCATGCGCTTGTCGCCTTCAGCCCAGGGCCTTGATCTTGGCCAGCAATTCTTCGGCCTTGACAGGTTTCACGACGTAGTCGCTGGCGCCCTGGCGCATGCCCCAGACCTTGTCGGTCTCCTGGCCCTTGCTGGTGCACATGATGATGGGGATGCCGATATAGCGCTCGTCGCGGGTGATGGCGCGGGTCAGCTGGAAGCCGTTCTGGCCGGGCATGACGACGTCCATCAGGATCAGGTCGGGCTTGGCCTCGGCCAGGCGCTTCATGGCCTCTTCGGCGTTCTCGGCCGTGCGGACGTCGAAGCCGCGCTTGACCAGCATCTCCGACAGCGCGTGGAGCTCGGTCTTGGAATCGTCAACCAGCAGGATGTTGTGAATGCTCATGGCAGTTCTCTCTCGGTAGGTGCTTCTCAGGGCCGGTGCTGCAGCACCGCTTGAAGCAGCTGGTCTTTGGTGAAGGGCTTGGTCAGGTAGTCCTGCGAGCCCACCATGCGCCCGCGGGCCTTGTCGAACAGGCCGTCTTTCGAGGACAGCATGATCACCGGCACTCCCGCGAACTGCGGGTTGCGCTTGATGATGGCGCAGGTCTGGTAGCCGTCCAGGCGCGGCATCAGGATGTCGCAGAACACGAGATCAGGATGAAAGTCGCCCAGCTTGGCCAGCGCGTCGAAGCCGTCCTCGGCCAGGGCCACCGTATGGCCGCCCTGTTTCAGGAAGATCTCCGCGCTGCGGCGGATGGTGTTGCTGTCGTCGATGACCAGGATGCGGGTGGGGCCCGCGCCGGAACTTTGCTCGTTCAAACCTCGTCTCCTCTGAACTTCAGCTTGGGGCCGCGCCTTTGAGGCCGAGTCAGATGCGCACCATCTCGAAATCCTCTTTGCGCGCACCGCAATCGGGGCAGGTCCAATTCATGTCCACATCGGCCCAGGCGGTGCCCGGTGCGATGCCATGCTCAGGATCGCCCGTCGCTTCGTCATAGATCCATCCACAGATCAGGCACATCCAGGTACTGGGTTCGCTCACGGTGCTTAGAGTTTGCTCACTACAATCGAATCATTCTAGCCAGGGCCTGAGAGCGCAATGCTGAGGGCAAACGCCTGTGCCCAGGGCCTCATAAGCGGCCTTTTAGCGGCAGACTCCACGCTTTGTGGCCGCTTTGGCCGCCATCGCCGAACCTCCATGAGCCCAACACCTCTTCCCACCGACCCCGAGGTCGATGCACCCCAGGACGAGCAGGAAAGCCCGCCGCCTGCCTGCGTGCTCAGTTTCAATGCCAGCGACGCCTCCGGCGCCGGGGGCCTGGCGGGCGACGTGGCCACGATCGCGGCCATGGGAGCCCACTGCCTGCCCGTCGTCACGGCCATCGTGCTGCGCGACACGGCCGAGGTCTTCGAGCACGAGAACCTCGACCCCGACACCGTCGCCGAGCAGGCCCGCCACATTCTCGAGGACGTGCCCATCACGGCCTGGAAGGTCGGCTTCCTGGGCAATGCCGAGTCGGTGGCCGCCGTTGCCGAGGTGCTGAGCGACTACCCCGACGTGCCGCTGGTGACCTATCTGCCCTCGGTGGCCTGGATCGACGAGGACGACCAGCAGCAATACCTGGACGCCCTGCGCGAACTGGTGCTGCCGCAGACGGCCGTCCTCGTGGGCAACCACAAGACCATGACGGACTTCCTGCTGCCCGACTGGGACAACGAGCGCGCACCGTCGGCCCGCGAGTTGGCCGTCGCCGCCGCCCAGGCCGGCGCCCAGCATGTGCTGGTGACCGGCGTCCAGCTGCCCAACCAGTATGTGGACAACGTGCTGGCCAATGCCCAGGGCCCCATCACCGGCGAGAAGTTCGAGCGCTTCGAGACCGCCTTCGTCGGCTCCGGCGACACGCTGGCCGCGGCCCTCGCCGCCCTGCTGTCGGTGGGCGCCGAACTGCACTCGGCCGTCAGCGAGGCCCTGTCCTTCCTGGACCAGTCGCTGGACGCGGGCTTCCGCCCCGGCATGGGCAATGTCATCCCCGACCGCTTCTTCTGGGCCCTGCCCGCCGCGGACGAGGAAGGCGGCGAGCCGCCCGGCTTCGAGCCCGATCCCGAACCCGAGCAGCCGCCCAAGACGCCGCGCCGGATGCACTAATTTCCTGATCCCGTTCCCATGGCCAGCAATTCAGAGCTCTTCGAGCGCGCCGCGCGCGTCATTCCCGGCGGCGTGAACTCGCCCGTGCGCGCCTTCCGCGCCGTCGGCGGCACGCCTCGCTTCATTGCCCGCGGCGAAGGCGCCTACATCTTCGACGCCGAAGGCAAGCGCTACGTCGACTACATCGGCTCCTGGGGCCCGATGATCCTCGGCCACGGCCACCCGGCCGTGCTCGAAGCGGTGACGAAGGCAGCGGCGGAAGGCTTCTCCTTCGGCGCGCCCACCGAACGCGAGATCGAGCTGGCCGAGGAAATCCTCAAGCTCGTGCCCAGCATGGACCAGGTGCGCCTGGTCAGCTCCGGCACCGAAGCGACGATGAGCGCCATCCGCCTGGCGCGCGGCGCCACCGGCCGGGCCAAGTTCATCAAGTTCGAGGGCTGCTACCACGGCCATACCGACGCCCTGCTCGTGAAGGCCGGCTCGGGCCTGGCCACCTTCGGCCACCCGACCAGTGCCGGCGTCACGCCGGGCGCCGCGGCCGACACCGTCGTGCTGGAATACAACAACGTCGAGCAGCTCGAAGCCGCTTTCGGCCAGTACGGCAGCGAACTGGCCTGCGTCATCATCGAGCCCATCGCCGGCAACATGAATTTCGTGCGGGCCTCCCTGCCCTTCATGACGGCGCTGCGCAGGCTCTGCAGCCAGCACGGCGCGCTGCTGGTGTTTGATGAGGTCATGACGGGCTTTCGCGTCGGCCTCGGCTCCGCTCAAGCCCACTATGCGAAGCTGATCCCGGGCTTTGCGCCCGACATTTCGGTCTTCGGCAAGGTCATCGGCGGCGGCATGCCGCTGGCCGCCTTTGGCGCCAAGCGCGAGGTCATGCAGCATCTGGCCCCCCTGGGCGGCGTCTACCAGGCCGGCACCTTGTCCGGCAACCCGGTGGCCACAGCCTGCGGCCTGGCGACGCTGCGCGAGATCCAACAGCCCGGCTTCTTCGAGTCGCTCTCCGCCAAGACACGCCAGCTCGTGGATGGCCTGACGGCGGTAGCCGAAGAGAACGGCGTGCCCTTCAGCGCCGACTGCGAAGGCGGCATGTTCGGCTTTTTCCTGCTGCCCGAATTGCCGCAGAACTACACCACCGTCATGACGACGGACAAGGAGCGCTTCAACCGCTTCTTCCATGCGATGCTGGACGCCGGCATCTATCTTGCTCCGGCCTTGTACGAGGCGGGCTTCGTATCGGCGGCCCACAGCCAGGCCGATATCGACGCCACGCTTGCGGCTGCGCGCACCGCCCTGCGCTGATCCCTTCCGCCTCCTCGTAGGCTGACCGACATGCATCTCCACATCCTCGGCATCTGCGGCACCTTCATGGGCGGCCTCGCGGCGCTGGCGCGCGAAGCCGGCCACAAGGTCACCGGCTGCGACGCCAATGTCTACCCGCCGATGAGCACCCAGCTCGAGGCACTGGGCATAGCGCTGATCACCGGCTTCGGCGCCGAGCAGCTGGAGCTCAAGCCCGACGTCTTCGTCATCGGCAATGTCGTCACGCGCGGCGAGCGCTTCCCGCTGATGGAAGCCATCCTCGACGCCGGCCTGCCCTATGTGTCGGGCCCGCAATGGCTGGCCGAGCATGTGCTGCAGGGCCGCCATGTGCTGGCCGTCGCCGGCACGCATGGCAAGACGTCGACGACCTCGATGCTGGCCTGGATCCTGGAGCATGCCGGCCACAAACCCGGCTTCCTGGTCGGCGGCGTGCCGCAGAACTTCGGCGTGTCGGCCCGCCTGGGCGAGGGCTCGCCGTTTGTCATCGAGGCCGACGAGTACGACACCGCTTTCTTCGACAAGCGCAGCAAGTTTGTCCACTACCGCCCGCGCACGGCCATCCTGAACAACCTCGAGCACGACCACGCCGACATCTTCCCGGACCTGGCCGCCATCGAGACCCAGTTCCACCATCTCGTGCGCACCGTACCGGCCAGCGGCCGCCTCGTCGTCAACGCCCGCGAGGAGGCGCTGCAACGCGTCATCGCGCGCGGCTGCTGGAGCGAGGTGCAGCGCTTCGGCGCCAAGAAGGAAGAAGCCGGCATGCTGCGCGCCCGCGGCGAGCCGCAGGCCTTCGACGTGCTGCGCGGCAGCTTGAAAGTCGCCCGTGTGGAGTGGGGCCTGATCGGTGAGCACAACCAGCTCAACGCGCTGGCGGCGATTGCCGCTGCAGAGCATGTGGGCGTGTCGCCCGAGCAGTCGGCCGCTGCCCTCGCTGAATTCCAGAACGTGCGCCGCCGCATGGAGCTGCGCGGCGAGGCCCGCGGCGTCAAGGTCTACGACGACTTCGCCCACCATCCGACGGCCATCCGCACCACCATCAACGGCCTGCGCCGCCGCATCGCCCCGGCCGACCGCATCCTCGCCATCTTCGAGCCGCGTTCCAACACGATGAAGCTGGGCACGATGAAGGCGCAGTTGCCGTGGGCTTTGGAGGAAGCCGATCTGGCGTTTTGCAATCAGCAGGGGCTGACGTGGGACGCGAAAGACGCGCTCGCGCCGATGGGGGCGCAGGCTGTGGTTGGCGCTGACGTGGATGAGTTGGTGGCGTCTGTCGTGAAGGTTGCGAAGCCTGGGGACCATTTGCTGTGCATGAGCAATGGTGGGTTCGGCGGCATTCACGAGAAGCTGTTGGCTGCTTTGGCGAAGTAAGCGCCTCATCGCTGCATTGCCGGGAGTCCGTCCCGGCGGCCGGGTAACTTTCTTCTGCGGGGCCAGAAGACAACGAAGTTGCGGCGAAGCCAAAGTCACCAAAGAAGAGGCCCTGAACCGCACTCGACCGCGGCCCCGCCATCAGCAGCGCGCGAAAACAGCCAAAGACATTGCGGGAAGAAGCGAACCGCTGCGCTCTCGCCTCCCACTTGTCACGAGCAGCATTCATCGCACCGCCTGCCCGTTCGACGCGCGGCTGCACGCCGTGCTCATCAGAAACACCGAACAGCCGCGTCGCTCGGGCGACGCTGCATTGGGTTTTCTTGCTGATGAGCCCGGCGTGCAGCCGGCGTTAAGCGGCTTGAAAGTCCGATCGCTGATGCGCGGCACAAGTGGGAGGCGAGAGCGCAGCGGTTCGCGTGTGGGCATGACCCACGTCGAGCGCAGCGAGCGCTTCATTCCGCTCGGATGCGGATTGCATTGAGCGCTCCTCTTTTGGTGACTTTTCTCTGGCGCGTCAGAGAAAGCCGCAGGCTTCGCTAAAAGTTACCCGCCATGCCGGGGCGGACTCCCGGCTCACTGCAGCGAGTGTCTGAAGGTCTCGGCAAAGCAACCCGCGACCATCACTTGCCGTACAGCACCATCTGCGTGCACCTGAACAAGGCCATGGTCTTCCCCGTGTCCTTGTTGGTGACCACTGCATCCCACACCTGCGTCGTCCTCCCCAGGTGCACCGCCTTGGCCACGCAGGCAATCGTGCCCTCGCGCGCCGTGCCGAGGTGGTTGGACTTCAGCTCCACCGTCGTGAAGCCCACCGCCCCTTCCGGCAGCGCCTGCACACAGCCATAGCCCGCGCAGGTGTCGGCCAACGTGACCACGCTGCCCGCATGCAGAAAGCCGTTGGGCGCCATCAGCTCAGGCCGCACGGCCAGCTCCGCATGGATCTCGCCAGGCTTGACGTCGGTGATGACGATGCCCAGATAGCCAGGCAGGTTCTTGGCGCCGAATTGATTGAGTTTGTCGGGTGTGGACATGACTGCTCTCGAAGTAGCGGCCATGCTAAGACAAGAAAAAAGGCCGGCATGAAGCCGGCCTTTTGATCAGAGCCAGAACCGATCAGCTGCGCACCAGCGACGCCTTCAGCATCGAGTTCAGCATGTCCTGGGTCTCGGCCAGATGGGCGCGCGTCTCGACCGACAGGCCCGGCTTGGCGGAAGCCGTGCGCAGGTCGTTCAGCAGCTGGCTGGCGTGCCAGCGGGCCATGGAGAAGGCGTCGGCGTAGACCGTCGCACCATTGGTCGCGCGGTTCAGCTGGGCCTGCAGGCGGCGCAGGTATTCGCGCTGCAGGCTGCGGCGCATGCGGTCGATCTCGGTGCCGGTCTTCAGCTCGCTGAAGATGGCGCCTTGCAGCGTGCCATAGACCTCGCTGAGCGACACCGCACCCTTGCGCTGGGCCTCGGGCAGGTAGGCACCCTGCTCGATGAGGCGGCGCGCCGTGTTGGGCGACATCAGGCGGTCCAGCACCCGGCCCTGCAGCACGCTGACGCTGTCGGGAATCGACATCGGCAGGCCGCGGTCCCACTCGTTGTAGTCCAGGGTCTGGGTCGCGAGGAACTCAGGCTTGAACTTGAACGAGTCGCTGGACAGCAGGCCGCCGGCGATGAAGCGCAGGGCGTCGCGCTGCTGGGCGTTGTCCACCGGCTTGAAGGCCGGGCCGGTCGTGATGCCGGGCACCACGCGCTCGGCCTGCATGCCGCCCACGTACTTGCTGACGTTGTTGGCCGTCATGCCCAGCTGGCGGAAGCTCTCGAAGACCGAGCGGCGTGCACGCAGCGGGTCATCGCCGACAGCGGCCGGACGGGTCTGCACGCGCTCCCACAGCTCCTGGCTGAGCTTGAGGCGCTTCTTGGCATAGGCCAGCGGGTCGTCGCCCAGGTCGCGCTGGTTGGTGCGCGGGTCGAAGCCGTCATAGGGGCCGCCGACGCCCTGGTCGAAGTCGTCGCCATAGGCCAGCTTGGGCTCGGTCGAGCGGGACGCGATCTTGGCCAGCTCGGCGGCTTCCTGCTCGGCGGGGATCTGCTTGTAGGCGTATTCAACGGCCCAGTAGTCGTAGGCACCCAGCGTCGTGTTGGTCAGGCTGGCCTTGGGCTCGCCCTTCAGCGGCAGGTTGTAGGCGTTGTAGTCCATCACCGAGTTGGAGATGCCGTTGGCCTCGGTGAAGGCCTTGTCCTTGAGCTGGGCCTGGGTGATGGTCGTGGACGACTTGAAGTTGTGCTTGAAGCCCAGCGTGTGGCCGACCTCATGCATGATGACGTCCTTGATGACGGCCTGCGCCAGGGCCTCGGCCTCGGGACCGTTCATGTCCATGCCGTCGCGCAGCGCCAGCAGGTCCAGCGCGAAGCCGAACTCGTTGGCCTGGTCGGCCATATAGCTGCACTGCTGCTCGGACAGGCGCGCGCTGCGCTCGCCCATCCAGCTGGCGGCGGCGTGGCTGTGGCCATGGTCGTGGCCATGGAAGCCCAGCACGTCGTCCGACGCCAAACGGCGCGAGCCGCGGCCGAAGACGTCGCTCATGCCGATGTCGGCATCCAGGATTTCACCGGTGCGCGGGTCGCGGTTGCTCGGGCCGATGGCGAAGCCCACGTCGGCGCCGGTGAACCAGCGGATGGACGCGTGCGTCGAATCCATGTTGTCCCAGTCGGCGTCGTCGGGCTGCTGCTTGGCCTGCACGGCGTCCTTGAAGCCGATCTTCTCGAAGGCCTTGTTCCACTCCTCGATGCCCGCCTTGACCGCGGCGCGGTATTTGGTCGGGATGTTCTTGTCCATCCAGTAGACGATGGGCTGCACCGGCTCGGACAGCGCGGCGCTCGGGTCCTTCTTCTCCAGGCGCCAGCGGGCGATCATGTGCACGCGCGGGTTGGCCTTGAGGTCGTCGCCGAAGTCGCTGTAGCTCTCCATGAAGTGGCCCAGGCGCGGGTCGGCATGGCGCACGGCGGCCGGCGTCTCGGGCAGGGCGCGGAAGCTGTAGACGAAGCTGAAGAACATCGAGCGCGGATCCGGCGTGGCCTGGGGCGGCGTCGGCACGGGCACGGGCGCGGGCACCAGGGAAGGCGCCGGGATGCGCGGCGTGGCGAAGTGCACGCGCGAGGTCAGCGTCGACACCTGGGCATCGGCGCGGGTGGCCTCGATGAAGGAGTTGGTGCGGTCGGGCGCGAAGGGCAGGCGGTAGGCGAACTCCAGGCGCGTGGAATAGCCGGGGATGTCGCCCAGCAGCAGGTTGCTGGCATCCACCAGCACCGACTTGCGATCCGGGTGCTCGGCGCTGGCCACGCCGGAAGCGGCGATCAGGCTGGGCGAGAAGGCCTGCTCGATGGCGATCTTGCTGGAGGGATTGGCGGTGCGGAACTTGGTGTTCAGCGCGATCAGCTGCACATGGTTGCCGATGCGGCGCCATTCGGCCATCTCGTCACCCAGCATCTGGCTGGCGTAGAGGCCGCGCTCGCCGACGGAGTTGGCGACGTTGACGCTGAACAGGAAGGGCTTGTTGAAGGCTTCCTTGGGGATCTCGATCCAGACCTTCTCGTCCTTGCGCCAGATCGGGAACAGGCCAGGCTGCTCCTTGGCGCCCTTGATGACATCGGCGAAGGGCTTGGGGGCGGTGGGGTCGACCGGCGGGCGGGCGGCGGCGGCAGGCCCCGAAGCGGCGGCGGCAGGCGCGGGCGGGGTCTGGGCTTGGGCGACCGCGGCCAGTGCAAGCAGGGCGGCGGTGGCCAGGGCGGTGCGGGGCGTCGGAATCATGAGGACGGGTCCGGGATTGCGGAAAGGCAGGCACTGTGGCTGGCGGCGACACTCACGTCAATCCGAGTCCTCCCCCGTCGCAGGGGCACAAAAATTCACATCAAAACTTCCGTCATGGAACTCACACATCTGCTCTATTTGCACGGCTTTCGTTCCTCGCCGGCCTCGGCCAAGGCGCGCCGCATGGCTGCGTGGGCGGCCGGGCAGCCGGGCCTGAGCTTCGTCGCGCCGCAATTGCCGCCCTCACCGCTGGAGGCCATGGAACTGGTCGCCGGCCTCATCCAGGGCTGGCCCGCCACCGGCGCGGCCGTCATCGGCAGCTCCCTGGGCGGCTTCTATGCCACCTTTGTCGCCGAACAGCCGGCCCATCGCGGCTGGCGCGCCGCCGTGCTGAACCCGGCCGTCGACCCGGCCCGCGACCTCGCCCGCCACATCGGCACGCTGACCGGCTGGCACGACCCGCAGCTGCAGTTCGAGTTCACCGCCCGGCATGTGGCCGAACTGGCCGCGCTGACGCCGCCGTCGCGCCTGCACAACCCGGCGCGCTACTACGCGCTGATCGCCAAGGGCGACGAGCTGCTGGACTGGCGCGAGATGCTGGCCCGCTACGCTGGCTGCGACGGCGAGGTGCTGGAAGGCAGCGATCATGGCCTCACCGACTTCGACGACCATCTGCAACCCCTGACGGAATTCCTGACGAAGCCATGAAACTCCAGAACAAGGTCTGCATCATCACCGGCGCGGCCCAGGGCATCGGCCTGGCCACTTCGCTGAAGTTCGCCCGCGAGGGCGCCACCGTCATCGTCTGCGACCTGCGCCCCGAGGGCGTCGACGCGGCCGTCCAGGCCTGCGAGAAGCTCGGCGCCACGGCCCAGGGCTACACCTTGGACGTGGCCGACCGCGTGTCGGTCGACCTGATGGTGGCCGCCGTGCTGGCCGACTTTGGCCGCGTCGACGTGCTGGTCAACAACGCCGGCATCACCAAGGACGCCCGGCTGCAGAAGATGACGCTGGCCCAGTTCGACGCCGTCATCGACGTCAACCTGCGCGGCGTCTTCCACTGCGCCCAGGCCGTGGCCGACACCATGGTGCACCAGGGCTCGGGCGTCATCCTGAATGCCTCTTCGGTGGTCGGCATCTACGGCAACTTCGGCCAGACCAATTACGCGGCGGCCAAGTTCGGCGTCATCGGCTTCACCAAGACCTGGAGCCGCGAGCTCGGCCCCAAGGGCGTGCGCGTCAATGCGGTGGCGCCCGGCTTCATCGACACCCCCATCCTCGGCACCATTCCCGACAAGGTGCTGGACGAGATGCGCGCCCATGTGCCGCTGAAGCGCCTGGGCAAGCCCGAGGAGATCGCCAATGTCTATGCGTTCCTTGCGAGCGACGAAGCGAGCTATGTCAACGGCGCGGTCATCGAGGTGTCCGGAGGCATGACTGTCTAAGCAGGCCGGCTCGGTGAACTGGAGTCGGACGCAAGCAGTCCCTGCGGACTGCTTGTGCGTACGGAAGGACATTGGCCTCTGGCCAATGGCAGGCCCAGCGCTCGGCCCGAATACGTTGGGACGGCCGGGCCCTCGGACAACTGAGGCGACAATCCCTCGCTTATGTTTGCGCTTTTTGATGACGCCGGGAAATTCCTCGCCGGCCGGGTGATGTCGGAGGCCGATGCCTCGCTGCAGGTGGAGCTGGACTCGGGCAAGCGGGTCAAGGTCAAGTCGGCCAATGTGCTGCTGAAGTTCGAGCAGCCGGCACCCGCCG
This sequence comes from Roseateles sp. GW821-FHT09H10, assembly GCF_059415865.1. Lineage (NCBI taxonomy): Bacteria > Pseudomonadati > Pseudomonadota > Betaproteobacteria > Burkholderiales > Sphaerotilaceae > Roseateles > Roseateles sp. GW821-FHT09H10. The sequence goes on along the minus strand of NZ_JBWKOB010000001.1, from coordinate 557,934 downwards.
TGCTGCTGGCGGATGCCCGCAAGCTGGCCGACGACATCGACCTGGACCTGGCCTGGGAATTCGCCCCCGAGGGTGATTTCGGCTTTGCCGACCTGGCCCGCGACTATTTCGACGCCAAGGCCGGCATCGTGCAGCAGGCCGCCGCCCTGTTCCGCCTCTACGACGCCCCCCACTACTTCCGCCGTGCCGGCAAGGGCCAGTTCAAGAAGGCGCCCGAGGACATCGTCAAGGCCGCCCTGCTCGGCATCGAGCGCAAGCGCCAGCAGCAATTGCAGATCGAGTCCTGGGCCGAGGAACTGGTCAAGGGCGCCTGCCCCCAGCCCATCCAGGACCAGATCTACAAGATCCTGTTCAAGCCCGACAAGAACGGCCCCGAATACAAGGCCGTCGTCGAAGCCAGCAAGCGTTCGCACAAGGCGCCGCTGGATCTGCTGCAGGGCGCGGGTGCCATCACCAGCGCCTATCAGTTCCACTGGAAGCGCTTCCTGTTCGAGAACTTCCCCAAGGGCGTGGGCTTCCCGGCCCTGACGGCGCCGGAGATCAAGGACGACCTGGCGCTGAGCCCGGTTCGCGCCTTCTCCATCGACGACTCGCAGACCACCGAAATCGACGATGCGCTGTCGGTGCAGGGCCTGGGCACGGGCACCGTCACCTTCGGCGTGCACATCGCAGCACCCGGCCTGGCCATCACGCCGGATTCGGCTATCGACAAGGTCGCCCGCGAGCGCCTGTCCACCGTCTACATGCCGGGCTGGAAGCTGACCATGCTGCCCGACGAGGTCGTGCAGGCCTACACGCTGATCGAGGGCCGCGACTGCCCGGCCGTGTCCATCTACTTCACGATGGACGAGACCAGCTTCGAGATCAAGTCCCGCGAGACCAAGCTGGAGCGCGTGCACATCGCAGCCAACCTGCGCCACGACAAGCTGGACGGCATCGTCACCGACGCCACGCTGTCGGGCGAAGCGCCGGCCGACTACCTGTTTGCACCGGAACTCGCCTTCACCTGGCGCCTGGCCAAGCATCTCAAGGCCCAGCGCGAGGTGGTGCGCGGCAAGCCCGAGAACTTCAACCGGCCCGACTACAACTTCCGCCTCGCCGGCGAACGGTCCGAAGCACCCAACGGCACGGAATCCGTCGAGATCAGCGTGCGCGCCCGCGGCAGCTCGCTGGACCTCATCGTCGCCGAAGCCATGATCCTGGCCAATTCCGCCTGGGGCGGCTGGCTGGCCGAGCTGGGCCTGCCCGGCATCTACCGCAGCCAGGCCAGCCTGGCGCCCGGCATCAAGGTGCGCATGGGCGTCAAGGCCCTGCCCCATGCCGGCATGGGGGTGTCCAGCTACACCTGGGCCAGCTCGCCGCTGCGCCGTTACGTCGACCTGGCCAACCAGTGGCAGATCATTGCCGCCGCCCGCCACGGCAAGACGGCGGCCCTGGTCGCGCCCTTCAAGCCCAAGGACGCCCAGCTCTTCTCCATCATCTCGGGCTTCGAGGCCGCCTACGCGGCCTACAACGGCTTCCAGAACGGCATCGAGCGCTTCTGGACGCTGCGCTGGCTGCAGCAGAACGGCACCACCGAGCTGACCGCCACCGTCATGAAGGAAGGCCTGGTGCGCGCCGACGACCTGCCCCTGGTCTTCAAGGCCCTGGGCTGCGAGCCGCTGCCGCGCGGCAGCCATGTGAAGGTGCGCATCACCGGCCTGGACGAGATGACGCTGGATGTGCATGCCTCGCTGATCGAGCGCCTCGACGAAGCCGCGACCAGCGAAGAGCCCGAGGGCGACGAGGACGAACTCGAAGCCGCCGCCGCCCCGCTGACGCTGGCCATCGACCTGAACGACGGCAGCAGCGAAGCCGAGCCGGCCGCCGCCGCATCACAAAGCTGAAATGCGCAAACCGAGCACGCTGCAGATCGCGCTCGCGTTTTCGCTCGGCGTGCATGCCGCGCTGCTGAGCCTGCGCATCGCCGCGCCCGAGACCTTCAACCGCATCTTCCAGGACACGCCGCTGGAGGTGGTGCTCGTCAACACCCGCTCCAACGAGGCGCCCGCCAAGGCCCAGGCACTCGCCCAGGCCAATCTGGCGGGCGGCGGCAACACCGAGGTGGGCCGCGCCACATCGCCGCTGCCACCGGCGCGGCAGAACGAGGTCGGCGACGCGGCCGAGTCGCAGAGTTCGCAGATCGCCCAGCTGCAGCAACAGCAGCAGCAACTGCTGACCCAGGTCAGGCGTGAGCTGGCCCTGCTGCCGCCACCCGATCCGCGCCGCGAGAAGACCGACGCCGCCGAGCGCGCCGTGGCCGAGAAGCGCCGCCAGCTCGTCGACCTGCTCGCCGAGATCGAGAAGCGCGTCAACGAGGAAAGCGCCCGGCCGCGCAAGCGCTATGTGAGCCCGGCCACGCGCGAGGTGGTCTATGCACAGTATTACGACGGCCTGCGCCGCCGCATCGAGGAACGCGGCACGCGCGACTTTCCCGAGTCGCGCGGCAAGAAGCTCTATGGCGAGCTGACCATGAACATCCACATTGACCACAAGGGCCGCGTCATCGAGACCGAGATCGTCGCCTCCAGCGGCAACACCACGCTGGACCGCCGCGCCATCGCCATCGTGCAGGCCGCCTCGCCCTTCGGCAACTTCACCAAGGAGATGCTGCGCGGCGCCGAGGTGCTGGTCATCACCTCGCGCTTCAAGTTCACGCGTGACGAGAACCTGGAAACGACCCTGCAGGGGCAGCCGCAATGACAGACAGATACGCCGTCGTCGGCAATCCGGTGGAGCACAGCCGCTCGCCGGCCATCCATGCAATGTTTGCCGAGCATACGAGCCAGACCCTGGCCTACGAGAGGCTGCTCGCCCCGCTGGACGCCTTCGAGGCGACGCTGCGCAGCTTCGCCGGCGCGGGCGCCAAGGGCTGCAATATCACCGTGCCTTTCAAGTTCGACGCGTTCGCGCTGGCTACCGAGCACACCGAACGCGCGGCGCTGGCCTGCGCCGTCAACACCCTGCGCTTCGACGAAGGCGGCTGGGTGGGCGACAACACGGACGGCGCCGGCCTGGTCAACGACATCCAGCGCAATGCCCGCCGTCCGCTTGAAGGTTTGCATGTGCTGCTGGTGGGGGCCGGTGGTGCAGCAGCAGGCGTGCTGGGCAGCCTGATCGCTGCCAAGCCAGCGCGGATCACCGTCGTCAATCGCACGGTGGACAAGGCCGCAGCCCTGGTTGCCAGCCATGCCCACCTGGGCGTGCCGCTTGCCGCGGCCACGTTGGCCGACGCGCCGCCTGCCCAGGACATCGTCGTCAACGCCACCAGCACCAGCCTGGCCGGCGCGGCCTCGCCGGTGGACGCCCGCGTCCTCAAGCCGGGCGCCCTGGCGCTGGACATGATGTATGGCCCCAAGGCCCAGGGCTTCCTGGACTGGGCCGCCGCCCATGGCGCCGAGCCGCGCGATGGGCTGGGCATGCTGGTCGAGCAGGCGGCCGAGGCCTTCTTCTTCTGGCGCGGTATGCGTCCGGACACGGCGCCCGTACTGAAAGCGCTGAGGGCGACACTGTGATGCGCCATGTCGGCCGCCTGGTCGCCGTGCTGGCCCTGGCCGTGCTGTGCCTGCAGCTCTGGTTTGCCGGCCGCATCCTGATGATGCGCTTCATCGCGCCGCAGTCGACCAGCTTCCAGCGCAGCGAGGCCGTGCGCCTGATGAAGGAGAAGCAGCAGGTCGCCTGGGCTCAGCAGTGGGTGGACGACGCCCAGCTCGCCACGACGCTGAAGCGCGCCGTCATCGCCAGCGAAGACGACGGCTTTGCCGAGCACGGCGGCGTCGACTGGGACGCGCTCAAGGGCGCCTGGAAGAAGAACGAGAAGGCGCAGGCCCGTGCCGAGGCGCGCGGCAAGCCGACCGCCAAGGTCGTCGGCGGCTCGACCATCTCCCAGCAGCTGGCCAAGAACCTCTTCCTGTCCGGCGAGCGCACGCTGCTGCGCAAGGGCCAGGAACTGATCCTGACGCTGATGCTGGAGGGCCTGCTGGACAAGCGCCGCATCCTGGAGATCTATCTGAACAGCGTCGAATGGGGCGAAGGCCTGTTCGGCGCCCAGGCCGCGGCCCGCCACTACTTCCGCACCGACGCGGCGCGGCTCGGGGCCTTCGAGGCCGCCCGCCTGGCCGTCATGCTGCCGGCGCCCAAACGTTTCGAGCGCCAGCCCGCCTCGCCCTATGTGCTGGGACGCGCCGGCATCATCACCGGCCGCATGAACAGCGCCCAACTCCCCTGATCCGGCCATGAGTGATTCAGAAGAGATTGCCGCCGCCGCGGCCCGACTCATCGTCGACGAGGGCATGGACTGGGGACCGGCCAAGCAGCGCGCCGCCCGCGACCTGGGCGCACCGCGCGCCGCCCTGCCCGGCAATGACGAGGTCGAAGACGCCGTGCGCGAGCACATCGCCATATTCCATGCCGACACCCAGCCCGGCGAGCTGCGCGCGCTGCGCGAGCTGGCGGCGCTGTGGATGGATCGCCTGGCCGAGTTCCGCCCCCACCTGACCGGCGCCGTCTGGCGCGGCACCGCGACGCGGCTGTCGAATGTCCATCTGCAGCTGTATTGCGATGACAGCAAGGCGGCCGAGATCGCCCTGATCGACCGGGGCCTGGACTTCGACGTGGCCGAAACGTCGGCCGGCCGGGGCCGCCAGGTCGACATGCTGATCCTGGACGCGCCCTGCCCCGCCCTCGGCGAGCGCGTGACGCTGTGCCTGACCATCCTGGACTTCGACGACCTGCGCGGCGCGCTGAAGCCCGATGTCCGCGGGCGCACCGAACGCGGCGACCTCGCCGCGCTGAAAACCCTGCTGGACGCCGAATGAGCCCCACCACCCGTCGCATCCTGCTGGCCAGCGCCGGCGTCGGCGCCGCCACCCTGGGCGCCTCCTTCGCCTGGCGCCAGCTGAATCCGCCCCAGGCCTCGGCCCTGGCCCAGGCCTTCTGGGCGCGCCGCTTCGCCGGCGTCGACGGCGCGCAGATCGATGTCGCCCGCTGGCGCGGCAAACCCCTGCTGGTGAACTTCTGGGCGACCTGGTGCCCGCCCTGCGTGAAGGAGCTGCCGGAGATCAACCAGTTCTACAAGGAAGCCAGGGGCAAGGGCTGGCAGGTGCTGGGCCTGGCCGTTGACCAGCCCGAGCCGGTCAAGGCCTTCCTGCAAAAGAACCCGCTGGACTTCGCCATCGCCCTGGCCGGCCCCGAAGGCCTGAGCCTGGTGCGCGAGCTCGGCAACCCCTCCGGCGGCCTGCCTTTTTCCGTCATCTTCGACGAAACCGGCGAGATCAGCTGGCGTCGCCTGGGGGTCAGCCGCCTCGAAGAGCTGCGCCAACTGGCCAAAACCTAGGCCACCCCGAGAATTTCCCTATCCAGCGGGAAATCGGCGCCAAAACGCGTAAAGTTCGCCCTTCCTCAATTTAGTGGCGGCTCTCTAGACCCTCGGGCTGGTGCGTCTCCACGCGTTTGATGCAAGTTCTCGTCCTGCATGGCCCCAACCTCAACCTGCTCGGCACCCGCGAGCCCGAGGTCTACGGCGCGCAGACCCTGGCCCAGATCGATGCTGAACTGAGCACGATCGCGAAAGATGCAGGCGCCAGCCTGGTGAGCTTCCAAAGCAACCACGAAGGCGCCCTGGTCGATCGCATCCAGGCTGCGCGCACGGACGGCACGCGCTTCATCCTCATCAATCCGGCCGCCTACACCCACACCAGCGTCGCCATCCGTGACGCGCTGGCGGCGGCGGAGCTGCCCTTCATCGAAGTCCACCTGTCCAACATCCACCGCCGCGAAGCCTTCCGGCATCACAGCTATGTGAGCGAGCTGGCGGTGGGTGTCATCTGCGGCCTGGGTGCCAACGGCTACCGCCTCGCCCTGCGCCACGCCCTCGATTCGTTGGGAGCCGCCGGCGCCTGAAGCGCTGCCGGCCTTCCTTTCCTTCCCCCACAACAACAACACAGCCTGGAGCCACGATGGACCTGCGCAAGCTCAAAACCCTGATCGACCTGGTCTCGGAATCCAATATTTCCGAGCTGGAAATCACCGAGGCCGACGGCAAGGTCCGCATCGTCAAGTCCGACCCGGCCGCCGCCGTGACCATGCAACCGGTCTATACCGCAGCCCCCGCCGCGCCGGTCGTCCATGCCGCCGCCCCCGTGGCCTCTGCAGTCGCCGCCGCCGCACCGGCTGCCGCGGCGCCGGTCGAGACCGGCCACATCGTCAAGTCGCCCATGGTCGGTACCTTCTACCGTGCCTCCAGCCCCAATGCCAAGGCCTTCGCCGACGTCGGCCAGCAGGTCAAGGAAGGCGAGGCCATCTGCATCATCGAGGCGATGAAGATCATGAACGAGATCGAGGCCGACAAGAGCGGCACGATCACCAAGATCCTGTGCGAGAACGGCCAGGCGGTCGAATTCGGTCAGCCGCTGTTCGTCATCGAATAAGCGGGGGCTTCTGATGTTCAAGAAAGTCCTGATCGCGAATCGGGGGGAGATTGCCCTCCGCATCCAACGAGCGTGCCGAGAACTCGGCATCAAGTCCGTCGTCGTCTACTCCGAGGCCGACCGCGACGCCAAATATGTGCGCCTGGCCGACGAGGCCGTCTGCATCGGCCCCGCGCCGTCGGCCCAGAGCTATCTCAGCATGCCGGCCATCATCGCGACGGCCGAAGTGACCGATGCCGAGGCCATCCACCCCGGCTACGGCTTCCTGAGCGAGAACGCCGACTTCGCCGAGCGCGTCGAGCGCAGCGGCTTCACCTTCATCGGCCCGACGCCCGAGTCCATCCGCATGATGGGCGACAAGGTCTCGGCCAAGCAGGCCATGATCCGCGCCGGCGTGCCCTGCGTGCCCGGTTCCGAAGGCGCCCTGCCCGAGGACCCCAAGGAGATCATCAAGATCGCCCGCACGGTAGGCTATCCGGTCATCATCAAGGCAGCCGGCGGCGGTGGCGGACGCGGCATGCGCGTCGTGCACACCGAGGCGGCCCTGGTGCACGCCGTGCAGACGACGCGCGCCGAAGCGGGTGCGGCCTTCGGCAACCCCGAGGTCTACATGGAGAAGTTCCTGGAGAACCCGCGCCATGTGGAGATCCAGATCCTCGCCGACACCTTCAAGAACGCCGTCTGGCTGGGCGAGCGCGACTGCTCCATGCAGCGCCGCCACCAGAAGATCATCGAAGAGGCGCCGGCACCCGGCATTCCCCGCCGCGCCATCGAGAAGGTGGGAGACCGCTGCGCCGCCGCCTGCAAGAAGATGGGCTACCGCGGCGCCGGCACCTTCGAGTTCCTGTACGAGAACGGCGAGTTCTATTTCATCGAGATGAACACCCGCGTGCAGGTGGAGCATCCGGTCACCGAGATGGTGACGGGCATCGACATCGTGCAGCAGCAGATCAGGATCGCGGCCGGCGAGAAGCTGCCCTTCACGCAGCGCCAGATCGAGATGCGCGGCCACGCCATCGAGTGCCGCATCAACGCCGAGGATCCGGTCAAGTTCGTGCCCTCGCCCGGCCGCATCACGATGTGGCACGCACCCGGCGGCCCCGGCGTGCGCGTGGACTCGCATGCCTACACGAACTACTTCGTGCCGCCCAACTACGACTCCATGATCGGCAAGATCATCGTCCACGGCGACACCCGCGAGCAGGCCCTGGCCCGCATGCGCATCGCGCTGAGCGAGACGGTGGTCGAAGGCATCCAGACCAACATCCCGCTGCACCGCGAGCTGATGGCGGACGCCAAGTTCATCGAGGGTGGAACCTCCATCCACTACCTCGAAGGCTGGATGGCTGCACACAAGCGATGAAGGCGGCGGCACTCGCGGGACAATAGGGCGCATGAGTCACCTGTTTGAACTTGCGCTGGTCTGCCGCGAGGCCGACGTCGAGATCGTCAGCGACGCGCTGATGGAGATCGACGCGCTCGCCGTCTCGGTTGAGGACGCCGATGCCGACACCGACGCCGAGCACGCACTTTTCGGTGAGCCCGGCATGCCCGCTCCGGCGGCAGGCTGGGAACGGTCGGTCGTCAAGGCCCTCTTCCCCAGCGAACCCGAAGCCACCGAGGCCGCCACCTTGGTCCTGGCCCAGGACTGGGCGGCCGATGTGCATGTGCAGGCCATCCAGTCCGTGCCCGAACAGGACTGGGTCCGCCTGACGCAGAGCCAGTTCGCGCCGGTCGAGATCACGCCCGAGTTCTGGATCGTGCCGAGCTGGCACCAGGCGCCGCCGCAGGCCCAGCGCGTCATGCGCCTGGATCCGGGCCTGGCCTTCGGCACCGGCACGCATCCGACGACGCGCATGTGCCTGCGCTGGATCGCGACCCACGTTCAAGCGTGGCCGCGCGTGCTCGACTACGGCTGCGGTTCCGGCATCCTCGCCATCGGCGCGGCCCTGCATGGCGCCACCAGCATCGACGCTGTGGACATCGACCCCGCCGCCATCACGTCCTCGCGAGACAACGCGACGGCCAACGGTGTCACGCTGAACCCGGGCCTGCCCGAACTGGCCCAGGGCGAGTACCCACTGGTCATCGCCAACATCCTGGCCCAGCCGCTGAAACTGCTGGCGCCCCTGCTCTGCGCTCATGTCGCGCCGGGCGGCAACCTCATCCTGGCCGGCATCCTGAGCCGCCAGGCCGACGAGTTGAAGGCCGCCTACGCACCGTGGCTGGCCCTCGAGGTCAGCGATGAAGAGGATGGCTGGATCCTCATGACAGCCCAACGAGCCGCATGAGCCTCGCGACTCGCTGCACCGCCTGCGGGACGATCTTCAGGATCGTCGAGGACCAGTTGCGCGTGTCCGACGGCTGGGTGCGCTGCGGCCGTTGCGCCGAGATCTTCGACGCCCGCGAACTGCTGTTCGACATCGAGCGCGAGGCGCCGCCGCCCTGGCCCGTGCCCTACGCACCGGCGGCCGTCGCGCCCGAGCCCGAGCCCGAACCACTGCCGCCGCCTCCGCCACCGCCCCCATCGGTGCCGGTCTACACACCGCCGCCAGACTGGATGCCACCGCCCGAGCCCGAGCCTCGCAGCGAAGCCCTGCCCACTGGCTGGCCCTCGGAGTTCACCCGCACGGAGTCCAGGCCCGAGCCCCGCTGGGTGGAAGACGACGCGGCCAGCGACCCGCTGATCGTGCCGTCGCCCATGGTGGCCCGCGAGGCCGAGCCCGAACCCTCGATGGCGGAGATGGCACCCATCACCGCCGAGCCCGCCGAGCGGCCCGGCAAGCCGGTCAAGGCAGCCAAGCCGCCCAAGGCCGCCAAGGCGCTGAAGGCCGAGGCAGCACCGACCGATGCCGTGCCCGAGTTCATGCGCCAGGCCGAAAGCACGGCGCGCTGGAGCCGCCCGGGCGTGCGCGTCGCCCTCGGCGCCGCGTCCCTGGTGTGCGCCACCCTGCTCGCCCTGCAGGTCACGCTGCACTTCCGCGATGCCATCGCCGCCCTGCACCCGCCCATGCGCGAGCCCCTGAAGGCCCTCTGCGGGGTGACGGGCTGCGAGGTGAAGCCCTGGCGGCGCATCGAAGCGCTCAGCATCGACGCCACATCGCTCAGCCCCATCGGCACGGGCAGCTACAAGCTCAACCTGTCGCTGCGCAACAAGACGGGTGTGGATGTCGCCGCTCCGTGGGTGGAGCTCAGCCTCACCGACAGCAGTGGCGCACCCTTCGCGCGTCGCGTGCTGGGCCCGGAAACCCTGAGCCCCGTGCTGACCCACGTCAATGCCGACTCCGAGCAGGCCCTGAGCCTGGTGTTCGGCACGGGCGGGCAGAAGGTCAGCGGCTACAGCGTCAACATCTTTTATCCCTGACGGTGGCGGCCGGCGCCGCACTGCCATGGGAAAGGGCGCAGAGTCCTTGCGCGTCCCTGAGACTCGAGCACATCGGTCAACGTCAGACGCCGGCCGGACACGCTGTCGTGCTGCGGGGAGAGTAGCAAGGGGTCTGCGCCCCGGAAACAACTCTAGGCCGCCACGGCCGCCGGCCCTGTAGGACCACGCCGCGTCCCCGGATGCAGCCGTTAGCAGATGCATCGGCACCAAAGCGCGCGCATCGGCCAATAAAAAACCCGGCACCGAGTAACTCGGGCCGGGCTGTCTGATTCACCAGGATCCGGGTGGACAAGCCACCCGGGGATGAGTCAGCGTATCGCCTGATTAGGGCTTGTTGCCGGTCGGGAAGGGCCAGGCAGCTTGCGGGCTCAGAGCGGTCTTGGCCGCAGGAGCGGGCGCAGCAGCGGCAGGCTTGGCCGCAGGGGCAGGCTTGGCGGCAGCCTTCTTCGGAGCAGCGGCCTTCTTGGCAGCAGGCTTCGCGGCAGGCTTGGCAGCGGCCTTCTTGGGAGCGGCAGCCTTCTTGGGAGCGGCCTTCTTCGGCGCAGCAGCCTTCTTGGGAGCAGCAGCCTTCTTGGCCGGAGCGGCCTTCTTGGCGGGTGCAGCCTTCTTGGCCGGAGCGGCCTTCTTCGCCGGAGCGGCCTTCTTGGCCGGAGCAGCCTTCTTGGCGGGAGCGGCCTTCTTGGCCGGAGCAGCCTTCTTCGCCGGAGCGGCCTTCTTGGCCGGAGCGGCCTTCTTCGCCGGAGCAGCCTTCTTCGCCGGAGCGGCCTTCTTGGCCGGAGCAGCCTTCTTGGCCGGAGCGGCCTTCTTGGCCGGAGCGGCCTTCTTGGCCGGAGCGGCCTTCTTCGCGGGGGCTGCCTTCTTGGCGGCGGCCTTCTTCGGTGCGGCCTTAGCCGGGGTCTTCGCAGTTGCCATGGTTTTCTCCTTGATCAAGTGGAAAAGACACCGTCCTGCACGGACCGGTCCGTGCAGATACGGTTATTCACCGTCCGAGAGTCGCTCAGGAGGAACGCCTCGATACGGTGAATGGGATCGCCATGCAGCCCCGCCACCTCGAGGGTGTTGATGCGGGTTTCGCTCGGTGACTGCATTGGCCAGGTCTTGATCGGGTTGCGGCTGGGGTTCAGTCCCAGCTCAGGGCCCCGCCCGATTGATATTCGATGACGCGCGTCTCGAAGAAGTTGCGTTCCTTCTTCAAGTCGATCATCTCGGACATCCACGGGAAGGGGTTTTCTTCGTTCGGGAACAGGGCTTCGAGGCCGATCTGCACCGCACGGCGGTTGGCGATGAAGCGCAGATAGCCCTTGAACATCGAGGCATTGAGGCCCAGCACGCCGCGCGGCATGGTGTCCTCGGCGTAGCGGTATTCCAGCTCGACCGCCTTCAGGAACAGCGCCTTGATCTCGGCCTTGAATTCGGCCGTCCACAGGTGCGGGTTCTCCAACTTGATCTGGTTGATCAGGTCGATGCCGAAATTGCAGTGCATGGACTCGTCGCGCAGGATGTACTGGTACTGCTCGGCAGCACCAGTCATCTTGTTCTGGCGACCCATCGCCAGGATCTGCGTGAAGCCGACGTAGAAGAACATGCCTTCCATCAGGCAGGCGAAGACGATCAGGCTCTTCAGCAGGGTCTGGTCGTTCTCGGGCGTGCCGGTGTTGAAGTTCGGGTCCATGATCGCGCCGATGAAGGGGATCAGGAACTCGTCCTTGTCGCGGATGGACTGGACTTCGTTGTAGGCGTTGAAGATCTCGCTCTCATCCAGGCCCAGGCTCTCAACGATGTATTGATAGGCGTGGGTGTGGATGGCTTCTTCGAAGGCCTGGCGCAGCAGGAACTGGCGAGCCTCGGGCGCCGTGATGTGGCGGTAGGTGCCCAGCACGATGTTGTTGGCGGCCAGCGAGTCGGCGGTGACGAAGAAGCCGAGGTTGCGCTTGATGATGCGGCGCTCGTCTTCGGTCAGGCCGTTGGGATCCTTCCAGAGCGCGATGTCGCGGCTCATGTTCACTTCCTGCGGCATCCAGTGATTGGCGCAGGTGGCGAGGTACTTCTCCCAGGCCCACTTGTACTTGAACGGCACCAGCTGATTCACATCGGTCTGGCCGTTGATGATGCGCTTGTCCGCGGCCTTCACACGACGCGCGGTCGTGGACTCACCGGACAGTTGAGGAGCGGGAATCGAGACGCTGGCAGCTCCGTGCGATTGAGTCGCCGAAGGCATGGCCGCGAGAGGCTTCGCGGTGGGGGTATCAGTGGACTTCAGGTCTTCGTCCCAATCCAGCATGGTGTGCTTCCTATCACTTCGAATTATCCGCAGTGCTTGTGCAAATCAACAAGAACCAGCAACTGCTATTTGCATCATTCGCGCAAAGTTTGTTGCGCGACGACATCGAAAACATGCAGTGCGAACTTGTCTATACAAGTTCGCACTGCCGCTTCGATTACTGGCAGGCCTCGCAACCGGGGTCGTCGATGGCGCAGAACTTCATGTCCGTGGCCGGCAGTTCGGACTCGACGGTGGCGACCGGAGCGGCGACTGCGGCAGCCACCGGCGCGGCGCCGGAAGACACCGCGTTGAGCTGGCCCGAGCGCGTGACCGTGCTCTTCTCGGCCTGCGTCGCGCTGATGGTGCGCAGGTAGTAGGTCGTCTTCAGGCCGCGCGTCCAGGCCAGCTTGTAGGTCTCGTCCAGCTTCTTGCCCGAGGCACCGGCCATGTAGATGTTCAGGCTCTGCGCCTGGTCGATCCACTTCTGGCGGCGCGCGCCGGCTTCGATCAGCCACACGGTGTCGACTTCAAACGCCGTCGCGTACAGGGCCTTGATGTCCTCGGGCACGCGGTCGATGCGGCGCAGCGAGCCGTCGAAGTGCTTGAGGTCCATGACCATCACGTCGTCCCACAGGCCCAGGGCCTTGAGGTCACGCACCAGCGATTCGTTGATGACGGTGAACTCGCCGGACAGGTTGGACTTGACCGACAGATTGCCGAAGCAGGGCTCGATCGAGGCATCCACACCAATGATGTTGGAGATGGTGGCCGTCGGCGCGATGGCGATGCAGTTGCTGTTGCGCATGCCAAAAGTCCCGATGCGGCCGCGCAGCGCATTCCAGTCCAGCGTCGTCGAGCGGTCCACTTCGACATAGCCGCCGCGCTGCTCGGCCAGCAGGTCGATGGAGTCGATCGGCAGGATGCCGCGGTCCCACAGCGAGCCCTTGTACGAGGAATAGCGGCCGCGTTCCTCGGCCAGTTCGGTCGAGGCCCAGTAGGCGTGATAGCAGACAGCTTCCATCGAGCGGTCGGCGAATTCGACGGCGGCTTCAGAGGCGTAGGGCGTGCGCAGCTGATACAGCGCGTCCTGGAAGCCCATGATGCCCAGGCCGACCGGACGGTGGCGCAGGTTGGAGTCGCGGGCCTTCTTGACGGCGTAGTAGTTGATGTCGATGACGTTGTCGAGCATGCGCATGGCCGTGCGCGTCGTCTTCTTCAGCTTGGCCTGGTCAATCTGGCCATCCTTGATGTGCTGGGCCAGGTTGACGGAGCCGAGGTTGCAGACGGCGATCTCGCTGTCGTTGGTGTTCAGCGTGATCTCGGTGCACAGATTGGACGAGTGCACGACGCCGACGTGCTGCTGCGGGCTGCGCACATTGCAGGCGTCCTTGAACGTGATCCAGGGGTGGCCCGTCTCGAACAGCATCGACAGCATCTTGCGCCACAGGTCCTTGGCCGGCATGCGCTTGAAGAGCTTGAGCTCGCCGCGGTCGACCTTGTTCTCGTAGCCGACATAGGCCTCTTCAAACGCCTTGCCGAACTTGTCGTGCAGGTCCGGGCAGGTCGAGGGGCTGAACAGCGTCCAGTGGCCACCGTCCATCACGCGCTTCATGAACAGGTCGGGAATCCAGTTCGCCGTGTTCATGTCGTGGGTGCGGCGGCGGTCGTCGCCGGTGTTCTTGCGCAGGTCCAGGAACTCTTCGATGTCCAGGTGCCAGGTTTCCAGGTAGGCGCAGACGGCGCCCTTGCGCTTGCCACCCTGGTTCACGGCCACGGCCGTGTCGTTGACGACCTTCAGGAAGGGCACGACGCCTTGCGACTTGCCGTTGGTGCCCTTGATGTGGGAGCCGAGCGCGCGCACCGGGGTCCAGTCATTGCCCAGGCCGCCGGCGAACTTGCTCAGCAGTGCGTTCTCCTTCAGCGCCTCGTAGATGCCGTCCAGGTCGTCGCTGACGGTGGTCAGGTAGCAGCTGGACAGCTGCGAGCGGCGCGTGCCGGAGTTGAAGAGGGTCGGCGTGCTCGACATGAAATCGAAGCTGGACAGCACTTCATAGAACTCGATGGCGCGGGCTTCGCGGTCGATCTCGCCCAGGGCCAGCCCCATGGCGACGCGCATGAAGAAGGCCTGCGGCATCTCGATGCGCACGTCTTCGATGTGCAGGAAGTAGCGGTCGTACAGGGTCTGCAGGCCGAGGTAGTCGAACTGCAGGTCGCGGTCGGCCTTCAGCGCGGCGCCCAGCTTGGCCAGGTCGTACTGGCCCAGCTTCTCGTCCAGCAGCTCGGCGGCGATGCCCTTCTTGATATAGCCAGGGAAGTACTCGGCGTAGCGCGCCTGCATCTCGCCCTGCGTGACTTCACCGCCGATGATCTCGCGGCGGATGGTGTGCAGCAGCAGGCGGGCGGTGGCGCGGCTGTAGCCGGGGTCCTTCTCGATCAGCGTGCGGGCGGCCAGGATGGCGGCCTTGTAGACCTCGTCGATGGCGACGCCGTCGTACAGATTGCGCTGGGTCTCGGCCAGCACCGGCTCGGGCTTGACGTCGGCGCCGAGGTTCTCGCAGGCCGAGGCGATCAGGCCTTTGAGCGCGCCGAGGTCCAGCGGGCGGCGCTCGCCGCGGTCCACCACCATCAGCTGCGGCTCGGCGGCACGCGTGGCCTCGCCCTGGGCGGCACGCTCCTGGGTGCGACGCTCGCGGTACAGCACATAGGCGCGCGCCACATCGTGCTGGCCGCTGCGCATCAGGCCCAGCTCGACCTGATCCTGCACGTCTTCGATATGGAAGGTGCCGCCGCTCGGGCGCGAGCGCAGCAGGGCGCGCACGACGTTCTGGGTCAGCTGTTCCACCGTCTCGCGCACGCTGGCCGAGGCCGCGCCGCTGGTGCCGTGCACCGCCAGGAAGGCCTTCATCAGCGCGACGGCGATCTTGCTCGGCTCGAACGAGACCACGGCGCCATTGCGGCGAATGATCTGGTAGGCCTGGTAGGTCGTCAGCGTCGGGGCGCTGGGGGCGGCGGCGTCGGATCCAAACGCGACCGGGGACAGCGACGACGGCGAGGCGGTGGTGGCCTGGCCCGTGGCGGCTTCATGCAGCATGAGGTGATCCTTTATCGAGAAATGACGGGCAAATGCGCGGCAGCAACCCGAGGGTCGGGCCAGCGCATCGTGCGGTGCTTCAGTGGGGTATTTCGTCCCTGCCGGTCCATTGCCAGGCCGGCGTTCCGGCTTGGTCCTCGGGTGCATTGCTGCTGCGGCCAAGCCACAGCAAACAGCGATTCCGAGGGGATGGTCATGGGGTCGACTGGGTCAGCAGGATATCACGAGAGAACACTATATCTAGTGCTTGACCCCATGGGGAGCCCACATCCCTAGTGTCAACCCGGGGCTTTGGTTTGCATTGAAAAAGACCCAATGCCGGCTTTATGCCGATCAAATCGAGACTCGCTCCGCGTGACCCGCATGCGTGCTGGGTTTGCCAGCCAAAGCGGGCCGCAAAGCCGCGCCGTTGTTGAGTTTGTCGCGGGTCCTCAGCGCGCGGCGACGAGGTCACCACCGATTCAAGGAGGGCAAATCCCGAGAGGGCTTTTCACTCAGCTGTCGCCAGCGGAGATGGCCAGACGCGCCATGCGATAGCGGATCTGGCGCAGCGACAGCCCCAGGCTGGCCGCCGCCGCCGTGCGGTTGAAGCGATGCAGCTCCAGTGCGCGCAGCAGGATGGCGCGCTCGACCTCGTCGAGATAGCGCGCCAAGTCCGCCGGCAGCTCCTCGGGCAGGGACACGCCCTCGCCCATCGGCGCCGCTTCGACCGGCATGTCCAGCGCCGCGAACTGCGACTCTGTGCGCCCTTCGTCGAGCAGCGTGTCGGGCAGGCCGAGGTCGTCGGCATCGATCCACTCGCCGCCGGCCAGAGCCAGCGCGCGGTGCAGCAGGTTCTCCAGCTCGCGCACATTGCCGGGGAAGGCATAGCGCGACAGCGTCTGCAGCGCGCCGGCCGTGAGCCGCGGCGCCGGCGACACGCCGGCATCATGGGCGATGCGCGTCAGCACCCGCGTGCTGATCAGCCCCAGGTCCTCCAGGCGTTCGCGCAGCGGCGGCACGCGGATCTGGATGACGTTGAGGCGGTAGAACAAGTCCTGGCGGAAGCGCCCGGCCGCGACCTCGGCGGCGAGGTCCTTGTGCGTCGCGCTGAGGATGCGCACATTGATCGGGCTCTCGGCCGTCGCGCCCACGGGCCGCACCGAGCGCTCCTGAATGACGCGCAGCAGCTTGCTCTGCATGGCCAGCGGCAGGTCGCCGATCTCGTCGAGAAAGAGGGTGCCGCCGTCGGCCGCCTGGAAGAAGCCCTCGCGGTCCTCGTTGGCGCCGGTGAAGGCCCCCTTGCGATAGCCGAAGAACTCGGCCTCGAGCAGGTTCTCGGGGATGGCGCCGCAGTTGACGGCGACGAAGCGTGCCTCGGCGCGCACGCCGTGGTCGTGGATGGCGCGCGCCACCAGCTCCTTGCCGGTGCCGGATTCGCCCTGCACCAGCACCGGCGCCATGCTGCGCGCGACCTTGTCGATCAGCGCCCGCACCGCGCGGATGGCGGTGGACTCGCCCACCAGGCGCAGCGCCGTGGCGGGTCCGGCAGCTGGCGTCGGCGCCTCGGCCACTGGCGTCGGCTCGGGCAGCACGCGGCCCAGGGCCGAACCGACGACGAGGCGGAACTGGCGCAGGTCGACTGGCTTGGTCAGGTAGTCGAAGGCACCGGCCTTCAGCGCCTCGACGGCGTTCTCGGCCGAACCGAAGGCCGTGATGACGATGGCCTTCTCGGTGCGGCCGGCCTGCTCGAGCCAGCGCAGCAGCGCCAGGCCCGAGCCGTCGGGCAGCTTCATGTCGGTGATGACGGCGCTGTAGGTCTCGGCCTGCAGATGCTCCAGGGCCTCGGTCACCGAACCGGCGCTGTCGATCTCATAGCCCTCGCGCAGCAGGGTCAGCTCATAGAGCGTGCGCAGGTCGGGCTCGTCGTCGACGACCAGCAGGCGAGCAGGCGTTGTACTCATGCGGATGGTGGCGTGCGCAGGCGCACGCAGAACTCGTTGGCCGCCAGGTCGGTGGCGCGGCGGTAGTCGATGTGAGCGCCATGGCGCTCGCACAGCTCACGGCAAATATAGAGGCCCAGGCCCGACCCGCGGCTGCGCGTCGAGAAGAAAGGCTCGAAGAGATGCCTCTCGATCTCGGGCGGCACCGGCGGGCCGGCGCTGCGCACGACGAGATTGAGCGCCTCGCCCTCCCTGTCCAGCGAGACCTGGATGGCACCCGCGCCAGGCTCGGCGTGGCGGTGGGCGTTGTCCAGCAGGTTGACGAGGATGCGGCGCAGATGCTCGGCGTCGAACAGGCCCATCAGGCCCGGTGCGGCGATCTGCAGCCGGAAGCGGCTCTGCTCGCCAGGCCGCACGTCGTTGACGCGAGCCCATTCGATGCAGGTCTCCTGCACGATGGCGCCGGCGTCCAGGGCCTGGGAGTCGGGCTGCACGCCGGGCGCCAGCTCGCCGACATCGTCCACCAGGCGCTTGAGCCTCTGCACATTGGAGGCCACCATGCGCGTCAGCTGTTCGGCCCGCATGCCGGCCACGTCCTCGGCGATCAGCGCATTTGCCTGCGCTATTGCCGCAAGCGGGTTGCGGATCTCGTGCGCGATGCCGGCCGACACCCGGCCCATCGCGGCCAGCTTCTCCTGGCGGGTGCGTGCCAGCAGCTCGCGGTTGTCCTCGACGAAGAGCACGCACAGCTCCTCGCTGCCCTCGCGCTGGCGCGTGAAACGCAGCCGCAGCCGCAGGCTGCGCGTGGCCCCGCTTTCCAGGGACAGCGCCACATCGACCTCGGCGCCGGCACCGCCCGGGCTGCCCGCATGGGCCTGCTCCAGGGCCTGCACCAGGGGCTGCCAATCGACTCGCCCGCGCAGCTGCCAGCTCAGCTCGCCACTGGCGGCCCCAAGCAGGGCATGGGCCGCCGGGTTCATCGCCCGCACGCGGCCGCGCCGGTCGACGACGAGCACGCCCTCCTGCATCTCGTCGATGACGAGGCGGTTCAGCTGCTCCTGCTGGCGGGCCAGGGCGAGGCTGCCGCGCGCGGCCTTCTCTTCACGGGCCAGGCGGGCGCTGAGCTCGCCGGCCAGCAGGCTGACGGCAAAGAGGCCGCTGCCCACCAGCCCGGCCTGCGTGGTCTTCAGACCCACGTCCAGGCCGGCCAGCAGCGACCAGCCCGCCGCAACCAGCAGGCCCAGCGCCGCCATCGCAGCCGTGGCCAGCGCCAGCCGGCGCGGGCTCAGCACGGCCGCCATCAGCACGGGCATGACGAAGAGGGCGCCGTAGTTCACGCCGCTCGGGTCCAGCGCATGCAGCGCGCCGAACAGGATCAGGTCCACACCGATGGCACTCCACCAATGCGGGCTGCTGATGCGCGCCAGGCTGCGCGCCGAAGCGCCGCTGCGCAACTGGGGCGCCAGCCACAAGGCCAGGGCCGCGACGGCATAGGACAGGCTCAGGGCCAGCGTCGAGCGTGCCGGCAGCGTTCCCAGCGTGACGGAAATCAGCTGGGCCGCCACCAGGGCCAGGCCCAGGGCCGCCCGGGCGGCCAGAAAGGCACGGTAGAGGCGATCGAAGGAGGCGCTGGCCTCGGCCGGCGGCTCCGCCGGCGGCTGCTCGACGAACCAGCTCCCCGCGCCGGCCACCGTCAGGCCTGCCCCTCGCGGGCCTCGAAGCTGTTGCGGTGTGCCGCGCTGCAGAACACGCCGCCCTTGCCGGGCAGGGCCTCGTCGGCTGGCAGGTGCGTGCCGCATTCGGCGCAGCGCAGCATGGCTCGCGGCGGGGCGGGCGGCGCAGGCGCGCGCGGCTCGGGCTCGCGCGGCTTGGCGCGCCGCGCACCCAGCACGAAGAAAAGCACGCCCAGAGCGAGCAGCAGCAACAGGTACTTCATGCGCCGCCTCCATTGGCACCGCGCTGCAGGATGACCTCCAGCACGAAGCGCGACCCCGCATAGGACAGCAGCAGCAGGGCGGCGCCGGCGTAGAGCCAGCGCGTCGCGCGCCGGCCGCGCCAGCCATAGATGCGGCGGCCGACGAGCAGGCCGGTCAGCACCAGCCAGCCCAGCACGGCGAGCAGGTTCTTGTGGTCCCAGCGCCAGGCCGGTGTGAACCACCAGCCCAAAGCGATGGCCAGGGACAGCACGCCGACGCCGGCGGCCACGAACTGGAAGGTCAGGCGCTCGAGGCGCAGCAGCGGCAGGCCGGCCGGCGTCGACTGCTTGCGGCGCAGCTGCGATTCGGCGCGGTTCATCAGCGCTGCATGCAGCACCGCCACGCCAAACAGGCCGTAGGACGCCAGGCCCAGCACCCAGTGCAGTGGCGCCCAGGGCGATGCGGCCTGCGGCCGGCTCTCGCCGGGGAAGCCCCAGGCCAGCAGCACGGCGGCAGCCGCCAGCCAGGCCAGCACGCGGCGCACGCTGTGCAGGGGCAGGAAGCGGCTTTCGACCAGATAGACCGTCAGCACCAGCCAGGCCGTCATCGACAGCGCCGGCGCAAAGCCGAAGCGCGCGCCGGGCTCGGCCAGGCCATAGCCGCTGATATCTATATAGAGAGCGACGAACTGGGCCGTCCAGGCCAGGGCCATGGGCGGGACGGAGCGCAGCGGCCGGCGCACGGCGGCGTCGGCGTCGCCGGCCCGCGAACGCAGCAGGCCCACCCAGACATAACCCAGCAAGGCCAGCATGCTGGCCACGGCCAGTGCCAACCCCGGCCCGACGGCCTGCGCGGCCACAGCGGCGTCTCCGAGGGGGGTGGGCGATAAACTCATGGCTGCAGTGTACTTTTGGCCTGTCGCCATTCCGGCCGGACAGACCCCTCCCCAAAGCAATGGCTTCCAACCTCACCGACCGCCTGAGTCGCCTCGTCAAGACGATGCGCGGCCAGGCCCGCATCACCGAGAGCAATGTTCAGGACATGCTGCGCGAAGTGCGCATGGCCCTGCTCGAGGCCGACGTGGCCCTGCCCGTGGTGCGCGACTTCATCGCCCGCGTGAAGGAGAAGGCCCTCGGCCAGGAGGTCGTCGGTTCGCTGAACCCGGGCCAGGTGCTGGTCTCGGTCGTGCACAAGGAGCTCGCCGCCACCATGGGCGAGGGCGTGGCCGACATCAACCTGGCCGCCCAGCCGCCCGCCGTCATCCTGATGGCCGGCCTGCAGGGCGCCGGCAAGACGACGACGACGGCCAAGCTCACCAAGCACCTGATCGAGAAGCGCAAGAAGAAGGTGCTGACGGTCTCCGCCGACGTCTACCGCCCCGCCGCCATCGAACAGCTGAAGACGGTCACGCGCCAGGCCGGCGGTGAATGGTTCGAATCGACGCCCGACCAGAAGCCGCGCGACATCGCCCTCGCCGCCCTCGACTACGCCAAGCGCCATTACATCGACGTGCTGCTGGTCGACACGGCCGGCCGCCTGGCCATCGACGAAGCGCTGATGGCCGAGATCAAGGAGCTGCACAGCGTCCTGAACCCGGTCGAGACGCTGTTCGTCGTCGACGCCATGCAGGGCCAGGACGCGGTCAACACCGCCAAGGCCTTCAAGGAAGCCCTGCCGCTGACCGGCGTCATCCTGACCAAGCTGGACGGCGACTCGCGCGGCGGTGCGGCCCTGTCGGTGCGCCAGATCACCGGCGCGCCCATCAAGTTCGCCGGCGTGTCCGAGAAGATCGACGGCCTGGAGGTCTTCGACGCCGACCGCCATGCCGGCCGCGTGCTGGGCATGGGCGACATCGTGGCCCTGGTCGAGCAGGTCACGCAGAACGTCGACATGGCCTCCGCCCAGGCCATGGCCGAGAAGCTCAAGAGCGGCAGCGGCTTCGACCTCAACGACTTCCTGCAGCAGATCGCGCAGATGAAGAAGATGGGCGGCCTCGGCGGCCTGATGGACAAGCTGCCGCAGAACATGATGGGCAACAAGCAGCCCGGCCAGGCCGACATGGACCGCGCCGAGCGCGACATGAAGCGCATGGAAGGCATCCTGCGCGCCATGACCGCCAAGGAGCGCGCCCAGCCCACGCTGCTGATGGACGGCAAGAGCAAGGCCAGCCGCAAGCGCCGCATTGCCGCCGGCGCCGGCGTGCAGATCCAGGACGTCAACCGCCTGCTGAACCAGTTCGACCAGATGCAGGGGATGATGAAGAAGATGAAAGGCGGCGGCCTCATGAAGATGATGAAGCGCATGGGCGGCATGAAGGGCCTGCCGGGGATGTGATCGAAAAGGGTCGGAGCCAGCCCCATGTCGCAATACAGCGAGCATTTCAGGCACCTGCATGACGAGGATCTGATCGACCGAGCGAGCCGCAGCGACCTCGTTCCTGAGGCCAAAGCCGCCTTGATGACTGAGTTGGCTGCACGAGGCATTCATGACATTTCGAGTCATGCAGAAGCTCGTGAAGTGGAAAACCGTGCGGTAAGCATTCACCGCAAGCGTCAATTGGCGGCTCGCCGCCCGCTGTGGTTGATTCAATCCATCTCGTTTTACATCGCCGGTGCCATGGCCTTCTTGTTCGGTGTCGCCATGCTGCTCGACGATATGGGCCGCTGGGGCTCCGTCGCCGCACTTTTCATGACGGTGGGCGTCGTCGTGTCACTTCTGGGGCTGGTTTTGCAACGCGTCGGCCGGGCTTGGGACGCGCGCGTACTTTTCCGTCAGCCTCCGCCGTAAGCGTCAACACACCGCCTCATTGATGGGGGCCGAGCGCCCCCCAAGGGCTACTCGCTAGGGTCTACCAGAACCCAAACCGTCGCCGGACTGTCCGGCGTCACACCTGCTCACACTTGGTCCCAAGCTCAAGGGACAGCCAGCCGTGGTCAAGACCCGGCACTGCCGTTAGCGTGCCCCGCATGCTGAATCTCCACCTCCCCGCCTGGCTGAGCACCCTCACCGGACAGCGCAGTGCTCCCCGCCGTGCCGATGCGGCCGACACCGTGATGCACTGGCCGCCGACAGCCGCGCGCGTGCTGGTCAGCGCCGAAAGGCATGCGCACAAAAGCATCGCGCTGGCCCTGGCCCTGGAGCACCCCAAGGGCTTTCTGCTCGCCCACGTGCCCCTGCACAAGCTGGTGCGCGTGCCCAAGCAGTATTCCTACCGGGAATGGCTGTCGCGCACCGGCCTGCTGACGGTCGACTTCGCCTTGTGCGACGAGCATGGCTATGTGCGCTCCGTCGTGCTGCTGCCCATCGCCGAGGACCAGCCCCGCCATTCCCGCAAGCGCGAGCGGCTGCTGCGGGTGCTGGGCGCCACCGAGCTGGCCGTCACGCACTGGGACCGCGACTGGCAGAACGAAGCCGCCGACCGCCTGCGCGACAAGCTCTTCTCCAAGCAGCGCGCCTCCGGCTACTACGCCGACACGCCGCACGCGCACTGAGGCGTTAGCCCAGCAGCACCAGGGCCGCGCAGCCCAGCAGGCCGAGTCCCCCCAGCCGGTTCAGCCAGGGGCCGGCCGGCACGCGGGCGTGCCGGCGCAACAGCGCCACGGCCGTGATCAGCAGCGCGAACCAGCCGATGTTCACGAGTTCGAACAGCAGGCCCAGGCGCAGGAAGCCGCCCAGCCAGTCGCTGCCATCGCCCTTCAGGAAAAGCGGGAAGAAGGCGCCGAAGAACAGGATGGGCTTGGGATTCAGCAGCGTCAGCAGCAGGGCGGGACCGAAGGCGCGTTGACCGCCAGCGGTTGCCGGGGGTGCGTCCGCCGCCGGCGTACTGCGCAGCATGGCCACGCCCAGCCACGCGACATAAAGGGCGCCACCCACCCTCAAGGCCAGCAGGGCCGCCGGCCATTGCTGCAGCAACGCCCCCAGCCCCACCCCGGCCGCGGTGATCAGCAGCAAGTCGCCCGCCACCAGGCCACCCACGGCCAGTACGGCTCGCTGCGGCGCCATGCGGGCCTGCCCCAGCACATACAGCGTCGCCGGCCCCGGCACGACGACGACGAGCAGGGACGCCAGCAGGAAGGCGCCCAGGTGCTGGATGCCGCTCACGGCAGCACCCCTTCGCCGGCCAGCGCTGCAGCATGGGCGTCGATGAGGGCATCCAGCCAGCCGTCCACCGGATCGAAGAGCCAGCCCAGGGCCGTCGCGCGGCCGGTGTGCAGGGCATGGGGTGCGGCGTAGTCGAAGGGGCCGCTGACGACGCCTGCGGCCCCCAAGGCCTCAAGGCCAAGCCGCGCGGCGATGCGCGCCTGCAGCTGGGCCGAGGTCAGCGTGCCGCGGCTGGCGACGTTGAGCGGGCCGATGAAGTCCTGGCGGCCGGCCCAGAGCATCAGCTGGACGACGCCGGGCACGTCGATGAACGAAGTCTCACCCGCTGTCGCCGCCGGCGACGAAGCTTCGCCGCGCAGCACGCGCTCGACGCAGCCACGCAGGCGTCCGGTGAAGTCCTCCGCGCCGCCCAGCACATGGGCCAGGCGCAGCGTCGCGACCGGCAGGCCCCGTGCCGCCAGCAACACCACCTCGGCGCGGCGCTTGCCCTCGCCATAGGCAGTCGGCGGTTCAGCCACGGCCTGCGCGAGATCAAGGTCGTCCTCGCGGTAGGCCCTGGCCAGCCGGCCATGCAGCACGTCGTAGACCTCGATCGTTGACGTCATCAGATAGCGGCCGACCTTGCCGGCGAACAGGCGGGCGGCAAGGGCGGCCTCTTCCGGGCGATAGCACATCTGGTCATAGACCACGTCGAAGCGGGCGTCGCGGAAGGCGGCCTGCATGGCCGTCGCGTCGGTCCGGTCCACGGCGATGCGGCGCACACGGCTGCCGAAGGGATCGGGCGTGCGGCCGCGCGTCGCGATCGTCACCCGATCGCCCGCCGCGATCAGGGCCTCGACGAGGCGGATGCCGAAGTAGCGCGTGCCACCGATGACCAGGATTTCTTGACCCATGACTCGTCCTTGGAGTGATGGATCGCAGTTTTCTATTGCAGCGGCGGAAGCGAAACCTGGAATTGGCTATCCTGAGGATCAGAAAAACCTGCCCTCATGCCATGGCCCAGCCCCTCGCCAGCCTGTCCGGCCTGCTCGATTTCGAGGCCGCCGCCCGCCACGGCGGCTTTCGCGCCGCCGCGGCCGAACTGCACAAGACACCGGCCGCGCTGAGCCAGCAGATCAAGGGGCTGGAACAGTCTCTGGGCCTGGCCCTGTTCGTGCGGCATGCGCGCCACGTCGCCATCACACCCGCAGGGCGGGCGCTGGCCGAGAACGTCGGCCGCCTGCTGGCAGAACTGCGCGAGCAGGTGCTGGCGCTGCGCGAGACCCAGGACCCGCACACCGTGCGCGTGTCGGGCACGCATTCGCTGACGATGAAGTTCCTGGTGCCGCGGCTGCACCGCTTCACGGCCGCCCATCCCGCCGTGGACGTGCGCGTGGAGGCCAGCGACCAGCTGTCCGACCTGGATGGCGGTGGCTGCGACATCGCGCTGCGCTACCAGCCCCTGGCGACGATGGACGGGCCGGCCTTGCATGCCGAGCAGCAGGTCGTCGTCTGCAGCCCGGCGGTCGCAGCCAGGCCGTTGCCGCTGGCCGATCTGCTCCGCCAGCCCCTGCTGCACGAAGAAGGCGGGCTGGCCGCCTGGCAGCAACTGCTGGCACGCGAGGGACTCGCCAGCCGACGGCATCTGGACTTCTCGCGCAGCTACAGCCATGGCGGCCTGCTGGTGCAGGCGGTGGTGGCGGGCTTGGGCGTTGGCCTGGTGCCGTTTGCGCTGGCCGCGGAGGACCTGGAGCAAGGCCGCCTGGTGCGGGCCCGCTGCGCGCCCCAGGCCTCGGCCTATGGCTATCGGCTGCTGCGCGGCCCGGCCCGCATCGGCGCGCCGGCCGTCGACGCCTTCGAGGCCTGGATACGCACCGAGTTCGAGGGTCTTACTCCAGCAGCGCGCGGGCGAACTCGCGGGCGCTGAAGGTCTCGAGGTCTTCCAGCTTCTCGCCCACGCCGATGAAATAGACCGGCACGGGCCGCTCGCGCGCGATGGCGGCGAGCACGCCGCCCTTGGCCGTGCCGTCGAGCTTGGTGACGATCAGGCCGGTCAGGCCCAGGGCCTCGTCGAAGGCCTTGACCTGGTTGAGCGCGTTCTGGCCGGTGTTGCCATCGACGACCAGCAGCACTTCGTGGGGTGCGCCCTCCTGGGCCTTGGTGATGACGCGCTTGATCTTCTTCAGCTCCTCCATCAGGTGGACCTGGGTCGGCAGACGGCCTGCCGTGTCGGCGATGACGACATCGGCACCGCGGGCCTTGCCGGCGTTGACGGCGTCGAACGACACGGCCGCCGGGTCGCCGCCCTCCTGGCTGATGATCTCGACCTGGGCGCGGTCGGCCCACACGCCCAATTGCTCGCGGGCCGCGGCGCGGAAGGTGTCGGCGGCGGCCAGCAGCACTTTCTGGCTGGCCTCGGCGAGATGGCGGGTCAGCTTGCCGATGCTGGTGGTCTTGCCGGCGCCGTTGACGCCGACCACCATCATCACGGTGGGCGTGAAACGGCCCACTTCCAGGCCCTTCTCCAGCGGCGCCAGCAGTTCGGCCAGCGCGTCGACGAGCAGGCCGCGCACGGCCTGCGGGTCGGTCGCCCTGGCCTCCTTGACACGGCGCTTCAGGTCGTCGAGCAGGAACTGCGTGGCCTTGACGCCGGCATCGGCCATCAAGAGCGCCTCTTCCAGCTCCTCATAGAGCTGATCATCGATCTTGGTGCCGCTGAAGACGCCGGCAATGCTGCCGCCGGTCTTGCGCAGGCCGGCGCGCAGGCGGTCCATCCAGCTGGCGCGCGGGGGCGGCGGTGCGGCGACGACCGGAGCGGGCGGGGGCGGCGCAACGACAACAGGCACCGGGACAGGTGCGGCAACGGGTGCTGCAACAGGCGTTGGCGTCGGGGCGATGACCGGCGCCGGGGCCGCGACCGGTTCCGGCGCCGGCTGGCTCGCAGGCTTGGTGACCCAGCCTTCGGGCAGCAGGGTCGGCGCCTCGTCGGCGGGCGCGGGAGGCGGGGGCGCCTTCTTGAAGAAACTGAACATAGACGGCTATTTTCGCTGGCTCTTCGCGCTTTGCCTCCAGATCGCTGGGAAGAGCGTCATCACCCCGCCTATTGCCCTTTGCCGGAAGCGCACGAAGAGCCTGATCGCTTGCCTTGGTGAGAGCTCTCTGCGGCCCTTTCTCGCAAGCGCTTGATTTTTTGGCGACCAGGAACCGGGTGACACTGAATCAGGCTCCCCGCACTCCCGGTCCGCTATGCCCGCTGCCCTGCCCTTCACCCTGCTTCCGCTCGCCGCGCTGCTGCTCTGCGCCGCTGCCAGCGCCCAGGATCTGCCCGGGCAACTGCCGCCCACGACCGTCACGGTGCCGGCGCTGGCGACCCAGCCGGTTGCCAAAGCCGAGCGAACCTTGCTGATGTCGGCCTTCATGGCGACTTCGCAGAACCAGCTCAGCTTGTTCACGTCCAACGATGGCGTGACCTTCACGTCCCTGGGTTCCGAGGTCTACCAGCCCCCCAAGGACCTGCTGCGCGACCCATCCATCATCCGCGCGGCCGATGGCCTCTACTACATCGCCTACACGACGAACTGGAACGGCTCGACCTTCGGCATCGCGAGGTCGGCCGACCTGAGGACCTGGACCCATGTGGCCGACGTGCCCGTCCAGCTGCCAGGCGTCACCAATGTCTGGGCGCCGGAATGGTTCCGCGACAGCGATGGCAGCCTCCAGCTCGTCGTGAGCCTGTCCAGGAGCGGCACGCAAGGTCCTTTCGCGGCCTATTACGTCAAGGCGCTGGACGCCGGCTTCACGAAGTTTTCGGCTCCGATGCCCATGCGGGGACTGGAGAACAACTTCATCGACAGCTTCGTCATCCGCCACGAAGGCCGCTACGTCGCGTTCACGAAGAACGAGACCACCAAGTTCATCGAGCTGGCCACGGCGCCGTCACTGGACGGCCCCTGGACACTCGAGAAGACCGGCGACTGGGCTGGCTGGGGCGGCCCGTCGGAAGGCCAGGCCCTGGTGCCCATCCCCGGCGGCTGGCGCATCTACTTCGACGACTACACGACCAAGCGCTACTGGTATTCCGACAGCCTCGACGGCTTGAAGACCTGGACGCCGAAGAAGGAACTGGGCGGTGTGTCCGGCACCGTGCGCCACTTCACCGTCATCTCGGAAGAGACCGCCCAGCTGGAACGTGCGACGGCGCCGAAGAACAAGCCCAAGTCGATTGCCTGGGACCGCCACTCGCTGATCATCGACGGCAAGCGCGAGATGATCTTCGCCGGCGAGATCCACCCTTTCCGCCTGCCCTCGCCCAGCCTCTGGCGCGACGTGCTGCAGAAGATGAAGGCCTCGGGCCTCAACGCCGTGTCCTTCTACTTCAGCTGGGGCTATCACTCCGCCAAGCCCGGCCACTACGACTTCACCGGCGTGCGCAACATCGAGCGCGCCATCCAGATGGCCGAGGATGAAGGCCTCTACGTCATCGCCCGCATGGGGCCTTACGTCAATGCCGAGCTGACCGCCGGCGGCTTTCCCGGCTGGCTGCTGCGCCAGCGCGCCGAGGCCCGCACCGATGCGGCCGAGTACCAGGCCGCGGCAGACGAATGGATGACGCAGATCAACGCCATCCTGGCCCGCCACCAGATCACGAATGGCGGCGGCAATGTCATCGCCTATCAGCTGGAGAACGAGCTGTTCTCCGTCCAGCCCAAGAACATCCGCCACATGCAGCATCTGGCGGACAAGGCGCGAGCCGATGGCATCACCGTGCCCCTCTTCCACAACGCCGCCTCGCGCCTGCCGGACTGGACGCCGAAGAACTCCACCGCGCCCTTTGCCAACCCCGGCCCCACCGATCTCTACGCCTTCGACGGCTATCCCGGTGGCGTCTGCGGCGTGGATGGCACGCCCGGCACGCCGGCGCCCGCGCCGGATTGGGGCATCTACGGCAAGAACTTTCCCAAGGTCGGGTCGCAGGCCTCGCCCAACACGCCCGGCTTCGTCGCCGAGATCGGTGCGGGCTGGTTCGACTACTGGGGCAGCAACGGCACCTATGAGTGCACGGCGCGGCGCCAGGGCTCGGGCTACCAGCGCGTGTTCTACGGCAGCAGCCTCATCAATGCGCTGACCATCCATTCCATCTACATGGCCTATGGCGGCACCAGCTGGGGCTGGCAGCCGGGGCCCATCGTCTACACCAGCTACGACTACGGCTCGCCCATCAGCGAGGCCCGCGTGATGCGCGACAAGGCCCTCGTCCTCAAGCAGATGGGCGGCTTCGTGCAGGCCGCCACGCCGGTGCTGGCGCAGATGGACAAGGGCGAGGTGCTGGACCCCGGCAATGCCAGGGTGAGGCTGTATCACAACGTCAATCAGGCGCTGGGCAGCCATGTGCTGCTGGCCCAGCACAACCACCTCTCCGGCACGGAGGCTTTCAGCTTCAAGCTGAAGACGCGCGACGGCAGCTATCAGATTCCACAGGCCGGCAAGCTGACGCTGACGGGCCAGGACGCCAAGATGCTGCTGGCGTCCTATGCGCTGGAGCGCCAGCACCTGGTCTACAGCACCAGCGAGCTGCAGGCCCAGATGCAGCAGGGCGGGCGCGACGTCGCCCTGGTCTACGGCCGCAACGGCGATGACGGCGAGACCGTCTTGCGCTACACCGCCCGGCCGACCGTCAAGCTGCTGCGCGGCCAGGCCCAGTTGAACTGGGACGCAAGCAGCGGCGACCTGCGCCTGAACTACCAGCACACCGGCCTCATCGAGATCCTCGTCAGCGGCGCCGGCCGCGCGCCCTTGCTGCTGCTGATTGCCGACGAGAAGACGGCCCAGGAGTTCTGGCGCCTGCAGGGCGTGCTGGTGCGCAGCCCGGGACTCATTCGCACCGCAAGCATCGACGGCAAGACGCTGAAGCTGACGGGCGACACGACGGCGCCCAGCGCGCTGCGCGTCTGGGTGCCCGATGGCATCGCCGGCCTGAGCTTCAACGGCCAGGCTGTCGCGACCAGCAGCCAGGACTTCAGCCTCAGCGCCCGCGCCGTCCTGCCCGGCCCCGAAGCCATTCGACTGCCCGACCTGACGAAGGCGGCCTGGACGCGCCGCTTTGACTCTCTCGAAGCCGATCCCAGGTTCGACGACAGCGCCTGGCGCAAGACCGATGCCACCGCCTCGGCCGCCAACGTCTACACCGCCCCCGACAAGGGCCAGCCCGTGCTGGCCATGAGCGACTACGGCTTCCACCATGGCGACGTCTGGTACCGGGGCCGCTTCACCACCAGGGAAGTCAAGGCGCTTCAGCTCGAACTCTTCTTCGGCGGCGGTGGCGCCGGCCTGATCCAGGTGTGGGTGGATGGGCAATTCGTCGGCCAGCAGGACCACGACACCGGCAGACCCTTCCCCGAAACGACCGACACCTTCCGCCGCACGCTGAAGGACCTGCCCCCCGGCGAGCATGTCATCGCCGTCGTCGTGCGCAACAACTCGCACAACTGGGACCTGTTCGCCGATGACGTGCACAAGGAAGCCCGCGGCCTGATCTCGGCCTCGCTGACGCCCAGGGGCGGCCAGCGCTTCGGCACGCCCATCGCCTGGAAGATCCAGGGCAACAAGGGTGGCGAAGACATTGCCGATCTCGTGCGCGGCCCCATGAACAGCGGCGGCCTGCAGGGCGAACGCATGGGCTGGCATCTGCCTGTCGATGCGAGCAAGCCCCAGCCGGGTTGGGAGGCCACGACCGTCAGCGCTGCGCCGCCCGCGCCCGGCAGCTACTGGCTGCGCACCGGCTTCAAACTCGAGCTTCCGCAAGGCCACGACGTGCAACTGGGCCTGGCCTTTGGCGACACGAGCCAGCCGCGCTCCGAAGTCGAGAACCGCGCGCTGATCTTCGTCAATGGCTGGAACATGGGCCAGTTCATCGCCCACGTCGGCCCGCAGCGCGTCTTCGTGCTGCCACCGGGCATCCTGAATGCCAATGGCGAGAACACGCTGACGCTGGCCGTCACCACCGATGGCCAAGCCGTCAACGCGCTGGAGGCCGTGCGCCTGGTGCCGCTGGCCGTCGCGCGCGGCGGCGTGCCGGTCGAGCCCGTGCCGCAGCCGCGCAATCTGCAGCGATGAAGCGCTTCTTCACTCTTCTCGCTGCCGCCCTGCTTGCGAGCACGGTGTTCGCGCAACGGCAGGTGCAGCCGCTCGACAGCGGCTGGCGCTTCCAGAAAGGCGACCCGGGCGCGGCCATGCAGCCCGCCTTCGATGACAGCGGCTGGCCGGCCGTGCGTGTGCCGCACGACTGGAGCCAGCACGAGCCCTTTCGCGCCGAGCACGGCAGCGGCAATGGCTATGCGGCCGGTGGCATCGCCTGGTATCGGCGCAGCTTCGCTCTCGGCACCGAACAGCAGGGGCGCATCGCGCGCGTGATCTTCGACGGCGTCTACGACCATGCCCAGGTCTGGATCAACGGCCACTACGTCGGCGGCCGCGCCTATGGCTACAGCAGCTTCGAGTTCGAGCTGACCCGCCATCTCAAGTTCGATGGCAGCCCCAATGTGCTGGCCGTGCGCGTGGACCACTCGCGACAAATGGACTCGCGCTACTTCAGCGGCTCTGGCATCTACCGCGACGCGCGACTGACTTTCACGGACGCGCTGCACATCGCGCCCTGGGGAACGTATGTGACGACACCCCAGGTCAGCGCGGCCAGGGCCGAAGTGAAGGCGCAGGCCGAACTCATCAACGCGGCGGCGGACGCGCGCCGGTTCACGCTGCGCGCGGAGCTGATTGCGCCGGATGGCCGCGTCGTCGCCACGCGCGACGCGCAAGTCCGACTGGCCGCGGGCGAGAAACGCACGCTGCCTCAAGCGCTGGTGGTGGACGAGCCGCAGCGTTGGTCGCTGGAGTCGCCACAGCTGTACACGCTGCGCCACAGCGTGCGGGTTGAGGGCAAGCTGATTGACCAGACCGACACGCCCTTCGGCATCCGCAGCTTCCGCTTTGACGCCAACACCGGCTTCACGCTGAACGGCCAGGCCGTCAAGCTCAAGGGCGTCTGCCTGCACCACGACGCCGGCAGCCTGGGCGCGGCCGTGCCGGTCGCCGTGCTGGAACGCCGCCTGCAGCAGCTCAAGGACATCGGCGTCAACGCGCTGCGCACCAGCCACAACCCGCCCGCGCCCGAGCTGCTGGACCTGGCGGATCGCATGGGTTTCCTGGTGCAGGCCGAGGCCTTCGACGAGTTCACGCCGACCAAGAACAAGTGGATAGAAGGCTGGAACGTCGGCGTGCCGGGCCGCCAGGGCTATGGCGAGGAATTCGCGCAGTGGAGCGTGCGCGATGTCGAGGACATGGTGAGGCGCGACCGCAACCACCCCAGCATCATCATGTGGAGCGTCGGCAACGAGGTTGACTATCCCAACGATCCTTTCTCGCACCCGGTGCTCGGCGCCAAGTACCGCCCCATCGCGCCGCCGGCCACCGACCTGGTGCGCTGGGGCAAGCCGCTGGTGGACGCCGTGCGCCGCATGGACCCGACACGGCCCGTCACTGCGGCGCTCGCCTCGGTCGAGATGAGCGACGCCGTCGGCTTTGACCAGCTCTTCGACGTGGCCGGCTACAACTACCAGGAAGCCCGCTACGCCGCCGACCACGCGAAGTTCCCGAAGCGCGTCATCTACGGCAGCGAGAACCGCCACGACTACCGCGCCTGGGCCATCGTGCGCGACACGCCCTATGTCTCCGCGCAGTTCCTGTGGACCGGCTTCGACTACCTCGGCGAGGCCGGCCGCTGGCCGCTGCGTGGCGCGGACTTCGGCCTCTTCGACCTGGCCGGCTTCATGAAGCCGCGCGGCGGCTTCCGCGCCAGCCTCTGGAGTGACAAGCCCACCGTCTACCTGGCCGCCGCCACCGCCTCGGCCACGCAGATCGCATCGCAATCCGGCCAGGGCACGCCGCTGCTGGACCAGCACAAGCGCGCCAGGTTGGCCGAGCATTGGAACTGGCCGGTGGGCGAATCCATCGTCGTCTCCGCCTATGCCAACACGCCCGAGGTGCAGCTGTGGCTCAACGGCAAGCTGGTGGGCACGCAGCAGGCGGCCGACGCCGTCGAAGGCATTCTGAGCTGGACGCTGCCCTTTGAAGCCGGCGAACTGAAGGCTGTGGGAATGAAGGCCGGCCAGCCGGTCGCCGAGTTCAAGCTCCACACCGCCGGCGCCCCCGCCCGCATCGAACTTCAACGCGTGGCCGCCGCCAGGGATGGCATCGAGCAGATCGCCTTCTTCGTCACCGACAGCCAGGGCCGCCGCGTGCCGGATGCGACCCAGCGCCTGCGCTTCGAGTTGCAAGGCCCTGTCGAGATCCTCGGTATCGGCAATGGCAATCTCGCGGATGTGGATGATCCACGGGATGCCGAGCACGCGGCCTTCGAGGGCCGCGGCCTGGCCATCCTGAGACGCCCCGACAACAACACCCCCGCGCGCCTGCGCGTCACAGCCGCCGGCCTGACGCCGGCAATGCTGAACTTCTGAGAGACAAGATCATGCCCAAGCAGATCCTCCAACCGGTCGATTCCACCAGGATCCATCCGCTGCTGGCCCATCACACGGCCGGCCTCGGCGCGGACCGCGACGACATCCGCAGCGCCATCGACCGCCTCATCCACAACCTGATCAACATCGAAGACAAGGACGGCAAATTCCTGCTGCGTCTGGACGATGGCCGGGTGCTGGACACCAAGGGCTGGAACGGCTTCGAGTGGACGCATGGCGTGGGCCTGTACGGCGTCTACAAGGTCTGGGAGCTGACCGGCGACGCCAAGGCCTGGGACATCATGACCAGTTGGTTCGAGGCCCGCTTCGCCGAAGGCATGCCCAGCCGCAACATCAACACGGTGGCGCCCTTCCTGACGCTGGCCTATCTGTTCGACCGCACCGGCGAGCGCCGCTTCCTGCCCTATATCGACCGCTGGGCCGAGTGGGTCTACCAGGACCTGCCGCGCACCGAGGAAGGCGGCTTCCAGCACATCGTCTACAACAGCGTGAACCACCAGCAGCTGTGGGACGACACGCTGATGATGTCGGTGCTGCCGCTGGCCAAGTTCGGCCTGCTGCTGAACCGGCCGCACTACATCGAGGAGGCCAAGCGCCAGTTCCTCGTCCACATCAAATACCTGGCCGACCGCAAGACCGGGCTGTGGTTCCACGGCTGGACCTTCGAGGGCCGCCACAACTTCGCCAACGCGCTGTGGGCGCGCGGCAACTCCTGGGTCACCATCGTCATCCCGGAGTTCATCGAGCTGCTCAACCTGCCCGAGGGCGACGCCTTCCGCCAGTTCCTCGTCTCCACGCTGGAGGCGCAGGTGAAGGCGCTGGCTGGATGCCAGTCGGCGTCCGGCTTGTGGCCCACATTGCTGGACGATCCGACGTCCTACGACGAAGCCGCCGCGTCGGCGGGCTTTGCCTACGGCATCCTGAAGGCCGTCCGCAAGGGCTATATCTCCAGGGACTACGAGGCCGTCAGCCTCAAGGCCGCACTCGCCGTGCGCAGCAAGATCAACGACGCCGGCGAGCTGACCCAGGTCAGCTTCGGCACGCCGGTGTTCAACACGCTGCAGGAATACAAGGACATCCCGCTGACCTCCATGCCCTTCGGCCAGGCGATGGCGCTGCTCGCGATGGGCGAGCTGCTGGTCCGCTTCATCTAGGCCCGCCATGCAGCAGAAGAACCTGCACCCCGCGGCCCGCGAGCCGAACTGGGTCAACTACTGGGGCTGGGGCAGCGGCGACATGCTGGGCGCCGGCGCACAAGCCGTCATCACCGGCTGGCTGTTCTATTTCTTCACGACCTTCTGCGGCCTCAGCGCCGTCGAGGCAGGCCTCATCCTCGGCCTGCCGCGGCTGCTGGAAGCCATCACCTGCCCGCTGATCGGCTATGTGAGCGACAACCTGCGCCACACCTGGGTGGGCCGCAAGATCGGCCGGCGCAAGATCTTTCTCCTCATCACCATCCCGCTGCTGCCCAGCTTCGCGCTGATCTTCCGCACCGGCCACACGTTCACCTACTACCTGCTCGCCTTCATCTTCTTCGAGCTGCTCTACACGATGTTTCTCATCCCCTGGGAAACGCTGGCGGCCGAGATGACCAAGGACTACAAGCGCAAAGCCAAGTTCGCCGGCGCGCGCATGATCGTGGCGCAGAGCTCGGCCATCCTGGCCTCCTACCTGCCCACGCTGCTGATCAGCCAGTTCGGCGGCAAGGACTCGCCCGACACCTTCTTCTGGATGGCGGCCATCTTCGGCGTCATCTTCTCAATCGTCGTCACCGTCGTCGTGCTGACGAGCTGGGAACGCCCCTACGGCACGCGCGAACAGGCCGTGCTGTCGCAGACCTATGGCGGCGTCAGCCTCAAGGCCGCGCTGAACCTGCCGGTCAAGATGTTCGGCGACCTGTTCTCGACGCTGAAGATCCGCGCCTTCCGCCAGCACCTGTCCATTTACCTCGGCGGTTATCTGTCGCAGGACATCTTCAACACCGCCTTCCCCATCTTCGTGGCGACGGTGCTGATGGGCGCAACGCTGGTGATCTCGCAGCTGATGACGGTCATGTACGTGGCCCAGCTGATCTCGGTCATGGTTGCCATCCAGATCGTCATCCGCACCGGGCCCGTGCTGGCCTACCGCCTGGCCATCTCGCTGTTCGGTGCGGCCTTGCTGCTGTATCTCGGCTTCTATCTGGCAAGGCCCGAAGGTTTCGAGGCCGGTTTCAAGGTCCTGGGTGCCAACCTGTTCACCGCGCTGGACCCGACGCGCGAAACCTTCAGCCCCGGCCTGGTGTTCTGGCTCTTCCTGCCCATCGTGCTGGCGGGCCTGGGCCGCGGCACGCTGAACTTCGTGCCCTGGTCGGTCTACAACTACCTGCCCGACATCGACGAGGCCGTCACCGGCCAGCGCCGCGAAGGCATCTTTGCCGGCGTGATGACGCTGGTGCGCAAGCTCGCCCAGAGCGCCGCCATCATCGCCAGCGGCTGGATCATCGACCTGGGCGGCTATATCTCGCCCAAGACGCGGCCCGGCGAGCTCATCGTTCAAACACCCGAGGCCATCCAGACCATCACGCTGCTGATGGTGGGCGGGCCGCTGCTGATGATGCTGCTGGGCCTGCTGGCCTCGTGGCGCTTCCGCCTCAATGCCGGCACGCATGCCGTGCTGGTGCACGAGGTCGAGCGCCTGCGCAATGGCGCCACCGAGGCGGAGACCGAAGAGAACCGCCGCATCGTCGAAGACCTGACCGGCTGGTCCTACGGCCGCCTCTGGGGCCGCGGCAGCGGCCACGCCGCCGACTCCTCGCTGCAACCGCTGCAGGCCCGCCCATGAACGCAGCGCCGGGCCGCCCCAAGCAAGTTCACTCCCGCTTGGCGGGACAGGCCGCAGGCCTAAGGGTGCACCAATGACCGATTTCAGCCGCCGCCACTTCTTCAAGACCGCTTCGCTGCCGCTGGGGCTGTCGGGCCTCGCCACGGCAGCCACCTCGGCGCCGGCACCTGCGCCCGCCCTTGTCGCCACCGACGCCAACGCGCTGCGCTGGCTGGACGGCTCGGCTCCCGAGCTGATGCTGGGCGCGACGCTCGGCCTGCCCTGGCCGCGCGGCCAGCAGAAGAAGGGCCAGGACTTCCACGCACTGGATGCCCAGGGCAAGCCGTTGCCGCTGCAGACCTGGCCACTGGCCTGGTGGCCGGATGGCTCGCTGAAGTGGACGGCCCACGCCTTGCCAGCTGGCATCGACGCTGGCACGGCGCCCAGCATCCGACCGGGCAAGAGCACTGCGGCTGCAAGCTTCAAGGTCAGCGTCAAGGAAAGCGCCGACCTGATCGAAGTGGATACCGGTGTCATACGCGCCAAGCTGCCCCGCAGCGGTGCTCAACTGGTGCGCAGCATCGAGCGCGACGGCCGCGAGATCCTGCGCGCGGCCGTGCTCATCGCGCAGACCGATGACAAGCCCGACGCAGAGAGCGGCCCCGTCACGCAGACCCGCTTCGACAGCCGCATCGCCAAGCTCACCGTCGAGCAGACCGGCCCGGTGCGCGCCGTCGTCAAGGTCGATGGCCAACACCGCAGCGCCGCCGGCCGCGAGTGGCTGCCGTTCTCGGTGCGCTTCTACTTCTACGCGGGCGCCGAATCGCTGCGCGTGATGCACAGCTTTGTCTTCGACGGCGACGAGCACAAGGACTATCTGCGCGGCATCGGCCTGCGCTTCGAGGTGCCGCTGCGCGACGCCC
Organism: Roseateles sp. GW821-FHT09H10; assembly: GCF_059415865.1. Lineage (NCBI taxonomy): Bacteria > Pseudomonadati > Pseudomonadota > Betaproteobacteria > Burkholderiales > Sphaerotilaceae > Roseateles > Roseateles sp. GW821-FHT09H10. Next base: position 521,552 of record NZ_JBWKOB010000001.1, on the reverse strand, counting down.
TCTACGACCGGCATGTGCGCTTTGCCGGCGAATCAGGTGGCCTGTGGGCCGAAGGCGTGCGCAACCTGACCGGCCTGCGCCGTGACGCAGGCACCGCCGTGCGCGAGGCCCAGCTGGCCGGCCGCGCGACGCCGCCGCTGGAGCAGTGGGGCCCGCAGGTGCGCAAGCTGCACCACCGCATCCCGGCCTGGGGTGACTACAGCCTGAGCCAGCTCAGTGCCGACGGCTTCCAGATCAAGAAGCGCACCAAGGCCGGTCATGGCTGGATCCCCGCCGCCTTCGGCAAGCGGGCGCCGGGCAGCGGCTATATCGGCGGCGCCACCGGCGGCGTGGCCTTTGGCCTGCGCGACTTCTGGCAGCGCCACCCGGCGCAGTTGGACATCCGAAACGCCCACACCGATGCCGCCGAGGTCACCGTCTGGATGCACTCGCCCGAGGCGCCGGCCATGGACCTGCGCTTCTATCACGATGGTCTGGGCATGGAGACCCACGAGCAGGAACTCGAAGGCCTGGAGATCACCTACGAGGACTACGAGAAGGGCTTCGGCACGCCGGTGGGCATCGCGCGCAGCAGCGAGATCACGCTGTGGGCGCTGGCCGCCACGCCGACGCGCGAGCGCCTCGTGCAGATGGCCGCCGCCGTGCAGACGCCGCCGCAACTGGCGGCGTCGCCCCAGCGCTATCTGCAGGCCGGCGTCTTCGGCAAGCTCTGGAGCCTGCCCGACCGATCGACGCCGGCACGCGTGAAGATCGAAGACAGGCTGGACTTCCTGTTCGGCTTCTACGCAAGGGAAGTCGAGCAACGCCACTGGTATGGCTTCTGGGACTACGGCGACATCCGCCACACCTACGACAGCGACCGCCACGAATGGCGCTACGACGTGGGCGGCTATGCCTGGGACAACTCGGAGCTGTCGCCCGACCTGTGGCTGTGGTACGCCTATCTGCGATCGGGTCGCGCCGACATCTTCCGCTTCGCCGAGGCCATGGTGCGCCACACGGCCGATGTGGACATCTATCACGCGGGCCGCTTCCAGGGCCTGGGCACGCGGCACAACGTGCAGCACTGGGGCTGCAGCGCCAAGCAGGCACGCATCTCGACCTCGGCCTACCGCCGCTTCTATTACTACCTGACGGCTGACGAGCGCATCGGCGACGTCATGCGCGAGGTGTTGAACGCCGACAGCAAGATGGACGAGGTCGACCCGGTGCGCAAGATTGCCGGCCGTGTCGACAAGGGCCCCTGGCCGGCCCGCATCGGCTTCGGCACCGATTGGGGCTCGGTCGTCGCCAATGTGCTGACCGAGTGGGAGCGCACCGGCGACGTCCGCTGGCGCAACAAGCTCGTGCGCGGCATGAAGGGCATCGCTGCCATGCCGCATGGCTTCTTCACCGGCAGCGGCGGCTACGAGCCCACGGGGCCCAACGAAGGCGCCTTCCACAATGTCAGCGGCGACAAGCTCAGCGCCAGCCACCTGAGCGCCGTCTTCGGTGCCGTCGAGATGATGGCCGAGCTGGTGGAGCTCATCGACGAACCGGCGTTCAAGCAGGCCTGGCTGCAGTACTGCGAGCTCTACAACGCGCCGCGCGAGCAGCAGGTCAAGGCACTGGGTGCGCCGCACGGCGGCGGCACGGTGCTCAGCGTCGGCCACTCTCGGCTCAGCGCCTATGCAGCCCGGCACAAGCAGGACCAGGCCCTGGCCCAGCGCGCCTGGCGCGAGTTCTGGGCCGACGACCCGCGCGGCCTCAAGGCGCTGAAGACGACGCGCATCACCGGCCCGCTGGCGCTGAACCCGGTCGACGAGGCGCCGTGGATCAGCACCAACGACACGGCGCAGTGGGGTCTGGCGGCCATCCAGAACCTGGCGCTGATCGGCGACCAGCTGGCGGACTGAGATGAAACGCCTGCTGATCATCGCCAGCCTGCTGGCGGCACCGGCATGGGCCGCGGAGCCGCTGCGCCTTGACTTCGACGGCAAGATCGAACCGACCTACAGCCGCGAGCGCGGCAGCGGCTTCGAGCCAGGCGCGCCGCGCAATGCGGCCGGCCAGCCCAGCTTCTTCTCGGTCGACCTGCCTGAGGGCAATTACCGCGTCACCGCCACCTTGGGCGGCGCCGAGGCGAGCGACACGACGATCAAGGCCGAACTGCGCCGGCTGATGCTGGACGAGGTGCGCCTGCACGCCGGCGCCACCGAGACGCGCAGCTTCATCGTCAATGTGCGCACCGCCGACATCGCCTCAGCGCCGGGAGTCGAAGCCGGCCGCGTCAAGCTCAAGGAGCGTGAGATCGCCAGCGAGGCCTGGGCCTGGGACCGCCGTCTGACCTTGGAGATCAACGGCCCGCAACCGGCCCTGCGCCGCCTCGTCATCGAGCCGGTTCAAGTGCCGACCGTCTTCCTGCTCGGCGACTCGACCGTGGCCGACCAGAGCGGCGAACCCTATGCCAGCTGGGGCCAGATGCTGACGGCCCTGTTCAAGCCCACCGTGGCCGTGGCCAACCATGCGGAGTCGGGCGAGACCTATCGCGACTCGCTGGCGCGCCGGCGCCTCGACAAGATCCTGTCCGTGCTGCACCCCGGCGACACCGTGCTGCTGCAGTTCGGCCACAACGACCAGAAACAGCAGAAGGACGGCAGCGGCAATGCCGAGAGCTACCAGGCCGAGCTGCGCACGCATGCCGAGCGCATCCTGGCGCGCGGCGGCCTGCCCGTCGTCATGTCGTCGATGGAGAGGCGCAACTTCGACGCCCAGACCGGCAAGCTCAAGCCCAGCCTGACCGAGTACGCCGACGCCGCACGCGCCGTGGCCGCCGACATGAAGCTGGCCTTCATCGACCTCAACGCGATGAGCATCCGCTTGTATGAGGCCCTCGGGCCCGAGCGCTCCCAGGCCGCCCATCCGCTGAACAACGGCAAGCTGGACAACACCCACCACAACAACTACGGCGCCATGCAGTTGGCGCGCTTGGTGGCCCAGGGCCTGAGGGAAGCCCGGGTGCCGGTGGCACTGGAGCTGCGGGATGATCTCGGTGCCATCGAGCCGGGCCGTCCGCAGCCGCCGGAGCAATTCCGCGTCGCGGCCAGCCCTGGCTTCACCAACCAGCGCCCGCTGGGCGACTAAGCCGCATGAAGTCTCTCGTCCTCGCCGTGGCACTGGCCTGTGCCGCGCTGCTCCATGTCCCTGCCTCGTTGGCAGCCCCACCGGCTCTCGTCGCCGGCTTCTCTCCCGACCGACTGAAGCGCCTGGACGCCGCCATCGAGGAACAGATCGCCAGCAAGCAGCTGGCGGGCGGCGTGATGACGGTGCTGCGCGACGGCAAGCCCGTCGTCTTCAAGGCCTATGGCCAGCGAGACCTCGAGAACGCCCTGCCGATGCGCACGGACACGATCTTCCGTATCGCCTCCATGACCAAGGCGCTGACGACGGTCGCGGCCATGATGCTCTACGAGGAAGGGCGCTTCCTGCTGAAGGATCCGGTGTCGCGCTATCTACCGGCCTTTGCCAACGTGCAGGTCGCCATATCCGGCGGCGGCACCGAGAAGCCGCGCCGGCCGCTGACCATCCACGACCTGCTGACCCACACCGCGGGCATGAGCTATGGCGGGGGGCCTGCGGCTTCCGCCTATGCCAAGGCCGGTCTGACGGATTGGTATCTCGTCGGCAATGACGAGACCCTGGCCCAGTGGACGGACCGCTTCGCCGCCCTGCCGCTGCAAGGCCAGCCGGGCGAGGCCTTCATCTACGGCTATGCCACCGATGTGCTCGGCCGCCTGGTCGAGGTCGTGTCGGGCCTGCCGCTGGACCGCTTCATCAAGGAGCGCATCACCGACCCGCTGCGCATGCCGGACACGGGCTTCTGGGTGCCGCCCGAGAAGGTCAATCGACTGGCCAACGTCTACGGCCTGGAGGGCGGCCAGCTCAGGCTGATGGAAACCGCGGCAAGAAGCGACTTCGTCAACGGCCCGCGCAAGCTGCTCTCCGGCGGCGCGGGCATGCTCTCCACGGCGGGCGACTACACGCGCTTCCTGCAGATGCTGCTCAACAAGGGCGAACTGGACGGCGTGCGCCTGCTGTCGCCGCACAGCGTGGCGTTGATGACGGCCGACCATCTCGGGACGAAGTCCGGTGGCGACGCCGACGGCTTCGGCCTGGGCTTCTGGGTCAATGTCAGGCGCGGCGGCTTCAAGGAGCTGGGCAGCGAAGGCGCCTTCGGCTGGGGCAGTGCCTATTTCCCGCAATACACGGTCGATCCCAAGGAGCGCCTGGTCATCCTCTTGATGACCCAGCTGCGCCCGGCCGGCAATTCCACGCTGCATCTGCGCGTGCGCACCCTGACCTATCAGGCCTTGATGAAGTGAGCTGCGATGCCGCATCGGGTATCGCAGACGCCGTGTTAGCGCGCATCAACGCGCCGCTTCAACAGCGCGTTTGAAACGAGGTCCAAACGCTCAGCGGGTTGAGTACACGCGAGGAGGCCCCCTGCCTAGAGTCCGCTCCCGGTCATAGACCGTGAACAAAGACACGACAACAGGAGACCTCATGAACACGACCACAAGCGCGCGCCCGCCCTGGGCGCGTTGGCTGGCCGCCGGCCTGCTCGCCGCCTGCGCACCCGCGATGGCGGCCTTCAGCATCACCACCGTCCACGACAGCGGCAACGCGGCGCGGCCGCAGTACGTCATCGACACCGATGCCGGCCTCGTGTTCAAGGTGAGAGCCTGGGACAACGGCGCCAGCACCACCTCCGCGGGCGACATCTCCAGCATGCTCTACAAGGGCGTGGAGTACGGCGACCCGGCGCGCGGCACGCAGTTGAACTCGGGCGCCGACTGGCTCTACAACGGCGTAGGCGCCGTGGCCGTCAAGGCCGAGCTGGTCAACGCCAATGGCACGGTGGTGCCGGCCGCGACGACCAACAACGGCGTCGTTGTCGGCGATGCCTACATCCGCGTCACGCTGACCGTGAACAGCCTCAAGGGCGGTGTGCTGACCCACTACTACCTGGTGAAGAAGGGCGAGTCCAACATCCACATGGGCACCCACTTCACCGAGCAGCCCGATGTGCACGGCCTGGTGCGCTTCATCGCCCGCATCCCCATCGCCAGGCTGCCCAATGGCGGCCCGGCCCACGCGGCCGGCGGCCTCGTCACCTACGGCGGCGAGAGCTATTGGGCCGAAGACCTGCGCGGCACCAATGCCGCCATCGAGGCCAGCGATGTATTCGGCTTCGCCAGCACCGACCCGCGCCATGGCCAGTCGCGCTCCAAGCACTATGCCAACCGGCGCCTGAAGGACTGGCAGTTCCTCGGCGGCACCGGCCCCGGCGTGGGCATCTGGTTCTGGCGCGACAACAACGAGGGCGGCTCCAGCGGCCCCTTCTACCGTAGCCTGCTGCAGCAGATCACCAGCACGCACAACGAGCTGACCTATATGGTCAATTACGGGGAGGCCCAGATCGAGCCCTTCCGCCTCAATGTGCTGAACACCTACACGATGATCTTCAACGACGGCGCAGCGCCGACGGCAAGGCCTGACACCAGCTGGTATGGCCAGCTGGGCATGGTGGGCTATGTGCCGCCGGCAGGGCGCGGCTCTGTCAACGTGGCCGGCCTGACAGGCCGCGTGGCGGGCGTGCCCTATGTGGTGGGGTTCGCCAACGCCCAGGCCCAGTACTGGGTGGACGCCGATCCGGTGGACGGCCATTTCACCGCCGAGGGCATGCTGCCAGGCAACTACACGATGACGGTCTACAAGGGCGAACTGGCCGTGCAAACCCTGCCCGTGACGGTGACGGCCAACACCAGCTACGCCCTGAACCCCGTCGCCATCACGGCCGACCCCGAGGCCACGCCGGCCCTCTGGCGCATCGGCCGCTGGGACGGCACGCCGCAGGAGTTCATCAATGGCGACCGCCTGACCTTCATGCACCCGTCCGACGTGCGCATGAACTCCTGGCTGGTCGGCCCCTATGTCGTCGGCACCTCCACCAACGCCAACTGGCCGGCCTACCAGTGGAAGGACGTCAACAACGGCCTGCAGGTGCGCTTCACGCTCAAGCGCGGCCAGAACGCCGCGCCGCTGCGGCTGCGCGTCGGCATCACGGCCGACTACAACAGCGCCCGGCCCCAGGTCACGGTCAACAGCTGGACGTCGGCCATTCCGGCGGCACCGCCCAAGGTCTCGCGCAATGTCACGGTGGGCACCTATCGCGGCTTCAACCGCACCTACAGCTTCGACATCCCGGCCGCCCAGCTCGTCGTCGGCACCAATGTGCTGACCATCAACACGGTCAGCGGCACGGCAGGCACGAGCTTCCTCTCACCTGCCCTCTCTTTTGACGCCATCGACCTCGTCGCAGCGCAATGAAGCCCAATCCCATGAAAACAATCGCTCCCCTTTTTGCGGCCTTGCTCACGCTGCCCGCAGCGGCGGCCGTCGTGCAGACCACGGGCGCCGGCAGCGCCACGCCGCTCGCCGCGCATGTCAGCCATGGCGCCGACTTCGAGGCCAACACGGCCCTGTCCAGCCCTTGGTCGGAGGGCGGCCTGCTGTTCAGCCACACGGGCCTGGCCAACGACAACGGCGGCTGCGGCTATGCGGGCGAGTTCTGCGTCGACCTCAGCGCCGGCGAGAGCTACAGCCAGGCCTTCAGCGGCAACTACTTCGCCACCGCGGGCATGAACGCCTATCTGTCCATCCGCAGCACGGGCGCCGCGCTTCACGGCATCGAGTTCGCCGTCGATTCAGGCTATGCCAGCATCTTCGTCATGTGGCAGACCCTGCTGAACGGCGTGCAGACCGGCAGCGGCCGCGTGGCCCTGGGTGCCGCCGGCATCGGCGATGTGCTGGGGCTGAGCGACCTGGTCGGCTTCAATGAAGTGAGGGTCTACGCCTTCGACAGCGCGAACGACACCTCGGGCTATAGCGCGGCGGCCATCGACAGCGTGCGCGCCTTCACCATCCCCGAGCCGGGCTCGCTGGCCCTGGCTTCGCTGGCCGGTCTGGGCGTGGCGGGCCTGCGCCGTCGCCGCCGCGGCTGATCCATCGCACCCAAGCGAAAAGGGCCGGTCTCGCAGAGGCCGGCCCTTTGACTTGGGGGCTGATCAGTGCGCGCCGGCGTGGGTGCGCCAGACATCGCGATAGGCACGCCAACCCGGCAGGTCGTGCGCGGCGACCGGCGCAGACGCAGCCTCCGGCGCTCGGCCCCAGGCGTCGAGCAGCCAGGCGCCACAGGTCGTGCCGCTGCTGTCGTCGGACACGGTCACCTCACGCCCGTCGGCCAAGCCGGCCAGCAGCGGGCCAAACCAGGGATTGGCCGTGAACGCGCCTTCGACAACGACGCGGCCTCGTGCGCCCAAGGCGCCCAGGCAATGGTCGGTCATCAGCACGACATAGAGGGTGGCGAGCGCCGCCTGCTCGGCCGGCGTGGCCGGCGCCGGCCCGGCAATGCGGCCGGCCTGGCCCGCGAAGGGGCCGCCGGTTTCGGCAAAGCAGGGCAAGGCCAGGGTCTGTCGCGCGATGAGGCGCTGCAGCTCCTCGACGCCAAATGCAGCCGGCTCCGCTCCGGCGATGGCAGCAAACTCGCGCCCGCCCATGAAGCGGATGCAGGGCACGGCATCGCCAAACACATTGCAGTTGTCCAGCATGTCCTGGGCCTCGACCAGGGGCCGTGTCACCGAACCCAGGGCCGCGGCGATGACCCAGGTGCCGGTGGACAGCACGGTGCAGGGCCCGCTCTGTTGCAGCGTCAGCAGATGGCGCAGCAGCGAGGCGTTGCTGTCATGGATGCCGCAGACGATCTCGCAGTCTTCGGCCAGGCCCGTGTCGGCCGCGACGTCGCCGCGCAGCCGGCCCAGCCGCGCCCAGGCCTCGCGCTGCGGCGGGAAGAGTTGCTGCCAGCCCTGGCGCTCGACCAGGGACGACCAGGCGCGCTGGCGGGGCCGCCACAGATCGGTATGGCAGCCCAGGGACGTGACCTCGCTCGCCGCCACGCCGCTGAAGCGCCAGGCCCAGTACTGCGGGTACATCAGCACATGCCTGGCTCGCGCGAACTCGGCGGGGAAGCGCGCCTGCAGCCAGTCCAGCTGGCGGCCCAGGTTCAGGCCGGCCGGCAGCTGAGGCGAGCCGCTCTCCTCGAAGGCGGGCCGCAAGCCGTCGTAACGCGCCGCGTCGCCGGCGTCGCCGGGCACATGCTCGTAGTCGGGCACCGGCAGCACCAGGCCGCTGTCGTCGATCAGCGCGGCCGTCGCGCCATGGGTCACGGGCACGATGGCGCGCACGTCAGCCAGGGTCGACAGCTCACGCAGCTGGCCCAGCATCCACGCCCACAGTCGTTCCGTGTCGTGGTGAGGGTAGGGCCCATCGCGGCGCACCGTGTTGGGCGTGCGCCGCTCGGCCAGCGTCCTGCCAGCCGCGTCGATGAGGGTGAGCTTGGCGTTGGTCTTGCCGATGTCGAGGACGACGGTACCGGGAGCGCTCAAGAGTTCAGCGCCGCATGGCGTCCATACGCGCCGGACTCCAGCACCGCCGCGTAGTCATGCGAGCTCATCGCCGACGCCTCGACCACTCGAGGGTCCACGGCTTCGGGCTCCACGGTGATGACGCGCACGCCGTAATGCTCCAGCAGCTGCACCGCGCTGTCGGAGGCACCGGTGTCGGTGATGACGGTGGAGACCCGGTTCAGGCCGCAGAGCACCAGGCCGGCCTTGCGCTGGAACTTGGAGCTGTCCACCAGCACGACCAGTTCCTCGGCCTGGCCGATGAGGCGCTTCTCGGCCTGGATCAGCAGCGGGTCGGCCTCCATCAGGCCCAGGATGGACAGGCCATAGACGCCCATGAACATCTTGGCCGCGTAATGGTGCTGGGCGACGTCGTTCTCGAAGGGACTGAGGATGACGTTCTGCTCGCGGTAGACCTTGCCGCCGGGCAGAATGATTTCGTTGTCGCTGGTGACGAGCAGGCGCTCGGCCATCAGGAAGGAATTGGTCAGAATCTTCAGCTGTTTCTCGACGAGAAACTCCGCCATCATGAAAGTGGTGGTGCCACCATTGATGATGATGGTTTCTCCGTTATTGCACATCGAGGTGGCATAACGGGCAATGGCGCGCTTGGCGGCAGTATTCTGCTGGGCATTGCTTTGAAAAGTCTCGCTCGACAGCGTGTAGGACTTTTTCTTTTGCTCCAGCCTTTGCGCGCCGCCCCGGGTGCGCGTCAGCTGGTTTTTCGCGGCCAACCAGGAAATATCTCTCCGCACCGTCGCGGCCGAAGCCGACAACCATTCCATCAATTGCTGCACGCTGGCGTGCTCACGCTCATCCAGCAGTTTGAGCAGACGCTTGTGGCGCTTGTGATTGATCATGAGGATCACCTTTATCGGGCGTCCCGGCGAAACCGGCGGCGACCGTTGTCTCGTTGTATGGCATCCAGCCTCTACAGGGCAGATGTCGCTTGGCTTGGCGGCCCGGCTCGGGCCAGGTCCTCGGTCACGGCCGGTGAGCGTAGGCGCCGGCCACAACAGCCCTCTCCACTCACGCTCAGAAGCAATCAAAGCTTGGGTGAAACGCTGTTCCAAGTGCAGATTACGTCAGCCGCATGACAGCGTCAATCAGCAAACGCTCACGGCCGTGAGCGTTTCGTGAGCGGCGACGGGGCGGCGCCCGCTTTCGATCATCCTTTTGATTTACTGCATCCGGCCTGCGCATGGGCCCCGGTTTCGGCCCACACTGCGTTCCGCCAACCCGCAAAAGGCGGGCCCCGAAGCGCATGAAGCGCTCCAGGGGATGAATGACGGATCGAATACAGGCAAGCTGATGACTGCAAATTCCCAAACTCCCGCACAAACCCCCATCGTCTCGAAATGGGACGATGCCGTGGCGGCAAAACTGAGCGAGCCCGAACTGCTGCTCTATCGCTCCAATCTGCTCGGTTCGGATTTGCGCGTGACGAATTTCGGCGGCGGCAATACCTCGGCCAAGGTGAAGATGCGCGACCACCTGACGGGCGAGGATGTCGAGGTGCTGTGGGTCAAGGGCTCGGGCGGCGACCTGGGTTCCATCAAGCTGGATGGTTTCTCCACGCTCTATATGGACAAGCTGCAGGCGCTGAAAAAGCGTTATCGCGGCCTGGAACATGAAGACGAGATGGTGGACTATCTGCCGCACTGCACCTTCAATCTGAATCCGCGTGCGGCGAGTATCGATACCCCCCTGCATGCCTATATCCCCAAGGCGCATGTCGACCACATGCACCCCGACGCCATCATCGCCATCGCCGCCTGCGCCGACAGCCGCCGCCTGACCGAGGTCATCTTCAGCGGCCAGCTGGGCTGGCTGCCCTGGCAGCGCCCCGGCTATGACCTCGGCCTCAAGCTCGAGGCCCTGGCCACGTCCCAGCCCCAGCTCAAGGGCATCATCCTGGAAGGCCACGGTCTGTTCACCTGGGGCGACACGGCCAAGTCCTGCTACGAGATCACGCTGGAAATGATCCGCCTGGCCGAGCAATGGCTGGCCGAGAACGTCAAGCAGCCGGTGTTCGGCGGCGTCAAGACCATCACCCTGCCCGCTGAGGAGCGTGCGGCCCTCGCCGCCAAGCTGATGCCCGCGCTGCGCGGCCGCATCAGCGCCGGCGAGCGCAAGCTCGGCGACTTCAACGACAGCGCCGCGGTGCTGGAGTTCGTCGCCAGCAACGACTTGCCCAAGCTGGCGGCCCTGGGCACCTCCTGCCCCGACCACTTCCTGCGCACCAAGATCCGCCCGCTGGTGCTGGACTTCGACCCCGCCAAGCCCGATGTCGATGCACTGCTGGCCGGGCTGGATGCAGCCCTGGAGGCCTACCGCGCCGACTACACGGCCTATTACGAGCGCTGCAAGCGTGCCAACAGCCCGGCCGTGCGCGATGCCAACCCCGTCATCTACCTGATCCCCGGCGTGGGCATGCTGTCCTTCGCCAAGGACAAGGCCACGGCCCGCATCGCCGGCGAGTTCTACATCAACGCCATCAACGTGATGCGCGGCGCCAATGGCGTGGACAAGTATGTGGGCCTGCCCGAGCAGGAGGCCTTCGACATCGAATACTGGCTGCTCGAGGAAGCCAAGCTGCAGCGCATGCCCAAGCCCAAGAGCCTGGCCGGCCGCGTGGCCCTGGTCACCGGTGGCGCGGGCGGCATCGGCCAGGCCGTGGCCCGCCAGCTGCTGCAGGAAGGCGCCTGCGTGATGCTGACCGACATCGATGCCGAGGCGCTGGAGGAAGCGCGCCAGGCCCTGGTCAAGGTTGGCGGCAAGGACAGCGTCGCCGCCGTGCGGGGCGACATCACCTCGGAATCGGAAGTCGAAGCCCTGCTGTCGGCCACCTCGCTGCGCTTTGGCGGCCTGGACATCCTCGTGTCCAACGCCGGCATCGCCTCCGCCGCGCCGCTGGAAGACACCACGCTGGAGATCTGGAACCGCAACCAGAACATCCTCGTGACCGGCTACTTCCTCGTCAGCCGCGGCGCCTTCCGCCTGATGAAGCAGCAGAAGATCGGCGGCAGCATGGTCTTCGTGGCCAGCAAGAACGGCCTGGTCGCCTCCGCCGGCGCCTCGGCCTATTGCACCGCCAAGGCAGCAGAGATCCACCTGGCCCGCTGCATCGCGTTGGAAGGTGCGTCCATCGGCGTGCGCGTCAACGTCGTCAACCCCGACGCCGTCATCCGCGGCTCGCGCATCTGGGACGGCAAGTGGAAGGAGGAGCGCGCAGCCTCCAACAAGATCGAGGCCGACAACATCGAAGAGTTCTACCGCCAGCGCAGCATGCTCAAGCTCAGCGTGCTGCCCGAAGACATCGCCGAAGCGGTGTATTTCATGGCCAGCGACAAGTCCGGCAAGAGCACCGGCAATGTGCTGAACGTGGATGCCGGCAACGCCGCGGCCTTTACTCGCTAAGAATCGGCGGGCAGGAGACAAACATGACGACGCAAATCATCGACGGGGCCCAACTCGAGCAGCACAACGCCGCTCAGCGCGCCACGCTGCAAGCCGACTATGACGCCCTCGGCGGCATGCTGTCGCGCCGCGGCGTGGACATCGAGGCGCTGACGGCCAAGGCCCAGACCTTTGCCGTCGCTCTGCCCAGCTGGGGTGTCGGCACGGGTGGCACCCGCTTCGCCCGCTTCCCCGGCAAGGGCGAGCCGCGCGACGTGACCGAGAAGCTGGAGGACTGCGCCGTCATCCATCAGCTGACGCGCGCCACGCCCACCGTGTCCCTGCATTTCCCCTGGGACAAGCCGGCCGACCCCATGGCCCTGCGCCAGCAGGCCGACAGCCTGGGCCTGAGCTTCGATGCGGTGAACTCCAACACCTTCCAGGACCAGGCCGGCCAGGCCCACAGCTACAAATACGGCAGCCTGACCTCGCAAAGCCAGGCCGCCCGCGAGCAGGCGGTGGCCCACAACATCGACTGCATCGAGCTGGGCAAGACGCTGGGCTCCAAGGGCCTGACGGTCTGGGTGGGCGACGGCGCCAACTTCCCCGGCCAGCACAATCTGCGCGGCGCGCTGGAGCGTTATCTGGACAGCGCCAAGGGCATCTACGCCGCCCTGCCCGACGACTGGCTGATGTATATCGAGCACAAGCTGTTCGAGCCGGCCTTCTACTGCACCGTCATCGCCGACTGGGGCACCAGCTTCGCCGCTGCGCAAACGCTGGGCGACAAGGCCAAGTGCCTGGTGGACCTGGGCCACCATGCGCCCAACACCAATATCGAGATGATCGTGGCGCGCCTGGCCCAGTTCGGCAAGCTCGGCGGCTTCCATTTCAACGACAGCAAGTACGGCGACGACGATCTGGATTCTGGCTCCATCGACCCCTTCCAGCTCTTCCTCGTCTTCAACGAGTTGGCCGACGCCACGCTGCGCGATGGCAGCTTCAAGCCCGCCTACATGCTGGATCAGTCGCACAACGTGACCGATCCCATCGAAAGCCTGATGAGCAGCGCCGTCGAAGTGCAGCGCGCCTTTGTGCAGGCTTCGCTCGTGGACCGCGCCGCGCTGGCCGGCTTCCAGGAAGCCAATGACGCGCTGCAGTCGGCCCAGGCCCTGAAGAAGGCCTTCCGCACCGACGTCAGCCCCATCCTCGCGATGGCGCGCCTGCGTACCGGCGGTGCGGTCGATCCGGTCGCGGCCTACCGCGCCAGCGGCTACCGCGAAAAGGTTGCCGTGAAGCGTCCCCCGAAAGCGGGTGCCAGCGGCAGCGGCATCGTTTAGACCGTGGTGCCCCTCGTCCAAGGGGTACCTTGGCCTGGACCGCGCCGCGGCCAGTGGCCGCAGCGCTTCGGCAGGCACACCGCGCCCACTGGGCGCGCTGTGTCCGGCCTCAGCCCCCGAGGGGACGGCGATGCATGCCGGCTCGACCGGCACGCACATCGCCAGAGCGGGCCGGCTAGGGAGCGGCCCGGCGCTCGGCCCGCAACCATTCATTACGGCCATGCCCAATGAGATGAATGCCCAGGCCTTTGGCGCACGCGGCGACGGCATTACGCTCGACACGCGGGCGCTGCAGGCCGCCATCGACGCCGCGGCGCTCGGGCGCACGACGCTGCGCCTGCCGCCCGGCACCTACCTCACCGGCGCCCTCTTCCTGAAGAGCGGCATGACGCTGCGGCTGGAGCGCGGCGCCACGCTGCTGGGCTCGCGCGACCTGGCGGACTACCCGCTGCTGCCCACCCGCGTCGCCGGCATCGAGATGCGCTGGCCGGTGGCCCTCGTCAACATCTATGGCGAGCAGGATGTCGGCCTGGTCGGTGAAGGCTGCATCGACGGCGATGGCCAGGTCTTCTGGGACAGCTACTGGCGACTGCGCGCCGCCTACGAACAGCGCGGCCTGCGCTGGGCGTCCGACTACGACTGCCAGCGCCCGCGCCTGATCCAGGTCTTCGAGTCGGCCCGCGTCCACATCGGCGAGGGCCTGCTGCTGCGCCGTTCGGGCTTCTGGACCCTGCATCTCTGCTACTCGGAAGACGTCACCGTCGACGGCGTCACCATCCGCAACAACGACGGCGACGCGCGCGGCCCGTCGACCGACGGCATCGACATCGACTCCTCGCGCCGCGTCGCCATCCGCCGCGCCGACATCGCCGTCAACGACGACGCCCTCTGCCTGAAAGCCGGCCGCGACGCCGACGGCCTGCGCGTCGCGCGGCCCTGCGAGGACATCGACATCAGCGACTGCACCGTCCGCGAGGGCGCCGCCGGCCTGACCTTCGGCAGCGAAACCTCCGGCGGCTTCCGCCGCATCACGGCGCAGCACATCACAGTGCACGCGCCTGTCCCGGTCGGCCTGCTGTTCAAGTCGGCGCCGACCCGCGGCGGTTTCATCACCGACGTCAGCATCAGCGACCTCAGCCTGCACGACGTGCGCGTCGCCCTGCGCGCGACGATGAACTGGAACCCCGCCTACAGCCAGGCCCGCATCCCCGACCATGAAAGGGCGGCGGCCCCGCCTCACTGGCTGGCCCTGGCCCAGCCCGTGCCGCCCGAGCAGGGCCGCACCCAGGTCGACGGCGTGCTCATCGCCGGCCTGCAGGCCCGCGGCGTCGAGGTGGCCTTCCAGGTGGACGCCATGGCCGAGGCGCCTCTGCGCCGCTTCCATTTCAGCGGCCTGGACATCGAGGCCCGCCGGGGCGGCCACCTGCAGGACGTGCGCGGCTGGCGTTTCGACGCCGACTGCCGCCTGCGCCTGGGCACGCCCATCGCGATGGGCGCGCATTGCGAGCTGGCTGGCCTGGCCACCGACTGCCAGCGCCTGGACCCCGCCCTGCGCCGCCGCGACGTGTCGGACCTGCCCATGGCCGAACAGGACATTGAGTAACAAGGAGACGAGCGATGAGTGACGAGATCCGCGCCTTCAAGATGCAGCTCAAACCCGGCGTCGTGGCCGAGTACAAAAAGCGCCACGACGAACTCTGGCCGGAGCTGGCCGAGGCGCTGCGCGGCGCCGGCATCCACGACTACTCCATCTTCCTGGACGAGAGCACGCTGAGCCTGTTCGCGGTGCTCAAGCTCAAGCCGGGCCATCCCATCGACGAACTGCCCACCCTGCCCGTCATGCGCCGCTGGTGGGACTACATGGCCCCGCTGATGGAGGTCGAGCCCGGCAACAAGCCGCGCCAATGGGAGCTGCCCGCCGTCTTCCACTTCCCGGGCTGATTGCATGTCGACAGCCCAGCGCCTCCTCCTCGCCTTCAGCCTCGCCGCCACGCTTGCCGCCCAGGCGGCGGAGCCGGTGAAGCTCGACATCCAGGCCGGTCAGCCCGGGCCCGTCATCGCCCGCCAGATCTACGGCCAGTTCGCCGAGCATCTCGGCAGCGGCATCTACGGCGGCCTGTGGGTGGGGCCAGGCTCCGGCATTCCGAATGTGCGCGGCTGGCGCAGCGACGTCGTGGGCGCGCTGAAAGCACTCCAGGTGCCCGTGGTGCGCTGGCCCGGCGGCTGCTTCGCCGACGAATACCACTGGCGCGACGGCATCGGCCCACAGGCCAAGCGCCCACCGCGCGTCAACACCAGCTGGGGCGGCGTCATCGAGCCCAACGCGGTGGGCACGCATGAATTCATGGACCTCGCCGAGCAGCTCGGCACCGAGGTCCATCTCAACGCCAATCTCGGCTCCGGCACCGTGCAGGAAATGGCCGAATGGCTGGAGTACCTGACGGCCGAGGGCGACACGGCCCTGGCCCGGGAGCGCCGCGCCAATGGCCGCGACAAGCCCTGGCGCGTGCACTACTGGGGCATAGGCAACGAGAGCTGGGGCTGCGGCGGCCACATGAAGCCCGCCTACTACGCCGACCTCTACCGGCACTGGTCGACCTTTGCCAAGGCGCCGCGCGGCAACCGGCCCAAGCTGGTCGCCAGTGGCGGCCAGGAGCTGGAGCTGAACTGGACCGAGACGCTGAGCGCCGAGGTCAAGCAGCGCATGGACGCCATCACGCACCACCAATACTCGCTGCCCACGCGCGACTGGAAGAAGAAGGGCGCCGCCACCGCCTTCCCCGAGGCCGAATGGATCTCGACGCTGGCCGTGCCGCAGACCGTCGACGCCTATCTCGCCAAACACCGCGACATCCTGGATCGCAACGATCCGGCGAAGAAGCTCGCCATCTACTTCGACGAGTGGGGCAGCTGGTACGACCCCGAACCCGGCACCGACCCCGGCTTCCTGGTCCAGCGCAACACGCTGCGCGACGCGGTGCTGGCCGCCCTGCACTTCCATGTCTTCCACCGCCATGCCGAGCGCGTGAAGATGGCCAATATCGCGCAGATGGTCAATGTGCTGCAGGCCATGATCGTCACCGACGGGGCGCGCATGGTGCTGACGCCCAGCTACCACGCGTTCGCCATGCATCTGCCCTTCATGGACGCGACCTCGCTGCCCGTGCAGCTGGCCGGCGTACCCGATTACGCCCTGGGCAAATACAGCATCCCGGCGCTGAGCGCGAGCGCGGCGAAGCGCGCGGACGGCAAGCTCATCCTGAGCCTGACGAACACCCACCCCAGGCAAGACCTGCCGCTGCAGCTCGCGGTGGGCGGCAAGGGCGTGCGCGCCGTGACCGGCCAGCTCCTGACCGCCGCGACGACGGACGCCGAGAACGGGTTCGGCGCGCCTGACCGCGTGAAGCCCCAGCCCTTCACGGCCGAGGCCAGGGGCGGCGTGCTGGCGCTGACCGCGCCGGCCAAGTCCGTGCTCGTGCTGGAAGTGCAGCCGTGATGCGCCATCTCCTCGCACTGCTGGCGCTGGTCGCCGCGCCCGCGTTCGCCGACACGCTGCGCCCTCCCCTGCTGCTGACCGGCCAGCGCGCCGAGGTGCAGGACCTGTCCGGCCGCTGGACCTATTCCAGGGACTACTACCGCACCGGCCTGACCGACATCAACGGCTGGGTCGCCAAGTCGCGCATGCAGCGCCACCGCGATGTGGACATCGCCGCCGAGGAGGCCAGGCCCGGCACGGCCTTCTTCGAGTTCGACCTGGACCGCGCACCGGGCCTGCAGATCCCCGGCGCGTGGAACTCGGCCGAGCCCGAGCTGCGCTGGTACGACGGGCTGATCTGGTTCCAGCGCCGCTTTGACGCCGCCGCGGCCAGGCCCGGCGAGCGCAGCTTCCTGCGCTTCGAAGCCGTCAACTACCGCGCCCATGTCTACCTGAACGGCAAGGAGGTCGGCCGTCACGAAGGCGGCTTCACGCCCTTCGTGCTGGAGGTGACCGACGCGCTGCGCGCCAGCGGCAACCGGCTGGTCGTCGGCGTGGATTCGAAGCACGACGCGCAAAGCATCCCTGGCGAGATCACCGACTGGGACTTGTATGGCGGCATCACGCGGCCCGTGAAGCTCATCCGCGCGCCCGCCACCTTCATCGACGACGCGACGCTGCGCCTGACCGACGCCGGCCGTCTGGTGGGCAGCCTGCAGCTCCATGGCCCGCAGGCCGCGGGCCAGGCGGTCGGCCTGCAGATCGAGGCGCTGAATCTCAAGGCCCAGGCCACCACGGACAAGAACGGGGAAGCGCGCTTCGACATCGCCGCGCCGGCTGCGCTGAAGCGCTGGTCGCCCGAATCTCCGCAGCTCTATGCGGTGCGCTTCGCTGCCGGTGCCGACGCGGTGAACGAACGCATCGGCTTTCGCACCCTGGCCGTCAAGGGCGCCGACATTCTGCTCAATGGCAAGCCCATCAGCTTGCGCGGCGTCTCCATCCACGAGGAAGAGCTGGGCGCCAACCCCGCGCGCCGCCTGACCGACGCCGCTGCGCGCGCGCTGCTCAATGAGGTGAAGCAGGGACTGAACGGCAACTATGTGCGCCTGTCCCACTACCCGCACAACGAAACCATGCTGCGCGCCGCCGACGAGCTCGGCCTGCTGGTGTGGAGCGAGATCCCCGTCTACTGGACGGTCGACTGGGACAACCCGGCCGTGCTGCTGAAGGCGCGCCGCATGCAGGCCGAGACGATCTACCGTGACCGCAACCGTGCGGCCCTGGCCCTGTGGAGCGTGGGCAACGAGACCCCGGTGGCCGACAACCGCACGCGCTTCCACGCCGCGCTGGCCGCCACCGTGCGCGAGCTGGACCCGAGCCGACTGATCAGCGCCGCGCTGCTGGTGGAGCGCGAGGGTGACACCGTGCGCATCGCCGACCCGCTGCTGCCGCATCTGGACGTGATGGCCGTCAACACCTACGCGGGCTGGTACGGCGGCGACAGCCTCCAGGACCTGGCCAGGCTGCGCTGGGCGCTGCCCGCCGACAAGCCTCTCGTCATCTCCGAATTTGGTGCCGACGCGCTGGCCGGTCATCACGACCTCGGCGCCGAGCCCAAGAAATGGAGCGAGGAATTCCAGGCCGCCTACTACCGCGCCACGCTGGCCATGCTGGGCCGCATTCCCAATCTGCGCGGCCTGTCGCCCTGGGTGCTGAAGGACTTCCGCTCGCCGCGCCGCGAGCATCCGGTCTACCAGAACGGCTGGAACCGCAAGGGCCTGATCTCCGAGACCGGGCAGCGCAAGATGGCCTTCGACGTGATGGCCGAGCACTACAAGGCGGGCACGAAATGAGACTGTCGCGACGCAGCCTGCTCGCGCTGCTGGCCCCGGCGCTGCCGGCCCTGGCGCAGCCACCGGGCTGGCCCCATCCCCTCATCCCGCAGCGCGCCGACCCGCAGATCCTGCGCCAGGGCGATTGGGTCTACCTGATGGCCACCGTGCCCGAATACGACCGGCTGGAATTGCGCCGCGCGCGCAGCATCGCCGGTCTCGCCACGGCCGAACCCCAGGTCATCTGGCGCAAGCACGACAGCGGCCCCATGAGCCGCCACATCTGGGCGCCCGAGCTGCATTTCCTCGACGGCCGCTGGTTCGTCTACTTCAGCGCTGGCGAAGCGAAGGCGCCGTGGAAGATCCGCCTGTGGGTGCTGGAGAACACCTCGCCCGACCCCATGCAGGGCGAGTGGGCCGAGCGCGGCCAGATCAAGACGTCCTGGGAGAGCTTCACGCTGGATGCCACGGTCTTCGAGCATCGCGGCCATCGCTACATGGCCTGGGCCCAGACCGACCCGGCCAAGAAGAACCACAGCACCGATCTCTTCCTGTCGCGCATGAAGAGCCCGACGGAACTGCAAGGCCCGCAACTGCGGCTGAGCCAGCCCGACTACGCCTGGGAGAAGGTTCGGCATGTCGTCAACGAGGCACCGGCCGTGCTCGTCCACGGCGGCCGCGTCTTCATCAGCTACTCGGCGGCCGGCACCGGCGCCGAGTACTGCCTGGGCCTGCTGTGGGCCGACGAGAGCGCCGACCTGATGGCAGCGAAGTCCTGGCGCAAATCCCCCGGCCCCGTCTTCGCCAGCAGCGCCGAGCACGGCATCTACGGCCCCGGCCACAACAGCTTTCTCGTTGAACCCGATGGTTCGGTGCTGAACGTCTTCCATGCGCGCAACTACCGCGACATCGTCGGCGACCCGCTGAAGGACACGGGCCGCGCCACGCGCGTTCAGCCGCTGGCCTTCACGGCAGAGGGCATGCCGGACTTCGGCCTGCCGCTGCGGGAAACGCAGAGATGAGCGTCATCGCACTGTCGGCCGGGGCGCCCAATGTCTTCGAGGGCGACGCGCCCGACCGCATCTGCCGCCGCCCGACGCGCGCCGAACTGCATGCCTATCCTTCGCCGACGCCGGCCCGCGGCCGCGCCCTGGTCTATGCCGGCGGCGGCTATCTGCAGTTGATGCACGACAAGGAAGGCGTCGAGATCGCACACTGGCTGAACACGCTGGACCTCGACGCCTATGTGCTGGTGCACCGCCTGCCCGGCCAGCAGGGCCAGGCTTTCGACATCGCGCTGCAGGACGGCCTGCTGGCGCTGGACCACCTCGCTGCCCTGCCGCCGCTGCCGCTGCTGCATGTGGGTCTGTCCTCCGGCGGCCACCTGGCCGGCGTCATGGCCTGCCAGCGCGCGTGTGCTGGCGCCGTCATCGCCTACGCGCCGCTGAACGCCAACCACCGCAACCACAAGTTCCCGCCGGCCAAGCCCGACTTCGCGCCGCCCGAGAAGCAGGCCTTCTACGACGACTGGCCCCTGGGCATCGCCACCGAGCCGCGTGGGCTGCCGCGCTGCCCGGTCTTCCTGGCCTACGCCCTGCACGACGCCGTCGTGCCCGTTCAGCACGCCCTCAACCTCATCACGGCCGCAGCGCAGCACGGGCTGGACGTGGAAGCCCATGTCTTCCCCCAGGCCGAGCACGGCTTCGCGCTGCGCGGCCTGGCCGGCACGCACGGCCAATGGCCCGCGCTGGCGGCCCGCTGGATGGACGAAAAACTGGGGACGCCAAACTTCGCCTAATCTTGCGCGCTTGTCGGGGCCCCCAATCAAGATGCTGCAAGAGATCAATACCTGGAACGACTACCGCTCAAAGTTGCGCGAGTTCGACGCCGTGCTCGAGCATGGCAAGGCGGCTTCGGCTGCGCTGACCGGGCTGTCGCTTGATGAGCCCCACGTGAGCTATGGCGAGCAGATCTTTGTCAAGCTCTTGGCCCACTGTGCCTCGCTGCGCCAGTTGTCCCCCAATCCCGGCCAGCAACATCCCGGCGAGCTTTGGGACCTGTCGTCCATGTCGGCCGTTGCGCGCTGCATTGTCGAGGCCCACGACGCCTTCGAGTATGTCGCCGGCCATCCGATGACGGACTCGGAACGAGGTTTTCGCATCCGGCTCTGGGAGTTGCATGACGCGACGCGGCGGCTAAGGATGCTGGCTGGAGTTGGCTCCAGCGACCCGGCCATTGCTGGAATCCGCACTGACGCAGCGCGGCTGCAGCTAGCGCTGGAATCACACGAGTACCTCGCCACGCTGCCAGCCCCGCTGGAAGCGGAGCTGAGGCTGCGACTTCGGCGCAGCGACCCACCGGACTTCCATCTGAGTCGGCGTCAACGCTGCCAGATGAGCGGCGTGGATGCCGACTGGTATATCGCCATCACGATGCAGCTTTCTCAGTATGTGCACACGCTGCCGTTCTCCGTCCACCAATTGTTCAAGTTCCGAGCAGGCTCCCCTGAATCTCTGCGGCTGATGGCCCTGCCACTGGTGTTCGCCCTTCCCTTCCTCGCCCGCGTCATCCACGGCATGGACCTGCTGCTGCCAGGACGCATCCCCAAGCCACCGAGCCGGACAGCCCGCACGATGGTGATCTGGCGGGCCTTGGCCGAGCGAGGAACGAAGAGTTCTACCCCGGCCTAGGCGTGTGGCAGCCGCCCGCCGGCGGGTGAGAAGTTCTCCCAGGGCAGGTCCTGGAAGACCACCATCAGGTTCTCGGGGTCATGGCCCAGTTCGCCCAGGCGCCGAGTGATGCCGGCCAGGAGCTGCTTCTTGATCTTCACGCTGCGGCCCACGCCCAGCAGGATCTCGACCAGCAGGAAGTCCCCGGTGCGCCGCGTCTGCACATCGGGGAAGCCCGGGTCGAAGCGGAAGTCCGCCTCGTCCAGTTCGATGACGCGCTGGAAGCGGTCGTTGGCATGGGCGCCGATCTCCACCAGGGCGGCATGGATGGCCTCCAGCACCTGGCTCTTGAACTCGGCGGACTTGGGGCTACGGACGGTCAGCGTGACGATGGGCATGGCTCAGCCCTCGCCCGGCGGCGCGTACTGCTCGATGACCTGCTGCTCGGTCAGCATCGGCGTCTGGTTGGCAAACTCGTAATAGCCCGGCTTCTTGTCGATATAGATCTGGCTGGCCAGCTCGAAGTCCTGGGTCTCGAAGACGCCGGCCGGCACGAAATACTCGCCCGTGGCCAGCAGCTTGTAGAAGAGATGGCTGCCGCAGTGCTTGCAGAAGGCGCGCTCGGCCCATTCGGACGAGGCATAGACGCCGATGTGCTCCTGGCCCTCGAACTGCAAATCGGCGCCGCAATGCACGGCCAGCAGCGGGCCGCCACCCCAGCGCCGGCAGAAGCCGCAGTGGCAGACGCCGATGTCCCTGGCGGGCGGCGAGGTGAAGCGGACGGCGCCGCACAGGCAATGCGCTTGCATGAAGGGATCTCCGGGCTCGACGGGAGCCTGGATTCTTGCCCGGCGGCCGGGCGGCTCCTGCCTGGATATGTCAGCTGACCTGCGCCCCCGGCTCAGTCCGCGCCGATGCGGGTGGGCTCCCACTCGGCCTTGGCTTGCTCTCGCCGGGGGCGGGGCCACAGCCACAGCTCCACCAGCAGCGCATTGGGCACCCAGCAGGTCCAGGCAACGGCCGTGTAGATCGCCTCCACCGCCACGCCGCAGACCCCGGCCAGGCCGAGCTGCAAGCGCAGCGTGATGCCGGCCGCTGTCAACGCGAAGCTGCGCAACATCCAGCGCCGGTGCTCGGTGATGCGACGTGCGCGGACATGGAACAGCGCGATGGCGGTGGTGGCCAGCCAGGCCAGGGCCAGCAGGCCGAAGCCGAGGCGGGCCCAGGGTCCGCCCATGGCCTCGACCGCCAGCGGCAGCCCGCTGAGTCCGCCCACCAGCAGGCAGGCGGCATAGGCCCAGCCCATGATGCGGTGCAAGCGCGGCCGGCTCGCGCGCAGCCGGGTGGCGAACTGCCAGGGCCCCAGCATCAGGGCCAGGCCTGCGCTGACGGCGTGCACGATGAGGATCTCGCGCTGCAGCGAAAGATTGGGCAGCGGCGGCGCGAAGGGCTGGCCGGGCCAGGCGAAGCGCAGCGCCACGGCGCCAATGGCGAGGGCCAGCACCAGCAGCAGCCCGAAGGCCGCGCGGCGCATGAGGAGGGAGGGTGTGGCGGTGTTCATGCCGCCCAATCTAGGCGGCATGACTTGGCTGGGAATTAGGGCCTGTCGGCGCCAGGCAGGTGGACGCGGGCGACCAGGCCGTTCTGCCCATCTTCCCGGCCCAGCAGCTCGATGCGCAGCCCATGCCTGAGCCCCGCCTGGCGGGCAATGGCCAGGCCCAGGCCGCTGCCGCCGGCCGGCGCATCGGGCATGCGGAAGAAGCGGTCGAAGACGCGCTCGCGCATGGCCTCGGGCAGGCCCGGCCCGCTGTCCACCACGTCCACCCAGCGTGCACCGCCGGCCGCCCGCAGGCGCAGTTCGACCTCGCCGCCCGAGGGCGTGTGGCGCAGCGCGTTGTCGATGAGGTTGTCGAACAGGCTGCGCAGATCGCCTTCGACGGCCGGCAGCAGGATCTCGCCTGCAAGTTCGTCCACAAAGCCGACCTCGATGCCGCGCCGGTCGGCCAGCAGCATGGCCTGGCCGATGCTGGCGCGCAGCAGCACGCGCAGGTCCAGCAGCACGCCGGCCGCGCCGCTGCGCGCCGCCTCCTGGCGCGACAGGCTCAGCATCTGCTCCACCAGATGCTGGGCCCGGTGCATGCCCTGCTGCAGCTGCTCGAACTCGGCCTGGGCGCCGCTCATGTGGGGGCGCAGGTTCTCCAGCTGCAGGTTCAGGGCCGTCAGCGGCGTGCGCAGCTCGTGGGCGGCGTCCTGCACGAAGCGGCGCTGGGACAGCAGGGCACCGCGCAGCCGCGCCAGCACGGTTTCAAAGGACTGCACCAGGGGCGCGATCTCGCCGGGCACGGCCAGTTCGGTCGAATGGAGGCTGTGCTCATCGCGCCGGGCCAGCTGCTGGGCCGCCTCGCGCAGGCGCCGCGACGCGCGTCCGATGACCTTGCCCTGCACCAGCAGCGCCACCGGCAGCAACAGCAGGCCCGACAGGCTGGCCAGCACCGCCCGCCCGCCCACTTCCTCGTGGCGGAAGCCCTCGCTCTGCAGCACCTGGGCGCGCAGCTCGCCGCCGCCGTCGGCGGGCACGGTGTAGGCCAGCCAGTCCTGGCCGCCGGCGCTCACCGCATGCCAACCCGCCTCCTGCAGAGGCAGGTCGAGGGCAGGCCAGGAACTGGCGCGGCGCGAGGGATCGCGCGCACACCAGAGCTGCACGATGAAGCCGCCGGCCTCGTAGACCTCGGGCCCGGTGGGCTGCAGCGGGGTGTCCAGGCTCGCGCAGCTGCGCGCCGCGTGGGAATGCGCCAGCGATCGCATCTGGTTGTCCATGAAGCCATAGACGATGCGGCCGTAGCTGTAATAGAAGGTGCCGCCGATGGCCGCGGTCGTCGCCAGGTGCAGCGGCAGCAGCCACCACACCAGCTGGCCGCGCAGCGAACGCGAGGCCGTCACGCGGCGTCCGCCAGCGCGACACGCCAGCCCAGGCCGCGCACATTGCGGATGGCATCGGCGCCCAGCTTGCGGCGCATGCCATGGATGAGGACGTCGATCATGTTGCTGCCGACCTCCTCGCCCCAGCCATAGATGCGCTGCTCCAGCTGCTCACGCGACAGGATGGCGCCGGGACGCTCCAGCAGGGCGCGCAACAGGGCGAACTCGCGCGCCGTCAGCGCCTCGCGCACACCGCCGCGCAGGGCCTCGCGGGTGTTGAGGTCCAGCTGCAGGGCGGCGCCCACGCCCAGCAGGGACTGGGCCGCCCCGCTGGCCCGGCGCAGCAGGGCGCGCATGCGGGCCAGCAGCTCGCCGAATTCGAAGGGCTTGGCGAGGTAGTCGTCGGCGCCCAGATCCAGCCCCTCGATGCGCGACTCGACGCCGTCGCGGGCCGTCAGCACCAGCACCGGCGTCAGCTCGCCGCGGGCGCGCAGCTGGCGCAGCAGGCTGAGGCCGTCCAGGCGCGGCAGGCCCAGGTCCAGCAGCACGCAGGCATAGCCGCCGTCGGCCATGGCGGCGCGGGCCGGTTCGCCGTCGCGCACCCAGTCCACCGACCAGCCGGCCCGGCCCAGGGCCTGGGTCAGGCTGTTGCCGATCATCTCGTCGTCTTCCACCAGCAGGGCGCGCATGCGCGGCAGCTTAACGAGGCCGACTTAAGGCTGCATGAGGACGGCATCGTCCAGGGTTAATCCCGGGCTAAGTCGCGGCCCCTAGCCTGCGCGGCGTTGTCACCACCAAGGACTTTGGATGCCTGCAAAAGCCCTGCCGCTCACCGCCGCGCTGTTGATCTGCCTTCCCGCGTTGGCCGAGGAGGCCAAGCAACCCCTGCTGCTCGGCGGCATCGTCGCCGGCGTGGACCGCCAGCCCTACCGCGGCATGGACGACAAGAAGCGCGTGCTGCCGCTGCTGATCTACGAGAACGACTGGGTCTCGGTGGCGCTGCCGACCGTGGACTTCAAGCTGGCCCGCGCGGGCGACGTCAGCCTGCGCCTGCGCTCGCGCTTCGGCTTCGAGGGCTATGCGGCCAAGGACTCGAGCTATCTGGCCGGCATGGACAAGCGCAAGGGCAGCCTGTGGCTGGGCGCGGCGGCCGTCTGGGACAGTCCGCTCGGCGAGCTGTCCTTCGACTGGGTGGCCGACACCATGGGCCACAGCAAGGGCAATGTCTGGCAGCTGCAGTTCGAGCGCCGCTTCGATCTGGGCCCCGTGGCGCTGACACCGCGGCTGGGCGTGCGCGGCGTGGACAAGAAATATGTGGAGTACTACTACGGCGTGAAGCCCACCGAAGCGGTCGCCGGTCGGCCCGTCTTCATCGGCAACAGCGCGCGCCAGGCCGAGCTGGGCCTGCGCCTGAGCTACGAGGTCGGCGAGCGCGGCATGCTGTTCGCGGACATGTCGGCCCTGAAGCTCGGCAAGCCGGTGGAGCGCAGCCCGCTGCTGGAGAGCCGCTATCACGCCGGCGTGTTTGCCGGCTACCTCTACCGCTTCTGAAGCGGTGTGGTCAGCGGCAGGTTCCCGCCAGCCCGCGGCGCAGCACCTTGCCCAGCGACTTGCCGCCCTCGTCGAAGGCCTCCATCAGCACCTGGCCACCGAACTTGTCCGTCTTGCCGGCGAGGTCGAAGGTCTTCATGCGCCTCACGTCGGCGGGCGCGAACGGGATCTTGATCACGTCGCGCGTCGACGGCGCCTCGCGCAGCTTGTGCAGGTGAACCAGGGAGCGCTCGGCGGCATTGAACTGCGCGATCTCCTTGCCATGGGGATCGGCCGCGAGGTTCAGGTTCGGCCGGATGTCTTCCTCCACGGCCGCCGTGCCCGCGTTCGTGACGCTGCCGTTGACGACGGCATCGAAGCGCCCGTCCGGCCGCGGCCGGATCTCGACGCTGACCTGGCCCTGGCCCAGCAGTGAAAAGTCTGCGGTGCAGCTCGTCTGCGCCTGTGCGCTGCCTGCCATGGCCAGCAGCAGCAGGGCGACCGAAGTGATTGTTTTCATGGGAACTCCAATGTGCGACGCCGCCTCACCACGGCGTCAGGGGCGGCAGGCGCCGGGTTGAAGGTCGGCGCCGTCGAACATCAGGTCGCGCTGGGCGGCCTTGATCTCGATGCGCAAGGGACCGGCCGGGCGTTCAGCCAGCGGCAAAGTGGCCGTCAATTGATTGCCCAGTACGCCTTGGGCCCAGACAGCATCCTGGGCGCCACGCGGCCAGCGCAGCGCATGGGCCTGGCCGTCGATGAACACATCGGCCTGCCACGCAGCGCCCGCCACCAGCGGATAGGTGGGCAACACATGCACGCGCAGGCAGTGGGTGCCCGCCGCCACGTCGGTTCGCAGCGCCAGCGTTGCGCCGGGCCACTGCGCGCTCAGCACGCCCTCACCACGGCCAAGGCCGGGGATGGGGCGCCAGCCGCCCGAGGCCATCAATCGCAGCGCGGGCGGCGTGCGCACCGCGGCCACCGGCGCGAGGTCGGCGGCGGCGCGGGCCAGGTCCTTCAAGGCATCGGGTGCCTGTCCGCCCAGGCCGGGCGCGGGCAGCAGCGGCGCCAGCTGGCGGTAGCTGGTCCAGAGGTTGTCGGCCGGCTCCTCGGCGAGGATGCCGGCCCAGCGTCCCGCGTTGTAGCGTGCGGTCAAGGCCTTGAGGCGCCGGTCGGATCGCGCGGCCTGCGCGGCGAAAACGCGGGCGCCGGTGGGGTCGCGCTCCAGCGTCGCGGCATAGCGCTCCAACGCGAAGAAGCGCTCATTGGCCAGGGCCGAGGCGCGCAGCGGATATTCGACGAGCTGAAAGAAGCCGTCACGTTGCGAGGCCGCGATGCGCGGGCGCAGGGCGTCGAGTTGCCCGAGCAGTTGCGCGAAGCGGCCCAGGCGCTCTTGGATGGCGTGGGCCGAAAGCCCGCTGCGCTTCATGCGCTCGCCGGGCAGGTGGTACTGCAGATGCTCCGGGCGGCGCTCGAAGTTGAGGCGGTAGTAGCCGTCCCAGATGTCGCCGATGCCGGCCACGCCGAACAGCCGCGCGGCGAGGCCTTGCAGCCAGGCCTGCTGGCTTTGCGCGCGCACGGCCGCCGGGTTCCAGGCGAGGTCGAACCAATGGCTGAGGTTGACCTCGTGGGGCTTGATGTCGCCTGCATTGGCCACCCACAGCCGCTGCGCGCCCGCATCGAAGGCGCGGCCCATCTCCTCGGCGACGAGGGCCGGCGGCGTGGTGCTCAGCCACAGATAGGACAGCGGCGCACCGAGGTAGCTCAGGTGGTAGTAGACGCCCGAGCCGCCGCTGCGTTGCGCCTGGGCGGCGTCGGGGAACTGGCGGACATAGCCGAAGTTGTCGTCGGGCCAGACCAGGGTCACGTCCTCGGGCAGGGCCAGGCCGGGCAGCAGCGGCAGCACCTCCTTGTAGGGCACGAAGATCTGGGGCACCCGCGCCGGGTCGCCGACGTGCTGCGCGATCAGTTCGCGCTGATCGGCCAGCAGGCGGTTCAGCAGCGCCTGCTTCTCGGCCACCGTGGCACCACCCTGCATGCCGGAGTCGTGGATGCCGCGCATGCCCAGGGTGTAGAGGTTGTCGTTGCGGCCATTCGTCTTCAGCCGCTCGGCCCAGTAGTCGCGCACCTGCTCGGCATGCGTCGCGTAGTTGTACTGCTCGTGCGGCGCCTTCCATTCGGCCACGTTGTTGCGCAGCAGCGGCTCGGCATGGGAGGAGCCCATGACGATGCCGTAGCGCTGCGCCAGTGCCGCGTTGCGCGGGTCGGCATTGAAGGCGCCCGAGACCTGGTGCATGGCCGGCCACAGCGTGTTGGCCTTCAGACGCAGCAGCAGACGGAAGACCTGCTCGTAGGTTTTCGGTCCCAGCGTGCCGGCCTCGGGCTCGAAGGTGAGCGCGGCCCAGGGCTGCAGGCCCCAGTCCTCGTCGTTGATGAAGAGGCCGCGGTATTTGACGGCGGGGCCATCATGCAGGGGGGCTTCAAGGCTGACGTGCAGCTTGCCGCGCCTGAGCGGTGCCACGTCGGCCCACCAGTGCCAGGGCGACACGCCCAGGGCCTGGCTCAGCGTGTAGACGCCGTAGGCCGTGCCGCGCCGGTCGGCGCCGGCGATGACCAGGGCCGCCTTCACGCCCGGGGCCGGGTGATGCAGCAGCTCGATGTGAAAGCATTCCCAGCAGCCCCTGAGCCGGCTCAGGTCCAGGCCCGCGGCGTCGATGGCCGGGTGGCGGCCGGCGGTGCCGATCCAGATCTGCACGGCAGCTTTGCTGGCGACCCGCAGCCCCAGGCGTTTGAAGTCCTGAGCGAGGTCTTGGGCGACAAAGGCTTCCAGCGGATCGGCATCCGGCGCCGGGACGATGGCGACACCATCCAGCGGCATGCTGCCCGCCGAAGCCTTGGTGTCGATGCCGAGCCCGGCATGCGCCGCAAAGGCCAGCGCCCACAGCAGGGCCAGCAGCAGTGCGCGCATCAGCGCGCCTGGAAGGCGGGACGCAGATCGGGCGGCGGCGCGTTGCGGTCCACCGTCAGCCAGCCGTCCTCGAGCTTCAGCTCGGCCACCTGGATGACGGTGCGCTGGTGCCAGCGGTCATCCGCCTTCGCCTCGGGCTCGCCGCCCTGGTGGGTGAAGTAGAAGAGATAGGCCCGGTCCGCCACGACCGTCACGCCGGGGTGCTGGCCCTTGGCCCTGTCTGTCGGATGCAGCCCCGTGTCGGCCAGCAACCGCGTGGGTTGCTCCTCCCAGTTCAAAGCGTCGTCAGAGCGCATGACGAGCAGGCCCTTCCACAGGTCGGCCACCAGCCACCACTTGCCGACGAACTGGAAGACCGTCGGGCCTTCGCCCTGCAGCAGGCTCACCGGGCCGCGCACGGTCCAGGCCTTCAGGTCGGGGCTGTCGGCAACCTTGAGCTTGCTGCCGCCCTGCTCATCCTTGAACCACATGCGCCAGCCGCCCTGCGGCGCGCGGATGACGGCGGCGTCGATGACCTTGGGCGAGCCCAGGTCCACGCGGCCGGCGCAGGTCCAGCTGCGCAGGTCGGTGCTGGTCAGGTGCTCGATGCGGCGCTCGCCCGTCCAGCTCTTGTGCACGCCGGGCACGATGGTCAGCCACAGGTGGTAGACGCCGTCGAAGTCCTGGATCTCGGGCGCCCACAGCGTGGGGCCGGTGCATTCGGCGGGGAACTTGGCCTCGCCGGCTGCGCGCCAATGGTTGCCGTCATCCGTCGTCGCGATGGCTATCGGTGTGGCGTGCACCCAGCTCACGTCCTTGGGATCGTCCAGCCGCAACGTCGCACGGCGGTTGGTATAGAACATCTCCCAGCGCTTGAGCCCTCGGTTGAAGACGAGAGACACGTCGGCAGCGCCGTCCAGCACGGGATCGCGGTACAGCGGGCGCGGCGCGGGTTCGACGCTGGCGCAGCCCGTCAGCCAGGCCAGCAGGAGCAGGGCGACAAGCTTCATGGCGTCGTGATGGGCAGGTAGCGGGGCGGCTTCATCGCGGCGCCGAGATGAAAGCTCGTGTGGGGCGGCTGGTTGTAGCCGGCGTTCTGGGCGGCCACCTGCACGCGGTACTGCGGGTCGTGCATCAGCGTGACGAGGCGATGCTCGGTCGGAATGGCCGTCGAGAAGATCAGCAGCGCGGTGCTGTCCTCGTTGCGCCAGACCACTTCCTCGCGCCAGTCGCCGAAGAGGTCGGCCGACAGCACCGGGTTGCCCTTGGTGCCGTTGTTGGATGCGGCGCCGAAGGCCTTGCCGTTGAGCAGGTTCACGAACTTGAAGGCGGCGGGATTCCATTTGTCGATGGCCACATTGTCCAGCGACTCGCGCAGCAGGTCGCCGTCCCACCAGATCGCGAAGTTGTAGCGGTTGGGGTGCTGCTCGCTGATGAGCTTGCCGCCCGCGTTCATCAGGCCGCCGACGGAGCCCCAGCATTCGGCGCCCGGGTAGGCGGGGTCGATGTCGAAGCAGACGCCGCGGCCGACGTCGGTGTTCTTGCCGGGCATGCTCCACAGCACCTTGCCGGTGGCGGCATCGTGCATCTCCAGGCCATGCTCGCCATAGCAGCGCGGGCTCTCGTGCACCATGAAGATCTGCTGGCCTTCGCGCGCCGGGTCGAAGGCGCTGACGTGCAGCGCGTCGCCGTGGCACAGGCCGGTGCTGTAGAGCAGCTTGCCGGTGCTGGCGATGGTGGCGGCGCCGTAGATGATGTCGTCGCGGCCGTCGCCATCCACGTCGGCCACCGAGAACCAGTGGGCGCCCTGCCCGGCCGCGGGTTTGCTGGCTTCATCACCGTCGCTGTCGAACACCCAGCGTTGCGTCAATCTGCCATCGCGCCAGTCCCAGGCGGCGATGACGGCCCGGGTGTAGTAGCCGCGTGAGAACACCGCGCTGGGACGCTCGCCGTCCAGGTAGGCCACGCCGGCCAGGAAGCGGTCGACGCGGTTGCCGTAGGCGTCGCCCCAGGCCTCGCCCTGCCCGCCGCGCGGCGGTGTGTAGTCGGCGGTGGCCATGGCGGCGCCGGTCAGGCCGTTGAAGACGGTGATCCACTCGGGCCCGGCCAGCACATAGCCGTTCGCGTTGCGGTGGTCGGCCTGGGCGTCGCCGATGACCTTGCCTTGTCCGTCGACTGTGCCGTCAGCCGTCTTCATCATGATCTCGGCCTTGCCGTCACCATCCAGGTCGTAGGCCACGAGATGGGTGTAGTGGGCGCCGGCGCGGATATTGCGCCCGAGGTCGATGCGCCACAGCCGCCTGCCGTCCAGCTTGTAGGCGTCCACGTAGGTGTTGCCGGTGTAGCCGCGCTGGGAGTTGTCCTTGGCATTGGTGGGCTGCCACTTGACGATGAGTTCGTACTCGCCATCGCCGTCCACATCGGCTGGCGCACCGTCGTTCGCCTGGTAGGTGTAGGCGACGCCATCGGGCGTGACGCCAGCTTCGGGCTTATGCAGCGGTACGCGCAGATAAGGCTGGCTCCAGGGTGCCGCGGCAGGCGAGGCCGACAGCTCCTTGCCCTGGATGACGGCGCGCACCGTGTAGAGGCTGTCGCTGCGGCCCTGCGCGTCGACGAGGCTGGTCAGCGGCTGGGGCTCGCGGTTGACCCGCTTGCCATCGCGGTAGATGTTGAAGCGCACGCCGGCGGGCTCGGTGCCGAGCAAGCGCCAGCTGACGAAGACGCCCGACGCTGTCGCCAGCGCCACGATGCCGCGATCGAGCTTTTCCATCTGCCTGGGCTGGGCGTGGGCGGCGCCAGCCAGCAGCAGGCAGCTGAGCAGTCTGGCGATTGATGACGGGACAGTCATGTCAGAGTCCGTTCCATGTTCGCGCGGCCGTCGTGTACGGGCGCGGGCCGAGCGCCGGGCCGCTCCCTAGCCGGCCCGCTCTGGCGATGTGCTTGCGGCTCAATGCCGCAAGCATCGCCGTCCCCTCGGGGGACCGCCCGGCCCGCCCGCGTCCAGCGCGGCGGGCCGGGCGAGGGGCTAAAAAAAAGGCCCCAGCGTTGGCGGGGGCCGGCGCGCAGTCAGCGCGACAAGGAGGCCATGCCGGCCCGGAGGTCCATCGGATCAGAGCTTGTAGCCCAGGGTCACGTAATAGCGGCGGCCCGACCAGGCCAGTTCGTTGGGGCGGCTCAGGTCGCCGGCATAGGTCAGCTCGGCCTGGTTGGTCAGGTTCTTGGCTTCGAAGGCCAGCGTGAAGTTCTTGGTGGCCTTCCACTGGATCTTGGCGTCCAGATAGCCGGTCTTGTCGGCGAAGTTCGGGTTGCCCGACACATCGTTGAAGCCGGTGTAGTACTTGTCGCGGTAGGCATAGGCCAGGCGGGCGTTGAAATTGCCGTCGTCGTACCACAGGCCCAGGTTGTAGGAGTTCTTGGACAGGCCCGGATAGGGCAGGATCGAGTTGTCCAGCGGGCTGATCAGCTCGTTGCCTGCGGCGTAGCTGAAGGTCATGCGGGTGTAGTTGGCATCCACGCCGAAGTTGCCGAGGAAGCCCGGCAGGAAGGACAGCGCCGTGCGGCCCGCCAGTTCCAGGCCCTGGGTCTTGGCGCCTTCGCCGTTGATGGCCTGCGTCACGTCGAACAGGCGGCCGTCGCCGTAGAAGTTGACGCCGCGGTTGATGATGCCCTTGCGGACATAGGTGCCGATCTCGGTGCGGAAGGCGGCCAGGCTCAGCTGCGTGTCGCGGCTGGGGTAGTACTCGACGCTCAGGTCGTACTTGGTGGCGCGGTAGGGCTTGAGGTCGGGGTTGCCGGCCGTGCAGTCGTCGGTGCCGTCACCGCCACGCGCCGGGTCGCCGCTGCCGGTGGTGCAGGTGACGTTGGGCGCCAGCAGGTCGATCGCCGGGCGCGCCATCACCTTGGCCGCGCCGCCGCGCACCAGCAGCTTGCCGTTGATCAGCTGCAGCGTGCCGTTCAGGCTGGGCAGCACGTCGCTGTAGCTGTTGCTGAGCGACACCACGGTGTTGCTGTTCACCAGCACCGAGCAGGTCGACACGGTGGCTGGATTGCAGGTGCGGTCGGTGCGGATGCCGGTCGAGGTCACGTCGGTGCGGGTGTAGCGCACGCCGACATTGCCGTCCAGCGGCAGGCCGAAGAGCTCGGTGCCCCAGTCCAGGCGCACATAGCCCGCCTTGATCTTCTCGGTGACGTCGAAGGCCGGGATCTGCGGATAGGTCTTGCCGTCGTTGCCGGGCGTCGAGTACAGGTATTTGTGCGAGAAGTCGCTGGTGTCGAAGATGCCCGAGGCCGCCGTGGCCGCATAGCTCGGCGAAGTCCAGTTGGCCGGCACGCCGGAGACGTCGCCATAGCCGCCCATGAAGGTGCCGGGCGACTTGGTGCGGATGGTGTTGACGATCTCCTGCATGCGCGCGCTGGTCACATAGGAGGTCTTGAACCCGGTGTTGATGTAGGTCTGCGTGTCGTTGGGGCGCTGCGCCGTGCCCGTGTAGAGCGGGTCCCAGATGAAGGTCTGGTTGACGTTGGCGGTGCGGGCATTGATGTCCACCGCCTCGTCGGTGGCGGTCAGGCTGCCGTTGTTCTGCACCAGGTAGCCGCCGCCGTTGAACTGGCGCGCGGTGGACTCGCGCATCTGGCCGCCGAACCACAGGCTCTGGAAGAAGCTGTCGTCAAAGTGGTACTGGAAGTCCAGCTTGCCGTTGCGCTCGGTGTTCTTGGTCGCCGACGGGCGGTATTGCATCTGCGCCTGCACATAAGAGGAGGCGTTGTCGGGGCTGTAGGCCGCCGGGAAGGTGAACTGCGGCAGGCGGGCGCCGTCGAGCTTGACGACCAGGCCGGGCGCGTTCTGCGTGAGCACGATGTTGTTGCTCTCGCTCTTGTAGTCCGACCTGGAGTCGCCCAACAGACCCTCGACGCGCCACTTGTCGTTTTTGAACTTGAAGCCGGCGGTGGTGTACTTGGAGTCGATGTCGAGGGCGAAATCGCGCGCCGAGGTGCTGAACGCGCCCTGGCCGCCCTGGCCCGCCACGTTCAGGCAGTTGCCCGCGGTGAACTGCGTGACATGGTGGTTCTCCACCACCATGCCGGCCGGCGTGGCGGCCGCCGGCGCGGCCACGCAGGTGCCGGCCGTCAGCACCGTGGCATCGGCGCGGTAGACCGGCGCATTGCCCGGCGAGGCCAGCCGCGTCACCGCCGAGAAGTCGGTGCCGTAGTTCATGTCGTTGAGCCGCTGCGCCTGCTTGTTGGCCTGGTAGCTCACATAGGCGTCCAGCTGCTGGGTGAACTGGTATTGCGCCGTCAGCTCGGCCGAGCTGCGCTGGTGGTCGCGGGTCCAGATGCCGTAGCGCGAGATGCGCGGCGAGTAGTCGAACCACTGCCGGTCGCAGTCGGCGCGGTTGGTGCTGCCAGCCGCGAATGTCGTACAGCCCGTGCGGGTCGTCACGGCAGCCGCTGTCGGGTTCAAGCTCGCGATCGTCTTGTCATCCGAGAAGTCCCAGTCGCGCAGGAAGGCCCAGGAGGTGTTGCGCGCGAAGTCGCCGCGCGTGTAGATCTTGTCGTAGACGAGATTGGCCATCAGGCCGAGCTTGCCGTCCAGGAACTTGTCGGCCAGCAGCAGCGTGCCGCGCGGCTGGATGCCGCCGCGCAGGCTGCCCTGCTCGGCCGCCAGCGTGCCGGCGATGGTGAGCTTGGTGAAGTCCAGCGGCTTGCGCGTCTTGATCTCCACAGTGCCGCCGATGCCGCCTTCGGTCAGGTCGGCCGTCGAGCCTTTGATGACGTCGATGGAGGCGATCAGCTCCGACGCCAGCTCGCGCAGTTCGGCGCCGCGGCCGGCACCGCCGGTGGTGCTCAGCACCGACATGCCGTTGATCTGGACGCGGTTCAGGTCGGGCTCGACGCCGCGGATGGAGACCTGCGAGCCTTCGCCGAACGAGCGCGACAGCTGCACGCCGGTGATGCGCGACAGCGCCTCGCCGACGTTCTTGTCCGGGAACTGGTCGATGTCTTCCGCAACGATGCTGTCGCTGACGGTGGACGCGTTCTTCTTGCGGTCGATGGCGCTCTGGATGGAGCGGCGGATGCCGGTGACGGTGACCGTGTCCAGCTGCTGGGCCTTGGCCGCCGCGGCAGGTGCTGACGCGGCCTCAGCCGGCGCCGCGGCCTGCTGGGCGTGGGCCTGGCTGGCCAGGGCGGCCGAAACAGCCAGGGCCAACGGTGTCCAACGCGAAACCGGCGCACCGCCGTGAATCTTCTTCAGCATTTTGTCTGTCTCCGAAAATATCGACCAGGGAGGGCTCGAAATGGCACTCTTTATTGCCCCGAAGACAGTCTAGGGGCCGGGTTTGCGCCGTGTTCATCGCTCAGCAAAGAATCACGGGCGTGATTGCTTCGACTCCGAGAAAACCCTTGAACGACGCGGGTTTCGATCACGTTCGTAATTATCCCGGGCGCACCCGGCAGGCAGGCGGGATGCGGCATGCCGGGCGATGCGGGCTGAGCGGCGCACCCGGCATGAATGAATATGGGCCAAACCCCGCCAAGGGTTGGCCCACAAATTCAAACATCAATATGCAAAAACGCGAATATCAGAATACATATTGAAGATCAGGGTTTGCGATCCAGCCACGCCGGCGGCACCGGCACGATGCAGATATTCATTTCGCGCCCATCGGCGGCCAGCATGGCGGACTGGATCTGGATCTTCCTGCCGTCGGGGCTGAAGGTCGGATGCGGATGGTCGCGCGCCGTGGTCTTGTGGCCGGTCGTCAGCAGCATCATTTCGCGGCTCTTGCGGTCGATCAGCCAAAGGCTGCGGCTGAAGTCGTCGCCGACCGCAAAGCGCCCGTCGGGCGAGCCATGCACATGCCACAGCCCGCTGCCCGAAGGCGTCTGGCCAGCGATCATGGTTTCACGCGTGCGCAGGTTGACGATGGCCAGGCCGGTCGGCTTCTCGCGCGTGCCGGCATCGCCCCAGGCCGCGTCCTGGCCCGGGTTGGCGCCTTCGACGCCGGTGGCTGCTGGCCGGTTCGGGTCGACCACGCCCGGGATGGGTCGGTGGCCCATGATGGCCAGGGCCACCTCGTCCCTGCCAATGAAGGCCTCGTGCGTGACCCATTCATAGGGCGCCTCGGGGTAGAGGGGGCGCAAGCCCGTGCCGTCGCCCTTGACGGTCCAGGTGCGCTGAGGCGACTTGCCGCCCGTCTCCCAGCTGAACACCAGCTCGCCCGGGTTCCAGCTGTTGCTCTGGATATGGCCGATCTGGAAGGGTACCGAGACCACATGCCGGATCTCGCCGGTCTGCACGTTGATCTTGCCGATGGCGTGCGGCCCGGCGCCCATGCCGCGCGGACCGAAGGGCGGCTCGATCTTGGTACCGGCCGGCAGCCTGGCGCCTGCGTAGGCCTTGCCCTGGATGCGAAAGTAGAACCACTGGCCGTCGGCATCGAGGGCGTTGTCGCCCACGGCTTCCAGTTCGGCCGGCAGCGTGCCGATGACGCGCTGGTAGCTGGTGGCCGGCTTCATGGCGCCGGCCTTGCTGTCGGCGAAGACGCGGTCCAGGTCCACCTCGATGGCCTGCATGGCCTTGGGCTCGCCGGCCTTGCGCAGGAAGTAGAGCCGGTTGCCGCCCGACTGCGCGAGATTGAGCATGCCCTCATAGCCGCCCTCGGTGACCTGCACCATCTCGCCGCTGGCCTCGTTCACCGCGATCGCTTCGCCCTTCGCCCGCGCCGAGCGGAACACCAGCCACTGGCCGTCGGCCGTCCACTGCGGATGGCTGGGATAGATCTTGGAGTCGCCACGCGGCTGCGTCGTCAGGAAGCTCAGCGTTGCGCCGGTGACGGGGTCGGGCAGAACGCGCTTCTCCGACGGGAAGCGCTGGCCGATCTGGGCCCAGGCCGGCACCGTGGCCAGCAGCAGGCCCAGCAGCAGGGAGGTCTTGCGAAGCGACATGGTGGTGGGGTCATTGATCGAGGTGGCGCGACTCTAGGACCGGCTCTGTTGCGCGATATTGCTGGGCCCCAATCGCTCAAGAACTTGCGCCGTCGCGGCCCGCGCTGCTCCTAGCATCCGCGCCATGACCGCCAAGCTCACCGCCCTGCTTTTCCTGCTGACTTTCTCCGTGGTCCAGGCCCAGACCTTCACCGCCGCGACCGACCCGGCGCGCGCCCAGGTCACCCTGCCCGCGCCGGCCAGGCCGGAGCTGCCGTCCCTCATCCTCATCGGCGACTCGACGGTGCGCAACGGCCACGATGACGGCCAGGGCAAGGGAGCGGAAGGCCAGTGGGGCTGGGGCAACCCCATCGCCGCCTACCTGGATGCGGGCAGGATCAATCTCGTCAACCGCGCCGTCGGCGGCCTCAGCAGCCGCACCTACCGGACCAGCGGGCATTGGGACAAGACCAGGGCCTTCATCAAGCGCGGCGACTGGGTCGCCATGCAGTTCGGCCACAACGACGCCAGCCCGGTCAACGACAACAGCCGCGCCCGCGGCGTGCTGCGTGGCACCGGTCCCGAGCAGGAGGACATCAACAACCTGCTGACCGGCAAGCCCGAGACCGTCTTCACCTATGGCGCCTATCTGCGCGGCTACATCGCCGAGATCCGCGCCCTGGGGGCCACGCCCGTCATCTGCGCGCCGGTCATCCGCAAGCGCTGGGAGGCCGACGGCCTGAAGGTCACGCGGGCCGGCGGCAACTACGCGGCCTGGGCGGCGGAGGTCGCGAAGCAGGAAGGCGTGGCTTTCATCGACCTCAATGAATGGGGCGCGCTGCGCTACGAGGCCCTGGGTCGGGCGACTGTCGAGAAGCTCTTCCCCGCGGACATGCCGCAGGAGACCGTGCACACCAACTGGCTGGGCGCGGCGGTCAACGCCCAGCTCGTCATTGCCGGGCTGTTGCAGAACAAGCTGCTGCCCGAGGACGTCTACCTGCGCCGCTTCGCGCCGGACGGTTCGGACGAGCGGCCGGTCATCGATGCCCGCAAGGTCAAGGTCGAAGCGCCGCGCGATGCCAGCCTGCCCAGCCTGGTGCTGATCGGCGACTCCACCGTGCGCAGCGGCGGCCAGAACGGCGCCTTCGGCTGGGGCGAGCGCCTCGGCACCTTCTTCGACACCCGGCGCATCAACATCGTCAACAACGCCATCGGCGGCCGCAGCAGCCGCACCTTCTTCACCGAAGGCCGTTGGGCGTCCGTGCTGGAGCAGCTCAAGCCCGGCGACTGGCTGCTGATCCAGTTCGGCCACAACGACGGCGCCCGCATCGGCGACCCTGCCGGCAAGAACCGCGGGTCGGTGCCGGGCATCGGCGATGAAACGGTGGAGGACACCCGGCCCGACGGCAGCAAGGAGACCGTGCAGAGCTTTGGCTGGTATCTGAAGCGCTACATCTCGGATGCGCGCGCCAAGGGCGCCAGGGTCGTGGTGCTGTCGCCCATCCCGCACAAGGACCGCTGGAAGC
Organism: Roseateles sp. GW821-FHT09H10; assembly: GCF_059415865.1. Taxonomy (NCBI): domain Bacteria; kingdom Pseudomonadati; phylum Pseudomonadota; class Betaproteobacteria; order Burkholderiales; family Sphaerotilaceae; genus Roseateles; species Roseateles sp. GW821-FHT09H10. The sequence continues at coordinate 483,488 of NZ_JBWKOB010000001.1, read as the reverse complement.
CCGAGCAGGCGCGCGACTTCGAGAACTACGCCGCCTGGGGCGAGCAGGTCGCGCGCGCCAGCGGCGCGCACTTCATCGACCTGACGATGCTCATCACCCAGGCCTACCGCGGCGTCGGCGCCGAGCGCGTCGACACCTTCTTCTCCGATGCCCGCACCCACACCAACGACGCCGGCGCCGTCTTCAACGCCACCCGGGTTGTCGAGGGGCTCCAGCAGCTGCCGGAAAAACCCTTGCAGGCTCTTCTTGCCAAGCCCTGAAAACTTCGCTTAGAATAGCGGGCTTAGGCGCTTTAGCTCAGTTGGTTAGAGCGATGGAATCATAATCCACAGGTCCGGGGTTCGAGTCCCTGAAGCGCCACCAGAATCCGAACGGCCCGAGCACTCCTCGGGCCGTTTTTCTTTGCAGAATCGTTCTGCTCCCGCAGCTGCCGTTTCAGGTGGCTGCTCCCGCAGCTGCCATTTGAGGCGGCCGCTTTCGCAGCCACTGGACATGCCATGTACCGCTGTGTTCTCGCACTGACCCTCGCCGCGAGTTGCCTGGTCGCCCACGCCCAGACGCACCGCTTCTTCCCGGCCACCGCCTTGCGCGGCGAACTCGTCATCACGCAGTTCCCCGACGCGCTGCTGAACGGCAAGCCCGCGCGCCTGGCGCCCGGCAGCCGCATCAAGGGCGACACCAATCTGTGGGTTCCGCCCGCGGGCCTGACGGGCCAGAAGCTCATCGTCCACTACACGGTCGAACCCAACGGCCTGGTCATGGACGTCTGGGTGCTCAACCCCGCCGAGCTCGCCAACAAGACCTGGCCGACGTCGCCGGCCGAGGCCGCCAAGTGGCAGTTCATTCCCGGCAACCAGACCTGGGTGAAGCCATGAGCGCCGACACGACGGGCAAGAAGGTCTACATCAAGACCTTCGGCTGCCAGATGAACGAGTACGACTCGGACAAGATGGCCGACGTGCTGGGCGCCGCCAAGGGCTACACGCCCACCGACGATCCCGAGCAGGCCGACCTCATCCTGTTCAACACCTGCTCGGTGCGCGAGAAGGCGCAGGAAAAGGTCTTCAGCGACCTGGGCCGCGTCAAGCACCTCAAGGCCAAGGGCGTCATGATCGGCGTCGGCGGCTGCGTGGCCTCGCAGGAAGGCGCGGCCATCATCGAGCGTGCGCCCTATGTGGACGTGGTCTTCGGCCCGCAGACCCTGCACCGCCTGCCCGCCATGCTGGAAGCCCGCCGCGAGACGCGCCGCCCGCAGGTCGACATCTCTTTCCCCGAGATCGAGAAGTTCGACCACCTGCCGCCGGCCAAGGTCGAGGGCGCCTCGGCCTTCGTCTCCATCATGGAAGGTTGCTCCAAGTACTGCTCCTACTGCGTGGTGCCCTACACCCGCGGCGAAGAGGTCTCGCGGCCGTTTGACGACGTGCTGACCGAGATCGCCGGCCTGGCCGACCAGGGCGTCATGGAGATCAACCTGCTGGGCCAGAACGTCAATGCCTACCGCGGCAAGATGGGCGACACCACCGAGTTCGCCGACCTGGCCCTGCTGCTGGAATACGCGGCCGAGATCCCCGGCATCCAGCGCCTGCGCTTCACCACCAGCCACCCCAACGAGTTCAGCCCCCGCCTCATCGAGGCCTACGGCAAGATCCCGCAGCTGGTGAACCACCTGCACCTGCCCGTGCAGCATGGCAGCGACCGCATCCTGATGGCCATGAAGCGCGGCTACACGGCGCTGGAGTTCAAAAGCATCGTGCGCAAGCTGCGCGCCATCCGCCCGGACCTTCGCCTGGCCAGCGACTTCATCGTCGGCTTCCCCGGCGAAACGGACGAAGACCACGCCAAGCTGATGAAGCTGGTGCACGACGTCGGCTTCGACGCCTCCTTCAGCTTCATCTTCAGCCCCCGCCCCGGCACGCCGGCCGCGGCGCTGGAGGACACGACGCCCTATGAGGTCAAGGTCAAGCGACTGCAGGAGCTGCAGGCCGCCATCGAGGCGCATGCCATCACCATCTCGCAAGGCATGGTTGGCAAGGTGGAGAAGGTGCTCGTGACCGGCAACGCCCGCAAGGACAGCTCCGAGCTGATGGGCCGCACCGAGTGCAACCGCATCGTCAACTTCCCCGGCTCGCCGCGGCTGATGAATCAGCTCGTCGACGTGCGCATCACGACGGCCTTCGCGCATTCGCTGCGCGGCGAGGTGCTGACGAACGAGACCGTCACCGCCTGATGAATCCCAAGACATCCCGCCTGGCCCTGCGGGCGACCGCGATCGTCGCGACGCTGCTTCTGAATGGCTGCGCCGGCCCCGCGACGACCAAGGAGCTCATCGGCACGGCCATCGGCGTTCCCTACATGCCAACGGCGGAAGACCGGGCCAAACTGCCCGCCGACCCCAATTTCAAGTTGCAAGGCCCTGCCGATGGCAAGGCTGTCGTCTACGTCTACCGCAACAGCCAGTTCTACGCCGGCGGCGTGAACTACCAGCTCTTCATCGACGACCGCCTGTCCGGCGTCGTGCGCGACGGGCAATTCGTACGCCTGGAACTGGAGGCGGGCCAATACACGCTGCGTACCCAGATTCCCCAGTACGTGTCCACCGCGACCCCTGCGGCCGACGACCTGAACAACATCCAGGCCGCGCCCAAGATCGAAAGGCGCTTGCGCCTGCAGTCCGGCGAGACCTTCATCCTGCGACTCAACCTCGGCAAGCGCCGGGAGGGCATGGTGCTACGCCAGATCTTCGACCTGGAACCTATCGGGCCCGAAACGGCCACCTTCGACATGTCGCGCCTGCAAGCCAGCGACAAATAGGCCCGCTTCAGCGCCTGAAGCTGAGCGAGTACCACTGCGGCAGGGCGACGCCGAGCACCAGCAGGGCGTAGCCGGCCATGCGGCCGTCGCGGCCGAACAGCATCAAAGAGACGAGCACGGCGGCCATGCCGCCCGCAGCCCCCCAGGCCCAGAGCTTTCGCCAGGACTTCACCTCACGCCGCCACAGCCCCTTGATCGCCAACGCCAGCAGCGCCGCCAGCCCCCAGGCCGGGGCGAACAGGTTGGCGATATGCCAGAAGGCGTCGAGTGGGCTCATTCGGACTTGACCGGTGTCAGGGGCGGAAAAGCCGCGAATCCTACAATTCAACCCATGTCGGTCTTTGCTCTCGGCCTGAACCACAACACCGCCCCGCTGGATCTGCGCGGGCGGTTTGCGTTCACGCTCGAGCAGCTGGCACCTTCGCTGACCGGCCTGCGCCAGAAGCTGTCCGGCCCCGAGGCCGCCATCCTGTCGACCTGCAACCGCACCGAGGTCTATGTGGCCGCGCCGTCGGCCCTGGTGCAGCCGGCCATCGCCTGGCTGGCCGACGCCGGCGGCGTGCAGGCCGGCGCCCTGCGCGAGCATGCCTATGTGATGCAGGGCAGCGACGCCGCCCGCCATGCCTTCCGCGTCGCGGCCGGCCTGGACTCCATGGTGCTGGGCGAGCCGCAGATCCTCGGCCAGATGAAGCAGGCGGTGCGCGAGGCCGAGAACGCCGGCGCCCTGGGCACCACCCTGCACCAGCTCTTTCAGCGCAGCTTCTCTGTCGCCAAGGAAGTGCGCAGCTCCACCGAGATCGGCGCCCACTCCATCAGCATGGCCGCCGCGGCCGTGCGCCTGGCCGGCCAGCTGTTCGAGGACCTGGCCAAGACCCGTGTCCTCTTCGTCGGCGCTGGCGAGATGATCGAGCTGACCGCGACCCATTTCGCGGCGCGCACCCCGCGTCATATGGCCGTCGCCAACCGCACGCTGGAGCGCGGCGAAAAGCTCGCCACGCATTTCGGCGCCGAGGCCATGCGGCTGTCCGACCTGCCCGAGCGCCTGCACGAGTTCGACATCGTCGTCTCCTGCACGGCCTCCAGCCTGCCGCTGATCGGCCTGGGCGCCGTCGAGCGCGCGCTGAAGAAGCGCAAGCACCGCCCGATGTTCATGGTCGACCTGGCCGTGCCGCGCGACATCGAGCCCGAGGTCGCCCAGCTGGACGACGTCTATCTCTACACCGTCGACGAACTCGCCTCCCAGGTGCAGACCGCCGGCGAGAAGCGCCAGGCCGCCGTGGCCCAGGCCGAGGCCATCGTCGAGACCGGCGTGCAGAGCTTCATGCACTGGCTGGACCAGCGCCACACCGTGCCGCTGATCCAGGCCCTGCATGCCCAGGCCGACGATTGGCGCGCCCTCGAGATTGCCCGCGCCCGCAAGCTGCTGGCCAAGGGCGCCGATGTGGAAGCGGTGCTGGACGCCCTGTCCAAGGGCCTGACCCAGAAGCTGCTGCACGGCACCCTGGCCGAACTGAACTCCAGCGATGGCGAGCAGCGCCTGCAGCTCGCACAGACCGTGTCGCGCCTCTTCCTGCGCGGCAAGCAGTCTTAGCGGCGCTCTCCAGCCGCCGCCCGGCGCGCGTGCTGCGCCGCCCCTGACTGCCTTTTCGTTTGCCGCCCATGAAAGACTCCCTGCGCCAGCAGTTCGAACGCCTCGGCTTCCGCCTTGCCGAGCTCGACGCCCTCCTCGCCGACGGCAGCATCGCCGCCGACATGAAGCGCTATCGCGCCGTGACCAAGGAACAGGCCGAGGTGTCGGGCCTGGTCGAGCGCTACCGCCGCTATCAAGCGCATGAGGCCGACCTTGCTGGCGCACGCGAGATGCTCGACGACCCCGAGATGGCCGAGATGGCGCGCGAGGAGATCGCGTCCAACGAGGCCGCCCTCGCCGCGCTGGACCAAGAGCTGCAGCTGGCCCTGATCCCCAAGGATCCCGACGACGAGCGCAACGCCTTCCTCGAAATCCGCGCCGGCACGGGGGGCGATGAGTCGGCCCTGTTCGCCGGCGACCTGGCGCGAATGTATCTTCGCTTCGCCGAGGGCCAGGGATGGCGATGCGAGATCCTGTCCGAGAACGTGTCGGACCTGGGCGGCTACAAGGAGCTGGTCGTGCGCGTGGAGGGTGATGGCGTCTATGGCCGCCTGAAATTCGAGAGCGGCGGCCACCGCGTCCAGCGCGTGCCGGCGACCGAAACCCAGGGCCGCATCCACACCAGCGCCTGCACCATCGCCGTGATGCCCGAGCCCGACGAGGCCGAGGCCATCACGCTGAACCCGGCCGACCTGCGCATCGACACCTTCCGCGCCAGCGGCGCCGGCGGCCAGCACATCAACAAGACCGACTCCGCCGTGCGCGTCGTCCACCTGCCCACCGGCATCGTGGCCGAATGCCAGGACGGCCGCAGTCAGCACAGCAACAAGGCCAAGGCGCTGCAGGTGCTGCAGGCCCGCATCCAGGAGAAGGAACGCAGCGAGCGCGCCGCCAAGGAGGCCGCCACGCGCAAAGGGCTCATCGGCAGCGGCGACCGCAGCGACCGCATCCGCACCTACAACTTCCCGCAGGGCCGGCTGACCGACCACCGCATCAACCTGACCCTCTACAAGCTCGGGCAGATCATGGACGGCGACCTGGACGACGTCATCCAGGGCCTGCTGGCCGCGCAGGCCGCCGAACAGCTGGCCGAACTGGAAGCCGGCCGCGCATGACGGTCGATGAAGCGCTGGCCCTGGCCCGCCAGCTCGGCATCGAGCGCGGCGACGCGCAGACGCTGCTCGGCCACCTGACCGGCCAGGCGCGCACCTGGCTCATCACGCATGGCGACGCGCCAGCGCCCGGCGCCGACGCTGCACTGCGCCGCCTGGCCGCCGGTGAGCCGCTGGCCCACCTGACCGGCTGGCAGCCCTTCCACGGCCTGCTGCTGCAGGTCACACCCGCCACGCTGATCCCGCGCCCGGACACCGAGACCCTGGTCGACTGGGCGCTGGAACGGCTGGCGGACCTGCCCGGCCAGCCCCGCGTCGTCGACCTCGGCACCGGCAGCGGCGCCATCGCGCTGGCCCTCAAGGCGGCCTGCCCGCGCGCCCTGGTCACGGCGGTGGACTTCAGCGCCGCCGCCCTGGCCGTCGCGCGCGCGAACGGGGAAAGGCTCGCGCTGGACGTCGACTGGCGCCATGGCAGCTGGTTCGCCCCGCTGGCCGGCCAGCGCTTTGACCTCGTCGTCAGCAACCCGCCCTATATCGCCGGCGACGACCCGCATCTGCCGGCCCTGCGCCACGAGCCGATCACGGCGCTGACGCCCGGCGGCGACGGCCTGGCCGACCTGCGCACGCTGATTGATGTTGCGCCGCAACATCTGAATGCCGGCGCCTGGCTGCTGCTGGAGCATGGCTGGGACCAGGCCGAGGCCGTGGCCGCCCTGCTGGAAAGCCGCGGTTTTGCCCAGGCGACGCTGCGTCGCGACCTGGCCGACCGCGCCCGCGCAAGTGGGGGGCGCTGGGCTGCAACCAGCTGAAACCTCCCCGAAATGTGTGACGTATTGCTGCCAGTTCTTCTTTCCCGTAACTGAGCGGCGGGCGTAGTATCAAATCCCGGCGCCACCCGATGCACCGGCAGGAGACGATCATGGCCCGCCTTGCCAGCGCTGCAGTACTGAGCCTCTCTGCCCTTCTCGCCGCCCCTGCCTGGGCTGACGACGGCGCCAGCCCGCGCTGGCAGGCGCGATTGCAGTTGAACAGCGTGGACGGCAGCAGCGAGGCCCAGCAGCCCCGTCTCGGCGGCTCCCGCGTGCTGAGCGCCAACCTGCTCGGCGACTACTACCTCACCAAGTCCGGCATGACCGGCGTCAGTGGCGGCCTGCGCGCCACCGGCGGCTTGCTGCTCGGCCCGCTGTCGATGGCACAGAGCAGCGGCGGCCTGGCCCTGGGCAGCGGCCCCGTCGCCGCCGGCCGGCGCAGTCTGTCCCTGAGCGGCCCCGACAGCTACGCCGCCGACAACGCCAACCTGTCCTATGTCGGCATCGGCTACACCGGCCGGGTGCACAACAGCGGCTTGGCCTTCAGCGCCGACCTGGGCCTGATGTCGGGCTCCTATGGCGGCCTGCGCCTGGGCCGCAGCAGCGCCCAGGGCTTCGAGGACGCCATGCGCGACCTGCGCTTCAAGCCCCTGCTGCAACTGGGTCTGGCGTACAGCTACTGACGGCAGACCCGGGCCGTCCGGGATAATTGCGGTTTTGCCTTTCCGAGAACTGCAATGAGCGACGTTCAGCAACGCATCGACGACCTGGTCAAGTCCAACCGTGTCGTGCTCTTCATGAAGGGCACGGCCCAGTTCCCCATGTGCGGCTTCTCCGGCCGCGCCATCCAGATCCTGAAGGCGGCCGGCGTGACCGATCTGAAGACCTTCAACGTGCTGGAAGACGAGGAAGTGCGCCAGGGCATCAAGGACTACGCCAACTGGCCCACCATCCCCCAGCTCTACATCAATGGCGAGTTCCTCGGTGGCTCGGACATCATGATGGAGATGTACGAGTCGGGTGAGCTGCAGCAGGCTCTGGCTACCGCCTGATGACCCAGCGGCTCGTCGTCGGGCTGACCGGAGCGACAGGCGCGGCCTATGCGCTGCGCCTGCTGCGCCGCTCGCGCGAGCTGGGTGTCGAAACCCATCTCATCGCCACGCCCGCCGGCATCCTGAATGCCCATCACGAACTGGGCCTGGATCGATCGACGCTGGAAGCCGAGGCCGATCACGCCTATGCGCCCGGCGACATCGGCGCCTGCATCGCCAGCGGCAGTTTCGCGACGGCCGCCATGGTCGTCGCCCCCTGCTCGATGAAGTCGCTGGCAGCCATCGCCCACGGCCTGGGCGACAACCTGTTGACGCGCGCCGCCGATGTGACGCTGAAGGAGCGCCGCCGCCTCATCTTGATGGTGCGCGAGACGCCCTTCAACCTGGCCCATCTGCGCAATATGGTCGCGGTGACCGAGATGGGCGGCATCTGCTTTCCGCCGCTGCCGGCCTTCTATCACCACCCCAAGACCATTGAAGAGATGGTCAACGAAACGGCTGAGCGCGTGCTCGAGTTGGCCGGCGTGGCCCAGGCCCAGCCCAAGGCCTGGACGGGCCTCTGACCCCGCGCCATGGCGGCCCGCAAGCACCACTGGATGATCTGGAGCGCCATGGCGCTGGCCGGACTGGACTGCGCGCTGCGCGTCGTCACTCTGGCCTACTGGGCCTTGGCACCAGAACGCGTGCCGGGTATCCCGATATTGAGCAAGGGCATCTCCCACCCGGAGGTGCAGTTGGGCATGCTGGCGCTGACCCTGCCCGCCATGGCGGCTCTGGCTTGGCGGCACCTGATGTCGCCGCGGCAGTGCGCAATGGCGGGAGCTGCGCTGCTGGTGCTGGCCTGCGCCGCTTTCGTCGCTGGCCTCTTCCTTTCCTTCAACGTCGCCAGTCCCTGGGCTTTCCTGTGCCTCGGCCAGGCCCTGACTTTCAGCGGCGCCCAGCGCGGGCGGGGCGCCGCCGCCTGAAGCTCAGGGCTTCTGCATCACCAGGCCGCGCCTCTCCAGCAGCGGCTTGATGTCAGGCTCATGGCCGACGAGATTGCGGAACAGCACCATCGCATCCTCGGCGCCGCCGCGTGACAGCAGCTTGGCGCGCAGCACATCGCCATTGGCGCGCTTCAGGCCACCGTTGGCCTTCAGCCATTCCACGGTGTCGGCGTCCAGCACCTCGCTCCAGATGTAGGCGTAGTAGCCGGCCGAGTAGCCGCCCATGATGTGGCTGAAATAAGGCGTGCGGTAGCGCGGCGGCACCGGGCCGAAGTCCAGGCCCTCCTCCTTCAGCACCTTGGCCTCGAAGGCCATCATGCCGTCGGCCGCGGGCACCTGGCCGGGCTTGAGCTGGTGCAGGCGCTGGTCGAGGATGGCCGAGCTCAGATAGGACAGCGTCGTGTAGCCCTGGTTGAAGCGCTTGGCGCGCTCGACCTTGTCGAGCAGCTCACGCGGCATGGCCTCGCCCGTCTTGTAGTGGCGCGCGTAATTGGCCAGCACGCTGGGCCAGTCGGCCCAGACCTCGTTGACCTGCGACGGGTACTCGACGAAGTCGCGCGGCACGCGGCTCAGGCTGGGGTAAGGCACCTTGTTGAACATGCCGTGCAGGGCATGGCCGAACTCGTGGAACAGGGTGTTGACCTCGTCCCAGGTCAGCAGCGTCGGCTCGCCGGCCGGCGGCTTGGGGATGTTGAGGTGGTTGGCGACGACGGGCGAGGTGCCTTCCAGCGGGTTCTGGCCCACGTAGGCATTCATCCAGGCGCCACCGCGCTTGCTGGGCCGGGCATAGAGGTCGGCGATGAAGATGGCGAGCTGCTTGCCGTTGGTGTCGAAGACGTCATAGGTCAGCACGTCGTCGCGATAGACCGGCAGGTCGGTGCGGCGCTTGAAGCTGATGCCGTAGAGCTGGTTGGCCGCGAAGAACACGCCGCGCTCCAGCACGCTGGTGATCTCCAGATAGGGCTTGAGCTGGCTCTCGTCGAAACCGTATTTGGCGGCGCGCAGCTTGTCCGAGTAATAGCTCCAGTCCCAGGGCTGCAGCGCGAAGCCGGGCTGCTTCTTGGCGGCCTGGTCGGCGTCGATGAGCTTCTGCAGCTCGGCGCCTTCCTGCCTGGCCGAGGCCACGGCGGCGGGGCCCAGCTTGCCGAGCATGGCGTTGACGGCGTCGGCCGACTTGGCGGTCTCCTCCTCGAGCACGAAGGCAGCCGGCGTCGCGTAGCCCAGCAGGGTCGCGCGCTCCTGGCGCAGCGTCATCACGCGCGCCACGATGCCCGTGGTGTCGTTGGCGTTGCCACGGCTGCCACGCGCCACCGAGGCGCGGTGCAGGCGCTCGCGCAGGGCGCGGTTCTGCAGCTCGGTCTCGAGCGGCTGGATGGTGGTGTTCAGCAGCGCCAGCAGGTATTTGCCTTCCAGGCCCTTCCTCTTCGCAGCCTCCGCGGCGGTCGAGATCTGGGCCGGCGTCAGGCCGGCCAGTTCCTCGGCACTGTCGACGACGACGGCCGAGTCATTGACCTCGGTCAGCACCGCCCGGTTGAAGCGCGCGCCCAGCGTCGCCAGTTCGGCGTTGATGGCCTTCATGCGGCCCTTCTGCTCGTCGTTCAGCAACGCGCCGGCACGCACCATGTCGCGGCGATAGCGCTCGATGAGGCGCTTGCCCTCGGCGCTCGGCGCGGCCTTGTCGCGCGCGGCGTACAGGGCTTCGATGCGCGCGAACAGCTTGGGATTGAGCTGGATGGCGTCGCGGTGCGCCGCGAGCCTGGCGGCGTAGTCGGTCTGCAGTTGCTGGCGAGCCGGGTTGGCATCGGCGCCCAGCAGGCTGAACAGCAGGGTGCTGGCGCGGGCCAGCTGGCGGCCGCTGCGCTCCATCGCGACGATGGTGTTGTCGAAGGTCGGCGCGGCGGGGTTGTCGGCGATGGCCTGGATCTCGGCCAACTGCTCGACCATGCCCTTGTCCAGGGCCGGGCCGAAATGCTCGTCCTTCACCTTGTCGAACTGCGGGTACTGCAGCGGCAGCGGGCTGGGCGCGAAGAGCGGGTTGTCGGCGGGCTGCTGGGCCCAGCTCAGGCCGCTGGCCAGCAAGGTGCAGAAAAGAAGTGGCGCAAAGCGTTTGGCAGCGGGCATCGGCGGGCTTGTCTTGTGGACGAAACCGGAAAGCCTAACGCGGCTGCCAGGCCCGGCCACAAGCCACGCCGGGTAAGCCCTGAGGGCTTTACCAGCCCTTCACTTTTCGCCCGGCAGCAGCCACTGGCGCCGCGCGGCAAACACCGCGTTCGGATACTCGGGGCGGCCGCGGCTGCCGTTGTAGCGGCCCAGAGCCAGGAAGAGATCGCCCTTCTCGCGGTCCAGGTAGTGGCGCAGGATGACGCAGCCGAAGCGCAGATTGCTCTGCATATGGAAGAGCCGCGCGGCGTCACCATCGCCGATCAGCTTGGCCCAGAAGGGCATGACCTGCATATAGCCGCGTGCGCCGGCAATGCTGATGGCGTATTTGCGAAAGCCGCTCTCCACCTGCACGAGGCCGAGCACCAGGCTGGGCTCCAGGCCCGCGCGCTTGGCCTCGTACCAGACGGTCTCGAGGAACTCGATGCGGATCTGCGTCTCGGTCTTGCGCTTCTTCAGGCGCTCGCTCATGGCACCCAGCCAGCGCAGATAGGCCATGCGCTCGTCGACCTGGCCGGCCTCGAACTTCGGGCGCGGCGGCGCGGCCTGCGCGATGGAGGCGGTCAGCGCGGACCGCATCGAATCCGCCAAGGGTTCCTCGACCTGAGCGCCAGCCCTCGCCGCAAAGGGTGCGGCGAGCAGGCTGGACAGCAGCAGCCGGCGCTTCAAAGCTTGAGCAGGCCCTTCAGATGGCCGACCACGTCGTTGACGCCGAGCTTGGTCGCAGCCTCGTCGCGGCGGCCCTGGTACTCGACCTGGCCTTCCTTGAGGCCACGGTCGCCCAGCACGACGCGATGCGGCACGCCGATCAGCTCCCAGTCCGCGAACATCGCGCCGGGGCGTTCGCCGCGGTCGTCCAGCAGCACGTCCACGCCGAGGGCCTTCAGCTCGCCATGGAGCTTGTCGGCGGCGTTCTTCACGTCCTCGCTGCGGTCCGCGCCGATGGGGCAGATCACCACCGTGAAAGGCGCGATCGCATCCGGCCAGATGATGCCGCGTCCATCGTGGTTCTGCTCGATGGCAGCGCCCAGGATGCGCGTCACGCCGATGCCGAAGCAGCCCATTTCCATCAGGGCCGGCTTGCCGTTCTCGTCCAGGAAGGTCGCATTCATGGCCTTGCTGTACTTGGTGCCGAGATAGAACACATGGCCCACCTCGATACCGCGCTGGATGGCGAGCAGGCCCTTGCCGTCGGGCGAGGGATCGCCGGCGACGACATTGCGGATGTCGGCGACGACATCGGGCTCGGGCAGGTCGCGGCCCCAGTTGACGCCGGCCAGGTGGAAGTCGGCCTCATTGGCGCCGCAGATGAAATCGCTCATGACGGCGACGGTGCGGTCGGCAATGATCTTGACGGGCTTTTGCAGGCCGATGGGGCCGAGGTAGCCGGGCTTGCAGCCGAAGTGGTCGATGATTTCACCGACGGTGGCGAAGCGGAAACCGCCCTTCAGGCCTTCGACCTTGCCGGCCTTCACTTCATTCAGATCGTGATCGCCGCGCACCAGCAGCAGCCAGACCTGGGTCTTGACGATATTGCCGTCCTTGTCGAGTTCATCGGTGGCCAGCACCAGCGACTTGACGGTCTGGGCCAGCGGCAGGCCCAGCAGCAGGGCCACCTCTTCGCAGGTGGACTTGCCGGGCGTGGGCGTCTTGGCCAGGGCCTGCATGGCCTCGCCACGCGCGGGCATCAGGGCCACGGCCTCGGCCAGCTCGATATTGGCGGCGTAATCGCTGGTCGGGCAGTAGACGATGGCGTCCTCGCCGGTGTCGGCGATGACCTGGAACTCGTGCGAGCGGTCGCCACCAATGGCGCCCGTGTCGGCCGCGACGGCGCGGTACTGCAGGCCGAAGCGGTCGAAGATCTTGCAGTAGGCCGCGTACATGTTGTCGTAGCTGCGGCCGGCGGCATCCTTGTCACGGTCGAAGGAATAGGCGTCCTTCATCGTGAACTCGCGGCCGCGCATCAGGCCGAAGCGGGGGCGGCGCTCGTCCCGGAACTTGGTCTGGATGTGATAGAAATTTTTCGGCAGCTGGCGATAGCTGCGCAGCTCCTGGCGGGCGATGTCGGTGATGACTTCTTCGCTGGTGGGCTGGACGATGAAGTCGCGGCCATGGCGGTCCTTCACGCGCAGCAGTTCAGGGCCCATCTTGTCGAAGCGGCCGGTCTCCTGCCACAGCTCGGCGGGCTGGATGACGGGCATCAGGCATTCGACGGCGCCGGCGGCGTCCATCTCCTCGCGAATGATCTTCTCGACCTTGCGGATGACGCGAAGCCCCATCGGCATGTAGTTGTAAATGCCAGCGCCCAGACGCTTGATCATGCCCGCGCGCATCATCAGCTTGTGGCTGACGACCTCGGCATCGGCGGGAGCTTCCTTGAGGGTGGAGATGAAGAACTGGGAGGCTTTCATGGGCGGTACTAAATGCGAAGGCCGGGTGAAAACCCGGCCAAGTCACGACAAAACAGGGAGAAATCTTCGGGTTAGCGAGGGCGCTGTGGCGATCGTGGCCCGATGCAATAATCGAACCAACTAGAGATTTGAGGTTGATTATGCTCGACCGTGAAGGCTTCCGCCCCAACGTCGGCATCATCCTGCTCAACCAGCGCAACGAGGTTTTCTGGGGCAAGCGCATCCGGACGCACTCGTGGCAGTTCCCGCAAGGGGGCATCAAGCACGGTGAAACGCCTGAGCAGGCGATGTTCCGAGAGCTCCACGAAGAGGTGGGGCTCACGCCAGAGCATGTGCGCATCATCGCGAGAACTCGCGACTGGCTGCGCTATGAGGTGCCCGAGCATTTCATCCGCCGCGATGCGCGTGGCCATTACCGCGGCCAGAAGCAGATCTGGTTCCTGCTGCAGATGGTGGGCCGCGACTGCGACATGAATCTGCGCGCCACCGACCACCCCGAATTCGACGCCTGGCGCTGGAACGAGTACTGGGTGCCGCTGGAGGCCGTCATCGAGTTCAAGCGCGGTGTCTACGAAATGGCGCTGACGGAACTGGCGCGCTATCTGCCGCGCATCAACCACCACAACCGCTATCTGCGCGCCGGCATGCGGCCGGCGCACCGGGAGCGCAACAGCGGACCGATGCCGTTGGATGCCGGCAGCGGGCCCGTGCCACTGGAGGCGACGGCGACGCCGCCGGACGGCGAGCCGTCAGGCTCCTAGCGGAGCACCAAGTTGTGGCTGCGCCGCAATATGGTTCCTCCTATCGGAGAACCATATTGTCTCGGTGGATGAGCTCTGGCTCGGCCGCATAGCCGAGCACGGCCTCGAACTCCGACGACGGCTTGCGGGCGATCAGCCGCGCTTCCGAAGCTGAGTAGTTGGCCAGGCCACGCGCCAGTTCGACCCCTTCGGTCGTCTGCACGGCAATCACGTCGCCACGGTGGAAACCGCCCTGCACTTCGACGACGCCGATGGGCAGCAGGCTCTTGCCTTCGTCGCGCAGCTTGACCGCCGCGCCGGCATCGACCTTGACCGAGCCGCGCAACTGCAGGTGGTCGACCATCCACTGCTTGCGCGCCGCCAGCTTGGGCGTGGCCGCGTGCAGGGCCGTACCGATGGCCTCGCCGGCAGCCAGGCGCACCAGCACGTCGGGCTCGCGGCCCCAGGCGATGACGGTGCCGGCACCACTGCCGGCCGCGCGCTTGGCGGCCAGGATCTTGGTGAGCATGCCGCCGCGGCCGATGCTGGAGCCGGCGCCGCCGGCCATGCGCTCCAGCTCCGCGTCGCCGGCCTGGGCGTTGTCGATGAAGCGGGCGTTGGGGTCCTTGCGCGGATCGGCCGAGTAGAGGCCGCGCTGGTCGGTCAGGATGACGAGGGCATCGGCCTCGACCAGATTGGCGACCAGGGCGCCCAGCGTGTCGTTGTCGCCGAACTTGATCTCGTCGTTGACGACGGTGTCGTTCTCGTTGATGACGGGCAGCACGCGGTGGGCCAGCAGCGTCAGCAGCGTCGAGCGCGCATTCAGATAGCGTTCGCGGTCGGCCAGGTCGGCATGGGTCAGCAGCACCTGGGCGCTCGGCAGTCCATGGGCGCTGAGCTGGCTCTCATACATCTGGGCCAGGCCCATCTGGCCGACGGCCGCAGCCGCCTGCAGTTCATGCAATTCTTTGGGGCGCGTCGCCCAACCGAGGCGCTTCATGCCCTCGGCGATGGCACCGCTGGACACCATGACCAGCTCGCGCCCTTCGCCCGCCAAGGCCGCCAGCTGGCGGCTCCAGTTCGCGATCGCTTCGGCATCAACGCCGCGGCCCTCGTTGGTGACGAGGCTGGAACCGACTTTGACAACGATGCGACGCGCGCTGGACAGCAGACTCATTCGGCGGGGTCAGGGGAATCGAAACGGATGTCGCGCTCTTCAATTACGCGCTGCTCGGCGGCGACGTGGTCGTAGATGGCGTGGATCAGCGGCTGGCAGCCTTCGCGGGTCAGGGCCGAGATCTCGAAGACCGGCCCCTTCCACTTGTAGCGCTTGACGAAGTCCTTCACGCGCGTGGCGCGCTCTTCTTCGGGCACCATGTCCAGCTTGTTCAGCACCAGCCAGCGCGGCTTGGCGTGCAGCTCGGGGTCGTACTTCTTCAGCTCGGCGACGATGGCCTTGGCTTCCTTGACCGGATCGACCTCGGGGTCGAAGGGGGCCAGGTCGACGACATGCAGCAGCAGGCGGGTGCGCTGCAGATGGCGCAGGAACTGGTGGCCCAGGCCGGCACCTTCCGCGGCGCCTTCGATGAGGCCCGGGATGTCGGCGACGACGAAGCTCTTCTCCGGCGCGACGCGCACGACGCCCAGATTGGGGTGCAAGGTCGTGAAGGGATAGTCGGCGATCTTGGGCTTGGCGTTGGACACCGCCGTGATCAGCGTGGACTTGCCGGCGTTGGGCTGGCCCAGCAGGCCGACGTCGGCCAGCACGCGCAGCTCCAGCCGCACCTTCTTGATCTCGCCCGGCCAGCCCGGCGTCTTCTGACGCGGCGCTCGGTTGGTCGAGGTCTTGAAATGCAGATTGCCGAAGCCGCCGTCGCCACCCTTGCACAGCAGGATGCGCTCGCCGGGCTCGAGCAACTCGCCGATGACCGACTCGGTCTCGAGGTCGGTGATGATGGTGCCCACCGGCATGCGCAGCACGATGTCGTCGGCGGCGGCGCCGAAGCAGTCCGAACCACGGCCGGCCTCGCCATTGCGCGCCTCGTGGCGGCGCGCATAGCGGTAGTCGATCAGGGTGTTGAGGTTGCGATCGGCCTCGGCCCAGACGCTGCCGCCCTTGCCACCGTCGCCACCGTCCGGCCCGCCGAAGGGGATGAACTTCTCGCGGCGAAAGCTCGCGCAGCCAGCACCACCGTTACCGGCGGCGACATCGATGGTGGCTTCGTCAACGAATTTCATGGCGGGAGAGCCATCGTAATGGCTGAGGTTGCGTCCGGCGTGCCGTCGTGTGGCGCAGCAGACTTCAGAAATGACAAAGCCCCGGCGAGCCGGGGCTTGGGCTTTCGGGCGATGTTGCCGCCCGAACCTTGCCGACCTTAGGCGGCCAGCGGGGTCACGACAACCGTCGAACGGTTGTTGGCGCCCTTGACGGTGAAGCTCACGTGGCCATCGACCAGCGCGAACAGCGTGTGGTCCTTGCCGATGCCGACGTTCACGCCGGGGTGGAACTTCGTGCCGCGCTGGCGGACGATGATCGAGCCAGCGGAGATCAGTTCGCCGCCGTAAGCCTTGACGCCCAGCATCTTGGGCTTGGAGTCGCGGCCGTTCCGTGTAGAACCGCCGCCCTTTTTCTGTGCCATGTTTAGCTCCTAGAAATTAGCGAAAGAAGATGGGATCAGCCGTTGACCGCGCTGATTTCCAGCTCGGTGTAGTTCTGGCGATGGCCCTGGCTCTTCTTGTAGTGCTTGCGACGGCGCATCTTGAAGATGCGAACCTTGTCGTGCTTGCCGTGGCTGACGACCTTGGCGCTGACCGTAGCGCCGGCGACCAGCGGAGCGCCGACCGTCAGGCCGTCACCGCTGCCAACTGCCAGCACCTGGTCAAGAGTGACCTCAGCGCCAACTTCCGCGTCGAGCAGCTCGACCTTGATCTTTTCGCCAGCAGCAACCTTGTATTGCTTGCCGCCGGTTTTGATGACCGCGTACATATTCATCCTTCCGCACCTCGGGGGTGCACTCACCCGGCTCCAGCGGCTAGGCCCTCGTCATCAGACTCGCGCCACCGCCCTCGTCGGGCCTTTTTGTCGGTTTTGGTCTCTCCGCCACTCACGCGCCAAAAGACGCACGAACCGCAAAGAGCCCACGAGTATACCCTGAGCTTTCAAGTGAAGGCAATGGCGTCGTCCAGCGCCCGCGTGCAAGCCCCGTGACAACTGCCCGGCCCAGCCTCGTCCGGGAGGGGGTGGACACCGTTTCTATAATGAGGCGATTCCTTGCCTGAGAGTCCAGAGTGCGCGTCGAGTCAGCCTCGCCCCCATCCCAAGTCGCCGAGGTTCTTGCCCTGCTGGCCGCCGAAATGGCCCAGGTCGACGCCGTCATCGCCCAACGCCTCTCCTCCGATGTGGCGCTGATCGACCAGATCGCCCACTACATCGTGCATGCCGGCGGCAAGCGCATGCGGCCCAAGCTGGTGCTGCTGTTCGCCAACGCCCTCGGCTTCGACAAGCCGGCGCGCTTCGAGCTTGCCGCAGTCGTCGAGTTCATCCACACCGCCACGCTGCTGCACGATGACGTCGTCGACGAATCCTCGCTGCGCCGCGGCAAGCCGACGGCCAACGCCTTGTTCGGCAACGCCGCCAGCGTGCTGGTCGGCGACTTCCTCTATTCGCGCGCCTTCCAGATGATGGTGTCCGTCGACCGGATGCGAGTGCTGGAGGTGCTGGCGGAAGCCACCAATGTCATCGCCGAGGGCGAGGTCCTGCAGTTGATGAACATGCATGACCCCGACATCACCGTCGAGAGCTATCTGCGCGTGATCCGCTTCAAGACCGCCAAGCTCTTCGAGGCCAGCGCGCGACTGGGCGCGGTGCTTGCCAACGCATCGCCGGAAGTCGAGGAGGCCTGCGCCGCCTATGGGCGCGCTCTCGGGACCGCCTTCCAGCTCATCGACGACGTGCTGGACTACGAAGGCGACGCTCTCGAGCTCGGCAAGAACATCGGCGACGACCTGCGCGAAGGCAAGACGACGCTGCCGCTGCTGATCGCGATGGAGCGCGCCAGCGCCGAGCAGCGCGCCCTGCTGCGCCATGCCATCGAGGAAGGCGAGCAGGAGAAGCTGCAGGAGATCGTCGCCATCGTGCGCTCGACCGGCGCTCTCGAGTCGACGCGGGAAGCCGCCCGGACCGAAGCCAGGCACGCCGCGGACTGCCTCAGCCACCTGCCTCCAAACAAGTGGACGGAATCTCTGCTAGAATTCGCAATTCAGTCGGTTGAGCGGCATTCTTGAAAGCGGCACGCAAGTGCCCTGCTGAATGCCCCCAACAAGAAGACCATCGGGGTGTAGCTTAGCCTGGTAGAGCGCTACGTTCGGGACGTAGAGGCCGGAGGTTCGAATCCTCTCACCCCGACCAAGTCTTCTGATGCTCCCCTCGGGACGAGGGTTGAGCCAAAACCACACGGTTTGTCGCGCGGCAGCCCTGAAATCCTGACGTTATCCCTGGAAATCGTTTGCTTCGAGCTCGCCTCCCGGCTGGCACAATCGGCAGACTTCGCTCCTTCCGTCGTCGACGCAACTGCCTGTGGAAACCACGCTCGCCGAGCCGCTCCAGTCTTCCCTGTCGGGGGTTGCGCGCATGCTGGTGCATGCCGGCAAGCTCCAGGCCAAGGCCGCGGAAGACCTCGTCAAGCAGTCCCGCGAGAAGAAGACCAGCTTCGTCAATGCGGTGATCGCCAGCGGCCAGGTGTCGCCGGTCGATCTGGCGCACACCCTGTCCAGCGCCCTGGCCCTGCCGCTGCTGGACCTGTCGGCGATGGATCCGCAGCGCATGCCGCAGAACGTCATCGACGCCAAGCTGGCCCAGCAATACCAGGTCGTCGCGCTGTCCCGTCGCGGCAACCGTCTCTTCGTTGGCGGCGCTGATCCCACCGACCTCGAGGTCATCGAGCGCATCAAGTTCACGACCCAGCTCCAGCCGGAGTGGGTCATCGTCGAGCACGACAAGCTGGCCAAGATGCTGGCCAGCACGACGGCGAGCGCGGCGGAATCGCTGGAAAGCATCGCTGGCGGCGACTTCGATTTCGATATCGCCGAAGAGGATGCCTCGCCGCAGCAGGAAGCCGCCGAGCTCGCCGACGTCGAGGACGCGCCCGTCGTGCGCTTCCTGCAGAAGATGCTGGTCGACGCGATCAACCTGCGCGCCTCGGACTTGCACTTCGAGCCCTACGAGTTCCATTACCGGGTGCGGTTCCGCGTCGACGGCGAGTTGCGCGAAATCACGCAGCCGCCGATCGCGATCAAGGACAAGCTGGCTTCGCGCATCAAGGTCATCTCGCGCCTGGACATCGCCGAGAAGCGCGTGCCGCAGGACGGCCGGATGAAGCTGAAGTTCGGCAGCAAGTCCATCGACTTCCGCGTCAGCACCCTGCCCACGCTGTTCGGCGAAAAGATCGTCATCCGTATCCTGGACTCCTCGTCGGCCAAGCTCGGCATCGAGGCCCTGGGCTACGAGAAGATCGAGAAGGATCGCCTGCTCACCGCCATCTATCGCCCTTACGGCATGGTGCTGGTGACCGGCCCGACGGGCTCCGGCAAGACGGTGTCCCTCTACACCTGCCTGAACATCCTGAACCAGCCCGGCGTCAACATCTCGACCGTCGAGGATCCGGCTGAAATCAACTTGCCGGGCATCAACCAGGTCAACGTCAATGACAAGGCCGGGCTGAACTTCTCGGCCGCGCTGAAGTCCTTCCTGCGCCAGGATCCCGACATCATCATGGTCGGCGAAATCCGCGACCTGGAAACCGCCGACATCGCCATCAAGGCCGCGCAGACCGGCCACATGGTCATGTCGACGCTGCACACCAACGACGCCCCCAAGACGCTGACCCGCCTGCTCAACATGGGCGTGGCGCCGTTCAACATCGCGTCCAGCGTGCTGCTCATCACCGCCCAGCGCCTGGTGCGCCGGCTGTGCGAGAACTGCAAGACGCCGGCCGAATACCCGCGCGAGGCCCTGATCAAGGCCGGCTTTGTCGAGGACGACTTCGACGGCAGCTGGAAGCCCTATCGCGCCGTCGGCTGCAGCAATTGCACAAATGGTTACCGTGGCCGTGTCGGCCTTTACCAAGTGATGCCCATCACGGAGGACATCCAGCGCATCATCCTGGCTGAGGGAACGGCGATGGACATCGCCGAACAGGCCAAGAAAGAAGGGGTGCGCGATCTGCGCCAATCCGGCTTGGTGAAAGTACGCATCGGCGTCACGACGCTCGAAGAAGTGCTGTCGGCCACCAACGAATAACAGTCTCGAGGAGAGCGCATGGCCACTGCCACCGCTGCAGCAAAAGGCGTCAAGGACTTCGTCTTTGAGTGGGAGGGCAAGGACCGCAACGGCAAGATCGTCAGGGGCGAGCTGCGCGCCGGCGGCGAAGCCATGGTCAGCGCGACGCTGCGCCGTCAGGGCATCCTGGTCAACAAGGTCAAGAAGCGCCGCTCCAGCGGTGGCAGCGCGATCAAGCACAAGGACATCGCCGTCTTCACGCGCCAGCTCGCGACGATGATGCGCGCCGGCGTGCCGCTGCTGCAGGCCTTCGACATCGTGGCCCGCGGCGCGACCAACCCGCGACTGACCCGCCTCTTGAACGACATCCGCCAGGATGTGGAGACGGGTACCAGCCTGTCTTCGGCCTTCCGCAAGCACCCGATGTACTTCGACGCGCTGTACTGCAACCTCGTCGAGGCGGGTGAGGCGGGCGGTATCCTGGAAGCGCTGCTGGACCGGCTGGCCGTCTACCAGGAAAAGACCGTCGCCATCAAGAACAAGATCAAGTCGGCGCTGACCTACCCGATCGCGGTCATGGTCGTCGCCTTCATCGTGGTCGCCGTCATCATGATCTTCGTGGTGCCGGCCTTCGAGGACGTCTTCAAGTCCTTCGGCGCCGACCTGCCGGCGCCGACGCTGATGATCATCGCGATGTCGAAGTTCTTCGTCTCCTTCTGGTGGGCCATCTTCGGCAGCATCGGCGGCGGCATCTATTTCTTCCTGCAGACCTGGAAGCGCTCCGTGCCGATGCAAAAGCGCATGGACCGCATCCTGCTGAAGATCCCGGTCTTCGGCGACCTCATGTACAAGTCGGCCATCGCGCGCTGGACGCGCACGCTGTCGACGATGTTCGCGGCCGGCGTGCCGCTGGTCGAAGCCCTGGATTCCGTCGGCGGCGCCTCCGGCAACGCCGTGTTCCAGGAAGCCACCGAGCAGATCCAGCGCGACGTCTCCACCGGCGCCGCGCTGACCACGTCGATGCAGACGACCGGCATCTTCCCGACCATGGTGCTGCAGATGGCGTCCATCGGCGAGGAATCCGGTTCGCTGGATCACATGCTGGCCAAGGCCGCCGAGTTCTATGAGGACGAGGTTGACGAGGCCGTCAAGGCCCTGTCCAGCCTGATGGAGCCCTTCATCATCGTCATCCTGGGCGGCTTGATCGGCGGCATCGTCGTGGCGATGTACCTGCCCATCTTCAAGCTCGGCCAGGTGGTCTGATGGCGGTGGACTACGGCCTGCTGCTGTCACCCTGGGTCCTTGGCATCTTCGGCCTGTGCATCGGCAGCTTCCTGAACGTCGTCATCTACCGCCTGCCGCTGATGCTGGAGCGGCAGTGGCTGCATGAATCCGCGGCCCAGCTGACCGACGCGCCGGCCATGGCGCGCGTGGCCGGGGTGCCGCTGCCCGAGGCCGAGAAGCTGGCCAAGGCCGTCGACGCCTATGGCACCAGGATCGAGGCCCTGCCGCCCTTCAGCATCGCGGCGCCGCGTTCGCGCTGCCCGCATTGCGGCCATCAACTGCGCTGGCATGAGAACCTGCCCGTCGTCGGCTGGCTGCGCCTGGGCGGCAAATGCGCCAGCTGCAAGGCGCCCATCTCCAAGCGCTATCCGCTGATCGAGCTCGTCACCGGTGCCGCCTTCGCCGCGCTGTCCTGGCGCTTCGGCGCCCAGCCGACGACGCTGCTGTGGTGCGGCTTCGTCGCCGCCCTGATCGCGCTGGCCATGATCGACTGGGACACCACCCTGCTGCCCGACGCGATCAACCAGCCCCTGCTGTGGGCCGGCCTCGCCGCGGCGCTGATGGGCTGGACCATTCCACTGGACAAGGCCCTGATCGGCGCCCTGGCCGGCTATCTGTCGCTGTGGTCGGTCTACTGGGTGTTCAAGATCCTCACCAAGAAGGAGGGCATGGGCTATGGCGACTTCAAGCTGCTCGCCGCCCTCGGCGCCTGGCTGGGCTGGCAGATGGTCCTGCCCATCGTGCTCGGCGCGTCGGCCATCGGTGCCGTCATCGGCCTCATCATGAAGATGAACGCCGGCCTGCGCGAGGGCCGTTATGTGCCCTTCGGCCCCTTCCTCGCCGGCGGCGGCCTGGTCGTGCTGTTTGCCGGCCAGGCGACGGTGCTGGGGTGGCTGGGCTGGGCCTGACGCCTTGATGAGAGTCGGGCTGACCGGCGGCATCGGCAGCGGCAAGAGCACGGTCGCCGGCATCCTGCGCGAGGCCGGCGCCGCCATCGTCGACACGGACGCTATCTCCCGCGCGCTGACCGCCACCGGCGGTGCCGCCATGCCGGCCGTCGCCGCGCAGTTCGGCGCCGACTTCGTGGGCGCGGACGGCGCGCTGGACCGCGACCGCATGCGCGCCCTCGCCTTCTCGGACGCCGCCGCCAAGCGCCGGCTCGAGGCCATCCTGCATCCCTTGATCACCGCCGAGGCCCTGGCCCAGGCCGACGCCGCGACGCAACCCCTCGTCGTCTTCGATGTGCCGCTGCTGGTCGAGTCGGGCCGCTGGCGGCCCCGCCTCGCGCGCGTCCTCGTCGTCGACTGCTCGGCCGAGACCCAGATCGAACGCGTGCTGCAACGTCCGGGCTGGACGCGCGAACGCGTCGATGGCGCCTTGGCCGCGCAGACCACGCGCGAAGCGCGCCGCGCGGCGGCGGACGTGGTGCTGCTGAACGACGGCTTGACGCTTGTTGCGCTCAGAAACGAGGTTCTCGGCCTGGCCGGACGCTGGGGCTGTGAAACAATCGCCCGGCCCTGATCGCAGTCCATCCCGAGGCGCCTTTGGTCCTGTACGAGTACCCGTTCAACGAAAGCATCCGCACGATGCTTCGCCTCGAACATCTGTTCGACCGCCTTGGTACGCTGATGTCGCGCGAGCCCGCGCTGGACCATCATTTCGCCCTGGTCACCTTGTTCGAGATCATGGACGTCGCCTCCCGCGCCGACCTGAAGAGCGATCTGCTCAAGGAGCTCGAGAAGCACAAGGCCCAGTTTGTCGCCTACCGCGGCAGCCCCGGCCTCGACGAGGCGCGGCTGGATGAAGTCGTCGGCCGCATCGACGGCGCCTTCGGGCGCCTCAACGCCCTGGCCGGCAAGGCCGGCGCGGCCCTGACCGGCAACGAATGGCTGATGAGCATCCGCAGCCGCATCAGCATCCCCGGCGGCACCTGCGAGTTCGATCTGCCGGCCTACTACAACTGGCAGCAGCTGCTGCCGGTGCGCCGCCGCAAGGACCTGATGAGCTGGGCCCAGACGCTGATGCCGCTGGCCGAGGCCCTGCAGGTGCTGCTCGGCCTGCTGCGCGATTCCGGCTCGCCGCACAAGGTCGCAGCCACGGCCGGCCAGTTCCAGCAGAGCCTGCCCGCCGGCCGCGTCTACCAGTTGCTGCGCATGCGCATCGACCCCAGCCTGGGGCTGATCCCCGAGATCTCGGGCCACCGGCTGATGGTCTCCATCCGCCTGATGCGCCAGGACGAGGAAGGCCGGCTCAAGCTGGCTCAAGAAGACAGCAGCTTCGAGCTCGCACTCTGCCAATGAAGAAGAATGCACAGGGCGAGCGCCTCGTGCGCTGTCCGCAATGCGGCGGCGACAGCATCTTCGCGCCCAGCAACGCGTGGCGGCCCTTCTGCAGCGAGCGCTGCCGGCAGATCGACCTCGGCGCCTGGGCCAGCGAAGCCTTCCGCGTGCCGGCCACGCCGCCCCAGGACCCCGATGAATACGGGCCGGACGGCGAGCCGCTGATGCACTAGGCGCTCAGCAGGCGGCGCGACACCAGTTCACGCCGCGCGCTGGCGGCATCCGTGAACAGCACGGCCTGCCAGTCGCGCGCCAGGGCTGCCTCGACGTTGACCGGGTGGTCGTCCAGGAAGAGCAGTTCCTCGGGCGGCACATTGAAGTGGCGCTCGGCCAGCGCGAACATCTCCGCGCTCGGCTTGATCTGCTTGACGCGGCCCGAGAACAGGCCCGACTCGAACCATTCGTTCAGCGGATAGGTCTTGCTGAGATGGTCCGCATAGGGCTCGGGCATGTTGGACAGGAAGTGCAGCGTGTGCCCGGCCGCGCGCAGGTCGCGGATCAGCACGACGGTGGCCGGGATGGCCATCAGCTCATCCGGCACCGCGCGCACGACCGCCTCGACCTCGCCGCGCGGCCAGCCCGTGCGCGCCGAGATGCGGCGGACCACCTCGGCCGCGCCGATCAGGCCCTGGTCGAACAGGCCCCAGTCGCCGCCGTAGTTCTGGAAGAAGGTCGCGGCGGCTGCAGCGCCCTGCTCCAGCGTCTCGATGCGATGCGGCCAGAGGCGCGCGAGGAAGCTGGCCGGATGCCAGCGGAACACCACGCCGCCGAAGTCGAAGACGATCCTCATGCGGCCACCAGGCGCTTCAGCAGGCCGGCCGTCGAGCCGTCCAGGCCCGCCGTGTCGCCCGAATCGAGGCGGGGCAGCAGCTGGTTGCACAGGGCCTTGCCCAGCTCGACGCCCCATTGGTCGAAGCTGTTGATGCCCCACAGCGCGCCGGTCACGAAGACGCGGTGCTCGTAGAGGGCGATCAACGCGCCCAGCGAACGTGGCGTCAGCGCGTCCAGCACCAGGGTCGTGCTTGGGCGGTTACCAGGAAAACTGCGGTGGCGCGACAAGACGTCACGGTCCAGCGTGGTCGAGGCGGTCGGCGCCTTCTCGGTCAGTGCCTCGGCGGCCGTCTTGCCCTGCATCAGGGCCTGGCTCTGCGCCAGGCAGTTGGCCAGCAGCTTGCGATGCTGGTCGGCGAGCTTCTCCGCCAGTTCGCCCGTCACGCCATGGTTGGGACGCTTCACGGCGATGAACTCGACGGGAATCACGTCCGTGCCCTGGTGCAGCATCTGGAAGTAGGCATGCTGGCCGTTGGTGCCAGCCTCGCCCCAGACCACCGGCGACGTGCCGATGGCCAGCGCATTGCCGTCCAGGTCCACGCCCTTGCCGTTGCTCTCCATCTCCAGTTGCTGCAGATAGGCCGGCAGGCGGCGCAGGCCCTGGTGGTAGGGCGCCACGCTGCGGCTCGTGAAGCCGTGGAAGTTGCGATACCAGATGTCGACCAGGCCCAGCAGCACCGGCAGGTTCTTGTCCAGCGGCGCAGACGCGAAGTGCTGGTCCATCGCATGGGCGCCGGCCAGCAGCTCGCGGAAGCTGGCAGCGCCAACGGCGATGGCGATGGGCAGGCCGATGACCGACCACAGCGAATAGCGGCCGCCGACCCAGTCCCAGAAGCCGAAGGCCGTGTCGATGCCGAAGGCGGCGGCCGCAGCGGTGTTGCTGCTGGTGGCGACGAAGTGGCGCGCCACGTCGGTGCCACCGGCGGCCAGGAACCAGGCCTTGGCGGCTTGCGCGTTGGCCAGGGTCTCCTGCGTCGTGAAGGTCTTGGAGGCGATGACGAACAGCGTGTGCTTCGCATCCAGGCCCGCCAGCACGGGCGCCAGGTCATGCCCGTCGACGTTGGAGACGAAATGCAGCTTCAGGTCGCGGCGGCCGAAGGCCTGCAGGGCCTGCACGACCATGGCCGGGCCGAGGTCGCTGCCGCCGATGCCGATGTGCACGACATCGGTGATGGCACCGCGCTCGCCACGGCGCACGCTGTCGGCAAAGGCCAGCATGGCGTCCAGCGAGGCCTGCACGTCGGCGTTGAAGGGCGCATCGCTGCCGGCCGGCGCGCGCAGCGCCGTGTGCAGCACCGCACGACCCTCCGTGTGGTTGACCGGGTCGCCACGCAGCAGTGCATCGCGGCGCGATTCCAGGCCGCAGTCGCGGGCCAGCTTCAGCAACAGCGCCAGCGTCGGCGCATCGACGCGGTTCTTGGACAGGTCGGCGAAGACCTCGGGCGCTTCGAAGGACAGCGCGCCGAAGCGGCCCGCGTCGGCCTTGAAGGCGTCACGGATGTCGAAGCCGCGACCGCTCGCGGCGTAGTGGGCTTGAAGTTCAGCCCAGACGGGAGAGAGGTCGCAGCGCGTCGTCATGGTCAGGCGGCCTCGATCAGCTTGTCGAGCTTGCCGGCGTCGACGGCGAACAGGCGGATGCCTTCGGCCAGCTTCTCGGTCGCCATCGCGTCCTCGTTCAGCGCAAAGCGGAAGGCAGCTTCGTCGAGATGGACAGCCGGCATGGCCGCGGCCTTGGCCGGGTCGAGGGCGCGTTCCAGCTTGGATTCGGAGGCCTGCAACTGGGCCAGCAGATCGGGGCTGATGGTCAGCAGGTCGCAGCCGGCCAGAGCCTGGATCTGGCCGATGTTGCGGAAGCTCGCGCCCATGACCTCGGTCTTGATGCCATGCTGCTTGAAGTAGGCGTAGATCTGGCTGACCGACTTCACGCCGGGGTCGTTGACGCCGGCTTGTGCCGCCTCGTCCCACGAGGCGCCGGCCGACTTCTTGTACCAGTCGTAGATGCGGCCGACGAAAGGCGAGATCAGCTGCACCTTGGCCTCGCCGCAGGCCACGGCCTGGGCGAAGGCGAACAGCAGCGTCAGATTGCAGTGGATACCTTCGCGCTCCAGCTCGGCGGCGGCCTGGATGCCTTCCCATGTCGAGGCTAGCTTGATCAGCACGCGGTCGCGCTTGACGCCGGCGGCTTCGTACAGCGCAATGATGCGGCGCGCGCGCGCCAACGACGCCGCCTTGTCGAACGACAGACGCGCATCGACCTCGGTCGACACGCGGCCCGGCACGACCTTGAGGATCTCGAGGCCGAAGCGCACGAGGACGTGATCGACGATTTCATCCAGCGGCTTGCCGCGATGGGCCTCGACGGTTTCCTTCAGCAGCGGCGCGTAGTCGGGCGACTGCACGGCCTTCAGGATCAGCGAAGGATTGGTCGTCGCGTCGCGCGGGGCGAACTGCGCGAGCTGCAGGAAGTTGCCCGTGTCGGCAACGACGGTGGTGAAGGCCTTGAGTTGGTCGAGCTGGTTCATGGTTCTGCCTGTCCTCGGGTCACGGATTGACCCGGCGAAGAAACTGCTGCATAGTATTTCACGAAACTTAGTTACACAACGGTTAGCGCCTCCCATGAGCGCTGGCCTGGAGACCCCGCAGATGTCTTTCGATCTCGTGTTCTTTGGCGGTACCGGCGACCTGACATGGCGCAAGCTGATGCCCGCGCTGTTCCAGGCCTTCCGGCACGGCAAGTTGCCCGAAGGCGGTCGCATTCTCGCCGTCGCGCGTGACGACCAGACCGACGAGCGCTACCGCGAATGGCTGAAGGAGCGCTTCCGCGAGGTGGACGGCGCCAAGCGCCCCAGCGACGAGGAGTTCGAGCGCTTCGCCTCGCTGATCCACTACCGCCGCATGGACCTGTCCCAGCCCGAGCACTACCAGGGCCTCAAGGACTGGCTGGACGCGCGCAATGCGGACACCGTCGTCCTCTATCTGGCCACCAGCCCGCATCTGTTCACCGGCATCTGCCAGCAGCTCGGCGCCGTCGGCCTGAACCACGGCAAGGTGCGTGTCGTGCTGGAGAAGCCGCTGGGCCACGACCTCGCCAGCGCGCAGGAGATCAACCGCGCGGTGCGCGGCGTGTTCGCCGAGAGCCAGGCCTTCCGCATCGACCACTACCTGGGCAAGCCCTCGGTGCAGAACCTGATGGCGCTGCGCTTCGGCAATGCGCTGTTCGAGCCGCTGTGGCGCCGCGAGAGCATCGCCAACATCCAGATCACGCTGGCCGAACGCCTGGGCGTGGGCACGCGCGGCGCCTTCTACGACGGCACCGGCGCGCTGCGCGACATGATCCAGAACCATGCGCTGCAGCTGCTGACCATGATCGCGATGGAGCCGCCGTCCAGCAACGACGCCGACGCCATCCGCGACGAGAAGCTCAAGGTGCTGCGCTCGCTCAAGCCCTTCACTGCCGAAAGCGTGGCCCGCGATGTCGTGCGTGGCCAGTACCGCGCCGGCAGCATCGAGGGCAAGGCCGTGCCGGGCTATCTGGAAGAGGTCAAGGTGCCGCCGGAAAGCCAATGCGAAACCTTCGTGGCCCTGCGCACCGAGATCAACAACTGGCGCTGGGCCGGCGTGCCCTTCTACCTGCGCACCGGCAAGCGCCTGGCCGAGCGCGACGCGCAGATCGTCGTCAACTTCCGCCCCGTGCCGCACAAGATCTTTGCCGGCGGCGGCCAGCCGAACCGCCTCGTCATCAAGCTGCAGCCCGAGGACGGCCTGGAGCTGCAACTGCTGGCGCAGAAGGGCACGGGCCAGGGTGAACAGCTGACGCCGGTGTCGCTGGACCTGGACTTCGACAAGGCCTTCGCCACCCAGCGCGTCGGCGCCTATGAGCGCCTGCTGCTGGACGCCATCGCCGGCCGCCTCAACCTCTTCGTGCGCAGCGACGAGCAGGAGCAGGCCTGGCGCTGGGTCGAACCCATCCTGAATGCCTGGAAGGCCGACACCAGCGGCCCTCGCCCCTATTCCGCCGGCTCCTGGGGCCCGGCCGCCGCGAGCGCGTTGGTCGCCAGAGACGGTTTCTCGTGGGCTGAAGAGCAATGATCACGTTTCCTCAAGCATCTGCGGCCGCCGCGCCGGGCCGCCCCAAGCAAGGCCGCCCCCTCTCGGAGGGTCGCGCAATGTCCTCATTGCGCGGGGAGCAGACATGAGCATTCTCGAGCGCGTCAAGGCGGCCCTGCCCGCCCTCCCCCCGGCAGAACAGCGGGTCGCCAAGCTGTTGCTGTCCGATGCGCGCAGCTTCGCCAGCCTGCCCGTCAGCGAGCTGGCCGACCGTTCCCACGTCTCCAAGCCGACGGTGGTGCGCTTTTGCCGCAGCGTCGGCTATGACGGCCTGGCCGACTTCAAGCTGAAGCTGGCCGGCAGCGTCAACGAGGGCGTGCCCTTCGTGCACCGCGCGGTGGACGAGGACGACAAGCCGCAGGACATCATCGTGAAGGTGGTCGACAACGCCGTCGCCGCCCTGCTGCACTACCGCAACGACGCGGCCAGCCACGCCTTCGAGCGCGCCATCGAGGCGCTCGCCGATTCGGCCCGCCACAACAAGCGCATCGAGTTCTACGGCGTCGGCAACTCGGGCATCGTGGCCCAGGACGCCCAGCACAAGTTCTTCCGTCTCGGCGTCAACACCGTTGCCACCAGCGACGGCCATGTGCAGCTGATGAGCGCCACCATGCTGCAGCCGGGCGACTGCGCCGTCATCATCAGCAATTCGGGCCGCAGCCGCGACCTGCTGGACGCCGCCGAGATCGCGCGCAAGAAGGGCGCGACCATCATCATCATCACGGCCAGCGCCTCGCCGCTGGCGCAGCTGGCGCTCGGCCCCAGCCAGATCCTGCTGGCGGTGGACCACCCCGAGGACTTCGACCGCTACAGCCCCATGGTGTCGCGGCTGCTGCACCTGATCGCGGTGGACATCCTGACGACGGGCGTGGCCCTGAAGCTGGGCCAGCATCTGCGGCCCGTGCTGCAGGAGATCAAGAAGAACCTGCGCGCGAAACGCTACGCAGGCTGACTGACAACCCCTCGTCCGGTCTCGCCGCGCTGAACGCGGACGTGCCCAACCGGTCCCCCGAGGGGACGGCGATGCTCACCGCCTTGAACGGTGAGCACATCGCCAGACGAGCCGGCTAGGGGCGGCCCGGCGCTCGGCCCGAAAACGTCAGGCGCCTTGGGAGATCGGCGGCCAGAACAGCTCGGACACCCCGTAGACGCGCGCCAGTTCGCGCAGCTTCTCGGGCGCGTCATCGAGCTTGAGCGTCGCGCCCTGCTCGCTGCATTGGCGCGCGGCGGACAGCAGCAGGCTCAGCGCCGACGAATCGAATTCCGTCAGCCCGGCCGCGGAAAGCCTGACCTCGCGGCCGGCCGCCGCCAGCACCTGGGCAGCTTCGGCGCGCAGGGCAGGCGACATCTGCGCCCAGGCGGCGCGGGCCCCATCCATGCGCAGCCGCGCCGGTAGCTTCAGGCCGCTCAAGATTCAGCTCTTCGCTGCGCCGGCCTTGGCGTTCTTGTCGGCCAGGCTCTTGATCAGGCCATCGATGCCGTTGGCGCCGATCTCCTGGGCAAAGCTGTTGCGGTACTGGTCCGCCAGCCAGATGCCCAGCACATTGACGTCATAGATCTTCCATTCGGTGCCGGCCTTCTCGAGGCGGTAGTCGAGCTGGATGGGGTCGCCCTTGCCGCGGATCTCGGTGCGGACGACGACCTCGGTGGCGCCGGCTTCGGCACGCAGGGGCTTCAGGCCGATGGTCTGGTCCTTCACCTGGGTCAGCGCGCCGGCATAGGTGCGCACCAGCAGGGTCTTGAACTCGGCCTGCAGCTTGCTCTGCTGCTCGGGCGTGGCCTGGCGCCAGAAGCGGCCGACGGCCGAGGCCGTCATGCGCTGGAAGTTGACGTGGGGCATCACCTTGGCATCGACCAGGGAGATGATCTTGCCGACGTTGCCGCTCTGGATGTCCTTGTCGGCCTTGACGGCCTCGATGGTTTCCAGCGACAGCTGGCGGATCAGCTGGTCGGGCGTGCTGCCGTCGGCGGCGTGGGCCGCATGCACGAGGCCAATGCTCAAGGTCGCCAAGGTGGCCACGGTGAACACGCGGCGGCGCAGGGAGGTCAGCAAGGTCATGGTGTCACTTTCTCTGAACAGGAACGGGCGCTCAACGCACCAGCCCGGGTTTCGGTTGGCAGTCGACTGGTAACCGTTGGCACGCGCTCAACGGGTAGCCGCCGACGCGGGCTCGGCGGGCCGCTTGACGGTAGGAGCCGCCTCGGAGGCGGCCGGCTCCGGCGCCGAAGCGGCTGCCGCCGGTGCGGAAGCGCTGGAGGCCGGCGCGGAGGCGCCATTGCCGGGCACCAGCACCTCGACCTCGTCGTCGTCATCGAAGCTGCCGCGGCGCTGCAGATAGGCGTCGCGGTAGAAGGTGTATTTGTCCAGCGCGATGCCTTCCAGCATCTCGCCGGCGCGCAGGAAGTTGGCGCGCGTGTTGACGAGGTTCAGCGACGTGATCAGTACCTTCTTGCTGCCGTCGTCGAAAACCACCGCCGGCGAGGCCTTCCAGTCCAGCGGCAGGGCCAGGGAATCGCGCACCGAGGACGGCCCGAACACCGGCCAGACGATGTAGGCGCCCGTGCCCATGCCCCATTTGCCCAGGGTCTTGCCGAAGTCCTGGCTGTTCTTCTCCAGGCCTGCCTCGGTCGCGATGTCCAGCACGCCGGCGATGCCGAGGGTCGAGTTGACGGCGAAACGCATGGTCTGCTCGACGCCGGCCTTGAAGCGGCCCTGCAGGAAGAGGTTCACGGCAGACCAGGCGTCGCCGATGTTGCCGAAGAAGTTGTCGATGCCGGTGCGGATGGGCGAAGGCACGAGCTCGGAGTAGGCCGTCGCGACCGGCTTGAGCACGCTCTCGTCCAGCTTCTCGTTGAAGGCGAAGACCTTGCGGTTCCAGGACT
The DNA here is from genome assembly GCF_059415865.1 of Roseateles sp. GW821-FHT09H10. Classification (NCBI taxonomy): domain Bacteria; kingdom Pseudomonadati; phylum Pseudomonadota; class Betaproteobacteria; order Burkholderiales; family Sphaerotilaceae; genus Roseateles; species Roseateles sp. GW821-FHT09H10. The sequence goes on along the minus strand of NZ_JBWKOB010000001.1, from coordinate 452,056 downwards.
CCCAGGGGTCCAGCCTCTGGCCCTTGGAGCCCATGACCTTGTCGACGGCGCGCTCGATGCGCGTGCCGACACCCTTCACGGTCTGGCATGCCGTCAGGCTCAGCGCGAGCACCAGCAGGGCCATCATGCGCAGGACGGGGCTCATCACGGCTTGCCTCCCGAGACAGGCGCCGCCGGGGCGGCGCTGCCCATGTCCGACGCCTTGCTGTTGATGAACTGACCGATGAGGTTTTCCAGCACGACGGCGCTCTGGGTCTGCTTGATGACATCGCCGCTGGCGAGGTTCTTCTCGTCAGCGCCGGGCTCCAGGCCAATGTACTGCTCGCCGAGCAGGCCCGAGGTCAGGATCTTGGCCGAACTGTCCTTGGGAAACTGCGTGTTCTTGTACATGTTCAGCAGCACCTTGGCCTGGAAGGTCTTGTCGTCGAAGCTGATCGCCTCGACCCGGCCGACGACGACGCCGGCGCTCTTGACCGCCGCATTGGGCTTGAGGCCACCGATGTTGTCGAAGCGCGCCGAGACCTGGTAGGTGGCGTCGAAATTGAGGCTCAGCAGATTGCCGGCCTTCAGCGCGAGGAAGAGCAGGGCCGCGCCGCCGATCAGCACGAACAGGCCCACCCAGGCGTCATAACGTGAGGATTGCATCCTTCCTACTCCCTAAATCGAAAACATCATCGCGGTCAGCATGAAGTCCAGGGCCAGCACGGCCAGGGACGACAGCACGACGGTGCGTGTGGTGGCGGCCGACACGCCCTCGGGCGTGGGCCGGCAGGTGTAGCCCTGCAACAGCGAAACGAAGGTGACCGCCACGCCGAAGACCAGGCTCTTGATGACGCCGTTGCCGACGTCCGCGAACACGCCGACATTGCCCTGCATCTGCGACCAGAAGGCCCCGCCGTCGATACCGATCAAGGGCACCGCGACCAGCCAGCCACCGATGATGCCGACCGCGGAGAAGACTGCCGCAAGTAAGGGCATGGCAATGAAGCCGCCCCAGAAGCGCGGCGCCAGCACGCGCTGCACGGGGTCCACGGCCATCATCTCCATCGCCGTGAGCTGCTCGCCGGCCTTCATCAGGCCGATCTCGGCCGTCAGCGACGTGCCGGCCCGGCCCGCGAACAGCAGCGCCGTGACGACCGGCCCCAGCTCGCGCACCAGGCTGAGGGCCACGAGGGCGCCGACGGCCTCCGACGAGCCATAGCGCTGCAGCGTGTAATAGCCCTGCAGGGCCAGCACGAAGCCGACGAACAGGCCCGACACGCCGATGATGGACAGCGATTTGTTGCCCAGGTGGAAGACCTGCTCGCGCACCAGGACGAAGCGGGCCAGCGCCCGGGGCGAACGGGCCAGCAGGCTGGCGAAGAGGCGGGCCGAAGCGCCGACGTCGGCCAGCTTCAGGCGCACGCCGGCGCCGACGCGGGTTGCCAGTGCCATCATCGCGCCACCCCGAAGTCTTCGGCCACCGGCACGGCCGGCTGGTGGAAGCGCACCGGCCCGTCGGCCTCGGCGCCGACGAACTGGCGCACCAGCGGGTCGTCGCTGTGGCGCAGCTCATCCGGCGTGCCCTGGGCGACGATGCGGCCATTGGCGACCATGGCGACCTGGTCGGCGATGCCGAAGGTCTCATGCAGATCGTGGGAAACGATGATGCTGGTCAGGCCCAGGGCATCGTTGAGGTCGCGGATCAGGCGCGCGGCGACGCCGAGGGAAATCGGGTCCAAGCCGGCGAAGGGCTCGTCGTAGAGCACCAGGTCGGGGTCCAGCGCGATGGCGCGGGCCAGGGCCACACGGCGGGCCATGCCGCCGGAGACCTCGCTGGGCAGCAGGTCGCGCGCGCCGCGCAGGCCGACGGCATTGAGCTTCATCAGCACCAGGTCGCGGATCATGGCCTCAGGCAGGTCGGTGTGCTCGCGCAGCGGGAAGGCGACGTTCTCGAAGACGCTGAGGTCGGTGAACAGGGCGCCGAACTGGAACAGCATGCCCATGCGCCGGCGCACGGCGTACAGGGCATCCAGGTTCAGCGGGGCCAGGTCCTGGCCATCGAACAGCACCTGGCCGCTCAGAGGCCGCAGCTGGCGGCCGAGCAGGCGCAGCACGGTGGTCTTGCCGCCACCCGAGGTGCCGATGAGCGCCAGCACCTTGCCGCGCTCCAGCTTCAGGTTGACGCCGTCCAGGATCACGCGGTCGCCATAGCCGACGCTGACGTTGCGCAGTTCGATCAGAGGTGCGGTTGCCAATTGATTCACGCGGTCGGGCCGAAGCCGGGGCGGGAGAAAGGGCGCCATGATAGGGGAAACACCGAGAACCCTGGGTTGACCCTGGGGAAGGCGGTCGGCGTGCCGATAAAGCAACGCATCCGGGGCATCGCGCTGTTACGTTCGCTTGCCTTCGTCAACCCTGCAAATGGCCGTTCGGGCGGCGCCAAACGTGCGCCAGTTCACGAATCGGCGCGCGGCTGCGACCAGCGTTCGCTGCTTCGCGACAAGCGGTATCGCTTCAGTCCCCCCCGCTACCAAAATAGCTTCCACCCGCCATGCAAAGCGCCAACATGCCCCGCCACCACCACTCCCTCTCCTCTCGCGGCTTCACCCTCGTCGAGTTGATGATCACCGTGGCCATCCTCGGCATCCTCGCCGCGGTGGCGGTGCCGCAGTACAAGGACTATGTGACGCGCGGCCGCATCCCCGACGCCACCTCCGGCCTCGGGGTCAAGATGGTGCTGATGGAACAGTTCTACCAGGACAACCGCACCTATGTCGGTGCGCCGGCCTGCGCCAACGACACGACGACGAGCAGGTACTACACCTTCTCCTGCGCCAGCGCCTCCGCCACGGCCTTCACGCTGCAGGCCGTCGGCCGCAGCTCCATGGTCGGCTTCACCTACACGGCGACCAACGCCGGCGCCAAGGCCACGACCGCCGTGCCGACGGGCTGGACCACCTCGGCCACCTGCTGGGTCGTCAAGAAGGACGGCTCGTGCTGACCCCGAACCGCCAGGCCGGCGTCAGCATGGTCGAAGTCGTCATCACCCTGGCCATCCTGGGGATCCTGATGGCCATGGCCGTGCCCAACTTCGGTCCCTGGATGTCCGGCACACGCATCCGCGCCACGGCCGAAAGCATGCTGGCCGGCCTGCAGTACGCCCGTAGCGAGGCGACGACACGCAACACCCAGGTGCGCTTCCAGCTGACGACGTCGCTGGACGGGACTTGCAAGCGCACCACCAGCAGCGGCAACTGGGTTGTCGACGTGGTCGACGCCGCCGACGATTCGGTCGAAGACAAGTGCAACCTTCCACCGAGCGACACCGCGCCCAGCATCCTCCAGGTGCGCTCCGCCACGGAAACCGGATCGCGCGTCGCCATCAACGCGGGCGCCAGCCAGGTGGTCTTCAACGGCCTGGGCCGACAGGTGCCGATCGCACCGGCGATAGCCGCCGGCACCGTCTCCATCGACATCACCCCGGTCTCGACGGCCGGCACCTGCGTGGCCGCCGGCGGCAAGGTCACCTGTCTGCGCATCGACATCACCCCCGGTGGCCTGGTGCGCATGTGCAACCCCAGCGCCGCCTCGAGCGACCCTCAAGCATGCTGAAACCTCGCCGCTCCCAATCCGGCGTCCTGCTGCTGGAAGTGCTGATCGCCCTGCTGATCTTCGCCCTCGGCGTGCTCGGCCTGGTCGGCCTGCAGGCCAATGCCATCAAGCAGTCGGGCCAGGCCAAGTACCGCACCGACGCCACCATGCTGGCCAACGAGCTGATCGGCCAGATGTGGATCACGAGCCGCGACTTCGCCACGCTCAACGCGGCCTTCACCAGCAGTGCCGGCGGCGGCCCCAGCTTCAACGCCTGGAAAGCCCGGGTCACGCCTGTGCTGCCCGGCGCGGCCACCTACCCGCCGACGGTCGTCATCGCCCAGGTGAATCCGCTGAATGCCATCGTCGCCGGCGCCAGCGCCCCCGCGGTCGGCCTGACGCCCAGCACGCGGGTGACCATCACCATGCGATGGAAGGCCCCCGGCGAGCCCGCCGGCGACCCGGCCCACAGCTTCGTGCTGACCAACGAGATCAAGTGATGCGCCGCCTCCATGTCCCCCGTCGCGCCCGCGGTTTCAGCCTCGTCGAGCTGATGGTCGGCATTGTTGTCGCGATGCTCGCCGTCGTCGTCGTCATGCAGGTCTTCAAGGTCTCGGAAGGCCAGCGCCGCAACACCACGGGCGGCGACGACGCCCAGACCACCGCAGCCATCGCGCTGAGCCTGCTGCAGCGCGACCTGCGCCAGGCCGGCCAGGGCTTCAGCAACGCCTCCCTGCTCGACTGCCAGCTCAACGTCGGCAACGGCCGCAACATCGCCCGCCTGGTGCCGGTCATCATCAATCCGCCCGAAATTCCTGACGGCGCCGCCGACACCGATGTCATCGTCATCGGCTACGGCTCTGGCTGGGGAGCGCCGGAAGGCGGGCTGATCAACACTCAGCCCGGCGCCAACGTCTACTCCGTGACGGCCCCGCAGGCCTTCCAGCAGAACGATCGGGTCGTGGCCGCACCGGCCACCCGCGGCTCTCCTTGCGTCCTGGACCTGACGAGCGTCTTTTCCCCGCCGACCGCCACGACGGTCACCGTCGAGCTGGGCATGGCCAATGCCTCCAATGGCACGCTGTTCAATCTCGGCCGCGCGCCCCGCTTCGTCGCCTATGCGGTGCGCTCCGGCCAATTGACCGCCTGTGACTTCCTGACGCAAGACTGCACCAAAGCCGCCCCCGAAAACTGGACCGACGTTGCCGAAGGCATCGTCAGCCTGCGCGCCGAGTACGCCCGGGACACCTCGGTGCCGCGCGACGCCACGGTCAACAGCTACAGCCAGGACGTCGCGGTGACCAACCCCACCTGGTGTGGCTGGTCGCGTGTCGTCGGCGTGCGCCTGACGCTGGTCGCGCGCAGCCGCCAGGCGGAGGCCGCGGACGTGAACGCCCCCGCGCCCAGCTGGGCCGGCTCGGCACCCATCTCGCTGAGCGACCCCGAATGGAAGCGCTACCGCTACAAGACCTTTGAAACCACCGTGCCGCTGCGCAACACGCCCAGCGCCAGCGACCCGGCCTTCTCATCATGCTGAACGCTCGCCCCCTTCGCCCCGCCCGCCAGCGCGGTCTCGTGCTGGTGCTGGCCCTCATCGTGCTCGCAGCGATGTCGCTCGCCGCCGTCGGCCTGATGCGCGGCGTGCTCGGCAGCAACCGCGTCGCCGGCAACCTCGCCTACCAGCAGGCGGCCGTGCAGGCGGCCGATGTCGGCATGGAAACCGCCATTGCCTGGCTCGAGCAGAAAACCCGCGAGCAGGAACAGCTCACCCCGCAGTCGCCGCTGACCCTGGCCAACAAGCTCTACGACGACATCGAAAAAGGCGCCAGCGAGCCCTATGCCTATGTCGCGACGCGTACTGACCCGGCCATCAACCAGACCTGGGACGGCTTCTGGCAGGTGCTGGCGACCGCAGGCGTCGTCAACGCGCTACCGCCCGATGCCGCCGGCAACCAGGTTTCCTTTGTCATTCACCGGCTGTGCGGCAGTGTCGGCGAGCCTTCGGTGAGCCGCTGTGAGGCCGTGCCCGTCACGCCGGCCTCCATCCAGACGAGCAGCAAGTCCAGCAGCCTCAAGCTGAAGGAGGCGAGCCAGGTCTATTACCGCATCACCGTGCGGGTACTGGGCCCGCGCAATGCCACCAGCTTCATCCAGACCATGGTCGCCATCTGAGCGACTGCACCCGAACAAGACGAGGTCATCATGGAGTTCCGATCGCACCTTCCCCTGATGCGCGCAGCGCTGGCAGCGATGCTGGCTGCCGCGGCTCAATTCAGCTTCGCGGCCGTCGTCGACGTTTCGCAGTCGCCCCTCATCGTCACGTCCAAGGATTCGGTCAAGGCCAATCTGCTGTTCATCCTGGATGACTCGGGTTCGATGAACTTCGACTTCATGCCCGACCACATCAATGGCGACGGCAGCCCCGATCCGGCACTGTGCCGCAGCAGCGGCGCCACGCCAGTCAACAGCGGCAACTTCAACAACACCTGCTGCATTGGCGGCAACAGCTCAGCGGCCTGCTGGACGGGAGCCGCACCTTTTGGCTCCCTGCGCGGCCAGCCGCCCTACCTTGCGGCCAGCTTCAACGGCCTGGCCTATGACCCGGCCGTCAACTACCAGCCGCCGATGAAGGCCGATGGCAGCTACTGGCCCAGCCAGACCAAGACTGCGACCGGCACCTGGGGCTCGGTCAAGAACGATGCCTACAACGTCCAGAACACCGGCACCATCAACCTGCTGACGCAGTTCCCCGACACCGAATGGTGCACGGACAACACCTACACCGACTGCCTGCGCAACGACAACTATGTGTTGCCCGGCACCGTCGGCGGCAAGGCCTACACGGTGTTCCACGCCACGACCGCCACCAGCAACGGCTTCGTGGCCACGGGCCCGGTCGACAACGCCACGACGGCGGCACGCAACTTCGGCCCGCACTACTACAACATCATCCCGGCCGAGTACTGCAACACCGTCGACCTGCGCGATTGTAAGGCTGGCTCCAGCGGCAACTATGTCTATCCAGCACCGCTGCGCTGGTGCAGCAGCGACGCCGACGCGCGCGCCACCACCCCCCCCTTCGCGGCCTGCCAGGCCACGCGCAACGGCACCTTCTCCCACGCCCGCTTCCCGACCAAGTACTTCCTTGCCGGTGAGGCCGGCTCGGCGGAAGTGCGGGCCAAGGCCACGTTCACGATCTCGAGCAACCCGAGCTGCAGCCTCCAGGTGACGGCCGTCACTGTCGGCGGCCTCAATCTGCTGGGCTACACCACGGCCTCCAGCAACAACCGCGGCACCATCGGCAACGCCATCCGCGATTCCATCAACGCCAAGACCGGCACGACGAACTACACCGCCACAACGAGCAACAGCGGCCGCACCGTGACCATCACCGCGCCGGCCGCCACCAACACGACGGCAAGCATCTCGTTCACGCGCACGCCGACGGGCTGCACCTTTCCGCTGGACAACAACAACCCCGCCTTCGGTGGCTATGCCGCCGCGACGCCGGCCAAGCCCGGCACCTATGGCGGCAAGTTCGAACGCGTCGACATCGTGCCGGAGGTGACGACCAATACGCCGAGCATATTTTCGCGGCCCGCCTCACGGACCGATTGCGCCGCCATCGGCACCAGCAAGCTGCCGGGCCTGTGCACCTATGACGAGGAGATGACCAATTTCGCGAACTGGTGGACCTACTACCACTCGCGCATGCAGTCCATGAAGTCCTCGGCGGCCCTGGCCTTCGGCGCGGTGAGCAACAACCGCCGCGTGGGCTATATGAGCATCAATAACAACACGGGCACAGACTTCCTCAATCTCGACGTCTTCGAGAACCGCACGTCGCCGGCCTACAACCACAAGACCAACTGGTACAAGAAGCTCACCGCGGCCATTCCCAACAATTCGACGCCGCTGCGCTCCGCCCTGTCCAAGGCCGGCAAGCTCTACGCCGGCAAGTACAACAACTTCAACTCGCAGACCACCACGCTGAACGGCGTCACCACCATCGACCCGGTCGAGTATTCCTGCCAGCGCAACTTCACCATCCTGTCCACTGACGGCTTCTGGAACGAAACCTCGAACCCGACCAAGCTGGACAACAGCGAGATGGGTGACCAGGACAGCGGCAGCACCTTCAAGCGGCCCATGTACGACGGCACGGCCACCGGCAACACGCTGGCCGACGTGGCCGCCTACTACCTGAACACCGACCTGCGCACCGGCACGACGGGCTCCGACGAGTGCAAGAGCTTCAGCCCCACCGCTGCCGACGTCTGCGGCAACAGCACCAACCTGACCCTCAAGCCGCATGAGATGCAGGTCATGAAGACCTTCACCCTCGGCCTGGGCGCCTCGGGCTATATGCAGTTCTCGCCCACCTACCTGACCGACCCGGCCGGCGACTTCTATGCGGTGACCAAGGGGTCGAACCCCAGTCCTGGCGTCTGCAGCTGGCAGAGCAGCGGCGCCTGCAACTGGCCCACGCCGGTCAGCAACACCCTGACCACCATCGACGATCTCTGGCACGCGGCCGTCAACGGCGGCGGCACCTATTTCAGCGCCTCCAACCCCACCTCGCTCTACACCGGCCTGTCCAGCGCGATCAACTCCCTGGACGGCCAGATCGGCGCGGCCGCGGCCGCCACGACAAGCAACCCCAATGTGTCGGCCGGCGACAACCAGGTCTTCATCTCCAACTTCACTTCTTCTGAGTGGTCGGGCGAGCTGAGGAGCCAGCGCCTGGACATCGAAACCGGCAAGGTGAATGCGGGGGCTGCCGACTGGTCGGCCCAGGACAAGCTCGACTCTGCCTCGCTGCCGCGCAACATCTACATGTTCTCGTCTGGCGGCACCAACAATCTCAAGGATTTCAACTGGAGTTCGCTGACCACCAGCGAGAAGGACAAGTTCTCCCTGGCCTACATCACCACGACGGGCCGCGCGCTGACGCAGTTCTGCGCCGTGGGTCCCTATTGCCTGTCCAGCACCAAGCAGGCCGCCGCAGCCGGTGAGGCCCTGGTCAACTTCCTGGCCGGCGATCGCAGCAATGAGGGCGACATCACCGACGCGGACAAATATTTCCGCCAGCGCACCCACCGCCTGGGCGACATCGTGAACTCGGAAGCCGTGTATGTGCACAAGTCCCTGGTGGACTATGCCGACGCGAGGTACGACGAATTCAAGGTCAAGGCCGCGGCTCGCACCGGCGTCGTCTACGTCGGCGCCAACGACGGCATGCTGCATGCGTTCCGCGCCGATACCGGCGTCGAGCTCTGGGCCTATGTGCCGACCGCCGCGCTGGACAATATGTACAGGCTGGCCGACAAGCAGTACGCCACCCAGCACCAGTACAGCGTCGATGGCACCCCCGTGGTCCAGGACGTCTACATCAATGGCGAATGGAGCAGCCTGCTGGTGGCCGGCATGGGCGCCGGTGGCCGCAGCTACTACGCGCTGGACGTGACGAACCCGGCCGAGCCCAAGGCCCTGTGGGAGTTCAAGCACGACAACCTCGGCCTGACCGTCGGCAAGCCCGAGATCGCCAAGCTGGAGAACGGCACCTGGGTCGTCATCTTTGCCTCTGGCTACAACAATGTGTCGCCCGGCGATGGCAAGGGCTACCTCTTTGTCGTCAATGCCGCGACGGGCGCGCTGATCCGCACCATCAGCACCGGCGTGGGCAGCGCGGGCACGCCTTCCGGCCTGGCTCACATCCGCGGCTGGGTCGACAACAGCGACATCAACAACACCATCGTGCGCGTCTATGGCGGCGACAACCTGGGCAATCTCTGGCGCTTCGACGTCAACGACAACGTCGGCGCGGCCGGCTATGACGCCCTAGCCATCGCCACGCTGAAGGACAGCACCGGCATCGCCCAGCCCATCACTTCCCGCCCGGAGCTGGGCCAGGTCGGCACGCTGGCCATGGTCTTCGTCGGCACGGGCCGCTACCTCGGCCTGACCGACCTGGTCGACTCCAACAAACAGACCATCTACGGCATCAAGGACAACCTCACCGCGACCGGTATCGGCGATCCGCGCCTGACCGTCAACAAGTTCATCCAGCAGACCCTTGTCGCGGGCACCTGCCCGACCGGATCGAATGCCTGCTCGCCCAACCAGGTGGTGCGCACCAACGGCGTCGCCAACCCCGTCAATCTGGCCACCGACGGCGGCTGGTATGTCGACCTGCCGCAGACCCGCGAGCGCGTCAACACCGACCCGCAACTGGCCCTCGGCACCCTGGTCGTGACGTCCAACGTCGTCGAGTCCGGCAACGTCTGCAAGGTGGGCGGCAGCAGCTGGGCCAACTTCCTCGACTACCGCACCGGTGCGGCCGTCGACTCGGCCAAGGGTGTCGCCAGCGTCTCCCTGGGCGATGCGATCGCCACGCGACCCGCGCTGATCAAGCTGCCGAACAACAAGGTCATCAGCCTGTTCCGCCTGTCCGACGACCGCACCGTGTCGGCACCGACGCCGACGCCCAGCACGTCCAACGCGACGCGCCGCCTGTCCTGGCGCGATCTGCTGCAGCAGTGAGGCAGGCCAGGCCGTGAAGGGCGGCAAGCCGGTGGCGGTCTGCGCGGGTCTCGCGCTGGCCGCCCATGCCGCCCTGCTGCTGGGGCCATCCGGCCCGCATGCGGGCCGGCACGGCAGCGCCGCTCCACACGCCGCCGTGACGGCACGTCTTGCTGTCGAAGCTCCGGCGCCCGTTGCGGCGGCCGAAGCGCCTGAGCCCGAACCCACACAGCCGCCAGCTCCGGCACCTGCCCAGGCCGCCACAACGGCGCAGGCGGTGGCCGAGGTCGCTGCCCCGCCTCCCGATGTCTCGCCCCCGGTCTTCGAGGCCATGGCGCCCCGCATCGGCTTTCCGGACGCCCCCCTCCCCGCCGACGGCGTGCAGCTGCGCGCCTATGTCGAGCTGGAGGCGGACGGCAGTCCACGGACGATCAGCACTGGGAGCCCGCCGGGAACGGCGACGCCGCCCCTGGGCTTCCAGAAGGTGACCGAGATCGCACTCAGGCAGGCCCGCTTCAAGGCCGGCCAGGGCTCGGCCCCGGCTGCATATTGCCTGCTGGTGAATTTCGAGCCCGACGTTCCCACGCCCAAGCTCGCCTGGCTGCCCGGCGCGGCGCGCGATGCCTCGCGCTGCCTCGCCGGCACAGCAACCACGCCGCGCGACATCGACGTCGCCCCGGCGCCCTGATCCGCCGCTCAGCGCGGCAGCGTCGTCGAACCCATCAGGTACTCGTCCACCGCGCGCGCGGCCTGGCGGCCCTCGCGGATGGCCCAGACCACCAGGCTCTGGCCGCGGCGCATGTCGCCGGCGGCGAAGACCTTGTCGACATTGGTCTTGTAGGCATTGGCGCCTTCGGTCGAGGCCTTGCCGTTGCCACGCGCATCCTTGTCGACGCCGAAGGCTTCGAGGATGGTCGCGACCGGCGACACAAAGCCCATGGCCAGGAAGGCGATGTCGGCCTTCAGGACCTGCTCGCTGCCCTCGACCTCGGTCATCTTGCCGCCCTGCCACTGCAGGCGCACGGTCTTGACGCCGGTCAGCTTGCCCTTCTCGCCGATGAATTCCTTGGTGGCGATGGCGAACTCGCGCTCGCAGCCTTCTTCGTGGCTGGACGAGGTGCGCAGCTTGATCGGCCAATAGGGCCAGGTCATCGGGCGGTCTTCCACTTCGGGCGGCTGGGGCAGCAGCTCGAACTGGGTCACGCTCTTGGCGCCATGGCGGTTGCTGGTGCCGACGCAGTCGCTGCCCGTGTCGCCGCCGCCGATGACGATGACATGCTTGCCGGCGGCCGAGATCTGGCCCTTGAGCTTGTCGCCGGCGTTGACCTTGTTCTGCTGCGGCAGGAACTCCATCGCGAAGTGAACGCCGGCCAGGTCGCGGCCCGGCACGGGCAGGTCGCGCGATTGCTCGGCGCCGCCGGTCAGCACGATGGCGTCGAACTGGCTCTTCAGCTCATCGGCAGTGACCGTTTCCTTGGCCCAATTGGTGACCTTGCTGCCTGGACCTTCGCTAGGCAGCGCGCTCACCATCACGCCGGTGCGGAACTCGACGCCCTCGGCCTTCATCTGCTCGACGCGGCGGTCGATGTGGGACTTCTCCATCTTGAAGTCCGGGATGCCGTAGCGCAGCAGGCCGCCGACGCGGTCGTTCTTCTCGAAGACGGTGACGCTGTGGCCGACGCGCGCCAGCTGTTGCGCGGCCGCGAGGCCGGCGGGGCCGGCGCCGACGACGGCGACCTTCTTGCCGGTCTGCACCTTGGCCGGCTGGGCCGTGACCCAGCCCTCGGCCCAGGCGCGGTCGATGATGGCGTGCTCGATGGACTTGATGCCCACCGCGTCATCGTTGACGTTCAGCGTGCAGGCCGCCTCGCAGGGCGCGGGGCAGATGCGGCCGGTGAACTCGGGGAAGTTGTTGGTGCTGTGCAGCACCGTGATCGCGTTCTTCCAGTCTTCCGCGCGGCCCTTGTAGACCAGGTCGTTGAAGTCGGGAATGACGTTGTTGACCGGGCAGCCGCTGTTGCAGAACGGCGTGCCGCAGTCCATGCAGCGAGCGCCCTGCTGCTTGGCCTGGTCAACGTTCAATGCGATGACGAATTCCTTGTAGTTCTTGACGCGAGCGACGACGGGCTCGTAGCCCTCTTCGAGGCGCTCGTACTCCATGAAGCCGGTGACTTTTCCCATGCTCCCTCTCCTCAGGCCTTGGCGGTGACGGCTTCAGGCGCCTTGGCCTGAGCGATGGTTTGTGCGGCTTCCTTGGCGGCGTTGATCTCGCCCAGGGCACGGCGGTATTCGTTCGGGAACACCTTGACGAACTTGGCGCGCGACTCGGCCCAGTGGTCGAGGATGTCGCGGGCGCGCTGGCTGCCGGTCCAGCGGTGGTGGTCTTCCAGCAGCTTGCGCAGGATGGCCTCGTCGGTCTGGGCCTCGCGGTCCACGCCGTCCACCGCCTTGGTCTTGTGCCAGATGGCCTTGTCGACCGTCGCTTCCTGTTCGTGCGCAGGCAGCAGCTTCTCCAGCGACACCATGCTGGTGTTGCAGCGCTTGGCGAAGTGGCCGTCCTCGTCATAGACGTAGGCGATGCCACCGCTCATGCCGGCGGCGAAGTTGCGGCCGGTCTTGCCCAGCACGGCGACAGTGCCGCCGGTCATGTACTCGCAGCCATGGTCGCCCGTGCCTTCGACAACGGCCGTGGCACCCGACAGGCGCACCGCGAAACGCTCGCCCGCCACGCCGCGGAAGAAGGCCTCACCGCGGGTCGCGCCGTACAGCGCGGTGTTGCCGACGATGATGTTCTTGGTCGCGTCGCCCCGGAAGTCGATGCTGGGGCGCACGACGACGCGGCCGCCGGACAGGCCCTTGCCGGTGTAGTCGTTGGCGTCACCGATCAGGTAGAAGCTGATGCCCTGGGCCAGGAAGGCCCCGAAGCTCTGGCCGCCGGTGCCTTCCATCTGGATGAAGATGGTGTGGTCGGGCAGGCCCTCGGGCTTGCGGCGGATCAGCTCGCCCGACAGGCGCGCACCGACGGACCGGCGCACGTTGGTCACCTCCTGCATGAACTGCACCTTCTCGCCCTTCTCGAAGGCGGGCAGGCATTTCTCGATGAGCTTGACGTCCAGCGCACGCTCCAGGCCATGGTCCTGCACATCGTTGTGGATGCGCGCGACGTCGGCCGGCACGTTGGGGCGGTGGAAGATGCGGGCGAAGTCCAGGCCCTTGGCCTTCCAGTGCGAGATGGCCTTCTTGGTGTCCAGCCAGTCGCTGCGGCCGATCAGTTCGTCGAACTTGCGCACGCCGAGCTGGGCCATGATCTGGCGAGCTTCCTCGGCGACAAAGAAGAAGTAGTTGACGACGTGCTCGGGGCGGCCGGTGAACTTCTTGCGCAGCACCGGGTCTTGCGTGGCCACGCCCACCGGGCAGGTGTTGAGGTGGCACTTGCGCATCATGATGCAGCCCTCGGCCACCAGCGGCGCGGTGGCGAAGCCGAACTCGTCGGCGCCCAGCAGCGCGCCGATGACGACGTCGCGGCCGGTCTTCATCTGGCCGTCGGCCTGCACGCGCACGCGGCCGCGCAGGCGGTTCAGCACCAGCGTCTGCTGCGCCTCGGCCAGGCCCAGTTCCCAGGGCGTGCCGCAATGCTTGATGGAAGACCACGGCGAGGCACCCGTGCCGCCGTCGTGGCCAGCGATGACGATGTGGTCGGCCTTGCACTTGGCGACGCCCGTGGCCACCGTGCCCACGCCGACTTCCGAAACCAGCTTGACCGACACGTCGGCCTTGGGGTTGACGTTCTTCAGGTCGTGGATGAGCTGGGCCAGGTCCTCGATCGAATAGATGTCGTGGTGGGGCGGCGGACTGATGAGGCCCACACCCGGCACCGAATGGCGCAGCATGCCGATGTACTCAGACACCTTGCCGCCGGGCAGCTGGCCGCCCTCGCCGGGCTTGGCGCCCTGGGCCATCTTGATCTGGATCTGGTCGGCGCTGACCAGGTATTCGGTCGTGACACCGAAGCGCCCGGACGCGACCTGCTTGATCTTGGAGCGCAGGCTGTCACCTTCCTTGAGCTCGTAGTCGGCCTCCATGATCTTGTGGCCGAGCACGTCGCCGACCTTGCTGCCGCCGGTGATCTTGATGCCCTTGAGCTCGTTGCGGTACCGGGCCGGGTCTTCGCCGCCCTCGCCCGTGTTGCTCTTGCCGCCGATGCGGTTCATGGCAACGGCCAGCGTGGCGTGGGCTTCGGTGGAGATGGAGCCCAGCGACATGGCGCCAGTGGCGAAGCGCTTGACGATGTCGGCCGCCGACTCGACCTCTTCCAGCGGCACGGCCTTGGCGGGGTCGAACTTGAACTCGAACAGACCGCGCAGCGTCATGTGGCGCTTGCTCTGGTCGTTGATGATCTGGGCGTATTCCTTGTAGGTCTCGAACTTGCCGCTGCGCGAGCTGTGCTGCAGCTTGGCGATGGCGTCCGGCGTCCACATGTGCTCTTCGCCGCGGGTGCGCCAGGCGTATTCGCCGCCGGTCTCCAGCATGCTGTCCAGCAGCGGGTCGTCGCCGAAGGCGCCCTCGTGCATGCGGATGGCTTCCTCGGCCACCTCGAACACGCCGATGCCGCCGACCTGGGTGGCCGTGCCGCGGAAATACTTCTCGACGAAGTCCGCCTTCAGGCCGATGGCCTCGAAGATCTGCGCGCCGCAGTAGGACATATAGGTCGAGATGCCCATCTTGGACATGATCTTGGACAGACCCTTGCCCACGGCCTTGATGTAGTTGTAGCGGGCGGCTTCAGCCGTCAGCTTGGGCGGCAGCTCGTCCTTCATGGCCTCGAGGGTCTCGAGGGCCAGATAAGGGTGCACGGCTTCGGCGCCATAGCCCGCCAGCACGGCGAAGTGGTGCACCTCGCGGGCCGTGCCGGTCTCGACGACCAGGCCGGCCGTCGTGCGCAGGCCTTCACGCACCAGGTGGTGGTGGACGGCGGACAGGGCCAGCAGCGCGGGGATGGCGATGCGGTCGGCGCTGAGGTGGCGGTCCGTGATGATGAGGATGTTGTGGCCGGTCTTGATGGCGTCCACGGCCGAGGCGCACAGCGAGGCGAGCTGCGCTTCGACACCGGCGCGGCCCCAGTCACGCGGGTAGGTGATGTCGAGCTCGCTGGGCTTGAACTTGCCATTGGTGGGCGCCTCGATGCCGCGCAGGCGCGCCATGTCGTCGAAGTCCAGGATGGGCTGGCTGACTTCGAGACGCATCGGCGGGTTGATGGCGTTGATGTCCAGCAGGTTCGGCTTGGGGCCGATGAAGCTGTTCAGCGACATCACGATGTTCTCGCGGATCGGGTCGATCGGCGGGTTCGTGACCTGGGCGAAGAGCTGCTTGAAGTAGTTGTACAGCGGCTTGTTCTTGCCCGACAGCACCGCCAGCGGCGAGTCGTTGCCCATGGAACCGATGCCCTCTTCGCCATTGGCGGCCATGGGGGCGAGCAGGAACTTGATGTCTTCCTGCGTGGTGCCGAAGGCCTGCTGGCGGTCGAGCAGCGTCGTCGTGAAGCCGGGGCGGGCCGCGTCGGGCACGCTGATGTCGTCCAGCTTGACGCGGACGTTCTCGATCCACTGGCGATAAGGGCGCGCGTTGGCGAACTGGTTCTTCAATTCCTCGTCGTCGACGATGCGGCCCTGCTCCAGGTCGATGAGGAACATCTTGCCGGGCTGAAGGCGCCATTTCTTGACGATCTTGGCCTCGGGGATGGGCAGCACGCCCGACTCGGAGGCCATGACGACGAGGTCGTCGTCGGTGATGCAATAACGAGCAGGCCGCAGACCGTTTCTGTCCAGCGCCGCACAGACCTGGCGGCCGTCGGTGAAGGCCATGGCGGCGGGGCCGTCCCAGGGCTCCATCATGGCGGCGTGGTACTCGTAGAAGGCGCGGCGGCGCTCGTCCATGCCTTCGTGCTGCTCCCAGGCTTCCGGGATCATCATCATGGCGGCGTGGGCGAGCGGGTAGCCGCTCATCGTCAGCAGCTCGATGGCGTTGTCGAAAGTGGCCGTGTCGGACTGGTGCTCGAAGCTGATGGGGTAGAGCTTCTTCAGGTCGTCACCCAGCACCGGCGACTTCATGACGCCTTCGCGGGCACGCATCCAGTTGAAGTTGCCCTTGACCGTGTTGATCTCGCCGTTGTGGCAGACCATGCGGTAGGGGTGGGCCAGCGGCCACTCGGGGAAGGTGTTGGTGGAGAAGCGCTGGTGAACCAGGGCGATGGCCGAGACGACGCGCTCGTCGGCCAGGTCCAGGTAGTACTTGCCGACCTGGTCGGCCAGCAGCAGGCCCTTGTAGATGACGGTGCGGCAGCTCATCGACGGCACGTAGTACTCGCGGCTGTGCGTGAGCTTCAAGGCCTGGATGGCGCTGGAGGCCGTCTTGCGGATGACGTAGAGCTTCCGCTCCAGGGCGTCGGGCACGATGATGTCCGGGCCACGGCCGATGAAGATCTGGCGGATCACCGGCTCCTTCTCGCGCACCGTGGGCGACATCGGCATGTCGCGGTCCACCGGCACGTCGCGCCAGCCGATCAGCACCTGGCCTTCGGCCTTGATGGCGCGGGCGAGCTCCTGTTCGCAGGCCAGGCGGGAGGCGTGTTCCTTGGGCAGGAAGATCATGCCGACGCCGTACTCGCCGGGCGGCGGCAGGTTGATGCCCTGCTTGGCCATCTCGGCGCGGTAGTACTCGTCCGGGATCTGGATGAGGATGCCGGCGCCGTCGCCCATCAGCTTGTCGGCGCCGACGGCGCCGCGGTGGTCCAGGTTCTCGAGGATCTTCAGACCCTGCTGGACGATGTTGTGTGCCTTCTGGCCCTTGATATGCGCCACGAAG
The DNA here is from genome assembly GCF_059415865.1 of Roseateles sp. GW821-FHT09H10. Classification (NCBI taxonomy): domain Bacteria; kingdom Pseudomonadati; phylum Pseudomonadota; class Betaproteobacteria; order Burkholderiales; family Sphaerotilaceae; genus Roseateles; species Roseateles sp. GW821-FHT09H10. The sequence goes on along the minus strand of NZ_JBWKOB010000001.1, from coordinate 435,100 downwards.
CCGAGGCCGCAGGCGTCTTTTTCATTGCCCGGCCGATAGAGCCCGTGCTCGGCAAGGTCTTGGATCTCGGCTTGAATCTGCGTGGCGTGGCTCATGGCGCCCTCCTGGAACACAACAGGGCGGGAGATTAATGCAGTGCAGCAAACGTAGCAACTTGATTAATATAGGGTCAGAGTAGAATTAAGTTGGCGATCGTTTTCTGAGTTTATTAAATGGGGCCATAGTCAAAGCGTCTTTTCAAGCCTGTGGCAGCGGTTGAACCACCTTGCGGGGGCGGCCGCGAGGGCGTTTCACAGCCACCTTGGGATGGGCGTCTGCCAGCGGCTTCAAGAAACCATCACTGGCAACGGGGCGCCCCCGCAGGACGGCCTCGGTGAACATCGCCTGCTCCGCCAGTGGGACACCCTGCCCCACCAGTTCGCGATAGGCATGCTCACGCTCGAAGGGTGTGTTGCCCAAGGACCAATACAGCTCATGCTCGGTGACCAGGGCGCTGCGGCTGAGCCCCAGGTGGTGGGCCGCACTCGACCACGGCCATTGCGCCGCCTCCTGGCACAGGCCAGCGCGCACCGGATTCAGTTCGATATAGCGCATGCAGGCCAGCAGATGCCTCTCGCCCTCGATCAGGCCGGCACGAAACCGTCCTTCCCAGAGCGTGCCGCTGCGTTGATGGCGGGTGTTGAACCAGGCGACATACCGCCGGCCGAGGGCCTGCATCATGCGGCTGAGGGCATCGGCCGCGGGAGGCGTCAGCAGCAGATGCAGGTGGTTGTCCATCAGCACATAGGCATGGATGGCCACGCGGTAGAGCGCGGCCACTTCGCCCAGCGTCGCCAGCATGTGCTGGCGGTCGTGGTCGCTGAAGAAGATGGACTGGCGGTTGTTGCCGCGCAGGATGACGTGATGGGGCTGACCCGGCAGGATCAGGCGGGGAAGACGGGCCAAGGGCACCTCCTCTCAGGCGCTATGGCCTAGATGGGGAGGCTCAGGATAATCGACTCCGACCCCAATTTATGAATTGGGTCAGAAAAGCGTCTTGCCCGTCAACCTGAGATGCTCGCGAATGGCGAAGCGGTCGGTCATGCCGGCGATGTAGTCGGCGCAGGCGCGTTCACGGTCTTCCCGGTCGGCGAAGTCCGCCGGCATCTGGGTCGCATCGGATGAATAGGCCGCAAAGAGGTCGCGCAGCACCTGCTCGGCGCGCGCCCGGGTGCCCTGCACCTGCGGATGCCGGTAGAGATTGGCAAACAGGAAGCGCTTGAGCGCCGTGCTCTTGACACGCATCTCGGCGCTGAAGCGCAGCAGCGGCTTGTCGGCCCGGCGCACTGCATCGACATCGGCCGGGGCCGCGTCTGCCAAAGCCGCGCGCGTGGCGTCGATGATGTCGTAGACCTGGGCCGACAGCATGCGGCGGATGGTCTCGAACAGCAGGCGCTTGCCGGCCAGCCCGGGGTGGGCGTCCAAGGCCGCCCGCCAGTGCTCGCGCACCAGCTCCACCTCCAGCAGTTGCTCCAGCTCGATCAGGCCCGAGCGCACGCCGTCATCGACGTCATGGGCGTTGTAGGCGACCTCGTCCGCCAGATTGCAGAGCTGGGCCTCCAGGCTGGTCTGGCCACCATGCAGGAAGCGCCTGGCGATGCCGTCTGGCTCGATCGCTTCGATCAGTTCGGCATTGCGGCGCGAGCAATGCTTGAGAATGCCCTCGCGGGTCTCGAAGCAGAGGTTGAGCCCGTCGAAAGCCGGGTAGCGCTGCTCGAGATGATCGACCACGCGCAGCGACTGCAGGTTGTGCTCGAAGCCGCCATGGCCCTTCATGCATTCGTCCAGCACGTCCTGGCCGGCATGGCCGAAGGGCGTGTGGCCGAGGTCGTGGGCCAGGGCCACGGCTTCGACGAGGTCCTCGTCCAGGCCCAGGCTGCGTGCGATGGAGCGGCCAAGCTGGGCCACCTCCAGCGAGTGCGTCAGCCGCGTGCGGAACAGGTCGCCCTCGTGGTTGAGGAAGACCTGAGTCTTGTAGACGAGGCGGCGGAAGGCGGTGCTGTGGATGATGCGATCGCGGTCGCGCTGGAACTCGCTGCGCGTCGGTGCGGCCGGCTCGAGCAGGCGGCGCCCGCGGCTGCGCGCCGGATCGGCGGCGTAGGCCGGGCGCTTCGCAGTCATCTCAGGCAGCTCCGTGAGCCGTCAGCGTTTCGACGATGCGCGCATCGGGCACCGAGTGCAGGCCCGCCTGGCCCAGCGACTCGATCAGCACGAAGCGGATCTCACCCGCCTCGGCCTTCTTGTCCACGCGCATCAGCGACAGATAGCGCTCGGCACCGAGCTTGGGCGGCTGCACCGGCAGCCCTGCCCTCTCGACGAGCTGGCGCAAACGCTCGACAAAAGCTGCCGGCATCAGCCCCATGCGCTGGGACAGGTCGGCTGCCAGCACCATGCCGCAGGCGACGGCCTCGCCGTGCAGCCAGGCGCCATAGCCCATGCCGGCCTCGATGGCATGGCCGATGGTGTGGCCAAAGTTCAGGATGGCCCTCAAGCCCTGCTCGCGTTCGTCCTGGCCCACCACGTCGGCCTTGATCTCGCAGCTGCGCCGCACGGCATAGCCGAGCACGGCCTTGTCGCGGGCCAGCAGCGCCTCGAGGTTGTCCTCGATCCAGCACAGGAAGCCTGCATCCGCGATCGGGCCGTACTTGATGACCTCGGCCAGGCCGGCGCGCAGCTCGCGGTCGGGCAGGCTGTCCAGCGTGTCGAGGTCGGCGATGACCCGCTCGGGCTGGTAGAAGGCGCCGAGCATGTTCTTGCCCAGCGGATGGTTGATGGCCGTCTTGCCCCCGACCGAGGAATCGACCTGGGCCAGCAGCGTCGTGGGCACCTGCACGAAGGGCACGCCACGCATATAGATGGCGGCCGCAAAGCCGGTCATGTCGCCGATGACGCCGCCACCCAGCGCGAACAGCACGGTCTTGCGGTCCAGGGCCTCGCCGAGCAGGTGGTCGCAGATGCGGTTCAGGCTGGCCCAGTCCTTGTATTGCTCGCCGTCGGGCAGCACGACGAGGTCGACTCGCTTGTAGACCGCCAGCAGGCGTTCACGCAGCCGGGCTGCATAGAGCGGCGCCACGGTCTCGTTGCTGACGATGACGGCCGTCGACGCCTTGGGCAATTGCTGCCAGCTGCCGGCCTCGTCCAGCAGGCCCGAGCCGATGCGGATCTCGTAGTCGCGGTCGTCGGGGAGCTGGATGCGGACGGTATCGGTGGCAGGCATCGGCCAAGTGTAAGAGCCGCCCTGGCGGCGGCCCTCTGCTTCCCGTCAAGCCGGCATCAAAGCGGCTCGGCCCCGACGGTCGCGGCCACGCGCGTCGGGTCGAGCAGGCCGGCCAGCTCCAGCTGCATCAGCGCCATGTTGACGAGGGCGTGCACCGAGGGCCGGGCGCTCTCCAGCACATAGTGGGCGCAGCGGCGGTAGAGCGGATCGCGCTGCTGGTGCAGCTCGCGCAGCTTGGCCAACGGGTCGCGCACCTGCAGCAGCGGCCGCGTGGTGTCGTGGCGCAGGCGGCGGAACAGGTCCTCGGGCGTGGAGCGCAGATAGAGCACCGTCGCGCCGCTGTGCAGCAGCTCGCGGTTGCGCTCGCGCAGCACGGCGCCACCGCCGGTGGCCAGCACGCAATCGCCGCCTCGGGCGATCAGCTCCGCGATGACCTCGGTCTCGACGTCGCGAAAGGCATCCTCGCCGTGGCGCTCGAAGAACTGCTTGATGCTGCCGCCGATGCGCTGCTCGATTTCATGGTCCGAATCGACAAAAGGCACGCCGATTTGGCGTGCCAGTTGTTTTCCGACGGTGGACTTGCCACCGCCGGGCATGCCCACAAGGGCAATCACATCACTTCGGATTGGGGCAGCTGCTGCTGGTGCCATACGGGCTGACCCTGAACGGCGGCGCGGCCGCATTCCCGATATCGCCGGCAGAAACCGGGAGCGGTACATAGGTGTACAGATAGTCCACCACCCCTGCTGCATAGGTGCGGCCCAGTGACACTGCTTGCGCCGCCAGAGCAGCCTGTGACTGAGATGGCAGAACCACCGGGACGCCGATCGGGTAGTAGGCCGGCGGGCTCAGCACACCCGCTGCCGTCACCGTGATCTTGAAATCGACCCAGCTGCCCAGGCTCTTGGCGTACTCGAGCTGCAGGACAGCCACGCCGTTCGCATCGGTCTTGGTGGCACCGACCAGCGTGATCGCCACATCGGACTTGCGCGGATCGAGCTGCTGGTTGCCATTGGCGTCTTCAATACCGTCAATGACCCCGTTCCGGTTCAAGTCCTCGTTCGGGCAGATCGCATTGAGTGCGCCTTCGGTCTCGTCAGTGCTGTACAAGGGGGCGTAGTCGCCTTGGGGCTCCAGTTCCCATTTCTGCTTGCCCTGGTTGTATCCCCAGGCGCCCTTCCTGTAGCCGCCCAGGTCGACCGACGGCGTGATCTGGACATCCGCCTTGGGATTGCCGGCCGAGTCGACGACCAGCACGACATACTTCTTGAGGTAGGTCAGGCCGGACAGACCATTGGTAATCTGGTTGTCGGTACCGATGGAGATGGACACCGGATTCGACACGATGGTCAGCGTGGTGGTCAGCAGATTGGCGGCAGGGCAGTTCGCAACGGTTTCACCCGCAACGAAGTCACTTTCCTTCCAGCAAGCCCGGATCGTCACGCCATTCGTGGGACTGCTGACGGAGCCCGACTTGTAGGTGGTCGAGGCCGTTCCCGAGCCGTCAGAAAGCACCGCATTGTTGACCGGCGGCGTCTTCGTGTAGTCGGTCGAGCCGATGGCGCCGGTGCCGTTGTCACCCGTTGCATCGAACAGCACGCGGACATTGTTGATGGGCGCATTGTTGCCATCGCGGAAGATGGCATAGATGGACACCTGGTTGCTGGACGTGGAGGTATTGACCTGCACCACGTTCGCCGACAGGTTCAGCGTCTTGGAGACGGGCGTCGTGGCGTTGGGCACCGTTGTCGCGCCACCCGCGATGGTCACGGCAACCTTGGATTCCACCCCGCCTGCCGTCGCAGTGAAGTTCAGCGTGCCGCCCGGTGTGTTGGGCGTCGTGTAGTTGAACGGATAGTCGCCATTCAGATCGGTAGTACCCGACTGCGTGGTCACGCCAACGCCGGTCACCGTGATGGGGACGTTGCGCATTGGATTGTTGTTCACGTCCGACAAGGTGTAGAGGACCTTGCCCGCCTGGCCGGCGGTCACGACGGACGGCACGGGGCTGGCCTGCGTGAAATGCGTGCCGGTCACCTGGAAGGCCGCGGTGGCGGTCAAGGCCCCGCTCGTCGCCGTGACGGTGACCGTGCGATTGGAGTGATCAGCGCCGATGTTGACCGTGCCCGTCACCTGCCCATTGGCACCCGTCTGGGTCGAACCGACGATGACAAACGAGCTGGGGGAATTGGACGCGAGTGGCGGTCCGTCGGCCACGGACAACTGGACCGGAATGCCGGACAGCGCATTCTGGTTGGCGTCGATGGCGGCGGCCGTGGCGACTACTTCCGTGCTGCCCGAATTGGTGATGCTGAACGCGTTCAGGCTCAACGTCAGCCGCGCCGCCTGCGGGTTGGTCGGCGAGGAGTTCTGGACGACGTTGAAGGTCACCGCCCGCGTGACTTCACCGGACTTGACGGTCAGCGTCACGGGCCTGACGGACGAATCCGAGCCTTGCGTGATGGTGGCCGCGAGCGTGCCGCTGGCGTTCGTCGCGGTGGCAGTGGTCGAGACCACGGCATTCGCGTTGACGGAAACGCTGACCGGCACATTGCCGATGGCCGCGCGATTGGTGTCGATGGTCGTGATCGTCGCGGTGATCGAATCGGAACCCGAGTTGGTCAGCGTCGACTTGCTCAGCACGACGACCACGTCGGCCGCCACGGCGCTGGCCGCGCCCGACGGGCTCGATGCGCCGCCGCCGCCATTGATGGGCGTGCCCGCACTGCCGCCGCCACCGCCGCACGCCGTCAGCGCCGCCGCGATGAAACCACCCACCAGCGCCCGGACCGCGGTCCGGCTCCAAACATCAAACTTCAACATCTCTTTTCACTCCCGTGTGCAGCCAGCGCGGCTGCAGCATCGTTCAATTCAGTGAATCCTCAGCGCACCGTCTGCCGCTCGCTGACGACCTTGGGCGTCAGGAAGATTAGCAGCTCGGTCTTCGAGGTTGTGCGGGTCTTGTTCTTGAACAGGTTGCCCAGCAGGGGCACATCGCCGAGCAGCGGCACCTTGTTGACGGTTTCGCCTTCGTCCTGGGTGTAGATGCCGCCGATGACGACGGTACCGCCGTTCTCGACCAGCACCTGTGTCTGAACGTGCTTGGTGTTGATGGCATAGCCCTGCGGCGTCAGCGTGCCGCGGCTGTCCTTGTTGACGTCCACATTCAGGATCACGCTGCCTTCTGGGGTGATCTGCGGCGTGACCTCGAGCTTGAGGTTGGCCTTGCGGAACTGCACCGACGTCGCGCCGCTGGCCGTGGCCACCTGGTAGGGCAGTTCCTCACCCTGCTCGATCAGCGCCTTGACCTGGTCGGCGGTGATGACGCGCGGGCTGGACACCACCTTGCCCTTGCCGTCGGATTCGAGGGCCGACAGCTCGAGGTTCAGGAAGCGGTTGGCCGTGGCGCTGAACAGCGACAGCGCCACCGTCGCCGCCGTGCCGTTGCTGAAGGCATCGGACGACGTGTTGGCCGGCATGTTGATGAACTGCGTGTTGTTGTAGTTCGCCGCCGCGCCCTGGTTGGTCTGCGAGCCGATGCCGGTGTAGTTGCCACCGACGGTCACGTAGTTGCCGCCGCCGACGCTGTAGCCCGGGATGCCGCCCTGCTGGCCGCGCAGGTCGTTGACGCCGAGCTTGACGCCCAGCGAACGGCCGAACTTGTCGTTGGCCTCGACGATGCGCGCTTCGATCAGCACCTGGCGCACCGGGATGTCGATCTTGGCGATCATGGCCTGGATCTCCTCGAGCTTGCTCGGGATGTCGGACACGAAGAGCTGGTTGGTGCGCGGCTCGAAGATGACGCTGCCGCGGGTCGAAAGGATGCGGGTACCGGTGCCCGTGCCGCCACTGCTGCCGGAGCTGATGCCCTGGCCGGTCAGGCCCTTGGCGATGTCCTCGGACTTGACGTAGTTGAGCTGGAAGGACTGGGTGCGCAGCGGCTCGAGCTGGGCGATGGCCGCCTTGGCCTCGAGATCGATCTTCTCCTTGGTCGCCAGCTCTTCCTTGGGCGCGATCCAGAGCACATTGCCGGACTTCCTCAAGCCCAGGCCCTTGGCCTGCATGATGATGTCCAGGGCCTGGTCCCAGGGCACGTCCTTCAGGCGCAGCGTGACGCTGCCGGTCACGGTGTCGCTGGTGACGACGTTGAAGTTGGTGAAGTCGGCGATGACCTGCAGCAGCGCGCGGACTTCGATGTTCTGGAAGTTCAGCGACAGCTTGTCACCCGCATAGCCGGGGCCTTGCGTGAGCTTGTTGGGGTCGACCTTCTGCGGCCTGACTTCCAGCACGAACTGGTTGTCGCTCTGGTAGGCGCTGTGCTCCCAGCTACCCTTGGGCTCGACCACCATGCGGACCTTGTCACCCGACTGCGTCGTCGTGATGGTCTGCACCGGCGTGCCGAAGTCGACGACGTCGATCTTGCGGCGCAGGTTCTCGGGCAGGCTGGAGCGCAGGAATTCCACGACCAGGGCCTGGCCCTGCTGCTGGATGTCCACGCCGACCTGGTTGCTGGGCAGGTTGACGATGACGCGGCCCGCATCGTCCGCGCCGCGGCGGAAGTCGATGTCGCGCAGCGGCAGCGGCGCGGCGTTCAGGCTCTGCGCGAAGTGCACGGGCTCGCCCGTGGTCGGCGCCTGGGCCTGGGCGGCCGCGGTGTCCAGCACGACGACGAGGGCATTGCCCTCGAGCTTCGCGGTGTAGCCCGAGGCGTGGCGCAGGTTCAGCACGAGGCGCGAGCGCTCGCCGGCCTGGGCCACGTTGGCCGAACGCAGGTTGCCCTGGTTGATGTCGATCTGGTTGCGGCCGATACCGTTCACGACCCCTGGCAGGTCGATGGCGATACGCGGCGGCGTCTGGATCGTGAACCCCGTCGGCACGGCCGCCAAGGGTTGGCTCAGTTCGATGCGCACGACCTCAACGCCCGCCTGCTGGCTGGTGTTGATGGCGCGAATCTGCGTCTGCGCCCAGGCCGCCGGCGCAGCCAGCAGCGTGAGTGCGAATCCCAGCAACCAGCCACGGCCCATCGACTTGTTCTCCTGCAATGTCTTCATCGTCCCTTCTCCTGTAGCTGGAGGGTACTGGTGCGCTCGATCCACTCGCCCGCAGCGTCCTGGACGACTTCTCGCAACGTGATCTCGGTCTCGCTGATCTTGGTGATGCGGCCGAAGTTCTGGCCGAGGTAGTCCCCGGCCTTGACCTGATACAGCAAGTTGTCGACGCGCAGCAGCGCGTAGCGACGGTTTTCTCGCGTCAGGCTGCCCACCATGGCCATGCCATCCAGCGGGTAGGCCTCCAGCGGTTCCTTGCGGCGGCTGATCTCGGCCGTCAGCAAGGAGTTGGGCTGGGCCGCTTCCTGCTTGATCGCGACGCTGAGCTTCTGCGGGCTGTAGGGGTCCACGCCGGCAGCCGACTCATAGGGCTGGGGCAGGAACTTCTTGGGCGGCAGCAGCGGCGTGACGGTGGTCTTGGCTTCCTTGCGCTCCTGCTCCATCCACTGGCGCAGTTCGTCCATGTCGCTGCCGCAACCGGACAGCGACAGCAGGGCCGCGAGGGGAATCAGCAGGCGCTTCATTTCTTGGCTCCCGCCGACTTGGTCGCGGCCTTCTTCTGCTCGGCGACTTCAGCCGCGTCGAGATAGCGATAGGTGCGAGCCGTGGCTTCCATGCTGAGGGCGCCATTCGCGTCACGCGGGCCCTGGGGCGCGACGACGACGAGGTTGTGCAAGGTGACGATGCGCGACAGGTTGGACACGTCGGCCGCGAAGGCGCCGATGTCGTGATAACGGCCGGACACCTTGACCGCGATCGGCAGCTCGGCGTAATAGTCCTTGATCAGCACCTGGCCGGGACGGAACAGCTCGAACTGCAGGCCGCGGCCCACGCCGGCGCTGCTGATGTCGGACAGCAGGGAGTCGATCTCGGCCTTGCCGGGCAGCTGCTTCTCGAGCTGGGTCACGTATTCCTCGACCTGGCTCTTCTGCTTGCGCAGCTCGGGCAGGTTGACAGCCTGGCCGAGCTTGTTGTGATAGTCCTGGCGCAGCTGCGGTTCGCGATCGCGCTCCGCCTCAAGGCCGGCCTGCACGTCGGAGAGCACGACAAAGTAGCCCCCGACCGCAACAGCCACCATCACGAACAGCGAGGCCGCGAGCTTGGGCAGCAGCGGCCACTGGCCGGGCTCCTTGGGATTGAGGCTCTGGAACTGGCTCGCGACATCGGCGAACCAGGCATTCAGGTCGAATTTGGATGTAGAAGTCGCCATGGCGGTCAGCTCTTCTTCGGCGCTGAAGCACCCGGCGCGGGCTCGCGCACGGGCGTCTTGATCGAGACCTTCATCGAGAAGTCCAGCAGACGCCGCTGGTCACGCGTGTTGGTCGTGACACTGGCCAGCTTGACCTCGATGAGATCGGGCTTCTCCAGCCACTCCGAGCTGCGCGAGACATTGCGCAGGAACTCGGACACGCGCTCGTTGGTCTGCGCGATGCCGCTGATGGTGACGACCTTGGCGTCCTGCTTGATGGCGGTCAGGTAGATGCCTTCGGGCGCCAGACGGGCCAGGTCGTTCAGCAGCTGCACCGGCGTGTTGCGGTCGGTCTGCAGGTCCTCGACGGCGCGCTGGCGGGCCTTCAGGGACTCGATCTCGGCCTTCAGGTCCGCGATGTCCTTGATCTGGGCCTCGAGCCGCGTGATCTCGTTCTGGATGTACTGGTTGTGCGCCTGTTGCTCAGCCGTCAGGAACTGCAGCATCAGGTAGGCGGCCACCACAAGGCCGGCACCCACCAGGCCCGCCAAACCCAGGCCGGCGAAGAAGGCTGCCTTGCGCCGCTTGCGCCGCTCCTCGCGGTAAGGCAGCAGGTTGATCAGGATCACTGGAAGAACCTCCGCATCGCGAGGCCGCAGGCGGTCAGGTAGGACGGGGCCTCACGCCGCAGCTTGGGCTCGCGAACCGCCGAACCCATGCCCATGTTCTCGAAGGGATTGACCACCATGCAGGCAAAGCCCGTCAGGTCGGTCACGCGCTCCTTGAGGCCCGGCAGCGTCGCCGTGCCCCCGGCCAGCATCACGTAATGCACCTTGTGATGCGGCGTGCTGGTGAAGAAGTACTGCAGCGCCCGGCCGATTTCCTGGGACAGGCTGTCGACGAAGGGGTTGAGCACGCTGCTCTCGTAGTCCTCGGGCAGTTCGTTGGCCAGCTTCTTCTGCTCAGCCTCCTCGAAGGAGAAGCCGTACTGTCGTGAGATGAGCTGTGTCAGCTGGGATCCCCCGAAGGACTGGTCCCGGTCGTAGAGCAGCTCGTCGTCGCGCAGCACCTTGAGGCTGGTGGTGTCGGCGCCGATCTCGAACAGGGCCACGAGGGCGTCCTTGCCTTCATTGGGCAGGGCCATGATGAGGCGGCCCATCGCCATGCGCGAGGCATGCGACTCGATGTCCAGCACGACGGGCCGCAGGCCGGCGGCCTCGGCCAGGCCCTGGCGGTCCTGCACGCGGTCCTTGCGCGAGGCGGCGATCAGCACCTCGACGTCGCCGACCGACGTGGGGCTCGGGCCGATGACGCAGAAGTCCAGGCTGACCTCGTCCAGCGAGAACGGGATGTACTGGTTGGCCTCGGCCTCGACCTGCAGCTCGAGCTCTTCCTCGCGCAGGCCGGCCGGCAGCATGATCTTCTTGGTGATGACGGCCGACTGCGGCATGGCCAGCGCCGCGTCGCGGGTCTTGCTGCCGCTGCGCGCGACGACACGACGCACGGCATCGGCGACTTCATCGAATTTCTCGATCTGACCGTCGGCGATCCAGCCCTTCTCGAAGGGCTCGCTGGCAAAACGCTCCAGCACGAATTCACCGCTCTTGGTCTGGCTGAGTTCCACCAGCTTGACGCTGGAAGAACTGATATCCAGGCCAATCAGGGGGGGGTGCTTGCGACCCAAAAGTGCGTCAAGTATTCCCATGCCCTTTGTTCCCGACACGCGAGTTACGTTTCGGACTATTAATAAGTTACTTGAATGCTAGCAGCAAAGCCGTTGACGCCGAACGGAAAATCGGCGCGAGCTGGTAACGCCACGTTGCTAAACATACACGATTCAACTGACTTGCAAGCTACTGAAAAACACATGGGAAGCGGTCGTTTGGCACGCCGCTTGGTACCCGCCTGCGTATACAAGGAGGGGCCAAGCGCCCTTCCTATAATCCGCCGCCTCCTCCCAACGCGCCCGCGGGCGCGCCCCGCCGGCTCATGAATGACAAGCCCCGCTCCGCTGCATCCAGTCCTTCGTCCGCCGGCTCGCCCCCTTCCAGCCCCCTGTCCCGCCTGAGTTCCCACTTCGGCCGCTGGGTGCTGTGGGCGCTGGGCCTGGTGGCCGGCGGCATCGCGGCCGTCGCCCTGCTGCTGGCCCTGGGCCTGGCCCTGGCCTATCCCAACCTGCCCGACATCGGCGGCCTGACCGACTACCGGCCCAAACTGCCCATGCGCGTGCTGTCCAGCGACGGCGTGCTGCTGGGCGAGTTCGGCGAGGAGAGGCGCAACTATCTGCCGATCCGGGAAATTCCCAAGGTCATGCAGGAGGCCGTGCTGGCCATCGAGGACGCGCGTTTCTATCAGCACGGTGGCGTGGACTACCTCGGCATCATCCGCGCCGGCCTGGCCAACGTCGGCGAATCGCGCAGCCAGGGCGCGTCGACCATCACCATGCAGGTGGCGCGCAACTTCTATCTGAGCACGGAGAAGACCTTCACGCGCAAGATCTACGAGATCCTGCTGGCGCTGAAGATCGAGGCCGCCCTGCCCAAGGAGAAGATCCTCGAGATCTACCTGAACCAGATCTTCCTGGGCCACCGGGCGCACGGCTTCGCGGCGGCCAGCGAGATCTATTTCGGCAAGACGCTGGACAAGATCAGCGTGGCCGAGGCGGCCATGCTGGCCGGCCTGCCCAAGGCGCCTTCGGCCTACAACCCGATCAACAACCTGCGCCGGGCCACCATCCGCCAGCAATACATCATCGAGCGGATGTATGAGACGGGCTACATCACCGAAGAGCAGCGCGACGAGGCCAAGGCCGAGAAGCTGCGCATCCGCCCGGTGCAGGAGTCGGTGTCGCATGCCGAGTTCGTTGCCGAGGCGGCGCGCCAGCTGATCTTCAGCCAGTACGGCGACGAGGCCTACTCGCGCGGCCTCAACGTCTACCTGACGCTGAACAGCGCCGAGCAGAACACCGCCTACCGGGCTCTGCGCCGCGGCATCCTGGACTACGAGAAGCGCCAGGTCTACCGCGGCCCCGAGGCCTACGCCGACCTGCCGGGCGATGCCAAGGAGGTGGACGCCCGCATCGCCCTGGTACTGGCCGACCACCCGGCCAACGACGAGCTGTTGGCCGCCGTCGTGCTCGAGGCCGATCCCAAGAAGGTCACGGCCGTGCTGCAGAGCGGCGACGTCATCAACATCATCGGCGAAGGGTTGAAGCCCGCCACGTCCGGCCTGTCGGACAAGGGCAACCCCAAGACCCGCATCCGCCGCGGCGCCGTGATCCGCGTCGTCAAGGGCGTCAAGCAGAAGGATGGCAACGAGTGGACCATCACCCAGCTGCCCGAGGTGGAAGGCGCCTTCGTCTCCATGGACCCCAAGACGGGCCAGGTGCGCGCCATGGTCGGCGGCTTCGACTACAACAAGAACAAGTTCAACCACGTGACCCAGGCCTGGCGCCAGCCGGGCTCCAGCTTCAAGCCCTTCATCTACTCGGCCGCACTGGAGAAGGGCTTCACGCCCGCCACCATCGTCAATGACGCGCCGCTGTTCTTCGACGCCGGCACGACCGGCAGCCAGCCCTGGGAGCCCAAGAACTACGACGGCAAGTTCGAAGGCCCCATGCCCATGCGCACGGCCCTGGCCAAGTCCAAGAACATGGTCTCCATCCGCGTGCTGCACTCCATCGGCGTGAAGTACGCGCAGGAATGGATCACGCGGTTCGGCTTCGAGGCCGAGAAGCATCCGGCCTACCTGACCATGGCGCTGGGCGCCGGCTCCGTGACGCCCATGCAGATGGCCCAGGGCTATGCGGTGTTCGCCAACGGCGGCTACCGTGTCAGCCCGCAGCTCATCAACCGCATCACCGACAACAAGGGCCGGCTGCTCTACGAAGCCCTGCCCGTGACGCTGAGCGACGAAGCCCGCGCCATCGAGCCGCGCAATGCCTTCCTGATGAGCAGCCTGCTGCAGGAGGTCACGCGCAGCGGCACGGCGGCACGCGCCCAGGCCACGCTGAAGCGCCCCGACATCTACGGCAAGACCGGCACGACCAACGACTCCATGGACGCCTGGTTCGCCGGCTACCAGAAGGACCTCGTCGCCATCGTCTGGATCGGCTACGACCAGCCGCGCAAGCTCGGCGACCGCGAGACCGGCGGCGGCCTGAGCCTGCCGGTCTGGATCGAATACATGGGCTTCGCGCTCAAGGGCAAGCCCGTCGACGAGATGACGCCGCCCGAAGGCATCGTCAACATCAATGGCGAGTGGTTCTACGAGGAATACACCACCGGCAGCGGCGTGCGCGAACTGTCCAGCGAGCCGGCGCCGGTGCCGGGCGCGGCCACCGAGGACGAGAAGAAGTCCATCCTGGACCTCTTCAAACGCTGAGGGCGGTCAGGCGCTGAACTTCAGCGCCTGGCCAGACTGCTCGCTGGCGCAGCGCGACAGGCGGGCCAGGAATTCCTGGCCTTCGCGGTCCACCCACTGCGAGCCGTCCCACTTGAAGTGGTAGCCGCCCGAGCGCGCCGCCAGCCAGAGCTCCTGCAGCGGCGGCTGGGTGTTCAACACGATCTTGCTGCCACCCGGCATGCTGAGCTCCAGCAGGCCGCCGGTGCGGTGCGTGTCGATGTCCACGACGTCGTCTTCGAGCCAGCCATCGATCTGCTCTTCGATGCGGGCGAGCAGCGCATGGGCCTTGGCGTGGTAGTCGGCGTCGGACAGGGACATAAACTGGGCGGATGAAGAAGACTGCCGCCAGTTTAGGTGCCCTGCTGATCACCCTTACCGCCCTCATGGGTTGCGGGCAGAAAGGCCCGCTGACCCTGCCCAAGCCGGCCGGGGCCGCATCGGCGCCTGCTTCGGCGCCAGCGCGCTGATCAGTCCGCCCGGCCCTCTTCCACCGCGTGGCAGGCCACGCGCACACCCTTGATCTCCAGCAGCGCCGGCCGCTCGGCCTTGCAGCGCGCGTTGGCCAGCGGGCAGCGCGGATGGAAGCTGCAGCCGCTCGGCGGGTTCAGCGGATTGGGCACCTCGCCCTGCACCGGCGTGCGTGCGCGGCCCGTCATGTGGATGTCGGGAATCGCGTCCAGCAGCATGCGCGTGTACGGATGGCGCGGGCGCGCGAACAGCTCGACCTTGTCAGCCACCTCGACGAGGCGGCCGAGATACATCACGCCCACCTGGTCGGCCACATGGCGCACGACGGCCAGGTTGTGCGAGATGAAGAGATAGGTCAGGCCCTGCTTGCGCTGCAGGTCCTTCATGATGTTGAGCACCTGAGCCTGCACCGACACGTCCAGCGCCGAGGTCGGCTCGTCGCAGACCAGGAATTCGGGCTGGGTCGCCAGCGCGCGCGCGATCGAGATGCGCTGGCGCTGGCCGCCGGAGAACTGGTGCGGGAACTTCTCGGCATCGGCCGGGTTCAGGCCCACCGAACTGAGCAGCTCGCCGACGCGCAGCCGGGCTTCGGCGTTGTCGCGCAGCAGGCCATGCTCGCGCAGCGGCTCGGCCACGATGTCCAGCACCTTCCAGCGCGGGTTCAACGACGCATAGGGATCCTGGAAGATCATCTGCATGCGCCGACGCAGCTTGGAGGCGCCGGCCCCAGCCAGCGTCTTGACGATGTCTTCGCCATCGAAGCGCACGGCGCCTCGCGTCGCGCCATACAGGCCGACCAGCAGACGCGCCACGGTGCTCTTGCCGCAGCCGCTCTCGCCCACCAGCGCCAGCGTCTTGCCGCGCTCGATGCTGAAGGACACGCCGTCAACGGCATGCACGAAGGCCTTGGGCTTGCGCTCGACGACGCGGTTCAACCACGGCGGCGACACATCGAAGATCTTGGCGAGGTCCTGGACCTCGACGAGGGGCGCGCTCATCGCGGAGCCTCCAAGGTAACGGGACGCCAGCAGGCCGCGCTGGTGGCGCCGACCTGGACCAGCTCGGGCCGCTCACTGCGGCAGCGGTCGAAGACGCGCGGGCAGCGCGGGTTGAAGGCGCAGCCCGGCGGGATGGCGGTCAGGCGCGGCATGGAGCCGTCGATCTGCAGCAGGCGCTCGCGGTCCTCATCCATGGCCGGGATGGAGCCCATCAGGCCGACGGTGTAGGGATGGGCCGGGCGGTGGATGACGTCGGCCACCGGGCCGATCTCTGCGACGCGGCCTGCATACATGACGGCGACGCGGTC
Source organism: Roseateles sp. GW821-FHT09H10 (assembly GCF_059415865.1). NCBI lineage: Bacteria > Pseudomonadati > Pseudomonadota > Betaproteobacteria > Burkholderiales > Sphaerotilaceae > Roseateles > Roseateles sp. GW821-FHT09H10. Next base: position 419,429 of record NZ_JBWKOB010000001.1, on the reverse strand, counting down.
GCAGGTCTCGGCAATGACACCCATGTCGTGGGTGACCAGCATGACCGCCGCGCCCTGCTCGCGGCAGACCTTCTTCAGCAGCGCAATGATCTGTGCCTGGATGGACACGTCCAGAGCCGTCGTCGGCTCATCGGCGACGATGAGCTTGGGGTTGGCGGCCAGGGCCAGGGCGATGACGACGCGCTGGCGCATGCCGCCCGAGAACTGGTGCGGGAAGTGATCGACGCGCGCCTCGGGCGCCGGGATGCCGGTGGACGCCAGCAGTTCGATGGCCCGCGCGCGCGCTTGGGCAGCCGTCAGGTCCAGGTGGGTCGTGATGGTCTCGGTCAACTGCCGGCCAACCGTGTACAGCGGGTTCAGCGAGGTCAGCGGGTCCTGGAAGACGGCGCCGATCTCCTTGCCGCGGATGCGGCGCATCTGCTCATAGGGCAGGTTGTCGATGCGCCGGCCGGCCAATCTGATCTCGCCTGCCGCAATGCGCCCCGGCGGATCCAGCAGGCCGATGATGGCCGCGCCGGTCAGCGACTTGCCGGCGCCGGACTCGCCGACGACGCCCAGGATCTCGCCCGGCGCAATGGAGAAGGAGATGTCGTCCAGCGCCAGCAGCGTGCCGCGGCGGGTCGGGAACTCCACCCGCAGGTGGCTGACTTCAAGCAGCGGTGCAGTCATCGGAGTCGGGGATTCAATGCGTCGCGCAGCCAGTCGCCGAGCAGGTTCACGCTGAGCGTGATGAGGATCAGCGTCAGGCTGGGCCAGGCGGTGATCCACCACTCGCCCGAGAACAGATAGTCGTTGCCGTTGCGGATCAGCGTGCCCAGGGACGGGCTGGTGGCCGGCACGCCGACGCCGAGAAAGGACAGGGTCGCCTCGGTGATGATGGCCGAGGCGATCTGGATGGTGGCCAGCACCAGCACGGGGCCCAGCACATTGGGCAGCACATGGCGGCGCATGATGCGCAGCGAGCCGACGCCGATGACGCGGGCCGCCTGCACATATTCCTTGTTGCGCTCCACCAGCGTCGATCCGCGCACGGTGCGCGCGTACTGCACCCAGCCCGTCAGCGAGATGGCCAGCACCAGCACGACGAAGGCCAGCATGTCGGGCGCATGCGGGAAGAGGCTGCGGCCGACGCCGCTGATCATCAGCGCGACCAGGATGGACGGGAAGGACAGCATCACGTCGCAGATGCGCATGATGAAGGCGTCCGTGCGGCCACCGAGGAAGCCGGCCAGCAGGCCCAGGCTGACGCCGATCAGGATGGACAGCAGCACCGAGGCCAGGCCGACCAGCAGCGAGATGCGGGCGCCGTACATCAGCGCCGACAGGATGTCGCGGCCCTGGCCGTCGGTGCCGAGGCGGTACTTGGCCTCGCCGCCCTCGACCCAGGCCGGCGGCTTCAACGAGTCCAGCAGTTCCAGCGTCGCCAGGTCGAAAGGGTTGTGGGGTGCCACGAACTCCGCGAACAGCGCGCAGACGAAGCAGACCAGCGCGATGACCGCGGCCAGCATCGCGACCGGCGAGTTCCGGAACGAATACCAGACGTCGCTGTCGAAGAAACCGCGCAGCGCGGAGGCTGAAGGCGTGGGTTTGGGGTCGGCGTCAACAGCCATGGTCAGTGGCGCCCGGCCGCCCGAAGGCACTGACGCGCCCCCTCGGGGGGCAGAGAGCTAAGCGAGCGTGGGGGCTTCATGTTCAGTGGGCTTTGCCTTCGACGCGCAGACGCGGGTCGACGGCGAAATAGAGCAGATCGACGCCGAGATTGATGACGACGAAGATCAGGGAGATCAGGCAGAGGTAGGCCGCCATCACGGGGATGTCGGCGAACTGCACCGCCTGGATGAAGAGCAGGCCCATGCCGGGCCACTGGAAGACCTGCTCGGTGATGATGGCGAAGGCGATCAGCGAGCCGAGCTGCAGGCCGGTGATGGTGATGACGGGCACCAGCGTGTTCTTCAGTGCGTGGCCGAAGTAGACGCTGCGGTCGTTCAGGCCGCGGGCGCGGGCGAAGCGGATGTAGTCGGTGCGCAGCACCTCCAACATCTCGGCCCGCACCAGCCGCATGATCAGCGTCAGCTGGAAGGCCGACAGCGTGAACGCCGGCAGGACCAGGTGCAGCAGGCCGTCACGCGTCAGCAGCCCGGAGGTCCAGGTGCCAAAGGTGACGACCTCGCCCCGGCCGAAGCTGGGCAGCCATTTGAGCTCCACGGCGAAGATCCAGATCAGCACGATGCCGATGACGAAATTGGGCAGGCTGACGCCGAACAGCGTGCCCGTCATCAGGATCTGCGCGCTGGCCTTGCCGCGCCGCAGCGCCGCGTAGACGCCGAGCGGGATGCCCAGGCCCAGCGCGATCACGCCCGCGACGACGGCCAGCTCCAGCGTCGCCGGGAAGCGCTCGGCGATCAGCGTTGACACCTTGCGCCCCTGCCTCAGGCTGATGCCGAACTCACCCTGGATGGCATTGCCGGCAAAGCGGGCGAACTGAATCGGGAAGGGCTGGTCCAGGCCGAGGTCCTTGCGCAGCGCGATGCGCTGCTCCTCCGTGGCGTCCTGGCCCAGCAGATTGGTGACGGGGTCGCCCACGAACTGGAACAGCATGAAGGCGATGAAGGCCACCGACAGCATGACGACCAAGGCCTGGAGCAGGCGGCGAAGAATGAAAACCAGCATGAGGACTTTGAAGCGGGCGCGTCATTGCGCCGCGCGAAGGCGGCATCATGGCGAAGCCTGAGGGCCGGGACCTCCCGGGAAAGCCCTAGCGCGGCCGACTCTGGGCCACCAATGAAAACGGGCCGCTTTCGCGGCCCGTCGAGATGCTCGCGAGGCCTTGGCCCCGCGCGGACATCAGAAGCGGTGACGCAGACCGACCATCGCGCCGCCACGACGGCCGGCGTTGTTCAGGAAGAGCACCTCGCCGCGCAACTTGGTGTAGTCCATCTCGAGGTAGGCGTCGGTACGCTTGGAGAAGGCGTAGTCCAGAACCACGGCGAAGAAGTTCGCCTTGGACTTGGTGTTGGCGTCCGTCGAGAAGCCCAGGGCATTGCGGAAGGGCAGCGCCAGGTTCTGGATGGTGCCGTAGTGCGTCTGCTCGGTCAGCCAGACGTTGCCGCCAATGTTCAGCTGAGGGGTCAGCTGATAGGTCGCACCGAACATGATCATGGTGCGCTTGTTGATGTCGGCCGAGTCCGTGTTGAACACGTTGGCGCCCAGGATGCCGCTGGTGTAGGCGCCGCGGGTCGTCAGGGCGATGTTGGCAGCCGAGCCCGGTGCTGCGGAGGCCGCGAAGCCTGCAGCGCTGGTCTGGTTCAGCAGACCGAAGGGGTTCTCGAACTTGTTCTCGCCCCAGGAGGCGTGCACGTACAGCGGGCCTTGAGTGTAGGACGCGCCCAGCACCGTTGCCTTGATCTTCTTGCCCGTTTGCTCGGTGGCCTGCAGGTAGGCGGCACCGGCGCCGAACGTGCCGTCGTTGTAGCGGCCCATGAAGCCAAGCGTCTTGTTGGGCTGGGCGGCAGCGGCACCCGACTGGCCTTCGCCGGCGCTGACCTGGACCTCGGCGTAGAAGCTGCCGAACTGGGCCAGGTACTTGACCATATTGTCCTGACGCGCCGTCATGGACATGCCGATCTCAGGCTTGTAGGCCTCGATATAGGGCGAGTAGCGGAAGGAGGCGAAGGTCGACGTGTAGAGGTCGAACAGGATGTTGTACTGGCGACCCAGGCGAATCTGGCCCAGTTGATTGGACTGCAGGCCAACCCATGCCTGACGCCAGAAATCCGTGCCGGACGAAGGAGCACCGGTGTCGGAGCTGAGGCGGTGTTCCATGTTGGCCAGGGCCTTCAGGCCGCCACCGAGATCTTCGGTGACATTGATGCCGAGACGGCTTTGGGACATGCCGCCAGGGATCAGCTGCTTAGGAGCGACACCGGGGTTGACGTTGGTGGTGTAACGCGCAGCAGCGTCCACGATGCCATACAGGGTCACGCTGGATTGGGCCCAGGCGGAAGAAGTGCAAGCGGCCAGTGCGGCAACTGCCAGAGCGGCTTTTTTCATCAAGGTTGTCTCCTGCGAAGAAAGGTGAACCTTTTTATTCTCAGGGATGCGTCCTGCCATAACGGCGGCTCTGTTGTTGATTACCCACAGCAATTCCCCTGTCTCACGCGGGACAACGACGCGGACAAAAGAAAAGCCGCCCGAAGGCGGCTTTGGCTGAGTGGCAGCGGCCGGCAGGCCGCGGCCTCCTCAGAAGCTGTGGCGCACGCCGACGTCGACGCCGCTGGACTTCTGGCCAGCAGTGACAGCGGGCGAACCGGACACGGCGAAGGTGCCCTTGCCGTTGTTCTCGATCTGGCCGTAGTTGGCGTACAGGGCGCTGCGCTTGGACAGGTTGTACACATAGCCGACAGCGAACAGCTTGGCATCGCCCACGCCGTTCAGCGCTTCAGCAGCCGTGTTGGCCTTGGAGTCGCTGTACGAAGCCAGGATGTAGCCTTGGCCCAGCGGCACCGTGGCGCCCAGGGTGATGATCTTCTGCTGCAGCGCGCGGAACTTGGTTTCGCTGTAGTTGATCGTCGGGCGGATCACGCCGAAGTCATAGCCACCGCCGACGGAGGTGATCTTGTACTTGTCCTGGCCAGCGCCAGTCGTCTGCTCGTGAGCCACGGCGACGCTGATCGGGCCTTGCTTGTAGCCGAAGCGGCCGCCCATGGCCTTCTTGCCACCGCTGCTGACGCCAGCTGCCGCGTTCGTGTTCGAGCCCTCACCGGCGGCGACGTCCACGGAGCCGTAGAAACCACCGAGATTGCTCGGCAGGAAGTACTGGACCATGTTGTCGGAGCGGTTCAGCGTGTCGGCGTTGCTGCCAAGTGCCGAATAGACCTTGGACACGTCGCCCAGACCGGTGGTCGAGTACGGGTCGAAGTCGTCGATGTGCAGGCGGGTCGAGGTCTTGCCACGGCCCAGGCGGATTTCACCGAAATCGCCCATCAGGCTGACGCTGGTGCGACGGCCCCAGAAGCGGGCGGCGTCCACGGTACCCGTGTCGGGGTTGACGGCGGATTCCAGCCAGAAGCCGGCCTTCAGGCCGCCACCGAGGTCTTCAACGCCGCGAACGCCCAGGCGGCTGCTGTTCAGGCCATCGGTGCCAAGCAGCTTGACCGTCTTGCCGCTGGACTTGGCATAGCGCAGGTTGACGTCCAGGACGCCAAACAGGGTGACCGAGGATTGCGCGAAGGCGGCGCCCGTCAGACCGAAGGCGGCCAGTGCAATCAGAGTTTTCTTCATTCGATACTCCTAGAAATTCATCCGAGGCATCGCGCCGAACAACACGGCCCGATGACTCACCTCCTGTGAGGAAGTGGGCGTATTCCACCAGAGCTGGGGGCCCCTCGGGAATTCACGGATATGAAATTGTGTGTTGCCGTTGCTGGACCACAACGTCATCCCTAGTTCATGATTTCTTCATAGCAACACTGCTTAACTGAATGCATCAGCCTGCAAGCGACGTTCATCCGCGCACACTGAACTTCACCGACCGCTGGCTGTGCGCCCTCGATTCGGGCCTGCGCACGGTCTTTGCGCCGACCCGGGCCGCGCGGGCGTCACCAGCCGTCGGCGTGGAGGCAACAGCCCTGAGCCCGGATCAGATGCGCGAGGCCGGTGCCCTGATGCGGGTCAATCACGTCGGGGAGATCTGCGCTCAGGCCCTGTATCAGTCGCAGGCCCTGTTCAGCCGCAGCGAGGAACTGCGCCAGCATTTCGAGGTGGCAGCGGAAGAGGAGCTCGACCACCTGGCCTGGACGGCCGAGCGCATCGCGGAGCTCGGCACCCATACCAGCCACCTGGCGCCGCTGTGGTGGGCCGGCGCTTTCGCCTGGGGCAGCCTGGCCGGCCTGGCGGGCGACAAATGGAGCCTGGGCTTCGTCGTCGAGACCGAGCGCCAGGTCGAAGCCCATCTGGCCTCGCACCTGGACCGCCTGCCCGTGGAGGACGGGCCCTCACGGGCCATCGTCGACCAGATGAAGCGCGAGGAAGCCGAGCACGCCGACGCCGCGCTTGCCGCCGGCGCCCTGCCCCTGCCGCCCCCAATCCAGGGGCTGATGCGAGCGGCAGCCAAGGTCATGACGACCGTGGCCCACCGGGTCTGATCAGACCCGGCTCAGACTTCAGCGATCTCGAAGGACGTGCTGATGGCCGAGGTCTTGGCCAGCATGGCCGTCGCCGAACAGTACTTCTCGTGCGACAGCGCCACGGCGCGCTCGACGATCTCGGGCTTGAGCGCTCTGCCGCTGACGACGAAGTGGAAATGGATGGCCGTGAAGACCTTGGGATCGCTGGTGGCGCGCTCCGCCTTCAGCGTGACCTTGCAGCCGCGCACGTCATGGCGGCCGCGCTTCAGGATGAGCACCACGTCATAGGCCGTGCAGCCGCCGGTGCCCGCAAGCACGGTTTCCATCGGCCTCGGTGCCAGGTTGCGGCCACCGCCGTCGGGCGCGCCGTCCATGGACAGCACATGACCGCTGCCAGTCTCGGCCACAAAGCTCATGCCGCTCGGGCCTTCAGGGCCCAGCCAACTCACCGTGCATTCCATGCTCATCTAGAGTCAAAGCTCCAATTCGTTCACGAAAAATATTGCAGCGCAGCATAACTCGGCGCTAAACTGCCACCCAAGCGAAAACGTTTTCGCACCGATTGTCTCCTCCACCGCCTCCATGGTGGATTCAACCCGAGCTTGCAAGAGCTCGGGTTTTTTTTCGCCGAAGGCAGACAGCGGCGCCGCGTGAAGGGTTCCCCCTATCATGCGGCGCCGCAACAAGACTGTTTGGAGACCCGATGAGCTCGCCTTCGCGACGCCGCCCGTCCGCCTCGAAGAAGGTGACGCCCCAGGTGCCCGCGATGCTGCCGCCCGGCAGCAGCTATCTGCAGCGAATTCTGAACGCCCGGGTCTACGAAGTCGCCCGCGAGACCCATCTCCACGCCGCCATCAAGCTCTCCAAGCGCCTGTCCAACAAGGTCTGGCTCAAGCGCGAGGACGAACAGGACGTGTTCAGCTTCAAGCTGCGCGGCGCCTACAACAAGATGGCGCATCTGTCCGCCGAGCAGCGCGCCGCCGGCGTCATCTGCGCCTCGGCTGGCAATCACGCCCAGGGCGTGGCCCTGTCGGCCAAGAAGCTCGGCTGCCGCGCTGTCATCGTGATGCCGGTGACCACGCCCCAGGTCAAGGTCGAGGCGGTCAAGGCGCTGGGCGGCGAGGTCGTGCTGTTCGGCGAGAGCTTCACCGACGCCTACGGCCACGCCAAGGAATTGGAAAGCGCGCAAGACCTGACCTTCGTCCACCCCTTCGACGACCCCGACGTCATCGCCGGCCAGGGCACGATCGCCATGGAACTGCTGCGCCAGCACCCCGGCCCCATCGACGCCATCTTCGTCGCCATCGGCGGCGGCGGCCTGATCTCGGGCGTCGCTGCCTACGTCAAGGCCCTGCGCCCCGAGATCAAGATCATCGGCGTGCAGACCACCGACTCCGACGCCATGCTGCGCTCGGTCAAGGCCGGCAAGCGCGTGACGCTGAATGATGTCGGCCTCTTTGCCGACGGCACCGCCGTCAAGCTGGTCGGCGAGGAGACCTTCCGCATCGCCCGCGAGCTGGTCGACGACTACATCGTCGTCGACACCGACGCCGTCTGCGCCGCCATCAAGGACGTCTTCGAGGACACCCGCTCCATCCTCGAGCCTTCGGGCGCCATGAGCGTCGCCGCCGTCAAGCAGTACGTCGCCAACACCGGCGCCAAGGGCCAGACCCTGGTGTCCATCACCTGCGGCGCCAACATGAACTTCGACCGCCTGCGCTTCGTCGCCGAGCGGGCCGAGGTCGGCGAACACCGCGAAGCCCTGTTCGCCGTCACCATCCCCGAGGCGCGCGGCAGCTTCAAGCGCTTCTGCGAGCTGCTCGGTCCGCGCAGCGTCACCGAGTTCAACTACCGCATCGCCGACTCGGACGTCGCCCACATCTTCGTCGGCATCGCCATCAGCAAGCCCGACGAGGCCGCCAAGCTGGCCCGCACCTTCAGCAAGGCCGGATTTGAAACGCTGGACCTGACCAACGACGAGTTGGCCAAGCAGCATGTCCGCCACATGGTGGGCGGCCGCAGCGAGCTGGCGCGCCACGAGCGCCTCTACCGCTTCGTCTTCCCCGAGCGGCCGGGCGCGCTGATGCGCTTCCTGTCCAGCATGCACCCGGACTGGAACATCAGCCTCTTCCACTACCGCAACCAGGGCGCGGACCACGGCCGCATCCTCGTCGGCATCCAGGTGCCCAAGGGCGATGCCGGCGCATTGCGCGAGTTTCTTGACGGCCTGAACTACCCTTTCGAGGACGAAACCGGCAATCCGGCCTATCGCTTGTTCCTCGGTTGAGTTGAAATGCGGGGTCTGACAACGCCTGCGCCATGACCGTTGCCCAACAGTCGCTGATCTCCCCCACCGCCAACCCAGAGCTGGAAAAAGCCCTGCGCGACCGCGTCGACCGCCGTTCGGCCATTGCCGGCGGCCTCGGCGAGCTGGAACCGCTGGCCGTACGCCTCGGACTTGTGCAAAACAGCCTGACACCGCGCTTCCGCGACCCGGTGCTCGGCCTGTTCGCCTCCGACCACGGCATCGTCGTCGATGGCGTCGGTGCCCAATGGGGCCGCGCCACCAAGGACCAGGTCCAGATGGCCCTGCATGCCCAGTTGCCGGTGTCGGTCTTTGCCCGCCTGCAGGGCCTGCACCTGACTGTCGTCGATTGCGGTGTCGCCGAAAACCTGCCGCCCCATGCCCGGCTGCTGGCGCGCAAGGTGTCCCATGGCACACGCAACGCCCGCACCGCCCACGCGATGAGCGTCGAGCAAGCCCATGCCGGCGTGCGCGTCGGCATGGAGATCGCCGACAACCTGCCCGGCAATGTGCTGGCCTGCGCCGCCATGGGCCAGGGCTCGGCGGAATGTGCCGCCCTCATCCTGGCCCGCCTGTCCGACCAGTCGGTGCGCGACTTCATCGTCTCCGGCCCGACCATGCGCCAGGACGATCTCGTCCACCTGCTCGACGTGCTGCAGGGCGCCCTGGCCCGCCACCGCGATGCCAAGGACCCCATGGACATCCTCGCGGCCTTTGGCGGCCACGAGATCGCCGTCATGGTCGGCGCCATGCTGGTCGCGGCCAGCAAGCGCAGCCTCATCATCGTGGACGGCATCGCCGCGTGCGCGGCCCTCAAGCTCGCCTCGCTGATCTGCGCGCCCGTCACCGACTACGCGGTGTTCTGCCGCAGCCATGTGCACCGCGGCCTGGACGAGGCCCTGGCCCTGTTCCACGCGTCGGCCTTGCTGGAACTGGGCATGGACAGCGCCGACGGCACCGGTGCGGCACTGGCCTGGCCCATGATCCGCGCGGCGGCGGCCCTGCTGACCGATCTGCACGAGGTCGCGGAGGCCCGCCTCGCGTCGCGCCCCGAACCCGGCACCCACGTGCCGACGCTGGGCGCCTGAAACCGGCGTCTCAGCGCTGGCGTTCCTCGGTGCGCGTCGGCGGCGCGGCCTGCTGCGGCATGGCACCGGGCGGCGGCACATTGGCGCGCAGCGGCAGGCCCTGGGCATCGGGCGGCGGCGGATTCGGATTGCCGCCCAGCACCACAGGCGAAGGCGCGGCCGGCTGCAACGCCCCGGTTGCCGCCGCGGCCGGCGAGCTGATCTGGAGGACCTGGCTGGGCGCCTGGCCGAGCCGGCCGAGGCTGGCGCTGCGCACATCCACGCGCAGCAGATGCAATTCGCCGTCGACGGGCGCGCCGACGCGCACCGTGCGCGCCACGCCATCCACCTCGATCAGCGCAACACCTTCGCCGGCTTCGGCGGCCTTGGCATTCTTGGGCGCCACGACGCCGAGCAGGCGCAGCCGCGTCGACACCGCGACCTCGGGCTCGGGCACCGTCTCGGCCGCCGTGATGCCGAGCAGCCGGCTCAGGTCGACCGCGCCGCCGCGCGCCTCACCGGCCGGCAGCACGGACGCCGGCATGGGCAGCGGCCGCGCCAGCAGTTGAAGGCTCCAGTAAGCCACCGAGCCGCCCAGCAGCAGCCACACCGTAAACGCCATCGTTCGAGCAAGCATGGCCCATTATGATGGTCCGCTCACCGCTGCCCAGCGCTTCCACGCTCCCAGACATGCGTCGTTCCTCTTTCACCGGCACCGTCACCCGCGGCTTCACGCTGATCGAACTGCTGGTGGTGCTCGTCATCATCGGCGTGCTCGCGGCCCTCGTCGTGCCCAATGTGCTGGACCGCGCCGAGGACGCCCGCGTCACCGCCGCCCGCACCGACGTCAACAACCTGATGCAGGCGCTCAAGCTCTACAAGCTCGACAACCAGCGCTACCCGAGTTCCGAGCAGGGCCTGGACGCCCTCGTGCACAAGCCCACCGCCGGCAACCCGCCGCCGAACTGGAAGCCCTATCTCGAGAAGCTGCCCAACGACCCTTGGGGCCATCCCTATCAGTTCGCCAACCCTGGCGTGAAGGGCGAAGTCGATGTCTACAGCTTTGGCGCCGACGGCCGCGCCGGCGGCGAGGGTCGTGACGCCGACATTGGCTCCTGGCAGTAAGCCGCGCCGCAGGGCAGGCGGCTTCACGCTCATCGAGCTGCTGGTCGTGGTGGCCTTGATCGCCATCACCAGCGCCACCATCACGCTGGCCCTGCGCGACCCGCAGGAGCTGCAGTTGCAGCGCGAAGCCCAACGCCTGGCCGCCTTGCTCGAGACCGCGCGCGCGGAAAGCCGCGCGTCGGGCCTGGACGTGCGCTGGATCCCCAAGGGACTCAAGACCGGCGACGACTTCCGCTTCGAGGGCCTGCCCCGCACCATCCAGCTGCCGACACGCTGGCTGGGCGAGCCGGTGGCCGTGCTGATCGAGAACGCCACCGCCACCAATCCCGGCCTGCGCCTCGGCCCCGAGCCCATCATCCCGGCCCAGCGGCTGCGGCTGCAGCTGGGCGACCAGCGCCTCGAGCTGGCCACCGACGGCCTCGCCGCCTTCGACATCGTCACGCCGCAATGAAGTCCAGTCATGGCCAGCGCGGCTTCACGCTGATCGAGGTCCTCGTCGCCCTCGTCATCGTCGCCATCGCCCTGGGCGCCGGCATCAAGGCCGCCGGTGCCCTGACCAGCAATGCCGAGCGCCTCGCCCAGGTCAGTGCCGCGCAGTGGTGCGCCGAGAACCTGTTGACCGAACTGCGGGTGACCAAGCAGTTCCCCAACATCGGCGAATCGCCCTTCGCCTGCGAGCAGCTCGGCCGCAGCTACGGCGGCAAGCTCAAGGTCAGCCCGACGCCCAATCCGCTGTTCCGCCGCGTCGATGCCGACGTGACCGACGACCAGGGCCGGCCCATGCTGACCCTGACCACCATCCTCGGCCAGTAGACATGAAGGCGCGCGGCTTCACCCTCGTCGAGGTCCTCGTGGCCCTGGTGGTCATGGCGACGATGGCCGCCATGGCCTGGCGTGGCATCGACGCCTTGATGAGAAGCCGCGAGATCGCCCAGGCCCGCCTGGCCCAGACCGCCCGTCTGCAGACGGTGCTGGCGCAATGGGAGGTCGATCTGCGGGCCCTGCAGGACAGCCACAGCAGCGTGCCGCCAATCGCCTTCGACGGTGGCAACCTCGTGCTGACCCGCCAGGCGCCCACCGGGTTGCAGGTGGTGGTGTGGAGCCTGCGCGAGGGCAGCCTGTGGCGTTGGGAAAGTCCGCCGCAGCGCACCGTGCAGGAGCTGGAAGACCAGCGCCAGCGCGGCCTGCAACAGCTGGCCGAGCGCAACCCGGCGCTGCGCGCCTTCGATGGCGTGGCCGGCTGGCAGTTCTATTGCTATTGGGGCAATGCCTGGAGCAATTGCCAGTCCACCGGCGGTACCGGCAGCAACGCCGGCCCGGTGAATCCCCAGACACCGGCCCAGCCGCCCGAAGGCCTGCGCATCGCCATGCAGTTCGCCGAAGGCAGCGGCCTGGTCGGCACCTTGATGCGCGAGCTCGAGGTCATCGTCCGATGAAGCGGCTGCAACGCGGCGCGGCCCTGCTGACGGCCATGATCATCGTCACGCTGATCGCCAGCCTGGCCGCCGGCATGGTCTGGCAGCAATACCGGGCCGTGCAGATCGAGGCCGCCGACCGTGCGCGCGCCCAGAGCGCCTGGATCCTGTCGGGCGCGCTGGACTGGGCCCGCCTCATCCTGAAGGTGGATGCCCAAGCCAACCGCCAGAAGAAGGTCGACCACCTCGGCGAGCCCTGGGCCGTGCCTTTGGCCGAGGCGCGCCTGTCCACCTTCCTGGCCGCGGACAAGAGCGCGGCCAGCGATGACGGACCCGAGGCCTTCCTGTCCGGCAGCATCGACGACGCCCAGAGCCGCTACAACCTGCAGGCCCTGCTCAGCGGCGCCAAGGTGGACCCGCTGGAGCAGCGCGTGCTGGAGCGGCTCTGCACCCAGGTCAATGCAGCGCCGGGCACGGCCACCGTCATCATCGACGGGCTGCGCGCCGCTTTCCCGGCCCCCCCCAGCGCGCCGAGCACGCCGGCGCCGGCACCGCCGGCCAGCCAGGCGACCAGCACCAGCACCAGCGGCCCGCTGCAACCCGCCGGCATCGACCAGCTCACCTGGCTGGGTGTCGACGCCGAGACCATCAAGCGCCTGCAGCCCTATGTCGTGCTGCTGCCCAAGGCCACGCCCGTCAATGTCAATACCGCGCCACGCGAGGTCATCGCGGCCCTGTTCGACGCGATGAACCTGGCCGCCGCCGAACGCCTGGTGCAGGGCCGCAAGGTCAAGCCGCTGCAGGACATCGCGGGCGATCTGATGCCCTATCTGCCCGCCACCGCGCAGCCGCAGGCGACGGCAACCCGCGTCTCCGTGGATTCGTCCTTCTTCGTCGTCACCGGCCGCCTGCGGCTGGAGGAACGCCAGCTCGAGCAGCGTTCGCTGATCGAACGCCAGGGCCTGAACATGATGGTGCTGGCCCGTGAACGCATCAACCAGCTGCTGGATAGGTGAAGTCTTGAAGTTGAACCTGGCTACAGATCTTCACCGCCGCGGCGGCGTCCGCCCCGGGAAGCTCGCCTCCCCCTCCTAGAATGCGCCGCCCCCAGATCTCCCCATGAGCACCCTGCTGCTGTTCCTGCCCCCGCGGACGCGCCTGCGCGCCCTGGGCAAAGCTGCGTCCGCCACGGCCGAGCTGCCGCGCGCCGACGCGGCGCGCGAGTACGACTATGTGCTGACGCCCGACGGCCGCCACATCACGGCCGAAGGCCGCACCACGGCGGCCAGCCTGCCGGCGGCGGAGAGCGTCATTGCCGTCGTCAGCGAGTCGGACATCAGCTGGCGCCGCGTCGAGTTGCCGCGCGCCGGCCGCCAGATGCGCGCGGCCCTGGCCGGCAAGCTCGAGGAGGCCCTGCTCGACGACCCCGACACCCTGCATTTCGCCCTCGAGCCCGACGCCCTGGGCGGCGACACCGCCTGGGTTGCCGTCACCTCGCGCCCCTGGCTGGCCGACCATCTGGCCCAGCTCGAGGCCGCCCAGGTCTTCATCGACCGCGTCGCGCCGCTGGCCTGGCCCGACGAGCTGGCCCGCGGACATTTCTTCGAGGCGAATGGCGACAAGGAGGGCCGCGGCGTCGCGCTGCGCTGGAGCAACACCGAGGGCGTGGCGACCGTGCCCCTGGAGGGCGGGCTGGCGCGCCAGTTCTTCCCGCCCGGCGTCGTGCATGCCGCGCAATGGACGGCGACCCCGGCCGTGGCCACCATCGCGGAACGCTGGCTGGGCACCACCGTCACGGTGCAGACGCCGTCCCAGCGCGCGCTGGCCATCGTCGACAGCGCCTGGAACCTGCGCCAGTTCGACCTCGCCCCGCGCGCCCGCGGCGTGCGCGCCCTGCGCCTGTTCAGCCGCGCGGCCATGCGCAAGCCCTGGCAGCCGGTGCGCATCGGCCTCGCCGCCCTGCTCGTCGTGCAGCTGCTGGGCGTCAATCTGTGGGCCTGGCACCAGAGTCGCGAAGTCGCGGCAAGGCGCGCGGCCGTCACGACGACGCTGACCGGTGCCTTCCCCCAGGTGCGCGCCATCCTCGACGCACCGGTGCAGATGCAAAAGCAGCTCGACCTGCTGCGCGCCAGCGCCGGCAGCGTCGGCGAGCAGGACCTCGAAGCCCTGCTCGCGGCTGCCGCCACAGCCTGGCCGGCCGACCGGCCGCCCACCGAGGCCCTGGCCTTCGAGCCCGGCCGCCTGACGGTGTCGGCCCAGGGCTGGGCCCCGCCCCAGATCGACAACTTCCGCAACCAGCTGCGCAGCGAAGGCTGGCAGCTGGACGCCAGCGACGGCAAGCTGACCATCAGCCGCGCCAGCGCCCAAGGACGCCCCTGATGGCCCGCTTCAATTCCAACGGTGGCGAAGGCCTGGGCGCCCAGCTCGGCCAGGCCAAGGCCCAGGCCCTGGCGCATTGGCAGGCCCTGGGCGAGCGCGAACGCGTCATCGTCGGCGCCGTTGGCGTGCTGCTCGGCCTGCTGCTGGCCTGGAGCCTGCTGCTGGCGCCCGCCCTGCGCACCTTGAAGACGGCGCCCGCCGAACTCGAGAAGCTGGAGCTGCAGTTGCAGCAGATGCAGGCCCAGGCCCAGGAGGCCCAGGCCCTGCGCGCCGCGCCGCCGGTGCCGCCCGACCAGGCGCAGGCCGCGCTGAAGGCCTCCGTCGAACACCTGGGCCCGGCCGCCCGCCTGAATCTGACCGGCGACCGCGCCGTCGTCAGCCTCAATGGCGTCGCGCCCGAGCTGCTGCAGGGCTGGCTGGGCGAGGTGCGCGCCGCCGCGCGCGCCCGTCCCGTCGAAGCCCAGTTGACCCGTGGCCCCAAGGGCTATTCCGGCACCCTGGTGCTGAGCCTGGGAGGCGGCTGATGGGCTGGTTCAGGAATAAAAGTGGCCACACCACGATCCAGGTGTCCGATTCGGTGCTCGGCAGTGGCAACTACGCCGGTCGCGCCGTGCGCCACCGCACGCCGCGGCGCTGGGCCGTGGCGGGCGCCCTGATCGGCATCCTCGCTGCCCTCATCGTCTTCGCACCGGCCAGCTGGCTGGCGCGCGCCCTGGCCTCGGCCACCAACGAACACCTGCTCATCGTCGACACGCGCGGCAGCATCTGGAACGGCTCGGGCGTCCTCGTGCTGACCGGTGGTGCCGGCAGCCGCGACGCCTCGGCCCTGCCCGGCCGCCTGCACTGGCGCATGGCCGTGAAGGGCATGGGCCTGCAGCTCGCCGCACGCCAGGACTGCTGCATCAACGGCGACCTGCTGCTGGGCATCAAGCCGGGCTTCGGCCGCATGGCCATCAGCGTCGACAACCAGTCCGACTGGCTGGTGCGCCTGCCGGCCGGCCTGATGGCGGGCCTGGGCACGCCCTGGAACACGCTGCAGCTGGGCGGCTCGCTGCGGCTGTCGGCGCGCGAGCTGCGCCTGGAATCGGTGCAGGGCCGCTGGCGCCAGTTCGGCGAGCTGCAGCTGGACCTGCTCAACCTGTCCTCGCGCGTGTCCACGGTCGCGCCGCTGGGCAGCTATCGCTTCACCGTGACGGCCGACACGGCCAACGCCGGCGTCAGCACGCTGCGCCTGTCCACGCTGGAAGGCGCCCTGCAGCTCTCGGGCGTCGGCGTGCTGAACAGCGGCGGCAAGAGCCGCTTCACCGGCGAGGCCGGCGCTGCGCCGGGCCGCGAGGAAGCGCTGAACAACCTGCTGAATATCATCGGGCGCCGCCAAGGGGCGCGCTCCGTCTTGACGATCGGATGATCATGAATCTCCCACGCAACGCCGTTGCCGTCGCCATCAGCGCGACGCTGCTGGTCACCGGCACCACGCAGGCCCAGCCCGACAGCGCCACCGTGCAGCGCGGCCGCCCCGGCTCGGGCAAAGGCCCCGCCGTCAAGGCCAGCTCGCCGGTCACGCTGAACTTCGTCAATGCCGACATCGAGGCCGTCACGCGCGCCATCGGCGTCATGCTGGACCGCCAGATCATCATCGACCCGCGCGTCAAGGGCAGCATCACGGTCTACAGCGAGCAGCCGGTGTCGGTGCGCGAGGCCTATCTGAACTACCTCGCCGCCCTGCGCGGCCTGGGCTTCACCGTCGTCGAGACGGCCGGCCTGCTCAAGGTGCTGCCCGAGCCCGACGCCAAGCTGCAGGCCGGCTCGGTGGCCATCGAGACCAGCAACGCGCGCGGCGACCAGATCCTCACGCAGATCTTCCGCGTCCAGCACGAGAACGCGAACAACCTCGTCGCCGTGCTGCGCCCGCTGATCAGCCCCAACAACACCATCAACGCCAACCCGGGCAACAACAGCCTGGTCATCACCGACTACGCGGACAACCTGCAGCGCATCGCCAAGATCATCGCGGCCATGGACACGCCGGGCACCAGCGACATCGAGATCGTGCCGCTCAAGCATGCCGTGGCGGCCGACCTGGCGCCGCTGGTGCAGCGCCTGGCCGACGGCGGCACCGCCGTCGGTGGCGCCGTGCCGGGCCAGGCCAGCAGCGCCGTCAACGTGCTGGTCGACCCGCGCTCCAACGGCCTGATCCTGCGCGCCAGCAACCCGGCCCGCCTGGCCGCCGTGCGCTCCATGGTCGACAAGCTCGACCAGCCCAGCATTGACGGCGGCAACACCATCCGCGTCGTCTACCTGAAGAACGCCGACGCCACCAAGCTGGCCACCGTGCTGCGCGCGGCCTTCGGCGCCGCCGCTTCGGGCAACAGCAACAGCAGCGGCTCGTCCTCCAGTTCGTCCGGCATCGGCGGTGCCGGCACGCTGGCCGGCGCCGCCCAGCCGCAGGCCGCCAACAGCAACAGCGGCGGCATGAGCTCGGCCGCTGCGACGGCGCCGCTCAGCCAGTCGGCCGGCCCGTCCACCGGCGGCTTCGTGCAGGCCGATCCGTCGACCAACTCCCTCATCATCACGGCGCCCGATCCGCTGTACCGCCAGGTGCGCGCCGTCATCGAGCAGCTGGACGGCCGGCGCGCCCAGGTCTATGTCGAATCGCTGATCGTCAAGATCGACAACACCAAGGCGGCCCAGTTCGGCATCCAGTGGCAGAACCTGTTCGGCAACAAGGGCGACTCCACCATCACCGGCGCCGGCACCAACTTCGGCACCGGCATCGCCAACATCATCAACGCCACCGGCGCGGTGGCCGGCGGCCGGGACGGCGTGACGTCGGCGCTGGGCACCAGCGCCGCGCCGCAGGGCCTGAACATCGGCGTGCTGAAGAAGTTCGGCAGCTTCTACACCCTGGGCGCGGTGGCCAATTTCTTCGAGAGCCAGAGCGGCGCCAACGTGATGTCCACGCCCAACCTCGTGTCGCTGGACAACGAGGAGGCCCGCATCGTCATCGGCCAGAACGTGCCCTTCGTGACCGGCTCCTATGCCAACACGGGCTCCAGCACGGGCGGCACCGTCAACCCCTTCCAGACCGTGGACCGCAAGGACGTCGGCCTGACGCTGAAGATCAAGAGCCAGATCGGCGAAGGCGGCGCGGTACGCATGGTGGTCTACCAGGAGAACTCCTCCGTCGTGCCCGGCAGCACCGGCACCAACGGCCCGACGCTGGACAAGAGCGCCATCGAAACCAATGTCGTCGTCGACGACGGCGACCTCATCGTGCTGGGCGGCCTGATGAAGGACGAGTACACCGACGGCGGCGACGGCGTGCCGGGCCTGTCCAAGATTCCGTTGCTGGGCAACCTGTTCAAGAGCGAGAACCGCCGCCGCGTGAAGACCAATCTGCTGGTCTTCCTGCGCCCGGTCGTCATGCGCAACGCCCAGAGCAGCAACGAGCTGACGCTGGACCGCTACCAGAGCATCCGCGCGGCACAGGAAATCACCCAGCCCGAAAAGAAGCTGCTGCTGCCCGACACCGGCGCACCGGTGCTGCCCGAGCCCAAGAGCGCGCCGGCCAAGGCCCTGCCGCAGCCGTCGCTGCAGCCGCAGCAACAGCAGACACCACCGCAATAAGCGCGCCATGGCTGCGACCCGCCATCCCCTGCCCTATGCCTTCGCCAAGGCCAACACCGTGCTGCTGGAGGACGACGGCAGCACGCTGACGCTGTGGGCGCCGCCCGACGTGGGCTGGGCCACGCTGTCCGAGGTGCAGCGCCAGTACGCGGTGGACCGCCTCGAGTCCGAGGCCTCGCCCTCGCTGGCCGAGCGCATCAACGCCGCCTATGCCGGCAGCGAGAGCAGCGCGGCCGTCGTCGTCGGCGAGGTCGAGAGCGCGGTGGACCTGTCGCGCATGATGCAGGACCTGCCCGCCGTGGAAGACCTGCTCGAGGCCGCCAACGACGCGCCCATCATCCGCATGCTGAACGCGCTGCTCACGCAAGCGGCCAAGGACGGCGCCAGCGACATCCACATCGAGCCCTATGAGCGCGCCTCGTCGGTGCGCTTCCGCGTCGACGGCACGCTGCGCGAGGTCGTGCAGCCCAACCGCGGCCTGCATGCGGCCCTGATCTCGCGCCTGAAGATCATGGCCGAGCTCGACATCGCCGAGAAGCGCCTGCCCCAGGACGGCCGCATCTCGCTGCGCATCGGCGGCCGCGCCATCGACGTGCGCGTCTCCACCCTGCCCTCGGCCCATGGCGAGCGCGCCGTGCTGCGCCTCTTGGACAAGAGCGAATCCAAGTTCACGCTGGAAGGCCTGGGCATGGACGGCCATGTGCTGACCGCTTTCAAGAAGCTGGTGCAGCAGCCCCACGGCATCGTGCTGGTCACCGGCCCGACCGGCTCGGGCAAGACGACCTCGCTGTATGCCTCGCTGCAGACCGTCGACACCAGCACCACCAATGTGCTGACCGTCGAGGATCCGATCGAGTACGAGCTGCCCGGCATCGGCCAGACCCAGGTCAACAGCAAGATCGACCTGACGTTTGCCAAGGCCCTGCGCGCCATCCTGCGCCAGGACCCGGACGTCATCATGATCGGCGAAATCCGCGACTTCGAGACCGCGCAGATCGCCATCCAGGCCTCGCTGACCGGCCACCTGGTGCTGGCCACCCTGCACACCAATGACGCGCCCAGCGCCGTCACCCGCCTGACCGACATGGGGGTGGAGCCCTTCCTGCTGTCGTCATCGCTGCTGGGCGTGCTGGCCCAGCGCCTGGTGCGGCGGCTGTGCCCCGTCTGCAAGCGCCAGGACGACCACGGCCGCTGGCACCCCGTCGGCTGCGACGCCTGCGGCCACACCGGCTACAAGGGCCGCACCGGCGTCTACGAGCTGATGGTGGCCGATGACGCCGTGCGCAACCTCATCCACAACCGCGCTCCCGAGAGCCAGTTGCAGGCGGCCGCCGAGGCCACTGGACTGCGCTCGATGCGCGAGGACGGCGAGCGCCTGATCGACGCGGGCATCACGTCGCTCGAAGAAGTCCTCCGGGTCACCCGAGAGTAAGCCGTGCCGGCCTACAAATACGAAGCCCTCACCGATGCCGGCCGCCAGAGCAGCGGCCTGATCGAGGCCGACAACCCGCGCGCCGCGCGCGCCATGGTGCGCGCACAAGGCCTGACGCCGTTGTCCATCGAGCAGGTGCAGCAGCACGGCGCCCAGGAGAGCAGCCGCTTCACGCGCCGCGTCTTCAGCCCCACGGCCCTGGCCGTCTGGACCCGCCAGCTCGCCGGCCTGGTCGGCTCCGGCCTGCCCATCGAGCGTGCGCTGACGGCTCTGACCGATGAGAGCGAGGACGGCAAGCAGCGCGAGCTGATCTCCCAGCTCAAGGCCGAGGTGAATGCCGGCTCGGCCTTCGCGCGCGCGCTGGCCTCGGCGCCGCGCGAGTTCGACGAGGTCTACCGCGGCGTCGTCGCTGCCGGCGAGCAGAGCGGCGCCCTCGGCCAGGTGCTGGAGAAGCTGGCCGACGACCTCGAGGAACGCCAGGACCTGAAGGCCAAGCTCGTCGGCGCCATGGCCTATCCGGCCATCGTGTCCTTCATCTCCGTCCTCATCGTCATCTTCCTGGTCACCTATGTGGTGCCGCAGATCGCGACCGTGTTCACCAGCTCCAAGCGCGCCCTGCCCGCGCTGACCGTGGCCATGCTGGCCGTCAGCGACTTCGTGCGCAGCTGGGGCTGGGCCATGCTCGCCGCCCTCATCGCCGGCGCCGTGGCCCTGCGCTATGCACTGAAAGCGCCGGCCTTCCGGCAGCGCTTTGATGCCGGCATCCTCGGCCTGCCCCTGATCGGGCGCCTGGCGCGCGGCTACAACGCGGCCCGCTTTGCCGGCACGCTCGCCATGCTGGCCGGCGCCGGCGTGCCCATCCTGAAGGCCCTGCAGGCCGCGGCCGAGACCCTGTCCAACCGCGCCATGCAGGCCGACGCTCTGGACGCCCTGGTGCAGGTGCGCGAAGGCGCGCCGCTGGGCCTGGCCCTGGCCGGCAAGAAGCGCTTCCCCGGCATCCTGGCCATGTTCGCCCGCCTGGGCGAGCAGACCGGCGAACTGCCCGACATGCTGGGCCGCGCGGCGCGCCAGCTCGGCACCGAGGTGCAGCGCCGCTCGATGGCCGCGGCCACGCTGCTGGAGCCCCTGCTCATCGTCGCGATGGGGGCCATCGTGCTGCTGATCGTGTTGGCTGTGCTCTTGCCGATCATTCAGCTGAACACGTGGGTCAAGTAAGCCCCCCTACCGGCTGCGCCGGCCCCTCAAGGGGCACTGCCAGCGGCCCGGCAAAGCCGGTTCCGCGGCAGTCGCGCGGTCATGCACTACGCCGCAGAGAGGCGGCGTTCGGCCAGTTTGGCCACGCGCGTCAGCCCGAAGCACATGACGAAGTAGCAGCCCGCCAGCGTCAGATAGATCTCCACCGGCTTGACCAGCACCTGGGCATTGATCTGGTTGGCAATGAAGCTCAGCTCGGACAGGCCGATGATGGTGCCCAGCGACGTCTCCTTGATGGTGGCGACGAATTGGTTGATCAGCGAGGGCAGCATGTGGCGCAGGGCCTGGGGCAGCAGCACCGAACGCAGGGCCTGGCCGCGCGTCATGCCCAGGGACATCGCCGCCTGCAGCTGCCCCCGCGGCAGGGCCTGCAGGCCGGCGTGGACGATCTCGGCCAGATAGGCGGCGTCGAAGATGATGAGCGCGACCAGCATGGTGCTGAACTGGTCGGTCTTGTGGCCGGTGACCGTGGGCAGGAAGAAATAGGCCCAGAACACCACCATCAGCAGCGGCGTGCCGCGCACCACCCAGACCCAGGCCGTCACCGGCCGGCGCAGCCAGGCGCGCGGGCTGAAACGGGCCAGGCCCAGCAGCACGCCCAGCGGCAGGGCCAGCACCAGGCCCAGCGTGGCCAGGATGACCGTCAACGCCAGTCCACCCAAGGGACCGTGCGGGTACTGGCCGACGAGGAAGTAGAGCCAGTAGGTGTCGATGAGTTCGCTCACGGGTGCACCCTTCGGCCTGCGGCCTGTCCCGCCAAGCGGGAGCGAGCTTGCTTGGGGCGGCCCGGCGCGGCGCTCATCGCCGCGCCCCCTGCGGCGACACGACATGCTGGGCCCACTGCGCCAGTCCCGTCAGCACCAGCGACACCGACAGATAGGCCACCGTCACCAGCGCAAAGGTCTCGAAGCCCCGGAAGCTCGCCGACTCGACACGCTGGGCCTGGGTCATCAGCTCGGCCGCGCCGATGACGGTGGCGATGCTGGTGTTCTTCCAGAGGTTGAGCGTCTGCGACAGCAGCGGCGGCAGCGTGATGCGCAAGGCCTGAGGCAGCACGACCAGGCGCATGCCGGCCAGATAGCTGAAGCCCAGGGCCATCGCCGCGTCCAGTTGCGCCCCTGGCACGGCGCGCACGCCGGAGCGGATGTCCTCGGACATATAGGCAGCCGTGTACAGCGTCAACGCGGCCCAGGCGCTGAAGACTTCGATATTGCCGGCATAGACCTTCTCCTTCAGGCCGGCCGGCAGCAGTTCCGGCACGCCGAAATACCAGAACAGCATGTGCACCAGCAGCGGCACGCAGCGCACGGCCTCGACATAGCCTTCACCGGCCGCGCGCAACGGTGCCCAGGGTGACAGCCGCAGCAGCGCGATGACGACGGCCAGGGGCAGCGCGGTGAGCAGCGTCAGGCCGGTCAGCAGCAGGGACAGGCGCAGGCCTTCCAGCAGCCAGGTGAGGTAGTCGCCCTGAAGGAGGGGCGCGAAGGACAGGACGGGCATAGGTCTCCAGAAACAAGACAGCCGCCGGCCCTCGTGAGGCTGGCGGCTGCAATCAGCGCGACAAGAACTTTTAGCTTTCCACCTTGTCGCTGTTGATCTTGAAGGTGCGCTTGGGGAACTTCAGGCGCGTGTCCGGGCCGTACCACTTGACGAACAGCTTGTCGGCCTCGCCGCCCTTCTCCAGGCCGGTCAGCGCCGCGTCGACCTCGGCCTTCAGGCGCTTCTCGCCCTTCTTGATGCCGATGGCCAGCGGCTCGACGCTGATGTTCTGCTCCAGGATGCGGTACTGGGCCGAGGCGGCGCCGAGCTTGGCGTGCTGGTCCAGCAGCGAGACCTCATCGTTGACGAAGGCCACGCCCTTGCCCTGCTGCAGGGCCTGGAAGGCCTGCGGACCGGTATCGAAGGTGACGACATCAACCTGCGGCACGGCCTTGCGGATATTGGGCTCCTGCGTGCCGCCCTTGATGGTGACGACCTTCTTGCCCGAGAGGGCCGCGAGGTTCTGGATGCCGCTGTCGGCCTTGACCAGCACCTTCTGGCCGGTGACGAAGGTGGTCAGCGAGAAGTCGATGACGGCTTCGCGCTCCTTGTTGTGGGTGAGCGATGCAGCCAGCAGGTCGACATGGCCCTGCTGCAACTCGGGGATGCGCGCCGCGACGGCGAGCTGCTTGATCTGCAGCTTGACGCCGATCCTGGCGGCGATGGCGCGGGCCAGGTCCACCTCGTAGCCGATGATCTCGCGCGTCTTGGGATCGATGAAGCTGTTGGGCTCGTCGGTGCCGAGCACGCCGACGACAAGCGTGCCCTTCTTCTTGATGTCGTCGAGCTGGTCGGCGTGGGCGACCTGGGCAGCCAGCAGGCCTGTGGCGATAAGGGCCTGGGTCAGCAGGCGGCGCGAGAGAGTCATCAGGTTTCCTTGTGGGATCAAACGTGACCGCATGCTAGGAATCGCATAAGCGCCCGTGAACGACGATTTCCGCATTTGCATCTGCGCTGCCGACGCACGAAATCCGCGTTAGCTCATGCGAAAAACTGCGTTGGCCCGCGAAGCCTGGCTTCGTAGTCTGCGAGTCCTCGAATCGCCCGGCCCGCGTCGACCGCGGGCCTTTTGCTTTCATGACCGCTCGACTTCCCCTGGAGGCCCGGCCCGCCGTGCTGGACCTCATCGGCAACACGCCCCTGCTGCCCGTGCAGCGCCTGGACACGGGCCTGTGCCAGCTCTTCCTCAAGCTCGAATCCCAGAACCCGGGCGGCTCCATCAAGGACCGCATCGGCCTCGCGATGATCGAGACGGCCGAACGCCAGGGCCTGCTCAAGCCAGGCGGCACGGTGATCGAGGCCACCGCAGGCAACACGGGCCTGGGCCTGGCCCTCGTCGCGCGCGCCAAGGGTTACCAGGTGGCGTTGGTGGTGCCGGACAAGATGTCCGCCGAGAAGGTGCTGCAGCTGAAGGCTCTCGGCGCGCGCGTGCACCTGACGCGCTCCGACGTCGGCAAGGGCCACCCGGCCTACTACCAGGACGTGGCTGCCCGCCTGGTGCGCGACATCCCCGGCGCCTGGTATGCCGACCAGTTCAACAACCCCGCCAACCCGCTGGCGCATGAGACGACGACGGCGCCGGAGATCTGGCAGCAGATGGGCCATGACGTCGACGCCATCGTCTGCGGCGTCGGCTCGGGCGGCACCATCACCGGCCTGTCGCGCTACTTCCAGCGCGTGCGGCCCGGCATCGAGATGGTGCTGGCCGACCCGGTCGGCTCCATCCTGAAGGACTACATCGACACCGGCAAGTTCGGCGATGCCGGCTCCTGGGCCGTCGAAGGCATTGGTGAGGACTTCATCCCGCCCATCGCCGACCTCAAGCCCGTGCGCGCCGCCTACAGCATCAGCGATGCCGACAGCTTCGCCACCGCGCGCGAGCTCTACCGCGCCGAGGGCATCCTGGCCGGCTCTTCCACCGGCACGCTGCTGGCCGCGGCCCTGCGCTACTGCCGCGAACAGACGAGCCCGAAGCGCGTCGTCACCTTCGTCTGCGACACCGGCACGCGCTATCTGTCCAAGGTCTACAACGACCATTGGATGTTCGACCAGGGCCTGCTCACGCGCCCGCGCCTGGGTGACCTGCGCGACCTGATCTCGCGGCCGGTGACCAGCGGCGGCGTCGTTTTCGTCGGCCCGGACGACACGCTGCAGACGGCCTTCTCGCGCATGCGCCAGGCCGATGTGTCGCAGCTGCCGGTGCTGGACGAGGGCCGCCTCGTCGGCCTGCTGGACGAGTCCGACCTGCTGGCCCGCCTGCATGCCGACGCGGCCGCCTTCGGCGCCCTGGTGCAGAGCGCCATGAACACCGACGTCATCACGCTGGCGCCGAGCGCCTCGCTCACCGAGCTGAACGAGCAGCTGCGCCGCGGCCTGGTGGCCGTCATTGCCGACGACGCTGGATTCCACGGTCTCGTCACCCGCTTCGACCTCATCAACCATCTGCGCAAGGAGGTCGCGCGATGAGCAACCCACTCGACTTCAACACCCGCGTCATCCACGCCGGCCAATCGCCCGACGCCGTGACGGGCGCCGTCATGCCGCCCATCTCGGTCAGCTCCACCTACCGCCAGAGCGGCCCCGGTGAACACACCGGCTTTGAATACGGCCGCACCCACAACCCGACCCGCCAGGCCTGGGAGCGTGCCGTGGCTGACCTGGAAGGCGGTGCCCAGGCCTTTGCCTTCGCGTCCGGCCTGGCCGCGATGGCAACGGTGCTGGACGCGCTGCCCGCTGGCGCCCACATCGTCGCCGGCGACGACCTCTATGGCGGCTCTTACCGCCTGTTCGAACGCGTGCGCAAGCACAGCGCTGGCCTGCGCGTCAGCTATGTCGACAGCCGCGACAGCGAGGCCGTGCGCAAGGCCCTGCAGCCGGACACGCAGCTGATCTGGATCGAGACGCCCAGCAACCCGCTGCTGCGCCTGAGCGACCTCTCGGCAATAGGCAAGCTCGCCCGCGAGCATGGCGCCCTGGCAGTGGCCGACAACACCTTTGCCAGCCCCTGGGCTCAGCGCCCGCTGGAACTGGGCTTCGACCTGGTCGTGCACTCGGCCACCAAATACCTCAACGGCCACAGCGACGTCATAGCCGGCATCGCCGTTGTCGGTGGCGAGGCTCGCCAGGCTGGGTTGCGCGAGAAGCTGGAGTTCCTGCACAACGCCGTCGGTTCGGTGTCCGGCCCCTTCGACAGCTTCCTGGCCCTGCGCGGCCTCAAGACCCTGGCCCTGCGCATGGAGAGGCACAACGCCAGCGCCGCCGAGCTGGCCGCGTGGTTGAGTGCACAGCCCCAGGTCGAACGCGTGCTCTACCCGGGCCTGGAGAGCCACCCGCAACATGCGCTGGCCCAACGCCAGATGCGCGGCGGCGGCGGCATGATCAGCGTGGCGCTGAAGACCGACCTGGCCGGCGCGAAGCGCTTCCTGCAGCGCACCGAGCTGTTCACGCTGGCCGAGAGCCTGGGCGGCGTCGAGAGCCTGATCTCGCTGCCGGCGCTGATGACCCACGCTTCCATCCCGCCCGAGACGCGGGCGCGGCTGGGCATCACCGACTCGCTGGTGCGCCTGTCCGTCGGCATCGAGGCCGCGGACGATCTGAGGCGCGATCTCGCCACGGCCCTGTCAGTGATCTAGCGATAGAAGTAGTAGACCGCCGTGTAGTTCACGCGCGCCACCTGCCCGCGCTTCTCGGTCGTGCAGGGCTCGGCCGGTTCCACGCCGCCGCCGGTGTTCAGGCGCAGGATGCTGCGCACGTTGGCGAACACGCCGCTGCCGCTGTTGCTCTTGGCACTCAGCAGCAGCCACGGGATGGCGGTCTCGGGAGTGGGGCTGGGCGCGCGGGCCTTCACTTCGCCGACGACCTTGCTGCCGTCCGGCGCCTCCCAGGTCGGGCCGGCGTAATGCTTGCCGATCGGATTGCTGCGTGGGTCGGCCAGCACGGCCTCGGGAGCACGGAAAGCCCAGGCCGGGCCGCTGCCGTCGGCCTTGGCGGCGCAGTCGTAGATCTGCACGCCGCTGGCCAAGGCCTCCATGACGAAGGTCTGGCCGGCGGGCGGTTGCAGGTTAACGGGCACCTCGGGAGGCTTGGGTGCCGATGCGCAGGCGGCCAGCAGCAGCAGGGGAGGCAAGGCGAACAGGATGCGCATGGCAGGCCTTTCAATCGGAAGAGCCCGCAGTCTAGGAAGCTGCCGCGCCGCAGTCGCCCCCTATCATCGACCGCCATGCCAGCCAGTCTTTCCGGTCAACTCGTCGTCGCCATCTCCTCGCGCGCCCTCTTCGATTTCGAGGCCGAGAACGAGGTCTTCGAGGCCGGCGACGACCATGCCTACATGGCCCTGCAGCAGCAGCGCCTGGACGAGCCGGCACCGCCCGGCGTGGCCTTCTCGCTGGTCAGGAAGCTGCTGGCCTTCAATGCCGGCGGTGCGCCGCAGGTGGAGGTCGTCGTGCTGTCGCGCAACGACCCGATCTCCGGCATGCGCGTGTTCCGCTCCGCCAAGCACTACGGCCTGCCGATCGAGCGCGGCGTGTTCACGCGCGGCGCCTCGCCGTGGCGCTATCTGAAGCCGCTGTCGGCCCAGCTCTTCCTGTCCACCAACGAGGCCGATGTGCGCCAGGCCCTGGGCGCCGGCGTGGCCGCGGCGCGCGTGATGCCGCTGGCGGCGCGGGCCTCAGCGGCCCACCCGAAGGAGCTGCGCATCGCCTTCGACGGCGACGCGGTGCTGTTCTCGGACGAAGCCGAGCAGGTCTTCCAGCGCGATGGCCTGGCGGCCTTCCGCGAGCATGAGCTGCAGCGCGCCCATCTGCCGCTGCCGGCCGGGCCCTTCAAGCCGATGCTGGAGGCCCTGCACCGCCTGCAGCAGTCGCCCGGCGGCGGCATGAAGGTGCGCACCGCCCTGGTCACGGCCCGCAGCGCGCCGGCCCATGAGCGCGCCATCCGCACGCTGATGGACTGGCAGATCGAGGTCGACGAGGCGATGTTCCTCGGCGGCCTGGCCAAGGGCGAGTTCCTGCGCGAGTTCGAGCCTGACTTCTTCTTCGACGACCAGGTCGGCCACATCGCCAGCGCCGCGGCCCATGTGCCGGCGGGCCATGTGGCCATGGGCATCGCCGCCAGTTGAAATGAAAAACGGCCCTTGACGGGCCGTTGATCCAGGCGTGGCGCAGCTCAGGCGCGGCGGCGGCGCGCGACGAAGCCGACGGCGGCCATGCCCGCCAGCAGCATGGCATAGCTGCCGGGCTCGGGAACGGCGGTGACGCTGAAGCTGAGGTTGTCGATGGCCAGGCCGTGGTCGTTGCCCGCGTCATTGGCGTCGGCCCAACGAATCCACAGGGTGCTGCCGGCCGCCCAGCTCGTGTTGACGGTGCCGCCCAACGTACCGATGGCGCCCGACGTGTTGCCGATCACCGCGGCGGCCGTGGCGGTGTTGACGATGGACGTGACGTCAAAGCCCGCGCCGGGGCTTTGCCAGACGACGCCCGAGAAGCTGGCGCCAAAGCCATATTGCACCGTCAGCTTCTGCGCCGTGGCGTTGCCGCCATTGCGCCATTGCTCGCCGTCGTAGCGCAGCGTGAAGCTGTTCAAGGCCTGGCCGCTGGTGTTGGTGAAGGCCAGGGCCAGCGTCGGATTGGCAACGCTTCCGCTGGCGATGGTGCCCAGCGCGCGTTCCGTGGACGCGGTCACACCGAAGCTGTAGGCCGCACCGGCGTTGTCGGTGCCGGAACTGCCGCGGTAGGTCGTCAAGGCCGTCGTGCCATTGAACAGGCTCCACCCGGCCAGCGTCGTGTCGTTCACCCAGGCATTGGCCGACCCGGAGGTGGCCAGGCTGTCAAAGCTCTGGCTGTAGGTGAAGGCCGCACTGCTCACCGACACGGTGGCCTGGGCGGACAGGGCGGCGAACAGGGCGGCTGAGGCGACGAGAAGCTTGGATGACATGGGCGATGGCTCCGGGCTGAGGGTGGAATCGGCGCGACTTTCACTAACCCGTCAAAAACGGTCAACGCGGGCAACCCGCTAATTCGCTCGCCACCCCCGCGATCCCGGGGGGCTGTCTGTGGCCTCAGGGCAGCAGTTGCACCGCCATGCTGCGCTCCACGCACCAGAGCAGCGCAAGCACCGCAATGGCGCCCGAGCCGCCGGGCACCACCCAGCGGCGGTAGGCCGTGGCCGCCCGCAGCCAGAGGGCCAGGGGCAGCAGCAGGGCCACGATGGCCAGCTGGCCGATTTCGACGCCGACATTGAAGCTCAGCAGGGGCAGGATGAGCTCCGCACCGCGCAGGCCCAGGTCCTTCAGCGGCCCGGCGAAGCCGACGCCATGCACGAGGCCGAAGAGGCCGACCATCAGCCAGCGCGGCCCGGGCACGAAGGGGCGCAGGTTGTCCAGCGCCGCCAGCAGCACGGTCGCGGCGATCAGCGACTCGATCAGCGCGGAAGGCGGGTCGATGGCATTGCTGGCCGCCAGGCCCAGGGTGATGGAGTGGGCCAGCGTGAAGGCGGTGACCAGCTTCAAGGCCTCGGCGAAGGCGCCGCCGGCGCTGGCACGCGGCGTCCAGCCCTTGCCCTCGCGCCGCCATACGGCGACGAGCAGCAGGGTGACGAGGAAGAGCACATGGTCCAGGCCACTGGCGATATGGGCCATGCCTTCGATGACGAAGCCGCCCAGGCCATGCCCTTCCATGCTCAGTTGCTGGGGCCCCGCGCCCGGCGTCAGCACCAGCGGCTCGCCGGCCGCGCCGACCCGGCGGGCCAGGCCGCGGTGGGCCGTGTCGGTGCTGGCAAAGAGGCGGT
The DNA here is from genome assembly GCF_059415865.1 of Roseateles sp. GW821-FHT09H10. Lineage (NCBI taxonomy): Bacteria > Pseudomonadati > Pseudomonadota > Betaproteobacteria > Burkholderiales > Sphaerotilaceae > Roseateles > Roseateles sp. GW821-FHT09H10. The sequence continues at coordinate 390,378 of NZ_JBWKOB010000001.1, read as the reverse complement.
AGTCGATGGCGATCTCGCGCACGGGCGCCGGGCATTGCCAGTGGCTGATGAGGACGGCATGCGTGCCGTCGCTGTGCTCGTCGAGCTGGGGCTGGTCGCGGCGTTGCAGCGTGCAGGCGGCGCCATCGGCCGTGAAGCGCAGGCCGGCGCTGGCCAGGGCCTCGATGTCGCCCCAGCGCTGGCGCACCTCACCCCAGCTCAGCTTGCCGTCGCTGTCGGCGTCCAGCGCGAGATCGCGGTCGAGGTCGCGCAGTGAGAGGTCCAGGCGCTGCTCGACAGCCATGCCGTCGACGCGGTAGTTCAGATAGGCCTCGCTGGCCTGGTGGGCGTGGGCGGCGCCGCACAGCAGCAGCACCAGTCCCAGGAAGTGACGCATCACGGCGCGAAGTTCCGATCGAGGGCGGCAAGGCGTGCATCCTGCCAGCCCTTGTCGCGCAGCAGGCGCTGCAGCTCCTGGCGTGTCGCGTCGCCGTCACGGCCGGCGGCCAGGGCGGCGCGCAACAGCAGCAATGCATCGACCGGCTCACGCTGCATCGCCCAGTTCACCTGGGCCAGGCGCAGCGCCTCGCGCGGCTGCTGTTCAACGTCGAGCGCGAAGCGCGCCTGCTCGCGCGCATGCTTGCCGGGCTCGCGGCGATCCGCGGCACCCAGGCGCTCGCGCATCAGTGCCGTCGGCGCCGACGCGTCGCGGCCGAGCTGGCGCAGCGCGATGACACGGCGCAGCAGCAGGGCATCGGCGTCGGCGTCCGGGCTGCGCTCGAGCAGGGCCAGGGCCTCGGCGGCGCGCTGGCGGGCCAGCAGCCAGTCGGCCAGCGCGGCGCGGGTGTAGACCTCGTCCTCGCCGGCCAGTGCCGTGCGGTAGAGGGCCGCGGCAGCGTCGTCACCGAGGCGCTCGGCCAGTTCGGCGCGCATCAGGGCCAGCCAGGGTGCGACGGTCCGGCCGGGGCTCAGGCGCGCCAGCGTCAGCGCGGCGGCCTGGCCCTGGCCGGACAGGCTGGCCAGCTCGGCCAGGCAGGCCGTGGCCGGCAGCGCGGCCAGCGGCTGCAGCTGTTCGCACCGGATCCGGGCTTCGGGCAATTCGGCGCGCAGCTGGTGCAAGGCGGCGGCGTCGAGCAGGGCTTGGGCGCGCTGTTCGGGCGGCAGGTCGCCGCGCGCCAGCAGGCGTTGCAGCTCGACCAGGGCCGTCTCGAACTCATGCCGGGCCTGCAGCACGCGGGCGCGCAGCAGCACCGCTTCGGCCGGCGCGTCGGCCTGGCCCCACCAGGGCGCCAGCGCAGCCTGGGCGGCACCGAGCTCGCGCGGGTCGCCATGCACGCGGGCACGTTGCAGCGCCGCGCGTGCGGCAGCGGCGGCCAGCGGCATCTGGGCCGGGTCGCGCGCCAGCGCCCCTCGGCGCTGGCGCTCGGCGGCGTCGATGCGGTAGGGCAGGCGCTGCACGATGTCGGCGTCACTCTTCGGCACGAAGGGTGACGCCGAAACGGCCAGCGGGATGGCCAGCAGCAGCGCGATCAGCAGCTTCACAAGCTCAGCGGCTCTTCGGTCTCGCTGACCGACACCGCCACCGTCGGCAGCGTCAGCGCCTCCGTGGTCTCGTCGTCGGTCTTCTGCGCCTTCAGATAGCTCACGAGGGCGGTCGACGAGGCCACGGCGCTGTCGGGCACGGCGGTGGGGGCGGGTGGCGGAGGCGGCGGCGGGGCGATGATTTCGTCGTCATCGCTGCCCCCGCAGGCGGCCAGCACGAGGATGGCACCAGCGGCAACCGCGGCAGTCTTGCGGGTCAACATGGCGGCCCCCTTCACTTGGTGCCCGGGATGGGCGTGTTGAGATAGGGGAAGCCGGCCATGAGCGGCACGACGGCCTGGTCCACCGCGTCATGCAGCTTGAAGCTCGTGGCGCCCAGCGGCACGGCACTGGGCTTGCAGGCGGTGCCGAAGCCGAGCTTGTCGGTGTCGCCGTTGGCCACGCACAGGCCGCCCATGACGGCCACCAGCGAGATGTCGACGACGTCGTCCTTGGGCCGGCGGCCATTCGGGAAGCCGGCGTTGTCGCTGCCGTTCGCCAGGATGTTGCCGACGATGCCCAAACGGTTCTGTTGAGCGAAGGGCACGGCGGCGATGGCCGTGTTCAGGCGCAGCATCTCGGAGGCGGTGATCGTCTTCTGCTGGTTGACGCCCTTGATGCCGGTCAGGAAGGTGGTGACGAGGTCGTTGCGCGGGAAATTGGTGGGCGCAGTGTTGGGCAGGGCCAGCGCGATCTCGAGCAGGGCCGGCAGGGTCGGGTTGGTCACGTAGTCGGCGAACTGGCCGTCGTCCTTGGGCTTGGACGAATTGAACTTGTCCTTGTCCTTCAGCCCGATGACGACCTCGTTGACCAGGGGCATGCCCAGGCGCGAGACCTGCACCCAGGCGCCGCCGGCCTTTTCGCTGGCCTGGTGGCCCGAGCCGGGCTTGGGATCGAGCAGTCGGCCCTGGCGCAGGCTGGCCGACGTCCAGCCGCCGATGACGTCGTCGGTGGCGCTCTTCAGGCAGTCCTTGTGCACCTCGATGGCCAGCGTGGTGACGTTCTTGTCGCCGATGGTGTTGGGCGCCGCATTGATCAGCGACGGGTCGGTGATGACGGAGACCGGCGCGTTGACCAGGTCGAAGATGGTGCCGAGGTTGACGGCGAACGGGTCCTGGCGCTGGCCGACAAAGACCTTGGCCTGGCCGCTGCAACCCGGGATGGCGACGGGATAGACATGCTTGGCCGCATAGCTGGCGTAGTCGGCGATGGTCTTCTTGCCGATGTTGTCCACCGGCTTGTCGAAGCTGGTCGCGCCACTGGTGGCGTGGGTGACGGCCTGGGCCGTGCCGCTGCGGCGGTCGCCGCGCACCACGGTCAGGGTGTAGCTCTCGTTGACCTGCAGGTTGGCGTCCTTGACGTTGGCCACCGCACCCGACTGGATCAGCGGGATGCCGACCATCTTGCCGCCCACATTGAGCGAAGTGCCGGCACCGCTGTTGGACAGCGTGTTCTTGAAGCGGAACTGGAAGGTGACGTGCTCCTTGGCATCGCCGACGTTGTCGATGTGGATCTCGTAAAGCGCGTTGGGATCCATCGAGAAGTAGTTCGGGCCGCCATAGCCATCCTGCAGGGGCTGGTAGTTCGCGATCAGCGTCACATAGCCGGCACGGCCGGTCTCGTAGCTGTTGAACATGTAGAAGTCCGTCGCGTCGACCTTGGGCACGGTCGTGATGAAGGGAGCTTCGCGGTGGCTGGAGGCCTGGGCGCCAGCGGCCAGGCAGAGCAGTGCAACGCCCAGGGCGCTGCGGGTCATTCGGGTGTTCATCGAGGCATCCTGATGGGCAATGCCGGCTTGGCATCTGGGCGGTGGTACGCGCCCACCCCTTCCTCCGGATTCACCCGATGTGACGAATCGCCCACCGTCCCCCTAGCTCCACAATGCGCGCACTTCGTGGAGGACACCCATGCCCCGTTTCCGTCTCGCCGCCCTGCTCGCAGCCCTGTGCGCCACAAGCGCCTGGGCCGGCAGCAACGGCTTCTACCGCCAGCCCGCACTGCAGGGCGATCAGATCTATCTCGTCGCCGAGGGCGACCTCTGGCGCGTCGGTACGCAAGGCGGCGCCGCCCAGCGCCTGACCACCCACAACGGCCAGGAGACCCAGCCCGCCGTCTCGCCCGACGGCCGCTGGCTGGCCTTCACCGGCCAGTACGACGGCGGCACCGAGCTCTATCTGATGCCCGTGGACGGCGGACCGCCCAGGCGCCTGACCTGGGAAGGCGGCGGCATGCGCGTCTGGGGCTTCACGGCCGCGGGCGAAGTCCTGTTCACCAGCCTGGACTCCCGCCCCGGCAGCCAGCTCTTCGCCATAGACGTGAAGACCGGCCAGCGCCGCCAGCTGCCCGTCGGCCAGGCCAGCGACGCCGCGCTGAGCGCCGACGGCAAGACCCTCTACTTCACGCGCGGCGGCCTGCGCGGCGACAACGCCCGCCAGTACCGCGGCGGCGGCATCTCCAAGCTGTGGACCCTGGACCTGACCGACAAGGCCGAGGCCAGGCCGCTGGTCGCCGAAGGCAACAACGACCGCCGCCCCCTGCCCTACCGAGCGGCCGGCGGCGAGCGCATCGCCTTCCTGTCCGACCGCGATGGCACGATCAACCTGTGGTCGGTCAATGCCCGCGGCGGCGACCTGCGCCAGCACAGCAGCCACAAGGGCTGGGACATCCGACATGCCTCCATCGACGGCACGCGCGTCGTCTATGCGCTGGGCGCCGATCTCTACCTGCTCGACCTGGCGCAGTCCGCCGCGCCCAAGAAGCTGGACATCAGCCTCGGCGGCGACTTCGACCAGCAGCGCGAGCGCTGGATCAAGAAGCCCCAGGACTTCCTGACCGACACCTCCTTCGCCCCCAATGGCGAGCGCGTGCTGCTGGCCGCGCGCGGCCATCTCGCCACTCAGGGCGTGCAGCAGCTGCGCCGCGCCGAGCTGCCCCAGCCGGCCGACGGCCGCTGCCGCCAGGGCGAGTTCAGCAGCGACAGCAAGAGCGTGTTCGCCGTCTGCGACTTCAGCGGCGAGCACGAGATCTGGCGCTTCGCCGCCAACGGCACCGGCCAGCCCGAGCGCATCACCCACGGCCCGGTGGCGCTGCGCCGCGAGCTGATGCCGTCGCCGGACGGCCGCTGGCTGGCGCACACGGACAAGGAAGGCCATATCTGGCTGACCGACCTGAAGGCCCCCGCCGGCAAGGGCAACACCCGCGAGATCGGCAAGGGCAAGCTCGCCGGCGCGCCGCAGCTGCAGGCCTGGAGTGCAGATGGCCAGACCCTGGCCTGGACCCTGTCGCTGCGCAACCCCAACCGCGAGCAGTTGCAGCTCTTCCATGTCCCCGACAGCCGCACCCACACGCTGACGAGCGACCGCTACGAAGCCACCGGCGCCGCCTTCAGCCCCGACGGCCAGTGGCTGTACTTCGCGTCCAACCGCAACTTCCAGACCACCGGCAACGGCAGCCCCTGGGGCGACCGCAACACCGGCCCCTTCTTCGGCTTCCGCGCCAAGCTCTACGCCGTGGCCCTGCAGCCGGGCCTGCGCTCGCCCTTCGCCGCCAAGGACGAGCTGGAGTCGGTCGTCGAGAAGAAGGCCGACGAGCAACGCGCCCAGGACCGCAAGGCCACCGACAAGGACCCGACCGAGCGCAAGCCTGACGACAAGGACAGCAAGGACGCCAAGAAGCCCGAGGAGAAGAAGGGCGGCAAGCCCGCCATCGTTTTCGAGGGCCTGGCCGAGCGCCTGTACGAGCTGCCCGTGCCGGCCGGCAACTACCGCGCCCTGCGCGCGGACGGCAAGCGCCTGTGGTTCCTGGACCGCGACCTGGACAACAAGAGCCAGCTCAAGTCCATCGCCATCGACAACCAGGGCGGCCCGGCCGAGATCCTGGCCAGCGATGTGCGCAGCTACGACCTCAGCGCCGACGGCAAGAAGCTGATGGTGGTGCGCAACCAGGCGGGCGGCGCCGCGCCCGAGGTCCTCATCGTCGAGGCCGCGCCCAAGCTGCCGAACGAACTCGCCAAGCTGCAGGTGCGCTGGAGCGACTGGCAGATCGCCACCCAGCCGCGCGCCGAGTGGAAGCAGATGTTCGCCGACGCCTGGCGCATGCACCGCGATCACTTCTACGACAAGGCCATGCACGGCGTCGACTGGCCGGCCGTGCGCGCCAAGTACGAGCCGCTGGTGGACCGCGTGACCGACCGCTTCGAGCTGGCCGAGCTGATGGCCCAGATGGTGGGCGAGATCAGCGCCCTGCACAGCCAGATCGGCGCCGGCGACACCCGCCCCTCACCGGACGAGCCAGGCCTGGCCGGCCTGGGCGGACGCTTCTCCAAGGCGCCCAATGGCTGGCGCATCGACGCCATCTACGGCTTCGAGGCCGAGCTGCCGTCCGAGGCGCCGCCGCTGGCCGCGCCGAGCGTCAACCTGAAGGTGGGCGACGTCATCACTGCCGTCAATGGCCGCCCGACGGCGGATGCGCCCCACATCCTCGAGCTGCTGCGCGGCCAGGCCGGCCGCCAGGTGCTGCTGGACGTGAAGCAGGGCGAGAAGAGCGTGCAGCGCATCGTCACGCCGGTGGCGCAGGCGCGCGAGAACCAGCTGCGCTACAACGACTGGCGCGTCAGCCGCGCCCGCGCGGTGGAGCAGGCCGGCCAAGGCCGCATCGGCTACGTGCATCTGCGCGCCATGGGCTCGGCCGACATCGCCGACTTCGTGCGCGAGTTCTATGCCGCCAGCGAGCGCGACGGCCTCATCATCGACGTTCGCTACAACAACGGCGGCAACATCGACAGCTGGATCCTGGAGAAGCTGCTGCGCCGCGCCTGGGCCTTCTGGCAGCCGCGTTCGCCCGACGGCGCGGCGGTCTACTCCAACATGCAAAACGCCTTCCGCGGCCACACCGTGGTGCTGATGAACGAGGACACCTACTCCGACGGCGAGACCTTCGCCGAGGGCTTCAAGCGCCTGAAGCTCGGCCCCGTCATCGGCAAGCGCAGCTCGGGCGCGGGTGTCTGGCTGTCCGACGGCAACCGCCTGATGGACAACGGCATCATGCGCGCCGCCGAGACCGGCCAGATCGATGCCAGCGGCCGCTTCCTCGTCGAGGGCATCGGCGTGTCGCCGGACATCGAGGTCGACAACCTGCCGCGCGCGACGGCCATGGGCCAGGATGCGCAGCTGGAAGCGGCCCTCGCCGAGCTGAAACGCAAGATCGCCGCCGAGCCCATCCCCGAGGTCAAGCCCGGGCCCTATCTGCGGCCGGTCAAGCCGTGATGAAAAAGGGAGGCCGCGGCCTCCCTTTTTTGTGGGGGGGTGATCGTGCTCAGGCGGAGCGCAGGAAACGATGGACAGCCACGGCCCGGGCCGTGAAGGCGCCGCTGAAGAAGCCGAAGGCGGCGCTCACGATGGCGATGAACCAGGACTCCTGCAGCACATGGGCGCCCATGCCCGCCGCGAAACCCAGGCCGAACTTGGTCATGAAGATGCCCATCATCAGGCCCATCGGCACCCAGCTGCCGGGCATGCGCACGGCCTCATCACTTTCGCGCGCCAGGCCTCGCGGCGCAAACGCCGGGCCGCCCAGCACGGCGGCGGCGGCGAGACCCGCGGCCCAGGCCAGCACGGCCACCAGGCCCATGCCGAAGGCCGTCGCGACGCCGGCCAGGGAGAGAACCAGCATGGCGATGGCCACCTTGGCGAGGGTGGCGGGCCGCACCGTGCGGTCCAGCGACTGGCGATAGCCCAGGGCCAGCAGCACGGCGAGGATGACGAAGGGCCAGGCGGGGACGGTGGGGTGCATGGTGGGCTCCTGATGGCGTTGCGATGCCCCGCACTGTGCGGATGCCGGGCCTTGGCCGCGACCGCGCTGCGACGAATCGACAGCGCGAGGCGGGAACAGCAAGCAGGAGCCGCGAACGGCGTCAGAACTCGTCGGCTTCGCGCTGCTGGGGCTGGTTCCGCTCAAACACCCACGCGCCGCCCTCGGCGCGACCGCGCAGCAGGCGCGCATGGCGGCCGCCAAAGCTGCGGTCATCGCAGGCATGGAAGGCGGTCCAGGCGACCGTGTAGCGGATGGCGATGTCGGCGGCCGATGCCTCGACCCCGGTCACGGCAACGCCCGCGAGCTGGGCGAGTTCGTCGAACTCGACGACGCTGAGGTCCAGGGCGGGATCGAGGCTGCCGCTGGCCAGCAGCGCCTCGAAATGGCCGCGTAGATCCACGCCCGGCGCGGGCATGCTCACGCGGATGGCATCAGCCACTCAGCTCAGCACGACACGCGCGAACTTGCGCTTGCCGACCTGCAGCCTGTGCTCGCCAGCGTCCAGCTTCAGTCCCTTGTCGGAAATGACCTCTCCCGAGTGGCGCACGCCACCCTGCTCGATCATGCGCAAGCCTTCGCTCGTGGATGCGACCAGGCCGGCTGCCTTCAGCAGTTGAGCGATGCCCATGGGGGCGCCGCTGAGCTGTACTTCGGGAGCATCGTCCGGGAAACCACCGCGCGAGCGGTTGATGAAGTCCTGCTCCGCCGCATCGGCCGCCGCCGCGCTGTGGAAGCGCGCCGTGATCTCCTTGGCCAGCGCGACCTTGGCGTCCTTGGGGTTGCGGCCACCCTCGACCTCGGCCTTCAGCGCCGCGATCTCGGCGATGGACTTGAAGGACAGCAGCTCGTACCACTTCCACATCTGCACGTCGCTGATCGACAGGATCTTGGCGAACATGGTGTTGGCCGGCTCGGTGATGCCGATGTAGTTGTTCTTGGACTTGGACATCTTCTCGACGCCGTCCAGGCCCTCCAGCAGCGGCATGGTCAGGATGCACTGCGGCTCCTGGCCGTATTCCTGCTGCAGGTGGCGGCCCATCAGCAGGTTGAACTTCTGGTCGGTGCCGCCCAGCTCCAGGTCGGCCTTCAGCGCCACCGAGTCATAGCCCTGCATCAGCGGGTAGAGGAACTCGTGCACCGAGATCGGCGTCTGGGCGGCGAAACGCTTGGTGAAGTCGTCGCGCTCCATCATGCGGGCAACGGTGTACTTGGCCGCCAACTGGATCAGGCCGGCCGCACCCAGCGGCTCGCTCCACTCGGAGTTGTAACGAATCTCGGTGCGGGCCGGGTCCAGCACCAGCCTGGCCTGGGCGTAATAGGTCTCGGCGTTGGCCTGGATCTGTTCCTTGGTGAGCGGCGGGCGGGTGGCGTTGCGGCCCGAGGGGTCGCCGATCAGCGAGGTGAAGTCGCCGATCAGGAAAATGACCTGGTGGCCGAGGTCCTGCAGCTGGCGCATCTTGTTCAGCACCACCGTGTGGCCGACGTGGATGTCGGGCGCCGTCGGGTCCAGGCCCAGCTTGATGCGCAGCGGCACGCCCGTGGCGGCCGAGCGGGCCAGCTTTTTCGTCCACTCCGCCTCCGGCAGCAGCTCATCCACGCCGCGGCGCGTGACGGCCAGCGCCTCCAGGACGGCATCGGTGATGGGGAATTTCGCGGCGTCGGACATGGGCGTCTCGGGCGGCCCGTCTTTACACGGGCTTTCTGTTAAGTAGTTGATCCATCGGGGTTAACCGGCATGCCGGGTAGGACAAAGCCGTTAGAATTCACCCTTCGTTTTGGGGGTGTTGTATCAACAACACAACCAATCCAGGGATTTTAAGGGCCGCCCACGAGCGGCCTGCGCGTGGAACCGGCTCGGCCGGGATTGCCCCAGCGACAACCCCGGGAATACCGAGAGTGACCGTTCAGATCCGTCTTCAGCAACTCCAAGCCAGCCTGCAGCATGCCGAGGCCTTTGCCGCCCGTCATCCGCGCACGCTGACGGCCACCGTCGTCGGCCTGCTGAGCTGCTTTGCCGTGACCGCCTTCGGCATTGCGCCGCTGGCCCCCGATGCCGCCGAGCTGCCCAAGCGCACCCTGGTGGAAACCGTCGCCACGCCCGATATCGAGAGTCAACTCGATGAGCTGGCCGCCAATGCCATCGGCCTGACCCGCGCCGAGGCCACCCGCTCCAGCGACACCCCCGACAGCCTGCTCAAGCGTGCCGGCGCCTTCGATCCGGCTGCCGCCGCCTTCTTGCGCACCGACTCGCTGGGCCGCCGCGTGCTGCAGGGCCGCGCCGGCAAGATGGTCCACCTGACGGCGGATGCTTCGGGCCAGGTGCAGCAGATCGTCGTGCGCTTCCCGGCCGAGAAGGTCGAGCAGCAGGGGAGTCACTTCACCCGGCTGACCATCAGCCGCGTCGGCGCCCGCTTCGCCGCCCGCACCGAGACGGCGCCGCTGCAGGCCCAGGTCGCCCTGGGCAGCGGCAGCATCCGCACCTCGCTGTTCGCCGCGACGGATGACGCCAACATTCCCGACGCCATCGCCTCGCAGATGGCCGACATGTTCTCCGGCGACATCGACTTCCACCGCGAACTGCGCAAGGGCGACCGCTTCAGCATCGTCTACGAGACGCTGACGGCCGATGGCGAGCCCATCACCTGGGACGGCGGCGTCGGCCGCCTGCTGGCCGGCGAGTTCACGAACAACGGCCGCACCTACTCAGCCGTCTATTTCAAGGACAGCGCCACCGGCAAGAGCAGCTTCTTCGGCTTCGACGGCACGAGCAAGCGCCGCGCCTTCCTGGCCAGCCCGATGGAGTTCTCGCGCATCACCAGCGGCTTCGCGATGCGCCTGCATCCCATCCACAACACCTGGCGCCAGCACAACGGCGTCGACTACGGCGCGCCGACCGGCACGGCCGTGCGCTCTGTGGGTGATGGCTTGGTCGAGATGGCCGGCTGGCAGAACGGTTTCGGCAATGTCGTGCAGGTGCGCCACAACGGCGACCGCAGCACGGTCTACGCCCACCTGAGCAAGATCGACGTCAAGAAGGGCCAGCGCATCGAGCAGGGCCAGCGCGTCGGCGCCGTCGGCTCGACCGGCTGGGCTACCGGCCCGCATCTGCACTTCGAGTTCCGCGTCGGCGGCCGCCACATGGACCCGCGCACCATCGCGAAGGCGTCCGAGGCCATCACGCTGCCGGGCTACGCCAAGTCGCAGTTCCTGCAGACCGTCGCCAGCGTCAAGACCCAGCTGGCCGTGGCCGAGACCATGGATGGCGTCTCTGCCGCCGACTGAAGACTCCCAGCTCTATATCGGGCTGATGTCGGGCACTTCGCTCGACGGTGTCGATGCGGTGCTCTTCGATGGCCAGGCGGTGCTGGGCCATGTCCATGCGCCCTTCGCACCCGCACTGCGCGACGAACTGCTGGCGCTGAACGCACCCGGCCCCGACGAACTCCACCGCGCGGCCCTGGCCGCCAACGGCGTGGCACGCAGCTATGCCGATGTCACCGCCCAGCTGCTGGAGGCCACCGGCACGCTGCGCACGCAGGTCGCCGCCCTCGGCGCCCACGGCCAGACGGTGCGCCACAACCCCGCCGGCTTTGATGGCTACACGACGCAGTTGCTGAATGGCGCCCTGCTGGCCGAGCAGGCCGGCATTGACGTGGTCTGCGATCTGCGCAGCCGCGATGTCGCCGCCGGCGGCCAGGGCGCGCCCCTGGTGCCTGCCTTCCATCGCGCGGCCTTTGCCACCCAGGGGCAGGACGTCGCCGTGCTCAATCTCGGTGGCATCGCCAATCTCAGCCTGCTGTTCGCCGATGGGCGGACGGGCGGCTTCGACACCGGCCCGGCCAATTGCCTGATGGACGGCTGGATCGCCCAGCATCGCAGCCAGGCCTTCGACGCCGATGGCGCCTGGGCCAGCACCGGCCGCGTACTGCCCGAACTGCTGGCCGCCCTGCTGGCTGAACCCTGGTTCGCGCTGGCGCCGCCCAAGAGCACGGGCCGCGACCTCTTCCATGCCGGCTGGCTGGAAGCAAGGCTGTCGCCCGGCCAGGCGCCCGAGGACGTGCAGGCCACTTTGCTGGAGCTGACGGCACGCAGCGTTGCCGATGCGCTCAAGGCCGGGATGCCCGCTGCCGCTGCGCTGATCGCCTGCGGCGGCGGCGCGCGCAATGGGCGGCTGATGCAGCGCCTGGGCGAATTGCTGCCCGGCATTGCCATCGAGAGCAGCGCCCAGCATGGCCTGCCGGTCGATCAGGTCGAGGCGGCCGCCTTCGCCTGGCTGGCGATGTGCTTCAAAACAAAACGGCCGGGCAATCTGCCGGCCGTTACGGGAGCCGCGGGGCCGCGGCTCTTGGGTTGCTTGTACCCGGCCTGATCAGACCGAGAAGCTCGAACCGCAGCCGCAGGTCGTCGTGGCGTTCGGGTTCTTGATGACGAACTGGGCGCCCTGCAGGTCTTCCTTGTAGTCGATCTCGGCGCCCATCAGGTACTGCAGGCTCATCGAGTCGATCAGCAGCGTCACGCCGTTCTTCTGCATCTGCGTGTCGTCTTCGTTGACGGCCTCATCGAAGGTGAAGCCGTACTGGAAGCCGGAGCAGCCGCCGCCCTGCACGAAGACACGCAGCTTCAGGTCCGGGTTGCCTTCCTCGGCCACCAGGTCGCGCACCTTGTCAGCGGCGCTGTCGGTGAACACCAGGGGCACGGGGATGTCGGCGGAGACGGGGGTATCAAGCACGGCGCTCATGGCGAGGCTCCTGTGAATCTGTCCGGAGAGACGAATATGGGGATTGTCGGCGCAAAAACAAAAGGCCGCTTGGAGCGGCCTTTTGTGTCCAAAGCGTATGAATTAACGCTTCGAGAACTGCTTCCTGCGACGGGCGCCGTGCAGACCGACCTTCTTACGCTCGACTTCACGCGCGTCACGCGTGACGAAGCCGGCGCGGCTCAGTTCGGGCTTGAGGGCTGCGTCGTAGTCGATCAGCGCGCGGGTGATGCCCAGGCGCAGGGCGCCGGCTTGGCCGGATTCGCCACCACCGTGCACGTTCACCTTGATGTCGAAGGCTTCACCATTGTTCGTCAGCAGCAGGGGCTGCTTGGCGATCATGATGGAAGTCTGACGACCGAAGTAAGCGTCGATGGTCTTGCCGTTGACGATGATCTGGCCCGTGCCCTTCTTGATGAAGACGCGAGCAACCGACGACTTGCGGCGACCAGTACCGTAATTCCAATTTCCGATCATGGCCGTTCCTTAGATCTCGAGAGCCTTGGGCTGCTGGGCGGTGTGCGGGTGCGAGGGACCTGCATAAACCTTCAGCTTCTTGACCATGGCGTAACCCAGCGGGCCCTTGGGCAGCATGCCCTTGACGGCCTTTTCCAGCGCGCGGCCGGGGTGCTTGGCTTGCATGTCCTTGAACTTCGTGGCGTAGATGCCGCCAGGGAAGCCCGAGTGACGGTAGTACACCTTGTCGGTGGCCTTGTTGCCAGTGACACGGAGCTTGTCGGCGTTGACGATGACAATGAAATCACCGGTGTCGACGTGAGGCGTGTAGATGGCCTTGTGCTTGCCGCGCAAACGGAGTGCCACTTCGCTGGCAACACGTCCGAGCACCTTGTCGGTGGCGTCAATCACAAACCACTCGTGCGTCACTTCGGCCGGCTTGGCGCTGAAGGTCTTCATGAGAGTAGCTTTCGCTGTGCCGACCCCTCTGTTGAGAAGCCGGCGATGTATGGCTGAAACTTCTTCCCACCTCGGTGCTGTGTCTGATGCACAGCCTCTCGGCGGGGTTCTTTCCCGCAGCCTTTTGACGGAAAAGCCCACGAGTGTACCAGCGACGCCAGTGGTTTGGAAAGGATCAACGCGTTAACCTTCGCATACCTGCAGGCCCTGCCATGCCCAAGCCCCCGCCCGCCGACCCCTCCACCCCGCCCGCCGAGCTCACGGCGGACTGGGATCACGAGCTGTCGGCCTTCGGCCCCGACCCGAATGCGCCGGTCACTGCGCCCGCCGAGGCGCCCGGCCCGCTGGCCAGCGCACGCGCCGCGCTGGAGAGGCTGTCAACCTGGGTGCCCATCCGCTCCCTGGCCCGGCGCCATCGCCGCCGCATCATCGAGCACCTGCTGGCGCTGGAGCCGCACGACCGCTATCTGCGTTTCGGCTACCCGGCCTCCGACGAGCAGATCCGCAAATATGCGCTGAGCATCGATTTCGCCCGCGACGAGGTGCTGGGCATCTTCAACCGCCGCCTGCAGCTGATTGCCCTGGCCCACCTGGCCTATGCACAGCCGCTGTCCGGCACCGAATCCGACCGCGCGATGGCCGAGTTCGGCGTTTCGGTGCTGCCGCAGTCGCGCAGCCGGGGGCTGGGCCGGCGGCTTTTCGACGCCGCGGCCCTGCACGCCCGCAACCGGGGCATCGACACCCTGTTCATCCATGCGCTGAGCGAGAACCGGCCCATGCTGCGCATCGCTGCGGCGGCCGGCGCTCTCGTCGAGCGCGATGGCGGGGAGTCCGCGGCCTATCTGCGCCTGCCGCCTGAGTCCTTCAGTTCGCAGGTCGAGCAGGCCCTGGAGCGTCATCTGGGTGAACTGGACTTCCAGTTCAAGCGTCAGGCCCAGGTGCTCAGCGGGTTCGTCGACAGCGTGGCCGAGGTCAAGGCCCATTTCGAATCGTCAGGTCGCGCCGCCAAGGAATAAATGACCGGCTGACGATCGTTTGCAAGACGCCCTGCTCCCTCAGGCGCGGGGGAATCGGGACTAGCGAGTAATGTCTTTTAGGGACGTTGCGCTACATTGACCGTCCATTGCGCCGCGAATCCAACAGGTCGGCGTCATCCGCCGAAATCCCTGAGGGATATGCCGTACGCCATCTATTGGATCGCCGCGCTGGCTGTTTGCGTGCTGGGTCTGGCCATCAGCCTGATCTGGGCGCTGCGTCGCCCCGCGTACGCCAATAAAGGCCTGCCAGCGGAGTGGTCACTCACGGCACGGCCGGTGTTCACGACTGACGAGCGGCGCGTCTTCCGCCTCTTGCGCGAGGCCCTGCCCCATCACGTCGTGCTGTCCAAGCTGCCGCTGGTGCGCTTTTGCCAGCCGACCGAGGCCAAAGAGGTCCGCTACTGGTTCGACCTCCTCGGCGCCTCCCATGTGACCTTCGCCGTCTGCAGCCCCAATGGCCGCGTGCTGGCCGCCATCGACCTCGAGGGCGAACGCGGCGTCACGCCGCGCAACCTGCAGATCAAGCATGCCGTGCTGTCCGCCTGCCGCGTGCGCTATCTGCGCTGCGCCATGGACCAACTCCCCAGCGTCGCCGAATTGCAGCTGCTCGTGCCGCAGAGCAGCAATTCGCGCGGCCCGCTGCCCGCGCCGGCCGCAACATCCAGCCTGTCGCGCCGCCGCACGAGCAGCAGCGAGGATGAGTTCGGCAGCGATTGGGGTCAGTTCTCCCAGCCCCTGCCGCTGTGGCAGGACGCTGGCGTCTTCGGCGGCAACGACGGCTATGGCGATCGGGACCGCGAGCGCGAGCGCCACCACGCCCGCATGCCCGCCCAGCCCGCGCCGCAACACCAACCGCAGCGCCGCTTGCCCCAGCGCAACCTGGACACAGCGCGCTACAACCCGCGCAGCCTGCCTGTGCTGGATGACGCCGACGAGGAAGCCATGATGGACGACATCGTCGGTGTCGTCGTCGACGCGCCCCGCTACGCCACGCAGCGTCCGCGACGCTGACAGCCTGCACCGGCGACACTCGCCGGATGCCTCACGCGACCCCTGACCTCAGCTTCGGCGACCTCACGCCGGAGTTCATGCTCGACGCCCTCGATGCCGCCGGCCTGCGCGCCGACGGCCGGCTGCTGCAGCTCAATTCCTTCGAGAACCGCGTGCTGATGCTGCATCTGGAGGATGCCCAGTTTGGCAGTTCGGCCGCCGTCGCCAAGTTCTACCGCCCGGCGCGCTGGAGCGATGCGCAGATCCTGGAAGAGCACGCCTTCGCCGCCGAACTGGCTGCCGCCGAGGTGCCCGTCGCCGCGCCGTGGCCGCTGGACGGCGGCTCCACCCTCTTCCATTACCAGGGCCAGCGCCTGGCCGTCACGCCGCGCCAGGGCGGCCGCGGGCCGGAACTGGAAGACCCCGAGGTGCTGCGCTGGATCGGCCGGCTGCTGGCCCGCCTGCATGGTGTCGGCCGCCAGAAGCCCTTTGCCGAGCGCCTGGGCTGGGCCAGCGCCGCGCCGGCTCAGATGGCGCGTGATTGGCTGATGGCCAATGACGCCATTCCGCCGGAGATCGCATCCAGCTGGGACGACGCCGCACGCCGCTGCATCGACGCCATCCAGGCCGCCTTCGACAGCCTGCCCGACCTGCAGCTCACGCGGCTGCACGGCGACTGCCACCCCGGCAACATCCTGTGGACGCCCGACCGCGGCCCGCATTTCGTCGACCTCGACGACGCCGTGACCGGCCCGGTCGTGCAGGACCTGTGGATGCTGCTGCCTGGTTCCGGTGAAGAGCCCGATGCCGCCCGACGCCTGCTGAATGCCGTGCTGGACGGCTACGAGCAGATCGCCGAGTTCGACGACCGCGAACTGCGCCTCATCGAGCCGCTGCGCACCATGCGCATGATCCACCACAGCGCCTGGCTGGCGCGCCGCTGGGGCGACCCGGCCTTCCCGCTGGCCTTCCCCTGGTTCGGCACGCCCAATTACTGGCTGGACCAGGTCGCCAAGCTGCGCGAGCAGCTGGAAGCCATGAAGCCCAAGGACGCGCCACCGACCCTCGCCCGCGACGAGGACGTCGTGGACTTCGACGGCGACGGCTTCTCCTAACGCCAGGTGGCTGGCGTCTCGTTGGTCGCCACCCTCACATCGGCGCGGCTGGCGTCCAGCGGACGGATCTCCATCGTCAGGCCGAACTGCAGGCAGGGGTTCTCGGCGGCGATGGCCGCGGCCTGCTCCAGTGTCTCGGCGACGATGAACCAGTAGCCGCCGACCCACTCCTTGGTCTCGGCAAAGGGGCCGTCGGTGATGAGGTTCTTGCCGACGACGCGGCAGCCCGGCTCCAGGCGGCTGCCAGGCTTGAGCCGCCCCTGGGCCAGGCCCCGCTCGTACCAGACATAGAAGGCGTCGATGGCGGCCTGCACGGCCTGCGGGCTGGCCTCGGCATCCCACTGGCCGCGGGACAGCACCAGATAGTCATTCATCGGCATCGAGGCATCTCCTGGAAAGTGGGGCGCATCATCAGGGCAAGGGGCTGGTCAGCACCAGTGCATAGCCATCGGGGTCGCGCAGCCAGAACTCCCAGTTGCCGTTCTCGCTCCAGCGCCTGGGCCTGACGACCTCGGCACCCAGGCCCTCGGCCCGCGCGACGGCGGCGTCAAAGTCCGCCAGCTCGAACCACAGCAGCACGCCATTGCCGGGCGGCAGGGCCGGGTCGCCGAGCGGGCCATGGTCGTGGCCAACGTCCCAGCGGTGCAGTTGCAGCACCAGGCGCCCGCCAGCGTCGTTGATGCGCTCGTACTCGTCGCCGCCATGGCCGCTGTGGGCGCCCAGCAGGCGTTGGTACCAGCGGCTGCTGGCGAGCACGTCGCGGACGCAGATCAGCGGGGCGAGTTGCATGGAAGCTCTCCTGAGCAGGCGTGAAATGCTGGCGGCCGAGTCGGAATCATAAGCAGAAAATACTGGATATACATACAGTATTGTGGTCTCATTCAAGCTCCCGTTTCTTCCCCGCTTCGCTTGCTCCGGCCATGCTGCCCGCCTCTGCCGCCCCTCCTGTCCAGCCCCTTTCGTCGGGCCATCTGGCGCCTTCCACTGCGGCGGGCCGGCTGGTGCTGGAGCCGCATCTGGAAGGCCGGCTGTGGCGCGGCAGCAGCCTGAGCCCCAGCGTCGACCCCAGCCTGCCCAGCGGCTTTGAAGCGCTGGACGCCGAGCTGCCCGGCGGTGGCTGGCCCCGGCGCGCCGTCACCGAACTGCTGACAGCGCAGCCCGGCGTGCTGGAGTGGCGGCTGCTGGCGCCGGGCCTGCAAGGCTGGTGGCAGGCCCAGTCTCTGCCCGTGGCCGCCAGCCCCGGCCGCCGCCAACGCACCGCTGCGCCGGGCCTGCGCTCGCTGCTGCTTATCAACCCGCCCCACACCCCGCATCTGCCGGGCCTGCAGGCCCTGGGGCTGCCGCCGTCGGCACTGATCTGGGTGTCGGCCGACACACCCGCCCAGCAGCTCTGGGCCGCCGAGCAGGCCATCAAGTCGCGCGTGGCCGTGCTGGCCTGGCTGCCCGAGGCACGGCCCGAGCAGATCCGCCGCCTGCAGGTCAGCGCCCTGAGCTCGGACGCCCCCGCCTTCCTGGTAAGGCCGGAACACGTCAGCCAGCAATCTTCGGCCTCGCCCCTGCGCCTGGTCGTGCGGCCGGGCGAAGGCTGGAGCCTGGACGTGCACCTGCTCAAGCGCCGTGGCCCCGCTCACGAGGGCTGGCTGGCCCTGCAGGCCGTGCCGGGCGAGGTCGCGCCCCTGCTGACGGCGGCCAAGCGCAAGCCCCTGCCCGCACCGCTGCCGGTTCCCGCGCCAGAACCGGCCAGCCCTTCGACGGAGCGCCCCCATGCGCTGGCTCGCCCTGTGCTGCACGCCTGATGCCCAAGGAAACGCCGGGCCGCCCCCAGTTTCCTTGCCCCCCTCGGGGGGCGGGCAGGGCTCGGCCCTGCTCTGGGGGTCAACAAATCACATCGGCGATGTCGACGCCCTGGGCTGGCTGGCGCTGAGCTTCACGCCGCGCGTCGCGCGGCTGGAGGAGGCCGTCGTTGCCGAGGTGTCCACCAGCCTGAGGCTGTTCCGCGGCGCACGCGCCCTGCGCCAGCGGCTGCAGCAGCAGGCGGCGCAGGCCGGCCTGGCCCTGGGCCCCATGGCCTGGGCGCAGACGGCCCTGGGCGCGCTGGCGCTGGCACGCTGTGCCGACGCCACGCCCGGCTCCTTGAGCGAACGCCTGGACGCTCTGCCCCTGTCGGCACTGACAGCGGCCCACACCCACCACGCCATGCTGGCCCGCCTGGGCTGCACCCGCCTGGGCGAGCTGCGCCGGCTGCCGCGGCCGGCCCTGGCCCGGCGCTTCGGCCCGGCCCTGCTGAAGGCACTCGATCAGGCCTATGGCGACCTGCCCGAGGTGCACGAATGGCTGAGCCTGCCCGACCAGTTCGACGCGCGGCTGGAGCTGCCCTATCGCGTCGAGCATGCGCCCGTGCTGCTGCATTTCGCCGAGGTGCTGCTGCGCCAGCTCTGCGCCTTCCTTGCCGCCCGCCACGCCGGCGTGCGGGCGCTGCGCCTGTCCTGGCAGCACGACGCCATGCGCGCCCGCGACGTGGCCGGCAGCGGCGAGATCGACATCGCCACCGCCGACACGACGCGCGACCTGCCGCGCCTGACGCGCCTGCTCGGCGAGCACCTCGCCCGCACCGAGCTGCCGGCACCCGCCGGCGAGATCCGCCTCAGCGCCGACAGCGTCCTGCCGCTGCAGGAAGGCAGCGTCAGCCTGCTGCCCGGCCCCAGCGACCCGGCCGAGCGCACGACGACGAATGCGCTGCTGGAGCGGCTGTCCGTGCGCCTGGGGGCCGACCATGTGCGCGAGGGCCGGCTGCGCGAAGACCATCGCCTGGACCAGATGCAAAGCTGGCAGGCCTGGCCCGCGCCGCCGGCGCCCGCGTCGCGCCGCCCCTGCGGTCCCCAGCCCACCTGGCTCGTCCAGCCGCCGCGGCCGCTGCGCTCCGATGCGCGTGAACAGCCGACCTACTGCGGCCCCCTGACCCTCATCAGCGGCCCGCATCGCGTCGAGGCCGGCTGGTGGGAAGGGCACAGCGGCATGCAGGCACGCGACTACTTCGTCTACCGCAGCGACTCGCGCGGCCTGCTGTGGGTCTATCACGAGCGGCCTTCTTCCACCCCATCCGCCTCCCCGGGCTGGTTTCTTCATGGAGTGTTCGCATGAGCGCAGCGCAGGGCCGCCCCAAGCAAGCTCACTCCCGCTTGGCGGGACAGGCCGCAGGCCGAAGGGTGCACCAATGACGCCTCCCATGTCCGACCGAGACGAGAGACTGGCGATGCTGCGTGAGCAAGGCATCGCCTCTGAGGCCGAGCTGCGACGGGCGGCGGATGGTGGGCGGCCATCTCCGTTTCCCGGTTCAGGCGGCGAGCTGCCAGGCTACGCCGAGCTGCATTGCCTGTCGGCCTTCAGCTTCCTGCGCGGCGCCTCGGAGCCGTCCGAACTGGTGGAGCGCGCGGTCGAACTGGGCTACGAGGCCCTGGCCATCACCGACGAATGCTCACTGGCCGGTGTCGTGCGCGCGCACAAGCAACTGCGCGAGATGCGCGAGGCGGTGCATCACCAATTGAAGGAGGCCGCGAAAGAGGCGGGACTGCCCAGTGACGACATCGAGCAGCCCCAGCTGATGAAGCTGCTGATCGGCAGCGAATTCCTCGTCCGCGACGATGCTGGAACACCGCGCTTCAAGCTCGTGCTGATCGCGCAGAACCTCAACGGCTACGGCAATCTCAGCCAGTTCATCACCCGGCTGCGCCGGGCCAGCCCGGTCAAGGGCGAGTACACGCTGCATTGGCGCCAGCTCGCGCCCGACAAGCTGGGCGACTGCCTGGCCCTGCTCGTACTGCCGCGCGAGGCCCCCGATGCCGAGCTGGCACCAGCCGCGCATTGGGTGCTGCGCCATTTCTCCGGCCGCGCCTGGATCGCCGTCGAGCTGATGCGTGAAGCCAGCGACGCGCTGTGGCTGCAGCGCCTGCAGACCCTGTCCGAAGAAACCGCCCTGCCCCTGGTCGCCGCGGGCGATGTGCACTTCCATGTGCGCTCTCGCAAGTCGCTGCAGGACGTCATGACGGCGACCCGTCTGGGCCGCACGGTGGCCGAGTGCGGGTTTGATCTGCAACCCAATGCGGAGCGGCATCTGCGCAGCACCTACCGCATCTCGCGCGTGTATCCGGAGGCGTTGATGCGGGAGGCGCTGCAGGTGGCGGCGCGTTGCGAATTCAGCCTCAACGAGATCAAGTACCAGTACCCGAGCGAGGTCGTGCCCCCAGACACGACACCACGCAAGCACCTGCGCGCCCTGACTTACGAGGGCGCGGAAAAGCGCTGGCCATGGTCCAAGGGCGGCGTCCCCGACAAATGGAAATTCCGCATCGAGTACGAACTCGAACTGATCGAGGGCCTGGGCTACGAGCACTACTTCCTGACAGTCGCCGACACCGTGCGTTTTGCTCGCAGCATCGACATCCTCTGCCAGGGCCGCGGCTCGGCGGCCAACAGCATCGTCTGCTACTGCCTGCACGTCACGTCGGTGGATCCGGATCGCAGCACCTTGCTGTTCGAGCGCTTCATCAGCCGTGAGCGCAATGAGCCGCCCGACATCGACGTCGACTTCGAGCACGAGCGCCGTGAGGAGGTCATCCAGTACCTCTACGACAAATACGGCCGGGAGCGCGCTGCGCTGACCGCCGTCGTCATCTGCTACCGCCCCAAGAGCGCCATCCGCGACGTCGGCAAAGCGCTGGGCTTCAGCGAGGAGCAACTCGATGTGATGAGCCAGGACCACAGCGGCTGGTCCACCCAGGTGCTGCCCGAAGAGCACCGCGTCGAGCTGCTGCAGAAGCTCGGCATGGCCGAGGATGACCCGCGCCTGCTGCAGCTCATCACGCTGGGCCGCCAGCTCAATGGGCTGCCGCGGCATCTCTCCCAGCACGTCGGCGGCTTTGTGCTGACCGAGGGGCTGCTGGAGCGCCTCGTGCCCATCGAGAACGCGACGATGGAAAAACGCAGCGTCATCGAGTGGGACAAGGACGACATCGACGAGCTGCGCATGATGAAGGTCGACGTGCTGGCCCTGGGCATGCTCACGGCGATCAAGAAGTGCTTCGATCTCGTCAACCCGATGCGAGGCACCTGCATCGACCTGACCATCCCGGACAACGACACCGCCACCTACGACATGATCTGCAAGGCCGACACCATCGGCGTCTTCCAGATCGAATCACGCGCGCAGATGTCCATGCTGCCGCGGCTGCAGCCGCGCACCTACTACGACCTGGTGGTGGAGGTCGCGATCGTGCGGCCTGGCCCGATCGAAGGCGGCATGGTGCATCCGTATCTGAAGAACCGGCTGCTGCCCAAGGGTCAGATCAAGTACCCGAAGGAGGAATTGAGGGATGCCCTCGACCGAACCTGCGGGGTGCCCATCTTTCAAGAGCAGGTGATGCAGATCGCGATGATCGCGGCCAGTTTTTCTGCCGGCGAGGCTGACGAGCTGCGCCGCGCGATGGCCGCCTGGAAACGCCCCGGTGTGCTCGACAAGTACTACGACAAGGTCGTCAGCGGCATGCGCAAGAACGGCTACGAGGACGCCTTTGCCGAGAGCATCTTTCGCCAGATCAAGGGCTTCTCCTCCTACGGCTTCCCGGAGTCCCACGCCGCCAGCTTTGCCCTGCTGACCTATGTCAGCTCCTGGCTCAAATGCCACGAGCCCGCGGCCTTCCTGTGTGCGCTGCTGAACTCTCAGCCGCTGGGCTTCTACACGCCCAGTCAGCTGGTGCAGGACGCGCGCCGCCATCATATCGAGGTGCGCCCCATCGACGTGAATCACAGCAACAAGGACAGTACCCTTGAGCACCGCGACGGTGAATACCAGCCCGCCGTTCGCCTGGGCCTGCGCCTCGTCAGCGGCCTGGGCGACGAGGCGGCCGATCGCATCGAGCAGGCCCGCGCCCGCGACGGCGATTTCGCCCACCCGCAGGACCTTGCCTTCCGCGCCCGCCTGACCCAGCAGGACATGCAGCAACTCGCCGCCGCCGATGCGCTGACCTCACTCGCCGGCCACCGCCGCCAGCAGGTCTGGCAGGCGACGGCCCTGCACGCAGTCCCACAGCTGCTGCAGGGCAGCCTGCTGCCCGAGGACGACCTTGCCCTGCCGGCAGCCGCCGAGGGCGAGGAGGTACTGTGGGACTACGCCGCCACCGGCCTGACGCTGCGCCGCCACCCGCTCGCCCTGCTGCGCCCACGACTCGCGAAGGAAGGCCTGCTCAGCGCCCAGCAACTCGACGCCGTCAAGAGCGGCCGCCGCGCCAAGGCCTGCGGCATCGTCACCGGCCGCCAGAAGCCACAAACGGCCAAGGGCACCCTCTTCGTCACGCTGGAAGACGAGACCGGCAATGTGCAGGTCATCGTCTGGCCCAAGGTTTATGAGGAACACCGCGGCACCATCCTCGGCGCGCGGCTGCTGGCTGTCGAAGGCGTCTGGCAGCGCGGTGACGGGGATGTGCGGCATCTGCTGGCGCAGGGGTTCACCAATCTCAATCCGCTGCTGGGAAGGCTGCCGACGGAGAGTCGGGATTTCAGGTGAGGGGTGACCGAGCCTAGGAGAGACAGAAGCTGCCAATCGTGTGACAGCCATCGACGCGAAGCGGAAATCGGCGATTCCAGGGCAGGCCGTCGAAGAGCAGACGCTCAACGCGAAAGCTCAGCCACGGCCGTAGGCCGTCGGCAGAAGCGCCCGCTTAGGGCGGGATGGACTACCAAAGCACTGGTCCCTGATGAGGCCGAGCACCAGCTGACTTGAGCGCCAGCGGATTGCCGCCTAGGTACCAACCCACTGCGGCAAAAACTGGAACCACCGCAACTACGACGATGTTGCCGAAGCTCCAATACAGAGCCAACGCAAGCGCCAGGCCGACCAGAGCCGCCACGACAATGAACCGGGCAATGCGCCGGGGCGTGGCCTGCGGCAACGGGCGCTCATGCGATGCGCTTCGCATTGGCGGCAATTCATGAGGCGGGTAAAACGACATTGAAAGCCCAAATAGTCGGCGCTCAGCGGGCGGCGAAGCCTTCCGCTGCAGCAAAGGGTTGGGCAGCAGATTTACGGACCGCAAACGCGAGGAACTTGTACTCATCAGGAGCACTGCGACGCAATTCATCGATTCGTGATGCCGCTGGCTCGCCATCAATCAGCAACTCTTGGGGAACAACGAACTCGGTTGAATCAGGATTACCAAAGCCGACCCGCGCTCCGGCAGCAACGAGCTCTGATATGGCCGCGCCAATCTCAGCGTCGGATGGCGCCACAGTCATGGACGCGCGTGAAAAGCGTCCGGATGTGATGTGCCACATGAACACCAGGTCCCGCTTTGACTCGGCGATGAGATTAGAGATCCAGGTCATTGCGTGCGGAAGAGGTTGATGCCCAACGTCGGAGTTGACCGGCACGCTGCGGCAAGGCGCCGCGAGACGTACGCTCACCTGCACGGCTCGCGGCGCCTTGCCGCAGCGTGTCTGTGTCGAATGACTTGTTAGACCTCAATTCCTCATCTCCGGATCCGCGCCTTCCTGCGCGAGCACGGGCTCAATTACCTTTGGCTTGAACGATTCCACTTCGGCAGAGAACTCGTACGCCGAAGTGTTAAACAGCATGTCTTCAAGACCTTCTGGGGCCGGATACAACGTTTGGGCGTCAAGTCGAATGCTCTCAATCAGAGTCAGTACGTCATGCCGCAGCGTTGTCGATATGGGGTTCGCTCGGTCAAGCTCGAGAAAGATCTGGGCGTTGTGAAACCAAAAGTCGAGATCCTCAATCGACTCCCCTAGCTCAAGGTACTTCGCACGGAAACCGTTCTCAAAGCGAAAACCCAGGACGCTCTCAACAAAGTCTACACGGGGATCCATTGAGGTCTAACGATTTGAGCTAACCGGCGCGCCGCGGCGTGACGCCGCTGGGACAGAATGAAATGAGGCCGAGCGGTGGCATGCAGTGGCGCATCCGGTTCACCGAATGGTTAGGCCTCGCGGTCGCCATCATTCACGACCCAGAATGAACTACCAGTGTGGCTACGATCTACGAACAGATGATGATTCTTGTTCCTGATGGCGTCCACGGCGGCAATCGCGTCCGCAGCGGTCTTGCTATCGGGGTGAGTGCAAGCGGCGATGAGTGAAGGCAGTGCATCTTGGCGCAGGGAGTACGCCAACAGGCCGCAAGCTCGATAGCGAACAACCGTCGACTTGTCCTTCAAGGCGGCAAGGCCGAGTTGAAATGCTTCTTCACTTGCTCGTGCGTAGCGGATCGAGTGAAAGACGAGTGATGTTCGTCCTTGCCACTTCTTGAAGGACGCATACGCTTCCGCCAAGTAGGGTACTGCGGCGATGCCCAATGGTTTCAGTTCGAGCCACGCCAACTCCTCCGCAGACGTAGAGGCGGTGTCGAGACTGTTGACGGCGGCGCAGATTTGCTCTGGTGTCAATTGCGAGGCCTAACGTTGGCAGCAAGCGGCGTGCCGAAGGCGTGTCCGCTTTACTGATAGGTTATGCCCCAGCGCTGGCCGAAGAGGCAAGTTCGTACAGCACATCGGGGCACTGCTCCTCATTGGTACTTCCGTCGCTGAATGCGATGGCCTTGAAGCCATGCCGCTCGTAGAACGACCGGGCGCGCGCGTTGGCTTGGAAAGTGTAGAGCCTGACCGGCCGCCGCATGGTCGCCAGCGCGTGACTGAGTAGGCGAGCGCCAATGCCTTGGCCCGTGTAACCCGGGGCGATATAGAGCTGATTGACCCAGTTGACGTTGGATTCGCGCGCTGTGGCCAGGACTCCAACAATGCCCGTGGCCGCGCATGCGACTGTGACCTCACCCGAGGGGATGAGTACTTCGCTCACATACTGACGCACCTCAGCATCAGTGTGCGCGAGGTGTGCGAATGGCAGGAAGGCTTTGCGGGACGACAGGAGCACCTCAGCGACGTGCGGCGCATCTTCGGCGGTTGCAGGTCGCAGCGTGGTGTTCATGGGGCATAACGCCGAATTTCAGCGGGCGGCGTAGCCGTCCGCTGCAATGTAGGGTTGGGCATCGCGGCATTCATGGGACGTAAACCATGTGAACGTTGTAGCGGAATCCGAAAGGTGTTTCGGTGACCCTTGCATTCAGGACCAAGTCACTTCTGCCTTCCTCTCTCGTCCACAAATCGACAAGCACATCCCAATGCCCGCCGTACCACATGCACACTGAAGATTCCCAAGTCTGATCCGGAAGCTCTACCAGCGTTGCCCCGTAGTCATCGATTGAATTCCGAATGTGTTCTGCAAGTTCGGGTGGGACTGGATCAACTCCGGGGACGTCTCCGACTAGCCTGTAATCCTGCTTTGCAAGCGCATCTGCTATGGACCGAAGTACATGCCGCCAAGCGGTCGGGACCGCTTGCTGGGTTTGGTCGTCCCTTACTGCGGGAACGTCAGTAGTTGAAAGAGGTGGTGCCATCAGCGAACTGGCCGTAGTGATGCCCAACGTTCGCGCTCAGCGGGCGGCGAAGCCGTCCGCTGGAGCGCAGGGTTAGGCCTCTTGCTAGCGGTCATTGGCATGAGGCACATCATCTCGTAGCGAATACGGTTGCATGTCGATTTCCGGAAAATCAGATTTGTACACACCCCAGCCCATGTATTCGTAGTACTTGGTCATCGCCTCGAAGTGACTATCGGCATCGACCGTCCATACGCAACTCGCGCCCGGCTCAAGGAGCGCGCGAGCAGCATCACCGTTCAGCCCAGCGAGACAGAACGTCTGCCCAGACGACTCGACCCAAAGCTCGTGAAGCATGTTCGTAGAGGCCTAACGCTGGAGGTGACCGGCACGCACCGGCAGCGCGCCCCGAGGTGCACGATCACCCGCGCGCCGCGGGGCGCGCTGCCGGAGCGTGTCCGTGTCGACCGGCCTGTTAGACCGCGTGAAGGCAAGCATGGTCGCCAGTCTATTTTGTCGGCGTCAAAGGCCACGTGGCATGAGCGGCCACCAACTCTCGCAATTGACTGCGCTTCTCCGGCGTCGCCGCCGTGAGGGTCGCGCAGATCTGATTTGCCAGGCACTCGGCCGCGCCCTTGGTCTGTGCGTGGGCCTGCAACTCGAGCACGCGAATGGCGCCTTCCGCTTTTCCGGACCGGATCTGAGCTAGCAGAGACGCATACAGTCTCAATTGGTCCGCGCTCGTGGCTGCATCAACGAACCGCGCTCTCTCGGCCTCGCGCCTCGATGCATCAGATTCAGCGATGTAATTTCCAGCGTAGAAGGCGGCAGCAATTGAGGCGGCGAACAGGAGCGGAAGTACCCATCCTGGCACTTTGACTTGGAGCAGGCTTCGAACAGCCTTCATGGGTCGTTGCGCGGTCTAACGTGTTGTAGACCGCAGGTCGATGCGACCTATCACGGCAACCCGCGCAGTAACGGGTTGCTTTGCGTGCCACCCAAGTGCTTGTCGCATATCAACTTCCTTCGCTCTTCCGCGCTGCTATCAGGGTGATATTTTTCCCGGCAGATGCCGCGCTGGTTACAAACTCCTGAGGGGAGACTGAGTGCGGGGCTGATGGTGCATAGATGTTGCCATTGCCAGGTGCTGAAAGCTCATACCGAGAACCCGGATCCCAGGGGCCTCGCATCGCGTCGATGCCCGGCAGTGGCGGCGCCCCCGCTCAATCGATGGGGCGTGCGCTGCAAGCCGGGATGCCCTGAAGCAGCCCGTCGTCGACGGCCGCTACTGGCCGATCGCAGACGCAAGCCCCCCTTCCTTGAATCGCCATTGCGGCCATTCGCCGACGACCACGAAGCTATCCTGAAAAGCTTGCGACTCAAGACACCCCGTGCAATCACCGCTCCCACCCACAGCAACCGAATTTGCCGAGCTTGCCCGCGGGTTCTGCGGATGGTGTGAAGGGCAATCACTCGGCGCCGGCCCTGAGTCCCAGGCGGCCCACTGGCTGGCGCGGCTATATGCCGCCGCACTTGTCCTTCCTGAAGCGGGCCCCGAAAACAAGGATGGGCTTCCCGACTTGCCAGCGCCCGATTGGGCACGCGCCCAATCCAATCTCGCGCCATTTCTCGGCCGGTATTACCGCGAATGCTTCGATCCTGATCCGCTTCTCGACGAGGCACCGTGCATGGGCGATCTTGGCGACGAGCTCCTCGACGTCTACAAGGACATCAAGAGAGGCCTCGTGCTCTTCGACGCCGGCAAGGCCGACAACGCGCTTTGGCACTGGTCATTCCTGCACAAGATTCATTGGGGGCGGCATGCAGTCGGCGGACTGTTTGCGCTCCACTGCCTGCACGTGTCGAAGCAGGATTGACGTGAGAGCGCTCGCTTGAACGGCTGCGAACACTCGGCCGAACCGGCCAGCCGTCCACGCATCAACGCGCCGACGGGATGCCCCACCGCCGCTCCAACTTACCCCGGGCCGCAAGCTGCACATTCGCCCTCCCCAACTCCCCGCCGTAATGCGCCATCACCCTGTGGTCCATCAGCCGGAACCACAGCGGCGGCACATAGGCCACCAACAGCAGGCCGGCATAGCCGCTCGGTAGTTGGGGCGCCTGCTCGAAATGCCGCAGGGCCTGGTAGCGGCGCGCCGGGTGGGCGTGGTGGTCGCTGTGGCGTTGCAGGTGGTACAGGAACAGGTTGGACATGCGGTGATTGCTGTTCCAGGAGTGCTCGGGCGCGCAGCGCTCGTAGCGGCCGTCAGAGCCGCGCAGGCGCAAGAGGCCGTAGTGCTCGATGTAGTTCACCACCTCCAGCAACTGGGCGCCGTAGAGAGCCTGCACGAGCAGGAAGGGCAGCACCGTCCAGCCCAGCCAGGCAACCAGGCCGGCGTAGAGCACGACCGTCATGGCCCAGGCCTGCAGGCACTGGTTGCGCCAATGCCAGGGGCCATGGCCGCGGCCGGCAAGGCGCTCACGCTCCAGATGCCAGGCGGAGCGCAGGCTGCCCCACATCGTGCGCGGCAGGAAGGCCCAGAAGCCCTCGCCCAGGCGCGCGCTGGCCGGGTCCTCGGGCGTGGCCACACGCCGGTGGTGGCCGCGGTTGTGCTCGACGAAGAAGTGGCCATAAGCCACCGGCGCCAGCACCAGGCGTGACAGCCAGCGCTCCCAGGCGGCGTGCTTGTGGCCGAGTTCATGCGCGGTGTTGATGGCGATGCCGTTGATGCCGCCCACCGTGAGCACCAGGCCCGCGAAGCCCACCCAGCCCAGCCCACCGCGCGCGGCCAGCCAGGCGCCGTGCAGCGTCAGGCCGAACTGCAGCGGCACGAAGAGCAGCAGCACGGCGAGATACCAGCGGTCGGACTCGAGGGCCGGCACCTGCCCCTCGGGCGGGTTGCTGCGGTCCTCGCCCAGCAGGGTGTCCAGCAGCGGGATCAGCGTGTACATGACACCCGGCAGCAGCCACAGCCAGAAGGCTTCGCCGCTGCGCCCGGCCTGCCAGACGTTCAGCCAGGCCAGCCCCGGGAACAGGCCGGACAGCAGCCAGGCGTAGCGCTTGGTGTCGCGCCAAGGCAGGGGCGCGGGGGCCGACAGGGAGGCAGGCATGGCGCATGCTCGGCGGCCGGGCGGCGGCAGTCAAGGACAGCGCGGCGCTCGGGTTTACACATGACCTCGTACGGGCCGGCGCCTGCCGGTGTAAGTTCCGGCCATCCCTGGCCGACCGAGCGCCAGACTCCCTCGCATCGCACACCCCATGCTGATCAAGATCCCCGCCGCTCACCAGCCCCTGTCCAGCGAAATCACGCCCCGCCGCGTCTACCTGAACCGCCGCACGGCACTGGCCGGCCTGGGCCTGGCGGCCGCGTCGCCCTGGGCCCTGGCCCAGTCCGCCCCCGGCGGCGGCAAGCTGCCGAAATTGCCGGGTGTGCGTTCAGCCGTGGCCGGCGCTCTGGTGCTGGACAAGCCCACCAGCTATGCCGACGCGACCTCGTACAACAACTTCTACGAGTTCGGCACCGACAAGTCCGACCCCGCCCAGCGCGCCCACACCCTCAAGCCCCGCCCCTGGACGGTGGCCGTCGAGGGCGAATGCGCCAAGCCCGGCAATTACGACCTCGACGCGCTGATGAAGCTCGGCACCATGGAGGAGCGCATCTACCGGCTGCGCTGCGTCGAAGGCTGGAGCATGGTCATCCCCTGGGTGGGCTTCTCGCTGTCAGAGCTGATCAAGAAGGCGGAGCCGAATGGCAAGGCCAAGTTCGTGGAGTTCATCACCCTGGCCGACAAGTCCCAGATGCCGGGCCTGCGCTCGGGCGTGCTGGACTGGCCTTATGTGGAAGCCCTGCGCATGGACGAAGCCATGCACCCGCTCGCGCTGCTGACTTTCGGCATGTATGGCGAGGTGCTGCCCAACCAGAACGGCGCGCCGGTGCGCATGGTGCTGCCCTGGAAGTACGGCTTCAAGTCGGCCAAGAGCATCGTCAAGATCCGCTTCGTCGAGAAGCAGCCGCGCAGCAGCTGGGAGCAGAGCGCGCCGCAGGAGTACGGCTTCTATTCCAATGTGAACCCCAATGTGCCGCATCCGCGCTGGAGCCAGGCGGGCGAGCGCCGCATCGGCGAGGACGGCCTGTTCGCCAAGAAGCGGCCGACGCTGATGTTCAACGGCTACGAGGCCCAGGTGGGGCAGCTCTACGCGGGCATGGACCTGAAGCGCTACTACTGATGAAGCCCGCGTTGACGCGCGCGCTGCTGCACCCAGCGGCGAAGGTGGTGCTGTTCCTGCTCTGCCTCACGCCACTGGCCTGGCTGGTCTATGGCGCCGTCGCCAACCAGCTCGGCGCCAACCCGGCGGAGGCCATCATTCGCGGCCTGGGCGACTGGACGCTGCGCGGCCTGTGGCTGACGCTGGCCATCACGCCGCTGCGCGAGCTGACGGGGCTGGCCGCACTCGCAAGATTCCGCCGCATGCTGGGCGTGTTCACGTTCAGCTATGCGACGCTGCACCTGCTGGCCTATGGCTGGCTGGACCAAGGGTTGGACTTCGGCGAGATCGCCACCGACATCGCCGAGCGGCCCTTCATTCTCATGGGCTTCACCGCCTGGGCGCTGATGATTCCGCTCGCCGCCACCAGCTTCAACAAGGCCATCAAGGCCCTGGGCGCCAAGCGCTGGCAGACCCTGCACAAGGCCGTCTACGCCGTCGCCGTCATAGCCCTGATGCACTTCATCTGGATGCGCGCCGGCAAGAGCAATTTCACCGAGCCGGCCGTCTATGGCGTGATCCTTGCCGCGCTGCTGGGGTGGCGCCTCTGGAAGCGCGCAACCCGGAAATAGTCCCGGCTGGGATAATCCGGCGCTTTGCCCGGCTGCACCCATGCCCGACCCCACCTCCATCGACGTTGCCATCCTCGGCGGCGGCCCCGCGGGCTGCAGCGCCGCGTCGTGGCTGGCGCAGCTGGGGATGTCGACTCTGCTGGTGGAGCGCGAGCCCCAGCTCTGCGCCGCGCTGCGCGGCCTGGACTTCCGCCAGGACTGGGTGCTGGGCCAGCCTGCCGCGGCACTGGCCGAGCTGGCGCTGAACTACGCGCAACAGGTTGAGAAGACACCCGGCATCACGCTGCGCCGGGGAACCAAGGCCGAATCGGCCCGCCATGCCGCCGGCGCCTGGACCCTGCAGCTGGCCACCGGCGAGCACGTGCATGCCCGCGCCCTGCTGGTCGCCACCGGCCTGCGCCTGCTGCGCCCGGCGCGCTATTTCGCCGTACCCCACCCGCGCGTGCTTGACGCCACCTCGCTGACGTCCCGCCGCGAGACGCTGGCCCCGGGCCGCATGCTGCTGCTCGGCGCGGGCGACAACGCCGCCGAGAACGCCCTCTTCCTGGCCGATCGCGGCTGCGACGTGACGCTGTGGGCGCGCGGCAGCTGGCGTGCCCAGACGCACCTGGTGGCACGCGTCGAAGCCCACCCGCGCATCCAGCTCCGCCTGGCCACGCCCCTGCCCGACGCGCTGCGCCCGGACGATGCTGGCGTGACCGTCGGCGAGGAGCGCTTCGACACTGTCGTCGCCCTGCTGGGCTTCGAGACCGAGCCTTCCGCCTTCGCCCTGCTCAGCGAGCACGACCGCCCCCATGCCTTCGTCGCCGGCGACGCCAGCGCCCGCTGGCATCCCTGCGTGCAGACGGCCCTGGCCGACGGCGTGCAGGCCGCCAAGCTCATCGAGCAGGCCCTGCGCCCGGAAGGCCCCGCAGCCGCGCCGCAGCGTTTCAACAACCGCCAGATCATCCACCTGCAGGGGCTGCGCTTCAAGGCCAACCTGGGCATCCTCGACTTCGAGCGCACCGGCCCCCAGCCCATCCAGGTGGATGCCGAGGTCAACCTCGGCGCCCTGCCCATCGTCGCGCGCGACGCCGACATCGGCCGCGTGCTGGACTACCGCCGCATCCGCGCGGCCATCATCGACGAGTGCACCACCGAGCACACCGACCTCGTCGAGGCCCTGGTGGGCAAGCTCAGCAACCGCCTGATGAGCCTGACCGGCGTCGTCGGCGTGCGCGTCAAGCTGACCAAGCTCGAAATCTTTCCCGACTGCGAAGTTGCAGTCAGCTCCGAAACCGGAATCTGGTGAACGCCATGTCTGAAGTTCTTGACCTTGACCAAGCCGCCGCCGAGAAGAAGGCGGCCCACGAGATCAACAAGCTGTCCAAGCGCTTGCACCGCCAGGTCGGCCAGGCCATCACCGACTTCAACATGATCGAAGACGGCGACAAGGTCATGGTCTGCCTGTCCGGCGGCAAGGACAGCTACGCCATGCTGGACATTCTGCTCAACCTGCAGCAGCGCGCGCCCATCAAGTTCAGCCTCGTCGCCGTCAACCTCGACCAGAAGCAGCCCGGCTTCCCGGAAGAAGTGCTGCCCAACTACCTGCGTTCGCGCGGCGTGGACTTCCACATCGAGAACCAGGACACCTATTCCATCGTCAAGAAGCTCATCCCCGAGGGCAAGACGACCTGCAGCCTGTGCTCGCGCCTGCGCCGCGGCATCCTCTATCGCGTGGCCGGCGAGCTGGGCGCTACCAAGATCGCCCTGGGCCATCACCGCGACGACATGGTCACGACGCTGTTCCTGAACATGTTCTTCGGCAGCCGCATGAAGGGCATGCCGCCCAAGCTGGTCAGCGACGACGGCAAGAACGTCGTCATCCGCCCGCTGGCCTATGTGAAGGAGCCCGACCTGGTGCGCTGGGCCGAGCACCGCGAGTTCCCCATCATCCCGTGCAACCTCTGCGGCAGCCAGGAGAACCTGCAGCGCGTGCAGGTCAAGGCCATGATCAACGAGTGGGAGAAGCGCTACCCCGGCCGCATCGACAACATCTTCACCGCCATGGGCAGCATCGTGCCCTCGCACATGATGGACAAGAAGCTCTTCCCCTTCGAGACCATGAAGGCGACGGGCGTGGCGGATGCGGGTGGCGACATCGCCTTCGACGACGATGAGTCCTGCGCCACGCCGGCCACGACGGCGGTCGTGAAGCTGATGCGCGAAGAGGCCTGATCGCTCTCGCCCCCCGACCGGCGCGCCCAGAAGGCGCGCCGTTTTCGTTTCCACGGTCAACCGATGGCACCTGGCCGGCGTTGCCGCTGACGCTCCCATGCGCTGACATTTGGATGCGTCCGCACACAGTGCGGCAAACTGTCCGTCTCAAGATCAATGGCCGCAACTCCAGGAGGCCCGCCATGTTCGCTCCCAACCGTCGACTGGTCCTGACCAGCCTCAGCGCCGCCGCGGTGCTGGCCGTCACCGGCTGCGCCGGCCCCTACACCGTCTCGGCCGACGTCTCCAGCTATGGCAGCTGGCCGGCCGACCGCAAGCCGGGCACCTATGCCTTCGACCGCCTGCCCTCGCAGCAGCAGAGCGAAGAGGCCGCCAAGCGCCAGAACTCGCTGGAAGACGCCGCCAAGGCCGCGCTTGAGAAGGCCGGCTTCAGGCCCGCGGCCGATGCCAAGACCGCCGATGTCCTTGTGACCCTGGGCGCCCGCGTCACCGCCTACGACCCCGTGCCCTGGGACGACCCGCTGTGGTGGCGCTGGCGCGGCCGCATGTTCTCGCCGCGCTACGGCTACGCAGCCGGCTGGGGCGGCTGGGGCTGGCGCCAGGATCCCTTCTTCGACCGCCGCTACGACCGCGCCGTGGCCGTGCTGATGCGCGACCGCGCCAGCGGCGAGGCCCTGTTCGAGACCCATGCCAGCAACGAGGGCATGACCATGGGCAGCGACGCCGTCATCTCCAGCCTGTTCAACGCCGCGCTGGCGGAGTTCCCCAAGGTCAACCCCAAGTCGCACCGCGTGTCCGTGCAAGCAATCCGCTAGCCCGGAGAAGCCGGCCAGCCTGCCCATAATCGCGACTTCGTCAAAACGTAGTCGCAAGGCAGGCATGGCGCTCAATATCGTGATCATGGCGGCGGGCAAGGGAACCCGCATGAAGTCCGCAACGCCCAAGGTGCTGCACAAGCTCGCGGGCCGTTCGCTGCTCGGCCATGTGCTGAAAAGCTGCGAATCCCTGGCCGCCGACGCCCGCATCGTCATCACCGGCCATGGGGCCGACCAGGTCGAGGCCGCCACGGCGGGCGTGTCCTTCGTGCGCCAGATGCCCCAGCTCGGCACCGGCCACGCCATCCAGCAGGTCGTGCCGGCCCTGGTGGGCGAGGGCACGACGCTGATCCTCAATGGCGATGTCCCCCTCATCGAGACGACGACCGCCAAGGCCCTCATCGACGCCTGCGCCGGCCATGCCCTGGTGCTGCTGACCGTCGACCTCGCCGACCCCACGGGCTATGGCCGCATCATCCGCGACCCCGACGACGGCGGCGTGCTCGCCATCGTCGAGCACAAGGACGCCACGCCCGAGCAGCGCCTCATCCACGAGGGCTACAGCGGCATGATGGCCGCGCCCACCGCCGCCCTGAAGCGCTGGGTCGGCGCCCTGACCAACAACAACGCCCAGGGCGAGTACTACCTGACCGACATCGTCGCCATGGCCGTCGCCGAGGGCCTGCCGGTGCTGGGCATCAAGGCCCACAACGAGATCGAGGTGCTGGGCGTCAACGACCCGGTGCAGCTGTCGCAGCTGGAGCGCGCCTTCCAGGCCCGCCAGGCTGAACAGCTGATGCGCGCCGGCGTTCGCCTGGCCGACCCGGCCCGCTTCGACCTGCGCGGCACGCTGACCCATGGCCAGGACGTCGAGATCGACATCAACTGCGTGTTCGAGGGCGACGTCGAGCTGGGCGATGGCGTGCGCGTCGGCGCCAACTGCGTCATCCGCAATGCCAGGATCGCCGCGGGTGCCCGCATCCACGAGTTCACGCACATCGACGGCGAGAAGCCGGGCGGCGTCAGCGTTGGCGAAGGCGCCCTGATCGGCCCCTTCGCCCGCCTGCGCCCCGGCGCCCAGCTCGGCGCCGAGGTGCATATCGGCAACTTCGTCGAGGTCAAGAACTCGACGCTGGCCCAGGGCGCCAAGGCCAACCACCTGGCCTATCTCGGCGACGCCATCGTCGGCGAGCGCGTCAACTACGGCGCCGGCGCCATCACGGCCAACTACGACGGCGCCAACAAGCACCGCACGACGATCGGCGACGACGTCCACGTCGGCTCCAACTGCGTGCTGGTCGCGCCGCTGACTATCGGCAATGGCGCCACCATTGGCGGCGGCTCCACCATCACCAAGGAAGTTGCATCTGGTGACCTGGCTGTCGCTCGCGGCAAACAGGTTTCAATTGCTGGCTGGACCCGCCCGACCAAGAAGCGTTGAATAGAAGCTGTCTCGTGACTTAGTTCCGGCGATTGCTTCACGGGGCCCGGGTTGAGGGGAAGCTTCCCGACCCGGCCCGCCCTTACGATGGCCCTGCCTCACGAAAGCCGCTGTACCACCTCATGGCCCACGAACTCGACTTTGCCGCGCTCTCGCTTGACGATGCCGTCCCGGCCGATCTCGGTGCCTACGAGATTGCCCAGGCGCAAAGCGAAGCCGACGCCCGCAACCGCGCCCTCGAACTGAAGGCCCAGGCCTGCGACAACGCGGCCGAAGCCTGCTGGTATCTGGCCCGAAGCCTGGGCGCCGCCCGCGACCTGCCCCAGGACGGCGAAGCCAGCCTGGAACTGCTGTTCCAGCTGATCGGCGCCCTGGCCGACCTGCCGACCGACATCGCCGCCGCGCCCCTGCCCGAAGTCGTTGGCGGCCGTGACGACGGCATCACCGAACTCTGCCTGCAGCTCGAGGCCGCCCGCGAGGTGACCGAGGAAGCGCTGATCGACGCGGAGCTCGCGCCGGCCCGCAGCCAGTTCTGCCACTGAACGCCCGCACCCAAAGCAAAGGCGCCTCGCGGGGCGCCTTTTTGCTGGGCGGCAGGTCCTCAGTTGGTGTTGCGGCCGTACTTGCCGCTGCGCACCCACACCGTCACCTTGCCCGGCGGCACGCTGAAGTTGGCCCAGCCGCTGCTGTTGGCGCAGACGGCCGTGGTGTTGGCGCCGGTCACGTCAGTGAAGCACTGGTTGGCATGGGAGGTGCCGACGAACATCCACTTGTTGCCCCAGTTGTTGCGGTTGTCCGTCATCAGCACGGCCACGCCGTACCAGTGCTGGGCATCGCCCTCGCGCGTGAAGCCCACCACGTCGGCGTCGTCGAAATAGTCGTTCTGCTTGCCATAGGCGTGGAACTTGCGCGACTTCAACAGCTGGTCGATGACCCAGGCATGGCTGGCGACGTTGCCGGCCACGCCGTCGTAGTCGCCCAGGAACACCGTCGGATAGCCCTGCGAGCGCAGCAGGATGGCGGCGTAGGCCGAGGGCTTGAACCAGTCCTGCACCTTGGACGAGAGGGCCCGGCCGTCCAGCGTGTCGTGGTTGTCGACAAAGGTCGCCGCCTTGGTCGGCTGCCACGACACCAGCGTGTTGGCCAGCAGGTTGCGCATGTCGTAGAAGCCATTGCCGTTGCCCGCCGCCTGGAAGTTGGCATGCAGCGGCACGTCGAAGGCCGACAGGTTGTTGCCGCTGGTGTTGGTCGCGTTGACATAGGCGTTGAGCTCGTTGATGTTCGAGCTCCAGTACTCCGACACCGCGAACGCCCCCGTCTTGCCGGTGCTGCTGCGCACATGGCCCAGCCACTCGTTGAAGTAGGTGTTGGTGATGTGCTTGGTGGCGTCGATGCGAAAGCCGTCCAGCTTGGCGAAGGTCGTGTACCAGACGCCCCAGTCCTTCAGATGCTGGCGCACGTCGGGATGCTGGAAGTCGACGTCGGCACCCATCAGGTAGTCGTAGTTGCCCTTCTCGGTGGACACGCCCGGGTCCCAGCCCTTGCCGGTGCCGCGGAACTTGTAGATGCGGCAGTCGGTGCAGCCGTCGTTGCCGAGGTTCTGCGCCCAGTCGACGCCGTCGAAGTGGTACCAGCTCCAGGTGAAGCCGTTGTGTTTTAGCGCCCCGTTCTGCACGCGGCCGGGGAAGGTGAAGCGGGTCCAGGCATCAATGCCGATGTCGCCCCAGTACTCCGAGTTGCGGTTGTTCTGGTCCACGCGCACGGCGGTGACGCGCTCCGTGGCCTCGGCGCCCATCTTGTGGTTGAGCACGATGTCGGCATAGACCTGGCCGCCGGCGGCGTGGATGGCGTCGATGGCGGCGATGTACTGGTCCTTGGTGCCGTACTTGGTGCGCACGGCGCCCTTCTGGTTGAACTCGCCGAGATCGAAGAGGTCGTAGACGCCGTAGCCCACGTCATTGGTGCCGGCTTGGCCCTTGTAGGCCGGCGGCAGCCAGAAGGCCGTGACGCCGCGGTTGACCCAGGTCTGGGCACCGTTCTTCAGCGTCGTCCAGTGAGTGCCGTCGGCCGGGCTGGTCCATTCGAAAGCCTGCAGGATGACGCCATTGGTCTGGGCGTTCGCGGGCGCTGCCAGCAGGAACCAGGCTGCGGCGGCCGTGGCTACCGCGGTACTGATAGGCGCAGAAGAGCCTGCGCGCTCAAGGCATGCAATTCGCATGTTGTCTCCGGTTGGTGTGATGGTCGGGGCCTTCCCGGGCCCGTCTCGCCCTGCCCGCTGCTCTGATGGAAGCGGTGACATGGCGATGTAGTTGTACTACTCAAACACCGGATTAACAACGAACTCGCACTCGGTGTTATCCCGTCACATTCAGACGGGACGCTCAGCGAGACGCTAAATCGAGTGGTAGTTTTGCTACCAACAAAGAGAAACGCCGGCCAGTCCTAGCGGACAGGCCGGCGGTGGGAGGGGCGGAGCAGCGCTTATTGCAGGCTGGTCGGGGCCTGGCCCACCACGGTGGGCGGCGGCAGGGTCAGGCGGTTGTCGATGCCCTTGACGCCCGAGGTACCGGCCACCACGAAGGTGGCACGCTCGCGCGTCTGGGCGTCGGGCGCCTGGCCTTCCAGCTTCACGACGCCATGGTCGGTGCTGACGGCGATGGGCACGGCGGCCAGCGTCGCGTCGGCGGCCAGGGCCAGGCGCACCTTGGCGGTGATGCCACTGTCCTCAGCCACCGGCTGGGGCTGGGGCGTGACCTGGGCCAGGGGCGGCGTGCCGGTCGCAGCCGCACTGGCGATGGTCTCAGGCGTGGTGGCGGCAACCGGCGGGATGACGGCGGGCGGCGTCAGAGCCTGAGGCGTCGTCGCCGGACCGGCCGCCGTCGGCGGCATGACGATGGGCGCGGAGCCCGGCGGAACGCTCAGGGGCTGGGCGTCGGCCGGCGCGGCGGCCACCGTCGTGGCCGGCGGCAGCGTGGCCACGGGAGCGGGCGGCGGCGCGCGCAACACCATCTCGGGTCGAGCCGGGGGCACCGGGGCCTGGGCCACCTGACGGGACTCGACGGCCGGACGGCTGGTCGTCACCGGCGGACCCAGGCGCTGCGTGGCGGGCTCGACAGGCGTCGGCTCAGCGGCCGGTGTCGGCGCAGCCGCCACCGTGGTCGTCGTGCTGTCCTCGGCCTGGGATGCAGCCGGCGCTTCGGTCACCGGCGTGGCGGCCGCGACCTCGGTCTGAGGCTCGGCGCTGCCCACCACCAGGCTGGGCGACGTGACGGGCGCTTCGCTCGGCCTGTTCATCGCCCAGATGGCGACGGCCGCGATGATGGCGGCGCCGGCACCGGCCGGGATCAGCCAGCTGGGCGGGCCATCGCGCCGCACGGCAGCCGTCGAGGCGCTGCTCACGCTGGGCTGGGGACGCGCAAAGACCGGGTCGACGCGCGGCGCTTCAGCGGCGGTCGCGCTCAGCGGCGCGTGGATGGAAATCTTGGCGCCCGCGCCGGTGGGCTTGAAGCGCGCCGGGCCGACGGCAGGCTTGCCAGCAGGCTTCAGCGCATCGGGCAGGTGCTCGGGCTTGGTCTCTTCCAGGTGGCTGGCCCAACCCTCGGCGTGCATCGATTTCGGAAATTTCATGTCGGCCTCCAGATCGTCGTTGTCGACGTTTGCGGTGGAGACGACTTTGAGGTGACGCGGCGACCGGCCTTGCCGGTCCAGGTTCCTTCGCCTTGTAGGACAAAGGGCCTGGGATGTGAGGGCTTGTGAGTGCTGTGAGCGAAGAGGCCTAGAAGCCGCGAACGGGCAACTTCTCGTCACGTTGCAGCCAGTTGCGCGGCGAATAGCGGCTGGCGCCGTCGGTCACATGCAGCGTGTAGGCATGGCGCGACTTGGCAGAGCGGTTGGCGGCCGAGTAGTGCGGTAGCAGGCCGTGGAAGACGACGAGGGAGCCTGCCTCGACCTCCAGCGGAATGGCTTGCCGGGAGTCCGCCGCCGGCCACGGGGTCGGATCGATCTGCTCCATCCAGGCCTTGCGGCCCTCGCGCACAAAGCGCTCGCGCAGCACGCCGCGCTGGCCCTTGTGGCCGCCGGGCTCGGTCCACAGGCAGCCGTTCTGCAGCGTCGCGTCTTCCAGCGCGAACCAGAAGGTCGTCACTGTGATGGGGTCGCTCTCGAAGAAGCTGGCGTCCTGGTGCCAGCGCACCTCGCCGCCGATGCCGGGCTGCTTGAAGATGAACATGCTCTGCCAGACCTGGGGCTGCTTCAGCCCGAGTTCCGTGGCGACGCCGCGCAGGGCCTCGCCCTTGGAGAAGGCGCTGAAGACGGGGTCCAGGTCGTGCATGGCATGGCCGATCTTGTTGATGGCCAGCTCCTTGGGCACGCGCAGCTTGCCCTGCTCGTCAAAGGCCTCTTCCTCGAAGAAGCAGCGCATCTGGTCGCCGCTGTCGATGAAGTAGTCGTCGACATGGCGCTGCTGCTCCTCGGTCGTGAAGACCGGGCGCTGCTCGCCGGGATCGAAGGCGTCGACCAGGTCCAGGGCGCGCTGGCGCAGCGCGGCGATGTCGGCGGCCGTCTTGAAGCCGGGGATGATGAGATAGCCCTGTTCGGCGTAGGTGGCGGCGAGCTTGGCGTCAGTAGTCATGAGGATGCGTCCGAAGTTGTGCGGATTGTGTGGCCGGCGCGCGGCACCCACAGTGCGGCCTTCTCAATCCCCGGGAGACTCCCGATGAAAGTCCTCAAGGTCTTGCTGATCGTCATCGTCGCCCTGGCGCTGCTCATCGGCGTCGGCGGCATGCTGGTGTCCCCCAAGTACACGGTCACGCGCACCCTGGCCATCAACGCCGCGCCGGACAAGATCTATGCCCTTGTCGCCGACCCGCGCGGCTGGAAGCAGTGGAGCGCCTGGAACCAGCGCGACCCGGCCATGGCCATCGAGTACAGCGGCCCCGCCTCCGGCCCCGGCGCCGTCTGGGCGTGGAAGAGCAAGAGCCAGGGCGATGGCCGCATGACCTTCACGACGGCCGAGGCGCCCAAGCGCCTGGCCTACGAGCTCTATTTCCCCGACTTCAACACCACCTCCACCGGCGACTTCCGCCTCGACGCCAATGGCGGCGCCACCCAGGTCACCTGGTCCATGGACGGCGACATGGGCAGCAACCCCGTCCACCGCTGGATGGGGCTGTTCATGGACAAGATGGTCGGGCCGGATTTCGACGCGGGGCTGGCGAACCTGAAGGCGCTGGCGGAAAAGAACTGACCGCGCCGCCGGCCCATGTTCCACAGGCAGCTCCTCGTCGCGGCCGCCCTCGCCTGGCTGTGCGGCTGTGGCGACCGCCAGCCGCCACCCCCTGCACCGGCGCCTGAGCACGCCAGCCTCAAGGTCGACCCCAACGACCCGGAGTTCAAGAAGAACTTCCAGGCCCGGCTCGACGAGATGCACAAGGAGGAGAGCGTGATTGAACCGGCCGACTGGTTCGGCAAGACGGGGCTGCCCGATGAGGACGAGCGGGAGTTGCCCCGCTACCTGCGCCGCGAGTTCGGCGAACCGCTGTCCAGGCCCGGCTCGCTGAAGGCAGCGGAGCTCCAGTACCTCGGCCTGTTCGTGCAGGACGGCGAGACGCTGCACTACTGGCGCTTCACGCATGGCTCACCCGAGCCGCATTTCGCCTACGTCGTCGTGGCGCCCCGGCAGGCCATGGGCTGGGGCGACCGCCGACCGCCAGCGGCGGCTAGCGGGCCGCCACCACCGCGTCCCTGACTTCAACAGGCACTGGCCGGGAAGCCCTGAACAGGCCCGCCGTACCCAGCAGGATGGCGGCGGCGCCCAGCCACTGCAGCGGCGCCAGCTCATGCCCCAGCGCCAGCCAGTCGACGAGGATGGCCACCACCGGGTAGAGGAAAGACAGGCCGCCCTGCAGGGCCGTCGGCAGGCGCTGCACGCCGGCGTACATCAGCGCATACATCAGGCCGGTGTGCACCGCGCCCAGCACCACCAGGGGCATCCAGCCCATGGCGGTGCGCGGCAGTTGGCCGAAGTCGGCGAACGGCGCCAGCATCAGCAGGCCCACGCCCACCTGGATCAGCGCGATCAAGGGCGCCGGCATACCGCTCAGCCGCTTGGCGACGACGGCCGCCACCGCCCACAGCGCCGCGGCCCCCAGGGCCATGGCCACACCGGCACCGAAGTCGCCGCCGACATAGCCGGCACTCGGCCTGGCCTGCACGATGAGCACCATGCCCGTGAAGGCCAGGCCTACCCAGGCCAGGCGCGCCAGGCTCAGGCGCTCGCCGAAAAACACCACGCCCAGGCCCATCAGCAAAAAGGGCTGCAGGTTGTAGACGGCCGTGGCCACGGCCACCGAGGCGCGGCCATAGGCGCCGAACAGCAGCACCCAGTTCAGCACGATGGCCACGCCGCCCAGCACCGCCAGGCCGAACTCCCGCGCACTCGGCCGGCGCCACAGGCCCAGGGCGGTGCAGATCAGGGCCAGCGTCAGCAGCCCGAAGCCGCACCGCCAGAAGACCACGTCCAGCGGCGCCAGGCCGGACAGCAGCACGAAATAGCCGATGGAGCCCAGCAGGCTCATCGCACTGCCCATCTCGAGGGCGCCGCGGGTGGTGGGGGACACGGGTCTTCCTTGCTATGCCGAGGACCTCATTGTTCCAAGGCCATGCAGTTCAACACATGCGTTTTGGACGGCATATCGATGATTTGCCAGAATAAGCATCGGCAAACCATCATTTCCACAGAATCATGATCGACGACACCGACCGCCTGCTGCTGGCCGCCCTGGCCGCCGATGCCCGCGCGCCGCTGAAGGACCTGGCCGAGGCCATCGGGCTGTCGCCGCCCGCCACCTCGGAGCGCCTGGCGCGGCTCAAGGAGCGCGGCGTCATCCGCGCCTTCACCATCGACATCGACCCGCAGGCCCTGGGCTTCACGCTGCAGGCCATCGTGCGCGTGCGGCCCATGCCGGGCGCCCTGGCCCAGGTGCAGGCCCGCATCGAGGCCATGCCCGAGGCGCTGGAGTGCGACAAGGTGACCGGCGACGACTGCTTCGTGCTGCGCCTGGCCCTGCGCGACATCGAGCATCTCGACCAGGCGCTGGACCGCCTGGCCGATTGCGCCCAGACCAGCTCCAGCATCGTCAAGGCCCAGCCCCTGCGCCGCCGCGTGCCGGCATTGAAACTGGCCGGCTGAACGGACGCTCAGGTCAACTCGGCTCCCAGGCCAGCGCGAGGGCCAGGGCCGCTTCCGTGACGGCGCGGCCCAGCGGCGTGGCCGGGTCGGGGCGGCGCAGCCGCGGCTGGCTGCCGCTGAGGTCCAGGCTGCCGACGACCGTGCCCTGGTACAGCATCTCGTAGCCCGTGGCCGCTGTGCGCGGCTGGACGTTGCCCTCGACGAGATGGACCGAGCGCAGGCCCACCGTCAGCTCGCCTCGGCGATACGCGCCCTCGCGGCTGAGCTTGCCGCGGCGCATCTGGCCCTCGCCGATCTGCAGCATGGCGGCCGGTGCGCTGCCCCATTTGCAGCTCAGCACCCAGGGCTTGCTGTCGGTCAGGCGGCCGTTGGCGCTGAGCTCGGGCGTCCAGGCCTCGCAGACCGTGGCGTTCTCGCCCGCCGGGCTGGGCGAGCTGAAGCGCAGCACCGTGTGCGCCGCGGACGCCTGCAGCGGCTCGAACAGGGACAGCTTGCCCTTGCGGTCGTAGCGCACGCGCTGGCCGCTGAGGGCGAAATCGCCCCGTTCACCCCAGCCCGACTTGCCGAAGCTCTCCTCGGCCACGCCCGCCACCGAGGGCGCCTGGGCCATCTGCTGCTCGCGGCCGTCCGGCCCGCGCCGCGTCTCACGCACCGAGGCACAGCCGGCGAGCAGCACGATCAGCAGGACGGAGACGGGAACGGCGGGCGAGGAACGGCGCATAGGCTGCAGACCAGGAGGGTGGCGGGATGCCTCGACTCTAGAGCCGCGCCGGCCGGACAGCTGTTACCCGGCGTTGCTTCCGTTAAACGCGACACCGGCTGTCGGGTGGCGCCGCACCTGGTCGCCTCTTTCGCGCAGCCGGTCGCGGCGCGGTCGTCATGTCGCGCGAGGCCCGGCAAGCTGACAAGCTGGCCCCGTCACACTTCACCCATGCCCACCCCGCCGACCGCCCGCATCGCCCTCGCCGCCCTCGCC
This sequence comes from Roseateles sp. GW821-FHT09H10, assembly GCF_059415865.1. NCBI lineage: Bacteria > Pseudomonadati > Pseudomonadota > Betaproteobacteria > Burkholderiales > Sphaerotilaceae > Roseateles > Roseateles sp. GW821-FHT09H10. Next base: position 347,278 of record NZ_JBWKOB010000001.1, on the reverse strand, counting down.
CTTCTGGCCGAGGCCCTCCATCTGGCCTGGGAAGCCCTGCACGGCGGCATCGTCAGCCACCATCTGCTGCAGCGCGCCGACCTGCCGGGCCTGTCCAATGCCTGGGGCTTGCTGATCCTGCCGGCACTGGCGGCCTGGGCCGCGGGCCGCCTGCCACCGGCCGCGGCGCCGCGGCGGGCCTGGCTGCCGGTCGCCAGCGGTTTCCTGCTGGCCCTGCTGCTCGGTGGCGCACTGGCGCTGGCCTTCTCGCTGAAGCTGCAGGCCGTGACCGAGATGCTGTTCTTCACGCTGCTGCTGCTCCCCCTGCTGCTGCCGGCCCATCGGCGTGAATGCCTGCTGGGTTTCGTGCTCGGCATGAGCTGGACCTTCGGCGCCATGCTGCCCACGCTGATCGGCGGCCTCATCGCCGGCATCTCCTGGGTCGTGCGCGGCGTGGCCCGCTGGGCCTGGCAGGCGGTGAGGCCGGCATGAGCAAGGTCAGTTCACGCGAGCTGCGCCTCGCCGGCCTCTGCTATCTGGCCATCATTGCCCTCGGCCTGTGGAGCGAGGCCTATGTGCGTGGCAGCCTCGTCGTCGCCGGCGACGCGGCAGCGACGGCAGAGCGCATCGCCGCCAACCCGCAGCTGTGGCGCCTCGGCCTGGCCGCCGACCTCCTGATGCAGGTGCTGGACCTGCCCGTCATCGTCGTGCTGTGGCGCTTGCTGCGCCCCGTCAACGAGACGCTGGCGCTGACGGCCACCGGGCTGAACCTCGTGCAGACGGCCGTGTTGGTCGCCAACCGCGTGCAGCTGCTCGCGTCCCTGGACCTGTTGACCAGCCCGGCCATCGGCGCCGCCTTCCTGCCGGGCCAGCGCGAGGCCCTGGCCATGCTGGCCGTGCAATTGCATAGCCAGGGCTTCGGCATCGGCCTGATCTTCTTCGGCTTCGCCTGCGTCATCCGCGGTGCGCTGATCGCCCACGGCGGCGTGGCGCCGCGCCTGCTGGGCTGGCTGCTGGGCGCTGCCGGCCTGGCCTATCTGCTGAACAGCTTCGCCCTGCTGCTGGCGCCCGCCGTCGCACGGCTGCTGTTCCCGGCCGTCATGCTGCCGGTGCTGGTCGGCGAACTGGCCTTTGCGCTGTGGCTGACCGCGGGCAAACACCGGCTTGAGAAGCTGCCGACCGACCTCAGCTCCAGGGCCTCCCCACGGGCTTCAAGACCATGAGCGACACCGCAGTCCCTACGCTTTATGACTGGCTCGGCGGCCTGCCCGCCCTGCAGCGCCTGACCGAACGCTTCTATGAGCGCGTCAAGGACGACGCCCTGCTGGCGCCCGTCTTCGCCCACATGAACGGCGAACACCCGGCCCATGTGGCCGCCTTCCTCGGCGAGGTGCTGGGCGGCCCGGCCACCTACTCCGCCGAGCATGGCGGCCATCCGCACATGGTGCGCCAGCATCTGAACCGCCACCTGAGCCAAGAGCAGCGCCGCGCCTGGGTCGCCTTGCTGCTGGACACGGCCGACCAGCTCGGCATGCCCGACGACCCCGAGTTCCGCTCGGCCCTGGTCGGCTATCTCGAATGGGGTTCGCGGCTGGCGGTGCTGAACTCCCAGCCCGGTGCGACCGTGGATGCCGATGCGCCGATGCCGAAGTGGGGCTGGGGCGAGGTCAAGGGGCCGTACCAGGGCTGAAAAGAACTTGAGCCCCTCGCCTGGTCTTGCGGCGCTGAACGCGCGCAAGCCCAGTCGGTCCCCCGAGGGGCCGGCTTGGGAACGGCCCGGCGCTCGGCCCGCAATGCCGCCCCTGACATACGGTGCGAAAGCACCATCGACAACCGATATGCAACGCCAACCTTGCATGCTGAAATCGCGCGACTTCGAGGAGCATCCATGAAACGCGTGACCGGCATCGGCGGCATCTTCTTCAAATCGCCCGACCCCAAGGCCTTGGCCGACTGGTATGCCAAGCATCTCGGCCTGCCCGTCGAGGCCTGGGGCGGCGTCACCTTCCCCTGGGCCACGCCCGACAACCCGGGCGGCGCCGGCGGCACCAACTGGTGCCCCTTCAAGGCCGACACCGGCTATTTCGCGCCCAGCACCGCGGCCTTCATGATCAATTTCCGCGTCGCCGACCTGCAGGGCCTGCTCGCCGCCCTGCGCGAGGAAGGCTGCAACGTCGTCGGCGAGCCGCAGGACTCGGAGTTCGGCAAGTTCGGCTGGGTCATGGACCCCGACGGCAACAAGCTCGAGCTGTGGGAGCCGCCCGCCGGGCAATAGCCGCGAACAGCCGCGGCTACTGGTTGATCGGCGACGCCGGCAGTCTTTCCGTCTCGGGCTCGGACGCGACCGGCGCCGGCGCGGGCGGCAGGCCGATGCGCGAGATGGCCATGTCGGCGGCGAACTCGGCGTAGAACCAGTTGCCGTCCTGCTGCACCAGGCCCTCGGCCGGCGGCGCGATCTGGGTGTTGGGCTGGCCCTTCAAGGCCACCGCCATCGTGGCGGCCCACACCGGCAGGGCCAGGCCGCCGCCGCTCTCGCGCTCGCCGAGGGACTTGGGCTGCGGATAGCCTATCCACACCGCGCCGGCCCGCGTCGCCTGGAAGCCGCAGAACCAGGCGTCGACGGCGTCATTCGTCGTGCCCGTCTTGCCATAGAGGTCCCAGCGGCCCAGCAAGGAGCTGGCGCGGGCGCCGGTGCCTTCGCGGGCGACGGCGGCCAGCAGCTGCGAGGTCATGAAGGCATTGCGGGGGCTGACGGCCGTCTTGAAGCGCGGCGCCTCGGCCTTCCACAGCACCTGGCCCTGGGCGTCCTGCACGCGGTCGATGAGCCAGGCCACCGGCATCTGGCCGGCGTTGGCGAAGGCGGCATAGCCTTGCGCCATCTGCAGCGGCGTCACCGAGCCGGTGCCCAGGGCGATGGTCAGGTTCAGGGGCTGCTTGTCCTCGTCCACGCCGAAGCGCGCCGCCCAGGCCCGGGCGCGCTGCGGGCCCAGGGCCTGCACGAGATGGATGGTGACCATGTTCTTGGACCTGGCCAGGCCCTGGCGCAGCGTCAGCGACTCCTCGTACTGGCCGTCGTAGTTGCGCGGCGCCCAGTCGCCCTGCTCGAAGGGCTGGTCGCTGACCAGGGTGCCGGCCCAGGCGCCCTGCTCGATGACGGCCGAGTAGATGAAGGGCTTGAAGGCCGAGCCCGGCTGGCGCCAGGCCTGGGTGGCGGAGTTGAACTGGTTGCGGGCGAAGTCGAAGCCGCCGACCAGGGCGCGGATGGCCCCGGTGGCCGGGTCCAGCGTGACGACGGCGCCCTCGGCCTGCGGGGTCTGGCTGATCTGCCACTGCTTGCCCGACTCCAGCACGCGCAGCACGGCGCCGCGCTTGAGGTTCTGCAGCGGCCGCAGGGCCTGGCCCTTCAGCGTGATCTTGTCGCCATCGGCCAGCACCAGCTCGGCCGCGCCCTTCTCGAGCTTGAGCAGCACGGCCGTGCGCAGCTCGCCGAGGTCCGGGTGGGCGTCAAACGCCGCGTCCAGCGCCTCGTCGAACTCCTCGCCCTTGTCGCCGGATTCAGGCAGTTCGACGGTCGCCTCGGGGCCGCGGAAGGGCTGGCGGCGCTCCAGCTCGAACAGGGCATGGCGAAGGGCCTCCTGGGCGGCCGCCTGCTCGGCATAGCGCAGCGTCGTGTAGACGGTCAGGCCGCGGGTGTAGGCCTCTTCGCCGTAGCGCGTCACCATCTCGGCCCGCACCTGCTCGGCGGCGTGATCGGCCACGCCGGACAGGCGCCGCGGCCGGCGCACGTCCAGCGTCTTCTCGCGCGCCACCTGGGCCTGTTCGTCCGTGATCAGGCCGACGGCGACCAGGCGGCCCAGCACCACCTTCTGGCGGCGCTTGGCCCGCTCGGGATAGAGCACCGGGTTGAGGCGGTTGGGATCCTTGGGCAGGCCCACCAGCAGCGCGATCTCGCCGGTGTTGAGCTTGTCCAGCGGCTTGCCGAAATAGCGCTCCGCCGCGGCACCGAAGCCATAGGCCCGGTTGCCCAGCGAGATGTGATTCATATAGACCTCGAGGATCTGCTCCTTGGTCAGGTTCTTCTCGATCTTGATGGCCAGCAGCGCCTCCTTGAACTTGCGCCCCGGCGTCTGGCGGTTGGTCAGGTACATATTGCGCGCCAGCTGCTGGGTGATGGTGGAGGCGCCCTGCAGCCGCGTGGGATGCATGATGTTGTGGCCCACCGCGCGCAGGATGCCGCTGTAGTCGATGCCCGAATGGGTATAGAAGTCGGCATCCTCCACCGCCAGCAGGGCGTCCTGCAGGGGCTTGGGGATGTCCTTCAGCGCGACGAAGCGGCGGCGCTCGGTGCCGAACTCGCCGATCAGCTGGCCGTCCTCGCTGAGCACGCGCAGCGGCTGGTGGGGCTGGTAGTCGGTCAGCGCGTCCAGCTGCGGCAGGCGCACCCAGATGAACACGGCGGCGATGGCGCCCAGCAGGATCAGGGCCAGCGGCACGCCGGCCAGGGCGGCCAGCCAGGGCCGTTGCAGGATGAACTTCAGCATGGCGCGCATCCTAGGGGCTGGGCGCCGGCCCGCGGTGTAGGCGACAAGCGCTTACTTGCTGGCGCCGGCGATGGCCTTCTGCAGGTCTTCCCGCTGCTCGCAGCCGCTCGGGCAGACCTTCTCCAGCACCGCCAGGCGCTCGCGTGCCCGGGCCAGGTCACCCTTGGTCACATAGAGCTGGCCGAGGTATTCGTTGGCGCCGCGGTGGTGGGGGTCGATGCGCAGGGCCTGCAGGTACTCGGACTCGGCCTCGGCCCATTGCGGCGTGGCCTGCTTGCGCAGCGTGTAGCCCATCAGGTTGTGCCAGTCGGCATTGCCGGCCTGGGGCTGGGCGCGCAAGGCGGCCAGCGCGCCCAGCCAGTCCTTGGCCGCGATGAGGCGGCGCGGTGTCGCCAGCGGGTCGGTGGCAGCCGGCTTGATCTCCGGCGGCGGGCTCATGTCGGCGGCACCGGCGGCAGTCGCCAGCAGCAAGGCGGTCAGGGCAGCAGCAAGGCGCATGTCGTCTCCTCGTCGTGGGCGCGAGCTTAGGGCCTGGGCAGGGCCCCGCAAAGGCCCCGTGAGGAAAGTCAGAGGGGTGGCGGGCCGTCGGGCGCACCGCAGGCTTCGTCGGGTCTATCCCGGGCTTCGTCCGGCAAGAGCTGACCCGCGCGCCGGCGATCTCTAACTTTGCGCCATCGCCACCTCCCGAGGAGTCCCCATGAAAGCCTTCCTGCCCCTGCTGCTGCTCACCGCCCTGCCGGCGCTTGCCGCTCCCGCCGCCTGCCCCGAGGCCGGCGAGCAGCTGAGCGAGTACCTGGCGAGCGCCAAGCAGCGCGTCGGTTTCGACGGCGATGTGCGCGTCGAGTTCGAGGTCGACGCCCAGGGCCGCACCCAGCTCATTGCGCTGGACGGCTCGCGCAACTACCGCAGCCCGGTGCGCAACGCCGTGGGCTCGCTGGAATGCCTGCGCGGCACGCCGCAGCGCTATGTCGTCAACATCCGCTTCGCCGACCCGGCGCCGCGCACCGTCGCCCTCGCCGCCTCCGCGACGCTGGCTCAGGCCAAGCCGGGCGACACTCCCCGCTGATGCCCCCTGCCGCCACCGACCCTGCCGCCCCGCTGCGCTGGCGCACCCTGCTGGCCGCTGCTGCGCTCAGCCTGGGGCTGGCGGCGGCCCTGCTGCTGCCGGGGGTGGTGCGCTGCGCGCTGTGGCCCGAGCAGGCCTGCCGCGTGGACGTCGGCCTCAAGGGCGGCCTGGGCCTGGCCGTGCTGCTGTGGGGGCTGTGGCTGGCGGCGGCGCTGACCCAGCCCCTGCTGCCGCCGGCCGGCGTCGCCCGGCGCTGGGGGCTGGCCGTGCAGATCGGCGGCCTGACCCTGCTGTTCGCAACACTGAACCAGAGCATCCACGCGATAGGGCCGCCGGACGGCCGGCTGAACGCCTATTCGCTGCAGATCCTGATCACCTTCGCCGCCTGCGTCTGCCTCGGCCTGGAGTACCGCCAGCGCGGCACGCGCGGCCAGGCCGACGTCGAGCGGCTGCAGCGCGACGAGCAGGCCCAGGCCCGCCAGCTCGACGAAGCCCGCGCGGCCCTGCTGCAGGCCCAGGTCGAGCCGCATTTCCTGTTCAACACCCTGGCCCATCTGCGCCGCCTCGCCCGCACCGACGCCCACGCCGCCCACGCCATGCTGGCCGACCTGCGCCGCTACCTGGCCGCCGCCCTGCCCGAGCTGCGCCAGGCCGAGACGCCGCTGGCCCGCGAGCTGGAGCTGGTGGCCGCCTTCCTGGCCCTGCACCAGCGCCGCATCGGGCCCGAGCGCCTGGCCTTGCACTACGAGATCGCGCCGGGCCTGGAAGACGTCATCGTGCCGTCGACCTGCCTGCTGACGCTGGCGGAGAACGCCATCAAGCACGGCATCGGCCCGCAGGTCGAGGGCGGCGAGATCCGCGTGCGCGCCTTGCCCGACCCCGACGAGGCCGGCCTGCTGCGCCTGGAAGTCGCCGACACCGGCGCCGGCATGGGCAGCAGCAGTGGCAGCGGCACCGGCCTGGCCACGCTGCGCGCGCGGCTGGCGGCAGCGCATGGCGCCAAAGCCCGGCTGAGCCTGCACCTGAATCAACCGCGCGGCCTCATCGCCAGAATCCATCTGCCCCTCGTCCAAGGAGTACCTTGGCCGGTCCCCCGCGGGGACGGCGATGCACACGGCTTCGAGCCGCGTGCACATCGCCAGACGGGCCGGCTTGGGAGCGGCCCGGCGCTCGGCCCGAGAACATGGCAATGACGTTGAAAGCCAGCGACCCCGGCTGGATGCTGCTGGTCGGCGCCGCGACGCTGGTGGCCAATGGCACGCCGCTGGACAACACCATGTCCGGCCGCGACGCGCTGAATGCACTGGCCTACAACGTCATCCAGTTCGGCATCCCGGCCGTGCTGCTGCTGCGCCTGGCCGACGCCCTCGTCGATGCCGGCTGGCTGCCCGCCTGGCCGGCCTATGCCGGCGTGGTCGGGCTGACCGTCTTCGGCGGCATCTGGCTCATCGCGCCACGGCTCTATCCCCTGCTCGGCAAGGCGGACTGGTGGACCTGGGAGAACGACTTCACGCTCGCCAGCACGACGCTGATCTGGCATGGCCTGGGCGTGGCCGTCTATGTGCAGCTGCGCTTCTCGCAACGCGCCCAGGCGCGGCTGGCGGCCCTGCAGGGCGCGGCCGCCCAGCGCGAACGCCAGCTCGCCGCGACGCAGCTGCTGGCCCTGCAGGCCCGCGTGGACCCGGCCCTGCTGTCCGAGCGCCTGGCCGCCATCGATGCCGAGCTGCTGGCCCAGCCCCTGCGCGCCCAGGCCCGCCTGGCCGCGCTGATCGACCTGTTGCGCGCCCTGCAACCTCACATCGAGGCCGAGGTATCGACGCTGGCCCGCGAGATCCTCGCGCTGCGAGCCTACGCACGCCTCGTCAGCGCCGACGCCCAGCACACCGAGAGGCTGCACCTCGCCGGACTGGCCGAGCCGCCCGACTGGCCGTTGGCGCCCATGGTGCTGCTGCCCCTGGTGCGGCCGCTGCTGGACGAGGGCACGACGCTGTGGAGCCTGTCCCTGCATGCCGGGGCCGGCGTGGCCGAACTGCGGCTGCAGGCGCTGGGGCCGGATGCGGAGCGCACGCGAGGCTCGGCCGACAAGGTGCCGGTGGACGAGCTGGCCCAGCGCCTGCGCGCCGTGCACGGCGATGCGGCGTCCTTGACCTTGCTCGCAGAAGATATGCCGTTGTTCAAGCTGACCTGGCCCACGACGAGATGACCCGCATCCTGATCGCCGAAGACGAAGCTCTGCTCGCGGCCGAAATCCGCGAGGAGCTGCTGCGCCAGTGGCCCGAGGCGCAGATCGTCGGCATGGCGCGCGACGGCCACGAGGCGCTGCGCCTGGTCGAGCAGCTGGCGCCCGAGGTCTGCTTCCTGGATGTGCAGATGCCGGGCCTGTCCGGCCTGGAGGTGGCCCAGCTCATCGGCCGCCGCGCCCATATCGTCTTCATCACGGCCCACGAGCGCTATGCGGTGCAGGCCTTCGACGAGGGCGCCGTCGGCTATCTGCTCAAGCCCCTGGACCCGGTGCGCATGGCCAAGACCCTGTTGCGGCTCAAGGAGCGCCTCACGCAACCGCCCGCCGATCTGGGCGGCCTGACCGCGCGCACGGCGCCGGCCGTGACGGTCGAGCCGCTGCGCTGGATCACCGTTCAGCGCGGCCGCGAGCTGCAGCTCATCACCGTCGAGGACGTGGCCTATTTCCGCGCCGACCACAAATACGTCGCCGTCGTCACGGCCGACAGCGAGGCGCTGATCTCGGTGCCGCTGAAGGAGCTGGTCGCACGGCTGGACGGCGAGCACTTCTGGCAGGTGCACCGCTCCACCATCGTCAATGCACGCGCCATCAAGTCGGTGAGCCGCTCGCTGAGCGGCAAGCTCAGCATCGCGCTGAAGGACAGGCCGGAGACGCTGGAGGTCTCGCCCGCCTACGCGCACCGGTTCAAACAGCTCTAGGCCTTGAGCTGGAAGAGCTCGGCCGCATTGCCCCAGGCGATGCGCTGCGCGACTTCCGGCGGCAACTGGCCCAGCCAGCTGCGGTAGTCGGCAAACAGCCCCTCGTAGTGCTGCCAGCGCTGCGTGACCCAGGTGTCGGAGCCGACCAGGAAGCGCCCCGGCTGCTGGGTGAACAGGGCGCGCCAGTCGTCGCTGAGGTGGCCGTCGAAGGTGATGCCGGGGCGGTAGGACAGCTCGCCGCGCAGGCCTGGGTGCTTGGCCAGCAACTCCTTCACGCGCGGCAGCGGCTCGCCCGAGATGCCGGCGTGGGCCCAGATCAGCGAGGCGCCCGGCGCATGGCCGAGTAGCTTGTCGACGGCCACGTCGTCCACATGGGCCAGCACGGTCAGGCTGCGCTCGCGCGCCAGCTTCATCAGCGCGATGGCCGTCGGGCCGTCGGCGTTGGCGCTGTCATAGAGATGGAACTCGCCCAGGCCGCGGAAGGGGCCGGCCGGGCTGCCGCGCTTGAGCAGGTCCAGCACCATCAGCCGGATGCTGTCGTCGGCGAACCAGCCCGTGTAGTCGGCGCGGTTGCGGTAGAGGCGGATGAAAGGCACCCACTGCGGGCCCTTCTCCGCCACCAGCCGCAGCGTGCCGTCGTTGGGCCGGCTGTTGACCAGGGCTCCACGCACGCCGGCGCGCGCCATGCGGGCCATCACGTCGGCCGGCGGATGCGGCAGTTGCGCGTCGTCGTTGTAGTGGAGGTGGGCGTCGAAGATGGGACCGGTGTAGTCGGCGGCGCGGGCCGCGAGCGGCAGAGCGGCCAGCAGCAGCGCGCGTCGTTTCATCAAACTGCCCGTTCCGCTGCGGCAATCAGGCGGCTGATGCGCGAGACCGACAGGCCGAGCTGGCCGGCCAGGTCGGTCATGGCCACCCCGCCATCCGTGTGGGCCAGCCACAACGCCTGCTCGCGGATGCCGCCGGCGCGCTTCATCCATTCGGCGAAGCTGGTGCGCGCCGCGCGCCGCGGCACGACCGCCGCCGCGCGCATGCGGGCCGCGAAGTCGGCATCGCCCAGGAAGATCTGCTCGCGCAGCCGCCCCGGCCACAGTTGCAGGCCGGGGTCGGAGGCGACAAGGCGGGCATAGCGCTCGCCGGCCAGGCGGTGCTGGGCCGGCGTCGCTGCCGGCCTGCCCAGCAGATGGGTGTGCAGGCCGTCGACGTCCAGCCACGCGGGCGCCTCCTCCATGCCGGCCAGGGCACGGAAGCTGGAGCCGCTCCAGCCCGCCGCACCGCGCGCCAGGCCCAGGCGCACCGGATTGAGGTCGATATAGCGGCAGGCATCCAGCAGATAGCGCTCGCGATCCACCAGCACGGCGTGGAAGCGCCCCTGGAAGAGCGGCCCGCGGAAACCGTGGCGCTGCTGGCAGTGCTGGGTGTAGACGCCGTTCACATGCCGCATCAGCTGCGACAGGTTGGCGCGGCGGGTGAACAGCAGCAGGTGGTAGTGGTCGGGCAGCAGCGCGTAGGCCAGGGCCTGGGCGTCGAAGCGATGCAGGGCCTGGGCGAGCAGGGATCGCATCTCGGCCCGGTCCGTGTCGTCGACAAAAGCGAACTGCCCGCTCTCGAACGGGCAATGGGCGCCGATCAGGTAGACGGCGCCGGCAATCTCCAGTCGAGCAGGCCTTGCCATGCGCCACCTTAAGTCCCGGCGCCCGGAATGGCAAGATGGCGGCCTGCCGGCCCCCTCATTCGTCCGGCACGCCCCATGAAAATTCATCAGATCGAAATCCAGAAGTTCAAGGCCGCCGCCAACAACCAGCATGGCCAGGTCCTGTTCAAGGTGGACGCCACGGTGGCGCCCAAGACGCCCATCGAGGGCATTGAGCCCAGCAGCGTCATCGTCATGACCGAGCAGAACGCCCGCGTGCTGATGGCCTTGCTGAAGGCGCAGCTCGCCGAATTCGACAGCAAGAAGCCCAAGAGCCGCCACGGCCGCCCCGGCTGAACCCAAAAGCAAGAGACGCCATCCATGCAGTACCCCCAGTACAACCCTGCCTCCGACAACCGCCCGCTGTCCGACGAGGAACTCAACGATCTGGACGAGTTGCTCTCCGTCCTGCCCAGCGACAGCGCGATGAACATCGAGGCGCTGGACGGCTATCTGACCGGCCTGCTGCTGTCGCCGCAGAATCTGGCCGACCTGCCCGGTGACGCCTGGATTCCGGTCGTCTGGGGCGGCGACCAGGAGCCCGACCCCAAGCCTTTTGCCAGCGGCAAGCAGCGCAAGAAGGTCGTCATGGCGGTGCTGCGGCATGTGCAGTCCATCGCCCTGGCCTGGGCGCACGCGCCCAAGGCCTGGGAGCCCATCTTCAGTTTTGCGGATGGCGAGGACGAAAACACCGAATACGCCGACGCCGAGGACTGGGCCGTGGGCTTTCTGACGGCCGTGGATCTGGCGCCCGAAGCCTGGGCGCCCTGGTTCGACGGTGCGGAGACCGGCCCGCTGCTGGCGCCCATCGCCGCCCTGGGTGGCGAGGATGGCCCGCTGGCCGAGGGGTCGGCCGCCGAGCGCGACGAAGCCAGCCGGAAGATTCCTGACGCCATGCTGGCGCTGTGGGCCTTCCGCGAGAAAAGGTGAACATCCCCCTAACGCAGGTGGTCGCAGCCGTCGCTTTGGGTTAAGTTCAGCCCATGCTCCAGACCGTGCTCGCCGCCACCGGCCTCATCGTCTGCATCGCACTGGCGGTGCACATGGCCCTGCCCTACCGGCTGCGGGCGCGTGTGGATGCCGGCGTGGCGGCCCTGGTGTCCTGGGTGCAGTTACAAATTGCCCGCCTGACCGGCTGGCGCCGCCGCCAGCGCCAGACGCGCGCCGCCGCGCTGGAAGCGGAACGGGTCATCCGCCGCGCCCGCGAATCCGCCCTGCACGATGCGCGCGACAGCCGCACCGATGGCGAGTGGGACGGCAACGTCTACCGCCCCAAGAGCTTCGAGAAGCCCAAGAAGCCGCACTAGTCAGCCGATTGCTGCAAGCGCCACATCTCTGAGTAGCGGCCATTCCTGGCCAGCAATTCGTCGTGCCGGCCGCGCTCGACGATGCGGCCCTGCTCCAGCACGATGATTTCATGGGCGTCGACGACCGTCGACAGCCGATGGGCGATGACCAGCACCGTCTTGTTCTGGCCGACGGACTCCAGTTCGGCCTGGATCGCGCGCTCGTTGGTCGAGTCCAGGGCCGACGTCGCTTCATCAAAGATGAGGAGGGGCGGGTTCTTCAGCAGCGTGCGGGCGATGGCCACGCGCTGCTTCTCGCCGCCCGACAGCTTCAGTCCGCGCTCGCCGACCATGGTGTCGTACCCCAGCGGCGTGGCGGCGATGAAGGCATGGATATGGGCCGCGCGCGCCGCGCCCTCGACCTCTTCCTTGCTGGCGCCCGGGCGACCGTAGGCGATGTTGTAGGCCACCGTGTCGTTGAAGAGCACCGTGTCCTGCGGCACGATGCCGATGGCCTTGCGCAGGCTGGACTGGGTCACCGCGCGGATGTCCTGGCCGTCGATGCGGATGGCGCCCGAGTCGATGTCGTAGAAGCGGTAGAGCAGGCGCGCCAGCGTGCTCTTGCCCGAGCCGCTCGGACCGACAACGGCCACCTTCTTGCCGGCCGGGATCTCGAAGCTGACGCCATGCAGGATGGGCCGCACCGGGTCGTAGGCGAAGTGCACCTCCTGAAAGACGACGCCGCCGCCGCCCACCGCCAGTTCGGTTGCATCGGGCGCATCGGCCACCTCGCGCTCGCGGTCCAGCAGCAGGAACATCTTCTCGATGTCGGTCAGGGCCTGCTTGATCTCGCGGTAGATCACGCCGAGGAAGTTCAGCGGGATGTAGAGCTGGATCATGAAGGCATTGACCATGACGAGGTCGCCCAGGCTCATGCGCCCGTCGACGACGCCCTGCGTGGCCCGCCACAGCATCAGCACCAGGGCTGTCGCGATGAGGAGCTGCTGGCCGGTGTTCAGCATCGACAGGGTGCGCTGCGACTTCAGCTGGGCCTTGCGCAGCTTCTCCAGGCTCTCGTCGTAGCGGGCCGACTCGAAGCCCTCGTTGTTGAAGTACTTGACGGTCTCGTAGTTCAGCAGCGAGTCGATGGCTTTGCTGTGGGCCACCGAGTCCAGCTCGTTGAGCACCTTGCGGAACTTGGTGCGCCACTCGGTGACGACGACCGTGAAGCCGATGTAGACGACCAGGGCCGCGATGGTGATGCCGGCAAACCAGGCATCGAACTTGACGCCCAGCAGCGTCAGCACCAGCACCACCTCGATCAGCGTCGGCACGATGCTGTACAGGGAATAGCTGATCAGCGAATGCACGGCCCGCGTGCCGCGCTCGATGTCACGCGTCATGCCGCCGGTCTGGCGCTCCAGGTGGAAGCGCAGGGACAGGTCGTGCAGATGCCTGAACACCTGCAGCGAGATGCTGCGCGCCGTGCCTTCCGTCGCCTTGGCGAAGATCAGCTCGCGCAGTTCGGTGAAGAGAGAGGTCGACAGGCGCAGCGCGCCATAGGCCAGCAGCAGGCCCAGGGGCACGACCAGCAGGGTCTGGGGCGCCCCCGGCTTGAGGTCGAGCGCATCGATGAGGTGCTTGAGCAGGATGGGCACGCCCACATTGCTGACCTTGGCGCCCACCATGAAGGCCAGGGCCAGGCCGACGCGCCAGCGGTAGCGCCAGAGGTAGGGCAGCAGACGGCCGACCGTGCCCCAGTCGCCTTGGGCGGCGGGAGATTCCCGGGGCGGGGGAAGGGTGGACAGAGTCGTGCTGCGCATGGATTCCAGTAGGTCGTGAGGCCGGATTCTGGCCCTGGGGCCACTCCGGGGGCGGTGGCTTCCAAGTTCACTCCAGAATCGCGCTGGCCCCAACGCCACAACTTCAGGGAGTTTCGATGCGGTTCAAGAGCCAGGCGTTGCGACTGGCGCAAGTCCTGACCTTCACAGGCCTGCTGATCGCGGGCAAGGCCGTGCAGGCGGTCGATGCGCCGCCTGTCGAGGCCTTTTTCAGCCCGGCTGGCCTGCAGGACGGTCAGTTGTCGCCCTCGGGTCGCTACATCGCATTCAGCGGCGGCACCCCGCAACAGCGCCGCCGCCTCATCATCGTCGACACCGCGAGCGACGCGCCGCCCCAGGTCATCGCCTACTTCGACAGCGTCGACATCGCGTGGGCCGAATGGCTGGACGAGGACCGGCTGCTGTTCGGCGTGGACGACACCGAGGACGTCCAGAGCCATCGCAAGGGCGGTGGCCTGTTCATCGTCAAGCGCGACGGCAGCGCGCAGCGCCTGCTGATCAAGCGCGAGGTCGATTCCCTCAATCCGGGCCGGGCCGCGCAGCCGCTGGAAGCCACCTTCCGCTATGCGCAGAAGATCGCCGGCAACCAGCACCAGGTCGTCGTCACCGAGGCCCGCTACGACGTCAACTACGACTTCAGCCACGAGACACCTTGGCTCTTCGACGTCGAGACCCGCGGCAAGCGCCTGCTGCTCAACGGCGACCCGCCCCACCCCAAGGTATCGGGCTGGTGGTTCGACCGCTTCGGCCGCGCTCGCGCCGCGGTGGCGGTCGACAAGGGCGAAACGATCTGGTTCTACGCACCGCCGGGCGAGGCCAAGGCCGCTGAGCAATGGCGCGAAGTGGCGCGCTTCAAGGTCAACAAGGGCCGGTACAGCATTGCCTACGTCGGCGACGATGACGACCGCCTTTTTGTCACGGCCGCCAATGCCCAGACCGGCTTCGACGAGTTGCGCGAGTTCGATATCGCCGCCGGCAAGCCCAAGGACCAGGCCATCGTCACCACGCCGGGCTACGACGTGCAGGTAGGGCGCCTGCGCGACGCCGCTGGCCAGACCATCGGCCTGCGCATCCTGACCGACGACTGGGAAACGGCCTGGCAGCTGCCCGCCATGAAGACCCTGCAGCAGAAGGTCGACCAGATGCTGCCGGGCCGCGTCAACCTGATGACCTGCCGCGGCTGCGAAAGCGCTGAATCGGTGCTGGTCTACAGCTACTCGGACCGCCAGCCTGGCGAGTTCCTGCACTTCAGCGGCAAGACAGGCGCCTGGCAGAAGCTGGGCAGCACCCGCCCGGTCCTGGACGAGCGCCACATGGGCCGCACCCAGCTGCTGCGGGTGCCGGCCCGCGATGGGCTGGAGATACCGGTCTGGGTGACGGCGCCGGCTGGCGTCCCGCCCAAGGCCTTGCCCACGGTGGTTTTCGTGCACGGCGGCCCCTGGGTTCGTGGCCGGAGCTGGCACTTCGCCGTCCAGGCCCAGTTCCTCGCGTCGCGTGGCTATCTCGTCGTGGAGCCGGAGTTCCGCGGCAGCGCGGGCTTTGGCGACAAGCTCCATCACGCTGGCTGGAAGCAATGGGGCAAGCGCATGCAGGACGACCTGGCCGACGCCCTGGGAGCCGCCGTTGCCAAGGGCTGGGCCGACCCCAAGCGCAGCTGCATCGCCGGCGCCAGCTACGGCGGCTACGCCACGCTGATGGGGCTGGCCAGGCAGGGGGACCTCTTCCGCTGCGGCGTGGCCTGGGTGGCTGTCAGCGACCCGCGGCTGATGTACAGCGTGCACTGGTCAGACGTTGGCCAGGACTCGAAGAAATACTCCATGCCTGAGCTCATTGGCGATCCCGTGCAGGACGCCGCCGACCTCACGGCCAACGCGCCCGTCGAACTGGCCCGGCAGATGAAGGCGCCGTTGCTGCTGGCCTATGGCAAGCTCGACCGCCGCGTGCCGCTGGTGCATGGCGAGAGAATGCGCGACGCCCTGGTCGCCGCCGGCCATGCGCCGCAATACGTGGTCTACGACGACGAAGGCCACGGCTGGCGGCGGCCGGCCAACCAGATCGACTTCTGGAAGCGCGTCGAGCGCTTCCTGGAGCAGAACCTCAAGCAGTAAAGATCGAATCCATGTCCGACGCCATTTCCCACACCAGCAGCCGCGAACTCGTGCTGCGCGTGATGCCCATGCCGGCCGACTCGAACGCCAATGGCGACATCTTCGGCGGCTGGATCATGGCCCAGGTGGACATTGCCGGCTCCATCCTGCCGGCGCGCATCTCGCGCGGCCGTGTCGCCACCGTCGCCGTCAACGAGTTCATCTTCAAGCAGCCGGTCTCCATCGGCGACCTGCTGAGCTTTTACGTGACCGTCACCCGCGTGGGCCGCACGTCCATCTCGGTCCATGTGGAGGTCATGGCCGAGCGCGACCCGGAGAACCTGCACGTCGTGAAGGTGACCGAGGCCAACCTGACCTATGTGGCCATCGACCGCGAAGGCAAGTCCAGGCCGATCACGATCTGATCGGCAATCGCTTCGGCCCACAGCGCGTAGCCGGGCGGGCCGGGGTGGAAGCCGTCTGCGGCCATCAGGGCCACTGCGTTGCGCTGCATGGACTCGGGCATCTGCAGCACGCGGCGCGTTGCATGGCCGGCCACAGATGAACTCAGGGCCGCGTTGAAGCGCGCCGCCTGGCGGCCGAAGAACCAGCGCAGCGGCTGGGGCAGCAGCGGGAACTCCTGCATGGGCGGCGCCGCGCAGTGCACGCTCAGGCGCACGCCGGCGCGCTCCGTCGCCAGGGCGTGGATGCGGTCCAGCGCCGCCAGGGCCTGGGCGGGCGCCACCTGGTCGACGACATCGTTGACGCCCAGGGACGTGATCAGCACATCGGCCGGCGTCACCTCGGCCGCTTCGAAGGCGGCGAGGGCCTCCTCGCTGCGATGGCCGCTGGTGGCGATGACCTGCCAGCCCACGGGCTGGCCGAGGCGGGTCGCCAGGGCCTGGGCGAGCCGGCCCGCCAAGGCTTCATCTTGATGTGAAGCGCCCACGCCCGCGGCAGACGAGTCGCCCACGATCAGCAAGCGCAAGGCCGAGCCCTCGCCAGAGCGCGGACCGGCCGCTTCAGGCAGGCGCAGCGCGGTTGCGCGAACGCGCCGGCCCTGCAGGATCAGCAGCGGCCCGAGCGCGATCTTGGTCAGGGTCAGGAAAATTTGGAGAAGTCCGGCGCGCGTTTCTGGAAGAAGGCCTGGAAGGCTTCCATGGCCTCAGGGCTGCGCAGGCGGGCGCCGAAGATCTCGGCCTCGCGCGTGATGGCAGCCTTGACGGCTTCGCGCTGGGCGTCGCGGATCAGCTTCTTGCTGTCGCGCACGGCGCCGGGCGCCAGCGTGTTGAAGCGCTCGGCAATGCGGCGGGCATGGTTCAGCACCTCGGAGCCCGGCAGCACGCGGTTGGCGATGCCGCATTCGACGGCCTGCTCGCCGGTGAAGGGGTCGCCCAGCAGCAGCTTTTCGGCCGCACGGCGGTTGCCGATCAGCTGGGGCAGCACGACGCTGGAGGCGAACTCCGGCACCAGGCCCAGGGCCACGAAAGGCATGGCCAGGCGGGCTTCATCCGAGACAAAGACGAAGTCGCAGTGCAGCAGCATGGTCGTGCCGATGCCGATGGCGGCACCGGTCACGGCGGCGACCACCGGCTTGGTGCTGTCCACCAGGGCATGCATGAACTGGAAGGTCGGCGCATCTTCACCGCGCGTCGGGCCGGCCATGAAGTCTTCCAGGTCGTTGCCCGAGGTGAAGATGCCGGGCTGGCCAGTGATCAGCACGGCGCGCACGGCCGGGTCGGCGTCCGCCGCGCGGAGCGCATCCGCCATGGCCTGGTACATGGCCTGGGTGATGGCGTTCTTCTTTTCGGGGCGGGCGATCTCGATGGTCGCGACGCCATTGACGGTGTAAGTCTTGATGGTCATGTGAACTCCTTGCGGCAGGGGCTGGCGCTATTGGACGGCATCGACGCCGGGGGAGGCGTCAACCGCGTGACGTCACGCGGTCGCCGTCTTGGCGTGGAACTGGGTCCAGTGGTTGGCCAGATGCATCAGATGGGCTCGCTCGTACTGCGGCTTGGTCAGCTCACCGTAGGCGAAATGAGGCCGCAGCGTACCGTTGAACTGCGCAAACGCGTCCATCGCGGCCAGCAGGCGGTTCACCGAGATCTTCAGCGCCTGGGCGGGATCCAGCGCGGGGGCGCCCGGAATGGGCTCGTCCAGGCTGTGACTCATCGCGCCGCGCGCGTTGAAGACGGCGAAGGCCGCCGAACCGACGGAGGAGCGGAACCACGCGCCCTTGAGCGCCGGGAAGCCCTGCATCGAGAACTCGATGCTCTGGGCCAGGTGCTGCATCACCTGGCTGAGATTCCAGGGGTTGCCCTGCACGACCTTCTCGCTGAACAGCAGGTCCAGCACGGCCTGCTGGGCCTGCTTCCAGCTGGTGAAGGTCTCAAGCCGCCCGGTGCAGGCGGCCAGTGGTGTCGCCGCGAGCAACACCGTGGAGGTCTTGAGCGCGCGGCGACGGTCCATGGTTTACAGCCTTTCGAAAATGCCGGCGGCGCCTTGGCCGGCGCCAACGCACATTGTCACCATGCCGTACTTGCCGCCGGTGCGGCGCAGGTTGTGGATGACCGAGGCGGCGCGGATGGCACCGGTGGCGCCCAGCGGGTGGCCCAGGGCGATGGCGCCGCCGTTGGGGTTGACCTTGGCGCGATCCAGCTCGATGCCCTTGCTGTCGAGGTCGTTCAGCACGGCCAGCGACTGGGCGGCAAAGGCTTCGTTCAGCTCGACCCAGTCCAGGTCCTTGGCCGAGATGCCGGCCATCTTCAGCGCGGCGGGGATGGCTTCGATGGGGCCGATGCCCATGATCTCGGGCGGCACGCCCTTGACGGCGAAGGACACGAAGCGGGCCAGCGGGGTCAGGTTGAAGCGCTTCAGCGCGGCTTCGCTGACGATCAGCAGGCCGCCCGAGCCGTCGGAGGTCTGCGAGCTGTTGCCGGCGGTGACGCTGCCCTTGGCCGCGAACACGGGCTTGAGCTTGGCCAGGCCTTCCAGGCTGGTGTCGGGGCGGGCGCCTTCGTCGAGCTTGACGGTGCGGGTCTTGGTGTTGACCGTGCCGTCAGCCAGATTGGGCGTGCGCTCGATGACGTCGAAAGGCGTCATCTCGGCATCGAAGTAGCCGGCCTGCATGGCGGCCACGGCGCGGCGATGCGATTCCACCGAGAAGGCGTCCTGCGCCTCGCGGCTGATCTTCCACTGGGCGGCAACCTTCTCGGCCGTCAGGCCCATGCCGTAGGCGATGCCGATGTTCTCGTCACGCTCGAAGATCAGCGGGCTCAGGGACGGCTTGTTGCCGCCCATCGGGATCATGGACATGGACTCCACGCCGCCGGCGAACATCACGTCGGCTTCGCCCACGCGGATGCGGTCCGCGGCCATCTGCACGGCGGTGATGCCGGAGGCGCAGTAGCGGTTGATGGTCACGCCGCCGATGGTGGGGCCCAGGCCCGCCAGCACCGAGGCCACGCGGGCGATGTTCATGCCCTGTTCGCCTTCGGGGAAGGAGCAACCGACGATGGCGTCTTCGATGGCCGCCGGGTCCAGGCCCGGGGCCTGGGCCAGCACGGCCTGCATGACCTTGACGAGCATCTCGTCGGGGCGGGTGTTCTTGAAGTAGCCGCGGCCGCTCTTGCCGATGGGCAGACGGGTGGCGGAGACGATGTAGGCGTCTTGGACTTGCTTGCTCATGTTTGTTCCTTTCAAGCCTGGGGCTTTTCTTTGGGCACCCAGGCCCAGACAAATTCACACTGGATCGGCTCGATGCCGGCTTCATCCGTCACGGTCACGGCCACCGTCACCTCGCCCTTGACCTCGTTGGCCATGGCGTAGCGCTGGGCGGCGGTCAGGTGCGCCTTGGCGGTCAGGCCACCGGTGGCGCGCTTCCTGAAGTTCACCTGCAGCGACTTGCAAAGCGGCAGGCAGTCGTCACGCACATTCATGCCCACCACCATGCCGGTGGCGGTCTCGGCGAGCAGCGACATCGCGGCCGCGTGCACGCCCTTGATGTGGTTCTGCACCGGGCGCTTGTTGGCGACGCGGATCTCGCTGCGCTCGGGGCTGAGCGCGACGAAATCCAGCGACGCCGTGCCGGTGAAGGGCACGGCACGGCGCAGCGCGAAGTTGCGCGCGGCGCCACGCAGCGGGCCGGGCAGGCCGTCCAGCTTGGCTAAGGTGCGTTGAAGCCGGTTCACGTTTGTTCCTAGTCAGTCGAGGACAGAGCTACGCGCTGCGCGCTTCGGTCTGTCCCGCGATGTCATTAGTTTCGGACGGGCTTGCCGGTCTGCAACATGCCCATGATGCGTTCCTGCGTCTTGGGGTTGTCCAGCAGCGCGCAGAAGTGCTTGCGCTCCAGCGCCATCAGGTATTCCTCGGTGACGAGGGAACCCGCCTCGACTTCGCCGCCGCAGACCACGTCGGCAATCGCCGCGGCCAGGTGGTAGTCGTGGGCGCTGACGAAGCCGCCGTCCCGCATGTTGGCGACCTGGCCCTTGATCGTCGCGATGCCGCTGCGGCCGGCGACGGGGAACAGGGCCTTGTGCGGCGGGCGGTAGCCGGCTTCGGACATGCCGATGGCGGTGGCAGTGGCCACGTGCAGCAGTTCGTCCTTGTGCGGCACGATGATGTCGCTGTCGAGCAGGAAGCCGTTCTTCTTCGCTTCGTGCGCCGAGGTCGCGACCTTGGCCGTGGCGGCCGTCAGGAAGCCGTCCTTCAGGAAGGCCAGGATGTCGGCGCCGGCATTGCCAGCGGCGGCCATCTCGGCAGCGCGACGGGCGATATAGGTCAGGCCGCCGCCGCCGGGGATCAGACCCACGCCGACTTCGACCAGGCCCACATAGCTCTCGACGTGAGCGACGCGGCGTGCGCAGTGGATGGCCAGCTCGCAGCCGCCGCCCAGGGCCAGACCACGCATGGCGGCGATGACCGGCACCGACGCATAGCGAATGCGCAGCAGCGCGTCCTGCAGCTTCTTCTCTTCCGGCGCGATGCCCTTGCTGCCCATCTTCATGAAGACGGGCATCAGGGACTCAAGATTGGCGCCGGCCGAGAACACGTCGTCCGGGCTCCAGATCACCAGGCCCTTGTAGTCGGCTTCAGCAATCTCGACCGCCTTCAGCAGGCCCTCGGTGACGGCCGGGCTGATCAGGTGCAGCTTGGCCGTGATGGAGGCGATGACGACCTTGCCGTCCAGCGTCCAGACGCGCACTTCCTCGTTCTTGAACAGCTCAGTGCCGCTCTTCAGCGGGTCGGCGGCGCCGGAGCCGAGCAGGCTTTCCTGGAAGGCCTGGCGCTTGTAGACCGGCAGCTCGCTGCGCGGCTTGAACTTGCCTTCAGCGGCGCTCCAGGAGCCTTGCGGCGTGTGCACGCCACCGGCTTCGGCCACGGGGCCTTCGGTGACCCAGGCAGGCAGCGGGGCGTTGGACAGGGTCTTGCCGTCGGCGATGTCGGCGGAAATCCATTCAGCCACTTGCTTCCAGCCGGCGGCCTGCCACAGCTCGAACGGACCTTGCGTGGTGCCGAAGCCCCAGCGCATCGCGAAGTCGATCTCGCGGGCCGTGTCGGCCACGGTGTTCAGGTGCACGGCGGCGTAATGGAAGCCATCGCGCAGGATGGCCCACAGGAACTGGGCCTGCGGGTTGGTCGATTCGCGCAGCAGCTTGATGCGGTCGGCCGGGGCCTTCTTCAGCATGCGGGCGACGATCTCGTCGGCCTTCTTGCCGCCGGCGACGTATTCACCGGTTGCGAAGTCCAGGCGCTGGATGTCCTTGCCGACCTTCTTGTAGAAGCCGGCGCCGGTCTTCTGGCCCAGGGCGCCCTTCTCGATCAGGCCGGCCAGTACCTTGGGCGTGGCATAGGTCGAGTAGAAGGGGTCGTCCTTCAGGTTGTCCTGCATGGTCTTGACGACGTGGGCCATGGTGTCCAGGCCGACGACGTCCGCGGTGCGGAAGGTGCCCGACGAGGCGCGGCCCAGCTTCTTGCCGGTCAGGTCGTCGACGACGTCCACGGACAGGCCGAACTTCTCGGCCTCGATCATCGTGGCCATCATGCCGGCGATGCCGACGCGGTTGGCGACGAAGTTGGGCGTGTCATGGGCGCGCACGACGCTCTTGCCCAGCGACGTGGTCACGAAGGCTTCGAGCTGGTCGAGGATTTCCGGCTGCGTCGTCGGCGTGTTGATCAGCTCGACCAGCGCCATGTAGCGCGGCGGGTTGAAGAAGTGGATGCCACAGAAGCGCGGCTTGATCTCTTCGGGCAGCACTTCGGAGAGCTTGGTGATGCTCAGGCCCGAGGTGTTGGACGCGACGATGGCGTGAGGAGCCACGAACGGCGCGATCTTGGTGTACAGGTCGAGCTTCCAGTCCATGCGCTCGGCGATGGCCTCGATGATGAGGTCGCAGCCCTTCAGGACTTCCAGGTGCTCTTCGTAGTTGGCCTGCTGGATCAGCGCGGCTTCGGACGCATCGCCCAGCGGCGCGGGCTTGAGCTTCTTCAGGCCGTCGACGGCCTTGGTGACGATGCCGTTCTTGGCACCTTCCTTGGCGGGCAGGTCGAACAGCACGACCGGCACCTTGCAGTTGACGAGGTGGGCGGCGATCTGCGCGCCCATCACGCCGGCGCCGAGCACGGCGACCTTGCGGACTTGGAATCGACTCATTTCTTTCTCCATGTTTGCCAGTTGTTCATTGCCCTTCGGGCCGAGCGCCGGGCCGCCCCTAGCCGGCCCGGTTGGCGATGTGCTTGCGGCCCAATGCCGCAAGCATCGCCGTCCCCTCGGGGGACCGACCAGGCTCGCCCGCGTTCAGCGCGGCGAGATTGGGCGAGGGGCACCATTTCATTCCACGCGGATCCACGTCTGCGTGCGGTAGAAGGGGCCGATATAGCCGCGCATCTCCAGTTTCTTGCCCCCGTCCACCGGCTTCAGGCGGGTGCGGTAGGTCTTGCCGTTGTTGGGGTCCAGGATCTCACCGCCGCCCCAGATGCCCTCACCCTCGGCCTTCACGCCGCGGATGATCTGCAGGCCGACGACGGGCTTGTCCTTGCGGTCGTCCTTGCACTTGTCGCACTTGGCGTCGCCCGGGTCGTTGGGGTCCAGCAGCTTGTCGATGCTGCCCACGAGGGCGCCCCCCTGTTCGCTGATGCGAACCAGCGACTTCGCGGTTTTGCCGTCGTCGTCGATGGTCTTCCACAGGCCCACGGGTGAAGTCTGCGCGAAGGCAAACGCGGGCAACAGCAGGGCAGCAGCGAACAGGAATTTCATCGGGGCAATCCTTGGTCAGAGCGGGGCAGGTTAGAAGAGAGCTTCTTCCATTTCCATCAGCGGCGCCAGACCCGCACGGCAGGTGCGGATCAGGCTCGCCGTCTCGGGCAGCAGCTTGGCGAAATAGAAGCGTGCCGTGGCCAGCTTGGCCGTGTAGAACGGGTCACCCGAGTCCTTCTTGGCCAAGGCGATCTTGGCGGCCTGGGCGAAGAAGAAGGCGAAGGTCATGTGGCCGACCACGCGCAGGTAGTCCACGGCCGCGGCGCCGACTTCGTCGGGGTTGCCGAAGGCCTTCATGCCGATTTCCTGCGTGAGCTTGTTGACCTTGTCGCCGAGGTCGGCGAGGGGGTTCACGAACTCCTGCATGGCTTCGTTGGTGCCCTCTTCCTCGATGAAGGCGGCGATCTTCTTGCCGAACTTCTTCAGCGTGGCGCCGTTGTTGCCCAGCACCTTGCGGCCCAGCAGGTCCAGCGACTGGATGGTGTTGGTGCCCTCATAGATCATGTTGATGCGCGCGTCGCGCACGAACTGCTCCACGCCCGTCTCATGGATGAAGCCGTGGCCGCCGAAGACCTGCATGCAGTGCGAGGTGGCGAGCCAGCCGTTGTCGGTGATGAAGGCCTTGATGATGGGCGTCAGCAGCGCGACTTCGGCGTCGGCTTCCTTGCGCTCGTCCTCGTCGTCGCTCTTCAGCGCCTTGTCCAGCTGCAGCACGGTGTAGCCCTGCAGCATGCGGCCGCCTTCGGCGAAGGCTCGGGCCGTCAGCAGCATCTTGCGCACGTCGGGGTGGACGATGATGGGGTCAGCCGGCTGGTCCGGAGCCTTGGGGCCGCTCAGGGCGCGCATCTGGATGCGGTCCTTGGCGTAGGCCACGGCATTCTGGTACGCCACTTCGGTCAGGCCCAGGGATTGGTTGCCCACGCCCAGGCGGGCGGCGTTCATCATGACGAACATGGCGGCCAGGCCCTTGTTGGGCTGGCCGACCAGCGTGCCGGTGGCGCCTTCGAGCGAGATCTGGGCGGTGGAGTTGCCGTGGATGCCCATCTTGTGCTCCAGGCCGGTGCAGAAGACGGGGTTGCGGGCGCCGAGCGAGCCGTCGGCGTTCACGTTGAACTTCGGGACCACGAACAGCGAGATGCCCTTGCTGCCCTGGGGCGCGTCCGGCAGGCGGGCCAGCACCAGGTGGACGATGTTGTCCGCCATGTCGTGCTCGCCGGCCGAGATGAAGATCTTGGAGCCGGTGATCTTGTAGGTGCCGTCGGCCTGCGGCTCGGCCTTGCTGCGCAGCATGCCGAGGTCGGTGCCGCAGTGCGGCTCGGTCAGGCACATGGTGCCGGTCCATTCGCCGCTGGTCAGCTTGGGCAGGTAGGTGGCCTGCTGCTCGGGCGTGCCGTGGGCGTGCAGGGCTTCATACGCGCCGTGGCTCAGGCCCGGGTACATGGTCCAGGCCTGGTTGGCCGAGTTCAGCATCTCGTAGAAGAACTGGTTCACCAGATGCGGCAGGCCCTGGCCGCCGAACTGCGTGTCGCAGGAGAGGGCCGGCCAGCCGCCTTCGACGTACTGCTTGTAGGCTTCCTTGAAGCCCTTGGGCGGCTTGACCTCGTGCGTGGCCTTGTCGAGCACGCAGCCCTCGGCGTCGCCGCTGAGGTTGATGGGGGCGATGACTTCGGCGGCGAACTTGCCACCTTCCTCGAGCACCGCGTTGATCGTGTCGACGTCGATGTCTGCATGCGCGGGCAGCATCTTCAGTTCGTCGACGACGTTCAACAGCTCGTGCATGACGAACTGCATGTCACGCATGGGCGGGGTGTACTGGGGCATCGGGTACTCCTGGGACGGTCGGTGGTGGGTGATGGGTTCAGCGCTTGGCGGCGCCGGTCTTCGGGGCCTTGCGGCTGGCGTCGATGTCGAGGCCGGCCGGCGTGGCATAGAACTGGATGGCCCGGTCGAAACCGAGGCCGGCGCGCGCGAGCGCTCCGGGGATGCGCATGAAGCGCGCGTCGTGGTGCAGGGACAGGATGAGGCCGTGCAATTCGAAGCAGATCTGCTCGACGTCGGCATCGGCCTTCAGATGGCCCTCGCCAATGGAGAGAGTGATGGCCTTCTGCAGGGCGGCATGCCAGGCCTTGACCATGGCGACGAGGGCGTCGCGCACCGGGCCGGGCCGGTCGTCGAATTCGACGGCGCCGCTGATATAGATGCAGCCGGAGTCCACTTCCACCGAGACGCGGCGCACCCAGCGCTCGAACATGGCGCGCAGGCGCGGCAGCCCACGGGTCTCGCGGATGGCGGTGAAAAAGACCTCTTCCTCGAACTTGGCGTGATACTCGGTCACGACCGCGATCTGCAGTTCCTCGCGCGAGCCGAAGTGGGCGAAGACGCCCGACTTGCTCATGCCCGTCACGTCGGCGAGGGCGCCGATGGACAGCCCCTCCAGGCCCATGTGCGAGGCCAGGCCCAGGGCGGCCTCGAGGATGGCGGCGCGGGTCTGCTGGCCTTTTTGCAGCGAGCGCGCAACGCGGGCCGGCTTCGCAACGCGCAGCGGGGCGGTTTTTTTGGCGGTGACGGGCAGCGTGCTCACGGACAGACCAGGCAGGAATAAAACGAACGATCGTTCTATTTTGCAGGTCACCCCCGCGACAACGCCAGCTTGCCCGAGCTAAATCCTAGGGTGATGTGCCTAATACTTCCGCCAACCTAGGGAACACCCGGAGAACTCGGCTGTCATGGGAGCGCGCTTGAGTGCCGGGTCGCTTCTGAAGTAGTCTCCGGGAGGAGGTTGACTTCTGTGGATGTGCTCCAACTCGATGTCTCCGGCCGGCCCCAGGCCTGGATCACGACCCGTGAAGCGGCCGTGATCTATGCCTGCGACGGCGTCGCCTGGACGCTGGGCGACCCCTGCCAGGTGCTGCGCGGGGGCTGGCAGCGCATCACCGGCCGCCAGTCGCGCATCGAGGTCCACCCCATCATCGCCGTGCGCGGCGCCGTGCCCAGCCGCGCCTGGCGCCAGGCGCCGGCCCTGACCAACAGCAAGCTCTTCGTGCGCGACCGCTTCGTCTGCGCCTATTGCGGCCACCACTGCCTGCCGGAAGACCTGACGCGCGAACACATCCACCCGACCTCGCGCGGCGGCTACGACACCTGGATGAACTGCATCACCGCCTGCCGGCCCTGCAATGGCCGCAAGGGCAATCGCATGCCGGAGGAGGCGCACATGAGCCTGCTCTACCTGCCCTATGTACCCAGCCTGCACGAGGACATGATCCTGCGCGGCCGCCGCATCCTGGCCGACCAGATGGAGTTCCTGCTCGCCAGCGTGCCGCGCAGCTCGCGCCTGCACGGGTGATCCCCGTTGACTTTCAACGGTAAAGAGTTGTAGCCGAGGGCATCGAGCCGTCAACGGCCGGACAATTGCTGACGTTGGGCTGCCGTTTTGCCCAAGGAGTAATCGAATGTCCAAGCTCATGACTTCCCTCACCCTGGCCGTCGCCGTCGCGCTGTCGGCCTGCTCGACGACCAGCCCCGACGTCGTCCAGCGCGGTGACGCGCAGCGCCTGTCGCAGATCCAGGACGCCACCGTGCTGTCCACCCGCTCCGTGACCGTCGACGGCACGCAGAGCGGCATCGGCGGCGTTGCCGGTGGCGTGACCGGCGCCATCGCCGGCAGCTCGGTCGGCGGCCGCCGTGAAGGCCAGATCGTTGGCGTCATCGGTGCCGTCGCCGGCGCGGTGATCGGCAATGCCATCGAGCGCAACGCCACCAAGGAAGACGCCCAGGAAATCATCGTCCAGCTGCGCAACGGCGAGCGCCGCGCCATCGTGCAGGCCAGGGGCAATGAAGCCTTCAACAGCGGCGACCCCGTCGTCCTCGTGACGACCGGCGGCAAGACCCGCGTGCAGCGTGCCCCGGCGGTTCAGCCGACCGTCGCAGCCACCAACGGCTGAGCCCGCGGGCAGCAACCGACAATGGCGGGCTCATCAGCCCGCCATTTTTATGTCTGCTCCCGACACCGACGAACCCCTGTATGAAGCGCGCCTGTGGCGCGACAACGGCTGGACCGCCCAGGTCATCAAGAACGAGGACGACGAGGGCTGGGCCGTCGCCATGTACAAGGCCGGCGAGAGCGAGCCGGCCCTGGTCGGCCCCTGGACCATGGGGCGCGACAAGAAGAACCCCAAGCCCCTGGACACCAGCGCCTTCAACACACTGGTGAAGACCGCCTCCGAGGTCATCCGCCGTCACGAGCAGCAGCTCCACGCCCAGCTGAACAAGTCGCTGCACGTCGCCCGCGACGGCAACTGGCTGAAGATCTCGCTGGAAGTCGTGCCCGCCGAGGACGATCCCTACGCCTGGCTGCGCGCCCATGACGCCGCCGGCGAGCAGCTCGCCCAGGTCAAGGTGGGGGCCAACTTCCGCTTCACCCAGAGCGCCGCCGAGGCCTGGGTGGACAACGCGTTCGAGCGCCCGGCCGGAAGGGACTGACTCCATGTCCGAATGCAGCCAGACCCGCCCGGCCTGGCTGCGAAGAATGGCGTCATCCCAACAGGAGCACGCCATGTCCTTCCGCATCACCGGGCTGTCCGCCCAGCCCTTCGCCCACCTCTTCGGCCTCAGCGACGCCGAGCTCGCTGCCCATGGCGCGATGCGCCATCGCGGCGAGGGCCTGCCCGACCGCGTCGAACTGCGCGACACCGTCGGCGAGGAGACCGTCCTCCTCGTCAATCACGAACACCTGCCGGTCGACACGCCCTACCGTTCGCGCCACGCCATCTACGTGCGCGAGCAGGCGGGCGAGCCTTTCGACGCCTTCGATACCGTGCCCGATGCGCTGCGCCGCCGCCTGCTGTCGCTGCGCGCCTTCGATGCGGCCGGCTTGATGGTCGATGCCGATGTCGTCGACGGCAGCGCCATCGAAACCCTCATCGACCGGCTGCTGGCCCAGCCCGAAGTCGACTACATCCACGCCCACTTCGCCCGCCGCGGCTGCTATGCGGCCTTGATCCGGCGCGCCTGACACCCCGCGGCTCGGGGGCCTCCCCCCAGTTCGAAGTGCGCAGTTATGAGCGGCCGCGGATAGATTTCGCCGATTCGTCCCGGAGACCGCCATGACCTTTCAGCCTCGCCTGGCCTTGCTCGCCGCCGCCCTCTTGGTTGCCGCGCCTTCCTGGGCGGCAACGCTCTACACATTGCCGGCGCCCACCGCGGCGCTGGACACCAACCAGTCGGTGACGCTGAGCTTCGCCGCCGGGGCCGGCGCGGGCCAGCTCGCGTTCACGTTGGCCGGCTATGCCACGCTGGACGGCGACAACGCCTGGATCGACATCCTGCATGTGACGTTGAACGGCACCGAGGTGTTGAGCGGCACCTGGGACATCGGCGGCGGCGGCATCAGCCGCGTGCTGGTCGACCCCAACGGCGCCACTGTCGGCATCGTCAACAACAGCACCAAGGAGCTGCAGATCAGCCTGCCGGTCACGCTGGCCACCGGCAGCAACCAGCTCGTCTTCAGCTACGAGAGCCCGACCGCCTTTGAAGGTTCGCCGCGCAACGGCTTCCAGGGCCTGGGCGATGAAGGCTGGGGCCTGAACGCCGTCACGGTGACGGGCAACACGGCCCCCGTGCCCGAACCTGCCAGCGGCGCCCTGCTGCTCGGTGGCCTCGGTGCCTTGGCCTGGCTGGCCAGGCGCCGCCGCTAGACCAGGTCCACGAAGACCTGCGCTGCCGCGTCGCGCGGAAGCGTCTGTACGCGGCTGCCGCCGGGCGCGATGACGACGCCGGCGCCAAAGCCGCGTGACTCCGGCGCGTTCAGCGACTGCGGCCAGTTGCTCTGCAGCACCCAGGCATCCAGCTCGCGGGCCAGCACTTCGGCGCCTGCCCGGTAGGCCTCGCACAAGGCCGTCTGCTCGGCGTCCGATTCGGCGACATAGCTGGGCCAGAAGATCACGCGCGGCCCCGCAGCGTCGGCCTCGCAGCGCAGTTCGGGCAGCAGCGCGTCCACATCCAGCATCTCCCGGCACAACACCGAGGTGGCGAGCACGCCGCCGATCCGGGTCCAGCCGCGCACACCACCGCGGGCGAAGAAGCTCGCCTCGCTGTCCGTCAGCCCGCGCTTGTGGACGCGCCCCAGGTCCCGACCTGCCGCGTCGATGTAGAGATGGCTGTTGAACACAGCCCCGCCCTCGCCCAGGGTCGGCACACCGACAACGGCCGCAAGACCCAGCCGCGCACAGGCCGCACGCACTTGCCCCTCGGCGTCAGCCAGCGCGCCGGGGTCGAGCAGCTCCGGCATTCGGCGGTGAAAGCCCGTCAGCGCCAGCTCGGTGCAGACACAGCCCTCGGCACCTGCCGCCGCGGCGGCCTCCAGCGCAGCCAGCGTCTCGGCCAGATTGCCGGCCAGCGTCCAGTGCATGCGCGGCTGGACGAGAGCCCAGCGCGAGGCCGTCAAGCCGCGATCTCGAACGTCAGGCCGGCCCGCTGCTGCAGGCGACGCACCAAGGCCAGCCCCATGGCGGCTCCCGGCGTCCACACACCACCCGCCGTCGCATCGCGGTTCACGTCCTGCACGAGGCAAAGCGCCGTTTCGCTGATGAGCTTGCAGGTCGAGCCATAGCCGGGGTCCCGGTCGCCCTTGACGACGGCGCGCAGCAGTTCGCCCTTGGCCGACTTGCCGGTGAACCAGCATTCATAGTGGCCGGCCTCGCGGGCCGCCTTGTCGGGGCCTTCGCCGGGCTTGGCCAGCACGAAGCGGCGCAGCAGGGCCCGCGTCGGCGTGAAGCCCAGGGCGAGGTTCTGCAGCTTGTTGAAGCGGGCCAGGGCCACGGCCTTCTTGCGGCCCTTGTCGGCCTGGCCGGGCTTGCCGGTCAGCAGCTTCTCGCTGTAGATGAAGTCGGTGCCCCAGGGATGGCCGCGCAGCGCGTTGCTGCGGTGCACGTTCTTGGTGTTGATGGTGGCCATGAAGAAGGGCCCGCTCCAGCGGTCGGCCCAGTCGTCGAAGTCGGCCTCCTGGCCGCCGGGCTGGCGCGGGCCCTTGAAGCCCGGCGTCAGCGCAAAGGGGTTGCCCATCACCTTGATCAGGCCGGGCTCGCGTCGCACCGCCTCGATGGTCTCCATCATGCTGGCCAGGGTGCCGCCCGAGGCCGTGCCCTTGACGCGCGCGACGCGGCCGCGCACTTCGGTCAGCGGCTTGCCAAAGCGCTTCTGGCTTTCAGCCTGCAGATAGACGACGCCCAGGTCAAAAGGAATGGAGTCGAAGCCGCAGGAGAAGACGATGCGTGCGCCGCTCTGCTGCGCCACCGGCGTCAGCTTGTCGATCATCCTGGCCATCCACAGCGGTTCGCCGCAGAGGTCGACGTAATCGGTGCCGCCCTCGGCGCAGGCCGTGGCCAGGGGCTCGCCATAGAGCTGGTAAGGACCGACCGTCGTGATCACGCAGCGCGTCCGGGCAACCAGGGCTTTCAAGGCAGCCGCGTCGCTGGCGTCGGCCTTCAGCAGCGCGACGGAAGCCGGCAGATGCAGCTCATCGCGCACCTTGCCCAGCTTGTCGAGGCTGCGGCCCGCAATGGCCCAGCGCGCGCCGCCGCCGCCGCTGAGGTGCAGGTATTCGGCGACGAGCCGGCCCGTGAAGCCGGTCGCGCCGAAGACGACCAGATCGAATTCCCTGTTGCTGTTGTCCTTCACTGCGCCTTGCCTTTCATCGCCACCCATTCGCTGCGCAGCAGCGACAGCGAATGGCAGTCCACATACTCGCCGCCGACGAAGACGACGCCGCGCTGGATGCCCTCGTGCGTGAAGCCGCACTTCTCGGCCACGCGCCGCGACGCATGGTTGTGCACCGACATGCCGCAGGACAGCCGGTTCACCGGCCAGTTCTCGAACAGATAGTCCACCAGCAGCGCGGCCGCCTCGCTGGCCAGCCCCTGGCCTCGCATCGCGACGTCGGCCATCGTCCAGCCGATCTCGCGCGCCGTCGTGTAGCGGGCCGCGGCGAAGTGCACCACGTCGCCGATGACCGAACCGTCAATCAGGTGACAGATGAGCAGGCGCTCGGCGTCCTCGTTGGCGAAGCCGTTGTCCTGCCAGCGCTTGTCGACCGCGTGCGGCGTCATCATGCGCGAGCCCAGATGCGGGCCGCGCACCTGCGGATCGCCGGTCGTGCGCTTGAGCCAGGGCAGGTCGTCCTCGGTCACATAGCGAAGGCCGACACGTTGTCCTCTGAGCATGCTTTGCTGTCCTCTCCAAACGGAAAAGCCCGGCCGAGGCCGGGCTTCGGGGCATTGTCATTCACCTGAAGTAGGGCCGCTCGTGGCTCAGCAGCAGGCGCTTGGCGCTCTCGCGCCAGGCCGGCGGCGTGCGCTCGCCCAGACGCACGGTGGCCATGCTGTAGGCCTGGGCACGCAATTCCAGCGACAGGCCCTGCAGATGCTTCTCCGCGCCGGCCAGCCCCGCCGGGCTGCGCAGCGCGGCACGGAAGGCCTCCAGCTTGCGCAGCTGATCGGGCTCGATGCCGCGCAACTCGGAGGCGTCCAGCTGCGGCGCGGGCCAGCCTTCCCGCTCAGCCAATGCCAGGGCGGTCCAATAGGTCTGTGCGTCCAGGCCGTCCGAGCGCGGCAGTTCTGCCACTCGCTTGCGCAGCTCGGCCGAAGCCCCGTCGGAGGCGGCGGCCAGGCGCAGCAGGTGCGGGTTGTAGCTCAGGTCCAGCGTGGCCGCCTTGTCCGGCTCGCCACCGGCCAGCTTGAGATAGGAAGCCGGCTGGGTGATCAGCGCCCCCGCCCAGACCTGCATGCCAAAAGCGGTCTGCAGGCGGCTGACCGGGCCGATGCGCTCGGCCTCGGCGGGCAGCGGCGGCTCATTCAGCAGGCGCCGCAAGCGGTTGACCTCGACGGCCGCGAACGGCGCCAGCACGGGCTCGGCGCGCGCCAGTTCGTAGTCGCGCAGGGCCACGCGCCAGTTGGCATTGCCGGCCTCTACCCAGCCCGTGCCATAGGCCAGCCAGGGATGCTGGGGAAAGCGCTGCTGGCCCGCCAGCAGCGCCGCATCACGCTGAGGTCCATCGGGCAGGCAGCGTGCGGCCAGGTAGACCGCATCGCCATCCGCATCGGGCGCAGCGGCGCGGCGGCCGAGATCGTCGCACAGCGGCTTCAGCTCGGTCGGCGCCAGCGTGTCGAAACGCTCGCGCAGCAGCTCGACCCCGCGGGGTTGGCGGGCCAGGGCCGTGGCCATCACCTTGTCGTAGGCGGCCTGCCCGCGCAGCTGGCTCAGCCAGACCATGCGCACCGGTGAGTCGAGGCGGTCCCAGCGCAGATGCAGATCGGCCAGGCGCTCGCCGGCGGCGGCGTCCTGCTTCAATAAATTCAGCTGCAGGCCCGGCACGGCGTCGGCGCCACTGTGGAGCACGCGGCGGGTCGCGCTCTGGCCCGCCTTCAGGGAGACGCTGTGCGGCGGGTCGCCGAAGAACACATCCGCGCCGCTGGACGACCAGCGCGGCGTGCCCAGCACCCGAGGCGGCAGATCCTCGGCATTGCGGCCATAGGTGTAGGTCAGCTCCACCAGCGGCGCCGCGCCGGCGATGTTGTAGACCGGCCGCCCCGGCCCCGATTCGAGCTCCACCTCGAAGCTCTCGATGACTTCGCCCTGGGCCGTCTCGGCGCTGATCTTCAGATGCGAGGCCGGCGGATGCCCCAGCGTGGCCGTGCCGTAGGGCGACAGCGTGACGCTGCTCGCCCCGACGCGCACGCGCAGCGCACGGTCCAGGCCGTTGACCACCTGCACGGTGATGTCGCCATAGCCGCCGCCAAAGCCCAGCACACCGGCAACGATGCCGCCGGCCACGACGACGCGCGCCGCTGCGGCGCCGCGGCCTTGGGCGGCCAGGAAGCGCGCCCACGGGCTGGGCCGCAGGTCGCGCGGGCGCTCGGCGCCATCGAGCAAGGTGGCATAGCTGCGCGGCACGACGGGCTGGGCCGTTCCAGGATCGGGCTGCTGGCCGGCCACGCGGACTTCGACGGCCAGCAGTTCGGCCAGCACGGCGCTGCGCAGGGCGCCGAAGGCGCCCTCGGCATGGTCCATCCAGCTGTCGACAACGGCCAGCCAGTCGCCCAGATTGCCCGCATCTGGCGGGCCCAGATTCAGCTCCCCGAGGGCCGCCGCCCAGCTTGGCGCGTCCAGCCGCCGGCAGCTGGCCTCGTCGAGCACCAGGTCGGCTGCCTCGGCATAGGCCTGGCGCAGCACGTGATGCAGGCGGCCGGCGGCCATCAGCACGCGCTCGCGGCCGGCATCGCTGACACGGCCGGTGCTTTCGACCCGCACCGTGTGCGCCAGCAGGCCGCGCAGGTCGCGCAGATTGGCGGCCGTGTGCTCCGCATAGTGGAGCTGGGCCAGCAGGCCGCGCAGCCTGGCCTCGCTGCCATCACCCAGGGCGCGGGCCAGGGCGAGATGGGTCTCGCGCACGGCCCTGTCGTGGCGGCGCAGCTCTTCCAGCAGCCGGGCGTGCTCCTGCGGCTCCTTGTCGGCATCGATGCGGCGCCAACGACGCACGGCCTCGGCCAGGCTGGCCGGGTAGAGGGCGGCCAGGCGCTGGATGCCGTCGACCGCGGCCGGCAGGTCGCCGACCAGCTCCGCCGGCGTCGCCGCATGGCGGGTGAGCGTGCGGCCCAGGTAGGCGCCGCGGTAG
This sequence comes from Roseateles sp. GW821-FHT09H10, assembly GCF_059415865.1. Lineage (NCBI taxonomy): Bacteria > Pseudomonadati > Pseudomonadota > Betaproteobacteria > Burkholderiales > Sphaerotilaceae > Roseateles > Roseateles sp. GW821-FHT09H10. The sequence goes on along the minus strand of NZ_JBWKOB010000001.1, from coordinate 313,921 downwards.
CGCGGCTGCAGCAGCTCGCCGCCAAAGCGATCGTCCAGCAGGGCCTGCAGGCCGGCCGCGTCCATGGCGGAGGCCGACTCGGGCATCTCGAACAGCCGGCGCGTGACCTGGGCGCGCAGCGGCCCGGCCTGCTCGAACAGCGTCCAGGCGCTGCGCTCGTCGACATCGCTGGCCTTGTAGCTGAACTTGGCACGGGCCTCGCGCTCGTGGTTGAGCGGATGGGTGCGCCACATCTGGGGCACGGCGCTGTCGGCGGTGTCGAACAGGCGGGCGCCCGCACCGGCCTGCGCCGGCACGCGGCCGTAGTTGGCGTCGTCCAGCATGCGGCCGGTGCGCTCGGCAATCGCCGCCTGCAGGGTGAACAGATCGCCCACCCATTGCGCCTTGCCCTTGCATTCGCTGGCGATGCCGGCGGCGCGGTCCCAGTCGATGTCGGCCGTCTGCAGCTTGTAGAGCGCGTGCACCAGGGCGTCGCTGCCGGTCAGCGCGACGGCGACCGCGTCGGCGCCGTATTCCATCTCGCGGCCCAGGCTGCGCTGAAGCAGCTGCACGCCGGTGAAGACGCTGTCGACCAGGCTGCGGATGGCCCAGACGATGAGGCTGAGCACCCAGCCAATCCAGGCGACGCGGAAGTCGAAGCGGCTCAAGCCCTGCAGGAAGCCGTCCAGCATGTCGCGCTGGGCGACCAGGCGCGCCGCGATCTGCTGGGCCACATAGACCCAGCGGCCCACAGCCATGGCGCGCTGCGCGAAATGGCCGAACTCATGGGCCAGCACGGCGCGCAGCTCGCTGCGGTTCAGCACATTGACCAGGCCCAGGCCGATCTCGAGATTCTTCTTGGTCGGCCACAGCAGGTTCAGCGGCGACAGGTCGTAGAACACCGCCGCGTTGACGCGGGCCGACACGAGGACGCGATGCGGGCGCGGCGCGCCCACGGCGTCGGCGATGGCGTGAAGCTCGGCGAACAGCGCCGGCTGCTCCTCGGGCTGGATCTCGACGCTGTGGTCCTCGGCGCGGCGCTGGCGGAAGAACAGCGCCTTCAGCATGAAGAGGGCCAGCAGCGCCGCGCACAGGGCCACGAGCAGGCCCCACAGGCCGTCGCTGCTGCCGGCCAGGACACTGCGGCCCAGGCGCCAGGCCGTCCAGGCGAACCAGCCGGCGAGGCCGAAGTAGGCGGCCAGGAAGCCGATCAGGGAAGCCACGGCCAACCAGGCCCTGAGCTTGTAGCTGCGCGGCGTGGGCGCGAGTTCAATGGGCGGGCGGCGCCCGCTGGCCGGTGCGGTCTGCAAGAAATTCTCCCTTCAGCGCCTGGGCTCGTCTGGCCCTTCGGCGCGTCACTTGAATTGCGGGCCGAGCGCCGGGCCGCTCCCTAGCCGGCCCGCCTTGGGCGATGTGCTTGCGGCTCAATGCCGCAAGCATCGCCGTCCCCTCGGGGGCTTCGGCCGGACACATGGCGCCCAGTGGGCGGCATGTGCCTGCCGAAGCGCTGCGGCACTGCTGCAGCGCGGTCCCGACCGGTCTCGCCCGCGTTCAGCGGCGCGAGACTGGGCGAGGGGTCAGAAGTGGATGCCTCGCATCATCTGTTGCATGGCAATCGCCTCGGGCGACAGCCCCGACTTGCCCGACTTGTCGCCCTTGGCGGCCGAGCTGTCGGGGAACATGCGGAAGGTCGTGTTCATGACGATCTGAGCGATGCGCGGCGCGACGGCATGCAGCAGCTCGCCCGAGATGCCCAGGCGGGTGGCGATGCGCACCGGCTTGTTGATGCAGGCCTGGGCGATCATGTCGCCGGCCTCTTCGGGCGCCAGCGTCGGCACATTCTTGTAGATCGCCGTGGGCGCGATCATGGGCGTGCGCACCAGCGGCATGTTGATGGTCGTGAAGGTCACGCCGGTGTCGGCGAACTCGCTGGAGGCGCAACGTGTCCAGGCATCCAGCGCGGCCTTGCTAGCCACGTAGGCGCTGAAGCGCGGCGCATTGGTCAGCACGCCGATGGAGCTGATGTTGACGACATGGCCCTTCTTCTTGGCCACCATGCCGGGCAGCAGGCCCATGGTCACGCGCAGGCAGCCGAAGTAGTTCAGGTCCATGGTCCGCTGGAAGTCATGGAAGCGGTCGTAGCTGGACTCGATGGCGCGGCGGATGGAGCGGCCGGCGTTGTTGATCAGGAAGTCGACGCCGCCAAACTCGTCGTGGCACCACTTGATCAGCTCGGCGCAGCCGGCCTCGTCGGCGATGTCGCAGGCGAAGGCATGGACCTGGGCGCCCTTGCCGGCCTTGTCCCTGATCTCCTTGACGGCCTCGTCGAGCTTGACCTGGTCACGCGCGCAGATCAGCGTGATGGCGCCGGCCTCGGCGAACTTGATGGCCGCGGCCAGGCCGATGCCCGAGGAGCCGCCGGTGACGAGCACCACCTTGCCGCCGGTCGCGCCCTTGAGGGAGCGGTCGATGAACAGGGCCGGGTCGAGGTGGCGCTCCCAGTAGTCCCACAGCCGCCAGGCGTAGTCGTTCAGGTCGGGGCAGGCGATGCCCGAGCCCTTCAGCGCGGCCTCGGTGTCGCGGCAGTCGAAGCGCGTCGGGTAGTTGATGAAGGTGAACATGTCCTCGGGCAGGCCGAGGTCCTTCATCACCGCATTGCGGATGCGGCGCACCGGCGCCAGCGCCATCAGGCCCTTCTTGACGCTCTTGGGGATGAAGCCCATCAACGCGGCGTTGATGAAGAGGTTCATCTTGGGCGCATGGGCGGCCTTGCTGAAGATGTCCAGCACGTCGCCGACGCGGTAGCCCTTGGGGTCGACGAGGTGGTAGCAGCCGTGGCCCTTGCTGACCTTGTGCGAGATGTGGTCCAGCGCCTCGACGACGAAGTCCACCGGCACGATGTTGATGCGGCCGCCTTCCAGCCCGATGCTGGGCATCCACGGCGGCAGGATCTGGCGCATGCGCTGGATCAGCTTGAAGAAGTAGTAGGGCCCGTCGATCTTGTCCATCTCGCCGGTGGTCGAGTCGCCGACGACGAGAGCGGGGCGGTAGACCGTCCAGGGGCGCTTGCACTCCTTGCGCACGATCTTCTCGCTCTCGTGCTTGGTCATGAAGTAGGGGTGATCGAGGTTCTCGGCCTCGTCGAACATGTCCTCGCGGAACACGCCTTCGTACAGGCCCGCCGCGGCGATCGAGCTGACGTGGTGCACATGGCCGGCATCGATGGCCTGCGCGAACTCCACCATGCTGCGGGTGCCCTCGATGTTGACGGCCACCTGCGACTCCTCGTCGGCGCCGAGGTCATAGACGGCGGCGAGGTGGTAGAGGTGGTCGATCTGGCCCTTCAGGCTCTTGATGACGTCGCTGGCGACGCCGAGCTTCTTGCCCGTCAGGTCGCCATAGACGGGAATCACGCGGGTCTTGCTGGCGCCCCAGTACTCGAGCAGGTCGGGCAGCTTGCCGGCGCTCTCTTCGCGCATCAGGACGTAGACCGTGCTGCCGCGACGCGCCAGCAGCTTCTTGACGAGCCGCTTGCCGATGAAGCCGGTGGCGCCAGTGACGAAATACTGCATGTGGGTCTCCTGCTTGTGGATTTGACGGGTATCGCACTGATTCTTGACCAGGGTTTGGAGCGCTTTGCTGCGCGCTTTCCCCAGGGGCCATCGTAGAGCGCACTCACTAGGAATCGGCGCGCCGACGCCAGGTGCCGCCGCTACAGTGCGTCGGCAATTCGCTAACTCGCAAGGACACCCAAATGGTCAAGAAGCTCCAGAAGATGGCTGACAAGAAGAAGGCCTCGGCCGCCACCGGCTTCCCGGCTGGCCTGCTCGATGGCGATGTGGCCAAGAACGTCAAGGACAGCGCCCAGCAGATCTGGGCCGCCGGTCTCGCCTCCTTCGCCAAGGCCCAGGGCGAAGGCTCCAAGGTCTTCGAGGCCCTCGTGTCGGAAGGACTGAAATTGCAGAAGAAGACCCAATCCGCCGCTGAGGAAAAGCTCAGCGCCGTGGCCACCAAGGTCAGCGGCATGGCCGGTGATGTCGGCGCCAAGGCCGGCCAGCACTGGGACAAGCTGGAAAGCATCTTCGAACAGCGCGTCGCCAAGGCCCTGAAGACCCTGAACGTGCCCTCCGCCGGCGACGTGCAGAGCCTGATCAAGCGCATCGACGACCTGGCCGTGTCGGCCGGCCTGAAGAAGGCGGCCCCCGCCAAGGCTGCCAAGAAGGCTGTCGTCAAGAAGGCTGCCGCCGTCAAGAAGGCCGTGGCCAAGAAGGCTCCCGCCGCCAAGAAGGCCGTCGTCAAGGCTGCAGCACCCGTGAAGGCCGCCGTCAAGGCCGTCGCCAAGAAGGCGGCTCCGGCTGCCAAGAAGGCCGCGGCCCCGGCGAAGAAGGCTGCACCGGCCAAGCGCGCTCCCGCCAAGAAGGCCGCTCCGGCAGCCGCTCCGGCCGCTGAAGCTGCCCAAGCCTAAGCACCGCTAGACCCTTCCCACCATGAGCCAACCGAAGATCGGTTTGGCCTTGGCGGGCGGAGGCCCACTGGGCGCCATCTATGAAGTTGGCGCCCTTTGTGCTTTGGAGGAGGCCGTTGGCGGCCTCGACTTCACCGCCTGCGACGGCTATATCGGCGTCAGCGCGGGCGGCTTCATCGCCGCCGGCCTGGCCAACGGCATGACGCCGCGCCAGCTCTGCGCCGCCTTCATCGAGAACACCGCCGAGGCGCCGGACCGCTTCGACCCCGCCGAGCTGCTGCAGCCGGCCTGGGCCGAGTTCGGCGAGCGCCTGCGTCTGCTGCCGAGCCTGCTGGCCGATGCGGCTCGCGAGGTGCTGCTGGAAGGCCGCTCCTTGCTGGGCGCCATCGAGCGCCTGGGCCGTGTGCTGCCCACCGGCCTGCTGAGCAGCGAACGTTTTGGCGAGGCCCTGACCCAGGTCTTCGCCCAGCCCGGCCGCAGCAACGACTTCCGCGACCTGAAGCACCGCCTGGTGCTGGTGGCCACCGACCTGGACAGCGGCGACGCCGTCCCCTTCGGCGCCGAGGGCTGGGACCATGTGCCCATCTCCCAGGCCGTGCAGGCCAGCGCCGCCCTGCCGGGGCTGTTCCCGCCGGTCGAGATCGACGGCCGCCATTACGTCGACGGCGCGCTGAAGAAAACCCTGCACGCCTCGGTGCTGCTGGACCGCGGCCTGGACCTGCTGATCTGCCTGAACCCGCTGGTGCCCTACGAGAGCAACCGCCTGTCGCCGCGCGACGCGCGCTCGCGCCGGGCGAAGAAGCTGGCCAGCAAGCTCGGCCGCCCGGCGGTGAAGGCCCTGCAGCCGCGCATCCACCGCCTGGTGGACGGCGGCCTGCCGCTGGTGCTGTCGCAGACCTTCCGCTCCCTGATCCACTCGCGCCTGGCCCTGGGGCTGAAGGGCTATGAGCTGACGCATCCGCAGACCGACATCGTGCTCTTCGAGCCCGACCCGCGCGATGCCGAGCTCTTCATGGCCAACACCTTCAGCTACCGCCAGCGCCGCCATCTGGCCGAGCACGCCTACCAGGCCACGCGCGAGCTGCTGCGCGAGCGCGCCGCCGTGCTCAAGCCCCAGTTCGAGCGCGCCGGCCTGACGCTGCGCGAGGACGTACTGGCCAGCCGCGAGGCCCGCCTGCTGGCCGCGCCCGGCGAGACACGCATCGAAGAAGCCCTGCGCAAACTGCGCGGCTCGCTGACCGTGCTGGAAGCCCGCGTCCGCTAGGCCTCGTCCTCGGTCTCTTCCAGCGTCTGCAATTCGACAAGGCGGCGGTACAGGCCGCCTTCGAGGACCATCAACTCCTCGTGCCTTCCGCGCTCCTGCAGCTGGCCGTGGTTGAGCACCAGGATCTGGTCGGCGGCGCGGATGGTGGACAGGCGGTGCGCGATGGCCACCACCGTCACGCGGCCATGCAGGGCCGCCAGCGCCTGGCCGACGAGCTGCTCGGTGGCGCTGTCGATGTTGCTGGTGGCCTCGTCCAGGAAGAGGATGCGCGGCGCGCCGGCCAGGGCTCGCGCCATGGCCAGCAGCTGCTTCTGGCCGGTGGACACGCGGGCGCCGCCCTCACCCAGCTTCGTCTCGTACCCTTGCGGCAAGGCCGTGATGAAGTCATGTGCTCGGGCGGCCTTCGCGGCGTCTTCCACGTCTTCATCCGTGATGCCCGGCCGGCCCATGGCGATGTTGTCGCGCACGCTGGCCGCCATCAGATAGGGCTCCTGCGGCACCAGGCCCACGGCGTCGCGGAAGGCGGCGTCGGGCACGCTGGCCAGCGCCTGGCCGTCGACCGTGATGCGGCCGGCCTGCGCGGTGTAGAAGCGCAGCAGCAGCGACAGCAGCGTGCTCTTGCCGCTGCCGGTGTGGCCGACGATGCCGACGAAGCTGCCGGCCGGAATGTCCACATCGATGTCGCGCAGCACCGGCCGCGCCGGGTCGTAGCCGAAGCTCAGGCCTTCGATGCGGATGCCGCCCTGGGCGATCTCTCGGCCGTCCTGGGCCGGACCGCGGTACTCGTCCTCCTCCAGCAGCGTGCGCACGCGTGAAGCCGCCACCATGGCCTGCTGCAGCTGGCCGAACTGCATGGTGATCTGGATCAGCGGCTCGACGACGCGGGCGATATAGCTGAGGAAGGCGTAGAGCAGGCCCACCTCCAGCCCCGACAGCTCGCGCCGGCCAAAGCTGTAGATGACGGTGACCAGCAGCAGCACATTCATCAGGTCCAGGGCCGGACGCAGCAGCCAGGCATTGGCGCGCAGCTCGGCGATGCGCGACAGCCGGTGCTCGGCATTGGTCGTCTCGAAACGCTGGCCAAAGCGGCCGGCCGCGCCGCTGGCCTGCAGCACGGCCATGCCGGCCATGCTCTCGGCCATCTGGGCGTTGATGTCGCTGCGCAGCTGGCGCGTGCGCGCCACCGCCGGCGCGGACAGCTTCTGGTAGCCCAGGATGATGACGACCATGGCCGGCACCAGCGTCGCCACGATGAGCATCAGCCGCCAGTCCAGGAAGGCCATGGCGACCAGGGAGCCGAAGACGACGATGGTCGAATCCAGCATCACGTACAGCACCTGGCGGTAGAGCTGGTTGACGGCCTCGGTGTCGTTGGTGACGCGGCTGACCAGCTGGCCGGTGATGGCCTTGTCGAAGAAGGCCATGGGCAGGGCCAGCACGTGGGCATAGACGCGCTCGCGCAGGCGCAGCACCGAGCGCCGCGCCACGCCGGCCATGCGCGACAGCTGGGCATAGCGGATCCAGCTGGCCGCCCAGCCCGTCCCCAGCATCAGCAGCAGCAGCGTCGCCATCTCGGCAATGTCGAACTGGCGCGGCAGCAGGTGATGGTCGATATAGCGCTTGCCGAGGATGGGGGCCAGCACTTCGAGGCCGGCGGCGGCGACCAGCCAGATGCCGCCGCGGATCAGGTGAGCGCGCTCGGGACGGGCCGACTCCATCAACAGGCCGACGCTCTGCCAGGGCTTCTCCAGCTTCTTCTCAGGCCGCATCGAGGCTCGCTTCAATTTGTTGATAGCGCCACTGGGCTGCATACCAGCCGCCGAGTTCCAGCAGCTGCTGATGCGTGCCGCGCTCGATGACATGGCCCTGCTTGAGGACGATGACCTCGTCGGCGTCCATCACCGCCGACAGGCGATGCGCGATGACGATGACACTGCGGTCGGGCCGCGCGGCGCGCAGCTCGCGCAGGTGATCCAGGATGTCCGTCTCGGTACCGGTGTCGACGGCCGACAGCGCATCGTCCAGCACCAGCAGAGGCGCGTCGCTGAGCAGCGCGCGGGCAATGGCGACGCGCTGCCGCTGGCCGCCGGACAGCGTCACGCCACGCTCGCCGACTTCGGTGGCATAGCCCTCGGGCAGGCGCGCGATGTCGTCGTGCACCGAGGCCAGGCGAGCCGCAGCCTCGATCTCGTCGCGGCTGGCGCCCGGCCGGGCCAGGGCGATGTTGTCCGCCACCGAGGCCGAGAACAGGAAGGGCTCCTGCGGCACCCAGGCGATATGGGCGCGCAAGGTGGCGAGGGGCAGGTCAGGCAGTGCAATGCCACCCAGCGTCATGCGTCCGGCCTGCGGTTCGGCCTGGCGCAGCAGCAGGCGCACCAGCGTCGACTTGCCGGCACCGGTCGCTCCGACGATGCCCAAAGTCTTGCCCGGCGCCAATGTCAGATCGACACCCTCCAGCGCCGGCCGCTTGGCACCGGGGAAACTGAAGGCCAGAGCTTCGGCGCGCAGTCCGGCACGAGCGGGCAACGCCGCCTGACCGTGGTCGGCCAGCGTCAACGGCGCATCCAGCACCGGCGCCAGCCGCGTCCAGGCCGCACGGCCGCGTTCCAGCAGGGCCAGCACCCAGCCGGCCGCGAACATCGGCCAGATCAGCTGGCCGAGATACATCGTGAAGGCGGTCAGCTGGCCGATGCTGAGCTCCTGCCGCGAGACCAGCCAGCCGCCCATCGCCAGCGCGATGGCGGTGGCGGCGCCGAGCGTCATGCCGACGGCCGGCTCGTAGGCGGCCTCCCAGCGCTGCGACCGGAAGCTCGCCTCGGCCGCGCGTTCGGCCAGGTCGCTGAACTGCTTCTCGCTGCGCGACACCAGGCCCAGGGCGCGCACCGTGCGCACGCCGGACAGGCTCTCCTGCACCTGCTGGTTCAGGTCGCCAAAACGGGTCAGCGAATCCTGGGCGGCCTGGTGCAGGTGGTTGGAGATCCACCAGAAGGCCAGGGCCATCAAGGGAAAGGGCAGCAGCGCCGCGAGACCCAGGCGCCAATCGATGCCCAGCGTCATCATGGCCAGCACCAGGACCAGCGTCTGCGTGCCGTCGAAGCCGGCCAGCATGGCCTCGCCGGCGGCCTGCTCGACGGTGTCGATGTCGTTGGTCGCCAGCGCCATCAGGTCGCCGGTGCGCTGGGACTGGAAATAGGCCGGCCCTTGCAGCGCCAGGCGCCCATAGAGCCGTGTGCGCAGCCGCGCACCGAGGTGGAAGGCGGCCTTGAACAGCGTCAGCCGCCAGCCCACGCGCAGCAAATAGATGACCAGGCCGGCGAGCACCAGCAGGCCGAGCTGCTTCAGCAGCGCATCGCCCTTGAGACCGCCGGCGACGAGGTCGTCGACGACATGGCCGACCTGGCGGGGGATCCAGACGGTCAGCGCAGCGATGCAGCTCAGCATGGCGCCGGCGGCGACGTAGGCGCGCCAGTGCTCGCGCACGAAGGCGGCGAGCATGCGGCTCAGGCTGGTCGGCGCGGGCGAAGTCGAAACGGTTGTTGGTGTCATGCGGTCGCCGGGACCCTAACTCTGCCAGTAAATGTCTTCACGGATCTCCACGACGGCGCAGCCCTCCACCAGCTCGAACTCCAGATAACCCGCATGCTCGGAAAACACGGCGGCCTGGCTGGCCAGGGGCCTGACCACGACGAAGGCCGCCTGGATCTTGTGCGTGCAACCGAAGGGGTAGCGGACCTCGACGAAACGCTCCGGCGAGAAGTCGTAGGCGCTCAGTCCGCGCGCCAGCAGTTCGGCCTCGGACCGCCCCACCTTCAGCGCGACCTCGGCCACCCAGTCGTGCAGCACCTCCTTCCAGGGCCGCAGGGGTTTCAGGGTCATTTCAGGATTCATCTGTTCTTCTCCCTTCGTGCCGCCAGCCACAAGCCCGCCCACGTCAGCAGGCCGTTCAGCAGCAGCAGTTCCAGACCGATCTGATACCCGCCCCAAGGCTGCCCGAAATCCAGCACCGCGCACAGCAGCGGCGCGGCGATGCAGACCCCGATCAAGGCGCCGGCCGGCAGCGCCCGCGGCGTGAACATCGCGAACGCGAACAGGCCCAGCAAGGGCCCATAGGTGTAGCCGGCCAGCTTGAGGATCAGGAAGATCATGCTGGGGTTGTCCAGCGCCTTGAATCCCAACACCAGGGCCAGGAAGAGCAGCGCGAACCCGAGGTGCACCCGCCGCCGCGTGCGCGTGTCTTCCTTGCCGATGCGCAGCAGGTCCAGGCAGGTGCTGGCCGTCAGCGCGGTCAGCGCGCCGTCGGCGCTGGGCAGCAGGGCCGACACCAGGGCCAGCACGAACACGATCTGCACCCAGGCCGGCAGGTATTGCATGACGACGGCGGGGAACAGGGCGTCGCCTGTCACCGCGAGGCCATGTTCGCGCGCGAACAGCGTCAGCAGCCCGCCCAGCAGCAGGAAGGCCGCCACGACGACCAGCATCAGCACGGCCAGCACCAGCACATTCTTCTGCGCGTCGCGCAGCCGGGCCACCGACAGGCTCTTCTGCATCATCTCCTGGTCCAGGCCCGTCATCGCGATGGCGATGAACATGCCGGCCAGCAGGGCCTTCAACGAGAAGTCGCGGCTCAGCGGATCGCCGACCCAGACGCGGCTCAGGCCGGCGGCCTCGAACTGGGCGAAGGCGTCGAAGCGCCACAGCAGCACGAGGCACACGACGAGGCCGGCCAGCATGCCGGCGGTCTGCAGGGTGTCGGTCCACACCAGGGCCTTCACACCGCCCTCCACCGTGTAGAGCAGGATCATGGCCAGCACGACGGCCGCGCCCAGCGCGAAGGGCACGCCCAAGGGCGCCAGGATCAGCGTGTGCAGCACCTGCACGACGAGGTAGAGACGCGCGGTCGCGCCCAGGGTGCGGCTCAGCACGAAGTAGGCCGAGCCCAGGCGCTGGGCCGCCGGGCCCAGCCGGTCTCCGAGCAAACCGTAGATCGACGCCAGCTTGAGGCGGTGATAGGCCGGCAGCAGCAGCCCGGCGATGACGGCATAACCCGCCACCTGACCGAGGGCGATCTGCAGATAGGTGAAGCCGTTGGCACCGACGGAGCCCGGCACGCTGATGAAAGTGACGCCGGAGAGCGACGTCCCGATCATTCCGAAGGCGACGACCGGCCAGGGACTTTCCCTCCCCCCCACATAGAAACCCTCAGCCCCGGAACCGTGCGAGACGCACCGCGCCAGCGCGAGCAGCAGGGCGAAATACGTGAGAACCCCGATCAAAAGCAGTGCAGGCGACATGGGCCGGGATGATGCCGCAGAGCATCCCCCTGAATGCGGTGGATCAATTCGTCACGAAGCATCAATACGATGCGCCCCGTTTCCGGCAATTTTTACCAACCAGTCATGCGGATCAAACCTCTGGTGTCTCTTCTCGCTGCGGCCTTTGCTGCCCCGGCCGTGCTGGCCTCGCCCAGCGGCGTCGTCATCAGCCAGGTCTATGGCGGCGGCGGCAACAGCGGTGCGGTCTACAAGCAGGACTTCATCGAGCTGTTCAACGCCGGAGCGACACCCGTCCTGATCGGCGGCTGGTCGGTGCAATATGCCTCCGCCACGGGCACCAGCTGGGCCCTCACGCAGGTTCCGGCCGGCGTGACGCTGCAGCCCGGCCAGTACTACCTGTTCCGCCAGGCGGCCGGCACCGGCGGCACGACCGACGTGGTGGGCGACACCACCGGCACGCTGGCCCTGTCGGGCACCACCGGCAAGGTCGCGCTCGTGAAGAGCACGACGGCCCTGACCGGCGCCGCGCCGACGGGCTATGAGGACCTGATTTCCTGGGGCCCGACGGGCACCGGCGCCGAAGGTGCAGCCCCGGCTCCCATCCTGACCAACACAACCGCCAATCTGCGCGCCGCCAACGGCTGCACGGACAGCAACAACAACGGCGCCGACTTCGCCGCCGGCACCCCGGCGCCGCGCAACACCGGCAGCGCGTTCAACGTCTGCGGCGGTGGCGGCCCCGTCAACCAGCCCATCGTGCCGAGCTGCCCCGACCAGGCGGCCGTGTCCGGCACGGCGACCAGCTTCAGCGTGAGCGCCGTCGACAGCGACAGCCGCGTCAATGCCGTCAGCGTCGTCGGCAACCTGCCCGCGGGCGTGACCCTGGGCGGCTTTGTCGGCGCCAGCGCCGATGGCCAGCCGGCCACCCAGCAGCTCAACCTCGACAACACGCTGGCTGCCGGCACCTACAACCTCAGCCTGAAGTGGGACAACGACGAAGCCCAGACGGCGAGCTGCACGTTCAAGCTGTCGGTCAGCGGCGTCGTCAAGATCCCGGCCATCCAGGGCTCGGGCGCCAAGAGCGCCATGGACGGCACGACCGTCACGACCGGCGGCATCGTCACCAAGCTGATCAACAACGGCTTCTACCTGCAGGACGCGGATGGCGACGGCGACGCCGCCACCTCCGACGGCATCTTCGTCTTCACGAGCACGGCCCCCACGGTCGCCGTCGGCGACAAGGTCACCGTGTCGGCCAAGGTGCAGGAGTACTCGATCTCCACCAGCGCGGCCAGCCAGGCCAATCCGCTGACCGAGCTGAGCAGCGTCACCAACGTGACCGTGCTGAGCAGCGGCAACTCCCTGCCCCTGCCCGTGCAGATCAGCCTGGCCACGCTGGCCGCCCAGTCCGACATGGAGCGCTATGAGGGCATGCTGGTCCAGATCACCGACGAGCTGACGGTCAACCAGACCAACTTCGTCGGCACCTGGGGCCAGCTCACCGTGTCGGCCGGCGGCCGCACGCTGAACCCGACCAATGTGCTGCGCCCCGGCGCCGCCGCCCTGGCCCTGCAGGCCGCCAACCTGGCCCGCAGCGTCGTGCTGGACGACAGCAGCGCCACCAAGTTCCCCAACCCGACACCCTACCTCTGGCAGGACGACACCGTGCGTGCCGGCGACACGCTGAGCGGCGTGACCGGCGTGGTCGACTTCGGTCCGTCGACCGATTCGACCACCGGCCCGCTGTCCTACAAGATCCACCCGACCGCGGCCCCGGTGTTCGCGCGCACTATCGCCCGCCCGCTGACCCCGCCGGCCGTGGGCGGCAATGTCCGCGTGGCCAGCGCCAATGTGCTGAACTTCTTCACCACCTTCACCGACGGCGGCTTCGTGCCGGGTGGCAGCTCGACCTGCCAGGTGGGCTGCCGCGGCGCCGACAACCTGAACGAGTTCAACCGCCAGCGCACCAAGATCGTCGCCGCGCTGTCTGGCCTGAACGCCGATGTCGTCGGCCTGATGGAGATCCAGAACAACGGCAACTTCGCCGTGCAGAACCTGGTCGATGGCCTGAACGCGGTGATGGGCGCCGGCACCTACGCGCCCGTGCCCCTGCCCACCGTCATCTCATCGGGCGGCTCGGGCACCGGCACCGATGCCATCCGCGTCGCGATGATCTACAAGCCGGGCAAGGTCGCGCTGACCGGCGCGTCGATGGCCGACACCGATTCCGTCAACAACCGCCCGACCTTCGCGCAAGGCTTCGTGATGCCCAACGGCGAGAAGTTCGCCGTCGCCGTCAACCACCTGAAGTCCAAGGGCAGCTGCGGTGGCGGCGCCGGCAACACGGACAGCGGCGACCTGCAGGGCTGCTGGAACCTGCAGCGCCAGCAGCAGGCCCAGCGCCTGCTGGCCTGGCTGCCCACCGTCACGGCCACGGCCGGTACCGACCGCATCATCATGCTGGGCGACTTCAACGCCTATGCCAAGGAAGACCCCATCCATCTGCTGACCAGCAATGGCATCGTCGACCTGGTCAGCATGTTCGATGCGGCCGACTACAGCTATGTCTTCGACGCCAACGCCGGCCGCCTCGACCATGGCCTGGGCACGCCGGCCATCGCCGCCAAGGTGACGGGCGCGACCAGCTGGCACATCAATGCCGATGAGCCGGAATGGACCGACTACAACACCAACGACAAGGCCGCGGGCAACGACTGGTACAAGCCCAACCAGTTCCGCGCGTCCGACCATGACCCGATGCTGATCGGGCTGGACCTGACCAAGGACTTCATGGGCACCAACGGCAACGACGTCATCGTCGGCACCGATGGCGACGACATCATCGAGGGCGGCCTGGGCCGCGACACGATGACCGGCAAGGGTGGCAAGAACCAGTTCGTGTACCGCAACATGCTGGACGCTGGCGACACCATCACCGACTTCGTTCCTGGCAAGGACACGCTGGTCCTGACCAAGTTGCTCTCGTCGCTGAGCATCGCCACCGCCAACCCGCTGGCCAGCGGCCATGTGAGCTGCACGGCAGCCGGCGCCAATGCCATCGTCAATGTCGATCCGGACGGCACTGCCGGTCCGCAGCGCGCCCGTCCGCTGGCGCAGCTGAACAATGTCTCGTGCGCTGCACTGATGTCGGCCACCAACTTCAAGTTCTGACCCGAGGAAGTCCCGTCATGATCCGCAAAACCCTTCTCGCCGCCGCGATTGGCGCTTCCTCCCTGGCCGCCCAGGCTGGCACCGTCGTCGTGCAATTCACCAGCGACGCCTTTGACGGCGGCACGCTGCTCGGGCAGACCTTCGCCGGCAGCTTCAGCTTCGACGACAGCACGCTGAACGCCAGCACCTTCAGCCTCCCGCTGCAGAGCCTGAGCTTCACGCTGAACGGTCAGAGCTTCACCCTGGCGCAGGAAGCCACCAATGCCGCCAACGTGACGTTCAGCGGCGGCAGCGTCAGTGGCCTGAACGCCTCGTTCACCGGCGCCATGAACGTGGACTTGAACGATGGCTTCGGTGCGCCCTATGCGTTCTATCAAACCAGCGCCAGCAGCTTCGGTTCGGCCAACCTGAGCTTCACGACCGCGCCGGTGCCGGAACCCGAAACCTATGCCCTGATGCTCGGCGGCCTGGGCGTCGTCGGCTTCCTGGCGCGTCGCCGCAAGGCAGCCTGAGCGTCATCCGCTTCGGCTCGACGGCCCGCCTTGGCGGGCCGTTTTTCTTTGCAGCCCAGGGGCAGGTATTCGGGCCGAGCGCCGGGCCGCTCCCTAGCCGGCCCGCCAGGGCGATGTGCTCGCGGCTCAACGCCGCGAGCATCGCCGTCCCCTCGGGGGACCGACTGGGCTCGCCCGCGTTCAGCGGCGCGTGACCGGGCGAGGGGTCAATACGTTCTGCCGCCCTTGAACTGGGCGTGCTGGCGGCGCTGCAGCGTGGTGCTGCGGCTCATGGCCTCGAAGCTGACGCGCGCATGGGCATGCATGATGGCGATGCCCAGCGCATCGGCCGCGTCCTTGCCGGGCACGCCGGGCAGGTTCAGCAGGCGCTGCACCATGGCCTGGATCTGCTCCTTCTTGGCCTGGCCATGGCCGACGATGGCCTTCTTCATCTGCGTGGCCGTGTACTCGCTGACCAGCAGCTCGGCCGACACCAGCGCCGCCAGCGCCGCGCCGCGCGCCTGGCCCAGCAGCAGCGTGGACTGCGGGTTGACGTTGACGAAGACGATCTCGACGGCCGCGCACTGCGGCTGGTAGCGCGTGATGACCTCGCGGATGCCGTCGAACAGGATCTTCAGCCGTGCCGGCAGGTCGCCGACCTCGACACCATGGGTCTTGATGGTGCCGCTGGCGACATAGGCCAGGCGCGGGCCTTCGGCGTCGATGACACCGAACCCCGTTGTCTGGAGTCCGGGGTCAATGCCGAGAATCCTCATCAGCGAGACCCCAGCGGCAACTGGAAATACCAGCGCACCGAATGGAAGAGCACCGGTGCCGCAAAGCACAGCACGGCGATGCGATCGAGCAGGCCGACCGCGCCCGTGATGGAGCTGCGGTTGCCCCAGTAGCGCACGCCGGCGTCCTTCTTCAGCGCCTTCATGACGAGGCCGCCGAAGCCGGCCGAAGCGGCCGTCACGAAGGCCATGGCCAGGGCCTGGCCGGCCTTGAAGGGCGTGATCCAGAACAGCAGCCCGCCAGCCAGGGTGCCAGTCAGCGTGCCTATCCACCAGGCGCGCATCGAGAAGCTGCGGCTGATGCGGCGCGCGACGGGGCGGCGGCGCATCGTGCGGGTGGCGATCTCCTGGGCGATCTGCGAGGCCGCGACGACCATGACGAGGAAGAACAACAGGAAGGCGCCGCGGCCGGTGTAGCCGGGAAAGTCGAGCAGCAGCAGGGCCGGCGCATGCGACAGGCCGTAGACGCAGACCATGACGCCCCACTGGATCTTGGCATTGCGTTCCAGGAAGCGGCGCGGGTCGTCGGCCAGCGCGCTGACGATGGGCAGCACCAGGAAGCCATAGACCGGGATGAAGACCGTGAACAGGTCGAAGAAGCGCGTGCCGCAGGCCATGTACTGCAGGGGCAGCAGGCCGAAGAAGGCGACGATGAGGGTGCGGTGATCGCTGCGCTCGGTGTGCACCAGGGTGATGAACTCGCGCAGGGCCAGGAAGGAGAACAGCGCGAACAGCAGCGTCGCGCCGAGCGGC
Source organism: Roseateles sp. GW821-FHT09H10 (assembly GCF_059415865.1). Lineage (NCBI taxonomy): Bacteria > Pseudomonadati > Pseudomonadota > Betaproteobacteria > Burkholderiales > Sphaerotilaceae > Roseateles > Roseateles sp. GW821-FHT09H10. The sequence continues at coordinate 297,731 of NZ_JBWKOB010000001.1, read as the reverse complement.
CCGGAGATCCAGGCCACCCAGAACATGGAGCCTCCGATCCAGGCCGCGCGCAGGTCGCGGCGCACCCGCTCCCAGGTGAGCTCGGACTGGCGCTTGGCATCCTCGTCCTCGCGCTCGCGCAGGGAGTTCAGGAACAGGCCGACTGTCAGCAGCAGCAGGAAGCCGAACAGCACGACGAAGAGCAGGGCCACCTGCTCGCTGGCGGTCAAGGCCTTGAGCCAGCGCATCAGTCGCTCCCCTCGAGGCGCGCGACCCATTCGGGATCGGGGCGCTGCTCCATGACGGCCTCGCGGGCGCGGCACAGGAAATCGGCCTTGGTTTCGCCGGCGCGCAACTGGATGGGCTCGCCAAAGGTCACCGTGCACAGGATGGGCACAGGCACGACCTCGCCCTTGGGCATGACGCGCTGCACGTTGTCGATCCAGGTCGGGATCAGCTGCACATTGGGGAACTGCTCGGCCAGGTGATAGATGCCGCTCTTGAAGGGCTGGGGGTTGCCCTTGCTGGAGCGCGTGCCCTCGGGAAAGATGACCAGGGAGTCGCCCTTGGCCAGCGCCTCGACGAGAGGCTCGAGCGGGTCCTCGTCCGGGTTGGCGCGGGTGCGGCTGACGTAGATGGCGTTGAAGACCTCGGTCGTCAGCCAGCGCCTGAACGCACTTTTCGTCCAGTAGTCGCGCGCCGCGATGGCGCGGGTCTGGGCCCGCAGCTCATGCGGGAAGGCCGCCCAGATCAGCACGAGATCGAAGTGGCTCTGGTGGTTGGCGATGTAGATGCGCTGCTCCGCCGTCGGCGGGCAGCCCTTCCAGTGGCCCTGTGCACCCGTGATGAGACGGGCAATGAAGGAGAGCAACTGGCCGGTGAAAGCGGCTGGCGTCATGGGGCGGGATTATCAGTGGCCGCCCCGCCGCCGGTCCGTGACTACTTACCAGTCATCGCCACCGCCACCGCCGCCCACGTCGCCTCCACCCCAGCCGTCGCCGCTGCCGAAGTCGATGTCGCGGCGAGTCAGCTCGTCGGCAGCGCCGAAGTCGTCGCCGCCAAAGCTGCCAGGGATGAAGCCGCCCGCGCCGCCGGCCGTCGCGTCGCGCGCCAGGCCACGGTCCTCATGGCCGCCGTTCAACAGGCGCTCGGCCAGCATGCCCGCTGCCACGCCGCCGGCCACGCCGAGGCCCACGCCCAGCATGCCCGGGCCGCCGGAGCCCTGCTGCGGCATGCCGCCGCCATAGCCCATGCCGCCTGGGCCGTAGCCACCCCCTGCGAAGGCCGGCTGGGCCTGGGCGGCGGCGCGGCGACGCATGAAGCGGGCCGCCAGGCCGATGAAGAGGATGGCGCCGGCCACCAGCAGCCAGATGGGCACGCCGCCGAAAGAACCCGCCCTCTCGACGCGCTCAGCGCGCTCGACGGGCGCCGCCGCCTTGGGCGCGGGCGCGGGCTCCAGCGCTGCCGGCACGGCGGACTTGGCCGTCGCGGCCTGCTGGCGCTGCAGCAGCTGCTCGAAGTTGTTGAACCTGGCCGCATCGGTGAACTTGAGGGCGGGGTCCAGCGCGCGCGCACGGCGGACATGCTCGGCCGCCGCCTTGAACTCGCGCTGGTGGGCCAGGATCTCCGCGAGCACATAGTGGGCCCGCGGGCTGTCGGGCCTGGCCGCGACGACCTCGCGCATCATCTTCTCGGCGCCGGGATAGTCGCCGCGCTGCACGGCGGCCTGCACCTCGTCGACATTGGGCAGGGCCTGGGCGGCCGTGCCCATCCACAGCGTGGACAGCAGGGCCAGGCACACGAGCAGGAAGCTGGGGAACTTCATCGCGATACTCCTCTAACCGGCACACGGCAGTGTGCGTCGCGAATCTGGCGGCGCGCCGTGCGGTTTCAAGGCTTTACGCGTAGGACTAGAACCAATAGTCCTTCACGCAGCGCCCATCGCGCGGCAGGTCGTCGAAGCTGTCGAAGCCGTCGAAATGATCGATCGGGATGCTGGCAACCGCCTCAGGCGCGGCCAGACGCAGGTTGACGGCGACACGGCGGCGCCCGGCTTCGTCCAGGCGCAGGCCGCGCCAGTGGGTCACGCAGCCGCAGGTCGGGCAGAAGTGGAACTCCAGCGCCTTGCCACGCACATAGGCCTGCGTGGGACCGGTGACGCGAATGCCTTCGTCCACATAGTCATAGGCCCACAGCGTGCCGTAGCGCCGGCATGCCGTGCAGTTGCAGGCTGTGGCCCCGTCAGGTTGGCCGTCCAAGCGCCATTGCACGCTGCCGCAGAGGCAGGATCCTTCGATCATCTTCCATCCTCCTGGACAGCGACCGCGTACACCGGGTCGATATAGATCTCACCGCCGAACAGGAACTCCTGCCCGCCGACCTTGGCGAAACCGAAGCGTTCGTAGAAGGCCACGGCCCGCACATTGCGATCGTAGACGCCGAGCCACAGCGTGCCCGCACCACGCTGGCGGGCCTGTGCGTGCACGGCCTGCATCAGCGCCGCGCCCAGGCCCTGGCCGATGAAGCCCGCGCCCAGATAGATGCGCCACAGCTTCAGCGGCGCCGGCCCCGTCACACAGGCGGGCGCGGCCTCGTCCTTGACGATGGCATAACCCGCCAGCTGCCCGCCCACCCAGGCCAGCAGCACCGTGCAGGCCGGGTCGGCAATGACGGCGGCCATGACGCCGGGCTGGAAATGCTCGGCGACGTAGTCAGCGATCTCCTGCGCGTCGCTGATCTCGCGGTAGGTGTCGCTGAAGGCCTGAGCGGCGAAGGACGCCAGCAGCGCGGCGTCCTCGGGGGTGGCGTGGCGGATCGTCGGTGGCATGCCGACGATTCTCGCCGTCAGGCGAGAAGCACCGCCTTGGCACCCAGGCGCTGGATCAGGCCGCTGGAGAGCCGCGCCGCCAGGCCGTAGACCGTCAGCTGGGGATTCGCGCCCAGGCTGGTCGGGAACAGCGAGCCGTCGTGCACCGACAGGTTCGCCAGCTGCCAGTGCTGGCCGTCGGGCCGCACGACGCCGCGGCCGGCGTCGGCCGCCATCGTGCAGCCACCCATCACATGGGCACTGCCGACGGTGGCAAGGAAGGGCTTCATCGTCAGGCCGGCGATGCCTTTCTTCGCCTCGTCGAGATTGGCATAGCCGACGGCCTGCTCGTGCACCGGACGCACGCTCTTGGCGCCGGCGGCGAACTGGATCTCGGCCATGGTCAGATAGCTGCGGCGCACGCCGTCGAGCAGATAGTCGGTCACGGCGTAGTCCAGCACCGGCGAACCGTCGCCGCGCAGCTTGACGGCGCCGCCCGCCGCGTCGGCATGGAAGCCGTCGCGCATCAGGGCGATCATCAGTTGGCTGCGCGGCAGTTCGCGCGCGCGCTGGGCCAGCTCGGGGCCGACGCCGCCGCCATTCGTCAGCGCGAAGGCCGGATGCACCGGCGCGACCTCGAGCTTGTAGCCCATGGGGCCATCGATGGGGCCGCGGTGCAGGAAGTGGTCGCAGAAGACCGACAGCGGCGCGCCCGCCCAGCCGGCCACCTCATGGTCGAACAGGGCCACATTGCCCGCGGTGGGGTGCAGGAAGGTGCGCTTGCCGAGCAAGCCGTTGGGGTCGGGGGCGTTGGAGCGCAGCAGCAGGGCCGGCGAGTTGATGGCGCCACCGGCGACGACATAGTGCCTGGCGGTGATGCGCAGCGGCGCGCCCGTGGCGGCACCGTCCAGCGCCACCGGCGTGGCCACCAGCGCAACGACCTTGTCGCCCTGCAGCTCGAACTTGGAGGCCTGGGTCTGCACCAGCATCGTGGCGCCCAGGTCCAGGGCCGCCGGCAGGGTGCTGACCAGCATGGACTGCTTGGCATTCGTCGGGCAGCCCATGCCGCAGGAGCCGAGGTTCCAGCAGCCCTTGACGTTGCGGCGCACGACCTTGGTCGGGATGCCGAGCTTCTCGGCGCCACGGCGCAGCACGTCGTTGTTCTCGTTGGGCTCGGTCAGCCAGTCGCCGATGTTCAGGCGCTTCTCGACCTGCTCGAACCACGGCGCCATGGCGGCTTCGTTGAAGTCCTTCAAGCCGAACTGCTGGCCCCAATAGGCCAGGGCATCGGGCGGCGTGCGGAAGGACCCGGTCCAGTTGACCGTCGTCGAGCCGCCCACGCACCGGCCCTGCAGGATGTTCATGGCCTGATCGGCCGTCTTGCGCCCGCCGGTCTCCTGGTAGAGATCGCGGTAGGCGTCGAGCTCGCGCTGCTTGAACTGGCTGCTGGAGCGCAGCGGGCCTTCTTCGACGATGACGATCTTCAGGCCGGCGCGGGCCAGCATCTCGGCCGTGATGCCGGCACCGGCGCCGCTGCCGATGATGGCGACGTCGCAGTCCAGCGTGGCGGGCAGAGGCTTGTGCGGGCCACCGTGGACCTTCCAGCCGCGCTGCAGGCCTTCGACGATGGGATCAGGCAGCGAACTCATGGAATCTCTCGTTGACCGGGGTAGCCGGCCGTCCGCCAGTTGCCCGGCTCGGTGAAGAAGGCGATGGCGTTCAGGTCGCGCAGCGCGTGATAGACCTGCTGGCGCGTGTTGGAGGTCGACAGGCGCATGGCGTCCAGGGCCTGCTGGATGTCGGCGGCGCTGGCCTCGCCCCAGGGCTTGGACAGGCCGACCAGGGCATAGCGGCCGGCGGCCGTGGAGAGCAGGCCCAGGGCGTCGGACAGCTCCTTGCGCGTGGCCGCCGGGAAGCCGGCGATGGTGGCGTCCAGCCGCGCGAGCTGGGCCTGCACGCCCGTGGCGGGCAGCAGGTCGCCCAGCACGGCCCGCGCGGTGGCGGCCATCAGCTCACGTGCGCCGGGACTCAACTTGCCTTCGACCAGCCCGGGCTTGATGAGGGCCACGCCGGCCCCGGCCACGCCGATGACGACGGCGGCGCCTATGCCCAACTTCAGAAATCCACGGCGCTGCATCACACCACCTTCTTCAACAGGGACAGCAGGCGCTCGAAGGTGGCGCCATAGGGAGGCTGGAACAGCTTGGTGCCGGCGAAGCGGCTCTGGATGAAGAGGGGCTTCTCCTTGCTGAAGGTGCGAAAGCCCCATTCGCCGTGGTAGGAGCCCATGCCGCTGGCGCCGACGCCGCCGAAGGGCTGCTCCTCCTGGCCCAGATGCCAGAGGCAGTCGTTGACGGTCACGCCGCCGGCGTGGGTCTCGCGCATGACGCGGTCACGCTCGGCGCCATCCTCGCCGAACCAGTACAGGGCCAGCGGCCGGTCGCCGCCGTTGACATGGGCCAGGGCCTCGTCGACCTTGTCGTAGCCCACGATGGGCAGCAGCGGGCCGAAGATCTCTTCCCGCATGACGGTCGCCTCGGGCGGCACGTCCAGCAGCAGGGCGGGCACCAGGCGGCGATCGTCGGGCTGCTCGTCGTGGCTGCGCAGCACGCGCGCGCCGCGCTGGGCCGCGTCGGCGATCAGGCCCTGCAGGCGCGCATGGTGGCGCGTCGCGACGATGCTGGTGTAGTCGACATTGCCGGCAATGCGCGGATACATGCGGCGCATCTCGGCCAGGATCTTCTGGCTCAGCGGCTCGACCATCTCGCGGGGCACCAGCAGATAGTCGGGCGCCACGCAGGTCTGGCCGGCATTGAAGAGCTTGCCAAAGGCCAGGCGCGAGGCCGTCAGGTCGACATTGCAGCTGCGGTCGACGATGGCCGGCGACTTGCCGCCCAGCTCCAGCGTCACCGGCGTGAGGTTCTTCGCCGCGGCTTGCGCCACATGGCGGCCGACAGCGGTGGAGCCGGTGAAGAAGAGGTGGTCGAAGGGCAGCTCGGTGAAGGCCTTGCCGACCTCGGCGTCGCCGGTGATGACCTGCATCTCCTCGGGCGCGAAGTGCTCCGCGACCAGGCGGGCCATCAGCTCGGACGTGGCCGGTGTCAGCTCCGAAGGCTTGATCAGCACGCGGTTGCCGGCCGCCAGGGCCGCCACCGCCGGCTCCATGGCCAGGTAGTAGGGGTAGTTCCAGGGCGAGACGACACCGACGACGCCCAGGGGCTGGCGCATCAGCACATTGCGGCCGGGCAGGAAGTGCAGCGGCGTCTCGACGCGCCTGGGCTTCATCCAGCGGCGCAGTCGCTTGATCGCGTGGCGGGCGCCGGCTTCGACGGTGAAGATATCGGCCAGCAGCGATTCCTGGCGGGCGCGGTGGCCGAAGTCGCTGGCCATGGCCGCGGCCAGGGCCTCGCCATGCTGCTGGGTCATCTTCAGCAGCCTTTGCAAGCGGTCGCGGCGCACCTCGTACGAGGGCATGCGCTCGGCCTCGAAGGCGCGGCGCTGCGCCGTCAGCGCCAGATGCAGGCGCTCCTGCAGGGCGGTGTCCATGGCTCAGTCTCCGGTGCTTTTATCAATGCACGGGAGGCTAAACCCAAGAAGGGCCTCCACCATCGGGGGAGGCCCTGGACTAGAGGACTGCGTCTAGAGCCGAATTAATGGCGGAAATGGCGTATGCCAGTCACCACCATGGCGATGCCGCGCTCATTCGCGGCAGCAATCACCTCATCGTCGCGCATCGAGCCGCCCGGCTGGATGACGCAGGTCGCGCCGGCATCGGCCAGCACGTCCAGGCCGTCGCGGAACGGGAAGAAGGCGTCGCTGGCCACCGCCGAGCCCTGCAGGCTCAGGGAGGCGTGCTGGGCCTTGATGGAGGCGATGCGGGCCGAGTCGAGGCGGCTCATCTGGCCGGCGCCGACGCCCAGAGTCATGCCGCCGCCGCAGAAGACGATGGCATTGCTCTTCACATACTGGGCCACGGTCCAGGCGAACATCAGGTCGTCGAGCTGCTGGGCGGTGGGCTGCAGCGTGGTGACGACCTGGAGGTCTTCCTTCTTCAGGAAATGGTTGTCGGCCGTCTGCAGCAGCAGGCCGGAGCCGACGCGCTTGCTGTCGCCGGCGTTGCGGCCCTGGTCCCAGGGGCGGGCGCCACCCGGCGGCAGCGCGATCTGCATCAGGCGCACATTGACCTTGGCCTTGAAGATCTCCAGCGCCTCGGCGCTGAAGCTCGGCGCCATCAGCACCTCGACGAACTGCTTGGCGACGAGCTGGGCGGCCGCGCCGTCCACCTCGCGGTTGAAGGCGATGATGCCGCCGAAGGCGCTGGTCGGGTCGGTCTTGAAGGCCTTGCTGTAGGCCTCGGCCGGGTTGACGCCGACGGCCACGCCGCAGGGGTTGGCGTGCTTGACGATGACACAGGCTGGCGTGTCGAAGCTCTTCACGCATTCCCAGGCCGCGTCGGCATCGGCGATGTTGTTGTAGCTCAGCTCCTTGCCCTGCAATTGCTTGCCGGTGACGAGCGAGCCCGGCGCCGGGAACAGGTCGCGGTACAGCGCCGCGGTCTGGTGCGAGTTCTCGCCGTAGCGCAGGTCCTGCACCTTGACGAAGGTGGCGTTCATCTGCGCGGGGTATTCGGACTTGGCGCCGTCTTCCTGCAGGCTGGACAGGTAGTTGCTGATGGCTGCGTCGTACTGGGCGATGCGGTTGAAGGCGGCGACGGAGGCGGCGAAGCGGGTCTTGTCGCTGGTCTTGCCATTCGCCTTCAGTTCTTCGAGCACGGCGCCGTACTGGGCCGCATCGGTCAGCACCGTCACGTCCTTCCAGTTCTTGGCCGCGCTGCGCACCATGGCCGGGCCGCCGATATCGATGTTCTCGATGGCGTCCTCCAGCGTGCAGCCGGGCTTGGCCACCGTCGCCTCGAACGGGTAGAGGTTGACGGCCAGGATGTCGATGCGCGTGATGCCGTGCTTCTCCATGGCCGCCACATGCTCAGCGGTGTCGCCGCGGGCCAGCAGGCCGCCATGGATCTTGGGGTGCAGCGTCTTGACGCGGCCGTCCATCATCTCGGGGAAGCCGGTGTGCTCGGCCACCTCGGTGACCGGCAGGCCGTTGTCGGCCAGCAGCTTGGCGGTGCCGCCGGTGGACAGCAGCTTGGCGCCGAGGGCATGCAAGCCCTTGGCGAACTCGAGGATGCCGGTCTTGTCAGAGACGGAGAGAAGTGCGGTCAGGGCCATGGTGCTTAGTCAGTTGGGGTCGGAGCTTCTCGCTGCGCTCAAAGGTCCAACCCGCAAGGTTTTAAAGATTGTGATCGGTCAGCTTGCGGCGCAGCGTGTTGCGGTTGATGCCCAGCCATTGCGCGGCCTTGCTCTGGTTGCCGCCGGCCTCGCGCATGACGATCTCGAACAGCGGTTTCTCGACCAGCTTGACCAGCATCTCGTGCATCGAATGCGGCTCCTGGCCGTCGAGGTCACGGAAAAAGGCTTCGAGGTTGTCGCGCACGCAGGCGTCGATGGGATTGGGCGGATTGTTCTTCTGGGCACTCATGACAGGAGCAGCTTTTCGTTAGGCGGCGCAGGCTTCGTGGCTTCGCGCGTCTTCGTCGTCGTTGGCCGCCAGGGTAGGAGGCAGCCGGTCGTGGGTCTGGCCGAGTTCGTCGAACCAGTCCCGCAGAGCCTGCAACTGCAGGTCGCAGCGCTCCAGGGTGTTCATGTGCTGGCGGAAGGCTTCCCCGCCGGGCAGGCCGCGCACGGCCCAGCCGATGTGCTTGCGGGCGCTGCGCACGCCGCTCAATTCGCCGTACAGGCCGTAATGGTCGTGCAGATGTTCGGTGAGCACGTCGCGCGCTTCGGTAACAGTGGGCGCCACTAGGTGTTCGCCTGTCGCCAGAAAGTGGGCCACCTCGCGGAAGATCCAGGGCCGGCCCTGGGCCGCGCGGCCGATCATCAGCGCGTCGGCCCCCGTGTAGGCCAGCACGTCGCGCGCCTTCTCCGGCGAATCGATGTCGCCGTTGGCCACGACGGGAATGGTCAGCGCTGTCTTCACCGCCGCAATCGTGTCGTATTCGGCCAGGCCCTTGTAGCCCTGCTCGCGGGTGCGGCCGTGGATGGTCAGCATGGCGATGCCGGCCGATTCGAAGATGCGGGCCAGGCGCAGCGCATTGCGTTCGTCGGCACTCCAGCCGGTGCGCATCTTCAGCGTCGTCGGCACGCCGCGCGGCGTGCAGACGGCCACGACGGCCTCGACGATCTCCAGCGCCAGCGCCTCGTTGCGCATCAGCGCCGAGCCCGCCCATTTGTTGCAGACCTTCTTGGCCGGGCAGCCCATGTTGATGTCGATGATCTGGGCGCCGCGATCGATGTTGTAGGCCGCGGCCTCGGCCATCATGGCGGCATCCGTGCCGGCGATCTGCACGGCGATGGGCCCCGGCTCGCCCGAGTGATCCGCACGCCGCGAGGTCTTGAGGCTGCCCCACAGCTCCTTGCGCGACGTGACCATCTCGCTGACCGCATAGCCCGCACCCAGGCGGCGGCAGAGCTGGCGGAAGGGCCGGTCCGTCACCCCGGCCATCGGCGCCACGAAGAGCCGGTTGGGAAGGGAGTGGGGGCCGATTTGCACGAGACGTCTGCTTAAAAAAGAGGCGAGATTGTAGCCATCCGGCCTTGCGGCCTGCCTCCACAATGCCGCCATGGAAGCCTGGCTCAGCCAATTCATCGGCGATCTGCTTGCCGCCCTCGCCCTGCCCCAGGTCGGCCTGGTCGCGGTCTTCGTCATTGCTTTCGTCTCCGCGACGCTGCTGCCGCTAGGCTCGGAACCCGCCGTCTACCTCGTCGTCAAGGCGGACCCCGGCCTGTTCTGGCCCGTCATCGCCGTCGCCACCGTGGGCAACACGCTGGGCGGCGCGGTGTCGTGGTGGATGGGCTATGGCGTCGAGAAGGCGGTGGAGGCGGTCAAGCATCATGAACCCAGGCATTCACGCGCCATGCAATGGCTGCAGCGCTTCGGCCCCAAGGCCTGCGCGATGAGCTGGCTGCCCGTCGTCGGCGACCCGCTCTGCGCCGTGGCCGGCTGGCTCAAGCTGCCCTTCTGGCCCTGCGTGGGCTGGATGGCCCTGGGCAAGTTCCTGCGTTTTCTTCTGTACACCGTCGCACTCATCTGGCTGATTCCGGAGACCTGGCTGTCATGACCCCTGCCTACCAAGACCTCGCCGCGCGCCAGCAGCGCCTGCACCACCTCGGCCATCTGCAGGCCATCGCCCAATGGGACCAGGCCGCCAACATGCCGGCCAAGGGCAACGAGGCGCGCAGCCTGGCCCTGGCCGAGATGGACGGCCTGCTGCACCAACTGGCGACCGACCCCGCCCTGGCCGGCCTGCTGGACACAGCCGCCGCCGAGCCGCTGGACGACGGCCAGCGCGCCAATCTGCGCGAGATCCGCCGCGCCTGGCGGGCCGCCAACGCCCTGCCCCAAGCCCTGGTGGAGGCCAAGAGCCTGGCCAACAACCGCTGCGAACATGCCTGGCGCAGCCAGCGCCCGGCCAACGACTGGGCCGGCCTGGTGCCGAACCTGCGCGAGGTGCTGAAGGTCGCCCGCCAGGAAGCCGAACTGCTGTCGCAGATGTCGGGCCTGTCCAAGTACGACGCCCTGCTGGACAACTACGAGCCCGGCATGCGCAGCGCCGATGTCGAGGCCGCCTTCGGGCCGCTGCGCGGCTGGCTGCCGGGGCTGATCCGCGACGTCACGGCCAGGCAGGCCAGCGAAACCGTCATCAAGCCCGTCGGTCCCTTCCCGACGGCGGCCCAGAAGGCGCTGGGGCTGGACGCGATGAAGCTGATGGGCTTTGACTTCGCGGCCGGCCGCCTGGACGAGAGCACCCACCCTTTCTGCGGCGGCGTGCCCGAGGACGTGCGCATGACGACGCGCTACCGCGAGGACGACTTCCTGCCCAGCCTGATGGGCACCATCCACGAGACCGGCCATGGCCGCTACGAGCAGAACCTGCCGCGCGACCTGCTGGGCCAGCCCATCGCCCGCGCCCGCTCCATGGGCATCCACGAGAGCCAGAGCCTGTCCTTCGAGATGCAGCTGGGCAGCCACCCGGCCTTCGCTGTGCTGCTGGGGCCGCTGCTGGTCAAGCATTTCGGCGACCAGCCGGCCTTCGAGCCCGGCAATCTGCACAAGCTGCTGACGCGCGTGCAGCCGGGCTATATCCGCGTCGATGCCGACGAGGTGACCTACCCTGCCCACATCCTGCTGCGCTTCGACATCGAGCGCGCCCTCATCGAAGGCCAGGCCGAGGTCGAGGACATCCCGGCCCTGTGGGACGCCAAGATGGCCGAGCTGCTCGGCCTGGAGACGCGCGGCAACTACAAGGATGGCCCCATGCAGGACGTGCACTGGCCGGCCGGCCTGTTCGGCTACTTCCCCTGTTACACGCTGGGCGCCATGTATGCGGCGCAGTGGTTCGCGGCGATGCGGGCGCAGCGGCCCGATCTCGACGCCCAGATCGCCCGTGGCGAACTCGGCGGCGTGTTCGACTGGCTGTCCACCCATGTCTGGCAGACCGCCAGCCGCTACGAGACGCCGGAACTGGTGCGCCGCGCCAGCGGCGAGGCGCTCAACCCGGCCCATTTCGAGGCGCATCTGCGCAACCGCTACCTCGGGGCTTGAGCGACAGCTTGTAGACAGTTACGTCTGTGGCGTGGAAACAAAAAAGCGGCCGCTCCGGCAGGAGTGGCAAAAAAAGGGCCACTCCTGCGGGAGCGGCCCAATTCGGTACAACAACGATTTCTCTCTTCAATCCACTGCGCTTCCCCGGCCCCCCGGCCATCTCCACGCGTGGCGCCCGGGTTAATGATTCCCGGACTGGGCTGCTGCAACTCGATCAGCAACCGTGAAGTCATTCTGAACACATGCCGCCGGGCTGGCATCCCCGCAAGCCCAGGGGTGGGCTGGCTATGCCGTGACGAGCATCACAGCAGCACGGCCAATCGTTCCAGGATCAGCACGCCAAAGAAGGCCAGGCCGGCCACCAGCGTCCATTTCAGGATGACCAGGCCCAGGCGCCGCCAGCGCGGCTGGCCGGTGGCGATGGACAAGGCGAAACACAGGACGGCAGAGAACAGCAGCAGGCCGACGACGAGGCGGGCGATCAGCATGTAAACGCTCTCATGCGATCACTTCACCAAGCGGGTGCCAGTTCGGCGAAGCCCCTGGGCGCCTGGCGCTCGTCGTCGAAGCTGACGACCTCAAACGCGGACTCGTCCGCCAGCAGGGCTCGCAGCAGCTTGTTGTTCAGCGCGTGGCCGCCCTTGAAGGAGATGTAGGCCGCCAGCAGCGGCATGCCGGCCACCTGCATGTCGCCGATGGCGTCGAGGATCTTGTGTTTGACGAACTCGTCGTCGTAGCGCAGGCCGTCGGCATTCAGCACCTTGTAGTCGTCGACGACGATGGCGTTGTCCATCGAGCCGCCCAGGGTCAGGCCGCGCGAGCGCATCAAGTCGATGTCGGCCGTCATGCCGAAGGTGCGGGCGCGGGCGATCTCCTTCTTGTAAAGCCCTGAGCCCATGTCGAAGACGAAGCTGCTGCCGGTGGCGGCCACGGCCGGGTTGTCGAACTCGATCTCGAAGCTCAGCGTGTAGCCATGGTGGGGCTCCAGACGCGCCCACATCAGCTTCTTGCCCTCGCCCTGGCGCACCTCGACGGGCTTCTTCACGCGCAGGAAGCGCTTGGGCGCGTCCTGCATGAGGATGCCGGCCGACTGCAGCAGGAAGACGAAGGCCGCCGCCGAACCGTCCAGCACGGGCACCTCGTCGGCATTGATGTCGATGATGAGGTTGTCCAGGCCCAGGCCGGCGCAGGCCGACAGCAGGTGCTCGATGGTCTGAACCTTGGGACCGCCGGGATCGCCGCCAGGGCTGATGGTGGTGGCCATGCGGGTGTCGCTCACCGACATGACGCCGACCGGGATGTCCACCGGCGGGCAGAGGTCGACGCGGCGGAACACGATGCCGGTGTCGACAGGCGCGGGGCGCAAGGTCAGCTCGACCTTCTGGCCGCTGTGGATGCCGACGCCGACGGCGCGGGTGATCGACTTCAGGGTGCGTTGCTTGACCATATCCGGGATTGTCCCAGGATCAGGCCTCGCCTTTTCGCTCAACGGGCAATCGCAGCGATAGCCTCGTCCCCATGCCGGGCTGGGAGTCGATGCGCAGCTTGCCGCCCAGGCGCTGGGCACGCTTGATCTGGCTCTTCAGGCCGCGGCCGTGCTGGATGGTCTGCAGGTCGAAACCGGCGCCATCGTCCTCGACGCGGATCTCGACATAGCTGCCGTGGTGGCGGGTGACCATGCGCACGCGGCTGGCCTGGGCATGCTTGAGCACGTTGTTCAGCGCTTCCTGCATCAGCCGCAGCACATGCAGGGCGTCGGGCGGCTCCAGCCAGGCCAGCGGGGGCAGGTCCTGCACATCCCAGTCGAGCTTGAGGCCGCCGGTCTGCAGCCGCTTGCCGAGGCGGTAGCGCATCGTCGCCAGCAGCGAGACCAGGTCGTGGCCGACCGGCTCCAGCGAGTCGATGACCAGGCGCAGGTCGTCCACGCATTCGCGCAGCACCTCCACGCATTGCTCATGCGACATGCTGCCCTGCTCCATGGCCACCAGGGCCGACAGCAGCGAGGAGCCCAGGCCGTCGTGCATGTCGGCCATGATGCGCTGGCGCTCCAGCAGCAGGGCCTGCTGGCGCTCGGCCTCGCGCAGCTGGGCGTTCTGCGCCTGCAGCACCGAGACCTGCTCGTCCAGGTCTTCCTGCAGCTGGCTGTTCTCGGCCTGCACCTGCTCGACGGCACCGACATAGCGGCGCTGCACGGCGTGCAGGAAGCTGAGCATGACGGCCAGCGTCGCGAAGGGCATCAGGAAGAAATGCTCGGGCCAGGCCCAGCCGGCCAGCACGGCGAGATCGTGGCCGCCGATGACGACACCGATGATCAGGGCCACGGCCATGATGCGCAGTTCGGTGCGCTCCTCGCGCCAGGCCAGGAAGGCCACCCAGGCCGTGCCGATGGCGGCCACGGCCGCCGTCACCGTGTACTGCATGACGACCATGTCGAGCTGGCGCAGCCACAGCGGCATGCTGAGCAGGCTGACCAGGACCACGCTGGCGGTCAGCGCCCACTCCAGCCACGGGATGCGCCGGCTCGCGAAACGCAGTGCAAACAGCAGGGCTGTCAACATGACCCAGCCCATGGACGCATGCGTGGCCCACCAGAACCAGTCCTGGCCCGCGGGCGAGGCCGGCAGGCTGACGTAGTAGTGCAGATTGCGCACCATCCAGGCGGCGGCGCCCAGGGCGAAGAGGCCATAGATGGCTTCGGGGCGGCGTATCCACAGCGTCAGCGCGAACAGGCCGAGCACGGCCAGCGTCAGGCTGACGGCCTGGGGCAGGCCGGTCTGGGCACGCACCCGCCACAGCCAGCGCTTCTCGAGCTGGTCGCGCGGACCTATCCAGATGCGCGACACCGAGTGATAGCTGCCCGCCGGCACGGGCAGGGCGACGACCACATCCAGGCCTTGGGCACCGACGCCGGGCAGGGGCAGCCAGATGGGCTGCACCCATTGCTCGCGCTCGGCATGCTGGTTGTCCAGCAGGGCCTGCCAGCCCTTGTCGGTGCGGGCCAGCACGGCGGCCGACAGCGTGACCAGGCGCGGCAGGTACAGGGCCATGGCTTCGTCGTGCCCGGCTGGTATATGCAGCCGGTACCAGCGCATTTCATAACCCCGCGTGTCGCTGACCATGGCCGCACCTGGCCGGGCCTGAACATCCGGCATGGCCACGGGCTTCCAGGCCGCCGCGTTGTCGGGCGGGAGCAAGTCCGGGGGCAGCTCGAGGTGGTCGCCGCCGGCCACGGTGTGGCGGCGCAAGGCTGCCCACCAGGCGTCGAGCTGGTCGCGCGTCCAGGCCGTGGTGGCGAGTTCGGCGGGCGCCGCATCATCACCCGCGATGCGAGTGCTGGGCTGCGGCAAACGTTGTGCCTGCGCTGGCAGGCAGGCCAGCAGGGCGATCAGCAGCAGGCCGCGGCGCAGCAGGAGGCCCAACTCAAGCATCCCTGCGATTTCTTCTAGGCGTTGACATGGGGCGGGAGCATGCCACATGGGGTGGCGCGGTCCCACTGCGCCAGCGCCGCCCGGCGGCTCGCGACGACCGTTCAGCCGCCAGCGGGCAGGCTCTTGCGCGCCGCCTCGCGCAACTCGCGCGACAGCGGCACGTCGCCCCCGACCGCCCGCGACAGCAGCAAGGCCCCCACCAGCGTGGACAGCATGGCCAGGGCCTGCTCGCGCTGGCCGGCCGCATCGTCGGCGGGCATCTGCGTCTGCAGCGTCGCGATGAGGCTGGCGACGCCTTCAGCGAAGACCTCCTTCACGGCCGGCCCGCCGCGCGCCGCGTCACCCGCGAGAGCGACCAGGCCGCAACCGGCGCCGATGTGGTCACGGTGGGCGTCGGACAGATAGGTCCTGACCCAGGCCTGCAGGCTGCGATCGGTCTGCTTCTTCCATTGCTCGCGGTTGTCCTGCAGCGCCCGCCGCGTGGCCTGGGCGGCGAGGTCGTCCTTGGATTCGAAATGGCCGTAGAAGCCGCCGCGCGTCAGGCCGGCGGCCTGCATCAGGTCGTTCAGCCCGATGCCATCGAAGCCGCGCTCGCGGAACAGCTGGGCGGCGTTGTCGAGGATGCGTTCGCGGTTCTCTTCGGCCTGGGCGCGGCTGACCTTCATGGCGTCTCCTGAGGGCTTTCTGGATGGGGCTTGACGGATTTTATATGTTGAACGACATTTATATCAATCATGTCAGTCGACATGAATAAACAGGTTGCGAAGGAATTGCCATGAAGCTCAAGAACGCCGTCGTCTTCATCACCGGTGCCAACCGCGGCCTGGGCCGTGCCTTTGCCGAGGCCGCCCTGGCCGCCGGCGCCGCCAAGGTCTATGCCGCCGCGCGCGACCCCGCCACCATCGATCTGCCCGGCGCCATTCCCGTGGCGCTGGATGTGACCGACGCCGCCCAGGTGGCCGCCGCCGCCGCGCAATGCCAGGACGTGACGCTGCTGATCAACAACGCCGGCATCTCCCAGGGCTCGGGCGTTCTCGCTGACGACGCCATCGCCACAGCGCGCCGTCATCTGGACACCAACTTCTTCGGCGTCTGGGCCCTGACCCAGGCCTTTGCGCCGGTGCTGCAGACCAATGGCGGCGGCGCGGTGCTGAATGTGCTGTCGGTGCTGAGCTGGGTGACCCTGCCGGGCCTCACGCCCTACAGCGCCAGCAAGGCCGCCGCCTGGGCGCTGACCAACGGCCTGCGCCAGGAACTCAAGGCCCAGGGCACGCAGCTCACCAGCCTGCACGTCGGCTATATGGACACCGACATGACGCGCGGCCTCGAGGCGCCCAAGTCTGCTCCCGCCGACGTCGCCCGCCTGGCCCTGGCCGAACTGGAAGCCGGCGCCTTCGAGGTGCTGGCCGACGACATCAGCCGCCACGTCAAGCAAAGCCTGTCGACACCCACGCCCGCCTACGCCGGCTGACGCCCATCGAGGAGAACGCCATGCTTGCCTCCCCTGCCCTGGCAACGCCGTTCGCGGCCCATGACGACGGCCATCTCGCCGCCGCCCGCCACGCCTTCTCGGCACCCGAACGCGTGCCGCTGACGGCCGATGAGAGCGCCGCCCTGGCCGGCCATGCCGAGCCCCCGCTGCGCCATGAAGGCCACAAGCTGGCGCGCTGGACGCTCGGGGCCGGCCCGCGCGTGGTCCTCGTGCATGGCTGGAACAGCCGCGGCGCCCATCTGCTCGGCTTCGCCAGGGGCCTGGTCGACGCCGGCTTCTCGGTCACGCTGTTCGACCTGCCCGCCCATGGCGACTCGAGCGGCCATGCGGCCAGCGTCGTGCACGCCGGCCGGGCCCTGCGCGCCGTCATCGCCGACATCGGCGCAGAGGTGCATGGCGTCATCGGCCACTCGATGGGATCGGCGGCGGCCCTGCTGGCCTTTGCGCACGGCTGGCAGGTCAGGCGCAGCGTGCACCTGGCCGGCCCGTCTTCACTGACGCCCATGGTCAAGGGCCTGGCCACGGCCCATGGCCTGGGTCCGGCGGACGCTGCCGCCTTTGCCGGCTGGGTGGAGCGCTTCATCGGCACCCGCATCACCTATGTGGACCTGGAGCGGCTGCAGCATGGGCTGCGCCACCCCGGGCTGATCGTCCACGACCCCGCGGACCGCACCGTGCCCTTTGCCGCCTCCGAGGCCCTGCATGCGGCCTGGGCCGGCTCGCGCTTAGCGCCCGTCCAGGGCCTGGGCCATCGCCGCCTGCTGGTCGACGCCGACGTCATCGCGAGCAGCATTGCCTTCATCGCCGAAGGCCGCGTCTCATGAGCGCCGTGCCCCTGCGCTGGCTGTTGACGCTGGCTGCGCTGTCGGCGCTGGCGACGCTGTCCACCAACATCCTGCTGCCTTCGCTGCCGGTGATGGCGCAGGCCCTGGGCGGCGACGAGGCAGCGCTGACGGCGGCGGTGCTCGGCGTCTTCCTCGCCGTGTTCGCATTGGCCCAGCTCATCGTCGGGCCGCTGTCGGATCGCACCGGGCGTCGGCCGGTCGTGCTCGGCGGCCTGGCCGTCTTCGTGATCGGCAGCGCCGTTTGCGGCCTGGCGGGCACATTGCCGTGGCTGCTGGCGGGCCGAGCCTTGCAGGCCATCGGTGTCGCAGCCGCTTCGGTGCTGGCGCGGGCCGCCGCGCGCGATCGCTTCGAGGGCCCGCAGCTCGCCGCCCTGCTCGGCCGCATCATGGTCGTCATGGCCGCAGCGCCGGGTTTCTCGCCGCTGCTGGGTGGCCTCGTGCAGGCGGCCTGGGGCTGGCGGGCCCTGTTCGTCGTGCTGGTCCTGTCGGGGCTGACGCTGGCCGCGGCCTATGTCGTCATCGTCGGCGAGACCTTGCCCGTCGAGCGCCGCCGGCACCAGCCCGTCAGCGCGCTGGCGCGGGGCTATGTGCTGCTTCTCGGCGACGCACGCTTCGTGCGACCGGCACTGGCAACCGCCGCCATCCTTGGCGCGCTGTTCGCCTTCTTCGGCACCGCACCGCTGGTGCTGGCGCGCGACTTCGGCTTCAGCGCCCTGCAGGTCGGCCTGTTCTTCGCGACGTCGGTCTTTGTCGTCTTCGCCGCCGGGCAGACCGCACCACGCTGGGCGGCGCGCTGGGGCGGTGCTGCCGTGCTGCGTCTCGGCGCGGCGCTCGCCGCACTGGGCGGACTGACGATGCTGGTCGGCGGTGCAGCAGGTCTCGTCGGCTTTGCCGTCGCGGTGGGCATCTTCCTGTTCGGCATGGGCCTGGTGTCACCCACGGGAACCGCCCTGGCCTTGACGCCGTTTGCGTCCCAGGCCGGCCAGGCCTCCGCCTTGCTCGGCTTCCTACAGATGGCGGCTGCGGCCTGCCTGACGACGGCTGCGGCGACGTTGCCGGGTGCGCGCATCAGCTCGTTAGCTCTGGTGCTGGCGGGTGGTGGCTTGCTGGCACTTGTCGCGGGCGCAGCAAAACCATCCGCGGCGATAGCGTCCGCATCCTGACAAAGCAAAAGGGCGAGCCTCACGGCTCGCCCTTCTCAACAGAATGCTCTTCTCTCAGTCAGCTTGCTTGCGCAGGAAGGCCGGGATCTCGATCTCGTCCATGCCGTTGGACGACAGGGCCTCGACCTTGGCCGCGGCGCTGCCCGAACGGCCATGGCGCCAGACGCTGGGCACATTGGCGTTGGCGAAATCACCCAGGCCCAGCCCGACATTGGCCTGCTGCGCGGTCGGCGTGGTGGACTGCCCCATCGCCACGGCCTGCGTCAGCACGGGCATGCCGTCGGTGCCGTTGCGCACGACCTGCTGGGTCTGCACGACCTGCAGCGGGGCCTGCTGGCGGGCGCGGCCGGCCGTCAGGCCCGTCGCGATGACGGTCACGCGCAGTTGGTCGCCCAGGCTTTCGTCGTAGGCGGTGCCGTAGATGATGTGGGCTTCTTCCGACGCGTAACGCTTGATGGCGTTCATCGCATTGCGCGACTCGCTCAGCTTGAAGTTGGCGCGGCTCGCGGCGATCAGCACCAGCACGCCACGCGCGCCGGACAGATCGATGCCTTCGAGCAGCGGGCAGGCGACGGCGGCTTCCGCAGCCTTGGTGGCGCGGTCGGGGCCGCCGGCCTGGGCCGTACCCATCATGGCCTTGCCGGGCTCGCTCATCACCGTCTTGACGTCTTCGAAGTCGACGTTGACCAGGCCGGGGATGTGGATGATGTCCGAAATGCCGCCAACGGCGTTCTTCAGCACGTCATTGGCGTGCGCGAAGGCCTGATCCTGCGTGACGTCGTCGCCCAGCACGTCGAGCAGCTTGTCGTTCAGCACGACGATCAGCGAGTCGACATTGGCTTCGAGTTCCGCCAGACCGGAGTCGGCTGCCTTGGCGCGTCGGCCGCCTTCGAATTCGAAGGGTTTGGTGACGACGCCCACCGTCAGGATGCCCATTTCCTTGGCGACGCGGGCAATCACCGGCGCGGCACCCGTGCCGGTACCACCACCCATGCCGGCGGTGATGAACAGCATATTGGCGCCGGCGATGGATTCGCGAATGCGGTTTTCAGCCTCTTCGGCGGCGGCCTTGCCCATTTCGGGTTTGGCGCCAGCGCCGAGGCCGGAGGTGCCGAGTTGCAGCAACTGATCGGCCTTGGAGCGGTTCAGCGCCTGCGCGTCGGTATTCGCGCAGATGAATTCCACGCCTTGAACGCCCTGGGCGATCATGTGGTCCACGGCGTTGCCGCCGCCACCACCGACCCCGATCACCTTGATTTGGGTGCCTTGGTCAAACTCTTCGATCATCTCGATGGGCATATCAAACCTCCTACTGCAATTGTGCCTCGGGCACATGAATGTTGACTAGTTGCTGAAACACTTTTTTAGTGTTTCACCGTGGTTTTGGGGGGTCAAAAATTCCCCATGAACCAATCCTTGACCCGGCCGAGCAGGGTTTGCACCGAGCCGGCCTGCTGTGCGGCCTTGAAACCCCGGCTGCGCGACAGCCGCGCTTCTTCCAGAAGACCCATGACGGTGGCCGAACGGGGGTTGGCCACCATGTCGTAGAGAGCCCCCGAATAGGTGGGCAGGCCACGTCTGACGGGTTTCAGGAAAATGTCCTCGGCGAGTTCCACCATGCCCGGCATGACGGCCGACCCACCGGTCAGCACGATGCCGCTGGACAACAATTCCTCATACCCGCTCTCGCGAATGACCTGGTGCACCAGGGAAAAGATTTCCTCGACGCGCGGCTCGATGACGCCGGCCAGGGCCTGCTTGGACAGCATGCGGGGGCTGCGGTCGCCCAGGCCGGGCACTTCCACCTGGTCGGACGGGTCGGCGAGCAGCTGCTTGGCGACGCCATATTCGACCTTGATTTCCTCGGCATCCTTGGTCGGGGTGCGCAGGGCCATCGCGATATCGCTGGTGATCAGGTCGCCGGCTATTGGGATGACGGCGGTATGGCGGATGGAACCGCCGGTGAATATCGCGACATCGGTCGTGCCGGCGCCGATATCCACCAGCGCAACCCCCAGGTCGCGCTCGTCGGCGGTCAGGGCGGCATGGCTGGAGGCGCTCGGGTTCAAAACCAGCTGGTCGACTTCCAAACCGCAGCGACGCACGCACTTGACGATGTTTTCTGCCGCGCTCTGCGCGCCCGTGACGATATGGACCTTGACCTCGAGCCGGCCGCCGCTCATGCCGATGGGTTCCTTGACCTCATGGCCGTCGATGACGAATTCCTGCGGTTCGACCAGCAGCAGGCGCTGGTCATTTGGGATATTGATGGCCTTGGCGGTTTCGACAACGCGGGTCACATCGACCGGCGTGACCTCCTTGTCGCGCACGATGACCATGCCGGTGGAGTTCTGGCCGCGGATATGGCTGCCCGTGATCCCGGTATAAACCCGCGATATTTTGCAGTCGGCCATCATTTCGGCCTCTTTCAAGGCCTGCTGGATGGACTGCACGGTGGCGTCGATATTGACGACGACGCCGCGCTTCAGGCCATGCGAGGGCGCCACACCGAGGCCGGCAATGCGCAATTCGCCGCCCGGCAAAACCTCGGCCACGACGGCCATGATCTTGGCGGTCCCAATATCCAGCCCGACGACCAAATCCTTGTATTCCTTGGCCATGTCCGTCCTCAACGTTTTCTATTTGCGGGTTTACCCGGAGATTGGATCGTCACGCCGCGCAGCTTGACCGCGTAGCCGTCGGCGTGGCGCAGGTCGGCGGACAGCAGCGGGCTGCGGTAGGTGGCCGTGACCTGCGTGATGGAGTGGGCGAAGCGGCCGAAACGCTCGACGACGTCGGCCTCGCTGCCCCGGCCCAGTTCGATGACGGCGCCGCTGCCCAGCGTCGCACGCCAGGAGCCGCGGCCTGACAGATCCAGGCGGTCGATGCCTTCACCGAGCTTCTCGGCGGCGGGCGACAGCGCCCGCCACATCTGCAGCATGGCGCTCGCCGAAGCGGCCGGGCCGGCCAGCACCGGCAGGGCTTCGTCCTCGACATCGCCGAGATTGGCCTGGAAGACTTCGCCGAAGCTGTTGACGAGGGCGCGCTCGGCCGTCGCCTCGGTGGCCGAGTCGGCGCCCTCGGCGCGCGCTTCCCAGTAGGCCGCGGCGCGGTGCTCCTCGAGGTTGACCTTGAGGCGCATGGGCCAGATGCGCGTCAGCTGTGCATGCCTGACCCAAGGCACGGACTCGAAGGCGGCGCGGCCGTCCTTCAGGTTCATGCTGAGGAAGGAGCCGTGCAGACGCGGCAGTGCGTTGGCGCGCAGCGAGGCGACGCTGTTGCGGCTGACATCGCCCTCGACCTGGATGGCGCGGAAGTTGAACGCCGGCAGGCGCACCACCCAACGCAGCGCCGCCCACGCGGCCGTCACCACCAGCGCGGCGACGAGCAGCGCCGACACCGCATTCATCAGGCGGACGTCGGACGGCAGCGCAGCAGTGGCGGCGGCGGAATTCATGAAGTCAAGCGCGGTCAAGGCGTGCCTGCGACAGCAGCCAAAGGCAGAGGTGCGGGTAGTCGACCCCCACGGCCTGGGCCGCCTTGGGCACCAGCGAGTGCGAAGTCATGCCGGGGCTGGTGTTCATCTCCAGCAGGAAAGGCTTCATGTCGGACCTGCGCAGCATCAGGTCGGCGCGGCCCCAGCCGCGGCAGCCGAGCAGGCGATAGGCCTTGAGCACCATCTGCTGCACCTCGGCTTCGAGCTGGGCGGGCAGGGTGCCGAACAGATACTTGGTGTCGTTGGACACGTATTTGTTCTCGTAGCTGTAGTCGCCACCCTCGGCGCGGATCTCGACGACCGGCAGCGCGACGGCGTCGGCGCCCTGGCCCAGCACGGCGCAGGTGATCTCGGGGCCTTCGATGCACTGTTCAAACAGCAGTTCGTCGTCGAAGCCCAGGGCCAGCTCGACGGCGCCCTGCATGTCCGAGTAGCCCATGGCCTTGGTGATGCCGATGCTGGAGCCTTCGTGCGGCGGCTTGACGACGACGGGCAGGCCAAGCTCGTCGGGAATGGTGCGGATGCGTTCGCGCGTCAGCTCGGCGCGGCCGAGTGCCAGGTATTGCGGCGTCACCAGGCCCTCGGCGGACCAGACGCGCTTGGTCATGGTCTTGTCCATCGCCACGCCGGAGGCGGTCACGCCCGAGCCGGTGTAGGGGATGCCCAGCCATTCGAGGGCGCCCTGCAGCGTGCCGTCCTCGCCACCGCGGCCATGCAGGGCGATGAAGGCGCGCTCGAACCCTTCGTCCTTCAGCGCCTGCAGCGGACGCTCGGCCGGATCGAAAGCGTGGGCGTCAACACCGATGGACCGCAGGGCCGCCATCACGCCGTTGCCGCTCATCAGCGACACCGGCCTCTCGGCGCTGATGCCGCCGAACAGCACGGCCACCTTGCCGAGCGACTTGGCGTCGATGTTCAGATCGATAGGCGTCTTCGTCATGCCGACGCTCCTTCAGAGAAATGCCGGGCGACGAGACGCGGCAGCGCGCTCATCGAACCAGCGCCCATGCCGATGACGACATCGCCGTCGCGGGTCAGCTGCGCCAGCGCCGCGGGCATGTCGGTCACGCCGGCCACGAAGTTCGAGGTGCCGACGGCCTGCGCCAAGGCCATGCCGGTCGCCCCCTCGATGGGCGCTTCGCCGGCCGAATAGACCTCGGTCAGCAGCACCACGTCGGCGCCCTGCATGACCTTCACGAATTCGGCGAAGCAGTCCCGCGTACGCGTGTAGCGATGCGGCTGGAAGGCCAGCACCAGGCGATGCCCGGGATAGGCGCCGCGCGCGGCGGCGAGCACCGCCGCCATCTCGACGGGGTGATGGCCGTAGTCATCGACGAGGGCAAAGCGGCCGCCGTCGGCCGCCGGCCATTCGCCGTGCTTTTCGAAGCGGCGGCCGACGCCGGAGAAGTTGGCAAGGGCTTTCTGGATGGCCTCGTCCGGGCAGTCCAGCTCCATCGCGATGGCAATGGCCGCCAGCGCATTGCGCACGTTGTGCTCGCCGGCCAGGTTGAGCAGCACGTCCAGGTCGGCCGCTTCTTCGCGCTGGCAGGTGAAGCGCATCTGCGCGCCGGCTCCGGGCCGCACGTTGACGGCCCGCACGCTGACGCCTTCGGAGAGACCGTAGCTGACGACCGGCCTCTCGATGCGGCCGAGGATGGACTGCACGCCAGCGTCGTCCGCGCACACCACCGCGGCGCCGTAGAAGGGCATGCGGTGCAGGAACTCGACAAAGGCCGCGTGCAGCTTCTCGACCGAGTGGCCATAGGTGTCCATGTGGTCCTCGTCGATATTGGTGACGACGGACAGCACGGGGCTGAGCTTGAGGAAGGAGGCGTCGCTCTCGTCGGCTTCGACGACGATGAACTCGCCGCGGCCCAGGCGCGAGTTGGCGCCGGCGGCATTGAGCTTGCCGCCGATGACGAAGGTCGGGTCCAGGCCAGCCTCGACGAGGATGGCGGTGACGAGGGAGGTCGTCGTCGTCTTGCCATGCGTGCCGGCGATCGCGATGCCGCGGCGCAGCCGCATCAGCTCGGCCAGCATGACGGCGCGCGGCACCACCGGGATCTGGCGGCCGCGCGCGGCCTGCACCTCGGGGTTGTCGGCGGCAACGGCGGTGCTCGTGACCAGGGCCTGCGCGTCGCCGATATGCGGCGCGGAATGGCCGATCTCGACGCGCAGGCCGAGGGAGCGCAGGCGCTCCGTCGTCGCGCTCTCGGCCGCGTCCGAGCCGCTGACCGTGAATCCCAGGTTGTGCAGGATCTCGGCGATGCCGCTCATGCCGGCGCCGCCGATGCCCACGAAATGCAGTCGTTGAACCGCGTGTCTCATGTCAGCCTCTCGTCCGACGGGTACGTCGGCCGATCCCCCGAGGGGACGCGGGCCGGCTTGGGAGCGGCCCAGCGCTCGGCCCGCCATGCACTACGGCCATCACGGCTCATCTCAGCATCCCCTCAATCTCGTCGGCCACGCGCGCGGCGGCACGGGGCCGGGCCAGCGAGCGGGCCTTCTCGCCCATCGCGAGCAGCGCACCGCGGTCCATGCTGCCCAGCAGCTCGTGCAGCTTCGCGGGCGTCAGCTCGCTTTGCGGCAGGTGGATGGCCGCGCCGTGCTGGGCCATGAAGACGGCGTTGTCGCGCTGGTGCGAGGTCGTGCTGACGACCAGCGGCACCAGCACCGCGGCGCAACCGGCGGCGCAGAGTTCGCTGACCGTGATGGCGCCGGCTCGGCAGACCACGATGTCGGCCCAGCCGAGCGCTGCGGCCATGTCGTCGATGAAGGGCCGCACCTCGGCGGACAGGCCGGCGTCGGCGTAGGCCTGCCAGACGGCGCCGAGATGGTCCTGGCCCGACTGGTGCAGCACCTGGGGGCGCTGTTCCTCGGACCACAGCGCCAATGCCTGCGGCATGGCCTGGTTGATCGCGCGCGCGCCAAGCGAGCCGCCCAGCACCAGCACGCGCAGCGGCCCGATGCGTTCGGCCATGCGCTCGGCCGGCAGCGGCAGCGCCTCGATCTCGGCGCGCACCGGATTGCCACTGACGACGGCACCCGACGTGGAAGCCGCCGCCGCGCCGTCGAAACCAAAGGCGATGCGGCGTGCGAACGGCTTCAACGCGAGGTTGCTCTTCAGCATCGCCGCGTCGGCATTGACCAGCATCAGCGGCCGGCCCGTGAACGCAGCCGTCAGGCCGCCGGGCAGGCAGACATAGCCGCCCATGCCGAGCACGGCCGTCGCGCGGCGCTGGGCGTAGACCCGGCGCGCCTGGCCCAGCGACTTGAAGAAACCGGCGATGCCGCGCAGCGCATGCTTGAAGCCCTTGCCGCGCAGGCCGGCGAAGGGCAGCGTATCCAGCTCGATGCCGCGCGCCGGCACCAGGCGGTTCTCCATGCCGGTCGGCGTGCCTATCCACGACACCGTCCAGCCGCGACGCTGCATTTCCTCAGCGACCGCGAGGCCGGGAATGATGTGGCCGCCCGTGCCGGCGGCCATCACGACGAGGTGACGTCCACTCATGAACGCCCTCCTCTCATCATCTGGCGATTTTCCAAGTCGATCCGAAGAACGACCGCGAGAGCCACACAGTTCATCAGGATGGCCGAGCCGCCGAAGCTCAGCAGCGGCAGCGTCAGCCCCTTGGTCGGCAATGCGCCCAGGTTGACACCCATGTTGATGAAAGCCTGGCCGCCCATCCAGATGCCGATGCCTTGCGCATACAAGCCGGCGAACACGCGGTCCAGCGCGATGGCCTGGCGGCCGATCAGGAAGCAGCGGCGGGTCAGCCAGAAGAAGGCGAGGATCACCACGGCGACGCCGGCGAAGCCCAGTTCCTCGCCGATGACGGCCAACAGGAAGTCGGTGTGGGCCTCGGGCAGGTAGTGCAGCTTCTCGACGCTGCCGCCCAGGCCCTGGCCGAACCACTCGCCGCGGCCGAAGGCGATCAGGCTGTGGGTCAGCTGGTAGGCCTTGCCCTGGGCGTACTTCTCGTCCCAGGGATTCAGGTAGGCAAAGATGCGCTCCCGGCGGAACTCGCTGAAGGTGATCATCAGCGTGAAGGCGCCCACCAGCACCAGCGTGATCAGCAGGAACATGCGGCCGTTGACGCCGCCCAGGAAGAGGATGCCCATCGCGATGGCCGCGATGACCATGAAGGCGCCCATGTCGGGCTCGGCCAGCAGCAGCAGGCCGACAAAGGCCAGCGAGATGGCCATGGGCGTGACGGCCTGGAAGAAGTTCTCCCGGGCGTCCATCTTGCGCATCATGTAGTTGGCCGCGTAGAGCGCGATGCCGAACTTGGCCAGCTCCGACGGCTGGAAGTTCATGACGCCCAGCGGGATCCAGCGGCGCGCGCCGTAGACGACCTTGCCGATGCCCGGAATCAGCACCGCGACCAGCAGTACCAGCGAGACGACGAAAACCCAGGGCGCATAGCGTTCCCACAGCGCCACCGGGATCTGCACGGTGACAAGGCCGGCAATCAGCGCGAAGCCGATGGCCACCATGTGGCGGGTCAGGAAGTGGGTCGGCAGGTATTTGGCGAAGCGCGGGTTGTCCGGCAGCGCGATGGAGGCCGAATAGACCATCAGCAGGCCGAAGGCCATCAGCGCGAGCACGACCCAGACCATGGTGATGTCGAAGCCCTGCAGCTGGGTCGGACGGCCGGCCGAGGTCGAGACCCAGTCGCGCACCGGCACGCTGGCGTCCTCGGCGCCATCGCGCTTCCACAGCGATTGCAGCTTGGCGGTGAATCCTCCCAACACGGCGTTCACAGCGTGACACCTCGCTCATCGGCCAACTGCTGCACCTTGGCAACGAAGACCTCGGCGCGGTGGGCGTAGTTCTTGAACATGTCGAGGCTGGCGCAGGCCGGGCTCAGCAGCACGCTGTCACCGCTTTGCGCTTGCTCCAGGCACCAGGCGGTGGCGGCTTCGAGCGTGTCGTGGCGCTGCATCAGCACGCCGGTATTCAGCAGCACCGCCTCGATCTGCGGCGCATCGCGGCCGATCAGCGCGACGGCGCGCGCGTGGCGCGCCACGCCTTCGGCCAGCGGCGCGAAGTCCTGGCCCTTGCCATCGCCGCCGAGGATGAGGACCAGCTTCGCGGGCGCACGGTCGGCGCCCAGGCCCGAGATGGCGGCAACGGTGGCGCCGACATTGGTGCCCTTGCTGTCGTCGTAGAACTCGACGCCATCGATGCTGCCGACCGGCTCGACGCGATGCGGCTCGCCGCGGTACTCGCGCAGGCCGTGCAGCATGGGCGCCAGCTCGCAACCGGCCGCCGTCGCCAACGCCAGCGCGGCCAGCGCATTGGCCGCGTTGTGGCGGCCGCGCACGCGCAGCGCGTCGGCGGGCATCAGGCGCTGGATGAGCAGCGGCTCCTCTTCATCGCCCTTGCGCCTCTTGATCGTCGGGTCCAGCTCGCGGGCGCGCACCAGCCAGGCCAGACCGCCCTCTTCCGTCAGCCCGAAGTCGCCCGGGGCGCGCGGCGGGTTCAGGCCGAAGCGCACGACATGGCGCGACACCGTGCGGCCGGGCTTGCCGCGGCTGCCCTTCACGAACACGGGCGCGGGCACCAGGCCCTCGACCTCCGCGTCGTCGCGGTTGGCGACGATGACGGACTCGCGGCCGAAGATGCGTGCCTTGGCACGGCCGTAACCGGCCATGTCGCCATGCCAGTCGAGGTGATCCTGGGTCAGGTTCAGCACCGCGCCGGCGGTGGGCTCGAAGCCCGTCACGCCTTCGAGCTGGAAGCTGGACAGCTCCAGCACCCAGACCTCGGGCAGGGTCTCGAAGACCGGGCCTCGCGGCAGCGGCGGATCGATAGGCAGCGGCGTGTCTTCGTCGGGCAGCACCGAAGCGGCTTCTTCAGCAGCCGCATCTTGTTCGACCGGCACGTCCTCCATGGCTTCGGCGATCGCCTCGGCCGGCGTCGCTTCGATGACCGGCGCCGGATCAGGTTCCTTGGCCAGGGCCTCGGTCAGCGTGTCCAGCAGCGTCGGGCCGATATTGCCGGCGATGGCAACGCGCTTGCCGGCGCGCTCGACGAGCAGGCCGGTCATGCAGGTCGTCGTCGTCTTGCCATTGGTGCCGGTGATGGCCAGCACGGCCGGCGCATAGCCATGCTGGGCCTTCAGTGCCGCCAGCGCGTCGGCGAACAGGTCCAGCTCGCCGCGCACGGCCGGGCCGTGTTCGTAGACCGCCTTCAGGCGTGCATCCAGCGGCGACAGGCCGGGGCTCTTCAGCACCGCGTTGAAGCCGGCCGAGATCTCGGGCGTCAGCTCGCCGGTGATGAAGGCGGCCGTGTCGCCCAGGGCGCCCAGCTGCGGCGGCTGCGCGCGCGAATCCCACACCGTCACCTGCGCACCGAAGCGCGCACACCAGCGGGCCATCGCGAGACCGGAGTCCCCGAGGCCCAGCACGAGCACGCGCTGGTCTTGCAGTTGCGGCAGGTCGAGCTTCATCGTCGGCTTACCGCAGCTTCAGGCTGGCCAGGCCGACCAGGCACAGCAGCATGGTGATGATCCAGAAGCGGATGACGACTTGCGTCTCGTTCCAGCCGCTCTTCTCGAAGTGGTGGTGCAGCGGCGCCATCTTGAAGATGCGCCGGCCTTCGCCGAACTTCTTCTTCGTGAACTTGAACCAGCTGACCTGCAGCATCACGCTCAGCACTTCGGCCACGAAGATGCCGCCCATGATGCCGAGCACGATCTCCTGGCGCGTGATGACGGCCAGCGTGCCCAGGCCACCGCCCAGCGCCAGCGCGCCAACGTCGCCCATGAAGACCTGGGCCGGGTGCGCGTTGAACCACAGAAAGGCCAGGCCGGCCCCGGCCAGCGCGGCGCAGAAGATCAGCAGTTCGCCGGCGCCCGGGATGTAGGGCAGCAGCAGGTACTTGGAAAACACCGATGAACCGGTCAGGTAGGCGAACAGGCCCAGGGCCGAGCCGACCAGCACGACCGGCATGATGGCCAGGCCGTCCAGGCCGTCGGTGAAGTTGACGGCGTTGCTGGTGCCGACGATGACGAAATAGGCCAGGGCCACGAAGCCCCAGACGCCCAGCGGCATGCTGATGGTCTTGAAGAAGGGGATCAGCAGGTCGGCCTTGGGCGGCAGCTCGGTCGAGAAGCCGCTGGACACCCAGCGGAAGAACAGCTGCACGACGCCGAGGAAGCTCGTCTCCGACACGCTGAACGCGAGGTAGAGCGCGGCGAACAGACCGATCAGGCTTTGCCAGAAGAACTTCTCGCGGCTCCTCATGCCCTCGGGGTTCTTGTCGACGACCTTGCGCCAGTCGTCCACCCAGCCCACGGCGCCAAAGCCCATGGTGACCAGCATGACGACCCAGACGAAGCGGTTGCTCCAGTCGAACCACAGCAGCGTCGAGATGCCGATGCCGATCAGCACGAGGACGCCGCCCATGGTCGGCGTGCCGGCCTTGGCCAGGTGGGCCTGCACGCCATAGGCGCGCACGGGCTGGCCAATCTTCATCTCGGTCAGGCGGCGGATGACCCAGGGGCCGAAAGCCAGGCCGATCAGCAGGGCCGTCATGGCGGCCATCACGGCGCGGAAGGTGATGTACTGGAAGAGGCGCAGGAAGCCCAGGTCGGGGTAGATACCCTGCAGCCACTGGGCGAGGCTAAGCAGCATGCGGGTCTCCGGTGGTGGTGTCTTGCAGTGCAGCGACCACTTGTTCCATCTTCATGAAGCGCGAGCCCTTGACCAGGGTCTGGGCCGCGTCGGGTGGTTCGTTCAGGGCCGCGATCAGCGCGGCGGTGGTGTCGAAGGCACGGGCCTTCGGGCCATAGGCCGCGGCGGCGTCGCGGGCGGCACTGCCGGCCGTCCAGAAGTGGGCGATGCCGCGCTCGGCCGCATAGGCACCGACTTCGCGGTGGAAGGCCGGGCCTTCGTTGCCCACCTCGCCCATGTCGCCGAGGATGAGCCAGCTCTCGCCGGGCATGCCGGCCAGCACGTCGATGGCGGCGCGCACGCTGTCGGGGTTGGCGTTGTAGCTGTCGTCGATCAGCGTCCTGCCGCGCGCGTCGAGCTTGAGTTCGGAGCGGCCCTTGACGGCGCGGAAGGTCTCCAGGCCCTGGGCAATCGAGGCCAGCGGCGCACCGGCAGCCAGCGCACAGGCGGCGGCGGCGAGCGCGTTGCGCACGTTGTGTTCGCCGGCCATGTGCAGGGCGACGGGGGCGGTGCCGGCGGGCGTGTGCAGTTCCAGCGCCCAGTGCGTGCCCATCCAGGCGGCGTCGCCGGTCACATCGGCCTCGCCGCGCAGCGCAAAGCTCAGGTGGGGGCGCGAGCCGGCCAGCTCCAGCCAGATCGGCGCGCAGGCATCCTCGGCCGGGAAGACGGCGCAGCCGCTGCCCGACAAAGCCTCGATGACGGCGCCGTTCTCGCGCGCCACAGCCTCGACGGTGGCCATGAACTCCTGGTGCTCGCGCTGGGCGTTGTTGACCAGGGCGACCGTCGGCTGCGTCATCGCGGCCAGCGGTGCGATCTCGCCGGGGTGGTTCATGCCCAGCTCGACGACGGCGGCGCGGTGGCTCAGCTCGTCGTCATGGCGCAGGCGCAAGAGCGTCAGCGGCACGCCGATGTCGTTGTTGTAGTTGCCCTGCGTGGCCAGCGCGTCGTCGCCCACCCAGGCGCGCAGGATGCTGGCGATCATCTGGGTCGTCGTCGTCTTGCCGTTGCTGCCGGTGACGGCGATCACGGGGATCGCATGCTGGCGGCGCCAGGCAGCGGCCAGCTGGCCGAGGGCAGCCTTGGCATCGGGCACCAGCAAGCCAGGCAGACCGGCATCGGCAAGGCCGCGCTCGGCCAGCGCGGCGACGGCGCCCGAGGCCTGGGCTTCGCTGAGGAAGTCGTTGGCATCGAAGCGCTCGCCGCGCAGCGCGACAAAGAAGTCGCCGGCCTGCAGCGTGCGGGTGTCGCTGTGCACGCGGGCAAAACCGGTCGCGCCGTCGCCGACCAGCGTCGATCCCGGCAGCAGCGCCTGCGCTTCGGCCAGGGTGAGGAACAAGCTCACAGACCCGCCCTTTCCAGCAGCGCCGCACGCGCCTCGCCGACGTCCGAGAAGGGCCGACGCACGCCGTTCACTTCCTGGTAGTCCTCATGCCCCTTGCCGGCGACAAGCACGATGTCGCGTGCACCGGCGTTCATGACGGCCGCGCGGATGGCTTCCTCGCGCGCCTCGATGGCGATGGCCTCGGGCGCGGCCACGGCGATGTCGGCCATGATCTGCGCCGGGGCTTCCGTGCGCGGGTTGTCCGTCGTGACGACGACATGGCGCGCCAGGCGCGCCGCGATGGCGCCCATCTGCGGACGCTTGCCGCGGTCGCGGTCGCCGCCGCAGCCGAACACGCAGACCAGCTCGCCGCCGCGCGCCTGGGCGAGACCCTGCAGGGCCGACAGCGCCTTGTCCAGCGCATCCGGCGTGTGGGCATAGTCGACGACGACCTGGGGCAGCTCGCGGCCGTTGCCGACACGCTGCATGCGGCCGGGCACCGGCGTCACGCGGGCCAGCACGCGGGCCACGTCGGCCAGCGCATGGCCTTGAGCGCGCAGAGCGCCGGCCACGCCGAGCAGGTTGGCGGCGTTGTAGTCGCCGATCAGGCTGGTCTGCACGTCCGCCGACTCAGTGCCCTCGTGCAGCGTGAAGGCCAGGCCTTCGCCGGTGTAGTTCAGGCCGCGGGCCGTCAGGCGCGCGTCGGCGCGCTCGACGCCGGTGGTCCAGACGTCCAGCGCGGCCAGCTCGGCGGCCAGCGGTGCGCCTTGCGGATCGTCGAGATTGATGACGGCGGCGCGCAGGCCGGGGAAGCCGAACAGCGCCCGCTTGGCCGCCCAGTAGGCGTCCATGGTGCGGTGGTAGTCCAGGTGGTCCTGGGTGAAATTGGTGAACACGGCCACGCGCACGCTGCTGCCGGCCAGGCGGCCTTCGACGATGCCGATGCTGCTGGCCTCGATGGCGCAGGCCGAGAAGGCGTCGTCGCGCATGCGGGCGAAGGCGGCCTGCAGCAGCACCGGGTCGGGCGTGGTCAGGCCGTTGTAGTCCAGCTTGGGCGGCTCGCCGATGCCCAGGGTGCCGACGACGCCGCAGCGCTTGCCGAGCTGGGCCGAGGCCTGGGCGATCCACCAGGCCGACGAGGTCTTGCCATTGGTGCCGGTGACGGCGATGACGTCCAGCGTATCGGTCGGCTTGCCGAAGAAGGTGGCAGCGATCTCGCCGGTACGCGCCTTCAGGCCGGGCAGCGAGGCCACGCGGGCATCGACGAAGCCGAAGCGCTCGACATCGGCCTCCTCGACCAGGCAGGTCGAGGCGCCGGCTTCCAGGGCCGCGGCGACGAACTCGCGGCCGTCGCGCGCATAGCCGGGCCAGGCGATGAAGGCATCGCCGGGGCGGACCTGGCGGCTGTCGGTGCGCAGCGTGCCGGTGCACCATTCGGACAGCCAGCGGGCGGCGGCGTCGGGGGATTTGAGGCGAGTCAACATGATCAGAAGCTTTCTTCGACCGCGACGGCCTTCTGGTTGGCGACGATCTGGCTCTTCACGTCCAGGTCGGGCGGCACACCCAGCAAACGCAGCGTCTGGGCCGTGACCTGGCTGAACACCGGGCCGGCGACCTTGCCGCCGTAATAGACGCCGGCGGTCGGCTCGTCGACCATGACGGCGACGACGATGCGCGGGTTGCTGATGGGCGCCACGCCGACGAACCACGAGCGGTATTTGTGGGCCGCGTAGCCGCGCCCTTCCTGCTTGTGGGCCGTGCCGCTCTTGCCGCCGATGCTGTAGCCGGGCACCTGGGCATCGGGCGCCGTGCCGCCGGGGCCGGCGGCGGCCTGCAGCATGCTGCGCAGCTCGCGCGCGACCTCGGGGCTGAAGACGCGGATGCCGGCGACCGCATGGTCATGCGGCTGGCGCAGCATGCTGACGGGGATGATCTCGCCGTCGCGCGCAAACACCGTGTAGGCCCGCGCCAGCTGGAACAGCGAGGCCGACAGGCCGTAGCCATAGCTCATCGTCGCCTGCTCGATGGGCCGCCAGCTCTTGTAGGGCCGCAGCTTGCCGGTCACGGCGCCGGGGAAGCTGATCTGCGGCCGCTGGCCCAGGCCGATGGCCGTGAACATCTCGTGCATCTCGCGCGGCTGCATCTGCATGGCCAGCTTGGTCGTGCCGATGTTGCTGGACATCTGGATGACCTGGCGCACGCTGATGACGCCATGCGGCTTGGTGTCGCTGATGACGGCGCCCTGGAAGGGGTATTTGCCATTGCCGGTGTCCACCAGGCTCTCGGGCGACACGCGGTGGGTCTCCATGGCCAGGCCGGCGATGAAGGGCTTCATCGTCGAGCCGGGTTCGAAGACGTCGGTCAGCGCACGGTTGCGCAGCTGCTCGCCGGACAGGTTCTGGCGCTTGCCGGGGTCATAGCTCGGGAAGTTGGCCAGGGCCAGCACCTCGCCGCTCTGCACGTCCAGCACGACGACGGAGCCGGCCTTGGCCTTGTTCTCGGCCACCGCGTCGCGGATGCGCTGGTAGGCGAAGAACTGCACCTTGGAGTCGACAGCCAGGTCCACGTCGCGGCCATTGGCGGCGGGCACGATGTCGCCGATGTCCTCGACGACACGGCCCAGGCGGTCGCGCACGACGGAGCGCGAGCCGTCGCGCCCCTGCAGCTCCTTCTGGAAGGCCAGCTCGATGCCTTCCTGACCCTTGTCCTCGACATTGGTGAAGCCGACCACATGGGCCGCCGCCTCGCCCTCGGGGTATTTGCGGCGGTATTCGCGGTCCTGGAACACGCCCTTGAGGCCGATGGCCTTCACGCGCGCGGCGGTCTCGTCGTCGGCCAGGCGCTTCAGCCAGACGAAGCGGGTCTCGGGATTGAGCTTGGCCTCCAGCTCCTTGTTCGACAGCCCCAGCGCCTGGGCCAGCGCGCGGCGCTTGGTCGCATCGGCGTCGACTTCCTTGGGGATGGCCCAGATCGACGGCACGGCGACGCTGGCGGCCAGCACCTGGCCGCTGCGGTCGTTGATGCGGCCACGGCTGGCCGGCAGCTCCAGCGTGTGGGCGTAGCGGGCCTCGCCCTGCTTCTGGAAGAAGTCGGTGTTCAGCACCTGCACATAGACGGCGCGCGCCAGCAGGCCGAGAAAGGCCAGGCCGACCAGGGCGACCAGGAAGCGCGAACGCCACGGCGGCGTCTTGGACGCGAGCAGCGGGCTGGTGGAATAGCTGACCGAGCGGGCGCCGGCCTGGTTGGCCTTGTTCACCTTGCTGGCTTTGCTCATGGCGTCACCCCCGAGGCGACGACGGCCGGGCTGATGACGCGCATGCCCAGGCGCTCGCGGGCGACCTGCTCGACGCGCAGGTTGGTGGCCTGCGCATGGCGCTCGGCGGCCAGGCGCTCGGCATCGGCAGCCAGACGCTGGCCCTCGGCCTTGGCCTTGTCGCGCTCGGCGAACAGGCGGCGCGACTCGTAGGCGCTGTGCACGAGGACAAGGCCGCTGGCGAGCACGGCGACGATGAGGAGGAAGTTGAGCTTGGCCATGCGCCTAGTCCCGCAGCGGCGCATCGGTGCGCTCGGCGACGCGCAGCACGGCGGAGCGGGCGCGGGGGTTGGCGGCCACCTCTTCAGCGCTGGGCTTGATGCGGCCCAGCGAGTTCAGGATCAGCGGCGCCGGCTCGGCAAAGGGCGCGCGGCGGTCGAACACGGCCTTGCTGTAGTCGGCGATGAAGGTCTTGACGCGGCGGTCTTCCAGCGAGTGGAAGCTGATGATGGACAGCCGGCCACCCGGCGCCAACAGCCGCAGCGCGGCCTTCAGCCCCTGCTCAAGCTCTTCAAGCTCGCCATTGACATGAATCCGAAGGGCTTGAAAGGTGCGGGTTGCCGGGTCCTGGCCGGGCTCACGGGTCTTGACCGTGCGAGCCACGAGTTCGCGCAGCTCGTCGGTGCGCGTGAGCGGCGCACCGGTTTCTCGGCGAGCAACAACCGCCTTTGCAATCTGGCCAGCAAACCGTTCTTCGCCATAGTCTCGGATCACTCTTGCAATCTCGCGCTCTTCGGCCCGAGCGAGGAAGTCGGCCACGCTCTCGCCGCGCGTGGTGTCCATGCGCATGTCCAGCGGCCCGTCGAAGCGAAAGCTGAAGCCGCGCTCGGGGTTGTCGATCTGCGGGCTGGACACACCCAGGTCCAGCAGCACACCATCCACCTGATGAACACCCAGCGCTGCCAGTTGATCGGCCATGTCCGCAAAGGCGCTGTGGACGATGGAAAAGCGCGGGTCGGTGATGGCGGCTGCCGCAGCGACGGCCTCGGGATCGCGGTCGATGCCGATCAGGCGGCCTTGGGACCCCAGCTTGCTCAGCAGCAGGCGCGAATGGCCGCCACGGCCGAAGGTGCCATCCACATAGACGCCGTCCGGCCGCGCAAGCACACCTTCCACCGCCTCGTTCAGCAGCACGGTGGTGTGGCGGAACGTGGCGCTCTCACTCATCTCGGCGCCCATCAGAAGCTGAAGTCCTTGAGGGCGTCGGGCAGCGGGCCGGCCATCACTTCGGCCTCGTGGGCGGCATGGGCTTCGGCATCCCAGAGCTCGAAGTGGCTGCCCATGCCCAGCAGCATCACGTCGTTCTTGAGCCCGGCACTCTTGCGCAGCTCGGGCGAGATCAGCACGCGCGCCGCCGAATCGATGTCGACGTCCATCGCGTTACCGAGAAAAACACGCTTCCAGCCGGCTGCCGACATCGGCAGGGCGGCGACCTTGTCGCGGAAGGCCTCCCAGGTCGGGCGCGGGAACAGCATCAGGCAGCCGTCCGGGTGCTTGGTGACGGTCAGGCGGCCCTGGCAGATCAGCTGCAGCACCTCACGGTGTCGGCTGGGCACGCTCAGGCGTCCCTTGGCATCTAAAGCCAAGTTGGAGGCACCCTGAAAGACGATTTCCGACACTTTTCACCACGAAACGACACTTCCTCCCACTTTAAGGGCCGCACCCCCTCGGGTCAAGTTTCGGCACAAGTTTTTTCAATGAAATCAAGCACTTAGCCACAGCTGTCAATTTATACAGTTGGCAGACAAAATACCTTTAATAAATAAGGACTTGCCAGGATATTGCGAAGTGGTGCTTGAAGTTCTGTCCACATCGGCATCGCGTTTGCCCCCATGCTTGAAGGCGTTCAGCCACAGGCGTCGCCAACGTGACACCACGTCTGAAAGGGTTTTGCCGCACAAATCACGGCAAGCCTTGCCGGCCAGCCACTCAGAATGCATGGGCCCCCATGATTTCTGCTGAAATTTCGTGCTGTTTCAGCCCCCTCCGCCAAGAACTCCAACCGGGGGCTCCCATCGAATATCAAAAGCGAGGCAGCCCCCCATGAATTTCTTGTCCCATATGCGCATCGGACAACGCCTCACGGCCGGCTTTGCGGTCGTGATCGCCTGCCTGATGGCCATGGCCGGTCTGGGCTATTTCGGCATCCAGACCCTGAGCGGCGAGATCACCCAGCTGCTCAGCAGCGACTACAAGGCCGTGGCGCTGGCCAACAAGGCCAAGGCCGAACTGGGCGACGCCTCGCGCAGCATGATGACCACCCTCATCATGAC
Source organism: Roseateles sp. GW821-FHT09H10 (assembly GCF_059415865.1). NCBI lineage: Bacteria > Pseudomonadati > Pseudomonadota > Betaproteobacteria > Burkholderiales > Sphaerotilaceae > Roseateles > Roseateles sp. GW821-FHT09H10. The sequence goes on along the minus strand of NZ_JBWKOB010000001.1, from coordinate 261,274 downwards.
GGGGGAGGAACAGATCAAGAAGGAGCTGGACACCGTCGCCAGCCTGATGGCGGCCCATGAGAAGACCATGGCCGAGCTCAAGCCCATGCTGACCGACGAGGCCAGCCAGGAGCAGCTCAAGGCGGTGGAGGAAGCGCGCGCCAAGTTCATGACCGGCCAGGCGGCCTTCGTGAAGACCGTGGCCTCCGGCGACACCGAAGGCGCCCCGCTGAAGTACCAGTTCTCGGTGCGCGCCGCCCAGGGCAAGTACATGGCGGCCCTGGACAAGCTGGTCCAGACCCGCAACGCCGCCATGGAGGAAGCCGGCCTGAAGTCCAACGGCGTGGCCCGCAAGACGGCCCTGCTGCTGCTGGGCCTGGCCGTGGCCGCCATCCTCGCCAGCGTGCTGACCGGCGTGCTGATCACGCGCGGCATCGTCAATCCGCTGCGCGGCGCCGTCGCCGTGGCACGCAAGGTCGCTTCGGGCAACCTGACCAGCGAGATCGAGGTGCGCAGCCGCGACGAGACCGGCGAGCTGCTGCAGGCCCTGCATGACATGAACGAGAGCCTGAAGGGCATCGTCGGCCGCGTGCGCGAAGGCACGGAGTCCATCTCGTCGGCCTCCAGCGAGATCGCCAGCGGCAACCTGGACCTGTCGGTGCGCACCGAGGCCCAGGCGGCATCGCTGGAGCAGACCCTGTCGGCCATGAAGACCCTGACCGACGCCGTGCAGCAGAACGCCCAGAACGCCCAGCAGGCCAACCAGCTGGCCCAGGCCGCCTCCCAGGTGGCCGGCGAAGGCGGCGCGGTGGTGGCCAAGGTCGTGACGACCATGGGCAGCATCGACGCCTCCAGCAAGAAGATCGTCGACATCATCAGCGTCATCGACGGCATCGCCTTCCAGACCAACATCCTGGCCCTGAACGCCGCGGTGGAAGCCGCGCGCGCCGGCGAGCAGGGCCGCGGCTTCGCGGTCGTGGCCGGCGAAGTGCGCTCCCTCGCCGGCCGCAGCGCCGACGCCGCCAAGGAGATCAAGCGCCTCATCAGCGACTCGGTCGAGAAGGTCGCCCTGGGCAGCCAACTCGTCAACCAGGCCGGCAACACCATGCAGGGCGTGGTGGCGAGCGTGCAACGCATGACCGACATCATGGGGGAGATCACCCACGCCAGCGCCGAACAGAGCTCCGGCATCGAGCGCGTCACGCATACCATCCATGACATGGACAAGAGCACGCAACAGAACGCCGCGCTGGTGGAAGAAGCCGCCGCCGCCGCCGACTCGCTGCGCGCCCAGGCCCATGGTCTCGAAGAAGTCGTCAGCCTCTTCAAGCTCGAAGCGGCGCACTGATCCCCTCCCCCCAAAGATCCAGGAGACTCCATGAAGACGCACAAAGCCATCCGCTGGATTGCAGGCCTCGGTCTGGCTCTCGGCATGGCCAGCACGGCAATGGCCATCGAAGTCGGTGGCATCAAGTTCGACGACACCGTCAAGGTCGCCGGCAAGGAACTGAAGGTCAACGGTGCCGGCGTGCGCGTGCGCATCGTCGTCAAGGTCTATTCCCTGGTGCTCTATCTGCCCGAGAAGAAGGACACCACGGCCGGCGTGCTGGAAAGCACCGGCCCGCGCCGCTTCAGCCTCGGCCTGCTGCGCGAGGTGACCGGTGACGAGCTGGGCCAGGCCTTCATGGCCGGCATCACGGCCAACACCGACAAGGCCGAGCGCTCCAAGTTCGTCAACCAGCTCGCCCAGTTCGGCGAGACCTTCGTCAACATCCCCCAGGGCAAGAAGGGCGACGTCATCACGGTGGACTGGGTGCCGGACACCGGCACGGTCATGTTCCTGAACGGCAAGCCCATCGGCGAGCCCATGAAGGACATCGCCTTCTACAACGCGGTGCTGAAGATCTGGCTGGGCGACAAGCCCGTCGACTCTTCGCTGAAGCCGCAACTGCTGGGCAAGGGCTGACGCTCATGAGCCACGAAACACGCCACGCCGCCACCGCGACGTGGCGTGTTTCGCTTTCAGCAGGCCGAACTCATGGCAGCATGACCCTACTTTGAGCCGCAAGCCCTCGTCCTCGCTCTTCGCCGCCCTGGCCCTCGGCGCCAGCATCGGCCTGCTGCTCCCGGCCCTGATCGTCGGCGGCCTCTTCATTGGCCTGCGCGAATCCAAGGTCGCCGAGCAGGCCCTGCAGCGCGACCTCGACGCCAAGCTCGACGTGCTGGCCAGCAGCCTGCCCGAGCTGCTGTGGAACCTGGATGCCGTGGCGGCGCGCGAGGTCGTGTCGGCCATCGTCAAGTCGCCCGAGGTCGTGCGCGTCAGCGTCAGCGACGCCTCGCAAGGCCTGCCCTTCATCGAGAACCACCTGCCCGAGCGCCGCCTGGGCCAGACCCTGACCGGCGAGCGCGACATCCTGCGCGGCGCCACGCGCATCGGCCACATCCAGATCGAGATCGACGACCACCTCAGCACGACGGCAGTGCTGCGCCAGCGCTGGCTGTATGGCGCAACGGTGGGCGGCCAGCTGCTGGCCTCGCTGGCCCTGGTGCTGTGGCTGCTCAATTCCCGCCTGTTCCGGCCGCTGCGCGAGCTCGGCGACTTCGCCAACGACCTCGCCGAGGGCCGCTTCAACGCCAAGCTGGAGCACACCCGCCAGGACGAGATCGGCCTGCTCGGCGGCCACCTCGAGCACATGCGCGACGCGCTGCAGCAGCAGTTCGATGCCCAGCGCAATCTCATCGAGCGCCTGCGCGGCATGGCCGAGACAGTGCCCGGCGTCGTCTACCAGCTGCGCCTGGCCGTCAACGGCGAGTTCTCCTTCGCCTATGTCAGCGAGGCGGTGCGCGAATACTTCCTGCTCGGCAGCGCCGAGCTCGGCCGCAGCGCGGCGCCCTGGTTCGAGCGCGTCCACCCCGACGACCGCGCCGCCGTGCGCGAGAGCCTGCTGGCCTCGGCCCGCAACCTCAGCCCCTGGCAGCAGGAGTTCCGCACGCCCCAGGCCGATGGCAGCGAGCGCTGGATCTACGGCAATGCCATCGCCCAGCGCGAGGCCGACGGCAGCGTGCTGTGGCACGGCTTCCTGACCGACATCTCGCGCCAGCGCCGCGACGCGCTGGAGCTGGAGCGCTACCGCCACCATCTCGAGGAGCTGGTCGAGGCCCGCACCGCCGAGCTGGCCGAGGCCACCCAGGCCGCCCAGGCCGCCAGCCTGGCCAAGAGCGCTTTCCTGGCCAATATGAGCCACGAGATCCGCACGCCGATGAATGCCATCATCGGCCTGACCTATCTGGCCCAGAGCGACACCATCGAGCCCGAGCAGCAGCAGCGCCTGCAGAAGGTGGCCAATGCCGCCGAGCACCTGCTCAGCGTCATCAACAACGTGCTGGACTTCTCCAAGATCGAGGCCGGCAAGGTCAGGCTGGAGCAGCGCGAGTTCAGCGTCGGCGAGGTGCTGGACAACATCGCCAACATGACGACGCAGACCGCCGCCGCCAAGCGCCTGCGCGTCGAGACCGATGTCGCGCCGGCCCTGCGCAGCCGCGTGCTGGTCGGCGACCCGCAGCGCATCTCCGAGGTGCTGCTCAACTTTGCCGGCAATGCGGTCAAGTTCACCGAGCGGGGCTTCGTGCGCCTGGCCGCGCGCCTGGACGAAACTCCGGCCGGCCTGAGCCTGCGCTTCGAGGTGCAGGACAGCGGCATCGGCATCGCGCCCGACGCGCAGGCGCGCCTGTTCCGCGACTTCGAACAGGCCGACAGCTCCACCACCCGGCGCTATGGCGGCACCGGCCTGGGCCTGGCCATCTGCCGGCGCCTCGCCGAGCTGATGGGCGGCCATGTCGGCGTCGACAGCGCCCTGGGCCGCGGCAGCAGCTTCTGGTTCACGCTGCCCGTCGAGGCCGCCGCCCAGGCGCCGGCGGCTCCCGTCGCGGCACCGCGGCCGCATTCGGCACGCGAACGCCTGGCCGAGCTGGCCCGGGCCCAGCCGCGCCGCATCCTGCTGGCCGAGGACAACCCGGTCAACCAGGAGGTTGCCGTGGCCCTGATCGGCAGCGCCGGCCTGACGGTGGATGTCGCCGCCGACGGCCAGCAGGCCGTCGACATGGTCAAGGCCGGCGACTACGCCCTGGTGCTGATGGACGTGCAGATGCCGGTCATGGACGGCCTGGATGCGACGCGCGCCATCCGCGACCTGCCCCAGGGCGCCGAACTGCCCATCCTCGCGATGACGGCCAATGCCTTCGACGACGAGCGCCAGCGCTGCCTGGACGCCGGCATGGACGACCACGTCGCCAAGCCCGTCGTCGCCGAGCAGCTGTTCGCGACGCTGCACGACTGGCTGTCGGGCGTGCGCACGACCAGCAAGGGCAGCACGCTCAGGGGCCGGTTGACGGGCTCAGCGACTCTTTGATGAGCCGCCCCGAGCCGGCCTGCAGCGGCCGCGCATTCATCGGGTAGAGCTTGCCGAAGATGCCGATCTGCTGGGCCGAGGCCGCGACTGGCTGGCGCATGACCATCCACAGCACGCCCTCGCTGCAGGGCGGCGTCGTGAGAGACCCCATATAGGTGTAGTAGCCGCGCTCCACGGGCAGCAGCTGGTTCAGGTCGAGCTGCACCTGGGCCGCCAGGGGCTCGCCCTTTTCCAGCGGCAGATTGGCCCAGACGGTCTGGATCAGCGGCTGGGGCTTGTTGTCAGGCCCGCGTTCCAGCAGCACGGCGACGACGGCGAGCCGGCCCTGGGCGTCCTTGTGCACCAGGTGAGCCACCATGTCGAACTGCTTGCCGTTGACGCGCTCCTCGCTGGGCCGGTGGAAGTGGAACTGCACGAGCTCGTAGCGCCGGCCCATGATGGTCAGGCCGTTGCCCGCCGCGACATTGACCTGGATGGTGTGGCCGTTGTCCTGCACCGAGAAGTTGCTGGCGCGGTAGTCGAAGGCGATCTTCTCCTGGTCGACGGCGATGCCCTCGCGGATGTCGATGGGGCTCTGGCGCGTGCCGACGGCGCAGAGCTTGTTGTCCGGCGACAGCTCGGCCCAACGGTCCGGCCCGATGTCGCCGGCATAGCCCCAGTGCACCGGCTTGTGCGCCTCGGCCTTGCCTGGCCTGGCCGGCTTGGCCGCTGACTTGGCCGTCGCCGTGCCTTCAGCCTTGGTGGACAGACGGTCCGCCAGGCGCTGGCGCAGCACCTCCACGGCCTCCTTGGGTTCCTCGGCCTGCACGGCCGCGCAGGCGGCCAGCAGCGCAGTGATCAGCCAGCGCTTTTTCATCATGTCGGTGATTTCGGCAGACCGCCGCCCGGCTTAAGCGGGGATGGAACGGCGCACGCCGTACCAGGCCACCAGGCCGATCAGCATCAGGCCGGCCGACGTGAGGGCCAGGGCCACGGTCGAGTGCATGACCAAGGGCACCAGGAGACCCGCCACCAGGCCATTGGCCGCCGAGCCGATGCTGGCCTGCAGCGACGAGGCCATGCCGCGGCGCTCGGGCACCTGGTCCAGCACCAGCAGCGTGACGACCGGCACCATCAGGGCCCAGCCGAAAGCGAACAGCCCGACCATGGGCAAGGCCCAGAAGGCACTCAGCGGGACGAACAGGTTGAGCAGCACATTGCTGATCGACACGGCCACCATGATGCGGAAGCCCCGCATGATCTGGCGCTTGGCGCTCATCTTGCCGGCCAGCCGGCCGCTGATCGCCGCGCCGGCCATGATGCCGCCAATGGAGCACAGGAAGAGCCAGAAGAACTCCGTCTCCTCAAAATGCAGGTGCTGCCCAAGGAAGGCGGGTGACGCCAGCACATAGAGAAACATGCCGTTGAACGGAATGCCGCTGGCCAGCACCAGCATCATGAACTTGCGGCTGCTGCACAAGCGCCGGTACTCGCGCATCAACGTGCCGACATGGAAGGGCTGCCTCATGCTCGCGTGCAGCGTCTCGGGCAGCAGGCGCCAGTTGGAGACCAGCAGGGCCGCACCGACGGCGGCCAGGAACCAGAAGATGGAATGCCAGTCGGCATGCTTGAAGAGGAAGCCGCCGACCATCGGCGCGATGGCCGGCGCCACGCCAAAGAAGAGGGTCACCTGGGACATCACGCGCTGCGCGTCCGCCGGCGGGAACATGTCGCGGATGATGGCCCGCGACACGACGATGCCGGCTCCGGCGGACATGCCCTGCACGGTGCGCCAGAACACCAGCTGGCCGATGGAGCCCGCCACCGCACAGCCGATGCTGGACACCGTGAACGCCGCCAGGCCGATCAGCACGACGGGCCGCCGGCCAAAGCAGTCCGACAGCGCACCGTGGAACAGGTTCATGAAGGCGAACCCGAACAGGTAGGCGGACAGCGTCTGCTGCATCTCCACCGGGGTCGCGTTCAGCGCAGCCCCAATGCCCTTGAAGGCCGGCAGATAGGTGTCGATGGAGAAGGGGCCGACCATGGCCAAACAGGCCAACAGCACGGACAGGGCCCAGCGGGGCGCGCGCCAGAGGCGGCTGGCGTCAGGATTCATCGGGGGGTGCTTGGATGAAGTCGGCAGCCGCGGGTTGCGGCTGCCGGCCAGTGTATCGACCCCTCTTCACCCGCGCCGTCGCGGGGATGACGCTCAGGCGAAGCCGGAGCGCTTCTGAGCGGTCTTGAACTGGGAGATCACTTCCAGCAGGCCGGCCGCCTGCTGCTGCAGGCTTTCGGCCGCGGCGGCGCTCTGCTCGACAAGGGCGGCGTTCTGCTGGGTGCCCTGGTCGATGGAGGCGACCGACTGGTTGACCTGGCCGATGCCGCTGCTCTGCTCGGTGGCCGAGGCATTGATCTCGGCCATCAGGTCCGTCATGCGGCGCACCTGGCTGACGATGTCGCCCATGGTCGTGCCGGCCTCGCCGACCAGCTGGCTGCCGGCCTCGACCTTCTCGACGCTGGCCCCGATCAGGCCCTTGATCTCGCGTGCCGCCTGGGCGCTGCGCTGGGCCAGGGCCCGCACCTCGCCGGCCACGACGGCAAAGCCCCGGCCCTGCTCGCCGGCGCGCGCGGCTTCCACCGCGGCGTTCAGCGCCAGGATATTGGTCTGGAAGGCGATGCCGTCGATGGTGCCGATGATGTCGGCGATCTTGCGGCTGGAGTCGCTGATCTCGCCCATGGTCATGACGACGCGCTGCACGACGTCGCCACCGCGCCCAGCCACCTCCGTCGCGGCGCTGGCCAGCTGGCTGGCCTGGCGCGAGCTCTCGGCCGTCTGCTGCACGGTGGAGGTCATCTGCTGCATGGACGCCGCCGTCTGCTGCAGGGCGCTGGCCTGCTGCTCGGTGCGGCTGGAAAGGTCATGGTTGCCGCTGGCGATCTCCTGCGAGGCCGTGGCGATGCTGTCGGCCGACTGGCGCACCCGGCCGACCATGTCGACCAGGCCGTCGTTCATGCGCTTGAGCGCGGCCAGCAGCTGGCCGGTTTCATCGTGGCGGTCGACGACGATGTCGGAGCTCAGATCGCCCGAAGCCACCGCTTCGGCCAGACGTACCGCGCGCTCCAGCGGCCGCGTGACGGCATTGCTCAGCGCCCAGCCCAGCACCACCGCGGCGGCCACCGCGGCCAGGCTGACGCCCACCATCAGCAGGCGGTCATTGCCATAGGAGCCTTCGGCCTGCTGCACCCGCACGACCGACTGCTGGCTCTCGTAGGCCAAGTAGTCGTCGGTCGCCTTCAGCAGGGCCGCCAGCAGCGGCCGGCATTCGGCATTCATCTTGGTGACGGCTTCGTCGCGCTTGCCGTCCAGGGCCATGCCGACGATGGACAGCGCCACCGGGCCGTATTGCGCCTCGACGCGCTCCATCTCGGCCACCAGGGCCTTGTCGCGCTCGCCCAGGTCGCTGGCCTTGGCCAGGGCCTGCTTGAGCCGGGCCATGGCTTGCTGCATGTCCTCATGCGCTTTGGTGACGCCGGCCTTCTCGACATCGCGATCGGCCGGCACCGTCACCAGCACCAGGTTGCGCGCCGTGATGGCCCGCCGCGACGCGGCGTCGCGCACGTCGTTGACGAGGCGCTCGCGCTCGCCCACGCCCTCCAGATAGCCGGTGAACCGGCCGTTGGAACGGCTCAATGAATTCAGCGCCAGGCCCGACACCAGCAGCACGACGGCCGCCAGCAGGGCAAACCCAAGCATCAGCTTGGAGCGCAGACGCAGATGGTTCAGCTTCATTTCAGTACCCCCTGTGGTCACGGAATGACCGTTGGCGGCACACCGACAGTTGTGCCGCGATTCGAAACAGAAATGGCTGGAGGCCGCGAATGGGGAGTATTTGTGGGCGCGACCACCGCGCGGGCAGGAGGTCGCTCGGCACCGTCGTTGGCACCGGCCCTGACCTGAGCCCGGACTTCGATCCTCATCGGGATCATGTTTTCTCCCCGTCGGGGCTGGCGCCCGCGACTCACCTGAGTGTTCGGCACAAAGGCCTCGCGCTGGAGGACCTAACGCCGAGACAACGTGAAATCTAGCCGTTGCCGCAGGCCTTGGCGAGGGGGAAGAAAGCTTGGTGAAAAAGAGTGAAGCAAGCCGATAGGCCGGATTCTGTGCACCGCCCTCCCCTTGCGGTTCGGACGGCGTGACCGCCATTCCTCTGGGCCGGACATCACTGCCCGGCTCGGTGCCACCTACCCGCCAGCTCTGCGAGCCGCATCAACGCTGGCCTACTTGGTGTTGCTGCGCGTAGAGATTGCCCGTTTCACCCAAGGCGGGCCCTGGCCCGCCTTGGGTGCTACGCGGTTCGCGCTTGCGCGCGATGGTGCGAGGCTTGCGCCTCACCCCAAGCCAGCTTGCGCCGGCTCCGCATAGACCACCTCCTGACGGGGGCCTGCCTTGACTCGTCTCTGTTGCTCTGATCCTCGGCTTTCGCCGGGCAGCCGTTAGCTGCTACGCCGCTCTATGCAGTCCGGACCTTCCTCCAGGGCCTCGTTTCCGAGATTGCCCCAGCGGCGGTCTGGCTTGCTTCACACTAGCGATTATCCTGAATTCGGTAGTTGGGCGCGCCCGAGGGGCTGGCGAGGCGGGTCGCAGGCAAGGCGCAAACCTATGGCGGGCTCAATGCCCGCCTTAGGTTTGCAACGCAGCATGCGGCCCGAAGCGCCAGACCAGCGGGGGTGCAGCGCTCCCCAACGGAGTGATGCTCGTCGACAGCCAATCAGGACATCGACGACCCGGTGTTGGCACACTGGCAAGCGGCCAACTGCCGGATTCAGGATCAACCCCGCACCTTCACCCAGGACACCGCATGAAGGCCCAAAGCATCCTCGACACCATCGGCAACACCCCTCACATCCGGCTGCAGCGCCTGTTCAGCGGCGCCGAGGTCTGGGTCAAGTCCGAGCGCAGCAACCCGGGTGGCTCCATCAAGGACCGCATCGCGCTGTCCATGATCGAGGACGCCGAGGCGCAGGGCCTGCTGAAGCCGGGCGGCACCATCATCGAGCCGACCTCGGGCAACACCGGCGTCGGCCTGGCCATGGTGGCGGCCGTCAAGGGCTACAAGCTCATCCTCGTCATGCCCGACAGCATGAGCATCGAGCGCCGCCGCCTGATGCTGGCCTACGGCGCCAGCTTTGACCTGACGCCGCGCGAAAAGGGCATGAAGGGCGCCATCGCCCGCGCCCGCGAGCTGCTGGAACAGCACCCGGGCTCCTGGATGCCGCAGCAGTTCGAGAACGCCGCCAACCCCGCCATCCATGTGAAGGCGACGGCCCAGGAGATCCTGAAGGATTTCCCCGACGGCCTGGACGCGCTGATCACCGGCGTCGGCACCGGCGGCCACATCACCGGCTGTGCCCAGGTGCTGAAGGCGGCCTGGCCGCGGCTCTTGGTCTATGCCGTCGAGCCCAGCGCCTCGCCCGTCATCAGCGGCGGCCAGCCCAGCCCCCATCCCATCCAGGGCATCGGCGCGGGCTTCATCCCGGCGGTGCTGGACACGGCCCTGCTGGACGGCGTCATCCAGGTCGAGGCCGAGGCCGCGCGCGAATACGCCCGCCGCTGCGCCCGCGAGGAAGGCCTGCTGGTCGGCATCTCCAGCGGCGCCACGCTGGCCGCCATCGCCCAGAAGCTGCCCGAGCTGCCCGCGGGAGCGCGGGTGCTGGGCTTCAACTACGACACCGGCGAGCGCTATCTGTCGGTCGACGGCTTCCTGCCCCAGACCTGAGCGCGGCGGCGCGTCACTCGCCGCCGCCCGCGTCGTCGTCGACGGCGCCCTCGTTGTCCTTGCGCGCCTGCCTGGCCAGTTCGGCCTTCAGCGGCTTCAGGGACTCGATGAGGTCTTCCGGCGGCCGCGGCGACACCAGGCGCAGGGCCGGCGGCGGCAGGCTGGCCAGATAGGGCGCACCGAAGACATATTGCTGCTCCTGGCGGTTGCCGACCTGCAGGCCCAGGCCCAGCAGCAGCAGGGCCGCGATGCCGCCGTTCAGGATCCGCCGCGCGCCGGGCCAGACCAGGCGGGCATGCCAGGCGATCAGGAAGGCGCCGGCGACCGGTGTCGACAGCGACTCGATCACCATCAGCCGCGGCCAGGAGAAGGCATAGGCGATGGCCGGCAGCACCCATTCCAGCACCTGCAGCGCGACGATGACGAGCAGGGCGCGGCGCAGATGCGTCGTGAACGGGAAGCGGTGCTGGAAGAGCTGGCTGGCCAGCGACCACAGGCCGGCCCAGGCCAGCACGAAGGCCATGGGCGCCAGCAGCGGCGAGGCGTAGTCGACCCAGCGCGAATCGGGGTCCACGGCGCTCCAGCGGTCCAGCCACTGGAAGAACATCATGGACAGCAGCAGCAGCGGCAGCAGGGCCCAATGCCGCACCGGGTGCACGATCATCAGCTGCTCTGGCGCGGGCGCATCCGCGCTGGTGCGCAGGCGCAGCGAGCAGGTCGCGAGCTGGAAGGCGCCGCCCTCGGGCAGCACGGCCTCTTCGCCCGCGGCCAGGCGCTTGCCGGCCACGGCACCGCCATTGCGGCTGTCCAGCAGCCGCAGGCGCACGCCGCCCTCGGGCGTCAGCTGCAGCTCGGCATGCTCGGCGGCGAGGTGGCCGTCGTCCAGCACGATGTCGCAGGCCGGCGAGCGGCCGATGCGCACCGGCCAGTGCGTGACGCGCTGCACCAGGGCGGCACGGCCATCGCGGCCCAGCAGCTCGACGACGGCAGCGGCGGGCGCGGCCGCGGGGGCCGTCGGCGTCACTTGGTCTTGCTGCTCTTGGTCCACGCGAAGCCTTCCAGGTAGTGCGCTGCGAGCTTGAGCGCGTTGTCGAAGCTGACGCCTCGGGCGTCGAAGCGGCCCAGGGCGCCCTCGGTGGACGAGTCCACCGTCGTCACGAGGATGCTGAGGTCGTGCAGGCCGTCCAGCTTGCGGTAGGCGCGCAGGCAGACGACGGCGCGCAGCGGCAATCCATCCCGGTCGACGAACTGCTCCTTGCAATAGGGCGCCGTGCGCGACTTGTCGGCAGCGCCCAGGCGTTCGTTGCGAAAGCTCCCCGAGTACTGGCGCGCAAAGCGCAGCGCACCGAGCTTGGCGCCGTCATAGGCTTCGTGGGACATGTCCAGCCAGCCGGTCTGCAGATTGCCGCTGACGAAGAGGGCATGGTCCATGCGGCATTGCGAGCGCTCGAAGTCCAGGCCCTTGGTGTCGGCCGAGGTCCCGCGCCCCCAGCAGCGCATGAAGTCCTGCTTGGGCACCGGCAGGCGGTAGCGGTCGTGGTTGGCGCTCTCCCAAGGCAGGGCCAGGAAGCGGGTGACCATCTCGTCCTGGTATCTGGTGAGCTGGTCGCGCAGGCGGCCCCAGGCCGCACTGCGGATGGGCTTGGCGGCCAGGCTGCGCTGGACCAGGGCCGAAGCGAACTCGCCCGGCACCAGGAAGCTGACCTGCTGGGCGAACAGCAGCGTCGACACATTGACGCCGACGACCAGGCCGTCCTCGTCCAGCACGGGGCCGCCGCTCATGCCGGGGTTGATGCCGCCGGCGTAATAGATCAGCGGGTCGAAGCTGCGCTCCACCAGGCCGTTGTAATTGCCCTCGACGACGGCGAAGGCCACGTCATGCGGGTTGCCCATGGAATAGATGCGCTCGCCCTTGGCCAGCGGCTGGTTCTGCGGACGGAAGCCCAGGGCGCCACGGCCCTTGAGCCCATCGCCGACGGCGCGCAAAAGGGCCAGGTCGCGGCGGGCGTCGAAGTCCAGCAGTTCCAGCGCCCCGCCCTGGCCGTCGGTCGTCGCATAGCGCAGGCGGTAGCTGTCGGGCTCCAGCGCGAACTGGCTGATGACGTGGTAGTTGGTGACGATGTGGCCGTCATTGCTGACCAGGAATCCCGAGCCGACCGAGGCCTGGCTGTCCTGGGTCTTGAGCAGCGTGCGGATCTGCAGCAGCTGGCCCTTGCTGCGCTCGTACAGGCGCCGGGCGCTGGCCGACACCGTGGGCGGCTGCTGGGCCTGGGGCTGCTGCGGATTGGGCGGCGCAGCGGGTGGCGGCGGCGACTGCGCGCCGGCGGCTAGGGCGAGGCCGACAAGCGCCGCGCCCAGCAGGGACTTCAAACAGGACTTCAGCAAACAAGACCTCCCGTGGAGGCTGCCGATACTAGCCGCTTCGGCCGGAAGACCTGCTCGTCACTGTAGAAGTCCGCCACCTCATTCGGGGGCCACCAGCCGGGAATGCCGAGCAGGGGCAGGGGCGGCAGGTCGGCCGGGGCCAGGCTGGCAGCCAGGGTGGGCGCCTCCAGGCTGTCGACGAAAAGCACCCTCGCGCACAGGTTGCGGCGCGGCGCCAGCAGCTTCTCCAGCAGGGCATGGCCGACGACCAGGGCTTGCGCCTGTTGCCAAAGCTCACGCCGCGTGACGAAAAGCGCCACCCAGTCGCGCGCTCGCAAGGCGGCCCTCAGCTCAGGTGGCGCGACGAGCAGCAGGCCGCTTTCGTCCAGCAGCGTCAGCGCATCGCGCAGCGGGCCGCGGCGGCCGGGAGGGGCCGGCGGGGCGTCGAGATGGGCGCGGTTCAGCGCCGCCTTGAAGCCGGGATGGCGCAGCCAGACCAGGCCGTTGAAGAGGTCATGGGCGTTGTCGCGCGTCGGCACGCGGCCGGTGGCGGCAATGTGCTGCTCATAGCCGACTGAAAGCGGCCCGGCGGGCTCGAAGCGCGCGTGGCCCAGGGCCCGGTGCACCGGCTCGCCGCCCGACAGGCGGGCGAGCACGGGCGCGGCCGCGTCGCGGTAGGGCGCAAACCAGGGCCTCGCCCAATCGGGCGAGATCATCCGTGGCCGAAACGCACCTGGTTGGGCTGCTTCTCCGGCTGCAGCTGGAAGGCCTGCGGATGCTTGCGGAACAGCTTGGTGGCCGGCGCCGACTTCGGCAGCAGGCCGGCATCCTTCAGGATCTTGGCCGCCGCGCCCAGGTCATGCCACTGGCCGTCGGCCAGCTTGGGCAGCAGGGCCAGCACGGCATTGATCTCCTTGGCGGCCGCGACATGGGCATCCACAGGCGCAGGGGCCGCCTTGGGTGCAGGCTTGGCAGCCGCAGCGACCGGCTTCGCGGCAGCCACGGGTGCCGGTGCTGGCTTGGGTGCCGGAGCGTCGGCCTTGGCCGGGGCCGGGGCTGCTTTCTTCGCGGCCGGCTTGGTGGCGGCGGCCTTGCGGGCCGGCCTCTCGCGCTTGGCCGCGGGCTTGGGCGCCTGTTTGGACGTGGAGCGGCCGCTGTCATGGGCCAGCTCGTTGAACTGGTCGTAGATCTGGATGACGCCGTCGCCGGTCTTGCCGTACTGGCCGAAGCCGCGCAGCCAGGCGCCCTTCTCGCGCAGGCGCAGCACCAGCGGCGCGAAGTCGCTGTCGGAGGAGACCAGCACGATGACGTCCGGCTGCTCGGTGATGGCGATGTCCATCGCATCCACCGCCAGCGCGATGTCGGTCGAGTTCTTGCCGATGGCCAGGTTGACGATGGCGCGCAGGCCCAGGCGCTTCATGAAGGCCTGTTGGTGGTGGGCCTGCTCGGCATTGCAATAGGCGCGGCGGATGTGGACGGCTTCATAGTCCCTGAAACACATCTGCAGCGCCTGTTCGATGACGTCGGTGGCGACGTTGTCGAAGTCGACGAGGAAAGCAACCTTCTTCATGCGATGAGTTTCCAGTTCAGCGTTTCGCCGCCGCGCAGCGGCTTGAGTTGGGCTTCGCCGAAGGGCACGGCGGACGGCAGCGTCCAGGGCTCGCGCTTCAGCGTGACGGTGGTGGTGTTGCGCGGCAGGCCGTAGAAGTCGGGGCCATGGTGGCCGGCGAAGGCGTCCAGCTTGTCCAGGGCGCCTATGCCTTCGAAAGCCTCGGCATACAGCTCCAGCGCCGAGATGGCCGTGAAGCAGCCGGCGCCGCAGACCGAGTTCTCCTTCAGCTGGGCGGCGTGCGGCGCACTGTCGGTGCCAAGGAAGAACTTGGGCAGGCCGGAGCCGGCCGCCTTCAGCAGGGCCTGGCGATGCTCCTCGCGCTTGAGCACGGGCAGGCAGTAGTAGTGGGGGCGCAGGCCGCCGGTGAAGAGGGCGTTGCGGTTGTAGAGCAGATGCTGGGGCGTGATGGTGGCGGCCGTGAAGCGGTCGCTGTCCGTCACGTACTGGGCCGCTTCCTTGGTCGTGATGTGCTCGAACACCACCTTGAGCTCGGGCATGGCGGCGCGCAGCGGCGTCATGACGCGGTCGACGAACACCGCCTCGCGGTCGAAGACATCGATGTCGGCGTCCGTCACCTCGCCGTGCACCAGGAAGAGCAGGCCTTCGCGCTGCATGGCTTCCAGCGTCTTGTAGGTCTTGCGCAGGTCGGTCACGCCGGCGTCGCTGTTGGTCGTGGCGCCGGCCGGGTAGAGCTTGAGCGCGACGACGCCCGCCTCCTTGGCGCGCTTGATTTCGTCCGGCGCCGTGTTGTCCGTCAGATACATCGTCATCAGCGGCTGGAAGTCCAGGCCCTCGGGCAGGGCCGCCAGGATGCGCTCCCGGTAAGCCACGGCCTGGGCGGCCGTCGTGACCGGCGGGCGCAGATTGGGCATGACGATGGCCCGGGCGAACTGGCGCGCCGTGTAGGGCAGCACGCTGGCGAGCGCCGCCTCGTCACGCAGATGCAAGTGCCAGTCGTCAGGCCGGGTGAGGATGAGCTGGGTGGGAGCTTGGGTCATAAAACCGGATTGTCGCCGCCGAGCCGCGTCCGGCTTCAGTCACACTCCGCACCTGATAGCAAAGGAGACTGTTTCCTCACATCATGAATAACGCGAAACGCTTGGTCGGCACCCTGGTCCTGTTGGCAGCCTTTGGCGGCGCCCTCTTCTTTGCGCTGCGCAGCAACGAGGAGCACAAGCAGATCGCGCAGGAACAGGCGGCTGTCGCGAGCGCCGAGCCGCTCAAGGGGCTGATCGCCGTCGATGTGGAGGCCTTCTTCAAGGACGAGCGCGTCAGCAGGATCCTGGGCGGCGCCAAGCTGCCCGTGCAGGTGGCCCGCGTCGGCAGCCGCGACATGGCGGCCAAGATCGGCGCGGCCGACCAGCCCGACTTCTTCATCGCCAGCGGCGTCGTCGCCGCCAACATGATTGCCGATGCCGCCCGCAAGGCCGGCAAGACGGCCACCCAGACCTCGCCCTTCCACACGCCGCTGGTGGTCGCGTCCTGGGAGCCGGTCGCCAAGATCCTGGCCGCCAACGGCATGGCCAAGGCCCAGGCACCCAAGGTCTACAGCCTGGACATGGAGAAGCTGACCCAGGCCATGCTCGCCAAGCAGCGCTGGCGCGACCTGAAGAGCAGTGGCGACTACGCCGTGTCGCGCAGCGTGCTGGTCAGCACCACCGACATCCGCCGCAGCAACTCGGCGGCCATGTATCTGGCCCTGACCTCGGCAGCCCTGAACGGCGACGTGGTGTCCGACCGCACGGCGGCGCAGAAGTACGCGACGCAGCTGGCCGAACTCTTCAAGCGCCAGGGCTTCCAGGAGAACTACGTCAACGGCGCCTTCGACGACTACCTCGCCATCGGCATGGGCAAGACGCCGCTGACCTTCATCTACGAGGCGCAGATGGTGGCCCAGGCGCTGAAGGGCGGCGTGCGGCCGGAAATGGTGCTGATGTACCCCCAGCCCACCATCGTCAACAAATGGGTGCTGGTGGCGCTGAACGAGCGCGGCAAGCAGCTGGCCGAACTGCTGGCGACGAACAAGACGCTGCAGGCGGTGGCGCTGGAACAAGGCTTTCGCACCGGCGACACGGCCGCTTTCGCCGAGGCCGCGCAGAAGTCCGGCCTCGCCGTGGACGTGAAGCTCAACCAGGTCATCGACCCGCCGGGCTTCGATCTGATGTTTGAAATGATCGACATCGTCAGCCGGGAGATGAACCAGTGATGCGCCGTGCCCTGTTGCTGTTGAGCTTCACACTGCTGGCCGCTTGCGGCAAGAAGCCCGACGAATCCCCCGCTCCTGCCGCGGCGCCGCCCGCTGCCGCCACCGGCGCGACGCTGCAGGTGCTGGCCACCAGCGACCTCAAGGACATCGAGCCCCTGGCGGCCCAGATCCGCCAGGCCACCGGCGTGGACGTGCAGTTCCGCTTCGGCGGCACCATGGAGAGCACCCAGGAGGTGCTCAGCGGCGACAACGGCGGCAAGCCGGCGCCCGACGCGGCCTGGTTCGCCAATGCCAAATACCTGCTCAGCGATGCGACCGGCCAGCGCAAGGTCAAGCTGCAGGAAAAGATCATGCTGTCGCCCATCGCCGTGGGCGTCAGCAAGAGCGACGCCGCGAGGAACGGCTGGGACCGGCCCGATGCCAAGCTGACTTGGGCCGACATCGCCCGCGCCGCCAAGGCCGGCAAGCTGCAGTACGCCCTGTCCAACCCGGCGACGAGCAACCAGGGCTTCATGGCCCTGCTGGGCGTCGTCGCGGCGGCCGGTGGCAAGGGCGAGGCGCTCTCCGCGGCCGACGTGGACCGCGGCGCCATTGCCGACTTCCTGAAGGGCTACAAGATCGTCGGCGACAACTCGACCTACCTGGCCGAGCAGTTCACCAAGCAGCAGGGCACGCGGGCCAATGCCTTCATCAACTACGAGAGCTGGCTGCTGACGCTGAACGCCAGCGGCAAGCTGCGCGAGCCCCTGCACCTGATCTACCCCTTCGAGGGCGTGTCGACGGCCGACTATCCGCTGATGCTGCTCAACGACGCCCGCCGCGCCGACTACCAGAAGGTGGTGGACTATCTGAAGAGCGACAGCGCCCAGCTGTGGCTGGCCAAACAGACGCTGCGCCGTCCCATCAAGCCCGAACTGGCCGCCCGGGTGGCCGACATCCTGCCGGCGCGCGGCTTCCAGGTCGAGCTGCCCTTCTCGCCCGACCGCCAGCTCGCCGACGGCCTCATCGACGCCTACCTCAACGAGTTCCGCAAGCCCATCGCCAGCACCTTCGTGCTGGACACCAGCGGCAGCATGCAGGGCAAGCGCCGCGAGCAGCTCGTCGAGGCCATCCACTACCTGGCCGGCGCCGACGCGACGCTGACCGGCCGCGTCGCCAAGCTGACCAACCGCGAGCGGCTGTGGTTCCTGCCCTTCAGCGACCGCCCGCGCGAGGCCGTGCCCTTCCAGATCCCGGCCGGCAGCAAGGTGGCCAAGGGCGTGCTGCCGCAGGCCGACACCGAAGCCAAGCTGAACGAGCTCCGGCGCGTGCGCGACGCCGCCGACGGCCTGCAGATGGCCGGCGGCACGGCCCTCTACGACGCCGTGCTGGCCGGCCTGCAGAACATGCTGGAGGAGCGCAAGCGCAACCCCGACTACCAGTACTCCGTCGTCGCCTTCACCGACGGCAAGAGCAATATGGGCCGGCGCCTGGACGACTTCAAGCGCGCCTACGAGCAGCTGCCCGAGGACGTGCGCGGCATTCCCGTCTTCATGGTGCTGTTCGGCGAGGCCGCCGAGGGCGACCTGAAGGCCCTGGTGGAGATCACCGGCGGCAAGGTCTTCGACGCGCGCAAGATGCCGCTGTACGCGGTGTTCAAGGACATCCGGGCCTACCAATGAGGGGTCTCTTTCGATGGCTGAACGCGCCGGCCAACTGGTGCGGCCTGCTGGCGGCGACCGGCGTGCTGGTGCTCAAGGCCCTGGGCCTGCTCGGCGGCTGGGGCCTGGGCGTGGCGGCCCTGGGCTATGTCGTCGGCCTCGTCGGCGGCGCGCTGTGGTGGGGCTGGCCCAGCACCCAGGAAGACGCCTGGGAGGCCCTGAAATTCGAAGACGAGGGCGATGCCCGCGAGGCCATGGGCCGGGCCCTGGCCGGCGTGCGCGGCCTGACCGAGCACAACCCCGGCGGCCGCATCCCGGCGCCGCTGGCCCAGCGCATCATGCAGCTCTGCCGCCGCCTGGAGAGCCTGCTCGACCAGTGGGAGCGCAGCAAGGGCAACTTGAGCCTGCAGGAAACCTTCCATGCCCGCCACATCGCCATCAGCTATCTGCCGCAGGCGCTGAACACCTATCTCAGCATCCCGGCCCAGTTCGCCACCACCAAGCTGCTGGCCAATGGCAAGACGGCGCAAACGACTTTCGAGGGCGTGCTGGCCGAGCTGGAGACCAAGGTCGAGCAGCTCGGCGACGACCTCGCCTCGCAGGACGCCCAGGCCTTCCTGCGCCACAGTGAATTCCTGAACCAGAAGTTCGGCAACAAGGACATCGCATGAACACGACCACGACCACTGCTGCCCCCAGCTTCACGCTGACCCCGCCCGAGGTCATCACGCCGGTGCAGCCGGTGCAGGCCGTCGAGGCCGTGCCGCTGAAGGCCGAGGTGGCCGACAAGGTCGACGAGCAGGTCCAGCGCTTCATCGAGGCGCTGGAGAAGGAAGACCTGCACAGCGAGCCCTTCAAGGCCAAGCTCGACAGCGCCTTCCAGCTCGGCCGCCAGGAGATCAGCGTCGCCGCAGGCCTGATGCAGGGTAGCCTGATGCAGCGCAACTTCGTCGGCGCGACCGACACGCCGGCCTACAAGGCCATCGCCGCCATCCGCGGCCAGCTCGACGAGCTCAACCCCGGCAAGGACGGCGACCTGCTGCAGCCGCGCAAGCTGCTGGGCATCATCCCCTTCGGCAACAAGCTGGAGGCCTACTTCCGCCGCTTCCAGTCCGCCAGCTCGCAGCTGCAGACGGCCATGACCCAGCTCTACGCCGCCAAGGACGACATCCAGAAGGACGTCATCGACATCGAAGGCACGCGCGCCAAGCTCTGGGAGGCGATGCAGAAGCTCGCCGGCGCGGCCCGCTTCGCCCGCGTGCTGGACGAGCGCCTGGCCACGCGCGTGCAGCAGCTGCAGGCAAGCGACCCGATGAAGGCCAAGGCCCTCGAGCAAGAGGTGCTGTTCTATGCCCGCCAGAACCTGGCCGACATCCAGACCCAGCAGGCCGTCTGCGTGAACGGCTATCTGGCCCTGGACGTGCTGAAGAAGACCGGCCGCGAAATGATGATCGGCTGCGACCGCGTCGCCACCACCGGCATGAGCGCGCTCGCGGTGGCCCAGACCGTGGCCCGCGCCACCGGCAACCAGATCGAGGTCATGCAGATGCTGCAGGGTGTCAACAAGACCATCGGCGACCTCATCAACCAGACCGGCACGGCCCTGAACCAGCATGTCGACGCGACGGCCGAGTTCTCGTCCAACCCCATGCTGGGCATCCAGCAGATCCAGTCCATGTTCGACCAGACCTTCCAGGCCATGGACGCGATGGACAACTTCCGCAGCAAGGCCATAGAGACCATGGGCACCAACAACAAGCTCATCCAGGAGCAGCTTCAGCGCTCCGAGGGCTATCTGGACCGCGTGCGCCAGCAGCAGGCCAAGGAAGCGGTGGGCGGCACGGCCATCGACGGGCCGGTCAAGCTCTGAGCTAGCCGGCGAGATAGCCGGCCAGCAGGCCGGTCAACCAGTCCATGAACACCCGCACCCTTCGCGGCGTGTGGCGGCGCTGGCTCATGACGAGCTGCACCGGCATGGGCGCGGGCTCGTAGCCCTGCAGCAGGCGCACCAGCCGCCCGTCCGCCACGGCCGCGCGCATGCCGACGCAGGGCGCCTGCACGATGCCCATGCCGTTCAGCGCCGCGACCTCGTAGGCATCGGTGTGGTTGACCGTGACCCGCGCCGGCAGGGCCAGGCTGTGCGGCCGACCCTCGTCGTCCACCCAGTCGAATCGCGGCCGACGGTCGGTCCAGCTCTGGCTGTAGTGCACCAGCTCATGGCCCTGGGCCAGCAGATCCTCCGGCGTCGACGGCGTGCCGCGCCGCGCCAGATAGGCGGGGCTGGCCACATTCATCATCGCCAGTTGACCCACGGGCCTGGCGACCAGCATGGGGTCGTGCACGGCGCCCACGCGCAGCACGCAGTCGAAGCCCTCCTCCACCAGGTCCACGCGCCGGTCCGTGCAGCTCAGCTCCACCTGCAGCCCCGGATGCTCGGCCAGGAAGGCCGGCAGGGCCGGCAGCACGAGGTCCAGGGCCAGCCGCACCGGCAGGTCCACGCGCAGCCGGCCGCCGAGCTGCTGGTCCTGCTGGAACAGGGCTTCGATCTCGCTGGCATCGCCCAGCAGCAGGCGGGCGCGCTCGGCCAGCAGCTCGCCGTCCGAAGTCAGGCTGACGCGCCGCGTCGTGCGCTGGAACAGCCGCGTGCCAAGCCGGGCCTCCAGGTCGCGCACGACCTGGCTGACCCGGCCCTTGGGCAGGCCGAGCTCATCGGCCGCACGGCTGAAATGGGCCAGCTCGGCCACCTGCAGGAAGACACGCAGCGCGGCCAGCTCGACATTGGATGACATTCTGAGCACAGTCATTTCAATTTCCCTGACTTTATCCATTTCGCGGCGAACAATAAATTTCCCTCCGTCCCCACACACCTGACGGAGCTGCAATGAATCCCATCACCCTGATCACCGGCGGCAGCCGCGGCCTCGGCGCAGCCATGGCCCTGGCCCTGGCCCGCGACGGCCACGACATCCTGCTGACCTACCGTGACGCTGCCACCAAGGCCCAAGCCGTCGTCGACCAGATCCAGGCCCTGGGCCGGCGCGCCCTGGCCCTGCCGCTGGACGTGGCCGATGCCGCGAGCTTCCCGGCCTTCGCCGGGCGCGTGCAGGCGGGCCTGGCGGCCTGGGGCGCGAGCCGCCTCGACGGCCTCATCAACAACGCCGGCGCCGGCGCCCATGCCAGCTTTGCCGAGACCACGCCGGCCCAGTTCGACAGCATGCTGGCCATCCACCTCAAGGGGCCCTTCTTCCTGACCCAGGCCCTGCTGGCGCTGCTGGGCGACGGCGCCAGTGTCCTCAACATCTCCAGCGGCCTGGCCCGTTTCGCCATTCCCGGCTATGCCGCCTACGCGGCGATGAAGGGCGCCGTCGAGGTGCTGAGCCGCTACCAGGCCAAGGAGCTGGCCGCCCGCGGCATCCGCGTCAACACGCTGGCCCCCGGCGCCATCGCCACCGATTTCGGCGGCGGCGCCGTGCGTGACAACGCCGAGCTGAACCGCTTCGTCGCCTCGGTCACGGCCATGGGCCGGGCCGGCGAGGCCGAGGACATCGGCGGCGCCGCAGCGGCCCTGATGCGCCCGGGCGCCGGCTGGATCACCGGCCAGCGCATCGAGGCATCGGGCGGCATGTTCCTCTGACACCTCCAGCCCCTCTAACCCCCGCTCCCAGCGGGGCTGAGGCATCCACGGCGGGAGTGGCGCACGTATAAAGCGTGCGCCCCCAACACTTTGGAGATGCCATGCCCCGTCACGTCCTCCCGCTGGCCGCCACCGCCGCGCTGCTTTGCGCCTGCGCCACCGCGCCGATGGAACCCCTGGGCCCGCCGGCCAAGGAGACGATCTACGCCGTGACGGCGGCCAGCCAGCTGCTGGTGCAGTTCAATGCCGGCCAGCCGCAGAAGACCCTGTCCAGCAAGCCGCTGACCGGCCTCAATGCGGGTGACAAGCTCGTGGGCATCGACTACCGCGTCGCCAAGGGCCAGCTCTTCGGCCTGGGCGCCAGCGGCCAGCTCTACCGTATCGACACCAAGACCGGCGCCCTCACGGCTGTCGGCACGCCCAACGCCCTGCCCAGCGAGGGCGCCACCGAGTGGGGCTTCGACTTCAACCCCACGGTGGACCGCATCCGCGTCGTCAACGACGCCGGCTTCAATCTGCGCCTGCATCCCGACACCGGCGCCGTCGTCGACGGCAATGCCAACGAGCCGGGCGTGCAGTTCGATGGCCGCCTGGCCTATGACGCCGCCGACGCGAATGCCGGCAAGTCGCCCGCCATCGTCGCGGCCGGCTACACCTACAACAAGGACAACGACAAGATCACCACCAACTACGCGTTGGACGGCCGCCAGGGCGTGCTGGCACACCAGGGCACGAAGGAAGGCGTGCAGCCCCTCGTCTCGCCCAACACCGGCAAGCTCTACACCGTCGGCTCGCTGGGCATCGGCCCCTTCCAGCGCGCGACGCTGGACATCTCCGACGTGTCCAACGCGGCCTATGCGGCCGTCACGGCGGACGGCAAGTCGAGCTGGTACCGCATCGATCTGGCCACCGGCAAGGCGACACGCATCGGCACGGTCGACGCCGGCGCGGTGGTGGGCGCCGCGATCGAGCCCTGAGCATCCGCGGCGCGGCGGCCGCTGAGGCCGCCCAGCGCCAAGGCTAGGCCACGCCGCGGCCCTGCTGGCTGACGAAATAGGCCACCTTGCGGGCGCGCATGACCTCGCCCAGCGGGCGGTGCGCGGCCAGGGCCTGCCAGGGATCGAAGACGCCGGCCTCGACGCGGGAGACGAAGTCGACGTCGGTCGCCGGGGCTTCGAGCGTGAGTTCGGCCACATCGACAAAGGGCGCGACGGACTCTGGCCATTCGACCGAAGCGTCCTCCAGCGGCGTGCGCGCCTCGTCGACAAAGAACTGCAGCTGCAGGCGGTACTTCAGCGGCCCGGCAGCGGCCTGGGCGGCGAGGTCGCCGGCCCAGTCGCCATTGACTTCAGCGCGCGGCTTGAGCCCGGCCGGCGGCAGCAGCCGCACCTTGACGGCGGCCGGGCCGCAGCTGATGGGCAGGGTGCTGGCAAAGGCCTCGGTCGCGAAGCCCGTGAAGGGCTTGCCGGCCGTGGCGGCCAGCCTCTTGAGCTGCTTGAAGCCGCCGATGAGGCCGAAGGTCTTGAACATCCAGCCGATGACGGCGCCGGGGCTGCGGCCGGCCGCCTCCACCAGGCCGAAGAAATGCCGGCTGTCGGGAAAGGCAAAGGCCACCTGGTTGATCAGGGAGATGTCCTGGTGGTCGGTGCGGCCGCCCAGGGCCGCTTCGCCGTCGACGCCGAAGACCCGCATCGCGAACCCGCGGATGTCGGGCCGGCGGTTGCTCTGCTTGTCCATGGCGCCGTTGGACAGGCGCACCCACACCTCATGCTCGCCCGGCGTGGCGAAAAGGCCTTGGCGGGCCTGCTCGGGCAGGCCGTCCAGCACGCGCAGCCGGCCGCGCACGGCGGCCAGGGCCTTGCGGTGCAGGGCCCGGCCGGCGCCGTAGCGCTCGTCCTTGCGCTTCTGCATCGCGGCCATCATCTGGGCCGCCTCGGCATGGCGCGCGGCCTCGTCGGATGAAATGACTTCCTTCCAACCGGTGCCGATCGCAGCCATGGCGAGCTCCTGGGATCAGTGTTGGAGGATCTTGGCCAGGAAGTCCTTGGCGCGCGGCGAGCGCTCCTCGGGCTTGTTGAAGAAGTCGCTGCTGCTGCAGTCCTCGATGATCTTGCCGGCGTCCATGAAGATGACGCGGTTGCTGACCTTCTTGGCGAAGCCCATCTCGTGGGTCACGCACATCATGGTCATGCCCTCATGGGCCAGCTGCACCATCACGTCCAGCACTTCGCCGACCATTTCCGGGTCCAGGGCCGAGGTGGGCTCGTCGAACAGCATGACGATGGGGTCCATGGACAGCGCGCGGGCGATGGCCACGCGCTGCTGCTGGCCGCCGGAGAGCTGGCCGGGGAACTTGTCCTTGTGGGCGGAGAGGCCCACGCGGTCCAGCATCTTCAGGCCGCGCGTCTTGGCGTCGTCGGCCGAGCGGCCCAGCACCTTGATCTGCGCGATGGTCAGGTTCTCGGTCACCGACAGATGGGGAAACAGCTCGAAGTGCTGGAACACCATGCCGACGCGCGAGCGCAGCTTGGGAAGGTTGGTCTTGGGATCAGCGATGGAGATGCCGTCGACGACGATGTCGCCCTTCTGGAAGGGCTCCAGCGCATTGACGGTCTTGATCAGCGTCGACTTGCCCGAGCCCGACGGCCCGCAGACGACCACGACCTCGCCCTTCTGGATGTTCGTCGTGCAGTCGGTCAGCACCTGGAAGCTGCCGTACCACTTGGAAACGTTCTTGATGTCGATCATGGCGGACTCTTCTTATCGAATGATCTGGATCTTGGCCTGCAGCCGGCGGACCAGCATGGACAGGCCGAAGCAGATGACGAAATAGATGACGGCGGCGGTGAGGTAGGTCTCGACCGGACGGTTGAAGTTCTTGCCCGCGACCTCGAAGCCCTTCAGCAGGTCATAGGCACCGATGGCGTAGACCAGGGACGTGTCCTGGAACAGGATGATGGTCTGGGTCATCAGCACCGGCAGCATGTTGCGGAAGGCCTGGGGCAGCACGACGAGCTGCATGGTCTGGCGGTAGTTCATGCCGACCGCATAGCCCGCGAACACCTGGCCCTTGGGCACGCTCTGGATGCCCGCCCGCATGATCTCGGAGTAGTAGGCCGCCTCGAACAGCGTGAAGGTGATGATGGCCGACAGCTCCGCGCCGAGCGCCTTGCCGGTCAGCAGCGGGATCAGCAGGAAGAACCACAGGATCACCATCACCAGCGGGATGGAGCGCAGCGTGTTGACGTAGGCCGCCGCGGGCATCTCCAGCCAGGGCTTGCCGGACAGGCGCATCAGCGCCAGCAGCGTGCCCAGCACGATGCCGCCGATCATGGCGATCAGCGTCAGCTGGATGGAGAAGATGAAGCCCTTGGCAACGAAGCTGGAAATGACGTTCCAGGTGAGGAAGCTGAAGTCGAGATTCATCACTTGCCCCCCATCATGCCCGGCACGCGCAGCCGGTTTTCGATGACGAGGGCCACCCGGTTGATCGCGAAGGCGGAGATGAAGTACAGGCCGGTGACGGCGAGATAGATCTCGATGTTGCGCGAGGTTTCCTCGCTGGCCTGGATGGAGAACATCGTCAGCTCGGCGATGCTGACCGCGAAGGCCACCGACGAGTTCTTGACGATGTTCATGCTTTCGCTGGTCAGCGGCGGGATGACGATGCGAAAGGCCATCGGCAGCAGCACGTAGCGGTAGGTCTGCGGCAGGGTCAAGCCCATCGCCAGGCCCGCATAGCGCTGGCCCTTGGGCAGGCTCTGGATGCCGGCGCGCACCTGCTCGGCCACGCGCGCCGACGTGAAGAAGCCGAGCGCGAACACCACCAGGACGAAGCTCGGCACGGCACGCAGCGGCGTGAAGATCTCGGGCAGCACGTAATACCAGAGGAAGATCTGCACCAGCAGCGGGACGTTGCGGAACAGCTCCGTCCACGCATTGCCGATGAACACCAGCCCGCGATTCGGCGCGGTGCGCAGGATGCCCATCAGCGAGCCGACGCTCAAGGCCAGCACCAGCGCCAGCGCGGCGACGCTCACCGTCCAGCCCCAGGCCGACAACATCCATTGCAGATATGTGATGTCACCGTTGCTGCCAAAGCAACTGCCGATGACCTCCTGATCCAGGGTGTTCTTGCAGAACACCTGCCAGTCCCAACTCATCGCCCTCTCCTCAGCCTTCTATCTAAAGCAAAGCGGGTGCCAGGCACCCGCTTTGCGGTCTTTCAGATCAACGCGCGAATCACTTCTTCGCGGCGTAGTCTTCGGCGGGCTTGTCGTTGGGGTTGGCCCAGGCGTCCTTGGTCGCGGCGGACAGCGGCAGGCCGATCTTGGCGTTGGTCGGCGGGATGGGCTGCAGGAACCACTTGTCATAGAGCTTGGCCAGCTCGCCCGACTTCATCATGCCCTTGATGCTGTTGTCGACCGCGGTCTTGAAGGCCGGATCGTCCTTGCGCATCATGATGGCGATCGGCTCGACCGACAGCACTTCGCCGACGATCTTGAAGTCGTTCGGCGCCTTGGACGTCGCGATGTTCTTGGCCAGGATGGAGCCGTCCATGACGAAGGCGTCGGCGCGGCCGGAGTCCAGCAGCAGGAAGCTGTCGGCGTGGTCCTTGCCGAACACTTCCTTGAAGTCCACGCCCGTGGCGCGCTCATGCTTGCGCAGGGTCTGCACCGAAGTCGTGCCCGTGGTGGTCGCGACGGTCTTGCCGTTGAGCTGGCCGATGTTGGTGATGCCGGAGGCGGCCTTCACGGCGATGCGCACTTCCTCGACATAGGTCGTCACGGCGAAGGCGACATCCTTCTGGCGCGCTGCGGTGTTGGTGGTCGAGCCGCATTCCAGGTCGACGGTGCCGTTGACGGTCAAGGGGATGCGGTTGGCGGACGTGACCGGCTGGAGCTTGACCTCCAGCTTGCCGCCCACTTGCTTGCGCAGGTCAGCCACGATGTGATCGCAGACGTCGATGTGGAAGCCGACGAACTTGCCATCGCCGATGGTGTAGGACAGGCCGGACGACTCGCGCACGCCCAGGGTGATCGCGCCGTTGTCCTTGATCTTCTTCAGCGTGTCTTGTGCATGCACAGCCGAAGCGCCGGCGACCAGGGCCGCGACGAGCAGAACTTTCTTCATGGAGACTCCAACAACAGGAAGTGGATATCGATAACAGGCGTGAGCAGACCACGCCGTGCACTCAGCCCGAATACGGGTTTACACGATGCATGCGCATGCGGGATGAGGTCATGCCGCGGACGACAGGTAATCCCACAAAGCCAAGGAGGCAGGTTTCTGCCGGCGCGAAAGCTCGGGCTTTTCGCGGTAGATGCGCAGCTCCATGCTGACGCTGAAAGTCCCCGGCGCGGCGGCCGGCACGAGGCGCCCGCTGGCGATCTCCTTCTGCACCGAGCTGGCCGGCAGGAAGGCGAAGCCGTGGCCCTCGAGGGCCATGGCCTTCAGGCCTTCGGCCATGTCGGTCTCGTAGATGGCGTCCAGGTTCAGCGCGCAGTCGGCCTCTTTCACGATGAGCTCGACGAGACGGCCCAGATAGGCGCCCGAGGCATAGCTCAGGAAGGGGATCTTCTGCCCGGGCCGGCCCGGCAGGCGGAACATCGGCTCGCCCTGGCTGTCCGCCTTGGCATAGGGCGACAGCGTCTCGTGGCCCAGCGACACCATCTGGTAGCGCTCGGGATCCAGCTGCAGCGGCTGGCTGGCGTGGTGATAGACCAGCAGCAGATCGCAATTGCCTTCGCTGAGCTGCAGCATGGCGTCGTGCACATTGGCCGCGTTGAGCCTGCACTTGATCGCGCCGAAGCCGCGGCGCAGGCTCATCAGCCAGTGCGGGAAAAAGGAGAAGGCCAGCGAGTGCGGCACGGCGAACTCGATCATGTCCTGGTCGGCCGCCTGGTGGCTGCGCAGCATATTGCGCGTCGCCTGCAGATTGCCGAGCAGCTCGACCGCCTGCGCCAGCAGCGTGGCGCCGGCCGCCGTCAGCCGGGTCGGGTAGGACGATCGGTCCACGAGGTCGACCCCGGCCCAGGCCTCCAGGGCCTGGATGCGGCGCGAGAACGCCGGCTGGGTCACGTGGCGCAGCTGGGCGGAGCGGGAAAAGCTGCGCGTCTCGGCCAGGCTGACGAAGTCTTCAAGCCATTTGGTTTCCACCCGCGGCAGTGTAGCCAAGGCATTTGCCCGCCCTGCCCGAGCCGCCAAGCTCAGATATGCGCGCACGCCTAGCGCCATCCCCCCTAAGCGCGGCCCCTAGGACCCGCACTCCCCCTCAACTGAAGGGGCGGCGGCCGGCCCGGGATGAGGACCCTTGTTTACAGTCCGCCCACAACCCAACTCGAACAAACCTGCGGAGAACGCCATGCGCGCGATGAGCAAACTTCTGGCACTCGCCTTGACGGCCACCATGCAAACGGCCATGGCCGGTACCGTGACGCTGGACTTCGAGGATGTCCAGGCCATGGAGAAGCTGACCAACCGCTACGCCTCCAAGGGCGTCGTGGCCAGCGGTTCAGCGTTTGCCGCCACCTCCGAAGCCTGCAGCTACGGCCCGAACGGCGAACCCGGCACCATCAGCTTCGTGCGCAGCGGCAGCTGTGGCGCCCTCTACCTGGCTGAAGACTGGACCAAGCCCGCGGCCGCCGGCACCCGCAGCGTGACGATGGAACTGGCCGAAGGCTTCGACGCCCTGTCCTTCATCTACTCGGGCAGCACCCTGGGCATCAACCTGTCGGTCCATGTGTTTGACGCCGCCGGCAAGGAACTCGGCCTGGGCCTGACCGGCCTCACCGGCGCCAGCTGCTCCAACTTCGTGTTCTGCAACTGGTCCGGCCTGGTCAACCTGCCCTTCCAGGGCATCGCCCGCAGCGTCACCTTCTCGGCCAACGACCAGACCGTGCTGCTCGACAACATCAGCTTCCGCACCGCAGAGCCCGGCCGCCTGCCCGAGCCGGCCAGCGTGGCACTGGCCCTGGGCGCGCTCGCCGGCCTGGGCTGGACGCGCCGCCGCGCCGCTCGCTGAGCCTGCCTCTCCCGCAAGAACGACCGCCTCGGCGGTCGTTTTTCATTGGGCCGCCGCTATTCAGGCGGACATCCGCCGGGATGGCGGGAGCCGTCCCATGGACAAGAGATGCAGAGCCGGGCGGCGGGAGGCTTGAATCGCCATCCTCCGTCCCTATAATGCCTTTCTGCTAGCACTCAGTACATTCGAGTGCTAACGAAATCGGGCCGATTCCAAGGCCCCATTTTTTCGGCGCGCCGCAAAGTCCGCGGCCGCTCCAGTTCCAACTCTCAAGGAGATTCCATGAAGCTGCGCCCCCTGCACGATCGCGTGATCGTTCGCCGTCTGGAGCAAGAAACCAAGACCGCCTCGGGCATCGTCATCCCCGACAACGCCGCCGAGAAGCCCGATCAAGGTGAAGTCCTGGCCGTCGGCCCGGGCAAGCGCAACGACAAGGGTGAGTTCGTGGCCCTGAACGTGGTCGTCGGCGACCGCGTCCTGTTCGGCAAGTACTCCGGCCAGACCGTCAAGGTCGACGGCGACGAACTGCTGGTCATGCGCGAAGAAGACCTCTTCGCCGTCGTGCAGAAGTAATGGCTTGCGGGACAGACCGAAGCGCGCAGCGCGAGCTCTGTCCCCAACTGACTCAGAGAAATCGACTCTGACCCCAATTTAAGTACCCGGAGAATCAAATGGCAGCAAAAGACGTGATCTTTGGCGGCGAGGCTCGTGCCCGCATGGTTGAAGGCGTGAACATCCTGGCCAACGCGGTCAAGGTGACCCTGGGCCCCAAGGGCCGCAATGTGGTGCTCGAGCGCTCCTTCGGCGCCCCCACCGTGACCAAGGACGGCGTGTCCGTGGCCAAGGAAATCGAGCTCAAGGACAAGCTGCAGAACATGGGCGCCCAGATGGTCAAGGAAGTCGCTTCCAAGACCAGCGACAACGCCGGTGACGGCACCACCACCGCCACGGTCCTGGCCCAGGCCATCGTCCGCGAAGGCATGAAGTACGTGGCCGCCGGCATGAACCCGATGGACCTGAAGCGCGGCATCGACAAGGCTGTTCAAGCCCTGGTCGCCGAGCTGAAGAAGGCCTCCAAGGCCACCACGACCTCCAAGGAAATCGCGCAAGTCGGCACGATCTCGGCCAACAGCGACTCCGAAGTCGGCCGCATCATTGCCGAAGCGATGGACAAGGTCGGCAAGGAAGGCGTCATCACCGTCGAAGACGGCAAGAGCCTGGACAGCGAGCTCGACGTCGTCGAAGGCATGCAGTTCGACCGCGGCTACCTGTCGCCCTACTTCATCAACAACCCCGAGAAGCAAGCCGCGCTGCTGGACAACCCCTTCGTCCTGCTGTTCGACAAGAAGATCTCGAACATCCGCGACCTGCTGCCCACGCTGGAGCAAGTGGCCAAGGCCGGCCGCCCGCTGCTGATCATTGCTGAAGAAGTCGACGGCGAAGCGCTGGCGACGCTGGTGGTCAACACCATCCGCGGCATCCTGAAGGTCGTCGCCGTCAAGGCTCCTGGCTTCGGCGACCGCCGCAAGGCCATGCTGGAAGACATCGCCATCCTGACCGGCGGCAAGGTCATCGCCGAAGAAGTCGGCCTGACGCTCGAGAAGGTCACGCTGGCCGACCTGGGCCAGGCCAAGCGCGTCGAAGTGGGCAAGGAAAACACCACCATCATCGACGGCGCCGGTGCCGCTGGCGACATCGAAGCCCGCGTCAAGCAAGTGCGCATCCAGATCGAGGAAGCCACCAGCGACTACGACCGCGAGAAGCTGCAAGAGCGCGTGGCCAAGCTGGCCGGCGGCGTGGCCGTCATCAAGGTCGGTGCTGCCACCGAAGTCGAGATGAAGGAAAAGAAGGCCCGCGTCGAAGACGCGCTGCACGCCACGCGTGCCGCCGTTGAAGAAGGCATCGTCGCCGGTGGCGGCGTGGCCCTGCTGCGTGCCAAGCAATCCGCTGGCGAGATCAAGGGCGACAACGCCGACCAGGACGCCGGCATCAAGCTGGTCCTGAAGGCCATCGAAGCCCCGCTGCGCGAGATCGTCTACAACGCCGGTGGCGAAGCCTCCGTCGTCGTCAACGCCGTGCTGGCCGGCAAGGGCAACTACGGCTTCAACGCCGCCAACGACACCTATGGCGACATGATCGAGATGGGCATCCTGGACCCGACCAAGGTGACGCGCACTGCCCTGCAGAACGCCGCTTCGGTCTCGTCGCTGATGCTGACGACCGAGTGCATGGTCGCCGAGTCCCCCAAGGACGAAGCCGCCGGCGGCGGCATGCCTGGTGGCATGGGCGGCATGGGTGGCATGGGCGGTATGGACATGTAAGACCTCGCGTGCCAGACCTGACCGGGTACTCCCGGGCTGCTCTGGCACCGACTGGTTTTGTCCTTGCGGGACAGAACTGACGGGCGTACTCGCCCGGCTGCTCTGTCCCCAACTGGTCAAGCATTCAAAAGGGGGCTGCGCGAGCGGCCCCCTTTTCTTTTGTCCTTGCCCAGCTCAGTCGTCGGCCCGCGCCGCCGAGCGCTTGAAGGTGTAGGTCAGGCCAATGCCGACGCTGGCGCCGGTGGTCTGGCGCACCAGCGGGCTGGCGCGGTTGGCCGCGCCGGCCACGCTGTCGACGCGGCCGAAGGCGAAGGCGCGCAGGTCTGGCGTCAGCTGGTGGGACACGCCGCCCTTGAGCCGCCAGGCGATCAGCCCGGCCCGGGCCGCGTAGGCCGGCCGCTCGGGCAGAGCATCGCCCGGCTCGACGGTGTAGTAAGTCGCGCCCAGGCGCCGGTCGCCGAACAGCAGGCCCGCGCTGAGCCCATAGCTCCAGCCGGTGCGGGAGCGGCTCTCCAGCCCCAGTTCAGGCTCCAGCGTCATGCCGCGGTGGCGGCGCAGATCGCCGGCCTCGAACACACCTCGCAAAGGCAGCTCGAAGGTCAGGCGCTGGGCGGCATCGCGGCCGTTCAGATACCAGCGTCCCACCGGCCCGAACTCCACCAGCGAGCGCAGCCGCGGCATGCCCTCGCGAGCTTTCAAAGCCTTGCCACCGGAGCTCAGCGAGCCCGCGAAGGACACGTCCAGCTCGAAGCCCTCGGTGCGGATCGCGCGCAGGCCGGCGCCGTCGTCGTCGGCCCTCAGCACCTTGCCGCGGTAGATGAAGTAGGGCAGCAGCGGCGTGCGCGTGACCTGCTCGTCGGCGCCCGGATAGGCCTGCTGGGAGAGAGCGCCGGCCGCCACACCCACTTCCCAGAGCGGCAACTCGGTGCGCCGGGGCGCGGCTTCGTCGGCATGGACAAGGGTGGCGGCACAGGCCAGGCTGAATCCGAGAAGGCGCTTCATGGCGGGATCAGGTGTGGAGACGCGCGCATCATGCCTGCGCCGCCGGGTTGCACTCGAGCGGCGAGGGGGCCGGCCCGGCCGGACGGCGGCTGTTGTGGGCAACCGACAGCCGGCCCCGAGACACGCGTACGGCACGCAAAAGCGTGAAAAGCTGCTGAAGAGACTCGTTTGCCCTGTGGTTGGGGGGTCAGTAAGCGAGGGCAACACCCCGGGACGCACCGGCGCTGCGCCGGATAATCCCGTCACGCCCCTCGATAGCGTCCATGCCTTTCAGCCCGCATCCTCACCACCTGCTCGACCACGCGCTGACCGAAGCCGGCCCGATGGCCCGCGACCTGCTCAACAGCGTGCAGGACGAACTCGACGCCCAGCCCCAGCACTTTCCGCTGCGTGAGGCCTGGCGCAAGGTGCGCGCGCATTTCTCCAGCGATTTCGAGGGCAAGCTGATCGAGCTGCTGCAGGCCGGCCGGCGCGGCGACGATCCCCTGCACCGTGCACCCGCCCAGCTGGGCGGCCTGGAGAGCCTCAGCCTCGTCGACGAGCATCAGGCCCTGCAGGACGTGGCCATCGCCCATGTGGCCCATGCCGCCGAGGAGATGAGCCGGGCCGAGCTGCACCAGATCGGCAACTTCTTTGCCGCCCTGCGCGGCACCGCGCGCGCCCGCGAACGCGACAACCCGCTGCGTCCGGCCCTCTATGCCCATGCACTGCACCACGCGCTGGCCTCCAGCCCCCTCGGCGCCCAGGTCCAGTACGAGCTGATGCGCGTGGCGGCCGCGCCGCTGGCGCGCTCGCTGAACCGCCTCTATGTGCAGGCCTGCGCCACCCTGCACGCCGCGGACATCAGCGACATGGTGGCTTCCCACGGCCATGCCAGCACCGACCCGCTGGCCCACCAGCGCCTGGCGGCCGCCCGCGGCGTCGGCACCCGTCCGCCCGCCCATGGCACGCTGGACGGCCTGTCGCGCCGCGTCGACGCCGTCAATTCCAGGCCCCAGGGCCTGACGCCGCACGGCCCCGTCACCCAGCGCGACCCGCTGGCCCCCGCCCCCTTCGTGCGCTCGACCGGCCCGGACATGCTGAGCCGGCTCTACGACCAGATTCTGGCCGATCCGCGCCTGCTGCCGCCGCTGAAGGCGCTGCTGGCGCGGCTGCAGATCGCCGTCGTGCGCCTGGCGCGCAGCGACTCCATGCTGCTGCGCCGCCAGGACCACCCCACCTGGGCGCTGCTGAACCGCGTCGCCGCCCATGGCATGGCCTTCGAGCGCGCCGACGACCCGCGCCTGGTCGACTTCCTGCGCTTCATGGAAGCTGAGTCCCAGCTGCTGGTCGACGCGCCGACGCCCACCGCCCTGCTCTTCCAGCAGGTGCTGGCGCGCGTGGACACCCATATCGACCACCAGGCACGCCAGAGCAGCGAGCGCAATGCCGTCGCGCTGGCGGCCCTGGAGCGCGAGCAGCAGCGCAGCGAATGGCGCGACCTGATCCGCGAGCAGATCGACCACCAGATCGCCGGCGCGCCGCTGGGCCCGCGCATGCACCGCTTCCTGCAGACGTCCTGGGTCGACGTCATCGTCGCCGCCATGGTGCGCTACGGCCGCGACTCGCGCGAGGCCCACGCCGAGATGGAGATGGTCGACAGCGTGCTCGAGAGCCTCATCACGCCGCGCGACCTCGCCGACCGCGAGGCCCTGCGCATGCGCCTGCCCGTCCTCATCGAGAGCCTGGTCGCCGGCTGCGACAGCATCCAGCTGTCCGAGGCCAAGCGCGAGCCGGCCCTGACCGAGCTGATGGGCCAGCATGCCCGCCTGCTGCGCGGCCTGCCGGCCCTGGACCCGTCGGAGCGCCGTCCGACCGCGCCGCCGGCGGCCTCACCCACGCCGGGCAACGCCGCGCCGGCCTCGGCCGACGAGATCGTCAAGCGCCTGATGGAGGAGCGCGACTCCCAGGTGCCCTCGCACTGGCTGAGCGCCGACGTCGACCGCGGCGAGCTGCCGACGGTGCCGGTGCAGCTCTACAACGAACACGATTCGCCCGATGCCCGCGCCGCCCTGCAGCGCTGGATCGACGGCCTGCAGATCGGCCGCTGGTTCCATCTCTTCATCCAGGGCGACTGGCACACGGCCCAGGTGGCGTGGATCAGCGAGGGCCGCCAGTTCCTGCTCTTCGTCGGCCGCGACTCCGAGGTGCGCCTGCCGCTGACGCGGCGCGCCCTCGAGGCCCTGCTGTCCAACGGCCTCATCACGGCGCTGGAGGACGACAACGTCGTCCAGCGCGCCGTCGACACGCTGATGAGCGACCTCGACGGGGGCTGAGGCCTCAGTCCTCTTCAGGCTCCAGCGGCTCCTGCGCCGGCTGGGCCAGCACCGATTCCGGCACTTCGCCCGGCAGCTTGTGGTCCAGCACCCATTCGCGCAGGGCCAGGGCCACATCGCCGACGCCGCTCTTCTTCAGCGCGGAGAACAGCGTCACGGCCACGTCGGAGTGCTCGGTCGTCAGGCCGGCCAGGAAGTCGGTCGTCGTGCGCAGCACGGCGTCCGCCTCCTTGCGGTTGAGCTTGTCGGACTTGGTCAGCAGCACCAGCAGCCGGATCTCGCCGGTGGCCACGCGGGCGGCGACGAACTCCAGCAACTGCCGGTCCAGGTCGGTCAGGCCCAGGCGCGAGTCCGCCATCAGCACGACGCCGGACAGGCTGCGCCTGACCGCCAGGTAGTCGGCCATGACCTTCTGCCAGCGCAGCTTGGCCGACTTGTTGACGGCGGCATAGCCATAGCCGGGCAGGTCGGCCAGCAGGGCGTCGGCCGCGTCCTTGGGGCCGAGCTCGAAGAGGTTGATGTGCTGGGTGCGGCCCGGCGTCTTGGAGGCGAAGGCCAGGCGCTTCTGCTGGGCCAGGGTGTTGATGGCCGTGGATTTGCCGGCGTTGGAGCGGCCGACAAAGGCGATCTCGGGCAGCTCGGTGGCGGGCAGGTGAACCAGCTGGCTGGCGGTGGTCAGGAAGCGCGCGGTATGCGTCCAGGCCAGGGCCAGCTTCTCGGTCAGGGGTTCCGAGGCGGAGGCCTCAGGGATTTCGTTGGTCATGGCAGGGTCGGACGCTGTGATTCAGCATTGTAAAATTCTCGGGTTGCGCCCTTTGAGACCCAATAAATCCATGAAGACTGTCGCTCTCCTCCTGTCGAGTCTGATGCTGGCCGCCACGGCTCATGCGAACGAGCCCGCCGCCGCTGCGGCCAAGCCCGACCTCGGCAAGGGCGGCAGCATCTCCTCCCAGGTCTGCGCCGCCTGCCACACGGCCGACGGTTCGCGCGGCAGCCCGGCCAATCCCATCCTGCAGGGCCAGCACCCCGAATACCTGGCCAAGCAGCTGGCCGAGTTCAAGAGCGGCAAGCGCAAGAACGCCGTCATGCAGGGCATGGCCGCGCCGCTGTCGGAAGACGACATCCGCAATGTCTCGGCCTTCTACGCCTCCAAGACGGCCAAGCCCGGCTTCGCCAAGAACAAGGACAGCGTCGCCCTGGGCGAGAAGATCTACCGCGGCGGCATCGCCGAGCGCAATGTGCCGGCCTGTGCGGGCTGCCATTCGCCCACGGGTGCCGGCATGCCGGCCCAGTACCCGCGCATCGGCGGCCAGCACGGCGACTATGTGGAGGCGCAGATGGTGGCCTTCCGCAGCGGCGCGCGCGCCAACAATCCGGTCATGACCACCGTCGCCGCCAAGATGAACGACAAGGAAATCAAGGCGGTTTCCGACTACATCGCCGGCCTGCGCTGAACCTCACGCAAGCCTCGAGGAACGAAGGCCGGTGAACTCCACCGGCCTTTTTTGTTGCTGATCCCCTGATGTCCGCCACCGCCGCCCGCTCCTCGACCGCCCGCGAACTGCTGGACCTGCTCGCGTCCATGCGCTTCGCCATCACGCTGCTCAGCGTGATCTGCATCGCCTCGGTCATCGGCACCGTGCTGCGCCAGAGCGAGCCCATGGGCAACTATGTCAACCAGTTCGGCCCCTTCTGGGCCGAGGTGTTCGGCAAGCTGGGGCTGTACACGGTCTACAGCGCGCCCTGGTTCCTCGTCATCCTGGCCTTCCTGGTGCTGTCCACCAGCCTGTGCATCGCCCGCAACGCGCCCAAGATCCTCGTCGACCTGAAAAGCTACAAGGAGGGCGTGCGCGAGCAGTCCCTGCAGGCCCACCACCACAAGGCCATCGGCGAGCTGCACAGCAACCCGCAGATGGCCCTGGCCGAGATCGGCAAGGCCCTGACCGCCCTGGGCTGGAAGGCCCGCGTGCAGCAGCGCGAGAACGGCACCATGATCGCGGCGCGCCGCGGCGCGGCCAACAAGATCGGCTACCTCGCCGCGCACTCGTCCATCGTGCTCATCCTCATCGGCGGCGTGCTGGACGGCAATGCCATGGTCAAGCTGGCCATGTGGGTGCAGGGCAAGCAGCTCTACACCGGCTCGGGTTTCACGTCGGACATCAAGCCCGAACACCGCCTGTCCACCGGCAACCCGAGCTTCCGCGGCAATGTCTCGGTGCCTGAGAAGCAGCGCCAGGGCATCGCCGTGCTCAGCCTGCCCAGCGGCGTCGTGCTGCAGGACCTGCCCTTCGACATCGAGCTGAAGAAGTTCATCGTCGACTACTACCCCACCGGCATGCCCAAGAGCTTCGCCAGCGACATCGTCATCCATGACGGCGGCACGCGGCGCGAGGCCACCGTCAAGGTCAACGAGCCCGTCATCCACCAGGGCCTGGCCATCTACCAGAGCAGTTTCGAGGACGGCGGCAGCAAGCTGGAGATCCAGGCCATGCCGCTGGCCAGCACCGGCACGCCGGTCAAGATCAGCGGCCGCGTCGGCACCAAGCTGGCCTTCGGCGACCAGACGCTGGAGCTCGACGGCCTGCGCGTCATCAACGTCGAGAACCTGGCCAATGACAGCAGCAGCAGCGCCAACGCCAGCGGCGCCGACGTGCGCAAGGTCGACCTCGGCGAGCGCCTGAGCAAGCACCTGGGCAGCGGCGCCAAGACCAGCGGCGAGAAGACCCTGCACAACGTCGGCCCCAGCTTCAGCTACAAGCTGCGCGACGCCGCCGGCCAGGCCCGCGAATACAACAACTACATGCTGCCCGTGGAGCTGGACGGCAACAAGCTCTTCCTCGCCGGCGTGCGCGACACCCCGGCCGAGAACTTCCGCTATCTGCGCATGCCCGCCGACGAGAACGGCGAGCTGGCCGGCTGGCTCCGCCTGCGCCAGGCCCTGGCCGAGCCGGCCCTGCGCGAAACCGCCGCGCGCCGCTACGCCGCCGCCGCCACGCCGCCCAACCAGCCCCAGCTGACGCCGCAGCTGCAGGTCACCGCCCAGCGCGCGCTGACGCTGTTCTCGGGCGCCGCCGCCAAGCCCGGCGACGAGGTCAAGGGCGGCCTGCCGGCGCTGTCGCAGTTCATCGAGCGCGACGTGCCCGAGGCCGACCGCCAGCGCGTCTCCGAGGTGCTGCTGCGCATCCTCAACGGCAGCCTGTTCGAGCTGCACCAGCTCGCCCGCGAGCGCGCCAGGCTCCAGCCCGCCGGCACCGACGCTGCGACCCAGGGCTTCATGACCCAGGCCGTGCTGTCCCTGTCCGACAGCCTCTACTACCCCTCGCCGGCCCTGCTGCAGCTGGACAACTTCGAGCAGGTCCAGGCCAGCGTCTTCCAGGTCGCCCGTGCCCCTGGTCAGAAGCTGGTCTATCTGGGGGCTATCCTGCTCATCATCGGCGTCTTCGCCATGCTCTATATCAAGGAGAGGCGGCTGTGGGTCTGGATCGCCCCCAGCGCCGACATGGGAGGCTCTCAGGTGCGCATGGCCATGTCCAGCACCCGCGAGTCGCCCGACAACGCCACGCTGTTCGCCCAGCTCCAGGCTGCTGTGCTCAAGGATCACGCATGAACACCACCACCTTCGATCTGCCGCGCCGCCATGTCCTGCAGCGCCGCGACATCCTCGACTGGGTCTTCGCCGCCCTGGTGCTGCTCGGCGGCGGCTATGCCTTCAGCCGCTACCAGGCCAGCATGGACGGCTACGAGCAGGGCATCCTGCTGTGCGCCATGCCGGCCCTGATCGCCTTGGGCTGGTTCTGGAAGCCGCTGCGCCTGCTCAGCCTCACGGCCGGCGCGGCCACGCTGGGCGCCATCGCCCTCTACACCCAGCAGCCAGATGCCTTCGGCGCCGACCTGGCCGCCGGCGAAAAGGTCTTCTGGCTGAAGTACATGCTGTCCAGCCAGAGCGCCATCTTGTGGATGAGCCTGTGCTTCTACCTCAGCATGCTCTTCTACTGGGGTGGCTTCTTCACCGGCGCCGGCCGCGACAGCATGGCCGAGACGGTGGGCTCCAAGCTGGCCTGGGGCGGCGTGCTGATGGCTCTGATCGGCACCCTGGTGCGCTGGTACGAGAGCCACCAGATCGGCCCCGACATCGGCCACATCCCCGTCAGCAACCTCTACGAAGTCTTCGTGCTGTTCTGCTGGATGACGACGCTGTTCTATCTCTACTACGAGCAGCGTTTCGCGACGCGCTCGCTGGGCGCCTTCGTCATGCTGGTCGTCAGCGGCGCCGTCAGCTTCCTGCTCTGGTACACGGTGGCCCGCGAAGCCCAGGAGATCCAGCCCCTGGTGCCGGCCCTGCAGAGCTGGTGGATGAAGATCCATGTGCCGGCCAACTTCGTCGGCTACGGCAGCTTCGCGCTGGCGGCCATGGTGGCCCTGGCCTATCTGCTGAAGACGGCGGCGACGCGCTCGCTGTGGATTGGCCTCGTGGCCATGCCCGTCGGCATCGTCGCGCTGATCCTGGCCGTGCGCTTCGGCGCCACGCTGGAAGCCGCCACCGTCACCGGCCTGGACGCCTGGGCGCGCAAGATCGCCGGCGTCGCCGTCTTCCTGGCCATCGCCGTCGCGCTGCGCAGCCGCCTGACGGCCCGCCTGCCCGAGCTGACCCAGCTCGACGACCTGATGTACAAGGCCATCGCCCTGGGTTTTGCCTTCTTCACCATCGCCACCATCCTGGGCGCCTTCTGGGCCGCTGAGGCCTGGGGCGGCTACTGGAGCTGGGACCCCAAGGAGACCTGGGCCCTGATCGTCTGGCTGAACTACGCAGCCTGGCTGCACATGCGGCTGATGAAGGGCCTGCGCGGCGCCGTGTCGGCCTGGTGGGCGCTGGTCGGCCTGCTGGTGACGACCTTCGCCTTCCTCGGCGTGAACATGTTCCTATCTGGCCTGCACAGCTACGGTACGCTGTAGCGCATGCCTTCAGTGCCGGACCGCGAGCCCTGGAACGAGGCCGCGCCGGCCATCGCGGCGGCCCTGCCCGATCTCGCCTTCCTGATCGGGCCCGACCTGCGCTTCACAGCCTGCAACCAACCGGATCACGCTGACCTGCATGCGCCCTGGGCCACGCTGCAGGGGCGGCCGCTGCAGAGCGTCGGGCCACCGGCCCTGGCCCAGCGCTTCGCCGCAGCCTGTGGCGCCAGCCCCCAGCGCCTGCGTTACGCGTTGCGTACCCATGGCGGCCGCATCGCCCGTTTCGAGGCCAGCATCGCGCCCCTCCCCGACGGCGGCGGCTGGCTCTGCATCGCCCGCGACCTGGGCACCGCCGATGCCGACCAGGCCCGCTATGCCCGCGCCATGCAGGGCGCGGCCGACGGCCTGTGGGAATGGGACATCGCCGCCGACAGCGAATATTTCTCGCCCCGCGCCCTGGACCTGCTGGGCCGCCCGGGGCGCCTGGCTGAAATGCTGCAGGCCGACGACCAGGGCCAGTGGCGCTCCGCGCTGCAATCCCATCTGCAGCATGGCGCGCCGCTGGACATCGACCTGCGCCTGGCGGGCGCCCAGGGCCATCCCGCGCGCTGGCTGCGCTGTCGCGGCTGGACGGAGCGCGACGCGCGCGGCCAGCCGGCCCGCGTGCTGGCCACGCTGTCCGACATCACCCTGGCCAAGTTCACCGAGCAGGCCCTGACCGACAGCCAGTCCAAGTTCCGCGCCCTCTTCCACACCGTGCCG
Source organism: Roseateles sp. GW821-FHT09H10 (assembly GCF_059415865.1). Classification (NCBI taxonomy): domain Bacteria; kingdom Pseudomonadati; phylum Pseudomonadota; class Betaproteobacteria; order Burkholderiales; family Sphaerotilaceae; genus Roseateles; species Roseateles sp. GW821-FHT09H10. Next base: position 221,294 of record NZ_JBWKOB010000001.1, on the reverse strand, counting down.
GTCGGCATCGCGCTGATCGACATCGCCAGCGAGACCGTCATCGAGTCCAACGACGAGCTCGGCCGCCTGCTCGGCTGGCCGACCCTGTCCGTCGTCGGCCAGACGGCCAAGGTGCTGGGCCTGACACCCCTGCCCGGCCTGGACGGCCGCACCGAGATCGACGACCGCGAGCTGCACCCGCACTCGGGCTGCCGCCTGCATGCCAAGCTGGTCGCCGAGCCCCTCGAACTGGGCGGCCGGGCCCTGCTGCTCTGCGTCGTCGTCGACATCTCCGTGCAGATCGACGCCGAGGCCGCGCTGTCGGCCCTGGCCGAGCAGCTGATGGACCAGGAGAGGCGCACCACCCAGCGCCTGGCCCAGGCCCTGCACGACCAGCTCGGCCAGACGCTGACGGCCCTGCGCCTGATGCTGGACCTGGGCGCGGCCGAGGCCCGCCAGCAGGCCCGCGGCCTCGTCGACCAGGCCCTGCGCGACGTGCGCCAGGTCCTCGTCGACCTGCGCCCGCCCCTGCTCGAGGACGAGGGCCTGGCCGCGGCCCTGGACAACGAGATCGCCCAGCGCCGCGCCCTGCACCCCGGCGTGCGCCTGCTGCTGGACGCCGAGGACGAGCTGCTGATGCAGCGCTGGCCCGTGCAGGTCGAGTACGCTCTGTTCATGATTGCCCGCGAAGGCCTGGAGAACGCGCTGCGCCATGCCCGCCCCACCGAGGTCAGGATCCATTTCTACGGCTGCGCCGAGGAGGTCGAGCTCGGCGTGGCCGACGATGGCAGCGGTCTGGACGCCGACTTCGAACGCCGCCCCGGCCATCTCGGCCTCATCGGCATGCGAGAGCGTGCACGGGCCATCGGCGCGCGGCTGGAACTGGGCCCGCGAGATGGTGGCGGCACGCAATTGATCATTCGCTGGCAGGCCCCTGAATGACCCAAGCGGCCCGCATCTATCTTGTCGACGACCACGCCATGGTGCGCCAGGGCCTGCGTGCCCTGCTGACCGAGGCCGGCCACGAGGTCGTCGGCGACAGCGGCGACATCACCGCCGCCCTGGCCGAGCTGCAGCAGCTGGCGCCCGACATCGTCCTCGTCGACCTGTCCATCGGCCCGCGCTCCGGCATGGAGCTGCTGACCGAACTGCAGCGCCGCCACCTGAGCGTGCGCCCCCTGGTGCTGACCATGTCGGCCCAGCCCCGCCATGTCGGCATGGCCCTCAAGCTCGGCGCCTGCGGCTATGTGCTGAAGGGCTCGCCGTCCGAGGAGCTGCTGCAGGCCATCGAGGCCCTGCGCGCCGGCCGCCGCCACCTCGGTGCCGGCGTCGCCGAACTGGCCGCCCGGGCCCTGGCCGAAGGCGCGGGCGACGATCCTTTTGCCAGCCTGTCGGTGCGCGAGCGCCAGGTCGTGACCATGGTCGTCGACGGCCATTCCAGCACCGAGATCGCCACCGCCCTGCACCTGTCGCCCAAGACGGTGGACAGCTACCGCAGCCGGCTGATGGCCAAGCTGGGCACGCCCGACGTGACCGCCCTCGTCAAACTGGCAATCCGTCACGGCCTTGTGAGCAACGACGCCTGAGTTCGCTCTTGCGGGCCGAGCGACGGGCCGCTCCCTAGCCGGCCCGCGTTGGGCGATGTGCTTGCCGGTCGATCCGGCAAGCATCGGCGTCCCCTCGGGGGACCGACCAGGCACCGCCGCGTTCAGCGGAGCGGGACTGGGCGAGGGGTCTGCTGAAACAGCCTGACAGCCGCAATCAAGAACTCCCCGCATCGTTGGGGTGGGTGGGCACCTAAATTGCCCCCATGAAAGCTGCCGAACTCCCCCTCGACGAAGCCCTGCGCCTGCAATGCCTGGCCGAGCTCGGTCTCAGCGAACCGCCAGCCCAGCCCGAGCCTGACGCCGTGCTCGATGGCCTGGTGCGCTGCGCGGCCCATCTGCTGGGCTTTCCGATTGCGCTGATCAGCCTGGTCGGCGAGCGCCGCATGTGGTTCAAGGCCCAGTACGGCACCGAGGCCCTGGACGGCGAGCGCGACCAGTCCTTCTGCGCCCACACCATCCAGGGCCAGACCTTGTTCGAGGTGCCCGACGCCGCGGCCGACCCGCGCTTTGCCACCAGCCCCTGGGTCACCGGCGACAACCGCTGCAACATCCGGCTGCGCGCCTATGCCGGCCTGCCCCTCCGCCTGGGCGGCCTGACGCTGGGCGCCCTGTGCGTCGGCGACACGGTGCCACGCCGCCTGGACGCCGTGCAGGCCACGCTGCTGGTGGACATCGCCAAGGCCGTCGAAGCCTGGTTCGCCCACCGCCGCGAGCATGTCGACCTGCTCGCCAGCCAGGCCCGCCTGCAGGCCCAGGCCGAGCTGCTGGGCCGGCTCAGCACCGAGACGCCCGGCATGCTCTTCCAGTACCGCAGCTTTGCCGGCGGCGGCGGCCACCTCGGCTTCGTCAGCGGCCAGGGCGAGCACATCTTCGGCCCGACGGCGCCGCTGCAGGCCGAGAGCCTGCGTGCCTATGCAGAGCGCATCCACCCCGAGGACCTGCCCGGCCTGCTGGCCGGCATGCGCGAGGCCGAGGCCGATCAGCAGCCCTGGCAGCGGCTGTTCCGCGTCTGCCTGCCCGGCGCCGACCGGCCGGCCTGGCGTTCCGGCCGCGCCAGCCCGTCCCTGCAGGCCGACGGCAGCGTGCTCTGGCATGGCTTCGTCGCCGACGTCGACGAGCACATCGAGATCGAGACCCTGCGCCGCGACAAGCTCGCCGCCGAAGCCGCCAGCGCGGCCAAGAGCGCCTTCCTGTCGCGCGCCAGCCATGAGCTGCGCACGCCGCTGAACGCCGTCATCGGCTTCAGCCAGCTGCTGCTGCTCAACCAGGAGGAGGAGGCGCTCACCGCGCGCCAGCAGGAGCGCATCGAATGGGTGCTGGACGCCGCCAAGCGCCTGCACCAGCTCGTCGACGGCCTGCTCGACGTGGATCGCGCCCAGCCCGGCCGGCCCTCGGGCCCCGGCCCCGAGGCCGACGCCGAGGACGCCTTCACCCTGCTCTATATCGAGGACGAGCCCCTCAACACCCTGCTCGTGCAGGAAGCCCTGCGCGACCGCCCGGACTGGCGCGTGCTGCACGCCGGCGACGGCCGCGCCGGCCTGGCCCTGGCCAAGACCCAGAAACCCGAGGTCGTGCTGACCGACATCAATCTGCCGGGCCTGTCGGGCCTGGACGTCGTCCGGGAGCTGCGCGCAGACGCGGCCCTGGCCGGCACGCTGTGCATCGCGCTGTCCGCCGACGCGACGCCGGGCCAGATCGACCGCGCCATGCAGGCCGGCTTCGATGACTACTGGACCAAGCCGCTGGACATCCTCGAGCTCGCTGGCCGCCTGGCCGACGCGCTCGCGCGCCACGGCGGCCGCTGAACTGATTGCTTCTCAGGGAGAGAACATGATGAACGCCACCACGACGAGCCGCAGGCTCTCACCCCCGCCCACCCAGCCGCGCGTGATCTGGCGGCCGGCCGCCGCCACGGCCCGCACGCCGGCCGAGCGCGCCTGCCTCATCCACCTGCTGGTCGTCGACGACGACGTCGCCGTCATCGAATACCTGGGCCAGCTGCTCAAGGGCTTCGCCCAGGTCAGCTTCGCCACCACCGGCGAGGACGCGCTGCGCCTGGCCGAACAGCACCGCCCCGACCTGGTGCTGCTGGACGTCGACCTGCCTGGCCTCGGCGGCTTCGAGGTCTGCCGCCGCCTGCGCGCCACGCCGGGCCTGGCCGAGCTGCCCATCATCTTCGCCACCAGCCATGGCGACGCCGGCACCGAGGCCAGCGCTCTGCAGCTGGGCGCCGACGACTTCCTGCGCAAACCCTTCGACGACGTGCAGGTGCTGGCCCGCCTGCGCACCCAGCTGCGCGCCGCCGCCGAGCGGCCCGACAAGACCGAAGCCACGGCCCAGACCCGCACGCGCATCCTCATCGTCGACGACGACGCCACCAGCATCCAGCTGGTGCGCAGCCTGCTGGCCGATGTCGGCGAATGCCATTTCGCGCTGAACGGCGGCCAGGCCCTGAGCCTGGTCGGCGAGCTCAAGCCCGACCTGATCCTGCTGGACATCGACCTGCCCGACAGCGACGGCTTTCGCCTGTGCAAGCGGCTGCGCGCCGACCCCGCGCTGGGCCAGGTGCCCATCATGTTCCTGACCAGCTCCAGCACCATCGGCCACGAGGCTCGCGCCCTGGCCCTGGGCGGCGACGACTTCGTGCGCAAGCCCTTCAGCGCGCCGGTGCTGTGCGCCCGCGTGCGCCGCCTCGTCGACCGCAAGCGGTCTCTCGAGCGCTATCTCGACCAGGTCGACCACCGACACCGCCAGATCAGCGACGGCCGCGTCGCCGCCGTTGTCGAGGCCTGCAAGGACGCCATCGTCGTGGCCGACACCCGGGGCCACGTCGTCATGGCCAACGCGGCCGCACGCGCCCTGCTCGACAGCAGCGCCGAGGCCCTGGACCGCGCCCGCCTGGATGAGCTGCTGGTCAGCGATGCCCACGGCCATGACTGCGTGCGCCGCGCCAGCGGCCAGCACATCCCCGTCGAGGTCAGCACCTCCACCGAGGGCGCGGGCGCCGACGCCCTGACCGTGCATGTGCTGCGCGACACCCGCGAGCGCGACCAGGCCCTGGCCGCGGCGCGCCGCCAGACCGAGGCCGCCGCCGCCCGCCGCGCCACCGCCTCCATGCTGTCCTACATCGCCCACGAGATCGGCAACCCGGTCAACGTCATCAAGGGCTTCGCCCAGCTGATGCAGGCCGAGCGCATGAGCGCCGGCCAGGCCGACAAGCTGGCCCACATCCTGGACGCCGTCGGCCGCCTGTCCGGCCTGCTGGCCGACGTCACCGACGTGGCACGCATGGAGGCGGGCCAGTTCCCCGTCGAGCTAAAGGACGTGGAGCTGCGCGCCCTGGCGGAGCAGGCCTGCGAGCCGGCCAGTGCCCAGGCCGCCAGCGTCGGCATGCTGCTCCGCGCGCCCACGCCGGGAGCGCCGTTGCAGGTGCGAGCCGATGCCCGGCGCCTGCGCCAATGCCTGGACAACCTGCTGTCCAACGCCATCAAGTACGCCGGCGACGGCCTGTGCATCGAGGTCGAGATCGAGCATCGCGGCGACACCGTCGTGCTGGCCGTGCAGGACCACGGCTGCGGCCTCAGCGAAGAGCAGCTCGCCCACCTCTACGAACCCTACAACCGCCTCGGCCGCGACGGCGGCGCCATCCCGGGCACCGGCCTGGGCCTGACGCTGACGCGCGACCTCGTGCAGGCCATGGGCGGCCGGCTGGAAGTGCAGAGCCAGCCCGGCCGCGGCTGCCGCTTCGAGATGCTGCTGGCCGCCAGCCAGCCCACAGACAACCCGGATTGACGCCGCCTCACCGCGCGGCCCCACAATGTTCCGCGCCATGCCCTTGACCCTGCCCAGCTCCATCCCACCCGCTGCGCCCAGCCCGCTGGCCAGCCGCATCGACAGCCTGCTGCCGGCGCTGTCGGATGCGCGCGTGCTGCTCGTCGATGACGATCCCGGCATGATCCAGATGCTGGGCCGGCTGCTGTCGGGCTACAGCCAGCTGCGCTTCGCGATGGATGGCGTGCAGGCCCTGGCCATCGCCCAGACCTGGCAGCCCGAGCTGGTGCTGCTGGACGCCGAGATGCCCGTCATGGACGGCTTCGAGGTCTGCCGCCGCCTCAAGGCCGACCCGCTGCTGGCCGAGGTGCCCGTCATCTTCGTCACCCAGCACACCGACGCCCGCGTCGAATCCGCCGTCTTCGAACTCGGCGCCGCCGATTTCGTCGCCAAGCCCGTCGCCGGCCCGGCCCTGCGGGCCCGCGTCGCCATGCAGCTGCGCCTGCACCGCACCGCCCAGCGTCTGCTGCGCCTGGCCCGCCGCGACGCGCTGACCGGCCTGGCCGAGCGCGCCCAGTTCGACGAGGAGCTCGAACAGGAAAGCCGCCGCGCCCGCCGCAGCGGCCAGCCGCTGGCCCTGCTGCTGGCCGGCCTGCAGGGCCTGGCCGCCTACCGCGAGCGCCATGGCGCTGGCGCCGCCGACAACGCGCTGCGCCATGTCGGCACCCTGGCCCAGCAGGTGCTGCAGCGCCCGGGCGACCTGGTCGCCCGCCATGGCGACGACGTCTTCGCCCTGCTGCTGCCCGACACCACGGCCGCCGGCGCCGCTGCGCTGGCCCAGCATCTGCAACAGGCCCTGGCCGGCCAGTCCATAGACAGCGCGCTGGGGCTGGCCATCGGCATCGGCCTGCTGTCGGCCGACGGCGAGCCGGCCGCGGCCGCCGAAGCCGCTCTCGCCGCGGCCCGCGCCGCCGGTGCGGGCCGCGTCTACGTCAGCGCCGCCACGGCCGACGGCCACGAGCCGCCGCTGGCCGTATGAAGCTGCTCGCGCCCGAGAGCTGGCCGGCCGAGCTCGGCAGGCGCCAGAACCTCCTCCTCGTCGACGACGACGCCGCCAGCGTGCAGGTGCTGGCCCGCATGCTCGGCGGCCTGGGTGAGCTGCGCTTCGCCCTGTCCGGCGAGGATGCGCTGCGCCTGGCCCGCGAGAGCCCGCCCGACCTCGTCCTCGTCGACGCCGAGATGCCCGGCCTGTCCGGCTTCGAGGTCTGCGCCGCGCTGCGCGCCGACCCGCGCCTGGCCGACGTGCCCGTCATCATCATCACCGGCCACACCGAGGTCGCCGTCGAGGTGGCCGGCTTCGCGGCTGGCGCGGCTGACTTCATCCGCAAGCCGCCGGTGGCCGAGGTCGTCGTCGCGCGGGCCGGCACCCAGCTGCGCCTGAAGGCCCTGGGCGACGCACTGCGCGCTTCCGCCCTGACCGACGGCATGACCGGCCTGGCCAACCGCCGCCGCTTCGACCAGGACCTGCGCATCGAATGCGAGCGCGCCCGCCGCGGCCACGAGAGCGTCGCGCTGCTGCTCATCGATGTCGACCACTTCAAGCGCTACAACGACCGCTACGGCCATGTCGCCGGCGATGCCTGCCTGCGCAACATCGCCGTGGCCATCCGCGCCAGCATCCGCCGCCCGGCCGACCTGGCCGCACGCTATGGCGGCGAGGAGTTCGCCGTGCTGCTGCCGCAGACCGATGCCGCCGGCGCCCAGGCCATGGCCCAGCGCATGGTCGACGCCATCGCCGCCCTGGGCCTGGTGCATGCCGATGCGCCCGATGGCGTCGTCAGCGTCTCGGTCGGCTGGGCCGCCGCCCGGCCTGACCTGGATGCCCGCCTGGTGCAGACGCGCGGCGAATCCCTCGTCGAGACGGCTGACCGCGGCCTCTATGCCGCCAAGGCGGCCGGCCGCGGCCGTGTCGGCAGCCTCATCAGCGAGGCGCATGCGGACATCTGACCCCGAGGCGCGATTTGGCGGCGAAGATCAAGCATCGCCAGACCGGGCCCGGACATGCCGCTGACCTCCCCTTTCGCATCCGTCTTGCGCCGCTGCGCGGCCGGCCTGCTGGCGGCCTGCGCCGCCGTGACCGCCCAGGCCGCACCCCTGGTCATCGCCATCGGCGAGTCGACCCTGTTCGCGCCCCTGCAGCTCGCCGCCCAGGAGGGCTATTTCGCCGCCGAAGGCCTGGACGTGCAGGTCATCAGCTGCATCAACGGCCGGCGCTGCCTCAAGCACCTGACCGATGGCGAGGCCCAGGTCGCGACGGTGGCCGACACGCCCCTGGTCTTCGCCCTGCATGCCGGCCACCGCTTCGACATCATCGCTACCTTCGGCACCTCGTCGCGCGACGCGGCCCTGGTCGCCCGCACCGACCGCGGCATCCAGAAGCCGGCCGATCTCGCCGGCAAGCGCATCGGCGTCGTGCGCGGCACCAGCGCCCATTACTTCACCAACGTCTTCCTGCTCGTCAACGGCGTGCCGCGCGATTCGGTCAGCCTGGTCTTCATCGACCCCAACCGCGGCGCCGACCCGCTGCTGCGCGGCGAAGTCGACGCGGCCAGCCTCTACCGCCCCGCCGGCCCGCAGGCCCTGCAGCAGCTGGGGCCCAAGGGCGTGCAGCTGCCGACGCTGCGGCCCTATACCGTCATGGTCAACCTCGTCGCCCAGCCCGGCTTGAGCCAGGACACGCTGCTGCGCCTGCTCAAGGCCGCGCAGCGCGGCGTCAGCCTGCTGCACAGCCAGACGGGCCGGGCCCACGAGCTGCTGGCGGCGCGCTGGAAGCTCGATGGCCGCGGCGTCGCCAACCAGCTTGACGGCTACGAGTTCCGCCTCGGCCTCGACCAGACCCTGCTGTCCCTGCTGGAGGCGGAGTCGCGCTGGGCCATGCGCGAAGGCCTGGTGGAGAGCAAGACCGTGCCTGACTATCTCGAGCTGATGCGCGTCGAGCCGCTGCGCGCGCTGGACCCGCGCGCGATGACCCTGATCAAGTAGCCGTCATGAAGCCCCTCGTCCAAGGCATACCTTGGCCGGTCCCCCGAGGGGACGGCGATGCTTGCGGCGTCGAGCCGCAAGCACATCGCCAGTGCGGGCCGGCTAGGGAGCGGCCCGGCGCTCGGCCCGCGAGGAGCAGCTGATGCGCCTGCGTCCGGCCCTGATGACCTGCGTGATCGCTGCGCTGCTGGTGGTCGGCGCGCGGCTGACCAGCATCGAGATCGAGCGCCGGGCCTCCGAGCGCAACGACGCCCAGCGCGAGACGGTGGAGGTCATCGCCCGCGACGCCGCCGGCCTGCTGGTGCTGACCCAGGACTACGGCCTCTACCGCAGCGAACGCGCCGCGCGCCAATGGAATCTCGTGCACCAGCGCCTGAGCCGGGCCCTGGCCGACTACGCCGCCGTCGACGAACCGAGCGCCGAGCGCATCGAGGACCTGCAGGACACGGCCCGCACCCTGCCGCAGATCTTCGCGGCGCTGCGCGACGTCATCCAGCTGCCGGCGGACGCGCCCGACGGCGTGGCCCGCCGCGAGACACTGACCGACCAGCTCGTCAACGAGACCCGCCGCGTCAGCGACGGCGCCTTTGAGCTGTCGCGCGAGCTGGTCGAGCGCCGCCGCCGCGATGCCGAGCAGCAGCGCTGGCTGGCCGTCGGCACGCAGATCACGCTGCTGACGCTGACCCTGCTGCTGGCCGGCCTGCTGCTGCGCCGCGTGCTGGCACCCATCGACAGGCTGCGCAGCGTGGCCCGGGCCGTCGAGGGCGGCGACCTGGCCGCCCGCACCGATCTGAAGAGCAAGGACGAGCTGGGCCAGCTGTCCCAGGCCCTGGACGCAATGACGGCGGCCCTGCAGCACCGCGACGCGGCCCTGCGCGACAGCAACCGCCAGCTGGAACGCAACGAAGCCTTCCTGGAACGCGCCGGCCAGATGGCCGGTGTCGGCGGCTGGGAGCTGGACGTGGTCAGCGGCCAGCTGAGCTGGACGGCCCAGACCCATGCCATCCACCAGCTGCCGCCAGGCGAGCCCCTCGACGCCGATGCGGTGCTGCGCAGCTTGATGCCCGAGTCCGAACAGAAGCTGCGCGAGGCCATGGCCCGCGCCACCCGCAGCGGCGAGGGCTGGGACCTGGAGCTCGAGCTGCTGGCGCCGGACGGCCAAGTGCGCTGGCTGCATTCCGTCGGCGCCACCGAGAGCGAGGCGGGCCGCCCCGATGGCAAGGTCGTGCGCCTGGTCGGCGCCGTGCAGGACATCACCGACAGCCGCGCCGCCGCCGACGCGCTGCGCCGCGCCATGCAGGCGGCCGATGCCGCCAGCGCGGCCAAGAGCGATTTCCTGGCCAATATGAGCCACGAGATCCGCACGCCGATGAACGCCGTCATGGGCCTGAGCTTCCTGCTCGAGCGCACCGAGCTGGACGCGGCGCAGCGCGACCTGCTGGCCAAGATCAGCAGCGCCAGCCGCTCGCTGCTGGACGTCATCAACGCGGTGCTCGACCTGTCCAAGATCGAGGCTGGCGAGATGGTGCTGGAGACCATGCCCTTCGACCCGCGTGCCCTGCTGCGCGACGTCGCCAGCCTCTTCCAGCCGCAGGCCGAGGCCAAGCGCATCGCGCTGGCGCTGGAGCTGGACCCCGCCCTGCCCCGGCTGCTGATGGGCGACGCGGCGCGGCTGCGCCAGGTCGTCAGCAACCTGCTCTCCAACGCGATCAAGTTCACGGCCGAAGGCGAGGTGGCCCTGAGCGCGCGCTGCGCGAATGCCCAGGCGCGGCCGCTGCAGCTCGAGATCGCCGTGCAGGACAGCGGCATCGGCATCCCGGCCGAGGCCCTGTCGCGCATCTTCACCCCCTTCACCCAGGCCGACAGCTCCACGTCGCGCCGCTATGGCGGCACGGGCCTGGGCCTGTCCATCGTCAGGCAGCTGTGCGAGCTGATGGGAGGCCAGGTCGGCGTCAGCAGCAGCCCTGGCGCCGGCACGCGCTTCGTCGTGCAGCTGCCCTTCGAAAGGGCCCAGGGCCTGGACCTCGCCGCCCGCCCGCTGACCCTGCTGCTGGCCAGCGACGACGCCACTCAGCGCGACGCCCTGCAGCGCCTGTGCGCCGATCTCGGCTGGCAGACCGAGGCTGTCGCCGGAGCCCAGACCCTGGCCCGCCGCCTGGATCGCCCGCCTCCCGACCTGGTGCTGCTCGACCACCGCCTGCTGCAGAGCCTGCCCATGGCCGAGCAGCAGGACTTGCGCGCCCGCCTGGCGGAACTGCCTTGCGTGCTGATGAGCCGCAGCGCCGGCGTCGGACAGCTGTGCCTGCCGGCCGACGTGTCCACCCTCTTCGACGCCGTGCACGCCGCGCTGGCCGGGCGCGGCCCGATCCAGGCCTTGCTGGCCGGCGCGAGCGGCGCCACGCCCGTGCAGCGCCTGCCCGGCGTGCGCGTGCTGGTGGCCGACGACAGCGCCATCAACCTCGAGGTGGCCCAACGCATCCTGGAGCAGGAAGGCGCCGTCGTCACGCTGGCCCCCGACGGCGCCGTGGCCGTGGCGCGGCTGCGCGCCGAACCGGCAGGCTTCGATGCCGTGCTGATGGATGTGCAGATGCCGGTGCTGGACGGCCTGGCCGCCGCGCGCTGCATCCGCGACGAGCTCGGCCTGCTGCAGCTGCCCATCCTCGCGCTGACGGCCGGCGCCCTGCTCAGCGAACGCCAGCGCGCGCTGGATGCCGGCATGAACGGCTTCATCAGCAAGCCCTTCGACCCGTCGGGCCTGGTGCAGCTGCTGCGCGAGCAGGTCGAAAGCGCGCAGGGCCGCCGTCTGCCGGTGGCCGCCCGCGGCGGCGAGGCCCAGGCCGGCCCCGCCTGGCCGGCGCTCGACGGCATCGACAGCGACGAGGCCAGCCAGCGCCTGCAAGGCGACGCGGACTTCTTCGCCCGGCTGCTGGAGCGCCTGCTCGACGAGTTCGAGGATCTGGCCACGGCCCCCGACCTCGACGCGACGCAGGCAGCCGCGCGCCTGCACAAGCTCGGCGGCGGTGCCGGCCTGCTCGCCGCCGGCCCCCTGCGCGAGGCGGCCCAGCGTGGCGAGACCCGGGCCCGCGCCGGCGCCGACTACAGCGCCGACCTGGCCGAGGTGGCCCGGCTGCTGACCACCCTCGGTGCCCTGGCCCGGCCCTGGCTGCAGGGCCGCAGGACCGAGGCGCAGCCCGCCGCCGCAGGACCGCTGGACGCGCAGGCCCTGCAGCGCCTGCGCCAGGCCCTGCAGTCCCATGACCTCGCGGCCCTGGACCTGTTCCAGCCTCTCGCGCCGGCGCTGCGGGCGGCTTGCGGCGAGCCCGGGTTCGAGCGCCTGCGCCGCGCGCTGGACCGGCTCGACTTCGATACGGCGCTGGAAGCCCTCAGCGGCTGCTAGCCCTGCTGGCGCCGCGCCAGCTTGACGCGGTACATCGCCGCATCGGAATCGCGCAGCACCTGCTCGATATCGGACTGGTTGGGGTCCAGGCAGGCGACGCCGACGCTGGCCCCCGCATAGTCGACGGGGGCGTCGCCGGCCGCATGCCGGCCCACGGAGGCCAGGGCCAGACGCTGCTGTAGCAGGCGTGCGGCCGCGGCGCCGTCCTCGCCGAGCTTGGGGCCCAGGCCGATGACAACGAACTCGTCGCCGCCCATGCGCGCCAGCACGTCGCCGCCGCGCAGCGAGGCCTGCAGGCTGGCGGCCACGGCGCATAGGAAGTCATCGCCGGCATCATGGCCGCGGCTGTCGTTGATCTGCTTGAAGCCGTCCAGATCGATGGCACCGGCCAGCAGCCAGCTGCCGGTGCGCTGGGCCAGGGCGCGCAGCCGCGCCAGCTCCAGCATCAGCGCGCGCCGGTTCAGCAGGCCGGTCAGCGGGTCCGTCAGGGCCTGGGTCTTGAGCTCGGCGTTCACCCGCTGCAGCTTCTCGACCAGGCGCTCGCGCTCCACATGCTGCTCGATGAGGCGTGCGAACAACTGCAGCACATGCTCGGCGGCCGGCGTCATCGGCAGGCGCTGCGAGCTGGCCGCGCACAGCGTGCCGTAGAGGCCGCCGTCCTCGGTGCGCACCGGCGTGCTGACATAGGTCTGGATGCCGAGGTCGCGCGCCGCGCCCGAGTCGCCCCAGACGCCGGCGACGTCGTCGGTATAGGGCCGGTTCTCGTCCAGGGCCCGCTTGCACAGGGTGTCGCCCCAGGGCACGGCCAGGCCCTCGGGGATCTGCAGGTCCTTGGAGTTGCGCGCGTAGACGATGTGCTGCAGGCCCTCGGACAGGTCGATGGTCGTCAGATAGGTGGATTCCAGCCCCGTGACGGCTTCCAGCATCTCCAGCAGCGGCCGGGTCAGCTCCTCCAGCGTGCGGGCACTTGAGACGGAATCGGAAAGCTGGGCGAAGAAGGAGTCCATGGCTGCAATGGCGTCGCGACGGGCCTACTGTAGGCAGGCCGGCCGGCATCTGGCTAGGCGCTCATCCTGCGGGTTAGGGGCGGGTCTTGCCAGACCGCGGCGCGGGCGGCGCTACATTGCGCCGATGGCAGCGTGCCACTGAAGGGAAGGCCTTGGTCAAGACGCTTGGACGCCGTTCGATCATCGCGGCAGGGCGGCAGCTGGCGCTGGCGGCATCCCTGCTGCTCGGCCTGGCCGCCGGCCACGCCAGCGAGATCAGGCTGCCGCTGGACTGGCGGGCCGGCGAGACGGTGAGCTACGAGATCGAGACCATCACGCCACCGGCGCCGAATCGACCGCAAGACCTGCCCAGGCAGATTCGCGTCCTGGTGACCATCCAGGTGCTCTCGACCGGCGCCGATGGTTCGGTGCACCGCTGGACCTTCCGCTCCGCCAAACCCGATCCCGTACCCGGCAACGAGCAGGAGGCGGCCCTCGTGGCCCGCTTCAAGGCGATAGGGCCGCGCCAGGTGGAATTGCAGCTGACACCCGGCGGCGAGATTGCGGGCGTACGCAATCTGGAGGCGCTGCGTCGGCACAGCCAGCAACTCAACGATCTCGATCTCTCGCTGATGGAGGGCGTCCTGACGCCACGCCAGCTGAAGGTCCTGCGGGAGAGCCATGCGCGCAGCTCCAGCGATGCGTCCCTGATCGAGCAGTCCACCACCGATGCCGCCATCCTCTACGGCGCAGCGGGCGGCAGCTTCAGACCCGGCTCCAGGAGCCGGCAGCGCCTGAGCTACCCGGCACCGGACGGCGCGGCGGCGGTGCAGACCGATGCCAGCGTCGAGGTCAGCCCGCTGGCGGCCGACGGCACGCTGACCGTGAAGACCGTCGAGCGCATCCCGCCGGAGAGTCAGGCGGCGGCGATGGCCCAGGGTATCAACCAGCTCGCGCGGACCTTGGGGGTGGACGGCATGACGATGACGGAGGAAGAGATGCGCCAGTCCATGGGGAAGTTCAACGCCGAGGTGCGCGTTGAAACCGAACAGGTGCTGAAGCGCGCGCAACGCTGGCCGCGCCTCGTGCTGCGGCGCGAGATCACCAGCGTCGACGCTGTGACCTCGCTGAAGAGCTATCGCTTCGAGTTGAAGCCCGCGCCGCTGCCCTGACCCCGCCCAACAAGCTCAAGCGACCGGCAGGGCGGTCTCGTACTTGACCTCGCGCAGCACCACATTGCTGCGCACGCTGGACACGCCGGGCAGCTTGAAGATGTGCTGCTGCAGGAAGAGGTCGTAGGCCTTCATGTCGGCCGCGACGACCTTGATGACGTAGTCGGCCTCGCCGGTGATGGCATGGCATTCGATGATCTCGCGCCGCGTGGACACCAGTTGCTCGAACTGCTCCACCGCACCCTCGCTGTGCCGCACCAGGCTGACGTTGGCCAGCACGAGGATGGACAGGCCGACCTTCTCGCGGTCCACCAGCACGACCTGGCCGCGGATGACGCCCCGCTCCTCCATGTCCTTGACACGCCGCCACACCGGCGTGGCGGACAGGCCGACCTTCTCGGCCAGGGCCTGGGTCGACAGGCGCGCGTCAAGCTGCAGGGCTTCCAGGATCTGCAGGCTGGCGCGGTCGAACTCGTTTGTTTCCATGAAACCCCTCTTTGGAGAAGAATCATCTCATTCGGCCGGCGTCGACCCGGCATTGAGGCAAGTTCTTCCGCCGCCGGGAGGGAAGAATTTCCCGCCCAAGGAGACCGACTGATGGCCGACACCCCCGCCCTGCGCCCCTACCAGCTCAGCGACAACCTCGCCGCCGACAGCGGCGCCGTCTTCCTGACCGGCACGCAGGCCCTGGTACGCCTGCTGCTGGCGCAAAAGAAGCAGGACGAGCGCATGGGCCTGAAGACGGCCGGCTTTGTCTCCGGCTACCGCGGCTCGCCGCTGGGCATGGTGGACCAGCAGCTGTGGAAGGCCAAGAAGTTCCTCGAGAAGGCCCACGTCGAGTTCCTGCCCGCCATCAACGAAGACCTGGCCGCGACGGCCTGCCTGGGGGTGCAGCGCGTGGCCCTGGACCCGCAGCGCACCGTCGATGGCGTGTTCGCCATGTGGTACGGCAAGGGCCCGGGCGTGGACCGCTCGGGCGATGCGCTCAAGCACGGCAATGTCTATGGCACCAGCACGCAGGGCGGCGTCCTTGTCGTCTGCGGTGACGACCACGGCTGCGTCTCCAGCAGCACGCCGCACCAGAGCGACCAGGCCCTGCAGGCCTGGAGCATGCCTCTCGTGCACCCGGCCAATGTCGCCGAGTACCTGGAGTTCGGCCTCTATGGCTGGGCGCTGAGCCGCTTCTCCGGCGCCTGGGTGGGTTTCAAGGCCATCTCCGAAGTCGTCGAGAGCGGCATGACGGTGGACCTGGACGCTGTCGGCCTGAACTTCGACCACGCCGTCGACTACACCGCGCCGACCAATCTGCACATCCGCTCCGTCGACCTGCCTTCACTGGAGCTGGAATCGCGCCTGGCGCACAAGCTGGAGGCGGTGAAGGCCTTCGCCAAGGTCAACAGCATCGACAAGCACATCGTCACCAGCCCGGCAGCGACGCTGGGCATCGTGACCGTGGGCAAGGCGCATTACGACTTCATGGAAGTGCTGCGCCGCCTGGACCTCGACCCCAACGCCCTGGCCGCGGCCGGCGTGCGGGTCTACAAGGTGGGCTTGGTGTTCCCGCTGGAGCCGACGCGCATCGTCGAGTTCTGCAGCAACCTGACGGACGTGCTCGTCATCGAAGAGAAGGGCCCGGTCGTCGAGCGCCAGATCAAGGAGCTGCTCTACCACCTGCCCGACTTCCAGCGCCCCCGCGTCGTCGGCAAGACGGATGAGCATGGTTGCGCGGTGTTGAGCGCCCTGGGCGAGCTGCGCCCCAGCCGCATCATGGGCACCGTGGCCGCTTGGCTGGCGCGCCTCAATCCCGCGCTGGACCGCCGCCATCTCGTCGTCGACTTCCTGACGCCCCAGTTGCTGTCCAACGCCGCCGACGCGGTGCGCCGCCAGCCCTATTTCTGCTCGGGCTGCCCGCACAACACGTCCACCAAGCTGCCCGAGGGCTCGCGGGCCCTGGCCGGCATCGGCTGCCACTTCATGGCGAGCTGGATGGAGCGCGGCACCTCCGGCCTGATCCAGATGGGCGCCGAGGGCGTGGACTGGGCGGCGCATTCGCGCTTCACCAAGGAGAAGCACGTCTTCCAGAACCTGGGCGACGGCACCTACTACCACTCGGGCTACCTGGCCATCCGCCAGGCCATCGCGGCCAAGACCAACATCACCTACAAGATCCTCTACAACGACGCCGTCGCGATGACCGGCGGCCAGCCGGTGGATGGCCAGACCAGCGTGCCGCAGATCGCCCGCCAGGTGGAGGCTGAGGGCGTGAAGAAGCTCGTCGTGGTGTCGGACGAGATCGGCAAGTACGACGGCCACCACGGCCTGTTCCCGGCCGGCACGACCTTCCACGATCGCAGCGAGATGGACGCCGTGCAGCGCGAACTGCGCGACATCGAGGGTGTCACGGTGCTGATCTACGACCAGACCTGTGCCGCCGAGAAGCGCCGCCGCCGCAAGAAGAAAGAGTTTGCCGACCCGCCGCGCCGTATCTTCATCAACGAGGCCGTCTGCGAAGGCTGCGGCGACTGCGGCGTGGCCAGCAACTGCTTGAGCGTGGTGCCGGTCGAGACCGACTGGGGCCGCAAGCGCGCCATCGAGCAGAGCAGCTGCAACAAGGACTTCTCCTGCGTGAACGGCTTCTGCCCGAGCTTCGTGTCGGTGCACGATCCCGTGTTGAAGAAGAAAGCTGGGGCGAGCTACACGGCGCAGGACCTCGCGCGCGAGATCGCAGCGATCCAGCCGCCTGCGCCTTGGGCTTGGACGGGTCCGTTTGACCTGCTGGTCACCGGCGTCGGCGGCACCGGCGTCGTCACGGTCGGCGCCCTGGTCTCCATGGCCGCCCACCTCGAAGGCAAGCAGGCCTCGGTGCTGGACTTCATGGGCTTTGCGCAGAAGGGCGGCGCGGTGCTGAGCTTCGTGCGCGTGGCGCCGACGCTGGACCTGCTCAACCAAGTGCGCATCGACACCCAGCAGGCCGACGTGCTGCTGGCCTGCGACATGGTCGTCGGCGCCTCGCCCGATGCGCTCGGCACGGTCAAGGCCGGCCGCACCGTCATCCTCGCCAACACGCATGAGCTGCCGACCGCTGGCTTCGTGCGCAACCCGGACGCGTCGCTGCAGGGCGACTCGCTGATCGCCAAGATGAAGTTCGCCGTCGGCGAGCACGGCGCGCTGGACACCATCGACGCCCAGGACATCTCGCAGCGCCTGATGGGCGACACCCTGCCCAGCAACATCATCATGCTGGGCGCCTGCTGGCAGCGCGGCATGATCCCCGTCAGCGAGTCCGCACTGATGCGCGCCATCGAGCTGAACGGCGTCGCCGCCGAGGCCAACAAGACCGCCTTCGCGCTGGGCCGCCTGGCCATCGCCGCGCCGGACGCCATCCAGCGCCTGGCCGGCGACGTCAATGTGGTGAAGTTCTTCAACTTCGACCAGCTCGACGGCCCCGACGGCCTCATCGAGCGCCGCGCCCAGTTCCTGACCGGCTACCAGGACGCCGCCTACGCCCAGCGCTACCGCGCCCTGGTCGAGCGCGTGCGTGTGGCAGAAAGCGCTCTGGGCAAGGGCCAGCGCCTGACCCAGGCCGTGGCCCGCTACTACGCCAAGCTGCTGGCCATCAAGGACGAGTACGAGGTCGCGCGCCTGTATACCGACGGACGCTTCGAGAAGGCCATGAAGGACCAGTTCGAGAACTGGGAGCGCCTGTCCTTCCACCTCGCCCCGCCGCTGATCTCCAGGCCCGGCGCCGATGGCCGCGCGAAGAAGATCGAGCTGGGCAGCTGGACCTTCACGGCCTTCAAGTGGCTGGCGAAGTTCAAGGGCCTGCGCGGCGGCATGCTGGACATCTTCGGCAAGACCGAAGAGCGCCGCATGGAGCGCCAGCTGATCGTCGATTACGAGAAGCTCGTCGACGAGGTGTTGGCTTCGCTGACGGCGGACAACCTCAACACCGCCGTCGAGCTGGCCCGCCTGCCCGAGAAGATCCGCGGCTATGGCCATGTCAAGCATGCCAACGTCGTCGCCGTGAAGAAGCAGTGGCAGGCCCTGCTGGACCGCTTCCATGGCCGCGCGGTGGAAGTGGCGGTGCAGCCCGTCGCCATGCCGGTTCGCGTGAAAGGCGTCGCGGAACTCTGAGGCCGCCCGGGCCGGGTCCTGCGGCAAAGCCTGAGAAGATTGATCGCTTCTCACCGCCCGCCTGTCCATGGCCTTTCTCGACGCCGAGCCCAGCGCCTACCCTGCCACGCACGCCGAAGACGGCCGTGCGCGGCCGCTGCCCTGGCGCTTCTGGCTGGGTGCGCAGCCCGCGCAGCGCCGGCGCATGCGCGACGCCTGGATCGGCCTGCTGATGATCGCCGGCTGCATCGTCATCGGCTGCTATGCCGGCTGGCGGGCGGGCACGCCCACGGAGCTGGTCGCCTTGTGGGCCTCGCTGTCTTTCACCGGCCAGCTGCTGATCGCGCTGGCCCTGCGCCTGGGCTGGCAGTCGCTGGGCCCCGACCCCGCGCTGCGGCTGCCGCAGATCCTGCATGTGCTGGTCTTCACCTGCCTGATGTATCCGATGGCGGGCGAGCTGCGCGTGGTGGCCCTGCCCATCCTCATCGTGCCGTTGATGTTCGCCATGTTCGAACTCAGCACGCGCATGGCCGGCCTGCTGTCCATGCTCGCCCTGGTGCTGCTGGCCCTGGCCATGCTGTTCTCGCTCTACGTGTGGCCACGGCAGGCGGCTGCGGACATGGAGCTGGCGATGTTCCTCGTCATGGTCTGCATCGTGCCCAGCGTGTGGATACTGGCCGGGCGCATGGCCCGCATCCGTGCGCGGCTGCAGGCCCAGCGCGAGGAGCTGCGCGGTGCGCTGTCCGAAAGCGTCTCGCTGGCCGGCCATGACGCGCTGACCGGCCTCGTCAACCGCCGCCGCGCCGAGATCCTGCTGGACAAGGCCATGCGCCGCCACCAGCGCTCGGGCAGCGCCTTCAGCCTGGCCATGCTGGACATCGACCACTTTAAGCAGGTCAACGACAGCCACGGCCATGCCACCGGCGACGCCCTGCTCTGCGCCTTCGCCACCACATTGCGCGAGGGCCTGCGCGACACCGACACGCTGACGCGCTGGGGTGGTGAGGAGTTCCTGCTCTTCCTGGATGACGCCAGCCCCGACAGCGCCCAGGCCGCCGTGCTGCGCCTGCGCGAGCGCGTGCACGGCCTGTCCCTGCCTCTGGCTGGCGGCGACCGGCTGGGCTGCCGCTTCTCGGCCGGCGTCGTCACACTGCAGCCGGGCGAGACGGCCCGCACGCTGCTGCACCGCGCCGACGAGGCGCTGTACCGCGCCAAGTCCCAGGGACGGGACCGCGTGGTCTGTGGCGAGGCCGCCTAGCAGGCTGGGCTCACGCCGTGCCGCCATCGACCTTCAAGGGCAACAAGGCCCACCTCCCCAGCAAGCCTTGCGCGGCCTGTGGCCGCGTCATGACCTGGCGCCGCGCCTGGGCCAGGAACTGGCCGGTGGTGAAGTTCTGCAGCGAACGCTGCCGCCGCCAAGGAGCGCCACGGGATGCGTGACCTGGTGCTGGTGCTGGGCGACCAGCTCGACCTCGAAGCGGCGGCCTTCGACGGCTTCGACGCGGCGCAGGACGCCGTGTGGATGGCCGAGGTGGCCGAGGAGTCCACGCATGTGTGGAGCAGCCAGCCGCGCATCGTGCTCTTCCTGGCCGGCATGCGCCACTTTGCCGAGGCGCTGCGTCAAGCGGGCCGCCCTCTGCATTACCGGCGGTTGGACGATCCGGCCACTCGAGACAGCCTGGCCGCCCAGCTCACTGAGGACATCCGCGCGCTGAGGCCACGCCGCCTGGTGCTGACGCAGCCGGGCGACTGGCGCGTGCTGCAGGCACTGCAGGGCGTGGCGCGCGGGGCCGGCCTGCCCCTGGACTTGCGCGACGACCGCCATTTCTTCACCACGCCGGCCGAGTTCGCCGCCCACGCGACGGCGCGCGGCGACGACGGTTTGCGCATGGAGTTCTTCTACCGTGAGCAGCGCCGCCGCTTCGGGGTGCTGATGGAGGGCGGCGAGCCCCTCGGCGGACGCTGGAACTTCGACGCCGAGAACCGTCGCGCCTTCGGGCCGGACGGACCGGGCTTCGACCTGCCTCAACCGCCGCGCTTCGAGCCGGACGCGATCACGCGCCAGGTCATCTCGCTGGTGCGCGAGCGCTTCGCTCGCCATCCTGGCCGCCTCGACAGCTTCGCCTGGCCGCTGACGCGCACGCAGGCCTTGGCTGCGCTGCGCGCCTTCGTCCAGGAGCGCCTGCCGCTCTTCGGCCACTACCAGGATGCGATGTGGCCGGGCGAGCCCTGGCTGTACCACGCCCAGCTGTCCGCAGCGCTGAACCTCAAGCTGCTGACGCCGCGGGAGGTGGTGGCCGCAGCGCAAGCCGAAGTACGCACCGGCCGCGTGCCTCTGGCCAGCGGCGAAGGCTTCATCCGACAGATCCTCGGCTGGCGGGAGTACGTGCGCGGCATCTACTGGACGCGCATGCCCGGCTATGCCGCGTTGAATGCCCTGGACGCCCATGTCCCGCTGCCGGCCTGGTACTGGACGGGCGACACGGACATGGCCTGCCTGCGCGACGCCATCACGCAGACACTGGACCATGGCTATGCCCACCATATCCAGCGTCTGATGGTCACCGGCCTGTACGCCCTGCTGCTGGGCGTGGAGCCGGCCGAGGTGCATGGCTGGTATCTGAGCGTCTATGTCGACGCGGTGGAATGGGTGGAGCTGCCCAACACCCTGGGCATGAGCCAGTACGCGGATGACGGCCTGATGGCCAGCAAGCCCTACGCGGCCAGCGGCCAGTACATTGCCCGCCAGAGCCCGCTGTGCCGGGGCTGCCGCTATCGGCCCGAGCAGCGCTGGGGCGACGACGCCTGCCCGTTCACGACGCTGTACTGGGATTTCCTGCTGCGCCACCGCGCTCGGCTGGCCGGCAATCCGCGCATGGCCGGGCCACTGCAGCAGCTGGCCCGCCTGAACGATGCAGAGGCAGGGATGATCCGCACGCAGGCAGCCGCTCGGCGCGGCAGCTGATCAGACCGGCTCCTGCCAGCCCAGCGCGGCCATGTCCGCGACCCGGTGCTTGTCGTCCCCAAGCAGGATGAAATCATCCAGCTGGGGCGGCTTCACCGAGGTACCGGCCAGCATCGCGTGGGCCTGGCCGCGGTGGTGGGTCTGGTGCATGAAGAGATGGGCCAGCACCCGCCCCACCGGCTCGCGCGGGCCATGCTCGATACCGGCGCCGCGGTCGAAGGCGACGATGCCCTCCTCGTCGCCCGGCCTCAGCCCCGCGCAGAAGGCGATCAGCTTCTCGTCGCTCTCGTCCTGCCGCGCCGCCAGCTCGGCGGCCGTCTTCGCCGGCACATAACTCGCCCAGATGTGGCGCATGGCCGCATCGCCCTGCAGGGCGGCGATGTAGTAGTGGTCGACGTTGAGCACATGGTTGAGCGTCAGCGCCAGGCTGGGAAAGAAGCTGGTGCGCGGCGCCTGGAAGTCAGCTTCGGACAGCTGGGCCACGGCTCCCAGCAGGCGGCGGTTGGCCAGACGGTTGGCGCGGGCCTGGATCAGAAACAGGTTCATGGCGGGGCATTGTGCGCGGGCGGCCCCATCGCCGGGGCTGACGGCGCGGCCCGGACATGCTTCAATGGCTCGCAACGCCGACCAAGAAGAGACAAGCTTGCGCATAGGAGACGGCTACACCGGGCCAGAGATGGTCAGCCCGACCGCGTGGGTGGCGGCCGCTGCGGTGCTGTCCATCGGCCTGGCCCTGACCGCCGCAGCGGCCATCTGGCAGCAGCAGCGCGCCAACGCCGAGGCCCGCAGCTTGCAGGAGCGCCAGGTCGAGCGCCTGCAAGCGGATATCGTCAAGCGCCTCACCATGCCCGTCTACGGCCTCAAGGGGGCTCGCGGCGCGCTCGCGGCCATGGAAGGCAAGATGAGCCCCGCCGCCTTCGACGCCTATGTCGAGTCGCGCGACCTGCCCAAGGAGTTCCCTGGCGTGCGTGGCTTCGGCTTCATCGAGCGCGTCGAGCGCAGCGAGCTGGACGCCTTCGTCGCGGCCCGCCAGCGCGAGGGGTCGACGGGTTTCCGCGTGCATGGCTCGGGCACCGACCCGACCCTCTATGTGGTCACCCAGATCTCGCCCTTCTCGCGCAATTTCGCGGCCTGGGGCATCGATTCGGGCGCCAACCCGGTGCGCCGCCAGGCCCTCGAGCAGGCCATAGACACGGGCGAGGAGACGCTGTCCAGCCCCGTGCGCCTGGTGCAGGACCCGCTGAAGGGACCGGGCTTCATGCTGCTGGTCCCCGTCTACCGGGAGGGCCACGACCCCGGCACGGCCGAGCAGCGCCGCAAGGCCCTGCTGGGCGTGCTGTACGCGCCGCTGGTGGCCAACGAGCTGCTGCGCGGCGTGGCGGAATCCTCTTCATCGCTGCTGGACCTGAAGCTGTCGGCCCAGACCCTGGAAGGCGACTTCCAGCCCCTGCTCGGCACACGCCACGGCGAACTGCTGGCGCCGGAGGAGGCGGCCGAGTACAACCTGGCCGAAGCCGCGACGGCGGACTCGCTGCGCTTCACCGTCGCCGGCCGTGAGTTCCTGCTGGAGGCCGCCCTGACCCATGAGTCGGCCATGAAGCTGCTGGGCCTGTCCGGCGTCGGGCTGGAGCTGGGCGGCGCGCTGCTGAGCATTTTGCTGGCCGTGACGGTCTATCTGCTGGCCGCCGGCCGCTCCCGCGCCGAGCAGATGGCGCGCGGCATGACGGCCGACCTGACGCGGCTGGCCCGCGTGGCCAGCCACACGACCAATGGCGTGCTGATCACCGACCCCGAGCGCCGCATCATGTGGGTCAACGACGGCTTCACGCGCCTGAGCGGCTTCACCAGCGCCGAGGCCCTGGGCAGGCGGCCCAGCGATCTGCTGCATTCCGAGCTGACCAACGAGGACACGGTGCACGGCATGCGCGAGGCCATGAACGTCGGCCTGGGCTGCAAGGTCGAACTGATGCACCGCACCAAGGACGGCCGCGACTACTGGGTGGACATCGAGATCCAGCCGCTGCGCGACGACGCCGGCGACCTGACCGGCTTCATGGTCATCGAGTCCGACATCACGGCGCGCAAGCTGCTGCAGGTGCAGGCGGACGAGGCGCGGCAGAGCCTGCAGGACCTCTACGACAACGCGCCCTGCGCCTATTACGCGCTGGACGAGAACGGCCTCTTCCTGCAGATCAACGCGCTGGGCGTGCACTGGCTGGGCCTGCGCGCCGACGAGCTGATCGGCAAGCGCAGCCCGCGCGACTTCTTCAGCGAAGAGGGCCGCGCGCTGTTCGACACCGAGTTCCCGCGCTTCAAGCGCGAGGGCCGCGTGTCGGGCCTGGAGTTCGACCTCACCAGCCGCCAGGGCCAGACCCGCCGCGTCAGCCTGTCGGCCACCGCCATCTACGGGCCCGCCGGCGACTACCTGCGCAGCCGCTCGGTGATGTTCGACATCAGCGAGACCCACCGCATCCGCCAGCAACTGCACCAGCTGACGCTGGACCAGGAAGCCATGCTGGAGAGCGACCTGGTCGGCATCGCCAAGCTGCACGAGCGCGTGACCGTCTGGCGCAACCATGCGCTGGAGCGCATGTTCGGCTATGCCGACGGCGAGCTGCTCGGCGTGCCGGCGCGCCATCTCTATGTCGACGACACCGCCTACGAGACCCTGGGCGCCCTGGCCTATCCGCAGCTGAAGGCCGGCGGGCGCTTCCGCACCCAGCTGCAGATGCGGCGCAAGGACGGCTCGCTGATCTGGGTGGACCTGGCCGGCGTCGAGCTGCCCGGCAGCGGCGGCGCCTCGCTGTGGATGATGGTGGACATCACGCAGAGCAAGGCCCACGAGGCGCGCATGGAGCGCGCCGCCCTGCACGATGCGCTGACCGGCCTGCCCAACCGCCTGCTGCTGGGCGACCGCCTCAAGCAGGCCATCGCCGGCGCCGAGCGCAGCGGCCATGTCTTTGCGCTGGCCTACCTCGACCTGAACGGCTTCAAGCAGATCAACGACAACCACGGCCACGACGCCGGCGACGAGGTGCTCAAGGCCGTGGCCGCGCGCCTGCAGGCCGGCCTGCGCGCCAGCGACACCGTGGCCCGCCTCGGCGGCGACGAGTTCGTCGTGCTGCTGACGCCGGCCCTGGCGCCGGCCGATGCCGAGCCGGTGCTCACCCGGCTGCTCGACGCGCTGAGCCAGCCCATCACGCTGAGCTCGGGCGAACAGGTCGCCGTCGGCAGCAGCCTGGGCCTGGCCCATTTCCCCGCTGACGGCCGCACGCCCGATGCGCTGATGCGGCATGCCGACGAGGCCATGTATGCCAACAAGCGGGCGGGTCGGTCACGCGCGTTGAGCCGTTAGTCCCGGTCAAAACCGCCGTCTTCTCGCGAGACAGCACAGGCGCTGAGGCCGCGCGGCCAGCCTCATCAATCGATAGGAGCACCCCCACGTTCATCGGCCCACCGGCTTTGACACGCCATGTGCCGGCGGCGCAGCATCGTCCTGCCGGCCATCACCGCCATGTCGTGCGGTTGGGTGAATGGTTCACCGGAATCGGCCGACCCCGAAAGGAGGGCTCAATGCCCAAGAGCAAGCCGTTCACGCGCAAGGACTTCCTCATCAAGGAGCTGGCAGTCAGCATCGGCGGCGGCAGCCGTGGCGGCACCTGGATGCCAGGGCCGGACGACGAGACGCCACCCAGCCCCATCTCGCCGATCGCCAGCGTGCTGGTCAACATCGGGCTCATCGAGGCGGTGCGCGGCGCCGTCCTCGAGGCGGTGAAGGCCAGGCAATTCGACGAACTGGCGCGCGCCTTCGTGCCCGGCAGCACGGCCGGCAATGCCGCCGTCCGGACCGCCATCCACGACATCGGCTCGGCCGTCGTGGCGAGCGCTGCCTACTCGGCGCTGGGGGGATCGGTGGGCATGCCGAACCCGGACTGCGGCGGCACGTCGCTCGAGACCATCCCGCCCACGCTGACCCCCATCGTCCACACCGGCTTCGCCGTGCACCGCGTCAGCGAGTTGCCGAGGCTGAGAACCCAGCTGGCCAATACCCTGGCCTTCGTCGACAAGGCCGGTGCGGCCCAGGCTCCCCGTGGAGCCACCGAGGTGGCTGCGGTGCGCGTGCAGCTCGAAGCCGCATTGAAGGCCCTGGGCTGATGGCCCGCTGCCGTCCATGACGGCGGGGCGGATCGCGCGGCTGTCGGGCGCCGCCTTGCTGATGGCGGCGCGCGCTGGCTTTCACGAGCCGGCAGCGCTGGCGAGTTGGCTGTACCGCTTCGGCAGCCTGCCGCGAACACCGGCGCATGAACGCGAATTCGGCCTCGACGACGAATCGCTGGGCGCACTGGGCCTCACGGCCGGCGCGCCGGTGAGGCGGCGGCTGGAGGCCGCCTACGAGGCGAGCACCATCCAGGGCTGGATCTCGTTCACCCGCGCCGGGCTGCCCGTGCCGCTGACCGCGGCCAGCAAGCTCTATGTGAGCCCGCGGCCGGACGCCCTGCCCGACGCCTGCGGCATCATCATCGATGCCTTCGTGCAGGCCCAGGTGCGCTCGTTCAAGATCGGCCGCGGCATCGAAGGCCTGCTGCGGCCGGACAAGCTGATGGCCTATTTCGATGCGCCGCAACAGATGGCCGAAGTGGTTCAGCGGCTGGAACAGCGCCTGGCCGGCTGTCCGCCGCAGGGCGTGCCCTTCACCACCGAGCTGGGCGGCGACGGCCTGCTGTCGGCAGGGGTCGATCCACCGCTCAGCGATGGACCGACCAGCTGGCGAGCCTGGATCACGCGCCGGCTGGCGGCGGGCCTGCTGGCGCAGAACGGGCGCGAGCCTCGGCAAGCCGTGGCCGACGTCCTTGCCGAACTCCGCTCGGCCGGCCTCGACACCGACTGCTGGCGGCCCGGACCCGACAGCTTCAGCCACCCCTGGCCCGAGCCCGGCGACAGCCTTGCGCGCAAGGCCCGCGGCGGTGCACGGACCACCAGGAGGCGTGCGCATTGAGCGCCCAGCACACCGCCGCGCCCGACCTCGCCGGCACCTGCTTCATCCTGCCGGCCGATGCCAAGGTGCTGCCGGTCGCTGAACTGTCGGCCCGGGTGCGCGCGCGCATCGGCGCGGTGGTCATGGATCAATCGGTCGTCACGCGGCAAGGATTTCGGGTCACCACGCGGCTGGTGCCGCGCCCGCTGGCCGAATTGCTCGGCGAGTTCCGCACGCCGAGCCGGCTGACCGACGGCGTGCTGCGCTTCGCCCGCGCGCAAGGCCAGGACCCGCAGGCGATGCTGGAAGCCGCCTTCGATGCGCTCGCGACGCTGGTCGAGGCGCGGCTGCTGCTGCCCGAAGACGCGCCGGAGGCCGCCGCGGGCGGCCCCAGCCTGGCACCCGGCGAAGCCTTTGCCGGCTTCGAGATCGAGGCGGGCGTGCGATCCCTGGACGATTCCGAAGTGTTCCGCGCCCGCGCCGCCGACGGGCAGCTGGTGGCGCTGAAGATTGCCCGCGAGGCCAGCTCCCGGATGGCCTCGGTGCTGGCACGCGAGGCGTCCACGCTGGCCGGCCTGGACGGTCGCGATACGCCAGGGCTCGTCTCGGCAGGCGAGCACGGCGGGCGCGCCTACCTGGCCATGACCTGGTGCGACGGCGTGTCCGTGGGCACGGCCGCGCAGGCCTTGCGCGCAGCGAGGGACCGGGCGGGCCTGCACACCCTCGTCACCGCGCTGCTGCAGGCCTATGGCCGGCTGCACGGACAGGGCGTGCTGCATGGCGACATCCATCCTGGCAACTGCCTGGTGAGCGACGATGGCCGCATCGTCATCCTCGACTTCGGCCAGGCCAGCCCCCTGGGGGCCATGCCGCCGGCATTCGATCTCGCGCGCGCCGGCATTCCGCAGTTCTACGACCCGCAGATGGCGCAGGCCCTGCTTGCCGGCACGCCGGCCCCGCCTGCCAGCGCCGCGTCGGAACAGTACGCGGTGGCCACGCTGGCCTATCTGCTGCTCACCGGACTGCATCCCATCGACGCGCCGGCGGTACAGGATGAACTGCTGCGCCGCATCGCGACGCGCCCGGCCCTGCCCTTCACCGCACGCGGCGTGCCGGCATGGCCGTCGGTCGAGCGCGTGCTGCGCAAGGCCCTGGCTCACGATCCGCAGCAGCGCTTCGAAGACGTCGCGGCCATGGCGCAAGCCTTCGCCGGCGCCGCCATCGACATCGAGACGGGCGCGCGGGCCAGGCCCGGCCCTTCCGGAATAGGCGCATCCGAGCGCGCTCTCGAGGACGCTGTCGAGGCGGTGCGGCGGCTGGAAACGCCGTCACGCCATCCGCGTGACTGGGCCTGGTTCGCGCTGCGCGTGGCCGTCGCACTGGACGACGCCGAGTTGCTCGCCGCGGCGGATCTGCTGGCGGCTCGAACGGCGCCGGGCGTCGAGGCCTGCTTCGTGCGCGTCAAGCTGGCGCAGGCCCGCTCGGACGCGCGAGCGGAAGGCCGGGCGCAGACTGCCTTCCTGGACGCGGCCCGGTCCGTCGCCGATGGCCCGCCGCTGTGGCGCGCATTGCGCCTGGCGGCTGGCCTGCTGGACGGCGCATCCCCTCAATGCGCCGAGACGGCGAAGCTGGTCGGCTGGGCGACCCGGCAGGTGCCGGCCCTGATGCGCGCGCCTGCAAGCCAGGATGCGTACGCATCGGCAGGGACGGCCGCGGCCCTGCAATCAGTCCTGGCGTTGGCGAAGACGGGCCGCATGGTCGTGCCAGCGGCTCTGGACCGCCGGCTGCGGGCGCTGCGCCGCGATGGCGGCGGGACACTGCCGCTGTGGGCCTTGGCGCACGACGTGTTCGCCGACGACGCGTCCCTCGCGCAAGCCTTGCAGGCCCGCCTGCCTCGCGCACCCTTGCTGCGCAGCTTCGACCTGCTGCGCCGCTACCAGCTGACCGGCGACACGCAGTGGCTGGCCGATGCGCGACGGGCGGCAGCCCTGGCGCTCAAGGCTGAGCTGCCGCTCGGGACGCGGGCCTTGCTGCTGGCCGAATTGCGCAGGCCCGAAACGGCTGCGCTGCCGTCTTTCGGTCGCTTGTTCGGTACGCCGCTGGGCTGAATCCCTCTTTCAGGTGCCGCGCAAAACCCGCTCCAAACCTGCGCACATCCACGGCTGGCCATCCCTGAACACACGCCACTGCCTCGCGTCCGTCAGGTTAGGCTCGAAGTGCAAAACCCAGGAAACGCCGCTACCAGTCGAATGGCTGGTGCTGGTCCTCGTGCCTCGACGGCGACACACCGACTGCAGCTTCGACGGTGGCACCTCCCAACCGCCACTCGCAGCGAGCGTCGCGCTCCGCTGACGTTGCTGGACGTTAGGGTCGCATGCTCAAATGTTAGGCAAATATCGTTAACGATTTGCCGACAACACGTTAGACCGCAAGGTCGCCCCGCAATGGCATTCGACATGTACTTTGAAGACTCTCGTGAGCGCATTGACCACCACGAAGAGTTCCTGTTTGACTTCGTTCGGTCGGATGACGAGCGGTATCCAGAGCTGTCGCGCCTTTGGCAAGCGTTTTACGACGGCCCCCGAATCTCATCTACAGCAGCTGGTGCGCTGGTGCATGAACTGCTCGAATTGATCTCGGTTCACGGTGGCGCGTCAAACCAGCACCTCTTGTCAGTTGCGGTGCGTTTGTCGGTTTTCTTTAGTCGAGCCTATCGGTGCGATGCAGAAGTAAGGTGTGTCAGTGACTAGCCTTAATGCGCTGTCAGTGCTGCGGTCTAACTGGTCGATCCAGCGGACGGCTGCGCCGCCCGCTGAGCTTCAACGTTAGACCTATAGGGAGAAACATGAGATTTCGAACGAATGGACTGGCCCTTGCCGTTTCTCTCGCTCTGGCGGGTTGCGCGAGCCCTACCAAACCTGCAGATCCGCAGACAACTGCTGCATTTGGGGAAAGTAAAGCTGCAGCGATTGAGGTTTGTAAACCTTCGGGCCAACGTGCCTACCTTGCGCGCTTGGTGTGTGCGGACGGCACTCGACCAACGTTCAGCCGCATTGGAAGCTTTGGGTCGCGAGTGGAACCTCCAGAGAACATGACTAAGGAGCAATCAAGCGCGGTGTTGGAGGCGATGATGACCGGGCGCGCGCTCAAGGCTGGTGAAGCTGATCATCATGTTGTCGATGGGTATGAGGTGTCGTGCGGCGCGGTGAAGCGGACCATCTACATGGACATGTATCACTGCCAGAGCGCGCCACCGGAGCGAGCCCCCGCTGGGTTCACGCTACAAACCAAGAACTAGCTGCGTAGAAATGCATAGGTCTAACCGGTCGCTCGAGCCGACTAGCGTCGGCAAGCCGCCGCTCGCGACTCAGCTCCAACGTTGAACGTCACTGGGAGCCCGTGTTTTGACGAGACCACTCGAGATTCCGCCCGAAACAGCGGGTGATGACGGTGCCACAGAAATGATCCGCGTTTGGCTCGCGCACTCGGACGTTCATGTCTCCCTTCTGCTCGGGATGTGGGAGGACGCGGAGGACTGCGATGTAGATGAAGGAGAAGCGTGGGGCAACCTCCTCGCTGACATCGCGCGACACGTTGCGAACGGCATGAACCAGAGTCATGCGTGGCCGCAGGCGGACACACTGAAGAGGATCAAACAGGCGTTCCTGGAGAACATGGAACTGCAGGAGCGGCGGATCGAGGGAACGTACCGTGAAAACTGAAAGTCGTGCACAAACGGCGGAGTTGACGTCTACCCGAACGACCCAGGGAGAAACTGCACTGGATATTGAAGTGAGCTGCAAGGCAGCAGCCATGGTTGAAACACTGCAGCAGGCAAGCTCCGGAGACGCCATGCCCAACCATTTGCTGCAGCGGACGGCTTACCCGTCCGCTGCGCGCGAACGTTAAGCAGCACAACAGCATGCGCGCCCGAACACATCACTTGCGCTACGTTGCCCTTTGCGCGGCCATGCTCCTGGCACTCGCGGTGGTTGCATGGCTGGACGAAGAAGTCGGCCTTCCCCTTTGGAAAGCAATGTCAGTCGCCCCCTTCGCGTTTGCCGGTACGTTCCTCTTCAACCACTTCCGAAGTGGCCGCGAAGGCACTCTCAAGGAAAAGGCCGAGCAGGACGGCGTACCTCCTGACGCAGAAACACAAGTTGCAAACGTCGTCTACCTTTGCATGCTCACGTTGGGCGTGATCAGCGTCGCTGTTGCGGCACTGGCGCCGGCGCACTTTCCAAAGATGGCTTGGGTGGTGCCAGCGCTTGCTGGATCTGCCGGCATCCACGCGCAGGCACTCACATGAGCGATCTGCGAGTGACATGAACATCAATATTCAATTCGACAATCCCGGAGACGTCCGCGTTGAGTTTCCCGATGCAGACGCAACCATGGCGCTTCCCATGGAGCGCGTCGGGTCCGATACGTATCGCATTCGCGCCGTTCCTATCGTCTCGGATTCGGTTGGCTTTGCAGATCTGGTTCGAGTCGAAGAACTTGAGGATGGAACGCTGCGCATTCTGGAGGTCGTTGAACGGGCCAACTGGCAAGTCTTCGAGTGGGCACTCTCGAGACGGTTGGCAAGCGCCCCGGAAACGCAACGCTTTCGCGAGAAGGTCGAGGAGGTCGGGGGCTATTGGGAACAGGTCTTCGGCGGCATGCTCATCGTGCGCCTACCTCCCGAGTCAACGTTTCAAGCAGAGGCTGTGTTCCAACAGCTGATTGCTTCGCAAACATGACGCCCAATCCTTCCATCGAGAGAACGCTTTCCGGCCTACGGCAAAGCAGAGCAAGTGGGAAGTCGGAGGGAATGTCGAGCGACGGCATACAGAACTGGAGCCCTAGCGTTTGATGTGAGGGGCCGCCGTAGCGGCAATGCCGCGAAGGGAACCTGCAAGCGCAGCTCTCAGGCTGTCTCTCCCGACAGAATTGCTAGAGCGTAGGGACAATGGTTTCCCCGTTGCACTCTTCGCACTCTTCAAACGCAGCGATGTGGCGGCCACCCTCGACTCGCTCAATGCAAGCGGAACCTCGCCCACCGCACTTTGGGCAAAGCTGAAACCCATGCTGCGGCTCGCGGTTGCCATTGCAAACGGCCTCAAGAAATAGTCTGCGGCGAATGGCAGTCTTTGTGTCGGGAGAGTTCAAGATGGTGCGGTCTAACGTTTTGGATCCGCGGATGGCGAAGCCGTCCGCTGCAGCGCCCGGTTAGGGCGCGGGACGGTGACGTAAAGGGCACAGCTAGCGTTGCGCGTCCTGCCTAGCCCCGCTCATCCTTGGGCGAGTCCATCACGATATAGCTGGTGATCATGCTGACCTGGGGCAGGCCGCCGAGCACGTCGGCATGGAAGCGCTTGTAGGCTGGCAGGTCTGTCACTTCCACACGCAGCAGGTACTCAAACGCGCCGGTCACGTTGTGGCATTCGCGCACGACCGGGCAGTCGCGCATGGCCTGCTCGAAGCTCAGCTGCTCGCCCAGCGTGTGGCGCGACAGGCCGATGGCCACATAGGCGACAAAGCCCAGGCCCAGGCGGGCCGGGTCCAGCACGGCCCGGTAGCCCTTGATGACGCCCAGCCTCTCCAGCTCCTGCACGCGGCGCAGGCAGGCCGATGGGCTGAGCGCGATGCGCTGGGCCAGCTCGGCATTGGTCACGCGGCCGTCCCTGACCAGTTCGCGCAATATCTTGTCGTCGATGGCATCCATGGCCGCAGATGATTGCACAGGCAAGCCACCCACCACCGCAAAACGCAAGCCCATTCGAGGCCGGCCTGCCTAGAGTTGCGGGCCATGGAAACCAGCGCCACCCTCCTCGCCCTTGCCGGCTTCGCCTTCGTCACCTCCATCACGCCCGGCCCCAACAACCTGATGCTGCTGGCCTCGGGCACCAACTTCGGCTGGCGGCGCAGCCTGCCGCATCTGCTGGGCATCAGCTTCGGCTTCGGCGTCATGCTCGCCCTGGTCGGCCTGGGCCTGGGCGAGGTCTTCACGCGCTTCCCCGGCCTGCATGACGGGCTGAAATGGGCCAGCCTGGCCTATCTGCTCTATCTGGCCTGGAAGGTCGCGACGGCGGCACCGCCCCAGGCGGACGGGGTGCAGGCTGCCGGCAAACCCATGGGCTTTGGCGCCGCGGCCCTGTTCCAGGTCGTCAACCCCAAGGCCTGGGCCATGGCGCTGACGGCCGTGACGGCCTACAGCGAACTCGGCATCGCGGCCATGACGGCCGTCTTCGTGCTCGTCAACCTGCCCTGCTGCGGCTCCTGGGCCCTGCTGGGCGAGCAGATGCGCCGCTGGCTGCACCGCCCCCGCGCGCTGCAGGCCTTCAACTGGGGCGCCGCGGCGCTGATGGTCGTGTCGGTGCTGCCGCTGCTGAAAGCTTGACGACGCCCGGCTGGCCTATCATCGGGCCACCATGCCGACCGACTGATGCGTTAGCTCGCTCGGCATGGGCTCCGTCAGCTCCGGGAGGCCACCCTGGCCCTGCACGCCGCTCGCGCCACCGCTCTTGCCCACCGGGCCCTGCCCGGGCTGCTGTTCGCGACCACGCTGGCCCTGACCCTGGCCTTGGCGGCCTGGTCGCTGCAGCGCAATGCCGACGAGCGCCGCCTGCTGCTCGAACACCGCGCCGAGGCGCTGCGTGTATCGCTGGCCAGCGCCGTGCGCGGCCAGCTCGATGTGCTGCCCGCCCTGCGCCTGGCCGCCAGCGGCCCCGTGGCCCTGGATGACGCGCGCTTCGCCCGCTATGCCGACAGCGTGCTGGGCGCGGGCCGCCATCCCGGCCTGATCCTGAGCTTTGTGGCCGACCGCGTCGGCGCCGACGGCCTGTCGGCCTATCTGCAGCGGGTGCAAGGCCATCGCAGCACCGACCCCGCCGGCCATCCGAGCTTCAGCGTCCAGCCCGCCGGCGAGCGGCCCGAGTACATGCTGCTGCGCCACCAGCATCCGGCCGACCCGACCAACGACGGCTACGACCTCTACGACCCCCGCCAGCAATACCGTGCGGCTGTCGAACGCGCCATCGCCGCCGGCGGCCTGGTCGCGACGCCCCCCTTGCTGCTGGCGCGCGACCGCCACCGGCCCGGCCATCCGGAGCTGACCAGCATCGTCGTGCGCGCCGCCTTCTACCGCGACGGCCGCCTGCCCGCCGAGGCCGAGGCCCGGCGCGCGGCGGCCCAGGGCGTGGTCGGCATTGCCTTTCGCAGCGCCGAGCTGGTGCGCAGCGCCCTGCCCGCCGAGCTGACCACGCTGGCCCGGGTGCGAGTGACCGATCCCGAGGGCAAGATGCCCGTCTACGACAGCGATCCAGCGGGCGCCGCCGAGGCCGCGCTGCCGAGCTTCGAGCTGCCCGTGGCCGACCGGCGCTGGCGGATCGAGGTGCTGCCGCGGCCTCTGGCTTGGTGGCAGCATGCCGACGAAGCCACGCTGGCCCTGTTCTTCGCCGGCCTGCTCAGCGCCCTGGCCCTCGCCGCCCTGGCAAGCCGGTTGGGCCGGACGGCATCGCCGCCGCCCGACGACAGCCGCTGGCGCCTGCTGTTCGAGCAGAGCCCTGACGCCATCCTCAACACCCGCCCCGGCGGCGGCATCGTCGCGGCCAACCCGGCGGCCTGCGCCCTGTTCGAGCGCAGCGAGGCCGAGATGCTCGCGACGGCACGGGCCGACCTCCTCGACCTCGACGACCCGCGCCTGGCCGCGCTGATGGCCGAGCGCGCCAGCCACGGGCGGGCGCGGGGCCGGCTGCGCATGCGGCGCCGCGACGGCCAGTGCTTCGAGGCCGACGTCAGCGTGGCCAGCCAGGTCGATGCCCAGGGCCGCGAACTGGCCAGCGTCATCCTGCGCCCCGTCGAGGTCGACGAGGCCCAGGTGCTGGCGGACTGGAACTAGGCTGCGGCGGGTTCGACCGTCACGCTCACGCGCAGTGTCGCCACGCCGCCGCCGCGCAGCACGCCGCGCAGCGGCGCCACGTCGGCATAGTCGCGGCCCCAGGCCAGGGTGACATGGTCCAGGCCCGCGGGCACGGCATTGGTCGGGTCCAGGGCCAGCCAGCCCTGCTCGGGGCACCACAGCTCGGCCCAGGCATGCGAGGCATCGGCGCCAACCAGCTTGGGCGCGCCTTCAGGCGGCCGCGTCAGCAGATAGCCCGACACATAGCGCGCCGCCAGGCCCAGGGAGCGGCAGGCGGCGATGAAGACATGGGCGAAGTCCTGGCAGACGCCGCTGCGCTGGGCCAGCGCAGCGGCGGCGCGGGTGGCGACCGTCGTGCTCTGCGGCAGATAGCGCAGGTCGGCGTGGATCTGCTGCATCAGCGCCAACCCGCCCGCGGCCACCCGGCGGGCCGGCGTGAAGGCGCGGCGGGCATAGGCGGCCAGCGTCGCATCCGGCGCGGCATAGGTGGAGGCGAGCGCGAACTCGTCGGCCTCCTGCAGGGCCCGGCCGGCGCGGTAGCGCAGGCTGCGCGCGGCCGACTCCCAATCCGGCCCGCGCGTGGGATCGGGCGCGGGCCGGTCCCGCAGTTCGGCGACGAAGCGGCTGTCGACGACCAGCATCTCGTGCACGCGCGCATGGCCGAAGCTCAGGTGGCGGTTGCCCCAGGGGTCGCGGCGCAGATGGCGGGCCAGCTCGGTCGCATCCAGCTCCAGGCCCTCGACGCCCCAGCCGTCGGGCAGCGGGTCGATGTTGAGCTGCCAGCCGCTGGCGTCCTGCCAGGGCGTGTCCCGCGGCGCCAGGCAGGCTGCGTGGTGGGCCCACTCCACCGAGTCCTCATAGGTGTACTCGGTGACGTGATGGACGGAGAGCTTCACTGCCATACGCGCTGCTCCGCACCGATGACGTGGGCGAAATAGCGCTGGCTGATCAGGCTGGACAGCTCGCTGGCCTGGGCCGCCGCGCGCTGCAGATGCTCGACCAGGGTCGCCGTCGGGCCGGCCAGCTCGGCAAGCGGCCAGGCCTCGGGCATGGGCAGGTCGGCGGCGATGTCGGCCGCCCAGCCCGGGTCGTGGCGGGCCAGCTTGGCGAAGCGCTCGCGCATGGTGCGCGCCACCCAGCCGAGCGAGCGTGGGTTGTCGGTGTCATGCACCAGCAGATGCAGCAGGGGCGCGGCCTCGCGCCGGGCCTGGAACTGGGCGCGGTAGGTGATGGTGGAGTCGAACACGCCCAGCAGCAGCGCGAAGCCGTCCTCGGTGAGCGCCAGGTCTTGTTCAAAGGTCTCGGCCAGCACCTCGGCATGGAAGGACAGTCGCTCGAGCTGGCGGCCGATGGACAGCAGCCGCCAGCCATCGTCGCGCGTCATGCGGTCGGTCTGGGCGCCGGTGATGGCGGCCAAGTGGGTGTCGGCACGGGCCAGCACGTTCAGCACATCGGTGACCGAGGCGCTGGGGCCGGGGCGGTCCAGCACGGCGCGCAGATGCTGCTCGAACTGGGCCGCCGTCTCGTGGATGAGGCGCCAGGCCTCGGGCGACAGGCGTTCGCGCAGCGCCTGTGCGCAGCCCTGCAGCGCGCGCAGATTCCAGCCCACGCTGTTGACGCCCGAGCCGGGCAGCAGGGCCGCCAGCAGCGCACGCTCGAAGCCGCGCGGGTCTTCCGCGGCCGGCGGCGCATCCGGCCCGACCAGGCCGTGCCGGCGCGCCAGCGCGTCCAGCAGAGGCAGCATGGGCACGGGCATGGCGCCGCGCTGCACCATGACGCTGGCCTCGATGACATGGCGGGCCAGGCGGGCGCTGTTCTCGGCGCGCTCGGTGTAGCGGCCCAGCCAGAACAGGTTCTCGGCGGCGCGGCTGGTCACCGTCCAGTGCACGTCGCGCAGGTCGGCGGCCTGCAGAGGCTGGGACAGCAGGCTGGTCGGATCGACCTCGCCATCGGTCATGACCCAGGTGTCGGCGCTCAAGCTGCCGCGCTGGATGGACAGCCAGGCGTCGGCCAGCGGGTCGCGGCGCGGCGCCACGCGGGTCAGGCCGCCGGGCAGCACCTTCCAGCCGCCCTGGCCGTCGGTCATCGCGAAGACGCGCAGCACCGCCACGCGCGGCTCCAGCGCGCCGCGCGTCCAGACCGGCTGCTTGGTGGGCTTGACGCGGGCCTGCAGCGTGTAGGCCGTGGGGTCAGCATCGATCTGCGCCGCCAGCTCGTGCAGCGCCTCGTCGCTGAGCTCGGCGGCGACGACCGGCGCGAAGCTGCGCGTCGTGCTGCTGGACGAGAAGGTCGCCACGACGATGAACTCGGCCAGCCGCGGGCGCAGGGCAGCCCAGGCGCTCTCCTCGCCGCACCACCAGCTCTGGATGGCCGGGAGCTGCAGCTCCTCGCCCAGCAGGCTCTCGGCCACGCCGGGCCAGAAGGCGGCCAGGCCCGGGCTTTCCAGCCAGCCCGAACCGGGCGCGTTGGCGATGACGACCTCGCCGGCCCGCACCGCCTGCAGCAGGCCGGGCACGCCGAGGATGGAGTCGGGGCGCAGCTCCAGCGGGTCCAGCCAGGTGTCGTCGACGCGGCGCAGCAGCACATGCACGCGCTCCAGGCCGGCCAGGGTCTTCAGATAGACCTTGTCGGCGCGCACGGTCAGGTCGGCGCCTTCCACCAGCGTGATGCCGAGATAACGCGCCAGGAAGGCCTGCTCGAAATAGGTCTCGTTGCGCGGCCCCGGCGTCAGCAGCGCGACGCGGCTGCGCTCGCCGGCGGGCGACAGCTTCGTCAATGCCTGGATGAGGTCGCGGTAGCTGGCCGCCAGGCGCTGCACGGCCATCTGGCGGAAGGCCTCGGGGAACTGCTGGGCGATGATGAGGCGGTTCTCGAGCACATAGCCCAGGCCCGATGCCGCC
Source organism: Roseateles sp. GW821-FHT09H10 (assembly GCF_059415865.1). Classification (NCBI taxonomy): domain Bacteria; kingdom Pseudomonadati; phylum Pseudomonadota; class Betaproteobacteria; order Burkholderiales; family Sphaerotilaceae; genus Roseateles; species Roseateles sp. GW821-FHT09H10. The sequence goes on along the minus strand of NZ_JBWKOB010000001.1, from coordinate 184,484 downwards.
TGGGTGCGCTGGCCGACCACCCACCAATGGCCGTCAGCGCAGCGCGTCAGGTCGAAGGCCAGCACATGCAGATGCACGTCGCCGCGCGCGGCGCTGCCATGCATGGCACGCAGGTATTGCGGGTGGGCCAGCACCAGCGACGCCGGCAGCAGGCCCTGCTGCAGCAGGCGGCGCTCGCCATAGGTGTCGGCCATGACGGCGTTGAGCAAGCGGGCGCGCTGGATGATGCCGGCCTCGATGCCGCGCCATTCCTCGGGCTCGATCAGCATGGGCAGCAGCTCCAGCGGCCAATGGCGGGCCAGGGCGATGCCTTCGCCCTCCTGCCCCGGCAGCGGCGGGCCGTCGCTGTGCACGTTGTAGCTGGCACCGTCCTCGAGCACGCGGCGCTGCACACGCAGGGCCTTGGCGCTGAGCTCCTGCCAGCCGGCCGAGCCGCCGGCGGCGAAGAAGCGCTTCCAGCGCGCCGTCAGGCCGCCCTGCGGTTCACCGGCCTGGTTGACCTGGCCGGTCAACTCGTAGAAATGGCCGTCGCGGCTGCGCAGGGCAGCCGAGGCTGCCTGGGTCAGCGGATCGGGCGCGGCGGGCTCGTCCGGCTCGTCGGGCAGCAGGCTCCACTGGCTGGGAGTGAGCTCAGACATGGGCGAGGCGGGTCGATGCGTTCATGCGGCGCTGAAAGGGCGAAAACGCATTGTCGAGCAATGTCCGCGCCCGACGCGGCGCGGGGACCCCGCTTCAGGGTGTCGCCGGCGGCAGGTCGGTCGCCAGCTGGCCGCGGGGCGACAGGAAGGCGCGCAGCACGCGCTCGGCCGCCTCGGCATCATCGCGCCAAGCGCCGTGGCCGACCTTGGCGAAGCGCTCGAACTGCACCCACTGGGCCGGCAGCGCAGCCACGATCTCCTCGGCATCCTGGGGCGGCGTGACGGGGTCTTCCTCGCCGGCCATGACCAGCACCGGGCATTGCACCTGGGACAGGCCGGGCCGCAGGTCCATGTCGCGCAGCTCGGTGCGGGTGTGCGCGTACAGGATCTCGGGCTTGAACATCATCCAGCCGCCGGCATTCGGGTTCTTGGGCTGGGTGTTGTAGAGGTGGCGGCAGTGCTTCTCGTAGACGGCCCAGGAGGCCGGCCCGGGGTTCTCCCAGAACTCGCGCGTGGCGGCCGCGGCATCCGGCCCGCCGAGGGCGCCGAAGCGCTCGACCTTGCGCTCCAGTCCGAAGTGATGCGAGGTGCTGGACAGCACGACCTTGCTCGGATGCTCGGGGTGGCGGGCCAGGTAGCGCTGGGCGACGAAGCCGCCAAAGCTCTGGCCCAGCACGATGGGCTTGGTGACGCCCAGCGCATCGCACAGGCGCACGACGTCATCGGCGAAGACGTCCAGCACCCATTCGTCCGCCGGCCGCGGATCGCTGCGGCCATGGCCGCGCTGGTCGTAATAGACGACCTGGCAGAGATCGGTGAAGCGGCTGAAAAAGGGCCGGAAGGCCGTGTGGTCGAAACCCGGCCCGCCGTGGATGAGGATCAGCGTCGGCTTCTCGCGCAGTTCAGGGCCGACGGGCTCATGGCCCAGGCCCTCGATGTCGACGAAGAGGCGGACGCCGGGTTCGATCTCAATTCTCATCAGCCTAGTTTGCCTTGCGCAGGTCCAGCGTGAACGGGAACTCCAGACTTCGTTGCGGCTCTTTCACTTCGACTCGGCCCGGCGAATGCCCGATGGCCGCGAAGCGCGCCAGGCGGCGGCTCTCGGCCTCGTAGGCATTGACCGGCAGCGTCGCGTAGTTGCGGCCGCCCGGGTGGGCGACGAAATAGCGGCAGCCGCCCAGGGACTTCTGCTGCCAGGTGTCGACCAGGTCCACCGTCAGCGGCGCATGGATGCCGATGGTGGGATGCAGGGCCGACGGCGGCAGCCAGGCGCGGTAGCGCACGCCGCAGACGAACTCGCCGACGCGGCCGGTGGGCTGCAGGGGCACGGGCCGGCCATTGACGGTGATGCGGTGGCGCGGATCGACCAGGCCGCTGACATGCAGCTCCAGCCTCTCCAGCGAAGCATCCACATAGCGCACCGTGCCGCCGGACGAACCCTCCTCGCCCATCACATGCCAGGGCTCCAGCGCGCCGCGCAGCGTCACATGCACGCCGCGCGAGGCGAATTCGCCGTACTTGGGGAAGCGGAACTCGTAATGGGGCGCGAACCAGGCGGCGTCCATGGCATAGCCCGCCTCCTTCATGTCCTGCATGACGTCGGCGAAGTCGTCGCGGATGAAGTGGGGCAGCAGCCAGCGGTCGTGCAGCTCCGTGCCCCAGCGCACCAGCGGCGCGCGATAGGGCTTCTTCCAGAAGCGCGCCACCAAAGCCCGCAGCAGCAGCTGCTGCACGATGCTCATGCGCGCATGGGGCGGCATCTCGAAGGCGCGCAGTTCCAGCAGGCCCAGCCGGCCGGTGGCCGAATCGGGCGAGTAGAGCTTGTCGATGCAGAACTCGCTGCGGTGGGTGTTGCCCGTCACGTCGACCAGCACATTGCGCAGCGTGCGGTCGATGAGCCAGGGCACGACGCTGTCCCCGAGCTTGTGGATCTCGTCCAGCGCGATCTCCAGCTCGCGCAGCTGGTCGTTGCGGGCCTCGTCCACGCGCGGCGCCTGGCTGGTCGGGCCGATGAAGAGGCCGCTGAACAGATAGCTCAGGCTCGGATGGTTGTGCCAATAGGCCAGCAGGGAGGCCAGCAGCGCGGGCCGGCGCAGGAAGGGCGAGTCGGCCGGCGTGGCGCCGCCCAGCACGAAATGGTTGCCGCCGCCGGTGCCGCTGTGGCGGCCGTCGATCATGAACTTCTCGCTGGACAGCCGCGTCAGGCGCGCCGCCTCGTAGAGGAATTCGGTGTGCTGGACCAGCTCGCCCCAGTTGTGGGCCGGGTGGATGTTGACCTCGATGACGCCGGGATCGGGCGTGACCTGCAGCAGCTTGAGGCGCGGGTCGCGCGGCGGCGGATAGCCCTCCAGCACGATCTTGTAGCCGGTGTCCTCGCAGGCGGCCTCCACCGCCGTCAGCAGCTCGAGATAGTGCTCGAGCTTCTCCAGCGGCGGCATGAAGACATAGAGCACGCCGCTGGCCTGGCCCTTGGCCTCGGCCGACGGGCCGTTGGCGCGGCGCGGGTCGCGGGCCTCGACGCACAGGGCCGTGCGCGTGATGCCATGGGCGCTCTCGAAACGGGCTGGCGTGGCTTGCGCTGATGGAACGCCACCGCGCAACGCGCCAGGCCCGACATCCACGCCGCCGCCTCGCAGCAGGCCCGGCGTCGGCCCGCTGGACGTGACGCCCTGCACCTGGGCCCGCAGCGTCGCAGTCGCCGGCAGCATGCCGCGCGGCGCAAACGGGTCCTGCTCGATCAGATAGGGGAAGTCGCCCTTGCTGACCCAGGGCAGGGAATCCAGCGGCAGGCGCCAGCCCATGGGCGAGTCGCCCGGGTGGAGGTAGAGACGCTCGTCGCGCAGGAACCAGGGCCCCGTCTGCCAGCGCGGGCCGGCCAGGGCCGGCGAGTCGCCGCTGTGGCGGATGGGCAGCACCAGGCCGACCACATGCGAGAGGCCCTGGTCGAAGACGCGGCGCAGGCGCACGCGCTCCATCTCGTCGTCCACGCGCGAGTCGAAGGGGTCGACATTGACCGGCAGGCGGCGCTCGCGCCACAGGTAGTAGAAGGTGTCTTCAAAGGCCGGCCGCACATGGGCGTCGGTCAGGCCCAGGCGCCGGGTGAGCGCGCCCATGAACTTGCCGGCGTGCTCGCTGGTGTAGGCATGGCCCTCGCGCTCGTCGGCGAACCAGTCCGGATTGCGCCAGCAGGCCTGGCCATCGGCCCGCCAGTAGATGGACAGGGCCCAGCGCGGCAGCTGCTCGCCCGGGTACCACTTGCCCTGGCCGAAATGCAGGAAGCCGCCCTGGCCGTATTCGTCACGCAGCCTGTGGGTCAGCTGCTGGGCGTAGAGGCGCTTGGTGGGGCCCAGGGCCTCGGTATTCCATTCCGCCGCGTCGCGGTCGTCGATGGAGACGAAGGTGGGCTCGCCGCCCATGGTCAGGCGCACGTCGCCGGCCTGCAGTTCACGGTCGACCTGCTCGCCCAGCTTCAGCACCTCGGCCCATTGCTCCTCGCTGTAGGGCTTGGTGACGCGCGGCGACTCGTAGATGCGCGTGACGCTCATCTCGTGCTCGAACTCGACCTCGCTCTTGTCGACGCCGCCGCTGATGGGCGCGGCGCTGCCGGGCGTGGGCGTGGCCGCCAGAGGGATGTGACCCTCGCCGGCCATCAGGCCCGAGGTCGGGTCCAGGCCCACCCAGCCGGCGCCCGGCAGGTAGACCTCGCACCAGGCATGCAGGTCGGTGAAGTCGATCTCGGTGCCGCTGGGGCCGTCCAGGGCCTTCTCGTCGGGCGTCAGCTGGATCAGGTAGCCCGACACGAAACGCGCGGCCAGGCCCAGGTGGCGCATCAGCTGCACCAGCAGCCAGCCGGAGTCGCGACAGGAGCCGGACGCCTTCTCCAGCGTCTCCTCGGGCGTCTGCACACCCGGCTCCATGCGGATCAGGTAGGAGACGCTGTTCTGCACGCGCTGGTTCAGCTCGACGAGGAAGTCGATGGTGGCGCGCTCGGTGCGGGGGATGTCCTTCAGATAGGCGGCCAGCAGCGGCGTGGGCGCCTCGACCTGCAGATAGGGCGCCAGCTCGATCTGCTGGGCCTCGTCATAGACGAAGGGGAATTTCTGCGCGTGCGGCTCGAGGAAGAAGTCGAAGGGGTTGTAGACCGCCATCTCCGCGACCAGGTCCACCGTGACGGTGAACTCGGTCGTCCTCTCCGGAAAGACCAGCCGCGCCAGGTAGTTGGCGAAGGGATCCTGCTGCCAGTTGATGAAGTGGTTCTCGGGCTCGATGCGCAGCGAGTAGGACAGCACCGGGGTGCGGCAATGCGGCGCTGGCCGCAGGCGCACGACCTGGGGGCCCAGGTTGACCGGGCGGTCGTATTTATAGCGGGTGACGTGCTTGAGGGCAACGTGGATGGCCATGCGTGGTCCTCAGGGTCTCTTAGACAAGAAAATCTTTGCTGATGCGGTCGCCCAGGTCCGACACCTCGGCGAGGAAGCCGTCCAGGAAGGGGTGCAGGCCCTCGGCCAGGATCTCGTCGATGCTGCCGAAGGCCAGCTTGGCCTCGAGCCGGCCGACGCGCCTCAGCGTCTCGCCCGACTGCGGGTTGGCCACGCGCTTGAGGTTGGCCTGCATGCGCGTGATGCAGTGGGACAGCGAGCGCGGCATGTCGGGGCGCAGGATCAGCAGCTCGGCGACCTTGTCGGGCTGGATGACATTGCTGTAGACCTTGCGGTAGATCTCGAAGCCCGACACCGAGCGCAGCACGGCCGACCAGTAGTAGAAGTCGCGCGCCGCGTCATGTTCGCCCTGGGTCTGCTCCTGGCGATAGAACTTCACGTCCAGCAGGCGTGCCGTGTTGTCGGACCGCTCCAGGAAGGAGCCGATGCGGATGAAGTGGAAAGCCTCGTCCTGCAGCATGGTGCCCACAGTGACGCCCCGCGACAGATGGCTGCGGTACTTGACCCATTCGAAGAACTGCGAGGGGTCGCGCGCCAGCGCGCCTTCGCGCAGCAGGCGGCGGAACTCCAGCCAGGTCTGGTTCATGGTCTCCCAGACCTCGGTCGTCAGCGCGCCGCGCACGGCCCGCGCGTTCTCGCGCGCGGCCCGCAGGCAGTTGAAGATGGACGAGAGATTGCTCTCGTCGGCCACCATGAACTCCATGACATTGCGGCCGTTGATGGACGAATACTTGCCGCCATAGAGGCTGTTCAGCTCGGAGATGGACACCAGGCTGCGCCAGGTCTGCTCGGACTCGTCCGCAGCCTGGGGCTGGAGGGAGGTCTGGTAGGCGATATCCAGAAGACGAGCCGTGTTCTCGGCCCGCTCGATATAGCGGGACATCCAATAGAGATGGTCAGCGGTTCTAGAAAGCATCTTCTTGTCTCCCTCAGTCTTCCAGCACCCAGGTGTCCTTGGTCCCGCCGCCTTGGCTGCTGTTGACCACGAGTGAGCCCTCCTTCAGTGCCACCCGGGTCAGCCCGCCCGGCACCATGCGCACCGACGAGCCCGACAGCACAAAGGGTCGCAGATCGATATGACGCGGCGCCACGCCGCTCTCGACAAAGGTCGGGCAGGTCGACAGCGACAGCGTCGGCTGGGCGATGTAGTTGCCCGGGTTGGCGACGAGGCGGGCACGGAAGGCCTCGACCTCGTCCTTGGTGGCCGCCGGCCCGACCAGCATGCCGTAGCCGCCCGCGCCATGGACCTCCTTCACCACCAGCTCGGACAGATGGGCGAGCGTGTAGGCCAGGCCCTCCTTCTCGCGGCAGACATAGGTCGGCACGTTCTGCAGGATGGGTTTCTCGCCGAGATAGAACTCGATCATCTTCGGCACATAGGGGTAGATGGACTTGTCGTCCGCGATGCCCGTGCCGATGGCGTTGGACAGCGTCACCTTGCCGGCCTTGTAGGCGCCCACCAGGCCGGCGCAGCCCAGCTGCGAGTCGGCGCGGAACACCGTCGGGTCGAGGAAGTCGTCGTCCAGGCGGCGGTAGATGACATCCACGCGCCTGGGGCCGCGCGTCGTGCGCATGTACACAAAGCCGCCGTCGACGAACAAGTCCTGACCCTCGACCAGCTCCACGCCCATCTGCTGGGCCAGGAAGGCATGCTCGAAGTAGGCCGAGTTGTACATGCCCGGCGTCAGCACGACGACGGTCGGGTCGGACACGCCCGAGGGCGCGACGCTGCGCAGCGTGTCCAGCAGCAGGTCGGGGTAGTGGGCCACCGGCGCGATGCGGTGCTGCACGAAGAGATCCGGGAAGAGCCGCATCATCATCTTGCGGTTCTCGAGCATGTAGCTCACGCCACTGGGCACGCGCAGGTTGTCTTCCAGCACGTAGTAGTCGCCCGAGCCGTCGGCATTGCCGGCGCGCACGATGTCGACGCCGGCGATATGGCTGTAGACATTGCCCGGCACGTCCACACCCATCATCTCGGGGCGGAACTGGGCGTTCTTGACGATCTCGTCGGCGGGCACGATGCCGGCCTTCAGGATCTCCTGGTCGTGATAGACGTCGTGGATGAAGCGGTTCAGCGCCGTCACGCGCTGGGCCAGGCCGGCCTGCATGGACGTCCATTCGGACGCCGGGATGACGCGCGGGATCAGGTCGAAGGGGATGAGCCTCTCGGTGCCCTCGCCCGAATCCTTGTCGCCATAGACCGCGAAGGTGATGCCGACGCGGCGGAAGATCAGCTCGGCCTGTTCGCGCCGCTCCCGCATCAGGGATTCGGGCTGGTCGGCCAGCCAGCGGGCATAGGACTCGTAATGCGCGCGGGTCGTCGACCCCGCTGAGTTCATCTCATCAAAGGCGGTCTGCATCGTCGCTCCTGTTCCCTGGCGTGCGACGCAAGTTCCGCGCCCGCGCAAGAAGGAAGCTCCTGGTGCGTGCACGCACGACTTGCGTGCATACCGCCCGGTGCGTGGGCGGCATGCACGGTTGTACACCGGCTTTGAGCGTCAGAAACGCAGTTGCAACCCTGTACTGGCCGATCGGCCGGCCTGGGGGGACAGGCCGCGGATGGTCGGCACGGCGGTGGCGTTGTAGGCCAGCTTGTTGGCCAGGTTGTCCAGCTTCAGATACCAGAGGGCGTCCGTCTGGCCCCAGCGCAGCTGGCGGGCGAGCGACAGGCGCAGCGTGCCGTAGCCCGGCGTCGGCGTGTCGAACTCGGCGACGCGGGTCTGGCGGGCGGCGCCGCGCCATTCCAGCTTGCCCGACCAATCGGCCCACTTGCCTTCCAGGCCCAGCATGGCCCGCAGCGGCGCCAGGCGCGGCAGGGGCTCGCCGGTGTTGCGGTTGTCGCCGCGCACGGCGTCCAGCTGGCTCAGGAAAGCGATGGCCGGATGGACCTGCCAACGGCCTTCGAACTCCACGCCGCGCAGGCGTGCCGGCACGGCCTGGAAGGCGTAGACGGGCACGGTCTCGCCGTCGTTGCCGGCCGTCTCGCCGGTGGCCTGCAGGGCGATGTAGTTGGCGAAGCGCGTCTCGTAGACGTTGACGTGGACATGGCTGCCGTCGCCCTCCCACTTCAGGCCGAGGTCGGCGCCCTTGGAGCGCTCCAGGCCCAGGTTGGCGTCGCCGCGCTCATAGGCCGCGCTGGCCACGTGCAGGCCGTTGGCGAACAGCTCGTAATAGGCCGGCGCGCGCTGGGTGCGGTTCAGGTTGGCGCTCAGGCTCCAGGCGGGGCTCAGCGGCAGCACGCCGCTGAGGGCCAGGCTGCTCGGACGGAAGCGCCGCGACTGGGCGGCGCCGAAACGGTCGCCGCCGCTCGAATCGACCGTCACGCGCTCGGTGCGAGCGCCGGCCGACCAGTCCACGCCGCCGAGGCGGGCTTGCTCGAGCAGGAAGACGCCGGTGTTGCGCGTCTTGGTGCTCGGCACGAAGGCCTCCTCGCCGAGGGCCGAGAAGTCCAGGGACTCGGTCTGCAGGCCGACCAGGCCCTTCAGCGGGCCCAGCGCCGCATGCTCGATCTCGACGCGGCCGTCGCTGCCGGTGCTCTTGAAGGTCGTGCCGACTTCGGCACCTTCCATCTCGGTGTGCTCGTAGCGGTTGCGGCTGAGCTGCCAGCTGACGCGGTGCACCGGCCCGGCGGCCGTGGCCCATTCGCCGGCCGTGGCGACGCGCTGGCGCTGCATGCGGATGGTCACGTCCTCCTCGGCCGTGGTGCCGTAGTTGGTGTGGAAGTCGTCCACGGACACGCCGGCAAAGCCGCCCTGGAAGAACACCGAGCCGCCGACGGCGCCGCCATGGCTGCGCGCGGCGGAGTTGCGCACGCTGCTGCGGCTTTCGCCCTCGCTGTCGAAACGCGGCGTGCGCTGGTCATCGGCGTCGCGTCCGGCCAGGTCGACATGCCAGCCAAAGCCCGAATGGGCCTGGCCGCCGCCGCCATCCAGCACGACGGCGCCGCTCTTGTCGCGCGAGGCACCGCCCAGGCGCACCTCGGCCGCGCCGCTGAGGCCCTTGAGCAGGGTGCGCGGGATGCGGTTGTCCAGCGTGTTGACGACACCTCCGACGGCATTGCCGCCATAGAGCAGGGCCGCGGCGCCGCGCAGCACCTCGACCTTGTCGATGACGAGAGGGTCGATGGCCACGCCATGGTCGAAGCTGAGGTTGGACGCGTCCACCGACGCGCCCGAGTTGTTCAGGATGCGCACCCGGTCGCCGTCCAGGCCACGGATGCTGGGCCGGCTGGCGTTGGGTCCGAAGTTGGTGGCGGCCACGCCGGGCAGACCCTGCAGGGTGTCGCCGAGGTTGGCGGCGCGGGTCAGCACGAGCTGGTCGCCGGACAGGGAGTCGCTGGGCTGGGCCAGCACCTGGCTTTTCAGCGGGTTGCCGGTGACGACGACCTTGTCGAGGGATTCAGCCGGCTCGGCGTGGACCGCGAAGGAAACGAGAACGCAGGCGGCCGCAATGGGCGCCAGGGCAAAGGAACGCATGGGGATTCAACTTCCGCAACAGGAAAACGCAAACGCCCGCGTCGATCTGGACGCGGGAAGGCTTGGAGTTCAGGCGGAAGCGGGAGGCGCCCTGGCGGGCGGCAGGCCGAGGCTGACGGCGCGCGGGGCCGTGCCGCGCGCCACCAGCGGCACAGCATGGCTGCCCGCACCGTCAACCGCAGCCACCGGCTCGGCGGCCGGCGCACCCGTGCCGAGGTCGGCGGCGGTCAGGCAGAGGTCGCAATGAACCAGGTGGGCGAAGCCATCGTCCTGGCGGTCGGCACTGACGTGCGACAGCGCGTGCACGCCCGCCATTGCCTGGGCAATGGGCAGGAGCAGGGCCAGCCAAAGAAGCCAGCCGCGGGTAACACGGCGCAAGTTCACGGCCGCAATCCTAAACTCCGGCCCTTACAGAGCCTGAAGTCACCCTCTCATGAAGCTCATCGACAACATCCTGGCCGACGCGGCCGAGATCACGGCCATCCGCCGCGACCTGCACAAGCACCCCGAACTCTGCTTCCACGAGGAGCGCACCGCCGACGTCATCGCCAAGGCGCTGACCGACTGGGGCATCCCCATCCACCGCGGCCTGGGCACCACCGGCGTGGTGGGCATCGTCAAGAACGGCACCTCCGACCGCGCCGTCGGCCTGCGCGCCGACATCGACGCCCTGCCGATGACGGAGCGCAACCAGTTCCCCCACGCCAGCTCCTACCTGGGCCGCATGCATGCCTGCGGCCACGACGGCCACACCGCCATGCTGCTGGCCGCGGCCAAGCATCTGGCGACGAACCGCAACTTCGACGGCACGGTCTACCTCGTCTTCCAGCCCGCCGAGGAAGGCGGCGGCGGCGCCCGCGAGATGATCAAGGACGGCCTGTTCGACAAGTTCCCCATGGAGGCCATGTTCGGCGCCCACAACTGGCCCGGCATGAAGGCCGGCCAGTTCGCGCTGAAGACCGGCCCGGTGTTCGCGAGCAGCAACGAGTTCAAGATCACGCTCAAGGGCAAGGGATCACATGCAGCCATGCCGCACCTGGGCTTCGACCCCGTGCCTGCGGCCTGCCAACTCGTGACGGCCTTCCAGACCATCATCAGCCGCAACAAGCGGCCCATCGACCCCGGCGTCATCTCCGTGACCATGATCCACGCCGGCGAGGCCACCAATGTCGTGCCCGACACCGTCGTCATGGAAGGCACGGTGCGCACCTTCACGCTGGAGCTGCTGGACCTGCTGGAGCGCCGCATGAAGGCCATGACCGAGCAGCTCGCCGGCGCCTTCGAGCTGACGGCCGAGTTCGAGTTCCGCCGCAACTACCCGCCCACCATCAACCACCCCGCCGAGACCGAGTTCGCGCGCCGCGTGCTGGCCGACATGGTCGGTGCCGACAATGTGCAGGAGTTCGAGCCGACGATGGGCGCCGAGGACTTCAGCTACTACCTGCTGGAGAAGCCCGGCTGCTATTTCCTGATCGGCAACGGCGAAGGCGAGCACCGCATCGGCGGCCACGGCATGGGGCCGTGCACCCTGCACAACCCCAGCTACGACTTCAACGATGACCTCATTCCGCTTGGCGGTTCCATGTGGGTCAGGATGGCCGAGCAATGGCTGAACACGCCGCGATGAATTCCGAACAGATCATTGCCGACACCCGCGACTGGGTCGTCAAGGCCGTCATCGGCCTCAACCTCTGCCCGTTCGCCAAGGCCGTGCACGTCAACGAGCGCATCCGCTATGTCGTCAGCGAGGCGACGGAGCCGGAGCAGTTGCTGAAGGACCTGGCCCGCGAGCTGCTGGCGCTGAACCGCGCCGATCCGGAAGAGGTGGACACGACGCTGGTCATCCACCCCAACGTGCTGACCGACTTCCTGGACTTCAACGACTTCCTCGACGCGGCCGATGCGCTGGTGGAGGACCTCAAGCTCGACGGCATCCTGCAGATCGCCGACTTCCATCCCGCCTACCAGTTCGACGGCAGCGAGCCCGACGACATCGCCAACTACAGCAACCGCTCGCCCTACCCCACGCTGCACATCCTGCGCGAAGAGAGCATCGAGCGCGCCGTCGAGTCCATGCCCGACACGGCCTCCATCTACGAGAACAACCTCGAGACGCTGGACAAGCTGGGGCATGAGGGCTGGGAAGCCCTGGGCTTGAAGAAGTAAGCCCTACTCCTTGACCCAGGAGAAAGCGCCGCCGCCCTTCTTGGGCGAATTGGCGCGTGTGCGCAACACGGCGTCGAAGCCGCTCTTGCCGCCGTTCCAGATAGCTGTCAGCAAGCTGACGACATCGTCGCGGGTGTAGGCATCGAGGTCGGCGCGGAACTGCTTGATGGCCGCGGCCAGCATGTCGCGCGGCAGCTCCTGGTGGCTCGCCAGCACCAGGAACATCGCGGCATAGAGATCCGGCCAGGCCCCACACAAGGCCTGTATGCGGCGTAGCGCCTGAGCCGGCGCGCCGCGGTGGCCCGGCAGCAGCCAGTCCAACTCGTCGGGGCCTTCGTCTTGCACGTCATCGGCCATCGCGGTCTCCTCGTGCCGCTCGCTGGCGGCTTGATTTATCACAGCGCCCGCCTAGTGTCAGTCATTTATCACCCAAAGCGTGCAGCAAACCACGCAATGAGTGCTTTTGGAGCGGACCTGACGCCTCAGTCATGCGGCAAACTCCGCGGTTGCTTTCGTGCCCGCTGCCAACATGCAACCCAAGACCCTCGCCCTCATCGACGACGACGCTGAGTACTCCGAGTTCCTGTCCCAGCATCTGCAGGAGCAGCAGGGCATTGCGGTCAGCCGCTTCGACGACAGCAACGCGCTGCTGGCCTCGCCCGACGCCTTCTCCTTCGACTTCTACCTCGTCGACCTGATGCTGCCCGGCGTCAACGGCGTGGAGCTGATCAAGATCCTGCGCCGGCGCAGCGATGCCGGCGTCGTCGTCGTGTCCGGCCGCCTCGGCCCCGAGGTCTTCCGCGAAGTCATCACGGCCGGTGCCGACATGTATCTCGTCAAGCCGGTGCAGTTCGAACAGGTGTCGCTGGCGATTGCCGCCGTGCAGCGCCGCGTGGCCAAGCCTTCGGCGGCCGATGCCGTCTGGAAGCTGGACCGTGCCAGCGGCGAACTCGTCGTGCCCGACGGCACGCGCATCCAGCTGAGCGAGGCCGACCGCCAGCTGCTGGAATGCTTTGCCCAGGCCAATGGCGAACCGGTCACGCGCGAAGCCCTGCTGAACAAGCTCGGCCGCGAGGTGCCCGACGGCGAGGCCGATGACGGCCTGTCCGCCACCATCTACCGCCTGCGCCGCCGCATCGAACGCGCCACGCCCACGCTGGTGCCGCTGCAGAGCAAGTCGCGCGTCGGCTATGTCTTCCGCGCGCCGCTGCAGCTGATCTAGACCGTCTTCCGATAGGCGCCTGGCGCCAGCGGCTCCAGGCTGACATGGCCGAAGGCCTCGCTGGCGCCGGTGAAGAACAGCCCGCCCGGGCGCAGCCGCGCCAGCAGCCGCTCGGCGATGAGCTGCGCGGTGCGCGCATCGAAGTAGGGCAGCACATGGCGCAGCAGGATGAGGTCGAAGGGGCCCATCCCGTCGACGTCGCCGCGCAGGTCCAGGCGCTGGAATTCGACGCGCTCACGCAACCCGGCCTGCATCTGCACGAGACCGGCGGAGCCCGCGCTGCCGCGCAGGCCATAGCGCCTGAGCCGCTCGGCCGTCACATGGCGCAGCCTGTCCTCGGGATAGAGGGCCTCGACGGCCGCGCGCAGCGCGCGCTCGCTGACGTCGGTGCCCAGCACCGCCCAGTCGGCGCCGATGCGGCCGGCCTGCTGAAGGTCGGCCAGCAGCATGGCCAGGCTGTAGGCCTCCTCGCCGGAGGCCGCGGCGGCGCTCCACACCCGCAGACGCTGCGGGCGCAGCCGGCTCAGCTCGGACTCGATCAGCTCGAAATGCGCCGGCTCGCGGAAGAACAGCCCCTCGGGCGTGGTCAGCAGGTCGACGGCGATCTGCAGTTCCGCGGCGCCATCGGCACTGCCGAGCAGGTCGACATAGGCCTCGTAGCTGTCCAGGCCCAGGCGCTGCAGCCGCGGCAGCAGGCGCGCCGTGATGCCGGCCCTGCCGGCGCTCGGCAAGCCCAGCCCGGCCGACGCCTGCAGCAGCGTCGCGAGCTTCACATGGGTGGACTCCTGCAGCGCCAGCAAGATCATCGGTCGCCCGGCCCTCAAGCTTGCTCGCGCGCGCTGGACACGATGAGGTCGGCCAGGCCCAGGGCCCGGCAGGCATGGACCAGGACCTCGCTGGCCCGGGTCAGCTGCAGGCGCTGGCCGCGGGCACTGAGCGCATGGGCCAGGGCCAGCAGGCTCTGGGCCCCGGCAGCATCGAATTGCTCGACGGCCGAGCCATCCAGCTCGATGGCCTCGGCGTCGCCGGCTTGGTGTTCCAGTTGGGCCAGCCAATGCGAACGCAACTCGGCGGCGGTATAGAGGCTGACCTCCATCGGCAGGCTGCCCCAGCGGCTGATGCGCGGGCTCGTGGAGGGGTCGAAAACTGCAAGAGACGGCATGGTTCCCAGCCTAGGAGCCAGCCGCGCAAGCCGCTGCGGGGAGTTCTTGACCTCGGATGTCGGGCGGCCTCCAGACCGCTGCCGCGGCCGCCGCCCGGGCGTGACTTAGGCCACGGCCTCGGCCGTCTTCAGCACGACGGCATTGCGCCCACCCCGCTTGGCCTCGTACAGGGCCGCATCGGCACGGGCGATCAGCGGGCCGACGTACTCGTCATCCGGCGATGCCAGGCTGACACCAACGCTGATGGTCAGCTTGCCGACCTCGGGGAAGCTCGCGGCCTCGACGGCAGCGCGGATCTTCTCGGCCGTCATGACGGCCTCCAGCGGCCCCGCCAGCTCCGGCAGCAGCACGGCGAACTCCTCGCCGCCAAAGCGGGCCGCAACATCGCTGACGCGCAGCGAGGCCTGCAGCATGGCGGCGAGCTGGCGCAGCACGGCGTCGCCGGCCGGATGGCCATGGACGTCGTTGACGCGCTTGAAATGGTCCACGTCCACCAGCAGCAGGCCGTGCACGCGGCCGTTGGCGACGCCGTAGCGGCGGTCCAGGGCCTGGGCCTCGGCGAGGCGGGCGTCGAGGCTGCGGCGGTTGTGCAGGCCGGTCAGCGGGTCGCGCGTGGCCAGATGCTCCAGCGCCGCATTGGCCGTCTTCAACTCGGCGGTGCGCTGCTCGACCTGGGCCTCCAGCGTGGCATTGCTCTTCTGCAGCTGCTGTTCGGTGTCGAGCAGGGAGCGCGCCATCGACTGCATCGCGTCGCTGAGCTGGGCCAACTCCCTGGCGGCAGGCTTGTCGGGGAAGGCCGGGATACGGCGCTCGGCCTCCACGCGCCCGGCGATGCCGGCCAGCTGCTCCACCGGGCGGCTGATGCGGCGGGCCAGCAGCAGGGTCGCCAGCGTCAGCACGGCCGCCACCATCAGGCCCAGCAGCACGAGATCGCGCCGCAGTTCCATGACGGGCCGCATGGCCAGCTCCATCGGCTGGCGGGCCACGATGCGCCAACCCAGCTCGGCGTTGGTGCGGGCCAGCAGCGGCGCTTCGCTGGTCAGGTAGTCCTTGCCGTCGCCAAAGCGCAGCGCGCCTTCGATGCGGCCATTGGCAAGCTGGGTCGGAAGAACGGCCTGGCCCTGGGTCTGGGCGACCTTCATCGCCTCCGGATAGAGGACGCGTCCCTGGCGATCGAGGATGAGGGCGTCGATGCCGCTGCCGGGGTGCTGGCGGCGCGCCGTGCCATCGACGATGCCGGTGACCCAGCGCCAATGCGCATGGGCGCCGACGACGCCGAGCAGCCGGCCCTCGGCATCCTTGATGGGCGCGGCGAAGTCGATGAAGCGCGTCGGCTCGCCGTTGGGCAGCGAAGGCAGCATCGTCGCCAGCAGCTTGGCCTCGTGCACGTCGCCCACGTAGATGCGCTCGCGCGCGGCGATGAACCAGTCGCGCTGAGCGACGGAGCGGCCGGTCAGCATGCCACCCGAGGCCTGCAGCACCGTGCCATCGGGTGCGACGACGCCCAGCCAGGCAAATTCCTCGTGCAATGCCTGACGCTTGTCCAGCGAGTCGCGCACGCGGGCCGAATCGAGCGGGCCTTCGACGAGATGGGGCGCGAGGCTGAGCAGCTCGATCTCGCGCTCGCGGTCGCGCAACTGGATCGCCAGCAGTTCGGCCGCGGCCTGGGCCGTCGCCCGCACGGCGGACTGCTGGGCCATGTAGAGCTCGCTGGTGGCCAGGTTGCCGAGATAACCCCCGACGGCGGCGAGGATGGCCAGGGCCAGGCCGCCCAGCACGAGGCTGAGCTGGCTGCGCAGGCTGAGGGGGCCTTTCTTCATGGCGCAGGCAGCGTAGCGGCAGCGCCGCACGGTGTGGCCTGAACTGGAAGCCTGTCGGGGCACAAAGTTGTGTCAGTCATCACGGTTTGTGTCGGGTGAGCGCAATCAATGGTCCTGCGGCAGGCTCAGCCGCATGACCGTGCCCAGCGGCCCGGTACGCAGCAGCTCGGCGGTGCCGCCATGCATGTCCATCACGCGGCGCACGATGTAGAGCCCGAGTCCATGGGCCGACTCAGTGCCGCCGCTGCCGCGTGCGCCGCGGGTGAAGAGGCGGTGCAGCAGTTCGCGCGGGATGCCGGGTCCGGCATCGGCCACCTCGAACTGCAGCACGGCGGGCTCGTCGAAGTCGATGACATGCAGGGTCACGGGGCTGAGGCCGGGTGCGTACTTCAGCGCGTTGGACAGCAGGTTGCGCAGGGCCAGGCGCAGCAGGCTCATGTCCATCAGCGCCGTGCGCGTGGCCGTGTGGCGGTGCACGACGATGCGGTCGCGCTGCTCGCGCGGCAGGTCGGCAATAGTGACGGCGATCAGCGTGTCGATGTCGGTGTCCTCGCGCGCGACGCGGCCGCCGCCGGCCAGCAGGCTGGCCGCGGCCAGCGTGTTGTCGACCCCGGCCAGCACCGTGCCCAGCACGGCCTGGGCGCGCGTCAGCCTCTCCTGGGCCTGGCGTTCGCCGCGGCCGGCCAGGCTGGCGGCGGCGCTCTGCAGGGCGGCGCTGGCGTTGTTCAGCGGCTGGCGCACCTCGTGGGCCAGCACGTCCAGCATCTCGGAGCGCTCGTGCAGCAGCTGGTCCAGCTCCTGCACATGGCGCTCGGTCTGGCGGCGCATCTGCTGCTCGTGCGCGAGTTCGGCGCGACGCTGCAGGTCCTCGGTGATGTCGTCCACCAGAGCCAGAGCCCGCAGCGGACGACCCTCGGCCGTGTACTCGGCAACGGCCGAGACCAGCACGTCGCGCAGCCGGCCATCGGCGCAGATCAGCTGCACGGGGCAGTCGCTGACGTGGCCATCGCGCCACATCGCCGGCCGGAAGACCTCGCGCACCTGCTGGGAGGATTCGGGGGTCATGAAGTCGTCCATGGCACGGCCGATGACCTGCTGGCGCTTGTAGCCCAGGCGCTCCAGCCAGCGGTCGGACACGCTGAGCAGGCGGCCGGCCGCGTCCACCGAATGCATCAGGGCCGGCGTGGACTCGTACAGCGCGCGCAGGCGCTGGCGGTTGTGCTCCAGCTCGACGGCGGCGCGGTGGTGCTCGGTGACGTCCTGGAAGGCGCCGACCAAGCGCACCGGCACGCCGTCCTGCCAGTCCACCTGCCCCTGGGACAGCACCCAGATCTCGCGCCCCTTGGCCGTCACCAGCGGCAGCTCCAGGCTCCAGGGGTCGCCATGCTGCATGCCGCGCTGCACGGCCGCCTGGATGACGACGCGGGCCTCCGGCTTGTAGTAGTTGATCGCCTCCTCCAGCGTCGGCGCATGGCCGGGCTCGCGATCGTGGATGCGGCAGGTCTGGTCGCTCCAGACGATGGCCTCGGTCTGCAGGTCCAGGCTCCAGCCGCCGATGCCGGCGACGCGGCCGGTGCGGTCCAGCAGGGCCTTGCTGTCGCGCAGCTCGCGCTCGGCGCTGATGCGATCGGTGACGTCCTCGGTGATGCCGACATAGCCGCGCAACTCGCCCTCGGGCGCCAGCAGCGGCCGGGCGCGCGCCCAGACCTGGCGCACGCCATGGCCGTTGCCGCCACGGCGCAGCCGGTAGCGCATCTCGAAGGGCTGGTGCTGGGCCACGCAGCGCTGCCAGTGGTCCAGCACCGAGGCCCTGTCCTCGGTCGTCAGCGTCGCCGACCAGCCCTCGCCGAGGGCGGCGCGCGCCGACAGGCCGCAGATGCGCTGCCAGCTGGCATTGGTGAAGATGAAGTGCCCCGCTGCGTCGGTGCGGAAGATGCCGAACTGAGTCGTCTCGGCCAGCACCTGGAAGGGCTGCTCGGCCGCCTCCCCCGGGGCCAGGCCCAGGGCCCGCTCGCGCATCATCAGCGCCTCGGCGGCCGCATCGGCCAGGCGGGTCAGCGCCTCGCGCTGTGCCTCGCTCAGTTCGCGCGGCTTGAAGTCGACGACGCACAGCGTGCCCGGGTGGCTGCCGTCGTCCAGGCGGATGGGCACGCCGGCATAAAAGCGCAGCGCCGGCTGGGCCAGCACGTCGGGATGGTCGACGAAGCGTGCGTCCAGGCGGGCGTCGCGCACCTCGAAGAGCCCGTCCGCCAGCAGGGTGTGGGCGCAGAAGGTCAGGGCCCGCGGCGTCTCGCTGCGGCCGAAACCGACGGCGGCCTTGAACCACTGGCGCCTCTCGTCCAGCAGGCCGAGCAGGGCGACGGGCGTGCCGCAGATCTGGGCTGCCAGGGCGGTCAGGTGGTCGAACAGGGGCTCGGGCTCGCTGTCCATGACCGCCAGCCGGGCCAGTCGGGCCAGGCGGCGGTCTTCATCGGGCGGCGGGGGCGGGTTCACCATGGCCGACAGCTTAGGGCAGGTCTTGCCCTGGAAGGCCGTGGGGCGTAGCGTCGCCGCTTCGCCATATCGGGGAGGAAGGCCATGTTCAAGCTCTGTGTGCTGCTGTTGTCGACCCTGCTGATCGCGCCGGCCAGCGCCGACGTCGTCAGCGACTGGGCCGAGGCCACGCCCAAGGTGCTGCAGAAGTCGCCGCGCGGCCAGGTGCAGCCGGCCACGCTGCTGACCGACCTGGCCATGTTCAATGCGCTGAATGCCATCACGCCGCGCTACCAGGCCTATGGGCCCACGCCGGCGCCGGTGCCGGACGCCTCGCCCGACGCGGCCGTGGCGTCCGCCGCCCGTACTGTGCTCGGCAGCGTGCAGGGCGCCGACCAGGCCCTGCTCGACAAGACCTACGAGGCCTCGCTGAAGGCCGCCACCGACGCCGCGGCACGCGCCAAGGGCGTGGCCCTGGGACGGCGCGTCGCCCTGGCCCTGCTGGCCCTGCGCGCCGACGACAGCCATGCGCGCGTCGAGCCGCCCAAGGTCGAGCCGGCGCCCGGCATCCATGTGCTGACGCCGGAGTACAAGCAGGAATCGGGCGTCGGGCTGGCCAGGCTCAGGCCCTTCGGCATCAAGGACGTCGCCGTCTACGACCCGGGCCCGCCGCCGGCCCTCGGCAGCGCCGTTGCCCTGCGCGACCTGGCCGAGGTCAAGGCCGTCGGCGGGCGCGTCAGCACGCAACGCACCGGCGAGCAGTCGGTCATCGCGCTGTTCTGGAATTCCGGCGAGGGCGAGGACGCCGTGGCCATGCTCAAGAAGCTGGCCGACGCGAACAACGCGACACCGCTGGAGTTCGCACGCATGCTGGCCCTGATGGACATGGCGGACCTGGACTCGCGCATCGTCTACGTCGGGCTGAAGACCAAATACCGCCACTGGCGGCCCTACAACGCGCTGCGCGGCGCCTTCGCCGATGCGAAGCTGCGCGACGCGACCTGGGAGCCGCTGATCCACACGCCGCCCAACAGCGACTACCCGTCGGGCGGCGCCGTCGGCGGCGGCAATCTGCAGACGCTGCTGGCCGCCTTCCGCGGCGACAGCAAGGCGCCGCTGGTGTGGGTCAATTCGAGCCTGGCCATGACGCGCAGCTGGACCACCCCCGAGGCCATGGGCCAGGAGCTGGCCAATTCACGCGTCTGGAGCGGCGTGCACTTCCGCAACTCCATCGACGTCGGCTACCGCCTCGGGCAGAAGGTGGCCGAGGAAGTGCTGGCGACGCAGCTGCGCCCCCTGCCCTGAGTTCGCCACCCTCTGCCCGCCAGGGGCTTGCAAGTGCGGCTGGCCGCGCCTATGATTGAGTACACACTCAATAATCAAAACCATGGCCAGGCCCAAGACCGGAAACAAGCGCGAAGCCATCCTGAACGCCGCTGCGGAAGCGCTGGCCGAGCAGGGCCTGAGCGCCTCCACCGCCTCCATCTCCAGGCGCGCCGGCATCGCCGAGGGCACGCTGTTCACCTATTTCCCGACCAAGGACGAACTCTTCCTGGCGCTCTTCTTCGAGCTCAAGCGCGAGGCCTATGCCTCCATCGAACCCGACTTTCCCGTGCAGGCCCAGCCCAAGGTCCAGGCCCGCCACTTCTTCGACCGCTATGTCGATTGGGGCGTCGCCCATCGCGGCAAGCGCCACGCCCTGGCCCATCTGGTGCTGTCCGAGAAGATCAGCGACGAGGCCAAGATCCAGGCCGACCAGGCCTCGGCCGGCTATGTCGCTGTGCTGAAGGACAGGCTGGCCGCCGGCCCGCTGCAGCACGGCCACCCCGATTTCGGCACGGCCGTCATGCACGGCATCGCCGAAGCCACGATGGAATTCATGACGCGCTGCCCCGACGAGGCCGAGCACTACCGCACGGCCGGCTTCGAGGCCTTCTGGCGCGCCATCGGCAAATAGGCCGCTTTTTTTTGGCTCTATTAATGAGTGAGTAGGCATTTATTAAAGGGGAAGCCCGAATGAAATCCTTGTTCACCGCCCTGCCCGCCTCGCTGCGCGGCCTCGTCCTCGACACGCTGGCCCCGGGCTGGGCACCGCTTCTCCCCCGAGTTCTGAGCCTGGCGCCGCATGCGCAGCAGCTGGAGGGCGCCTTGCTGAAGGCCGTTGGCTCTGCCGTCGACGCGCTGGCGCAGATGGCCATGCCCCTGTCGGGCTGGCTGTGATTCCCCCGTCCCCCCAACCCTGAAGGAACCCCCATGAGCACGAACCGCAAGACCTTTTTCCTGACCGGCAGCGCCCGCGGCCTGGGCCGCTGCATCGCCGAGGCCATCCTCGCGGCCGGCCACAACCTGGTGGCCACGGCGCGCCGTCCGGCGCAGCTGGACGCCCTCGTCGCCCGCCATGGCGAGCGCGTCCTGCCGCTGGCCCTGGACGTCACCGACTTCGACGCCGCCAGCGCGGCGATGAAGGCCGGCGTCCAGGCCTTCGGCCGCATCGACGTGGTCATCAACAACGCCGGCTACGGCAGCATCGGCTCGGTGGAGGACACGCCGGTGCAGGCCATCGCTGACCTGATGCACACCAATTTCCTCGGCAGCGTCAACGTCATCAAGGCGGCCCTGCCCGCACTGCGCGAGCAGCAGGCCGGACGCATCATCCAGGTGTCCTCCATCGGCGCCCGTGTCGGCGTGCCCGGCGCGGCCGCCTATTTCGCGTCCAAATGGGCCATCTCCGGCTTCCTCGAATCGCTCGCCATGGAAGTGGCGCCGCTGGGCATCCACGTCACGGCCGTGGAGCCCGCCGGCATGAAGACCGACTTCGCCGACGACAGCTCGCTGATCCTGCATCCCAGCCAACCCGCCTATGACGCGACGGCGGGCGCCGTCGCGGCCATGATGAAGGCGCCGGGCTATGGCGAAGACTATGCGGAGCCGGCCGACATCGCCGCCGTCATCCTGAAGCTGGCGTCCCTCGAGCAGCCGCCGGTGCGCATGCTGCTGAGCCGCAGCAGCTGGGACTTGGCCAAGGCGGCCGAGGTCGCACGCATCGCCGCCGACGAACGCTGGCAGGCACTTTCGACCTCGGTGTGAGGCTGCAAGAAAAAGGGCACCGCGAGGTGCCCTTGGTCAGCTTCAGGGGGCCGCGCGCCCCAGGTTGCGCACCCAGAAAGCCTCGTACTTGCGGTGCCAGCCGGCGGGCTTCACGACGCCGCCCATGGCGTGCACACCGTCCGGATCGAGGAAGAGTTCGACCAGGGACTCCTTGCCCGAGTCCAGCAGCTCGCGGTAGACGTTGACCGTGTCCTGGTAGAGCACGTTCGGGTCCTGCATGCCGTGCACCAGCATCAGCGGCTTCTTCAGGCCCTTGGCCAGCGGCAGCAGCGAATACTTGCGCAGCACGGGCTTGGTGCGGTCGGTGGCCTTGCCGATGGTGCGGCCGCTGTACCAGCTGTTGTAGTTCTCCCATTCCGTCGGGCCGGCACCGGCGATG
Source organism: Roseateles sp. GW821-FHT09H10 (assembly GCF_059415865.1). Taxonomy (NCBI): domain Bacteria; kingdom Pseudomonadati; phylum Pseudomonadota; class Betaproteobacteria; order Burkholderiales; family Sphaerotilaceae; genus Roseateles; species Roseateles sp. GW821-FHT09H10. The sequence continues at coordinate 162,599 of NZ_JBWKOB010000001.1, read as the reverse complement.
CCGGCGGCGAAGACGTCGGGGCGGGTGTACAGCGTGTACTGGGTCTGGAAGCCGCCGAAGCTCCAGCCGTTCAGGCCGATGCGGCGGGCGTCCACGCCGAACTGAGCGGGCATCAGCTTGGCCAGGTCCTCCAGGTCCTCGGCCTGGGGCTCGCCGGGGCGCTCCCAGTTGGCGTCGGAGAACTTGCGGCCGTAGTTGCTGTGGCCGCGCGGGTCGACGGCGATGGTCACATAGCCATGCTTGGCAGCCATGTACTGGCCGAACAGATAGGCCGTGTTCTGGAAGCTGTCGACCTCGACGATGTGGCGGTCGTTCAGCGGGCCGCCATAGACGTAGACGATGGCCGGGCGCTTGTCGGCCGCGGTCCAGCCGGCCGGCTTGAAGACATAGGCCTCGATGCGGTCGCCATGGCGGTTCGTGTAGTTGAAGCGCTCGGGGCGCAGCAGCTTGAGTTCGGCCCAGGCCTTGTCATTGCTGTCGGTCAGCGTGCGCGAGGCCGTCTTGCCATCGGTGGACAGCAGCTTGAGCTCCGGGCGCTGGGCCCAGTTGCCGGCCACGGCGGCGACCCAGCGGCCGTCCTCCGACGACGCGGCCGCGCGGTGGTACTCGCCCGCCGCACCCAGGGCCTGGGTGGCGCCGCTGGCCAGGTCGACGCGCAGCACATTCATCGCCGCGGCATCGCCCTGGTTGGCCAGCACGAACAGGGCCTTGCTGTCGGCCGTGAAGCCGATGACCTGGTGGGCCTCGAACTCGCCCTTGACCAGCGGGCGCAGCGCCTTGCTGGCGACGTCGATGGCATAGGGCTGGCGCCAGCCGGCTTCGTCCAGGGCCAGCACCAGGGTCTTGCCGTCGGGCGTGAAGCGGGGCTTGATGACGTTGACGACCTCGTGGCCGACATCGCCGCGGCGCTCCAGCACCATCTCGGGCTTGGCTTCTTCATTGGCCGAGCCGATGTAGACGCGCAGCAGCTCCTTGTCGCGCTCCCAGGTCGTGAAGGCGTAGCGGCTGCCGTCGCGGGCCCAGGCCACGTCGCTCATCTCGAACCAGACATCGCCGCCGTTGTTCGTGAACACCGGTGCCGGCTGCTTGCGCGGCGCCTCGTTGGCGGCCCCGGGCAGCTGGCGGATGTAGAGGGCCAGGGGCTGGAGCTGGCGCTTGTCGTCGGACACCTCGCGGTTGACCTTCTTGGCCGTTGCCCAGCGCTCGCTGTAATTCATGATCTCGACCTGCTTGGGCGGCGGCGCCGGCTTGTCGTCGGCCGTCTTCAGCGGCGCCTTGGCCAGCAGCGACATCCAGCGGCCGTCCTCGCTGATGGCCGTGTCGGCGATCTTGTACTTCTTCTGCTCGTCGTCCGGGTGGATGAGCTCGCGGTTGACGACCTGCACGCCGGCCTGCTTGAAGGAGGTGCGCAGCACGCGGGTCTCGTCGGTGTAGATGACGCCACCGTCGTCGGCCGTGTAGGCCACGAGCTTCAGCTCGCGCTGGGTGGCCACCAGGGCCTGGACGGCCGGGATCTTGTCGTCGGCCTTCCAGCGGTAGAGGCCGCCGCGGTATTGGAAGACCAGCTCGTCGGCCTTGTGGGCCCAGGCGAACTGCGTCGGGCCGGGGTAGAGGTCGGCAGGCTTGAGCTTGTCGCGGGCCAGCTTCTTCTTCAGCTCGTCGCGCAGCTCCCAGGTCTCCTTCTCCTTGTCGTCCTTCTTGTCGGACGCGGAGGCGGCGGCAGCGGGCGATGCGGCCGGTGCAGGCTTGCCGGCACGCTTGGCAGCCAGGGCGGCCATGGCCTGCTTCTCGGCGTCGGCCTCGGCCTTGTCGGCGGCCTTTTGGGCGTCGTCCTTGGCCTTCTTCTCGGCCAGCTCCTTCTTCAGCACGGCCAGCTGGGCGGCTTCCCACTGCGCCAGGTCGACCTTGTCGCCGCGCAGATAGGCCTGCTGCGCGATCTCGCGGGCCTGGCGTTCGGCGAATTCGGTGTTGCGCTGCTTGAGCTTCCTGTCGAAGCGCTCCATGTCCTCGGGCGCCTCGAAGGCGGCCATGACCTGGGGCGAGGTGATGCGCTGGGTCTTGCCCGTCTTGGTGTCATGCACCCAGAGATCGGTGCCGGGCTCGCCGAAGGGGCTCCACAGCCAGGCCAGGTAGCGGCCGCTGCGGCTGAACTCGGCCTCCTTGGCCGGCTCGCTGCGGTAGGGCTCGGCGCGGAAGATCTGCTCGAGGGTCGGAACAGTCTTGGGCGGCGCGGTCTGCGCCTGCAGGGGGGTGGCGCCTGCAAAGGCCAAGGCGAGGGCCAGGCTGCTCACGGCAGCAAAGGTCACGGGCTTCAAGGGATCTCCTGAATCTGCCCCCTAGGGTTAGGGGCGACGGATTTTAGGGAGGCGCCGCCGCGGCCCCATTCGTCACGGGGCCATGGCGGCAGGCGGCGGCGTGGAATCCTTGGACTTGCGCCACAGCGCGATGCCCACATGGATGGCCACGCCAAGCACGAACAGCATCAAGGCGCCCAGCGTCCACACCACCCAGGCCAGCACCGTGACGCCACCCGACAGCCAGGGCAGCGCACCGGCGAGGGCCTGCAACTGGGGCGTCAGCGTCTCCAGCGTAGACACCAGCCAATCGGCCACCACCGTTGGCAGCCAGTCTCTCAGCGACTCCGGCAAATTCCATTCCACCGCGCCGGCCTTGCCGACATGGGCCAGCAGGCCGGCAAGGAAAGACTCGGTGGCCCAGACCAGGCTGGACCACAGGGCCAGCAGCAACAAAACCAGAACCCAGCCCACCAGATAAGCCATCGCAACACCTCGAATCCACGGATCGCGGCAGTCTGCCCGCCCGCAGATGCAGGAAGAAGCTGAGCGGACCTCAGCCCATCTTCCGGAAAACCAGCGGTTTCAGTGTCAGCGGCTCAGGCCTTTCGTGCCAACACCGGCTTCAGCGCCACGCCCGTATGGCTGCCACTCGCCACCACCTGCTCCGGCGTGCCCTCGATGACGACACGCCCACCCGCGTCGCCGCCCTCCGGCCCCAGGTCCAGCACCCAGTCGGCCTCGGCGATGACGTCGAGGTCATGCTCGATGACGACCACCGAATGCCCGCCCGCCACCAGGCGGTGCAGCACGCGGATCAGCTTCTCGACGTCGGCCATGTGCAGGCCCACCGTCGGCTCGTCCAGCACATACAGCGTGTGCGGCGCCTTCTGGCCACGGCGCGTGACGTCGTCGCGCACCTTGACCAGCTCGCTCACCAGCTTGATGCGCTGGGCCTCGCCGCCGGACAGCGTCGGCGAGGGCTGGCCCAGGGTCAGATAGCCCAGGCCGACGTCCTTCAGCAATTGCAGCGGATGGGCGATGGACGGCATGGAGGCGAAGAACTCGACCGCCTCGTCGACCTCCATGGCCAGCACGTCGCCGATGCTCTTGCCGCGCCAGCTGACGCCGAGCGTTTCGGGATTGAAGCGCTGGCCATGGCATTGGTCGCAGGGCACCTTCACGTCCGGCAGGAAGCTCATCTCGATGGTCTTCATGCCCTGGCCTTCGCAGCCGGGGCAGCGGCCCGCGCCGGTGTTGAAGCTGAAGCGCGCCGGCGCATAGCCGCGCGCCTTGGACTCCAGCGTCTCGGCGAACAGCTTGCGGATGGCGTCCCAGAAGCCGATATAGGTCGCCGGGCAGGAACGCGGCGTCTTGCCGATGGGGGTCTGGTCGACCTCCAACACCCGGTCGACCTGCTCGTGGCCCGTGATGCCATTGCAACCCGTCCACTTGCCAGGCGCCTTGCGCAGCGGCACCGCCACGGCCATGTTCGCAAGCAGCACGTCGCGGGCCAGCGTGGACTTGCCGGAGCCCGACACGCCGGTCACGGCCACCAGGCGATGCAGCGGCACGTCCACCGTGACGTCCTTGAGGTTGTGCAGGGCCGCATTCAGCACAGTCAGCTTGGGCGCTTGCGCGTCGATGGCACGGCGTTCCTGGATCGGATGGATCAGCGGCCGGGCCAGCATGCGGCCCGTCGTCGAATCCGCCACCAGGGCCAGCTCGGCCGCGGTGCCTTGCGCCACCACGCGGCCGCCGCGCTTGCCGGCACCTGGGCCGATGTCGATGATGTGGTCGGCGCGGCGGATGGTGTCCTCGTCATGCTCGACGACGACCAGGGTGTTGCCCTTGTCGCCCAGCGTTCCCAGGGCCTTCAGCAGGATCTGGTTGTCGCGCGGATGCAGGCCGATGGTGGGCTCGTCCAGCACATAGCAGACGCCCTGCAGATTGCTGCCGAGCTGGGCCGCCAGGCGGATGCGCTGGGCCTCGCCGCCCGACAGCGTCGGCGCGGCGCGGTCCAGGGTCAGATAGCCCAGGCCCACTTCCTCGAGGAACTCCAGGCGGCCCAAGATCTCACTGACGACGTCGCGGGCGATGTCGGCATCGCGACCCTCGAGCTGCAGGCCCTCGACCCATGCGCGGGCTTCGCCCACGCTCCAGGCGGCGACGTCGCCAATGCCCTTGTCCTCGAACTCCACCGAGCGCGCCGTCGCGTTCAGCCGCGTGCCATGGCATTCCGCGCAAGGCGCATCGGTCAGGCCCTCGACCTCGGCCTCCTCGGCCGGGAAGCTCTGCTCGCGGCCGCGGTTGTCGTCGGCCTGCACGCTGTCGTCCAGGGCTTTGCGCTGCTCGCGAGTCAGCTGCAGTCCGGTGCCGACGCAGCTGCCGCACCAGCCATGCTTGGAGTTGTAGGAGAACAGCCGCGGGTCCAGCTCGGGATAGCTGGTGCCGCAGACCGGGCAGGCGCGCTTGGTGGAGAAGACCTTGATGCTGCCGATGCCCGCGCCGGTCGCGCCGCCTTCCACGCTGAGGCCGTCCAGGGGGCTGAGCAGATGCAGCACGCCCTTGCCGGCGTCCAGGGCCTTGGCCAGCAGCTCGCGCAGCTCGGCCTCATGCTCGGGCGCGATGACGAGGTCGCCCACCGGCAGCTCGAGCGTGTGCTCCTTGAAGCGGTCCAGGCGCGGCCAGGGCGAGGTGGGCAGGAATTCGCCGTCCACGCGCAGATGGGTGTGGCCGCGGCCCTTGGCCCATTTGGCGAGGTCGGTGTAGACGCCCTTGCGGTTGACCACCAGCGGCGCCAGCAGACCGACATGCTGGCCGCGGTAGTCGCGCATCAGCTGGGCGGCGATGGACTCGACGCTCTGCGGCCGCACCGGCGCGCCGTCGTTGACGCAGTGCTGCACGCCCAGCTTCACATAGAGCAGGCGCAGGAAATGCCAGACCTCGGTCGTCGTCGCCACCGTGCTCTTGCGGCCGCCGCGCGACAGGCGCTGCTCGATGGCCACCGTCGGCGGGATGCCCCAGACGGCGTCCACCTCGGGCCGGCCGGCCGGCTGCACGATGGAGCGGGCATAGGCGTTCAGCGATTCGAGGTAGCGGCGCTGGCCTTCGTTGAAGAGGATGTCGAAGGCCAGGGTCGACTTGCCCGAGCCCGATACGCCGGTCACGACATTGAACTTGCCGCGCGGGATGTCGACGTTGACACCCTTGAGGTTGTGCTCGCGGGCGTTGACGATGCGGATGGCCTCGTCGGCCACGCGGCGTGCCTTGATCAGGGCCTGCAGCGGACGGCCCTCCTCCACGGCGACCGCGGGGCGGTCCATGTGCAGGGCGTAGTCGCGCAGCGCGGCAGCGGTGTGCGAGGCGGCGTGCCGGGCGACGTCTTCCGGCGTGCCGACGCAGATGACCTCGCCGCCATCCTCGCCGCCTTCGGGGCCGAGGTCGATGAGCCAGTCGGCGGCGCGGATGACGTCGAGGTTGTGCTCGATGAGGATGATGGAATGGCCGGCGGTGAGCAGCTTGCGCATGGCGCGCATCAGCTTGGCGATGTCGTCGAAGTGCAGGCCGGTGGTCGGCTCGTCGAACAGGAAGAGCGTGCCCTTCTTGGCGACGCCAAAGCGCGGACTGCTCGCGGCCTCGGCCAGGAAGCCGGCCAGCTTCAGGCGCTGGGCCTCGCCGCCCGACAGCGTCGGCACCGGCTGGCCCAGCTTCACATACTCCAGGCCCACGTCGACGATGGGCTGCAGCTTGGCGACGACGGCGCGGCTGTCGCCGAACAGATGGACGGCCTCGGCGACGGTCAGCTCCAGCACGTCCGACACGCTGAGGTCGCGGCCTTTCAGCGCCAGCTTGACATCCAGCATCTCGGCGCGGAAGCGCTTGCCGTCGCAGTCCGGGCAGCGCAGATAGACGTCGCTGAGGAACTGCATCTCCACATGCTCGAAGCCCGATCCGCCGCAGGTCGGGCAGCGGCCGTCGCCGGCATTGAAGCTGAACATGCTGGCCGTGTAGCTGCGCTCGCGGGCCAGCGGCGTATCCGCCATCAGCTTGCGAATCTCGTCCCAGGCACCCACATAGCTGGCCGGGTTGGAGCGGGCCGTCTTGCCGATGGGCGACTGGTCGACGAAGACGGCGTCGGCCAGGTGGTCGGCGCCCAGCAGGCGATCGTGGGCGCCCGGCGTCTCGGTGGCCTTGCCGAACTGGCGGGCCAGGGCCGGGTAGAGCACGTCCTGCATCAGTGTGCTCTTGCCCGAGCCGCTGACGCCGGTGACGACCACCATGCGCTGCAGCGGGAACTCGACGCTGACCTCCTTCAGGTTGTGCTCGCGCACGCCTTCGAGGATGAGCCGGGGCGTGTTCTCCTCGACGAGGCGCTTGAGCCCCATGCCGACATGCTTGCGCCCGCCCAGGTAGGCGCCGGTCAGCGTGTCGGCGGTGCGGATGCTCTCGGGCGTGCCGTCGAAGACGATCTCGCCGCCGCGCTCGCCGGGACCGGGGCCCATGTCGATGAGGCGGTCGGCCGCCAGCATGACGGCCGGGTCGTGCTCGACGACGACCAGGGTGTTGCCGGCATCGCGCAGGCGCTGCATGGCCTGCACGATGCGGCCCATGTCGCGCGGATGCAGGCCGATGCTGGGCTCGTCCAGCACGAACAGCGTGTTGACCAGCGAGGTGCCCAGGGCCGTGGTCAGGTTGATGCGCTGCACCTCGCCGCCAGACAGGGTGCGGCTCTGGCGGTCCAGGGTCAGATAGCCCAGGCCGACGTCGCAGAGATAGCGGCTGCGATGGCGGATCTCGTCCAGCAGCAGCTTCAGCGCCTCGTCCAGCATGGAGCTGGGCAGTTGCAGCGCGTCGACGAAGTCGCGCAGCCTCTGGATGGGCAGCTGCATCAGGTCGTGCAGGGACAGGCCCGGCAGCGACTCCAGCTGCTCACGCGACCAGTCCACGCCCACCGGCAGGAAGCGCTGCGCCGCCGGCAGGGCCACATCGGCCAGGGCCTTGGAGCCGACGCGCCACAGCAGGGCCTCGGTCTTCAGCCGCGCGCCGCGGCAGCTCGGGCATTCGGTGTAGCTGCGGTACTTGGACAAGAGCACGCGGATGTGCATCTTGTAGGCCTTGCTCTCCAGATAGTCGAAGAAGCGCTTGACCCCGTACCACTGCTTGTTCCAGTTGCCGTTCCAGTTGGGCGTGCCGTTGATGACCCAATCGCGGTGGGCCGGGCTCAGCTCCTTCCACGGCGTGTCGCGCGGGATGCCGGCCTCGCCGGAATACTTCAGCAGGTCGTCCTGGCAGTCCTTCCAGGCCGGCGTCTGCATGGGCTTGATGGCGCCGTTGCGCAGGGTCTTGCGCTCGTCCGGGATGACGAGGCCGAGGTCGACGCCGATGACGCGGCCGAAGCCGCGGCAGCTGTCGCAGGCGCCGAAAGCCGAGTTGAAGGAGAACAGCGCCGGCTGCGGGTCGGCATAGCGGATGTCGCTTTCGGGACAGTGCAGCCCGGTCGAAAAACGCCAGAGTGTTGCGCCATCGTCACCGACGTGAACATTCACCCGGCCCATGCCGCGCTTCAAGCAGAGCTCGATGGCCTCCATCGCGCGCTGCTTGTCGGCACCCTGGATGCGGAAGCGGTCGGCGACCACGTCCAGCAGCTTCTTGCCCTCGACCTCGCGCTCGCCCTGCACCCGCGTGAAACCGCTGGCGGACAGCCATTGCTGCACCTGCTCGGCCGACGTGTTGCCCGGCAGCTCGACCGGGAAGGTCAGCACCATCCTGGGGTCGCCTTCCGCCGCGGAACGGGCCATCAGCTCCACATAAATGCTCTGCGCCGTGTCATGCCTGACCGGCAGGGCCGTCTTGCGATCAAAAAGCTCGGCCGCGCGGGCGAAAAGCAGCTTCAGATGGTCGTTCAGCTCCGTCATGGTGCCCACCGTCGAGCGGCTGGTGCGCACCGGATTGGTCTGGTCGATGGCGATGGCGGGGGGCACGCCGTCCACCTTGTCGACGGCCGGACGGTCCATGCGGTCCAGGAATTGGCGCGCGTAGGCGGAGAAAGTCTCCACATAGCGGCGCTGGCCCTCGGCGTAGAGGGTGTCGAACACCAGACTGGACTTGCCCGAGCCGCTGGGCCCGGTGACGACGGTCAGCTCGGCGGTGCGCAGGTCGAGGTCGAGATTCTTGAGGTTGTGCTGGCGGGCACCCCGGATGCGGATCAGACCTTCAGACGACATGGGAGGGGGTCAAAACGACAAAGGCGAGCAGTGTAGGGACGCGCTTTGTCGAAAACTGTCAGCACTCGCAGCCGATCGGCGGTCGATTCAGGTGACATGAGCGGCCCAAATCGCACCGCATTCATGGGGCAAGCGGTTGCGCGGCTGCGCCGGCTGAGGCAACAATGGCTCACGGCCTCCTGAAGGCCGCATAAGAAAAGAACAAGCTGACACAAGGAATGGGGATGGACAAGTCGTGGTTGACCGAGCCGGCGCAGGCGCTGGTTCCGATCTGGCTCAATGCTGCCAATACCGGTGCGGGTGTCGGCGCGCCAGAATCCGCTGACGGCGGCGCCGCCCAGGGCCAACGCCAGGCCCAGGTCCTGCTCGTCGAGGACAACCACATCAACCAGGTCGTCGCGCTGGAGTTCCTCGCGCTGATGGGCGTGCAGGCCCGCCTGGCCAAGAACGGCCTGGAAGCCCTGGCCGCCTGCGCAGAATCCGCCCCCGACCTCGTGCTGATGGACATCCAGATGCCCGGCATGGACGGCCTGGAATGCGCCCGCCGCCTGCGCGCCCAGCAGCGCGAAGGCAAGCTGCCCAATTTCCCCATCCTCGCCCTGACCGCCCATGCGCTGGACGCCGACGTCGCCGCCAGCCTCGAGGCCGGCATGGACGAGCACCTGACCAAGCCGCTGGACTTCGTGGCGCTGCGCACCCGCCTGCAGCGTTGGTTGAAGCTGCCCGAGGCCAGTTGACGTAGGCCCCTCGCCCAGCCTTGCCCTGCTGAACGCGGGCAGGCCTGATCGGTCCCCCGAGGGGACGGCGATGCTTGCGGCATCGAGCCGCAAGCACATCGCCATACGCGGGCCGGCTAGGGAGCGGCCCGGCGCTCGGCCCGCAAACCCAAATAACCCACTGCCTCAGCCTGCGGGAACGTAGACGTAGCCGACATTGCGCACGGTCTTGATGACCTCCGGCTTGTCGGGATTGCGCTCTACCTTGCGGCGCAGGCGCATGACGCGCAGGTCGATGCTGCGGTCGAAGACGTCCCAGCCGCGGTTGTGGGCCTGTTCCATGATCTGGTCGCGGTTGAGCGGCCGGTTGGGATGGCGGGAGAACAGGGCCAGCAGGTCGAATTCGGCGGCCGTGATGTCGATCTCGGCGCCGTCCGTGCCGAAGAGCTTGCGCTGGGCCATGTCGAGCTCGCACAGGCCGAAGGCGATGCGCTCCGGATGCTCGGGCGCAGCCGCCACCACCGGCGCTGGCGCGGCCGTGACCTGCAGGCGGCGCAACACGGCACGCACGCGGGCCAGCAGCTCGCGCAGCTCGAAGGGCTTGGCGACGTAGTCATCGGCGCCCACCTCCAGGCCGACGATGCGGTCGATGGCCTCGCCGGCCGTCGTCAGCATCAGCACGCCCAGGCGGGGGTGGGCCTCGCGCAGGGCCCGGGCCAGCGACAGGCCGTTCTCGCCCGGCATGTTGACGTCCAGCACCGCCACGTCCGGAACCCGCTCGGCCACCCGGGCGCGCGCCGCGGCGGCGTCCTCAGCCTGCAGGACCTCGAAGCCGTTGCGGCCGAAATACTCGCTCAGCAGGGATCGCAGTTCGGGCTCGTCATCGACGAGCAGCACGGTGGGCAGGGTGTCTGGCATGGCGACGAATCATAGGCAGGGCGGCGCCCGGCGGCGCGAAGCTGAAACAAACGCAACACGAGCGGGCATGGCCTGAAGCCGGACTGAAACGGCGGCGCCCGACAGTGCGGTCACCGACAAGGAGCACCGCCATGAACTACCGCAGCGACAACCCCGACACCGACTGGCCCGAGACCATGGCCGTCACCTACCGCAGCGAGGCCTTCGCCGAGGACCTCGAGGATCTCGACACGCCGGCCCCCACCGGCTGGCGTCCGCTCGAGGTGCTGCTCGCCGCCCTGCCCCTGCTCTGCGTCTTCGCCCCCGTGGCCGACGCCTGGCGCCAGCTCTGAAAGGCCATCACCATGACCCCGCACCAGATCGACCTGATCCGCAGCAGCTTCGCGCCGCTCAAGCCTCTGGCACCGACGGTGGCCGAGGCCTTCTACGCCCAGCTGTTCGCCCGTGATCCCGCCCTGCGCGCGCTGTTCCGCGGCGGCGACATGGGTGAGCAGGGCGCGCGGCTGATGCAGATGATCGGCGCCGCCATCGACCTGCTGGACCGCCCGGCGTCGCTGACTCCGGTGCTGCTCAAGCTCGGCCAGCGCCATGCCGGCTACGGCGTCCTCGAGGCCCATTACGCCAGCGTCGGCGCGGCCCTGCTGGACACACTCGCCGCCGGCCTGGGCGACGGCTTCACCGCCGAAGTGCGCGAGGCCTGGACGGCGATGTACGGCCACGTCGCGCTCACCATGCAGCGGGGCGCGGCCGCCGAGGCCCTCGCTGCCTGAGGCCCGCGGCATCCTTATCATCCGCAGCGCCCAGGAGAGCGCCGCGATGACCGATGACTTCAACTTCCACCCCGCGCCGGATGCCGGCGTCGGCGAGCTCGGCGGCGTCCTCAAGGCGACGCTGCCGCTGCTCGGCCAGCTGCTGGAAGCCGTGCCGGCCCGCGTCGTCGTCATCGACGTCAACGAGCGCCTGGTCTGGGCCAATCACGAGTTCTTCAAGTTCACCGGCCTGCACCCCAAGCAGGTGCTGAGCCAGCCCATCGGCCGCATCCTGGGGGACATCGCCTATGCCGGCTACACCGCCGTGCGCGAGCGCCTGGCCACCGGCGAGACCGTGGCCTGGGAGGGCTGGACCCAGTTGGCCGGCGTTGGGCGGCGCTATATGCGCGAGCACCTGGTCCCCGTGGACGTGCAGGGCGGCGTGCCCCAGGCCACCGTCGCCATCAGCCTGGACCTGACCGAGCTCAAGGTGCGCGACGCCCAGCTGTCGTCCAAGGTCGCCGAGCTGGAGGCCACCGAGGCGCTGAAGTCCTCCATCTTCGACAACGCCATGGCCGCCCTGGTCTCCACCGACGAGACCGGCCACATCGTCGAGTTCAACCCGGCGGCGGCGGCCATGTTCGGCATCGCCCGCGAGCAGGCCATCGGCCGCTCGGTGGCCGACGTGATGATCCCGCCCCGGCTGCGCGCCGCCCACGACGCCGGCATGGCCCGCGTGACGGCCGGCGGCGAGCAGCGCGTCATGGGCCGGCGCGTCGAAATGCCGGCCCTGCGCGCCGACGGCAGCGAGTTCCCCGTCGAGATGCTGCTGTGGCGCACGGCCGTCGGCAACGAGACCTTCTACACCGCGTCGCTGTTCGACCTGTCCGAGCGCCAGACGGCCCAGAGCGAGATCGAGCGCCAGCGCGAAGCCCTGCGCCAGAGCGAGAAGCTGACCGCCATGGGCAGCCTGCTGGCCGGCGTTGCCCATGAGCTGAACAACCCGCTGTCCATCGTCATGGGCCGCGCGGCCCTGCTGGCCGAGAAGATGAGCGACAGCCCGCTGGCCGCCGACGCCCAGCGCATCCACGAGGCCGCCGAGCGCTGCGGCCGCATCGTGCGCACCTTCCTGAACATGGCGCGCAGCCGGCCGGCCAACCGCAGCGAGGTGGCCCTGAACGACCTGGCCACGGCCGCCATCGACATGCTGGCCTATGTGCTGCGCAGCCACGGCATCACCGTCAACCTGGACCTGCTGCCTGGCCTGCCGCCCGTCAAGGCCGATGCCGACCAGATCGGCCAGATCGTGCTCAACCTCATCGTCAACGCCCAGCAGGCCCTGGGCGCGCGCGACATCGGCCGCCGCCTGACCGTCTCCACCGGCCTGGCGCCCATGACCGACGGCGACCGCCGCCGCGTGCCGCGCGTCTGGCTGCGCGTGCGCGACAACGGCCCCGGCATCGAGGCGGAGCTGCGCGAGCGCATCTTCGAGCCCTTCTTCACGACCAAGGTCGAGGGCGTGGGCACCGGCCTGGGCCTGGCCGTGTCGCGCTCCATCGCGCGCGACCACGGCGGCGAGCTGACGCTGCAGGACGAGGACGGCGCGGGCGCCTGCTTCTGCCTGCAGCTGCCCGTCAGCGGCGAGCCCGAGGCCAGCGAGACCGAACCGGTCCCTCTGCCCGAGACCGACGAGTGCAATGCCCGCCTGCTCGTCGTCGACGACGAGGCCGAGATCGCCGAGCTGATCGGCGAGATGCTGGGCGGCGCCGGCTACGAGGTCATGACGGCCGAGTCCGGCGCTGTCGCCCTGGCCATGCTGGAAGAGGCCCGCTTCGACGCCGTCGTCAGCGACCTGCACATGCCCGACATCGATGGCGCCCAGCTGTGGCGCGAGATCAAGGCCCGCCATCCGGCGCTGGCGCGGCGCATGCTGTTCGTCACCGGCGACACCCTGTCGCCGGTCGCGCGCCAGTTCCTGCAGGAGGCGCGCTGCGACAGCCTCAACAAGCCCTTCTCCAAGCCCGAGCTGCTGGCCCGCGTGACCGCATTGCTGCAGTCCTAGGCGCCCATAATCGCCGTACAACCCGGACGGAGACAAGTCGATGAAGCGTCGCACGCTGCTGCCTGCCATTCCCGCGCTGCTGAGCCCCTGGTCGGTGCAGGCCCAGGGCAACAAGCCCTACACCTGGATCGTGCCCTTCCCCGCCGGCGGCGGCACCGACGCCTTCGCGCGGCCGCTGACGGCCCTGCTGACCAAGCAGATGGGCCGTCAGGTGCTGATCGACAACAAGGGCGGCGCCGGCGGCACCGTGGGCGCCAGCATCGCGGCCAAGCTGGCCGCGGACGGCAGCAACTTCTTCATGGGCGCCGTGCACCACACCATCGCGCCCTCCATGTATCCCAAGCTGGACTACAAGCTCGAGGACGACTTCATTCCCGTGGCCCTGCTGGCCAGCGTGCCCCAGGTCATCGTCGTGCACCCCGGCCAGGTGCCGGTGACCGACCTCAAGGGCCTGCTCGCCACCGTGCGCGCCAAGCCCGGCCGGCTGAACTACGGCTCGGCCGGCAACGGCACCTCCCACCACCTGGCCGGCGAGCTCTTCAAGCTCAACACCAAGACCTTCATCACCCACATCCCCTACCGCGGCGCCGGCCCGGCCCTGCAGGACCTGATCGCCGGCCAGGTGGACCTGATGTTCGACGGCCTGGGCTCCTCGGCCGCCCACATCAAGGGCGGGCGCATCAAGGCCCTGGCCGTGGCGTCGCCCAAGCGCGCCGTCGGCTTCCCCGATGTGCCCACCGCCGCAGAAGCCGGCGTGCCCGGCTATGAGGTGTCGACCTGGTACGGCCTGTGGGCGCCCAAGGGCACGCCCAAGGAAGCCATCGCCAGCATGCAGGCCGACCTGCGCAAGGCCTTCGCAACCGACGAGATCCGCAACATCTGGCACGGCCTGGGCGCCGAGACGCCCAATCTGTATGGCGACGCCTTCGGCCAGTTCGTCAGCTCGGAGATCAAGCGCTGGGCCAGCGTCGTGAAGGCCTCCGGCGCAAAAATGGACTGAGCCGGCCATGAATCTGTATTCGGCCCTGCGCGCCGGCTTCCCGGCGGACCTGGACTCGACCGCCATCGACAACGATGGCCTGCTCTACAGCTGGCGCGACCTGGACAACGGCAGCGCCATGCTGGCCAACTGGCTGGGCCGGCTGGACCTGCCCGCCGGCAGCCGCGTCGCCGTGCACACGGACAAGAGCGTCGAGGCCCTGATGCTCTACCTGGCCGTGCTGCGTGCCGGCTTCGTCTACCTGCCGCTCAACCCCGCCTATCACGCGGCCGAGCTGGAGCATTTCATCGCCGACGCGGCGCCGGGCGCCGTCATCTGCGCCGGCAAGAACTTCGGCTGGGTCAGCAAGCTGGCCTTCCAGCGCGGCGTGCGCTGGGTGTTCACGCTGAACGACGACCGCAGCGGCACCCTGCTGGACCGCGCCGCCCAGATGCCGCTGGCCCATGAACCGGTGGAGCGCGCCGATGCCGACCTGGCGGCCATCCTCTACACCAGCGGCACGACGGGGCGCAGCAAGGGCGCCATGCTCAGCCACGGCAATCTGCTGAGCAACGCCCGCGAGCTGAAGGCCTTCTGGGACTGGCGGCCGGACGATGTGCTGCTGCACGCCCTGCCCATCTTCCACGTCCACGGCCTCTTCGTCGCCTCGCATGGCGCCCTGCTGAACGGCAGCAAGATGCTGTGGTTCAACAAGTTCGAGGCCGGCGCGGTGGCGCGCCGCCTGCCCGAGGCCACCGTCTTCATGGGCGTGCCGACCCTCTATGTGCGGCTGCTGCAGGAGAAGCAGCTGGACACGCGCAACATCCGCCTCTTCATCAGCGGCTCGGCGCCCCTGTTGATCGAGACCTGGCGCGAGTGGCAGGACCGCACCGGCCATCTGATCCTGGAGCGCTACGGCATGAGCGAGACGCTGATGCTGACCTCCAACCCCTGCAAGCCGCAGGACGGTGAACGCGTCGGCGGCACCGTCGGCCCGGCCCTGCCCGGCGTCGGCCTGCGCATCCTCGACGACGAGGGCCGGCCCTGCGCCGCCGACGAGATCGGCCATGTGCAGGTGCGCGGCCCCAATGTCTTCAGCGGCTACTGGCAGATGCCCGAGAAGACGGCCGAGGAGTTCACGGCCGACGGCTGGTTCAAGACCGGCGACGTTGGCCGCGTCGGCAGCAACGGCTATCTGACCCTGATCGGCCGCAGCAAGGACCTCATCATCAGCGGCGGCTTCAATGTCTATCCGGCCGAGATCGAGGGATTCCTGAATGAGCTGCCCGGCGTCGGCGAGTCGGCCGTCATCGGCGTGCCCCATCCGGACTTCGGCGAGGCCGTCGTCGCCGTCATCACGCCGGCCGGCCAGCCGGACCCGGAAGCCCTCATCAAGGCCCTGAAGGACCGCATCGCCGGCTTCAAGGTGCCCAAGCGCGTCATCGTGGCCGCCGAGCTGCCCCGCAACGCCATGGGCAAGGTGCAGAAGAAGCTGCTGCGCGAACAGCACGCCGGGCTGTTCTGCGAGAAATAGCACCGCACGCGGGCGGGCCTGCGGCGCAAAATGCCCCGCAACCCCTGCCCCCGATGAGCGACGCCATCCCGCCCGCTGATCCGCCGCCCACGGCTGAGCCGCCGCGGCTGGCCCGTCGTCGCCGCTGGCGCGAACGCGCCCTGCTGCTCGCCCCGACGCTGGCCTTCGGTTCCGTCGTGCTGACCATCTGGGCCGTGGTGGGCTGGTATGCCATCGAGAAGCCGCGCGAACTGCTGGCCGAGCAGCGCCAGGAGCTGGCCACCGGCGTGCGTGCCGTCGCCCTGCAGACCGAGCCGGTGCTGCGCCAGGCCGAGAGCGCGCTGCGCGTCGTCGACCTGTGGCTGCTGACCCGGCGCGGCGACCGGCCGCAGGCCGACGCCATGCTGCGCCAGTTCGTCGACAGCGTGCGCAGCGGCTCACGCCAGCTGGTCGACATCGTCCTGGTCTCGCCCACCGGCCAGGTGCGCCGGCTGCAGGCGGGCGCCGAGGACGACGGCGCCAGCATCGCCGGCACGGCCGCCTTCAGCGAGATCGCCGGCCTGGTGCCCGAGGGCATTGTGCTGGGCCTGCCGCTGCGCCTGGGCGGCCGCGCCGACGACGGCCGCCTGCGCCTGCCGCTGCTGATGCGGCTGTCGCGGCCGCTGGACGACTACGAGTTCGTCGTGGCCACCGTCGACCTGGAGCGCCTGCAGGATGCCCAGACCCTGTTCGTGCCGCTGCAGCCCTCGTCCCTGGTCATGCTGCGCACCGACGGCCTGGCCCTGTCGCGCCGGCCCGAGGCGCCGGGCTTCGTCGGCCGCAATCTCTTCGAGCAGTTCCCGGCCGCGCGTCGCGAGCTCAGCGGCGGCGAGGGCTTCTTTGCCAGCAGCGGCGCGGCCACCGACGGCCGCCCCCGCGTCGGCGCCTTCGTCACCCTGCCCGACTACGGCCTCAAGCTGATGCTGTCCGGCGCCGAGGAGGACGTCCTCGTGCCCTTCTGGCGCCAGCGCGCCGTGCTGCTGGGCGCGGCCGCCCTGGTGACGCTCGGCCTGGTGCTGCTGGCGCGCTGGCTGGGGCAGCTGCAGCGCGCGGCGCGGCTGCGCGAGGCCACGCTGCAGGCCACCAGCAATGCCATGCCGCTGGGCCTGTTCCGCACCGACGAGACCGGCCGCATCGTCTATGTGAACGACAGCTATCTGCGCGTGCACGGCCTCAGGCGCGAGGACATCGAGTGGGGCTGGACGACGCTGGTGCACCCCGAGTCGCGCGACATGCTGATCCAGCGCTGGAAGCACCAGATGGCGACCGGCGAGCCCATCGACATGGTGCGCAAGATGAAGCGCGGCGACGACGGCCGCATCCGCTGGATCGCCGTGCGCACCGCGCCGCTCTACTTCGACGGCAAGGTGGCCGGCCAGGCCGGCACGGTGGAGGATGTGACCGAGCGCGGCGAGCAGGAGAAGGCGCGCCAGACGCTGGCGGCCATCTTCGACATGACGCCCGACTTCGTCTGCCAGGCCACCGAGCAGGGCGTCGTGACCTATCTGAATCCGACCGCCCGCGCCCGCATGGGCATGGCCGCGGATGCGCCTCTGGACGACGCCCACATCGCCGACTACTTCTCGGCCGAGCAGCTCGACCTCTACGAGAAGTTCGTGCTGCCCGAGGCCATGCGCCAGGGCCACTGGCGCGGCCGCGTCAGCATGCAGCTCGGCAGCACGCGGGTGCCGATGGACTGCCTCATCATCATGCACCGCGACGTGCGCGGACGCATCGAGACCATCTCCGTCATCCTGCGCGACATGTCCGAACAGCTGCGCGCCCAGCGCGAACGCGAGCGCAGCGAAGCCATGCTGCTGGCCGTCGCGCACACGGCGCGGGCCCAGTTCCTCGTCGGCGACACCGAGGGCCGCGTGATCTTCTTCAACGCGGCCTTCGAGCAGCAGCGCCGCGTCGAGCTGAAGGACTGGGTGGGCCGGCCGCTGGCCGAGCTGTTCGGCCCGCAGGGGCATGCCCGCCGCGCGCCGCTGATCGCCGCCGCCCTGGCCGGCGAGACGCGCCGCCTGGACATCGCCGACGGCAGCGATCGCGACGGCCGCAGCTTCGACGTGCAGTACGCGCCGCTGCGCGTGCAGAGCGGCGAGATCGAGGGCCTGATCGCCATCGAGGTCGACGTGACCGAGGCGCGCCGCGAGGAGGCGCGGCTGCGCCTGGCTTCCCAGACCGATGCCCTGACCCAGCTGCTGAACCGCGCCGGCTTCGAGGAAGGCGCCCGCGAGCAGTTGGCCGGCGTCGAGGGCCAGCGCCTGGCCCTGCTTTACCTCGACCTGGACAAGTTCAAGCCCGTCAACGACCAGCACGGCCACCCGACCGGCGACGCGCTGCTGAAGGCCGTCGCCCTGCGCCTGCGCCATGCCCTGCGGCCCAACGATCTGGTCGCCCGCCTGGGCGGCGACGAGTTCGCCGTGCTGCTGCCCCAGATCCACGAGGCCCAGGCGGCGGCAGCCGTCTCGGCCAAGCTGCTGCAGGCCATCAGCGCGCCGTATCACATCGGCGAGCTGGAGCTGGAGATCGGTGTCAGCGTGGGCTATTGCGTCGCCAGCACGGGGCAGGTCACGCTGGAACAGCTGGTGGAGAAGGCCGATGCCAGCCTGTACGAGGCCAAGCGCGCGGGACGCGCCTGCTCCCGTGGCAGTGAGATCTAGGCCCGGACTTCAGGCAGCGACGCCGTTCTTGATCTCGCCCAGGGCCAGCTGCAGCACGCGGGCATCGCTGCTGGCGCGATGCCGGGTCAGGCGTTGCCGCTGGCGCACGACGTCGACGACGCCGCGCCAGCGCAGGGCCTCGGCCTCGTTGAGCAGGCCACGCAGGTCATCCAGCTTGAAGCGCAGCCCCAGGCCCGCGGCGTCGAACAGGCGCGCCAGCCAGGGGTAGTCCTGACCCCAGCCGTCGCAGTAGACCGTCTGCCCGGCCAGGCGGGCATTGAGCTGCTCGGCCATCCAGCGCACCGGCCGGCCGTGGCGGCGCAGCAGCTCGCGGCTGATGCCGTGCAGGGCCTCGGCGCTGGCGTCCCAGTGTTGCCACTCGGGCTCGGGCACGATGAGGGCACAGAAGAGCGCGCCCTCACCGCTGCAGAAGCCGATCTCGATGGGATAGCTGCCGCGGCCGAAACCCGAGGCTTCGATATCGAGGATGGCCGGCAGCTGCATGCGGCCAAGTATGTCGCCGACGGATGCAGGAGTTACACAGGGTTGTCGATGACCTGTTCCTGTTCGAACAGCTTGATCGCCGCCCGGCCGACCTGGCGCGTGTCCCAGTAGGCATAGGCGCCCACGCCGGCCGCACCGACCAGGGGCACCCAGCGCGACAGCATGCGGCTGGCGGCCTTCTTGCCCAGGTGCATGCCGACGGCCTCGGCCACGCGCCGCAGCAAGGCCTGGGCGGCCGGGCGCACGATGACGCGCTCGCCGACCCGCACGCCCAGGTCGCGCAGGGCCTGTGCCGCCGTGTGGCGGAACAGGCACCACAGCATCTGCGTCGGCCCCAGGTCGGCGCTGCGGCCATAGAGGGCGGCGATGTCGGCGACGAGCTGGCGCTGGATCTGCCAGACGGCGAGCATCTCCGGCGCGATGGTGGCCCAGCCCAGCGGCCCGGGCGGCAGGGCCAGGGTGCCGGCGGCCAGGCCGGCCTTGGCGGCGGCCGCCTCGATGGCCTTGGCCGCCGCATCGCTGGGCCGGGGGCTGGGCACGCAGCCCGGCTCGGGCGGCTGCGTCACCAGCGCCAGCACCTTGTCACCCAGACCCGTGTCGCTTCCCATGCGCGTACTCCATCTCTCATGCATCCGCAGCTTGCGCTGCACCGACAGAATGACACAGACTCGCACTCAGCGCGCCTGCGCGGTTAGAAGTTGTCCATCGGCCCCTGACCCGGAGTGAACCGAATGAACCTGCTCACCCATCTGCGCATCGGCCGCCGTCTCGGCCTCGCTTTCGCGATCTCCATCGCCTTCAGCCTGCTGCTGGCCGCCTATGCGCGCAACGCGCTGATGCGCATCAACGACGACCTGACCCTGATGGTCGACGACCGCATGGTCAAGGTGCACCAGCTCGAGGACATCAAGGACAACGTCAACCTGGTGGCCCAGGCGGTGCGCAATGTGCTGCTGCTGCCGGACGCCGAGGCCAGGAAGAAGCAGTTGGGCGAGGTCGAGTCCGTGGCCAAGGCCAACGCGGCGCTGTTCGACAAGCTGGACGCCAGCATCAAGTCCGACCGCGGCCGCCAGCTGATGGCGGCGGCCGTGCAGGCCCGCGGCCAGTTCAACGCCTCGGTGCGCAAGGTCATCGAGCTGGCCAGCAGGGACGACACGACGACGGCCCGCGAGCAGCTGCTCGGCGAGACCGCGGCCCTGCAGGTCCAGTACTTCAAGGCGCTGGAGGCCCTGATCGATTTCCAGACCGAGCTGATGCACAACGCCGCCAAGTCGACCGACTCGACGGTGGACTTCGCCGCCATCGCCGTCGTCGTCGCCGCCGCGGCGGCCCTGGCCATCGGCGCCGCGATGGCGCTGCTGATCACCCGCTCCGTCGTGACCCCCATCCAGCAGGCCGTCACCGCCGCCGAGACCGTGGCCGCTGGCGACCTGCGCATGCGCCTGGACACCGCCCGCCGCGACGAGGCCGGCCAGCTGCTGGGTGCCCTGCAGCGCATGAACGACGCCCTGGTCGGCATCGTCGGCGCGGTGCGCGGCAATGCCGACAGCGTCGCCACGGCCAGCGGCCAGATCGCCCAGGGCAATGCCGACCTCAGCCAGCGCACCGAGCAGCAGGCCAGCAATCTGCAGGAAACCGCAGCCTCGATGGAGGAGCTGAGCGCCACCGTCAACCACAACACAGACACGGCCCGCCAGGCCGCCCAGTTGGCCGACAGTGCCGCCCGCGTGGCCGAGAGCGGCGGCCAGGTCATGGGCCAGGTCGTCGACACCATGGAGCAGATCACGACCAGCTCCAAGAAGATCGCCGACATCATCGGCACCATCGACGGCATCGCCTTCCAGACCAATATCCTGGCCCTGAACGCCGCCGTCGAAGCGGCGCGGGCCGGTGAGCAGGGCCGCGGCTTTGCCGTCGTGGCCGGCGAGGTGAGGCTGCTGGCCCAGCGCAGCGCCGAGGCGGCGCGCGAGATCAAGGCCCTGATCGGCGCCAGCGTCGAGCGCGTGGAGGCCGGCAACACGCTGGTCGGCGAGGCCGGGCGCACCATGAACGACGTCGTCGGCCAGGTCAGGCGCGTGGCCGACCTGATCAGCGAGATCAGTGCCGCCAGCAGCGAGCAAAGCAAGGGCATAGGCCAGATCGGCGAGGCCGTCAGCCAGCTCGACCAGGTCACCCAGCAGAACGCCGCCCTCGTCGAGGAGAGCGCCGCGGCCGCCGAAAGCCTGCGCGTGCAGGCCAGCCAGCTGGCCGAGACGGTGTCGGCCTTCAAGCTCGACGCGGTGGCCGCGCCCACGGTGGCCAGGCCGGCCAAGCCCAGGCCCGCCCTCAAGGCCGCGCCGGCCAAGGCGAGGCCGGCACCGGCCATCGCTCCCGTGGCCGCCACCGCGGCAGCGGCCAAGGCGGACGACGACTGGACCAGCTTCTAGCTGAGACACTGGCGCTGCTGCCCTGCCCCACGCATGGCAGCGCCCAGCCATGACGCAGCGCATCCAGATCATCGATTCCCACACCGGCGGCGAACCCACGCGCGTCGTCACGGCCGGCTTCCCCGACCTCGGTTCAGGCAGCATGGCCGAGCGCCGCGAGCGCCTGGCCCGCGAGCACGATGCCTGGCGCCGCGCCACGCTGCTGGAGCCGCGCGGCAGCGAAGTCCTGGTCGGCGCCCTGCTCTGCCCGCCGCAGGACCCGGCCCACACGGCCGGCGTCATCTTCTTCAACAACGCCGGCTATCTCGGCATGTGCGGCCACGGCAGCATCGGCCTCATCGCGACGCTGGCCCACCTGGGCCGCATAGCGGCGGGCGAGCATGTCCTCGAGACGCCGGTGGGCCAGGTGCTGGCCACGCTGCATGCGGACGGCCGCGTCAGCGTGCGCAATGTGCCGGCCTACCGGCTGGCGGCCGGCGTCAGCGTCGCGCTGCCGACGGGCCAGACCGTCACCGGCGACATCGCCTGGGGCGGCAACTGGTTCTTCCTGTGCGCCGACCACGGCCAGGCCGTGGCGCCGGCCCATGTTGCCGCGCTGACCGACTACGCCGCGATGGTGGGCGAAGCCCTGTACGCGCAAGGCCACCGCGGCGCGGAGGGCGCCGTCATCGACCACATCGAGCTGTTCGCCGACGTCGACCCGCAGCTCGCCGACTCGCGCAGCTTCGTGCTCTGCCCCGGCCGGCAGTACGACCGCTCGCCCTGCGGCACCGGCACCAGCGCCAAGCTGGCCTGCCTGGCCGCGTCGGGCAAGCTGGCGGCCGGCGAGGTCTGGCGCCAGGCCAGCGTCATCGGCAGCGTCTTCGAGGGCTGGTACGAAAGGGAGGGCACCAGCATCGTGCCCACCATCCGCGGCCGGGCGTTCATCAGCGCCGAAGCGACGCTGATCATCGACGCGGACGATCCCTTCGGCTGGGGCCTGCCCTAGGTCCTTATAGCGCGACGGTCCGGCCCACGAACAGGATGGGGCCGGTGGGTCTGCCGATTGGCGAGCCGGCCTCGGGCTCCAGCGTGATCTCGAACAGCTGCTGCGCCTCGACGGCGGGCAGGCGGCTCGCCGGCATCTCCAGCGTCTGGCCGGCCCGCACGAGGCCCAGCGACGTGGGGCCAGCGGCGCCCTGCGGCTTGGTCCAGAACTGCAGTGCGCGGCCGGCCGGCACCGGCGGCGTGTCGCCCACAGGGACCAGGCGCAGCGTGCCGCCGGCCTTCAGCTCCACCACCCAGCCGGCGGCGTGACGCTCGTCCGGGCTCTCCAGCACGGCGAGATAGCGCGGCCCGTCGGGCGCGGCCGTGAAGAGGCGCAGGGCCAGCACCAGCGTGGCCACCAGGGCCGCGCCGCTGAGGCCCTGCCAGAAGCGCAGGCCCTGCCACCATGGCGTGCGGCTCGGCGCGGGGCGCCGCGGCGCGCGCGCGTCGAGCGCGAGGTCGACGCGCGTCCAAAGCGAGGGCGCGGGAGCGACGGCGGGTGCCTGGGCACTGAGCGAGAGCAGCCGATCCTGCCAGGCATAGACAGCGGCGCGCAGGGCCGCATCCCGGGGCAGCTCAGCCGCCACGGCGGCATGGTCTTCGGCACCCAGCGTGCCCAGCACGTACTCGCCGGCCGCGGCATCGCGCTCCTCGGGGTCGCGCAGGTCGATCACGACAGGCACTCCTTCAGGCTCGCCAGGCTGCGCTTGATCCATGACTTGACCGTGCCCAGCGGCGTGTTCAGGCGCGCGGCGATCTGCTCATGCGTGTAGCCGTCGACAAAGGCATGCACCACGCAGGCCCGGCGCGCCTCGTCCAGGCGCTGCAGGCAACGCTCCAGGCTGTCGGCGTCGAGGCCGCGGTCATCGTCGGCGCCTGGCTGCTGCCGGGCGTCGGACAGGGCGGTCAGCTCGGCGGCATCCATCATCTGCAGGCGGCCCGGCTCGCGCACGGCCTTCAGCGCCGCGTGGCGCACGACGGTGTAGATCCAGCCACGCGCTGATCCCAGGGCCGGCTCGAAGGTGGAGGCATGGTCCCAGACCTGCATGAAGGCGTCGTGCAGCACGTCCTCGGCCCGCTCGCGATCCCGCACGATGCGCTGAGCCACGCCGAGCAGCCAGCGCGCCTCGCGCTCGTACAGGGCGCGCAGCGCAAAGCGCTCGCCCCGCGCGCAGGCCAGCAGCGCGGCTTCATAGTCGAACGTCGATGTCGGGTGGGGCAAGGCGGCTCGGGTGGGCGTCAAGTCCGCGTGGACTCTAGCCCACCGCGGACTGCGGTCAGGCGGCCTTCCAGAAGATGTAGTCGGCCTGGTACTTGACGATTTCCTTGCGGCCCATGCCGCCAGCATCGCAGGCCATGGCCGGCGCCACGCCGCCCTGGGTGGCCACGCGCTGGATGTAGCTGACGTCCATCATCGCGCCGGGGCCGGAGGCCGGAGCTGCCTTGACGAGCTGCAACGGGATATTGCCCGCGCTGCTCGGCGACACTGCCACCTGGCTGCCGGTGATCCTGGAGCCGTCGTTGGAAACCCAGGTGGCCGGGGGACCGTAGTAGCTGCCCAGCTTGGCGCCTGCACGGCTGTTCAAGTCCGCCTTGGGCCCGACGAAAACCCATTCGAAGGCGCCGGCGGTGTTGGCCTTGGCGCGGCACTCATAGGTGATCTCGCCCACGCCCACGGTCTCCAGCACCACGCGGTGGCCGGCCGGCACCTTGACGGCATCGGGCAGCGCGGCCTGGCTGAAGACGGGGGCCGGGGGAGCCATGCCGGCGCAGGCCGCCAGGCCGAGGACGCTGGCGAGGACCAGGACGGAAGAGGACATCTTGTGCATGCTGAATCTCCAAGAAGAGGGAAGGGAACACGGTGTGGCCGCAGCTCACCCCTTCACTAGCCGGCAGGACGGTGTTTGGATGCAGGGCTGAAGAAAAATATTCCGCCACCCGGCCTGGGGCTTTCCAGATGACCCGTGCCCCCGGTTTGCGCGCAGCATGGGTGTCACGCCGACAAGGAGCCGCCATGCCCCGCATCCGCCTGCTGCTGCCCGCCCTGGCCCTGGCGGGGTCGGCCGTGCTGGCCGAAGCCCCGCCCGCCAAGGTCGCCACCTGCCAGGCCTGCCATGGCGTGGCCGGCGTCAGCATCGCGCCGGACATCCCCAACCTCGCCGGCCAGAAGGCCACCTACCTGGCCCGCCAGCTCGAGGCCTTCAAGGCCGGCACGCGCAAGAACGACCTGATGGCAGCCATGGCCGCGCAGTTGAGCGCTGATGACATCAAGGCCCTGTCGGCCTACTGGAGCAGCCTGCCGCCTGCACCGGCCGATGCCAGCGCCACGGCGCCGCATGCGGCCACGGTTTCGGCCATGAGCCTGCCCAAGGACTTCCCGCAGGCCTATGTGGAATACAAGCGCGAGCAGGACGAGGCCAGCAAGACGCTGACCGTCCGCTACGGCAACCGCCTGGCGGTGGAAGCCGCGCGCGCCGGCAAGCCGCTGCCCGAAGGCTCCATCCTGCTGACGGTGAACTACACGCCGCAGATCGGCGCCGACGGCCGCTGGACGCCGGGGGCAGTCAAGAACTACGTCGGCATGGAGACCCGCACCGGCTGGGGCGACGCCATCCCGCCGCTGCTGCGCAATGGCAACTGGAACTACGGCGTCTGGGGCGCCGACGGCACGCCACGGCTGGCCCTTCAACAGCCGCGCTGCCTGGCCTGCCACCAGCCCAAGGCGGCGGACAGCTATGTGTTCACGCTAGAGGCGCTCAAGGGCGCAAAGCTCTAATCATCACCGCGGCCGATGAAGGCGCGGATGGCGGAGATGCGGCCGTCCGCATCGAACTCGAACACATCAACGACGTAGAGCGTGTCGCTGCCGTTGACGATGATCTTCAGCTCGGCAGCTGCACCGCCTTCACGTTCGTAGGCAGCCAGCACGTCGATAGCCAGGCTCTCCACCGATTCAAAGTTCTTGCGCGTCTCCGCCAGCGCCGCTTCCTTGCCGACGACGCGGATCTTCCAGTCGCGCAGCGTGATCGTGTCGGCAAACATCGCCGCCACGGCCGTGAGGTCGCGGGCGGCATAGGCGGCGAGGTAGGCGCGAACGCAGTCGAGTTTCTCTTTCGTCATCACCAGGTGTCCACGAAGCGGTGGTTGTCGAGGGGCCGGATGATCGCCGAGGCCAGGCCGCGCGCCAGCCAGGCCCGCGTCTCGGCGGGGTCGATGACCGCATCGATCTCCAGCGTCGCCGCGAGGTTGATGGCCTCGCCATTCGCATATTGCTGGGCGACCAGGCGCTGGAACAGGGCCTCACGTTCAGGGCCGGCCGGCAGGGCTTCGAGCTCCTTGCGGAAGCCAAGGCGCACCGCCCCTTCCAGGCCCATGGCGCCGAACTCGCCGGTCGGCCAGGCGATGGTGAACACCGGCCGGTGCAGGCCGCCAGCGGCCAGGGCCATGGCACCCAGGCCATAGCTCTTGCGCAGCACGACGGCGAAGAAGGGCACGCGCAGCGCGCCGGCCGTGACGAAGAGTCGGCTGACATGGCGCACCTGGGCCCGGGCCTCGATGTCAGGCCCGACCATGAAGCCCGGCG
This sequence comes from Roseateles sp. GW821-FHT09H10, assembly GCF_059415865.1. NCBI lineage: Bacteria > Pseudomonadati > Pseudomonadota > Betaproteobacteria > Burkholderiales > Sphaerotilaceae > Roseateles > Roseateles sp. GW821-FHT09H10. Next base: position 136,897 of record NZ_JBWKOB010000001.1, on the reverse strand, counting down.
TGTCGATGAGGCTGATGAGGGGCAGGCCATGCGCGTTGCACAGCTGCATGAAGCGGGCCGCCTTGTCAGCCGCATCGGCGTCGATGGCGCCTCCCAGGTGCAGCGGGTTGCTGGCCAGCACGCCGACCGGGCGCCCTTCGAGGCGTGCCAGGGCCGTGTGGATGCCGGCGCCGAAGCCGCTGCGCAGGACGAGGACGCTGCCGGCGTCGAACAGGGCCGGCAGGGCGGCGCGGCTGTCGTAGACGCGCAGCCGGTTCTCCGGCACGACCTGGCGCAGCTGGCGCGCGTCGGGCGCCGTCCATTGCGCCACGCGGCCCTGGAAGAAGGACAGATAGTGCCCGGCGGCGGCCACCGCGGCAGCTTCGTCGTCGACCAGCACATCGATGACGCCGTTGGCATGCTGCAGGCTCGCCGGGCCGATCTGCTCGGCCTTGAACACCCCCAGGCCACCGCCCTCCACCATGGCCGGGCCGCCCATGCCGATATTGCTGGCGCGCGTGGCGATGATGACGTCGCTGCAGCCCAGCAGGGCGGCATTGCCGGCAAAGCAGCGCCCGGCCGCGATGCCGACGACAGGCACCCGGCCGCTCAGCGCCGCATGGCTGGCAAAGGTCGGCACATGCAGGCCGGCGACTACGGCCAAGTCGGTGTCGCCGGGCCGGCCGCCACCGCCTTCGGCGAACAGCACCAGGGGCAGCCGCTGCTCGGCGGCAATGCCCAGCATGCGGTCGGTCTTGGCATGGTTGCGAGCGCCCTGGGTGCCGGCCAGCACGGTGGCGTCATAGGCCATGACGACGGTGCGCGATTTCTCCTCGCCGAACTCGCGGCCGTTGACCGCGCCTATGCCGGTCACGATGCCGTCGGCCGGCGTGTTGGCGATCAGGTCCTGCGCGCTGCGGCGGCGCGACTGGGCGGCAACGGCCAGGGCGCCGTACTCGATGAAGGAATCCGCGTCACAGAGATCGGCAATGTTCTCGCGCGCCGAGCGCAGGCCCTGGGCGTGGCGTTTGGCGATGGCGTCGGGGCGAGCGGCGTCCAGCGTGAAGGCGCTGCGGTCTTGCAGGCGCTGCAGGTCGGGGCGGATGCGATCGGGATCGGGCGCCTTGGCTTCAACAGCGGTCGCGACGGCACCTTCGGCAGGCTCCAGCGTCACCAGCAACTGACCAGCATCGACGAACTGCCCCGACGTGACGGCCAGTGCCGCAACGCGGCCGGCTTGCGATGCAGTCAACACATGCTCCATCTTCATCGCCTCCAGCACCGCCAGTTCGGCACCAGCAGCGACGAGGTCGCCGACCGCCACGCTGAACTGCAGCAGTCGACCGGCGGTCGGCGCGCGCAGCTGCTGGGGATCCGCTTCGACGGCGGACGGCTGCAACCCGGCCAGATGCTGCTCCAGCCAGCCCGTATGCAACTCGGCCGGCGCCAGCCCCTCGGCCAGGCGACGCAGAAGGCCCAGATTGGTCGCGACGCCCTCGATGCGGGTCTCGGCCAGGGCGCGCTGCGAACGCCGCAGCGCGTCTTCGAATCGGGTGCCGCGCACGATGAGCTTGGCCAGCAGCGGGTCGTACAGCGGCGACGGCGCCATGCCCGCCAGGCCATGCGTGTCGACGCGCACACCGGGGCCGGCGGGCAGGTCGAAGCGACCCAGCCGGCCAGCGCCCTCGGCATTGAGGCGCCATTGGATGGCCATGCCCTGCACGGCGGGCGGCTTGTCCAGCCCCAGCTCGGACAGGTGCCGGCCGGCGGCGACCTCGATCTGCAACTGCACCAGGTCCAGGCCCGTGACCTCCTCGGTGACGGTGTGCTCGACCTGCAGCCGCGGGTTGGTCTCGATGAAGACGAAACCGCCGCCCGCCACATCGACCAGGAACTCAAAGGTGCCCAGGCCCAGATAGCTCACGGCCCTGGCCATGCGCAGGGCGGCGTCGACAAGGCGCGCACGCAGGGCTTCATCCAAGGCCGGGCTGGGCGCCATCTCGACCAGCTTCTGGAAGCGCCGCTGCAGCGTGCAGTCGCGCTCGCCCAGGGCGACGGCGTGCTGGCCGTCGCCGATGACCTGCACCTCGATGTGCCGCGCGCCGCGCATCAGCCGTTCGACATAAAGGCCGTCGACGCCGAAGGCCGACTGCGCCTCGGAGCGGCAGCGCTCGAAGGCGGCCGGCAGCTCAGCCTCGTTCAACACGGCGCGCATGCCACGTCCGCCGCCACCGCCGACAGCCTTCAGCATCAGGGCACCGTGCTCCGCCATGAAGGCTCGCGCCTCGTCCGGCGTGACCGCGCCCTTGCTGCCGGCCAGCACCGGCACACCGCAGTCCTCGGCCAGTCCACGGGCGCGCGCCTTGTCGCCAAACAGCTCGAGTTGTTCCGGCGTTGCGCCAATGAACGTCAGCCCAGCCGCCGCGCAGGCGCGCGCGAAATCGGCGCGCTCGCTCAAGAAGCCGTAGCCGGGATGCACGGCGTCGCAACCCGTCCGCTTCGCGATCGCCACCAGGCCGTCGACATCGAGATAGGCCGCCGGCCCGCGTTCCGGCAGTACAAGGACTTCATCGGCCACGAGCGGCGGCGCGTCATCCGCCGCGTGCACGGCAACACTGGCGATGCCGAGATCGCGCAAGGCCCGCAGCACGCGCAGCGCGACCTCCCCGCGGTTGGCGACGAAAACTTTTGTGAAGGCAGGCATAGGCGTGCAGCTGACAGGGCCGCTGCATCCTATGCGTCAGCCTGACCCTGCCCTGTCCGCGGGATGACACCCAGGCGAAACCTCGCTTCGCGCCTGGACAATCCCGGCCCCATGAACAGACTCCAACAACTGACGGCCCGCATCCCCGAAGGCGCGGCCGTCCTCTTCCTGATCCAGGTCTTCTCGACGCTGGGCTTCGCCGTCCTGCAGTTCACGTTGACGCTGTACACGACCCGCCACCACGGCTTCACGAGCGAGCAGGCCGCCCTCATCACCGGCGTCTTCGGCGCCTTCAACTACGGCCTGCACCTGTTCGGCGGCTATCTGGGTGGGCGCTTCCTCAGCAACCGCAACCTGTTCGTCGGCGGCATGCTGCTTCAGGTGCTGGGCTGCGCCACCGTGGCCGGCGGCAGCCTGGAAGGCCTGTACTGGGGCATGGCCCTGTTCCTGGCCGGCTGCGGCCTCAACGTGACCTGCGTGAACATGATGCTGACGCAGCGCTTCACGCCCGAGGACAACCGCCGCGAGGCCGCCTTCCTGTGGAACTACGCCGGCATGAACGTGGGCTTCTTCATCGGCTTCACGGTGTCGGGCGTGTTCCAGCTCAGCGAGGACTATCCGTCGCTGTTCTGGTTCGCGACGCTGGGCAATGCCGGCGCCATCGCCGTGGCGCTGATCTTCTGGCGAACGCTGGCCGACCGCAGCACACCTCTCGTGCAGCGCCGCGGCGCCGACTTCTGGGTCCGCTTCGCCGTTGGTTGCGCCGTGATGGTGGGCCTGGTGCCGGTGCTGGTCTGGCTGCTGAAGCGGCCCGGCGACACCTCCATCGGCATGAAGGCCTTCTGCGCCGTCGTCGCCCTGGTGCTGATCGTCATGACGCTGCGCCATCCGGTGCTGGCCGAGAAGCAGCGCATGCAGGCCTATCTGGTGCTGACGGCGGGCTCGCTGGTGTTCTGGTCGCTCTACCAGATGGCGCCCAACGGCCTGCAGCTGTATGCGGTGGGCAATGTGCTGATGAACGTCTGGGGCGTGGCCGTGGCGCCGCAATGGGTGCAGAACATCAACACCGTCACCATCGTCATCGGCGGCCCGCTGCTGGCCGCGCTGTTCGCCCGCTGGCGCGAGCGCGGCTGGCCGGTCGACATCCCCGTGCAGTTCTCGGCCTCGCTGCTGCTGATGGGTCTGGGCTTCCTGGTGCTGCCCATCGGCATCCACTTTGCCGACGGCACGGGCAAGTCGGACTTCTCCTGGCTCTTCCTCAGCTATCTGCTGCAGGCCGTGGCAGAGCTGCTGATCTCGCCCATCGGCTACGCCATGATCGGCCGGCTGGCGCCCAGGCAATACCAGGGCGTCATGATGGGCAGCTGGATGCTGGTGACGGGCCTGGCCTCGCTGTTCGCCGGCGACTTCTCCGGCGTGGTGTCCCAGCCGGTGGACGGCTCGCCGCTGACGACGAATCCGCAGTACGCGACGCTCTTCACGCAGCTGGCGGTCGGCAGTCTGGTGACGGGCGCGGTGATGTTCGCGCTGCGGCCGTGGCTGAGGCGGCTGATCGACGGCCCCAGCACCTGACCTGACGCCACCAGGCGCACTAGCTGTCTTTGAGCTGTCCGGCGCACTTGCGTCGCCGCGGCAGAGGTGTAACGTCACCCTGTGGCGCCGTTAGGTCCGGGCGCGGGCCTGTTGCGGCCGGACGACGAAGTGCTTTGCACGACGCGGCCCGGCCGGGCACGGCGGGAGGAGGCCCCACGCAGTGCGCTTGCGCCACCGCTTCGAAGCCAAGGTGCTGCTGGCATTCGGCACGGCGATGCTCGTCGTGCTGGTGCTCTGCGCCATCACATGGGGCCTCGCCAGCGACGCCGCCGATGCCGTGCGTCAGGTCGAGGGCACGCAAGCCATGCTGCACGCACTGGCCGAGGCGCGCTCTGCCACGCTGCAGGCGGAACTCAGCACGCAGAGCTACCGGATGTCCGGCGAAGAGCAGCATCTGGTTGAGCGCGACGCCGCAATGGCCCGGCGCGAGACGCTGCTGCAGGACATGCAAAGGCTGACAAAGGACAACCCGACCCAGCAGGCGCGCTGGGCGGAACTGCGCGCCGTGGTGGACCAGCGCAAGGCGCTCTCCCGGCAGATCGAGGCCGTGCGCAGGACGGAGGGTGCGGCTGCGGCGGCCGCCCTGGTCGCCGGCGCACCACTGAAGGAGACGCGTGTGCGCACGCACCGCCTGCTGGACGCGATGGAGCAGGACGAGCGCGAGCGGCTGGCGCAACGCAGCACCGAGCGCGAGAGCAGCGGCCAGCGCATGCGGCTGGTCGGGGCGCTGGGGACGGCGATGCTGGCGGTGCAGCTGGTCTCGACCTATCTGCTGATGCGCCGCCAATGGCGCGCCGCGGAACACAGCCGTCGCCAGCTGGAAGACAGCGAGGAGCGCCTGGCCATCACGCTGCGCTCCATCGGCGAGGCCGTGTTGGCGACGGACATGGACGGTCTCGTCACCCGCATGAACCCGCTGGCAGAGCGCCTGACGGGCTGGCCCATGGCGCAGGCGCTGGGCCGCCATGTCGAGGAGGTGGTCCGCATCACTGACGATGCCGGCAGCCCGCTCGCCGCCAGCCCGGTGGGCATCGTGCTGAGCAACGGCGAGGCGCAGACCCGCGAGCGCGACGTCATGCTGCTCGCGCGCGACGACAGCAGCTGCCCCATTGCCATCAGTGCCACGCCCAAACGCGACCTGGCCGGGCGGCTGCGCGGCGCCGTGCTGGTGTTCCGCGACGTCACGCTCGAGCGCCAGGCCCAGCGCAGCATCGAGGCGCAGAACGAATGGCTGGCCGAGCGCGTGCAGGAGCGCACCGCCCAGCTGCGCGAAAGCGAGGCGCACCTGCGCAGCGTGACGACCAATGTGCCGGCGCTGATTGCCTATGTGGACGACACGCAGCGCTATGTCTACGCCAACCAGCATTACCGCGAGCGCTTTGCGCCGGACCGCATCGACATCGTCGGTTGCACGGTGGCGGAAATCCTGGGCAGCGCCCGCTATGCGATCGCCGCGCCGCTGATCGATCGGGTGCTGCAGGGCGAGGCCCAGACCTATGACTGGGAGCCTTTCCCGGGTGTCTGGCAGGTCATCGGCTATGTACCGCAGCGCGACGCGGCCGAGCGCGTCATCGGCTACTACGTGCTGGGCACCGACATCACCGAACGCAAGCATGCGGAGGAGAGGATCCGCGCCCTCAACGGCGAACTGGAACTGCGGGTGCGTGAGCTGGAGCGCGTCAGCCGCGCGCTGCGCACGCTCAGCGCCGGCAACCGCACCATGCTGCGCGCCCGCGAGGAGCAGGCCCTGCTGCACAGCATGTGCGAGGCCATCGTCACCACCGGCGGCTACGGGTTGGCCATCATCTGGTACCGCGCCGACGAGGCCTCGAATGCCCTGCTGCCCATGGCAGAGCATGGCTATCCCGGCGGGCTGGCGGCGCTGCGGCTGCTGAAGGTGACCTGGGCCGAAGGCGAGTTCGGCGCCGGCGTGGCCGGCGTGGCCGCGCGGACCGGCCAGGCCAGCACCGTGTCAGACATGGCCAGCGACCCGGCCTATGCGAGCTGGCGCCAGCATCTGGCCGGCCACCGCTCCGCGCTGGGCTGCCCGCTGCGCGTCGGCGAAGAGGTCATCGGCGCGCTGGCCGTCTATGACGCCGAGCCCGACACCTTCGACGCCGACGAGGTCATGCTGCTGACCGAGTCCGCCGACGACCTCGCCTTCGGCATCACGACGCTGCGCACCCGCGCCGAGCAGGAGCGCGCGCGCGTGGCCATGCACCGGCTGACACATTTCGACGCGCTGACCGGCCTGCCCAACCAGGCCGAGTTTGCCGCGGCACTGGAGATCGCTGTCGACCTGGGCCAGCGCGAAGGCCGGCCGTTTGCGGCATTGCAGACCAATATCGACAGGCTGCGTGAGGTCAACGACGCACTGGGCTTTGCGCATGGCGACGCGATGCTGCGCGAGTTCGCCGCGCGGCTGCGGGCCGCCGCCCCGGCCCATGCCGTGGTCGCACGGCTGCGCGGCGACGAGTTCGCCATCCTGGTCCCGGGCGGCGACCGGCAGGCCGCGACCACGCTGGCCGAGCAGCTGGACGAGTGCCTGGCCCTGCCCTTCCAGGTGGCCGACATTCCGCTCGACGTGTCCTTCAAGACCGGCATCGTGCTGTTTCCCGAGCACGGCCTGACGCCGCACGACGTCTTCAGGCATATGGACATCGCGCTGCACCAGGCCAAGCAGCGCGGCGCCCGGCATGGCTTCTTCGATGCGCGGCGCCACAACGCGCAGCCCATCCGCCTGAGCCTGGCCTCCGAGCTCAAGCGCGCCATCGACGGCGATCAGTTGCGCGTCTACCTGCAGCCCAAGATCGACATGGGCAGCGGCCGCGTCTGCGGTGCCGAGGCCCTGGTGCGCTGGCAGCATCCGCAGCGCGGCCTGGTGCCGCCGGCCGAGTTCATCGAACTCGCGGAGCACACCGGGCTGATCAAGCGGCTGACGGAATGGATGCTGGAGACGGTGCTGGCGCTGAGCCGCGACTGGGCCCATGAGGGGCGGGCGTTGCCGATCGCCGTCAACCTGTCGGCCCGCAACCTGCGCGACGAAGATCTGCTCGAGCGGATTCGCCAGCTGCTGGTCCGGTTCGGCACCACGCCCGGCCTGCTGGAGCTGGAGATCACCGAGAGCACGGTGATGGACGACGCCGAGTTCGCGCTGGGCGTGCTGCATGGCCTGCGCGCCCTGGGCATCCCGCCGCACATCGACGACTTCGGCACCGGCTATTCATCACTGAGCTATCTGCAGCGCCTGCCCGTTGACTACATCAAGATCGACCAGTCCTTCGTCCGCGACATGTCGCGCAGCAAGGACTCGGCCGCCATCGTGCGATCCACCATCGACCTGGTGCACGACCTGGGCCGGCGCATCGTCGCCGAGGGTGTCGAGACCCAGGCCGATTGGGAGCAGCTCGCCCGCCTGGGCTGCGACGTGGCCCAGGGTTATTTCATGGCGCGGCCGATGCCGGCGGGCGATTTCATGGCCTGGTGGCAGGGCTACACGCCGCCGCCAGTTCACTCCGGATAGGCCTTCACCAAAGCGTCGAGCTGGGCCTTGGACACGGCCATCATGAAGCCGTGCCTGAGGCTGGCCGGCATCTCGAAGCGGTTCCACTCCTTGACGCCCGAGTTCCCCCAGACCTCGATCCACGGCCCCTCCAGCCGCGGCGCCATCGACAGGCCATAGCTGGTACCGGCGTACTGCTCGTAGTACATCAGCCAGTCCTGGCCGTTGGGCGCGCGGATCAGCGTGGGCGCCTCGCGGAAGGCGGGGCTGAGCGGCGGGCCGGGGTTGGGATAGGGGCCGAGCAGATTCGCCGCGCAGCTCATGCGGATGGTCTTGCCCGTCGTCCAGATGTAAGACGGGAAGCGCTCGTCCTTCACCACGGCGCAGTAGCCGCCAGCCGGGTTGTCGACCAGGAAGACGTCGATGGTGGCCATGTCCCAGTCGAACAGACGCTTCGGAGGCCCCTTGAACTCGCGCAGGTCGGGCGAGGTCACGTACAGCGTGCGCTGGCTGGACCAGTAGCGCTCGGGGTCGTCAGTCGAGCCCGGCACATTGGGCGTGTGCCACATCAGCACGAACTGCTTGCTGGCCTTGTCGAAGAAAAGCTTGGGTGCGCCGATGCGCTGCATCGGGTGGGGCTGGCCCACCGCGGTGGAGAGATCGGGCTTGTAGGTGCCGAACTTTGTCCACCTGACCAGGTCGTCGGACACCCAGAAGCGGATCTCCTGGTCGTCGTCGCTCTGGTTGCCGACCAGGTAGTAGCGGCCATCGCCGCCCTGCACGATGAAGGGGTGGCCGTGGTAGTCCTCGTTGACGGCCTTGCCCTTGTTGAGGCGTTTCCAGTGCAGGCCATCGGTGCTGACGGCGTAGTGCAGCACGCCGTAGCGGGCATGCGTCATGTGGGCGAACAGATAGCCGCCAGCGGATGGTGCCGGTTCCGCGGCGGGCGCCATGCCCGCCGCGGCCAGCAGCAACCCGGCGAGCCAGGTTTGCAACTTCATTGTTCAGATCTCCTTGAGTTCACGGGGGCAGGAGCTGCCAACGCTGGCAATCACCGCCCAGCCATTCCCACTGCGCGACATCCGCGCCATTGGCTGTTGAACAACCGGCCACATCCAGCACGCGGCCGCTGTTCTTGCTGACGATGCGCACATAGCCCGAGCCGACGTTCTCTATGCCCCAGCGCTGGGCCGGCGCGTTGTTGGCCGTCCACTGGCGCACGTCGGCGCCCATGCGCAGCGAGGCGTCCTGCACGTCCATCTTCAGTCCGCTGTTGACGGAGGTGAACTCGTAGAAGCCGTCGCTGGTCTGCGTGACATTCCAGCGCTGGCAGTTGGCGCCGCTGTAGGGCCATTGCTGGATATTGCCGCCGGCGGCGGGCGAGCAGGCGTTCACGTCAAGCGCCTGGCCGCTGTGCTTGGCGATGACCTTGTAGGTGGCGTTGGCCACCGAGTTGGGGCTGACGCGCTCGAAGCGCCAGCGCTGGCAGTCGCCGCCCACCCACGTCCATTGCTGCACATTGGCGCCGGTCGCGGTCGAGCAGGCATTCACATCCAGCACGAGATTGCTGTTGTGGTTGATGACCCGATAGTGGCCGTCACCCACCGGTTCGATGCGCCACTTCTGGCAGTTCAGACCGTTCACCGTCTGCTGGCGCACGTCGCCGCCGGCGGCGGTGGAGCAGCCATTCACATCGAGCGCCTGGCCGCTGTGCTGGGCGGTGATGGTGTAGACGCCGTTGGCCGCGTTGGTCACCTTCCAGCGCTGGCAGTCGCCGCCGATCCAGGTGTACTGGGCCACGTCGGCACCCACCGTCGTCGAGCAGCCGGCCACATCCAGCACCTGGTTGCTGTGCTTGGCGACGATGCGATAGACGCCATCAGCCACCGGATGGTTCAGCGGCGCGCTGGCGAACTGCATGCGGCAGCCCATGCCGGCCAGTTGCAGCACGCGCTGGTTGTCACTGGAGGCCAGCAGCTGGCTGCTGTAGTTGGTGCAGGCATCGCCACCGGTGTTGACCGGTGTGGCCAGCGGCGTGGCAGCCTCGGTCCAGGCACCCGTGCCGCCATTGGTGTTGAACATGTAGACGCGGCCGTTGGCGTCCTCGTTCAGCGCATTCGTGCCATTGCGGCGCAGCAGCTGGCCGATCAGCAGGATGCGGCCCTGCGGGCTGCCGTCGTTCATCCAGGTGATGGTGGGCGTGTGGCTGAAGTGGTTGCCCGCCGTGGACTCGACGCGCGTGCCCATATTGCTGGCCGTGCCCCAGCTGCTGCCGTTGCTGGAGGTGCGCACATAGACGTCGCAGGCGCGCGAGCCACAGATCTCGTAGCTCATCACATACGTACCGTTGGGCAGCTTGCGCACGATGGGCATGCCGGGTCGCAGGTCGCCGCCGTCGCTGATGCCGACGTCGACGACATCGGCGCCCCAGGTCAGGCCGCCGTTGGTGGAGACCTTGTGGGCGATCAGCTGGTTGAAGCCGCCGGACTTGTACTCCTCGCTGGAATAGAACATCAGCAACCGGCCAGCGCTGTCGATGGCGAACTCGGGCTCCCAGATGCCGGTGTTGCCGACGGCGGGCACCGACAGCTGCGTCCAGGTGCGGCCCACGTCGGTGCTGCGGTACAGGCGGATGGTGTGGGTCGTGCCGTTGCGGCCGGTGGTGGCCCAGAACAGCGTGCCCGCCGTGGTCGAGCCCAGCGTCTGCGGCACCTCCCACAGACCGCTGCAGCAATGCCAGGGCTCGGGCACGGTGATGCTGCCGACCTGGGTCCAGCTCGCCCCCTGGTTGGTGCTCTCGTAGATCAGCGACTGGCTGCCGCCGAGGTCGTGGGAGGCGATCAGCCGCCCGTTGGCGCCGCCACTGGCGGCGAGCCTGATCATGCGCGGGTAGAAGCTGTCCTGCGTGGTGTTGAGCACCACATCGGCCGCGCGGGCCGCGGTACCGGTCAGCAGCGCGCACAGCGCCGCCATCAAGATGAACAAAACTCTCATGCCTGTCTCCTGGTGGATGGAAGAACGCGGCTCTGGCGGCCGCTCAGGATGGAACCCCCGGGGAAAATTCAGCGGCCGAACTGGATCAGCTCGCGGTTGGCCTTCTTCACGCGCTCGAAGTCCAGCTTCTGCACACGGCGGTCGTAGGTGAAGAAGCCGTTGAGCTCCTCCTCGACATCGGTCGTCTCGGTGTAGACCGCCGCACTCAAGCCCTGTGTCGCGGCGTACTCGCGCAGCTTGGCGGCCTGCTCGACATAGACCTTGGTGACCGCCTCCTTGCTCTCGTAGAGCAGGTAGCAGCACTTGGAGTCGGGCCGGAACATATGGCCGGGCGTGCGCAGGCTGTTGCCGCCGTACTCGCCGAGGACGGCGATGCGGCCGGGCTGCCAATTGACCGGCTGCGGGCCAGGGTAGTCGTGCAGGTCGATGACATCGCCGCCGCCCTGGTCGTGGGGATCGAAGTTGATGCCGGAGTGGGTGTTGATGAGGCGGGTCGTATCCAGGGCCTTGAAGGCATCGGACATGCGGCGGTGGTCGAAGTCGCCCCAGCTCTCATTGAAGATGACCCACGAGACGATGGACGGCACGCTGCGCAGCTGATCGACGATCTCGCGCATCTGGCCCTCGGTGCGGCTGCGGATCGCCAGGTCCTTCTCGGCATCCCAGGCCTGGGGCATGTCCTGCCACACCAAGAGGCCCAGCCTGTCGGCCCAGTAGAACCAGCGCGCCGGCTCCACCTTGATGTGCTTGCGGACCATGTTGAAGCCCAGGTCCTTGGTGGCCTGCAGATCGAACTTCAGCGCCTCGTCGGTCGGCGCCGTGTAGAGGCCATCCGGCCAGAAGCCCTGGTCCAGCGGGCCGAACTGGAAGACGAACCTGCCGTTGAGCAGCGGGCGCGGCACGCCGGCGACAACGCCGATGCTCATCGAGCGCATGCCGAAATAGCTGTCGACCTGGTCGACGACCTTGTCGTTGCGGCGCAGCGTGACCTTGAGGTCGTAGAGGAAGGGATCGTCCGGCGACCACAGGCGCGGCTTGGGCACGGGGATGTGCAGCTCGGTGCCGGGGCGGCCCGTGACGCGGCCGACCGGCTTGCCGTCACGATAGGCGACGGCCTCGACTTCAGCATCCGCGTCGGCGCGCACGATGACTTGCAGGCGCTGCTTGGCGACGTCGGGCGTCAGGTCCAGCCGCGCCACATGGGCCGCGCCGACCGGCTCCAGCCACACCGTCTGCCAGATGCCGGAGCTGGGCGTGTAGAAGATGCCGCCGGGTTTCAATGACTGCTTGCCCAGCATGCCGTCGCCGGTGCTGGGATCGAAGGCGGAGACGACCAGCTCGTTGTGGCCCGCTTTCAGGTGATCGGTGATGTCGAAGCTGAAGGACGCATAGCCGCCGTCGTGGAAGCCGACGCGCGTGCCGTTGACATAGACATTGGCGACGCGGTCCACCGCGCCGAAATTGACGCGCACGCGCTGGCCCGCCCAGGCGGCAGGGATCTCGAACGAGCGGCGATACCAGAGGTTGACCTCACCGAGTCGCTCGATGCCGGAGAGGCGCGACTCGACCGGATAGGGCACCCTCACCTGCTCCAGCTTGGCCGGGAAGGCCGGCGCCGTGGACGGCACATGGCGGGCATCGGGCGCTCCCTTGCCGCCCCAGTAATCCCAAGGGCCGTTCAGGTTCAGCCAGGCCTTGCGCACGAGCTGGGGGCGCGGGTACTCGGGCAGGGGCACGGCGGCCTTCTCGGCCTCGGCGGTCCAGGGCGTGGTCAGGCGCACGCCGGGGACGACGGGCTTCTCGGGCTCCTGCGCGTGGGTGGCGCTCGCGAACGCGAGGACAAGAGCGGATATCAGCAGTCTCATGACAACCTCGTGGATGAATCAGGGGAGGTGCGGCGGCCGTGCCACCACACGAGCAGGCGCTGCAGCCCGCAGAACAACCCCAGCAGCGCGCCGACGACGATGCGCGTCCACCAGGAGCTCAAGCTGCCGTCGAACAGGATCAGCGTCTGGATCAGGCCGAGCATCAGAACGCCGGTCAGCGCGCCCAGCACATGGCCGGTGCCGCCGCTGAGCAACGCGCCGCCGATGACGACGGCGGCGATCGCGTCCAGCTCCAGCCCCTGAGCATGCAGGCCGTAGCCGGACAGCGTGTAGATGCCGAACAGCACGCCGCCCAGCGCCGCGCACAGGCCGCTGACGGCATAGACGGCGATGCGCGTGGCGGCCACGGGCAGGCCCATCAGGCGTGCGGACGATTCCTGCCCGCCCAGTGCATAGACCGCACGGCCAAATCCGGTCGAGCGCGCCACCCACACGGCCAGCGCCAGCAGGGCCAGCGCGGCAACGGCGCCCGGCGTGATCTCACCCAGCGGGCCCAGCGACCAGCGCGCCTGCGACCAGGCGGCCAGCGTCTCGTTGGCGATGGGGATGGCATCGACGCTGAGCACATAGCAAAGCCCGCGCGCCAGGAAGAGGCCGGCCAGCGTGACGATGAAGGCCGGCACCGCAAAGGCCTGGATGACCCAGCCCATGGCCGCGCCAAAGGCCGCGCCGCCCAGCAGCAGCAGCGGGATCAACAGCCCGGGCGCCAGCTGCGCGCGCTCCGCGCCCAGGGCCAGGCCCATCGTCGTCAGCGCGACGACCGCGCCCACCGACAGGTCGATGCCGCCGGACAGGATGACGAAGCTCATGCCGACGGCGACGACGAGCAGGAAGGCGTTGTCGATCAGCAGGTTCAGCAACACCTGTCCCGACAGCAGACCCGGGTACGCGGCCGCACCCCCGAGCGTGGCGACAACGAGCAGCGCCAGCGAGGCCCAGCTCGGCAGGTCTTGTGCGCTGAACTTCATGCGCGCCTCCACACGGCCGACTGGCTGATGGACACCGCGAACACCACCGCCGCCTTGACGACCAGCGTGACCTCGGGCGCGATGCCGAGGGCATAGATGCTGGTCGTCAACGTCTGGATGATGAGCGCGCCCAGCAGGCTGCCACGCAGGCTGAAGCGCCCACCCAGCAGCGAGGTGCCACCCAGCGTGACGGCCAGGATCGCGTCCAGCTCCAGCATCAGGCCGGCGTTGTTGGCGTCCGCGCTCCTGATGTTGGCGCTGATCATCAAACCGCCCAAGCCGGCGCACAGGCCGCAGGCGATGTAGACGGCCAGGATCAACAGCGCCGCGTTCACGCCGGCCAGGCGCGCGGCGGCCGGGTTGGCGCCGCTGGCCTGCAGGAACAGGCCCAGGGCCGTGCGGTGCTTGAGCCCGCCCAGCAGCAAGGCGAGGCCCAGGGCCAGCCAGGGCGCAAAGGGCAGGCCGAACAGGAAGCCGCTGCCGAGAAGGGCATAGCCGGCGTCGTCAATGCTGAGCACCTGGCCGTCGGTGATGAGCTGGGCGATGCCGCGGCCGGCCGTCATCAGGATCAGCGTCGCGATGATGGGCTGGATGCCGCCGGCGACGACCAGCAGGCCGTTGAACAGGCCGCACAGCGCCGCGGCACCCAGGCCGGCAACGATGGCCAAAGCCAGAGAGCCGCTGCTGTTGATCAGATCGGCCGCGACGGCGGCTGTGATGGCGACGACGGCGCCGACCGAGATGTCGATGCCGCGCACGGCGATGACCAGGGTCATGCCCATGGCGACGACCATCAGCGGCGCGGCGCGGTTGGCGATGTCGATCAGCGCACCATAGACATGGCCGTCCTGCCAGCGGACGTGGATGAAGCCGGGGTTCAGCAGCGCATTGAGGGTCAACAGCGCGGCGAGGACAAAGGCGGCGTGCTTCATGCCGCCATGCGCTCCAGCAACTGCGCTTCGCTCAGGCCGCGCGCATCCAGCTCGGCCACCTGGCGGCGCTCGCGCATGACGACGACGCGGTCGCTGGCGCGCAGCACCTCGGGCAGCTCGGAGGAGATGAAGACCAGGGCCATGCCGCTACGGCACAGCGTCAGCACCCGCTCCATCAGGTCCTGCTTGGCAGCGATGTCGATGCCGCGCGTCGGCTCGTCGAGGATGAGCAGGCGCGGCTCGGTGGCCAGCCAACGGGCCAGGATGGCTTTCTGCTGGTTGCCGCCGGAGAGCAGGCCGATGGGGGTTTCGGCGTCGGCCGTCTTGATGCCCAGCCGCTGGATGAAGGTCTCGGCCAGTTCACGCTGGGCAGCGCGGGACATGAAGGGCCAGACGCCGCGGCGAGCCTGCAGCGCGAGCACGATGTTCTCGCGCACGCTCAGGGCCGCGACGATGCCGTCGACCTTGCGCTCCTCGGGGCAGAAGGCCAGGCCGGCGCGCACGGCGTCGCGCGGGCTGTGGAAGGCGACGGGCCGACCGTCGACACGCAGTTCGCCTCGATCGGCACGGTCGGCTCCGAACAGCAGGCGGGCGACCTCCGTGCGGCCCGCGCCGAGCAGGCCGGCCAGGCCCAGCACTTCACCGGCTGCAACGCCGAAGCTCACGCCGGCGACCGCGCTGCCGCGGCCGAGCTGTTTCGCTTCGAGCAAAGGCGTGCCGGCGGCGGCGCGCTCCTCGCGTGCCGAGGTCGTGGCCGACAGCTCGCGGCCGATCATCAGCTGCACCAGCTTCATGCGCGGCAGCTCGGCCGGGTACTCGCCGACGAACTCGCCGTTGCGCAGCACCGTGAAGCGGTCGGCCACGGCATAGGCCTGGTCGAGAAAGTGGGTGACCAACAGGATGGCGACGCCCTCCCCGCGCAGCTGGTGCAGCAGCGCGAGCAGGCGGGCCGTCTCGGCCTCGTCGAGGCTGGAAGTGGGCTCGTCGAGGATGAGGACGCGGGCCTGCTGGTGCAGGGCGCGGGCGATGGCCACGAGCTGCTGCACCGCCACCCGCAGCTCGCCGAGCGGGCGGTCCACGTTGACGTCCAGGCCCAGCCGCTGGACTGCCGCCTTCGCCTCGCTTCGCATCTGGCGCCAGTCGATGCCCCACCAGCGGCGCGGGAAGCGCCCCGCCAGGATGTTCTCGGCCACCGACAGATTGGGGCAGAGCTGCACCTCCTGGTGCACCACGGCCACGCCGGCGCGCTGCATGGCTGCGGGCGTGCGGCCCTGCAGCGGCGCGCCGTCAAGATGGATGTCGCCGGCGTCGCGGCCCTGCACGCCGGCCAGGATCTTGATCAGCGTGGACTTGCCCGCGCCGTTCTGGCCCATCAGCACATGGACCTCGCCGGCGCGCAGCGTCAGCGCGGCGTCCACGAGGGCGCGCACGCCACTGAAGGCCTTGGCCACGCCATGAGCCTGCAGGACCACCGACATCAGTATTGGCGCCTGGGCAGCTCGCGCGCGGCGACTTCGGCCGGGAAGACGCCTTCCTCGGTGATGAGGCGGCGCGGCAGGGGCTTGCCGGCCTTCAGGTCCTTGACGGCCTGCATCAGCGGCGGGCCGAGCAGCGGGCTGCATTCGACCGTCACGTTGAGCTTGCCGGCCACCATGGCCTGGAAGGCCGCCTTCACGCCGTCGATGGAGACGACGAGGAGGTCCTGGCCCGGCTTGAGGCCGGCCTCCTCGATGGCCTGGATGGCGCCCAGAGCCATGTCGTCGTTGTGGGCGTAGAGGACATGGATCTTCCTGCCGGCTTCCGCCTTCAGGAAGGCCTCCATGACTTCCTTGCCCTTGGCGCGGCTGAAGTCGGCCGTCTGGGTGCGCACGATCTTGAGTCGCGTGTCGGCCTTGATGGCCTCCTCAAAGCCCTTCTTGCGGTCCAAGGCGGGTGCCGCGCCGACGGTGCCCTGCAGCTCGACGATGCGAATCTCGCCCTTGCCGCCCTTGGTCCTGTCCAGCAGCCAGCGGCCGGCGCGGCGGCCTTCCTCGACGAAGTCCGAGCCCATGAAGCTGGCCCACAGGCTCTCGTCGGCCTCTTTCACCAGGCGGTCGGTGAGGATGACCGGAATGCCCGCGGCCTTGGCCTCGCGCAGCACGGTGCCCCAGCCGGTCTCGACGACGGGCGACAGCGCGATGACGTCGACCTTCTGCGCGATGAAGGCACGCAGGGCCTTGATCTGGTTCTCCTGCTTCTGCTGGGCATCCGCGAACTTCAGCTCGATGCCGGCATCCTTGGCCGCCTGCTTGATCGAGGCCGTGTTGGCCGTGCGCCAGGCCGATTCGGCACCGATCTGCGAGAAGCCGAGGACGATCTTCTTGCCGTCGGCGGCCCAGGCGGGCAGGCCGGCTGCGACAAGGGTGGCGAGGGCGAGGCGTCGTTGCATATGCGCTTTGAGAAGAAAAAGCGCCGCCCCGACACGCGCCGGAATGGCGCGTGCACGAAGGCTGGCTGAAAAGGCGGCGCCGAACCTTGCGCCGCACGGAGATCAACGAAAGCCCCTGGTCTTCCGGGCCGAGCGCCGGGGCGCTCCCAAGCCGGCCCGTCTGGCGATGTGCGTGGCGGTCAATCCGCCACGCATCGCCGTCCCCTCGGGGGCTTCGGCCGGACACATTGCGCCCAGTGGGCGCGATGTGCCTGCCGAAGCGCTGCGGCACTGGCGCAGCGCGGTCCCGCTGGACTTGCCGCGTTCAGCAGGCAAGGCCAGACGAGGGGCCAACAATCACAATTTGAAGTTGAAGCTCAGCCCATAGAACTTGTCGTCCGACCGGATGTCGTGCGGGAAGCTCTGGTTCTGGAAGTAGCTGTAGTACTTGGCGCCGGTCAGGTTGTTGGCGTTGAGGCTGACGCTGAGCTGCTCGCTGACCTGGTAGCCGATGGCGAAGTCCAGCCGGCCGTAGGCCTTGACGCGGTTGTAGTAGGGCGCGTTGTTGTTGCCGCAGATGCCGGTGGCCAGGCCGTTCTCGGCCGGCGAGGCGACCAGGCAGTCGATCTGGCCTTCGTTGAACTTGTCGCGCCAGGTGTAGGTCAGGCGGCTGGTGATGCCGTACTTCTCGTACAGCAGGCCGGCGTTGTAGCTGTGCTTGGACACGCCCAGCAGCGGCTTGCCGAAGAGCTTGTCGCCGACGGTGTCGACCTTGCTGTCCGCCATCGTGTAGTTGCCGAACACGCCGACGCCGCTCAAGGCGCCGGGCAGCATGTCCAGGAAGTACTGGCCGCTCAGCTCCAGGCCCTTCAGCGTGGCCTTGCCGAGGTTGCGCGGGCGGCTCATGTCGTAGGTGACGCCGCCGATGACCTCGCGGGCCACGGAGCGCACGACGCGGTCCTTCAACGTGCGGTGGTAGATGGCCGCCTGCAGATAGCTGCCCTTGCCGAAGTACTTCTCGATGGACAGGTCATAGGCCGTGCTCATCTGATCCTTGAGCTCGGGGTTGCCGCCGCTGCCGCCGGGGATGACGTTGGCGTTCAAGGGCACCGAATAGTTCAGCGTCGGGTTCAGGTCGCCCAGGCCCGGGCGCGCCATCGTGACGCCGCCAGTGGCACGCACGATGAGGTTGGGCTGCACCTCCAGCTTGGCGCTGGCATTGGGCAGGAAATGGTTGGTCGTGGACGAGGCCGTCTGCGGCGTGACGACGCCGCTGATGCGGCCCGCGCCGGAGATGGTGCGCTCCGAGCGCACGAAGCGGCCGCCGAAGACGCCATCCAGGCGCATGCCGCCGATGCTGGTCTCGTAGTGCGGCTGCACATAGAGGGCGTAGGTCTTCTCGCTGGCGTCGTAGTTGTTGACCGGTGCATAGGCCGGGTCGCCCGGCTGGCTGCCGTAGAGCACGCGCAGCACGTCGGTGTTGCTGCGCAGGTAGTCGGGGTTGGGCGTCATCCAGGGCTGGCAGCCGTTGATCTGCGGGATGCAGTTGGGCGACTGGATCAGGAAGTCGGCCGGCAGCTGGGTGGCCGAGCTGACCAGGGTGACGCGGTTGCCGCCCGGGGCGCCAGGGCCGCCGGCTTCGTTGGCGCGCCACTGCGAATCGCGATCGGCGGCGCGGGCGCCGAAGTCGATGCTGGTGATGAAGCCGCTCAGCTCGTAGCTGCCTTTCAGCGCCACGGCGTTCTGCTCGCTCTTGGCCCAGTTCAGGTCCTGGAACAGGCCGTTGGCGAAGCGGAAGTCGGTCTTGCTGCCCAGCGGGTTGCCGGGCATGTTGGTGGTGCCGTTGCCGCCGTCGTTGACGACGATGTCGACGGCCGCGATCTGCTTGCCGATGTCGACGATGATGTTGCGGTTGCGGTTGTCCGACGCCATGTGCGAGAGGTCGACGTTCATGGACAGCGGGCCGCTGTTGTACTTCCAGCCGCCAGCCAGCACGCGCTGGTCGGTCGCGCCGGTCTTGGCCTGGGTGCTGGTCAGGCCGGGCACGTTGTTGAACGTGGCCGAGACGCCGTTGCACAGGTGCTGGATGCCGGCGTTGGCGTCGCCGAGGAAGCCGGCGCCGTTGATGCGGGCGTCGAAGCAGTCGGTGCTGGCCTTGGCGTTGGTGATGTTGGCCGCGGCGAAGATGTCCGAGAAGATGAAGTAGGTGCCGAACTTGCCGCGGTAGCCGGCGTACAGCGCGTCGGCGTAGAACTCGTTCTCCTTGTTGGGGCGCCACTGGATGGACGCATTGGCCTGCGGGCGCTGGTAGCCGCCGGTGTCGGTCAGGCCGCCGACGCAAGTGGGCAGCACGATGCCGGCCGCACCCGCGGGCCCATTGGTGCCGGAGCGCGGATCGCAGTTGAAGGAGATGGGGCGGTTGAACTTGTGGTCGGCGTAGGAGATGTCGGCCAGGAAGCCGATCTCGCCGGCATCCGTCTGGGTGCGGTAGGAACCGAGCACGCCGAGCTTGGTGCTGGGCTTGGTGGCGAACTCGCCCGCATTGGCGCGGCCGTTGACGACCAGGGTCAGCCCCTTGCGGAACTCCATGGGCTTGCGCAGCTTCAGGTCGATGGCGCCGGCCACGCCGCCTTCCAGCACATTGGCACCGGCCGACTTGTAGACGTCGGCGCGCGAGATGGCCTCGGCCGGCAGGTCCTGGAAGGCGAAGCCGCGGCCCACGCCGGTGAACATCTCGCGGCCGTCGACGGTCGTGATGATGTCGCCGATGCCGCGGATCAGCGGGTTGACGATTTCGTTGTTGAAGCCGACGACCGTCTGCACGCCGGGCACGCGCTGCAGGGCTTCCGCCACGGTGTTGTCGGGGAACTTGCCGATGTCGTCGGCGACGATGGACTCGACGACCTGGTCGGCATCGCGCTTGGCCTGCACGGCGGCATTGCGGCTGGCACGCTGGCCGATGATGACCACCTGGTCCAGCTTGTTGTCGGCGGCCGGCTTGGCGGCTTCCTGGGCGACGGCCTGCTGGCCGCTGAGGGCCAGGGCCAGCATGGCGGCGGCCGAGACCGGCGAGAGAGTGAATCGCTGTGTCATTGGTTTTGTCTCCTGAGGCTTGGACGACGCTGCGTGGCGCCGCCTTGGGCCGGTTTTTGAATGAAATCTTGAGCGCCGCTATGGACGCGTCCCCTTCAGTCCTGAGCCGCGGCGTGTTTGGCGCCTCGGCAAGCAGCCATTACAAACAACTTTTCTTGCAACATTAGGCGCACCGACACCCTTGTCGGGAGGCTGGCGCCACCCGGCCATGGGGATTCCCTCCGTGGCCGGCCTTCAGAACCTGCTCATTCAGCGATCGGTCTGCACCGCTTCGACGGGCTTTTCCGATCATTGAATTGATTATTCACCAATTTACTTGTTATAAAACTAGCGCAAACCATGAGTGGCGCCCCTGCATCACTGCCCGAGGAAGCGGGCTTCGCGCTCCAGCAGGCGATTGATGCGCTGCTGGCCCTTGGCCAGCGTGGACTCCATGGGCTCGCCCGACACGACGACGGCCGACACCGTTTCGCCCAGCAGACCCATCACGCGTGCCTGGCGGGCGACGGTGGTGGGCAGGCCGGCGCCGATCTGCGCGACGGGTCCGAGGGCGGCGCGCATGGGCAAGGCCTTGAAGGCCGGGTTGTCGACCGCGGACTGACGCGCGGGCAGCTGGCCGGTGCGGGCCCAGGCCAGGCTCTCGTCGTTCAAGAAGCGCAGGAAAGCATGGGCCGCTTCGCGCTCGGTCGCGGTCTGGCGCGGATTGCGCAGCATGACCCAGACATGGCTGTCGGCCCAGGTGGCAGGCTTGGCATAGAGCTGGGGCTCCGGCAGGGCCTCATAGGCGCGGCTCAGCGGGTTGCCGGCCTGGGCGGCGCGGTCGTTCAGCTGGCCGAGCAGCCAGGTGCCGTTGAGCATCACGCCCCCGGAGCCCGCCATGAAGGCCTGCAGGGCGGCGCTGTAGTCCATGTAGCGGGTGGACAGGCCTTCGGCGTAGATCGTGCGCATCAGCGTCACCGCCGCCTTCACCTCCGGCGTGCCGAGATCGATGGCGCGGTCCGTCCTGGGAAAGAGGCTGCCGCCCTGCTGGTTGACAAGGCCGAGCACGCTGCGCGCGAAGAAGCTGGGGTCGTTCAGCGTCAGCCAGACGAAGTAGGGCTTGCCCGTCGCGCGCTTGAAAGCGCGGGCCTGGTCGAGCAGTTGCTGCGGTGACGTCGGCAGCTTGGCGTGGCCTGCAGCATCGACCAGGCCGGCCTGCTTCATCAGGCCGAGGTTGATATGCCACAGCATGGCGTGGCTGTCGTAGGGCAGGGCCAGCACACGGCCGCCCAGCGTCACGCCATGACGGGCATGGGGCGTGAAGTCGGCGCCGTCGAGCGCGGCGTCCAGCGGCTGCAGCAGGTCGCGCTTGGCGAAGTCGCCCAGCACCGAGCTGTGCATGATGGCGATGGTCGGCAGGTCGCCGCCGACGATACGCGCCCCCAGCTGCGGGTAGTAGGCCGAGTGCTCCACCACCTGCGTGTTGACGCGGATGCGGCCGGCGTTCTGTGCGTTGAACTTGTTGGTCAGCACCGTCACGATGCCGCATTCGCTGCTGACCTGGGACGGGTCGGTGACCTGGCCGAACTCGGCATCGCAGCTGCCGAAGAAGCGGGCCAATGTGATCTCGACCGGCGCGGCCTGAGCGGCGCCGGCAAGCAACGCGGCCATGAAGACGAGGCGCTTCATGCCGGCTTGCCTCCCGCCACGGCGGCGACGATATGGCGCTGGAAGAAGGCGTAGAGCACCAGCACCGGCAGGGCGGCGAACACGGCTTGCGCCATCAGAAAGCCCAGGCCTTCGGACTGCGCGAAATTGGTCTGCGTGGCCGCCAGGCCCAGGGTCAGCGTGTACATCTCGGGCCGGGTCGCAGAGATCAGCGGCCACAGATAGTCGTTCCACGCCGCCAGGAAGCTGAAGATGCCCAGGGTCGCCTGCGCCGGCAGCGTCAGCGGCAGCACGACACGCCAGAAGATGGTCCAGCGCGAGGCGTTGTCCATCAGCGCCGCCTCCTCCAGCTCACGCGGGATGGCCTTGAAGAACTGCGTCATCAAGAAGACGCCGAAGGGCGCGGCCAGGCGCGGCAGGATCAACCCCGCATAGCTGTTGTGCAGCCCCAGCTCGGCAAAGAAGCGGTGCAGCGGGATGACGACGGCCGGCTCGGGCACGGCCAGGCCCGCCAGCACCGCGGCGAAGACGAAGCGCTTGCCGCGGAAGTCGCAGCGGGCGAAGCCATAGCCGGCCAGGGACGACAGCAGCAGCACCAGCAGCGTCTGCACGCCGGCGACGACGCAGCTGTTCAGCACCCAGCGGAAGACGGCGGAGTTGGACAGGATGTCGGCGTAGTTGCGCAGCGTGAAGGGCGTCGAGAACAACGCATCGGTACGCTCCATCAGCACCGCGTTGGACTTCAAGGACAGCACGAGCACCCAGGCCAGAGGCAGCACCCACAGCACGGCCAGCAGCACGGCGGCCGCCAGCAGCAGTCGGTCGAAGAGAGACGTCCTCATGCGCCCTCCTCCCTCTTGTCACGTCCTTCGG
Organism: Roseateles sp. GW821-FHT09H10; assembly: GCF_059415865.1. Classification (NCBI taxonomy): domain Bacteria; kingdom Pseudomonadati; phylum Pseudomonadota; class Betaproteobacteria; order Burkholderiales; family Sphaerotilaceae; genus Roseateles; species Roseateles sp. GW821-FHT09H10. The sequence goes on along the minus strand of NZ_JBWKOB010000001.1, from coordinate 114,319 downwards.
CCCAGCGCTGCACCGACACGCCCAGCACCAGCAGCACGAAGAGCAGCTGCGCCGCCGCGGCCGAGTAGCCCAGCGCCCATTGGTCGAACAGCGCCTCGTAGATGAACATCACCAGGGTGCGCGTGCTGTTGTTGGGCCCGCCATTGGTCAGCAGCTGGGCCTGGCCGAAGACCTGCAGCTGGCCCAGCAGCTGCACGATGGCGACGAGGATCAGCGTGCGGCGCAGCGCCGGCAGCGTGATGAAGCGCAAGGAGCGCCAGCGGCTGGTGTTGTCCAGGGCCGCGGCTTCGTAGAGGTCGCGCGGCACCTGCTGCAGGGCCGCGAGGATGAGGGTCATCGGCAGGCCTATGCCCCACCACAGCGTGACGAGGGCGATGAAGGGCAGGGCCAGGTGCTCGTCGGTCAGCGGCGCGAAGCCGGGCACAGCCAGGCTCAGCAGGCCGCGGTCAGGCAGCAGCACCAGGCGCCAGATCAGCGTGACCACCGTCACCGACAGCACATTGGACGCAAAGAAGATGCCGCGCAGCCAGGCGCCGAGCCTGCCGGGCCGGTTCAGCACCAGCGCCAGCGCAAGCCCCAGGCCGACAAAGGCCGGCGTGCACAGGGCCGCGAACAGCACCGTGTTGGCGGCGCTGCGCAGGAAGATCTCGTCCTTGACCAGGTCGATGAAATTGGCGAGGCCGACGAACTGGCCCTTGCCGGTCAGCAGGTCCACGGCGTTCAGCGACAGCCAGAAGCCTTCCAGCACCGGCGCGACGAGCAGGCCGAAGTAGCAGAGCAGGAAGGGCGCGACGAAGGCCCAGCCGACCCATGCGGGCGTGGCCATGCCGGAGCGCTGGAGGGTCGCGCTGCTGCTCATGGCGTTGCCGCGTGATAGGCCAGGCCGGCCGCATCGAAGACGTGGACTTGATCCAGCTCGGGCTGCAGGCTGACGACGTCGCCGATGGCCAGTGGACGCTGCACCGGCACCTCGGCGACAACGACGGTGCCGTCCCCCAGCCCGACGTGGGCCAGGCTGCGTTCGCCCAGGCGCTCGATCAGCTCGACGCTGCCGGCTACTGAGCCGCCCTCGGCCAGCTTCAAGCCTTCGGGCCGCACGCCGATGCAGAGTTCACGCGATGCGATGTCCGCCCTCACCTGCGTGTGCAGCACCGCGCCATTGGCCAGGCGCACCGTGACAAATCCCTGCACATCCGCCACGCGTTCGGCGGGCAGGAAATTCATGGCCGGGCTGCCGACAAAGCCGGCGACAAACTTCGTCCGCGGCCGCTGGTAGATCTCCATCGGCTGGCCGACCTGCTCGATGCGGCCGCCGTTCATGACGACGATGCGGTCGGCCAGCGTCATGGCCTCGACCTGGTCGTGGGTGACGAAGACCATGGTCGAACCGAGGCGCTTGTGCAGGCGGGCAATCTCGATGCGGGTGCGAGCGCGCAGCTTGGCATCGAGGTTGGACAGGGGCTCGTCGAACAGGAAGGCCTTGGGCTCCTTGACGACGGCGCGGCCGATGGCGACGCGCTGGCGCTGGCCGCCCGAGAGCTGGCCGGGCTTGCGGTCCAGCAGGGCGTCCAGCTCGAGCATCTGCGCCGCCGCCCTGACGCGCTGGTCGACCTCCGCCGAGGCCATGCCGATATTGCGCAGGCCGAAGGCCATGTTGTCGAACACGCTCATGTGGGGATACAGCGCGTACTGCTGAAAGACCATGGCCAGGCCGCGCTTGCCGGGCGGCAGGGCGGTCACGTCCTGGCCGCCGAGCAAGATGCGGCCGCCCGACACGCTCTCCAGGCCCGCCAGCATGCGCAACAGCGTGGACTTGCCGCAGCCCGAGGGGCCGAGCAGCACGATGAACTCGCCCGCGGCGATGTTCAACGAGAAGTCAGGAATGACTTCGACGGCGCCAAAGCGCTTGGTGACACCGGCGAATTCGATGCTTGCGGTCAAGGTCTGTGTCTCCGATCGGGCGCCGTTCGTTGCGGCGCCTCTGCGCGTATCAGGTGAAGGTCAACGTGAGCGGGATCCGTACTGCCTCAGCAGCTCGGCCTCGCGCTCGCGATAGGGTTTGCCGTCCGTGTGCAGCACATCATGAAACCACACCAGCGGCGGGTGGATGGTGTAGGGGCGCTGCCAGGAGTCCCAGGGCATCTTGGTCTGGCTCTTGCCGTCCACGAAACCCCAGTTGATCATGCCGACGTCCTCGCGAGCCGCGATGGGCAGGGCGATGTCGAAGGTGGAGCCCAGGCTGCGCGCCATGTACTCGGTGCAGATCAGCGGGCGGCCGTATTGCTGCAGCTGGCTGATGCGGGCCTCGAACTTCTCGGGCCAGTTGTAGTCGTGGAAGCTCACCACGTCAGAGCACTCGAGCTGGGCCTTCTGCACCGCGTTCAGCTCGGGCGAGTCCGGCGCCCAGTTGTCGCCCAGCCAGAGGCCGCTGGTCAGGGGCTGGATGGGGTTCTGGGCGCGGGCCCAGTCAAAGGCCTGGGGGATGAGCTCCGCCACCAAGGCCACCTTGTCCGGCGCCTCGCGCGGCAGGTAGTAGCCCATGCCGCCGCCCTTGTTGTCGGGCTCGTTCCAGACGTCCCAGTAGGTGACGCGCCTGTCCTGGCCGAAAGTCCTGACGATGTCCTCGACATAGGCGCGCAGCTGGGGCCAGGTCGAGCGGTCGGCGAGCTGGGGGGCCGAGGGGCTTTGCACCCAGCCGGAGTTGTGCACGCCGGGGATGGGCTCGCGCTGGGGGCCGAGCACGGGATGCGGGTCCCAGCAGGAGTCGAACAGCACGAACATCGTGAAGATGCCGTGGCGCTCGGCGATATCCAGGTAGTGGGCGATGCGCTGCTTGAAGCCGGCGGCGTCCTGCGACCACACCAGATCGTGCAGGAAGACGCGCATGGTGTTCATGCCGAGGCCCTTGGCCCAGCTCAGTTCGAGATCGATGCGCTCGGGATCGAAGGTCTCGGCCTGCCACATGGCCAGCTGGTTGATGGCCGAGGCGGGCACGAAGTTGGCGCCCAGGGCCCAGGGCTGGGCCTTGAACCAGGCGTGGGCCTGCTCAGGCGTCCAGCGGGCGGGGGTGGAAGTCGGGTTGCTCATGGTCGGGGGGCCGGGGTGAAACGGTAGGTGATCTGTTGGCGATAGACCTCGCCCGGTCGCAGCACGGCATGCTTCTGCGGCCATTCGGGGTGATGGGGGCTGTCGGGCAGGGCCTGCGGTTCGAGGGCCAGGCCGGCGTGCTTCGCGTAGGGCCGGCCATCGCGGCCGGGCGTGCGGGGCAGGAACTCGCCGGCATAGAACTGCAGGCCGGGGGCCGTGCTGCGCAACTCCAGCGTGAGGGCCGCGTCGCTGGATTGCAGCGTCGCGTTGCCGCCCAGCCAGCAGTGGTCATGGCAGGCCGGCGTCGCTCCAGCCAATGCGTTCAGCGCTTCGCTGATGCGGCGCGGTGCGCGGAAGTCGAAGGGCGTGCCGGCAACCTCGGCCTGCTCGCCGGTAGGGATCAGGTCGGCGCGGACCGGCAGGTAGCGGTCGGCGTCGATCTGCAGACTGTGGCTGCGGATGTCAGTCGCATCGCCATCGAGGTTGAAGTAGGCGTGGCTCGTCAGGTTGCACAGCGTCGGTGCCGTCGTCGTGGCTTCGATCGTCACGCTGACGGTCAGCTTCGGCTCCACGCGATAGATGGCGCGCACGCTCAGCTCGCCCGGGAAACCCTGGTCGCCATCGGGCGAACACAGCGCGAGTTCCAGCCGGTCTTCGGTGTGCGAGACGAGCTCCCACAGCTTGCGATGGAATCCGCCCGCACCGCCATGCAACTGATGTTCGCCCTCGTTGGCCTGCAGCGCAAAGTCCTGGCCGTCGAGCGCGAAGCCGGCGCCAGCGATGCGGTTGGCGTAGCGGCCGACGATGGCGCCGAGATAGCCGGGCTGGGTCAGGTAGTCGGCTGGCGTCTGGTAGCCGAGTAGCACTTCGCGTTCGTCGCCATTGACAGGCACAAGGCAGGACATCCAGGCGGCGCCTGCATCGGTGACGGAGATGCGCAGGCCGTCGGCCGAGCGCAGCTCGAACACGCGTGGCGCCGTCATGCCAACGCCCCCGCCCCGCTCGAAGCGGCGCAGACATGGACCTCGGCCTCACGGTCGTCCGGCGAACGATAGTTCGCCGTGACAGCCGCGCGGATCTCTTCCACCGCGTCCTGCGGCGCCAGCGCGATGACGCAGCCGCCGAAACCGCCGCCCGTCATGCGCGCGCCGCCGGCCTCGCCGATGACGTCCTGCACCAGGGCCGCCAGCGCATCGATGGCCGGCACGGTGATCTCGAAGTCGTCGCGCATGGACCAGTGCGACTCGCGCATCAGCTGGCCGATCTGACGCAGGTCGCCACTCGCCATCGCGTCGGCCATCAGTTCGCAGCGCCGGCTGTCGCTGATGATGTGTCGGGCACGACGGCGCACGACGAGGTCCAGCGAACCACCCAGCCGCGACCACAGCGAATCGTCCACATCGCGCAGCGCCTTCACGCCCAGGCCCGTGGCGGCTGCCTCGCATTGCTGGCGGCGCAGGTTGTATTCACTGTCCACCAGGCCGCGTTGGATCTTGGAATCGATGACCAGCACCGCCGTGCCCGCCGGCAGCGGAATGGGCTTCACGTCCAGGCTGCGGCAGTCCAGCAGCAGGGCATGGCCTTCAACGCCGAAGGAGGAACTCATCTGGTCCAGCACGCCGCATTGGCAGCCGGCGTAGACGTTCTCGGCCTTCTGCCCGGCCAGCGACATCGCCTGAGGTGTCAGCTGCCAGCCGTTGAGCGCCGACAGCGCCTGGCCGATGGCCATTTCCAGCGACGCCGATGAACTCAGCCCCGCGCCCTGCGGCACATTGCCGGCAATGGCCAGTTGGGCGCCGCCGACGGCATGGCCCCGCTCCTTCAGCACGGCCACCATGCCTTGCACATAGCGCAGCCATTGTGGGCTGGTGCTGACGTCGGCAGCCTCGCCGACGCGGAAGCGCCCCAGCGATTCACCGATGTCGCAGGCCAGCACCTCGATGACGTCGCCATCACGCGGCGCCGCGGCCACGACGGTGTCGCGGTCGATGGCGCAGGGCATGGCATAGCCCTCGTTGTAGTCGGTGTGCTCGCCAATCAGGTTGACGCGGGCCGGCGCACGGCTGAACCGCTGCGCTTCGCTGCCGAAGGCGCGCAGGAACCCCTGCGCCGCGCGTTCACGCGGCGTTGCTTGAAGTGCAGTGCTCATGCTGCCCTCGCCTGCCGCCGGTAGTGAACCGTGTCGCTGACCTCGCGCAGCCGCTGCGCGGCCGCTTCGGGCGTCAGGTCGCGCTGGGCCTCGCCCAGCATCTCGAATCCCACCATGAACTTTCGCACCGTCGCCGAGCGCAGCAGCGGCGGGTAGAAGTGGGCATGCAGTTGCCAGTGGCGCAGCGCGTCGTCGTCGGCGCGGCCCGCCTCGTGCGGCGCGCCATGCCAGCCCATGGAGTAGGGGAAGGAGCAGCGGAACAGGTTGTCGTAGCGCGTCGTGAGCCGGCGCACGGCGACGGCTAGGTCGTCGGCCTGCACGGCGCTGAGCGACTCCAGGCGCAGCGTGCGGGCCTTGGGCAGCAGCAGGGTCTCGAAGGGCCAGGCCGCCCAGAAGGGCACGACGGCCAGCCAGTGCTCGGTCTCGACAACGACGCGCTCCTGCGCGGCCAGCTCCTCCCGGGCATAGCGCACCAGCAGGGGCTCGCCTTGGGCGGCCAGGAAGTCGCGCTGGCGCATGTCTTCCTGCTCGGCTTCGTCGGGCAGCCGATCCAGCCCCCAGACCTGGCCATGAGGATGCGGGTTGGAGCAGCCCATGGCGGCGCCCTTGTTCTCGAACACCTGCACCCAGCCGTGGCGCCGGCCCATGTCGGCCGACTGCTCCATCCAGGCCTGCACGACGGCGCGCAGGGCGGGCGAATCCAGCTCCGGCAGGGTTTTGGTGTGATCGGGCGAGAAGCAGAGCACGCGGCATTCGCCAGCCACCGGCTCGGTCTGCATCAGGCCACCGGCCGCCGAACTGGCTTGCGCTTCGCCATCCGCCAGCTGCAGAGCCGCGAAGTCGTTGCCGAAGACGAAGGTGCCGCGGTAGTCGGGGTTGCGCTGGCCGTTGGCGCGGGTGCTGCCGGCGCACAGGTAGCAGCTGGGGTCATGGGCCGGCAGGGCTGCGTCATCGACAGCTTCCTGGGCCCCCTGCCAGGGGCGCTGCGTGCGGTGCGGCGAGACGAGGACATGCCGGCCCGTCAGGGGGTTCAACCGGCGGTGCACACGCTCGCTGGGATCTCTGAAACTCATGCGATGCATTGTCGCCAGTTTATTTGTTATTAACGATCAGTCATTACCCTAATCGGTGCGCTGCCGCCCAGGGAAAGCGCGCTGCGCCCCGCCGGGGTGCCCGCATAAACTCGCAACTTCTTTGGGTCCAAAGGTGGAAGAGGGGCGGATATGGAGGTTTCGGGCAGCCGGATCTTGATGGTGGAGGGCGATGCCGCGCTGGCCGTGGCCAAGGCGCTGGCCTCGGACACCCGCCAGGCGATGCTGGGCATGCTGACCCACCAGGTGCTGAACGTGTCCGAGTTGGCCTCGGCCATGGACCTGCCGCACTCGACGGTGAGCTTCAACATCAACCAGCTGCAGGCCGTGGGCCTGGTGTCGGTGGAAGTGGAGCCCGGCACGCGCGGCCAGCAGAAGCTCTGCTCCAAGCGCTACGACGAGGTGCGCCTGCGCCTGCCCGGCGCGGCGGTGGAGAGCAAGCCCAATGTCATCTCCATCAACATGCCCATCGGCAGCTACCGGCATGTGGAGGCCAAGCCCACCTGCGGCCTGGTCAGCGAGACCAAGATCATCGGCATGCTGGACGATCCGCGCTCCTTCTTCGAGCCCGAGCATGTCTACGCCCAGCTGCTGTGGTTCGGCGGCGATGGCTACGTCGAGTACGCCTTCCCCAACAACCTGCCCTACGGCGCGGTGCCTTCGCATCTGGAGCTCTCGATGGAGATCTGCTCCGAGGCGCCGCAGTTCAACGAGGACTGGCCGTCGGACCTGACGCTGTGGATCAACGAGGTGGAGATCGGCACCTGGACCTGCCCCGGCGACTACGGCGGCAAGCCCTCGCTGCTGATGCCGTCCTGGTGGCAGACCGACCGCACCACCCACGGCCTGCTCAAGCAATGGAGCGTTGGCCCCAAGTCGTCCATGATCGACGGCGTGGAGCTGAGCGCCGTCGGCATCGAGCAGCTGACCCTGCCGCAGACCAACCACATCAAGGTGAGGCTGGGCGTCAAGCCCGACGCCCGCAACCGCGGCGGCATGAACCTCTTCGGCCGCAAGTTCGGCAACTACCCGCAGGACATCGTCATGAGGGTGACCTTCGACTTCCCTCGCGGGACGGGGCCTGGCGCAGCCTGACATCTCAGGCCGCGACGTCGTAGCCGTTCGGGTTCTGCGACTGCCAGCGCCAGCTGTCGGCGCACATCTGCTCCAGGCTCAGCTCGGCGCGCCAGTCCAGCTGTGATTCGGCCCGCGCCGGGTCGGCCCAGCTCTGCGCCACATCGCCACCACGGCGCGGCACGAACTCGTGGGCCAGCGTCTTGCCGCAGGCTGCCTCGTAGGCCCGCAGCACCTCCAGCACCGAGTTGCCGCGGCCCGTGCCGAGGTTGAAGACATGCCAGCCTGGCTTGCCATGCACATGGGCCAACGCCGCGAGATGGCCGGCGGCCAGGTCCTGCACATGGATGTAGTCGCGCACGCCGGTGCCGTCGGGCGTGGCGTAGTCATTGCCAAACACCTGCAGGGCCGCGCGGCGGCCAACGGCGACCTGGGCGATGAAGGGCATCAGGTTGTTCGGGATGCCTTGCGGGTCTTCGCCCAGCAGGCCGCTGGGATGGGCGCCCACCGGATTGAAGTAGCGCAGCGCGCACAGCGACCAGGCCGGGTCGGCTGCGGCCAGGTCCTGCAGGATCTCCTCGACCATCAGCTTGCTGCGGCCGTAGGGGTTGGCCGTGCCGGTCGGCGCGTCCTCGCGCAGCGGCATGGTCTCGGCCAGGCCGTAGACGGTGGCCGAGGAGCTGAACACCAGGGTGCGCACGCCGGTCGCGCGCATGGCGGCCAGCAGGCTCAGCGAGCCCTGCACGTTGTTGTCGAAATATTCGAGTGGCTTGCGCACCGATTCGCCAACCGCCTTCAGCCCGGCGAAATGCATGACGGCCTCGATGCCCTGCTCCCACATCAGCCGGCGCAGCAGTTCGCCATCGCGCACATCGCCCTCGCGGAAGACGGGCCGCCGGCCCGCCAGCTGGGCGATGCGCTCCAGCGCCGCCGGCTTGGCATTGCTGAAGTTGTCCAGCACCAGCACGTCATGGCCGGCCTGCAGCAATTGCAGCGTCGTGATACTGCCGATGTAGCCGGCGCCGCCGGTCACAAGCACTCGCATGGGGTCTCCAGATCTTGTTCAGATCATTATTAACCAATTTACTTGTTATAAACAAGAAGAACGACTAGCATCGCGCCGGCTCGGGGCCGACAGGCCACCGAGAGAGGAGACAACACCGATGAACAACGACGACAAGCCCAGCTTGCCGCTGCGCCGCCGGGGCCTGCTGAGCCTGGCTGCGGGCCTGGGCCTGCCAGGAGCCGCGATGACCGCGCCGCAAGCTGACGCCACCTTCACCAACCCCGTGCTGCCGGGCGTCGAGGCCGGCGACCCCTGGGTCGTCTGGCATGCCGGCCGCTACTACCTGACCGCCACCTTCGACCCCGAGGGCGGGCTGTGGGTCTACAGCTCGGACAAGTTGAGCGACTGGCGCCAGGCCGAGCGCCGCAAGGTCTGGACGCCCGAGCCCCCCGGCCCATCCAACCCGCGCAGCAGCATGATCTGGGCGCCGGAGCTGCATCCGCTGGATGGCCGCTGGTACCTCTACTTCACGGCCGCCGACGGCATCGACGCCAACCACCGCCATTACGTGCTGGAGGCCGAGCACCCGATGGGGCCGTTCACGGACCGCGGCCGCGTCCACATGGCGCACGAGCGCTACTCGATCGACGGCTCGGTGCTGCGCCTGAAGGATGGGCGCCTGTTCTGGATGTATGCCGACGACGGCCTGTGGATCGCGCCCATGAGCGGCCCGACGCGCGCGACAGGCCCCGGCGTGCGCATCGTGCGCGGCGAGCACGACTGGGAGCGCGGCTGGCACAAGCGCGATGGCCGCTGGCAGAAGCAGACCGATGCGTTCTGGATCGAGGCGCCGCAGGCGCTACAGCGGAACGGCCGCGACTTCGTCGTCTACTCGGCTGGCCACACCGCCGCCGTCTACTACCTCGGCCTGCTGGAGCTGACCGGCAAGGACCCGCTCGACCCCAGGAGCTGGACCAAGTCGCCCCAACCTTTGTTCGGCCCGACCGACAAGGTCTTCGCGCCCGGCCACAACAGCTTCACGCGCTCGCCGGACGGCAAGGAAGACTGGCTGGTCTATCACGCCAAGGACCAGGACGCCGGCGACGCCAGCGGCCGCACCATGCGCATCCAACGCTTTGGCTGGACGGCCGACGGCAAGCCCGAGCTCGGGCCGGCCATTGCCAGCGGCGTGCCCCAGCGCAGGCCCTCGGGCGAAACCTAAGAGCCCTCCTCCCCTTCACTTCATGCCCGCCGCAGCGCCCGCTGCGCCGCGGTGGGGCGAACTCATCCCTGCACCACTGGAGCGCAACAATGTCCCTCCTCATGAAGCTCTGGCAAAAACTCGCCCTCACGGCCACGCTGCTGCCGGCCCTGCTGCTCATCGGCGCCTGCGCCAGCTGCGGCGGTGGCGGCGGCTCGTCATCCACGCCGCCGCCCAGCGAGCCCCCTCCCCCGCCGCCCACCCGCACCGGCACTCTGCTCAGCGACGCCTCGGTGTTCTACCCGCGCCTGATCCGCCTGGCCCACCAGGCCGACACCTCGCTGAACGGCGCCCTGATCGCCAGCGCCATCGGCTTTGACGGCGACAAGGGCCAGGGCCGCATCTTCATCAGCCGCGACGACGGCCTGACGTTCGCGTCCCAAGGCGCGGTCAGCGACGCCGCCTGGCAAAAGGGCCTGTGCTGTGGCTCGGTCTACGAGCTGCCCGCCACCGTCGGCACGCTGGCCAGGGGCACCCTGCTGTGGTCGGCCTCCATCGGCCAGGACACCCCGGGCCAGCCCATGAGGCACCCCATCTACCGCAGCACGGATGCAGGCAAGACCTGGACCTCGCTGAATGCGAACTGCGGCATCGGCCGCAAGCCGCGCGGCGGCGACGGCACCGGCATCTGGGAGCCCGAGTTCCTCGTCACCAAGGACGGCCAGCTCGCCTGCATGTATTCGGACGAGACCGACGACGGCGCCTCCCAGGTGCTGAAGATCATGAACACGGCCGACGGCGTCAACTGGACCGCGCCACGCCTGCTGGTCGCCGCCGTCAAGTCCAGCGACAGGCCCGGCATGGCCGTCACCAGCCGCCTGAGCGATGGCAGCTGGCTGCTGAGCTATGAGTTCTGCAGCACGGCCGGCCTGGACTGCCGCGTCTACCTGAAGCGCTCCGCCGACGGCCTGGACTGGGGCTCGGCGGCCGACAAGGGCTTCGAACCCAAGACGGCCGACGGGCAATGGTTCCGCCATGCGCCCACGCATGTCGGGCTGCCCACGCAAAAGCGCATCGCGCTGGTTGGCCAGATCCTCAACACCAGCGCGGGCGCCGTGGACGCGGCCGGCAATGGCGCCACCATCTTCATCAGCTCCAGCGCCGACGGCAGCGGCAACTGGACGGCCATGGCCGCGCCGGTCAAGCCGCTCAACCCACCCAGCGGCACCAACTGGTGCCAGAACTACTCGTCGCCGCTGCTGCCTTCGGCCGATGGCAAACAGCTGATCATGCTGGCCAGCGACTTCGAGACGATAGGCGGCAACCAGGTCTGCCGCACCCGCTTCGGGCGCGGCAACCTGCCCTCCTGATCAGCGCAGCTGCCAGCTCAGGCTGAGGAAGTAGCTGCGGCCGCGCGGGTCGCCATAGGTCGGGTCCCAGGTCACCTGGAAATAGCGCGACTGGTTGGTGAAGGGCGGCGCGGTGTCGGCCACGTTCAACACGCCGCCGCGCAGGCGCAGCTCCGGCGTCAGCCGATAGCTGGCGGTCAGGTCCCACAGCGAGTAGGGCTTGACGTCGCGGTCGTTCCACTCGGGCGCGGCCAGGCCAGGGGTGTTCTGGTCGCGGTAGCCGGACAGGTAGTTGTTGGCCACTGTCAGGCCGAAGGCGCCCAGGTCCCAGTCCACGCTCAGCTTGTGGCGCCAGCGCTGCACGGCCTTGTCGTCGCGGAAGCGCGCCAGGCCGCTGACCATGGGCGAGCGCGGATCGGTGTTGAACTTGTACTCCGTGATCAGCGTGCCCGCCACGCTGGCGCCGAAGCGGCCGAAGGCGGTGTTCTCGCCACGCCAGGCCAGCGACACGTCCAGGCCCGCGGTGTTGAGCTTGCCCCGGTTCTCCTTCTTCACGGTGACCGTGTCGACGAAGCCGTCGGAGAAGCGCTTCACGATGGTCGGGTCGTTGTAGTAGACCGGGTTGGTGAAGATGGTCTCCTCGCCGATCTCCGAAATGATGTCGGTCTTGCGGATGGCCCAGTAGTCGATGCTGCCGTTCCAGCTGCGCGAGGGCTCGAACACCAGCCCCAAATTGACCTGCTTGGACTTCTCGGGCTGCAGCTTGGCGTTGGAGTAGCGGTCCACCACCATCTGCGCCACTTCGCCGCTGACCGGGTCGCGCACGAAGCTGGCGGTGATGCCGTTGCGCACCGGGCGGAACAGCTCCGCCACCGTCGGCGCGCGGAAGCCCGTGCCGTAGGAGGCCCGCGCCAGCAGCGCGCGATCGGGGCGGAAGCTGATGCCGATCTTGGGGTTGGTGGTGTTCAGCCTGGGCGAGGTGGTGTTGGTGGCCGCGTCGTAGATGCCGTCGTAGCGGTCATGGCGCAAGGCGAACTGGCCTTCCCATTGCTTCGTGAAGGGCGCGCTCAGCTCGGCGAAGGCGCCCATCACGTCGCGGTGATGGTCGGTATCGGCCAGCAGCGGGCCGGAGCTGGAGCGGTCGTTGTTGACGTCGTTGCCCTTGAGCGCATCGGTGGCATGGAACTGCAGCTTCTCGCGGCGCAGCTCGGCGCCCAGGGCCAGCATCAGGTCGCCGCCGGCGAGCGAGGCCAGCGCGCGGGTCAGCTTGCCATCCAGGCTGGTGCTGCTGCCCTCGGCGATGCGCGCGGCGCCGTCGATGCGGATGGAGTTCATGAAGGCGCGGCCGGCCGCCGGGTCGTTGGCACGCTGGAAGGGGTTGTACTGGCCTGCCTTGATGCCGGCCTCCAGCTTGGTCAGCGACACCCAGCCGTCCAGGTTGGTGTCGGTGGCCTTGTTGACGCTGTAGTTCAGCGCGGCGTCGTAGTCCCACTCGCCGAAGCGGCCGACGGCACCGGCGACGACGCGGCTGGCCTCGCTCTCCACGCGGCTGACGCGCTTGCCGGCGTCTTCCAGGCGGAAGCGGAAGTCCACCGGGCCGGTGACACCGGTCACGGCCTGCAGCGAGGCCGGCAGCGTGATGCCCGAGGCCGTGCGAAAGCGCGCCGTGGCCGGCGAGGCCGAGTAGTCGGTGTCGGTCCTGGCGAACAGCGCCTCGACGAAGAGCTGGTGGTCCTCGGCCAGCTGGAAGGTGGCGCGGCCGATGACGCTGGCCTTGTCGGACTTGGGGTAGATCTCCGAGCCGGCCACGTAGTCGTAGGAGCAGCCCTCGCGGCCGCCCAGGCCCAGCGGCTGCACCGAGTTCGGATTGAGGCCGCCAGTGCAGGAGGACTTGCCGAAGTTCACGCGGCGCGAGCCGGAGTTGACGCCGCCCGGGTTCCAGGTGCCGTTGGCGTTGGAGCCCTTGAGCGCCGTGCTCGGGTTGGCCAGCACGAAGGCGTTCAGCGCGGACAGCTGGGCCGAGCTCAGGTCGACGTTGGCCGGGAAGCTGTTGCTGGAGGTCTGCGGCGGCAGGCGGGTGGGCAGGCTGTATTCCTGGATGAAGCTGCGCTGGCTGGCGTCCAGCGCGTCGAGCTTCTGCACGTCCAGCGCGGCGAAGACATTGAAGCGGTCCTTGCTCAGGTCGCCGAAGCCGCCCGAGGCGCTGAAGGTCGTCTTGCCGGCGCCGCCCTCCTGGGTGCGCAGGGCGTAGGCCGTCACGTCGGCACCCACATAGTCCTTGCGGGTGATGAAGTTGATGACGCCGCCCATGGCGTCGGTGCCGTAGATGGCGGAGGCGCCGTCCTTCAGCACCTCCACGCGCTGGATGGCGCCGGCCGGGATGTTGTTCAGGTCCACGCCGGCGTTGTCGCCGGGTGAGGCGAAGTTGGCCAGGCGGCGGCCATTGAGCAGCACCAGCGTGCTGGACACGCCCAGGCCGCGCAGGTTGGCGCCGTTGAAGCCGCGCTGGGCGCCGGACTGGTCGGAGATGCTGGCGCCGTCGGTCAGGCCACCGACGTTGGAGGTGATCTTCTGCAGCAGCTCGGCCGCCGTCGTCACGCCGGCCTTGTCGATGTCGCTGCGCTTGATGATGTCCACCGGCAGCGCGGCCTCGCCGTCGATGCGCTTGATGCTGGAGCCGGTGATCTCGACGCGTTCGAGCTTTTGTTCCTGGGCTTGCGCGGAAAGCGCCACGGCGCAGAGCATCAGAGCGGCATGCGCCAGCGGATGCCGGGTGAAGGAGCGGGTCATGTAGGCCTCGTTGTGAATGGGTGGGAGCGGATGCCATTCAGGTTAGGGAGGCGGGTCGGGACTTGCCTATGGGGTTTGGTCGCGGCGGTCGCTTGCACGCAAATGCGCGTCGCTTCTCGGCAAGCGCGCCGGGCGAGGCCGCAACAGGGCTTGCGTTGATGCGACATGCAATTGCGTCCGCAGCGCAGGTCCGGCCTAACCCGCTGGCCCGGCCCCACCAGCACTGCCAAGATCGAGGCATGAGATTCCTGACCCGCCTCACCCTGGCAGCACTGTGGTGCGCCACCACCGCCCACGCCGGCACGGCCATCGTCATCGGTGGCGCCTTGAAGAACGACAACGAGGCCGTCTGGGCCCGCATCGTCGAAGAGGCAGGCGGCGCCGGCGCGCCCATCGCCGTGTTCGCCACGGCCGCGGCCAACCCCGAGCGCAGCGCCGGCCTCATCGTGGCAGCGCTGAACCGCCATGGCGCCAATGCCGAGGCCATTCCCGTCGCCCCCCGCCTGAAGGACGTCGACCTCGCCGCCAATCTCAACGACCCCAAGCTCATCGCCAAGGTCGCCGCGGCCAAGGCCGTGTTCTTCTCGGGCGGCGCCCAGGAGTTCATCGTCGACACCCTGCAGCCCAAGGGCGAGCCGACGGCCATGCTGAAGGCCATCTGGCAGGTCTTCGACGGCGGCGGCGTGGTGGCCGGCACCAGCGCCGGCGCGGCCATCATGAGCCGCATGATGTTCCGCGACGCTCAGGACAATATGCAGATCCTGAAGGGCCAGTGGCGCGAGGGCCGCGAGTACGACCGCGGCCTGGGCTTCGTCGGCCACGACCTGTTCGTCGACCAGCACTTCCTCAAGCGCGGCCGCATCGGCCGCATGCTGCCGGCCATGCGCGCCTTCGGCTACACCCAGGGCCTGGGCGTGGAGGAGAACACCGCCGCCGTCGTCAAGGGCAGCGAGGTCGAGATCGTCGGCGCGCGCGGCGCCCTGCTGGTGGACCTGTCAGAGGCCAGCGCCGACGCCAAGCTGCCCGCCTTCAATCTGCGCGGCGCCCTCATCAGCTACCTGGACCGCGGCGACAAGCACAACCTCAGGACCGGCGTCACGACGCCCGCCGCCCACAAGCTGCGCGAGCCCAAGATCGACCCGGCCGCCAGCGACTACAAGCCCTATCTGCAGAACGACAACTACTTCCTCGACATCCTGGCGGACAACACCATCGTCACGGCCATGGCCCAGCTGCTGGATGGCCGGGCACCCGAGGTGCGCGGCCTGGCCTACCGCGTGAAGCCGCGACCGGGCGACCTGTCGCCGGAGACGGGTTTCGAATTCCGCCTCTACAAGGGACCGGGCCTGGTCGGCTGGTTCAGCGGCGCCCTCGGCGGCGAGGACTACACGGTGCTGAAGGCCAGGCTGGACGTCATCCCGGTGCGCATGTCCACGCCGCTCTTTACGCCCCTGGCTCCGAACTGACATGCGCAGCGTCCACCACACATTGCCGGCCGCCAGCGCCGGCACGCAGCGCCATGTCCGCAGCATCCACTTCGGCCGCGGCGAGTCGGGGCGCAAGGCCTATGTCCAGGCCTCCCTGCATGCCGACGAAGTGCCGCCCATGCTGGTCGGACAGGCCCTCATCGAGCGGCTGTCGGCCCTTGACGCGGCCGGCGCCATCGCCGGCGAAATCGTCCTCGTGCCCATGGCTAACCCCATCGGCCTTGCCCAGGACGTGCAGGGCTCGTCCTTCGGCCGCTTCGACCTCGGCACCGGCGTCAACTTCAACCGCCAGTTCAAGCATCTGACGGCGGCGTTGGTCCCGCTTGTCGAGCCCCAACTCGGCGCTGACGCTGCGGCCAACACGCGCGTCATTCGCGCCGCCTGCCTGCAGTTGCTGCAGGCCTGGCAGCCCCTGAGCGAAGCCGAAGCGCTGAAGCGCCTGCTGCAGACGCTGGCGATCGACGCCGACCTGGTGCTGGACCTGCACTGCGACAACCAGGCCGTCATGCATGTCTACACCGGCACGCCGCAGACCGAGGCGCTGCGGCCGCTGGCCGGCTATCTCGGCGCCCAGGCCCTGCTGTTCAGCGCCGTGTCGGGCGACGACCCGTTTGACGAATCCATCTCGCGCATCTGGTGGGAGCTGGCCGCGCATTTCGACGGCCGCTTCTCTATAGACCGCAATGCCTGCCTGGCCGCGACCGTCGAGCTGCGCGGCGAGACCGAGGTCACGCACGAGCTGGCCGAGCATGATGCCGACGCGCTGCTCGCTTACCTGCGCCACCTCGGCCATGTCGACGGCCTCGCACCGCCCGCGCCGCCGGGATGCGAGCCTTCGCCGCTGGAGGGCGTTGAGCCCATCACCGCACCCGCGAGCGGCATCGTCGTGTTCAACAAGGCCCCGGGCGACTGGGTCGAGGCGGGCGAGTTGGTCGCTGAACTCATCGACCCGCTGACCGACACGCGCACGCCGCTGCACGCCCGCACGACTGGCCGCTGCTTCGCCCGCAGCGCGCGCCGCTTCGCCACCCGCGGCATGCGCCTGGCCAAGATCGCCGGCGCCACGCCCTATCGCAGCGGCAAGCTGCTGTCGCCATGAAGCTGCGCCTGCCCAACACCTATGTGCTGCTGTTCGCGCTGCTGGCGCTGATCGCGGCCGCCACCTGGGTCGTGCCCGGCGGGCGCTTCCAGACCGAGATGGTCAATGGCAAGACGCTGATCGTCGCCGGCAGCTTCCATCTCATCGATGCAAAACCGCAGGGCTTCACCGCGCTGCTGACGGCACCCATCAAGGGCTTTGTCGAGGCGGCCCTCATCATCGGCTTCGTGCTGATCGTCGGCGGCGCCTTCGCAGTGCTGCAGCGCACCGAGGCGATCGACGCGCTGATCAAGTCCGTCGCCCGCGCCCACAGCCGCTCGGCTCTGGTGCGCGTGGCCGTCATCCCGGTCTTCGTCACGCTGTTCTCGCTGGGCGGTGCCAGCTTTGGAATGGCCGAGGAGGCCATCCCCTTCGTGCTGATCTTCATCCCGCTGGCGCTGGCCCTGAAGCTGGACACGCTGACCGGCGTGGCCATCCCCTTCGTCGGCTCGCAGGTGGGCTTTGCCACCGCCTTCCTGAATCCCTTCAACGTCGGCGTGGCCCAGGGCATTGCCGGCGTGCCGATGTTCTCGGGCCTGGGCTATCGCGCGCTGTGCTGGGCCATCGCCACGGCGGTCACCATCGCCTTCCTGATGGGGTGGGCGGCGCGCATCAGGCGTGACCCGACGCTGAGCCCGAGCTATGCGATGGACCAGGAGCGCCGCAAGACGCTGAACCTCACCAGCTTCGAGAACTTCACCGGCATGAGCGGCCGGCATCGCGCGGTGCTGTGGCTGTTCGCCGGCACGCTGCTCGTGATGATCGGCGGCGTCGTCAGGTTCGGCTGGTATATCGAGGAGATCGCCGCCCTCTTCCTCGTCATGGCCGTGGCCGTCGGCGCTGTCGCGCGGCTGTCGGCGGACGAATTCATGGCGGCCTTCCTGCACGGTGCGCGCGACCTCGTCGGCACGGCCCTCGTCATCGCGCTGGCCAAGGGCACCGTCATCCTGATGCGCGAGGGCCAGATCATCGACACGCTGCTGAACGCGCTGGCGCCGCTGGTGGCGTCCAGCACGCCGGTGCTGGCGGCGCAGAAGATGTTCGCCATCCAGTCGGTCATCAACTTCTTCATCCACTCCGGCACCGGCCAGGCCGCGCTGACCATGCCCATCATGGCGCCGCTGGCCGACCTCGTCGGCGTCACCCGCCAGACCGCCGTGCTGGCCTTCCAGTTCGGCGAGCTGACGACGCCCATCATCCCGACCTCGGGCATCACCGTCGGCGTGCTGGCGCTGTCGGGCGTGCCCTTCGGCCAGTGGGTGCGCTGGATGCTGCCGCTGCAGGGCGTCTATCTCGTCATGGCGCTGGCGCTGCTGGCCTACCCGGCCCTGACCGGCTGGGTACAGTGAGCCCATGACACCACCCGTGCGCCGCATCGGCCTGCTGCTGGAGCCGGGTTTCCCGCTGCTCGCGCTGGCCGGCGTGGTGGACAGCCTGGAGGCGGCCAACGAGCTGCAGGACGAGGCTCGCTATCGCAGCGTGGCGCTGTCGATGGGTGGCGGTTGGGTCGCCGCACAAGGCGGCGTGGCGGTGCAGGCCAGCAGCGCGGCGCCTCCCGCTGATTGGCATGCCGTCTTTGTCATCGCGGCGGAGCCCTCCACTTCTGACGCCGCCACGGTGGCCCTGCTGAAGCGCTGGGCCGCCGATGGCGTCGTGCTCGGCGGCCTCGCAGCCGGCGCAGCTTGGCTGGCGGCTGCAGGCCTCCTTGACGGCCAGCGCGCCTGCGCCGACTGGTCGCTGCTGGACGGCCTGGCCGATGCGCACCCCCAAGTCGCCTGGGCCCAGGGCCTGTGGGACATCAATGCCGCGGGCAACCGGCTCAGCGCTGCCGGCACGGCCGGCATGGACCTGTGCTGCGCCTGGCTCACCGCCCAGCATGGCGAGCGCCTCGGCCAGGAGCTGCTGCAGGCCCTGGGACTGCCGGGTCAGCGCCCGCGCGACGAACGCCAGCGCGGCGGCTACAGCGAGCAGCGCGGCGCCGGCAGCCCCAAGCTGGCCGAGGCGCTGGCGCTGATGGAAGCCAATCTCGGCGAGCCGCTGCCAACCGAAGAGGTCGCCACGCTGGTCGGCGTGTCGCGCCGCCAGCTGGAGCGCCTCTTCAAGCAGCACCTCGACACCCTGCCCTCGCGCCACTACCTGGAGCTGCGCCTGGCGCGCGCACGGCGGCTGCTGCAGCAGAGTTCGCAGTCCATCCTGCAGATCGGCCTGTCCTGCGGCTTCTCGTCGGGCCCGCATTTCTCCAACGCCTATCGCGCCCACTTCGGCCGCACGCCGCGCGACGAGCGCAGCCAGCGCGCCCAGGCCTGGCGCGCCGAACCTTCTTCCGGAGACCGCCCATGAACACCCTGCTGCTGCGCCCCGTGGCGGCGGCCGACCTGCCCGACCTGCTGCGCATGGCCGCGGCCAGCGCCGACGGCATCAGCTCGCTGCCCAACGACGAGGCCAAGCTGCGCGCGCGCATCAGCGCCTCGCTGCAGTCCTTCGCCAGCCCCGATGACGCCAGCGGCGAGGAAACCTATCTCTTCGTGCTGGAGGACGGCGGCCGCATCGTGGGTTGCTCGGGCATCGCCGCCAGCGCCGGCTTCTTCGACCGCTTCTACAGCTACCGCAACGAGTTCGTCGTGCACGCGAGCACGGCGCTGGCCGTGTCTCAGCGCATGCACACCCTGCACCTCTGCCATGACCTGACCGGCACCACGCTGTTGACGTCGTTCTATCTCGAGCCCGACTACGAGCAGGGCCCCGCCGCCCAACTGCTGTCCCGCGCCCGCCTGCTCTTCATCCGCGACAACGCGGCGCGCTTCTCCGAGCGCATCGCGGCCGAGAGCCCCGGCATCACCGACGCCGCCGGCCAGAGCCCCTTCTGGGACGCCGTCGGCCGGCGCTTCTTCGGCATGGCCTACCCCGAGGCCGAGGCCATCATCGGCGGCCGCAGCCGCGCCTGCATCGCCGACCTGATGCCGCCCTCGCCCATCTATGTGGCCCTGCTGCCCGAGGCCGCGCAGTGGGCCCTGGGCCAGTTGCATCCCGTGGGCGAACTGCCCTTCTCGGTGCTGCAGGACGAGGGCTTTGATGCTGATACCTATGTCGACATCTTCGACGGCGGGCCGACGGTGGAGGCGCCGCTGGCGTCACTGCGCAGCGTGAGGCTGGCGCGGGATGCCATCGTTCAGGACGGCCCCAGCGGCCCGCGTGATTGGGCGCTGGTCGCCTGCACGGAGCGGGCGCGCTTTCGCGCCGTGCTGGCCGAGGTGGGGCATGACGTCGATGCGGCCACCGCGGCGCGTGTGGGCGCCCAACCCGGCGAGCGCCTCGTCGTGACGCCGCTGCAGACGGAGGTGGCCGCATGAACATCCCGCTCATTCCCAGAATCGGCTTGAAGCTGCCGCGCTATCACTTCCGGCTCGGCCGCGTCGTGCATGCCGCCGATGAGTTGGACCTGTTCCGCGTGCAGACCACGCTGCTCCTCGGCAACGACCACACCGGTGCCGCCGAGCTGACGCAGCTGGAACCCACGCCCGACTTGCCGCAACGCATCGCCGCGGCCCAGCAGCAGCTGCGCGAGCGATCGGCGGACTTCGGCGACACGCTGATCTGCGAGCTGCCCGGCTGGCGCGACGCGCAGGGTGGTTCGCCCTTCTGGCAGGCCCTGGGCGCGCGCTTCTATCCCGGCGACCCGGTCGAGGCCGAGACTCGCCTGGGCCCCGATTGGCGCAGCCATCTCGCCGCACTGCTGCCGCGCCAGACGGTCTATCTGTCCTTCCTCGGCGAAGAGGCGGAGCGCCATGTACTGGACGTGCCAGATCATTACAAGCCCGTGCTTGCAGCCTTGCTGTCTGCCGGCTTCCAGCCGCCCGTGCACGCGCGCATCGACGACGGCGGGCCGGTGCTGGCCTGGCGGGTTTCCTAGGGCCATCCCCAGCAGGACATTCCCGCCCCCGGCACGGCGACGCAAGTCGACGTCGCCCCGCTGCAAGTCGCCGCCTTCCGCCGACGCACCCGCGTCACTACCGTGCCCTCCAGGGTTAGAGGCCGCCATTCCGGCGCCACCCTCCTCCGTTTGGAGAGCACATGAAATCTGTCGTGGGATTCCTGTTGTGCGGCGCGCTGGCCGCCGTGTCCTTGCCGGCCGCGGCCGGCAAGCTCTTCCTGTCTGGCGGTGCCTATGAGGACACCAACACCGACCTCTTCGTCAACGGCCTGCGCAAGGCCACCGGGCGCGACACGGGCTTCACGCCCAACATCAACAGCACCAGCAATTGCGGCACCAACTGGAACACCACGGTCTGCCCGCGCATCGCCGTCGTCACCGCCGCCAAGGACAGCTACGCCACCGGGCTGGACGCCTTCAACAACGACATCCCTGCCAGCGGCTCCAGCCCGCTGAAGCGCGGCTACTACAACCTCTTCCAGACCCACGGCTTCTCGCCGAAGTTCATCACTGCCCACGTCGACAACTACGGCGTGCACAGCAGCAGCAGCACGCCCGAGGGCCAGGCCAACATCGCCATCCTCAACCAAGCCGATGCGGTGTGGTTCGTCGGTGGCGACCAGGCCAAGATCATCCGCACCCTGCTGACCGACAGCGGCGCCGACACGCCTCTGGCCGCGGCCCTGCGCAGCCGCTGGAGCAACGGCGGCGGCAGCATCGTCATCGCCGGCGACTCGGCCGGCAACCACGCGCTCAACGTCAACATGCATGCGGCCGGCGTCAGCTATGGCTATCTCTACTACGGCGCCGACCTGCCCACCGCACCGGTCACCGGCTACGCCACGCTGGGCGATACGCGCGACGGCCTCTCGGCCCTGCGCTACCTGGAAAACGGCGCGACGATGAAGGCCCTGGGCTATCTGCCCGCCGGCATCCTCAGCGACACGCATTTCGATTCGCGCTCCGGCCGCCTCGGCCGCCTCGCCGCCGCCCTGCGCGACCTGAGCGTGGCCCAGGGCTTCGGCGTTGACGAGAACACTGGCGTGGTCGTCGACACCTCCGCGCAGACGGCCACGGTCTACGGTACCAACAAGCTGCTCATCGTCGACACCGCCAGCGCCAGCGTGCAGACCGGCAGCTACTACAAGATCAACGGCCTGCGCGTGAGCCTCCTGACGCCGGGCGACAGATACAACTATTCGAGCAAGGTCGTGACCAGCAGCAAGAGCGCCATCGGCACGGCCTACTACTACAGCAGCGCCTACAACTCGGCCGACATCTTCGCGGCGCTGGAGACCTCCAAGACCCTGACCCGCACCGTCGACCAGACGCCGACGACCAATATCGGCACGGCACCGGTGCCGGTCTACAGCAGCGGCCCCAACTATCCCGGCGGCTCGCCCACCATCCGCCTGCGCTTCACGCGCGACGCGACTAGCAAGGGCTATTACGGCAGCGGCCGCTACACGGTGGACAAGGTCAAGGTCGACATCTACTGACGACGCCCGCCGCAGGCGAATGCAGGGTAGGCTGCATGCATGACGCCCGCCCGCTTCAGCACCAGCCTGCCGCGCCGCTCGATGCTCGGCTTGCTGGGCGCCCTGGGCTTGAGCACCGCGATCGCACAACGGCTCGAACCCTCTCCGGGCGCGCCCCGGCGCGTCGTCTTCCTGGCCGAGGATTTCCGCAACGGCGGCATCACCACCGTCTACCGTGGTTTCGAGCAGGCCTGCCAGGAGCTCGGCTGGACCCTGAGCATCGTCAACGGCAAGGGCGACAAGGCGACCATCCGGCGCCTCTTCGATGAAGCCCTGAAGGCCGGCGCCGACGGCATCGTGCTCGGCGGCTTCGACGAGGCCGACATCGCCGACCGGCTGGCCACCTCCTCGCGCCGTTTACCCGCGCTGGTGGGCTGGCATGCATCGGCGCGCCATGGCCCGACGCCCTATCTGTTCGCCAATGTCAGCACCGACCCGCTGGCCGTCGCCGACATGGCCGCGGCCCTGGTCGCGCCGGCACCGGGTGCCCAGGCCGGCGTCGTCATCTTCAACGATGGCCGTTTCGACATCGCCAACGTCAAGACCCTGCGCATGCGCGAGGCCCTGGCGCGCTGCGCCCGCTGCGAGCTGCTGGCCGTCGAGGACCTGCCCATCTCCAGCGCCGCCAGGGAAATGCCGGCGGCGCTGGAGAAGCTGCAGCAGCGCTTCGGCAGGCGCTGGACCCATGTGCTGGCGATCAACGACGTCTACATGGACTCCATGCATTTCCCGCTCCAGGCCCTGGGCCGGCGCGACATCGTCGGCATCGCCGCCGGCGACGGCTCGCGCACGGCGCTGAGCCGCATCCGCTCCGGCCGCTCCCAGCAGCTCGCCACCATCGCCGAACCCACCGGCCTGCACGGCTGGCAGCTGGCCGACGAATTGCGGCGGGCCTTTGCCAGGCAGCCGCCCAGCGGCCGCGTCGCCCGCCCGATCGCCGTCACGACCGAGTTGCTGCGCGAGCTGGGCCAGCTGGAGGTCGACGACCTGCTGCCCTACCGGGCCGAGTACCGCCAGCAATGGTCGGCCAGCCCGCCGAGCGCGGCGAAATCTCCCTGAGCCCTGCCCTGCCGGCCACTGAGACGGTGCGGAGACGCTGGATGCGCAGACTGCGGCGCATCTGACCAGGAGGCGCCATGCGCAAGTTCATCTCGACAGGGGCCGCCGCCACCGCGCTGTTCGCGGCCCTCTCACAGGCTGTCGCCGCACCGGTGGTGCCGGGCTTCACGGTCACGACCCACGCGGTGGTGGCGGCCCACAACCGCATCAGCTTCGGCAGCGACGGCAGCCTCTTCATCGGCAATACCGACAACGCGATCGGCGGCGCCAGCCTGCACCGCGTGGCACCGGGCGGAGGAGTCGTTGGCAGCTATGGCCCGGCCATCTTCGATCCCGACGCGGTGCTGTTCGACGCTGCGGGCGCGATCTCGGGCGTTGCGGGCTCCGTGCTGGTGGGCGGCGATGCCATCACCGCCATCCGGCCGGACCAGACCGCGGCCGTGCTGTTCTCGGGCGCATCCGGCTTCAGCAACGTCGGCGACCTGGCCTTCGACCGCAACGGCCGGCTGCTGTTCACCGACAACGGCAATGGCGACCCGAACCGGCGCGCCGTGTGGGCCGCCGAGGGCGGCGTGCTGACCCAGCTGTTCATCGAGGCCGGCGGCCAGGCTCCCGACTCCATCGCCATCAGCGCCAGCAACCAGATCTACACCTCGCGCAGCGACGGGGGCATCAGCGTGCACGCCGCTGACGGCAGCCTGGTCAACGGCAGCTTCATCGCCGGCCTGAACCCCTCACCGGCCATCGATTTCGGCCGTGGCGGCGCCTTTGGCGACCAGCTCTATGCCCTCGACGCGCTCAGCGGCGTGCTGTGGCGTTTCGACGCGGCCGGACAGGGCACGGTGGTCGGCACCGGCTTCAGCCCCAACAGCGCGGAGATCGCCTTCGGCCCCGACGGTGCGCTGTATGTCGGCGACTTCGACAACCACCTCATCCTGCGCGTGGCCGCCGTGCCGGAACCCGGCAGCTGGGGCCTGATGCTGGCCGGGGCGGTGATGCTGTCGTCCAGGCTCAGGTGGCGTCGCGGCGAGGATGAAGAGGGTCTTGCTTGAAATGACCCGGTGCCGCCGTCCACCGGCTGGCTTGTAAGCAGCACCAAGTCCTACAGCCCTGCACCCCGACGCGAGGCATCGTCAACCAGCGCTCACGGTTGAGTGCGAGGCCCTCGCATGCGAATACCCTTCCGCTTCTGCACGCCGAACTGGTTCGGCGACCCCGGACCCGAGTTGCGCGCGCCGCAGGCCCTGCCGCTGCCGCTCTGGCGTCGCGTGCGCCAAGGCCGCCGCAGTGCCCACCGCACGCCGCCGGCGCGCCCGCTTCAAGCCAGGGCAGTGCAGGCATGAGCGGCTTCTGGATCTCCACGCCCTTCTCGCAGGAACCACGCATCGTGCTGGTCCGCTGGCGGGCCTGGGAGGTCCAGGTGCCGGCCTACGACGCGCCGACCTGGCATCTCGTCGGCTATATCGAGCACGAGCACAGCGCCAAGGTTTCCTCCGCCGTGGCCTTCGTGCACATCGACACCGAGGAGGTGACGACCAAGACGGGCCGCACCTATGCACTCAAGGGGCCGTCCAGCATCGACGCCGACGCCGCCCAGCTCTGGGACATCTGGCGCAAGCGGCATGGCGCCATCGTGCTGCGGGAGGTCACGACGGACATCCTGGATGGCAGGCAGCCGGTGGCGGTGAATCTGGTCCAGCCCGCCGGCTAGCTCACATGGCGCTCTCGTGCCGCAACTGCGCATCCTCGCTGTCAATCTCCCGCTGGAGTTCCCGCTGGCGGTCCAGATAGGCCGCCACGTCGTCTGCGCTGTCACCCACGGCTTTCACCGCGGCGATGAGCACATCGGGCGTGACCTCTAACTTCTCGGCCCAGCCCTGCAGTTCATCGTCGTCGCCCGGATTGATCCGAATGCGGCCCGGGTCGATGGTTTGATCGGACATGACGTGCTCCACAGCAATGGAACACTGAAGCTAGCCCTCTCAGCACAAGCTGGATGTCAGACAAGGGCGCGACAGCGCCCCTCACTCACCCGCACTGCCCCACATACCCACAAGCCGTGCAGAAATCGCAGCCGTCCTTGTGGATCATGGTCGCGTTGCCGCACTCGGGGCAGGGCTTGCCGGCCTGGACCTGCAGGGTGCCGGCGGCCGCGGCGAGCTTGGGCGCGGGCGTCTGCAGCAGGCCCATGTCGGTCAGCGGCTGGCCGGCTTCGTCGAGGATGCCGAGCATGGCGTAGCGGTGGATGACCAGCCGCGCCACATAGGCCACCGTCGACGGCCAGACCTGCTGGCGGCGTTCGCCGTTGAGTGAAGGCACCGGCGCCATGAAGTGGCCGAGCGGCTCGCCGACATTGAGCAGCTTGCGCAGCTTCATCGCGATCCAGCCGGGGTCCATCACGCGCATGTCCAGCGACAGCAACCGGGCCAGGCCGTCCAGCGCCTTGGGATAGTTGCCCGAGAAGCCCATGGCACAGGGCCGCGTGACCGTGCCACCGTCCGGTGTGGGCAGCACGACTTCCTTCAGCGTCAGCGTGAACTGCTCGTTGGTGGCCGGGTTGTCCACGTCCACGGCCCAGGCCAGCGTGCCGGAGGTGCCGGTGCGCGGCTCGTTGCGGCTGAACATGGCGTCGACCACCGGCGTGGCGCCGCCCTCCTGCAGCGCGCCGAGCTGTTCGCAGCGCCAGCGGATGACGGCGGCCGTCGCCGCGACGACGCCGGGGAAGAGGCGCTTCTCGCCGCTGGGCGGCATGGGCATCTCGAAGGCGCGCTCCTCGGCCACGGTGGCCAGCGCATCGAGCTTCAGGCGCAGCCAGGCCGCGTCGTTGGTGCGCAGGTCCATGGACAGGGTCTTGGCCAGGGCCGACAGGCCGCGCGGCTGCTCGGCGCCGTTGACCCAGACCTCGAAAGGCAGGTTGCGGCCGAACAGGCCGGCATCGGGGCCTTCCAGCGGCAGCTCGCCGATGAAGAGAGCGAAGTCGCCATGCGGGTGCTGAATCAGATAGCTCCAGGCCGGATTGCCGCCGGGCATGTCGGGCCGGCTGGGCCAGCGCAGCGAGGCGACGACGGCATTGGGCAGGCGCTCGACGCGCAGGCGCTGGTTGGTGCCGTCCACTTCCGCACGCAGCGGTTCTGGCTGCTTGACCTCGGGTGTCACGCTGAGCACCGAACCCAGCACGCTGTTGGGCCGGTAGGTGGCCAGGCCCTTGAGCTTGGTCTGCCAGGCCTGGATGTAGAGGCCCTGGAAGTCCTCATACGGATAGTCGGCCGGCACATTGACCGTCTTGCTGATGGACGTGTCGATGTAAGGCGCGACAGCTGCGACCATGGAGGCGTGGTCGGCCGCGCTCAGTTCCAGTGCGGTGACGAAGGCATCGCTGAGCGGCGCGTCGGTGCCGAACAGATGGCGATACAGGCGCCAGGCATGGTCCTCGACCTGGTACTCCTTGAAGCCACCGCCCTCGGTCTGGGGCAGGCGCTTCTTGCGCGTGTAGGTCCAGGAGAAGGCCGGCTCGATGCCGTTGCTCGCGTTGTCGGCAAAGGCCAGGCTGATGGTGCCGGTGGGTGCGATGGACAGCAGATGCGAGTTGCGCAGGCCCTGCGAACGGATCTTGTCCTTCAGCCCCTGCGGCAGGCGCGATGCGAAGCTGCCGCCGGACAGATACAGATCGGCATTGAACAGCGGGAAGCTGCCGCGCTCGGCGGCGAGGTCGCTGGATGCCGCATACGAAGCATCGCGCATGACCTCGCTGATATGGCTGGCCATGTCGCGCGCGGCCTGCGTGTCGTAGCGCAGGTTGAGCATGACGAGGGCGTCGCCCAGGCCGGTGAACCCGAGGCCGACGCGGCGCTTGTTGCTGGCCTCCTGGGCCTGCGCCGGCAGCGGCCAGGGCGTCACGTCCAGCACGTTGTCCAGCATGCGCGTGGCCACCGCCACGACCTCGGCAAAGCCGGCTTCGTCGAACACCGGCCTGGCGCTGAAGGGGTCGCGCACAAAGCGCGTCAGGTCGATGGAGCCGAGGCAGCAGCAGCCGTAGGGCGGAAGCGGTTGTTCAGCACAATTGTGCACATACAGACCGTTAGCATCGAAGGCGTGGACGTGCTCGACGGTCACGTCGTAGACCGTTTCGACGCCGTCGGGCTCCATGGCCTCGACCGTGGCCGTGAAGCGCTCGCGATTCAGCTCGCGACGGTAGGTGCCCAGCAATTCTTCGAGGCGCGACTGCTTGGCGCTGTCCTCGAAGCCCACCTGCTCGGCATAGCGGCGCAGGTTGTCGCCGCTGATGACCAGCTCATGAACCGCTTGGCGCCTGTAGTCACGCTCGCCGCCGCGACCGTCCGGCATGCGCTGCAGGCCGGCGGGAAGGCGGTGGCGATAGATCGTCGACGCAACACCCAGCCGCGCCAGCATGCGTTGAGCAGCCTGCAGTTGCACCAGATCGGCCTGAGTCAGGCGAACGCTGACCCCTTTGTCTTGCGCGCCCTGCACCGAACCATCGGCATCGAAAAGCCCCCTCAGCAGGCCGCGATGGAACTCCGATGAGGTCGCCTCCATCTCCGCAGTGATGCGCTTGTTGCCGGGTGCGGCGCCCAAGGCCTGAGCCAGATCGCGCAGGCCGCTGGACGCAAGCCGGAACTCGCCACGGCCGGCGACGGGGCGTTGCCAACCGCGGAAGTCGTGCCGGCTGACGATAGCCTCCCGCATCGCCGTCTCCGCCGCGTGCATCACGCTGTCGACGCTGGCCGGTCGATGGCTCACATCGCTGCCGACCGCCTTCAGCTCGGGCGCCCAGACGGACAGCACGGCCTTGTCGGTCTTCAGAGTGCCGTCGCCGATCAGCAGGCCGAGCAGATAGCCTTCGGCCTCGCTGCGTGGCCCTTCCCAACCCTGCAGCGCACGGTGGTCGTGCAGCATCAGTTCGTCGCCGGGCTTCACGTCAGCTGCGGGAGCCCACTCGGCCTCGACGAGATAGCGGGTTTTGCGCGTGACACGGCGCACCGGATGGTCGCCCGTCAATCGC
Organism: Roseateles sp. GW821-FHT09H10; assembly: GCF_059415865.1. NCBI lineage: Bacteria > Pseudomonadati > Pseudomonadota > Betaproteobacteria > Burkholderiales > Sphaerotilaceae > Roseateles > Roseateles sp. GW821-FHT09H10. The sequence goes on along the minus strand of NZ_JBWKOB010000001.1, from coordinate 86,399 downwards.
AGCTCATGGCCCTCACGGGTACGCAGGCGCAGCACGGGCTTCACCCCGGTGGCGAAGAAGCCGGTCGACTCGGTCGCGTAGGCCTTGCCGTCGACGATGGCGTGGAAGGGCTTGCCGATCAGCTCGCCCACCTGCCGCGGACCTTCGCTGGTCATCGCCCAGGTGTCCGCCGTCACGCACGGGTTCGTCGCCGCAATCGTCTCGCAGTAATGCAGGTTGTTGTCGGCGTTGATGCGGTCCAGGAAGAGCACGCCCGGTTCGGCGTGGTCGTAGGTGGAGCGCATGACCTGATCCCACAGCTCGCGGGCGCGCACCTTGCGGTAGACCCACTGGCCGTCGCCGCGCTGGTAGGCGCCGGCCTCGATCTGCTCGGCGCTCGGTTGCGCCTTGTGTGCGAGCTCCACCGTGCCGTCGCCCTGCACGGCCTCCATGAAGGCGTCGGTGACGCCGATGGAGATGTTGAAGTTGCGCAGGTCGCCTTCGTCCTTGGCGTGGATGAAGGCCTCGATGTCGGGGTGGTCGCAGCGCAGCACGCCCATCTGCGCGCCGCGGCGGCTGCCGGCGCTCTCGACCGTCTCGCAGCTGCGGTCAAACACGCGCATATAGCTGAGGGGGCCGGAGGCATGGCTGCGCGTCGAGCCCACCCAGGCGCCCAGCGGGCGGATGCGGCTGAAGTCGTAGCCCACGCCCCCGCCGCGGCGCATGGTCTCGGCGGCTTCGGTCAGGGCCGTGTAGATGCCGGGCACACCGTCCTCGGGCGTGGCGATGGAGTCGCCCACCGGCTGCACGAAGCAGTTGATCAGCGTGGCCGACAGCTCGGTGCCGGCGGCCGACATGATGCGGCCGGCCGGCACGAAGCCGCGTTGCTGGGCTTCCAGGAAGGCCGTCGTCCACCTGGCGCGCTCGGCCGGCTTCTCGGCCTGGGCCAGGGCACGGGCGACGCGCTCGCGCAGCTCGTCGGCGTGCAGCTCGCCGCCCTTGGCGTATTTCTCGATGAGGACTTCGCTGCTGATGTCCTGCACGGGCAGGTCGGTGGTCGTGGTCACGGTCGCCCCAATTCAATGCTGTATGAAAATACAGTCTACGCCTCCCGGCGCAGCCACTTCAGAACGGATTGATGCTCTTCTCGCGCCGGTAATGGATATAGCCGACGCTGGCCCCGGCGCGCAGGCCCACGCCCAGCCGGATGGGCGCCAGCACGATGCCCTTGAGCCGCTGGTAGTTGATGCCGGCGCCGCCGACGTAATAGAGGCTGCCGTCCACACCGGGGAAGCGCTGGTAGATGGCGCTGGCCTTGGGCAGGTGGTAGATCAGCGTGAAGACCTTGGAGGCATTGCCGCCAACGTCGAAGCCGATGGAAGGGCCGGCCCAATAGACCCGGGCCTTGCCGCCGCCCTTCATCAGCAGTTCGCCGTCGCCATAACGCAGGCCCACGGTGAGCGCGCCGCTGGCCTCCTGGCCCCTGATATAGGCATTGGGGCGGCCCTGGTCCTTGAAGGCCTTCTCGATGACCTTGGCCAGGCCTTCGGTCGTCTCACCGAAGAAATCGGTTGCAGCCTGGAGGACGGACTCCTCGTCATAGGTGCCGTCCTTGTCGTCCGCCGCGCTGGCGGGCAGGGCCACGGCCGAGGCCAGGGCGGCGAGGTGTTGCAGATGCTGGCGGCGGTCGATCACGGCAGCCCTCCTGGGGTCCCTCATTGGAGGGGTCAGCATACGCAAAGCAGTGTGAAGTTTGGCCGCCCGTTGCTGCTGCACACAACCTAGACTCGATGGCCATGTCGTCCAACCCCGACCTCCAGCGGCTGTCCGCCGCCCTCGAATACGCCGACCTCGCTGCCGGCCTCTATCTGGCGGGCGGTGCCGATCAGGCCGCACGCCTGCTGGCCGCCGCGGCCGAGCAGCAGCTCGGCGACCTGGTGCGCCTCATCGATGCCCCGAGCGCCACGGTGGACACCCGCGAACTGCTGGCCCGCATCGCCCGGGCCCATCGGCCGGCCGTCGTCGCGCCGCGACAGGCCCCCTCGCGCGACTGGGACGAGTCGCCGGTCGAGGTCGACGGCACGCGCGACGAGATCGTCGCCCTGCTGCGCGCCGCCTGGTTCATGCTGGAAGCCATGGGCCTGGCCTCGCTGGCGCCGGAGCGCCTGCAGCAGGCGGTGGACCACAGCACCGTCTTCAGCAGCAGTGCCGCGCTGGAGCCTTTCGTCTAGGATAGTCCGGACCCACCTTCCCGGGCTGGCCCGATCAGGGAGACCATCATCAGCACCGAACGCCGCCAATTCGCCCGTGTCGCCTTTGCCTCCGGCGCCGAGCTGATCACCACGCAGGAGCATCTGCTCTGCCAGGTGCTGGACATCTCCCTCAAGGGCGTGCTGCTGCAGCTGCCGGCGGGACGCGCGCCCCAGGTCGGCATGCCCTGCCTGGTCAAGCTGCCGCTGGCCACCGGCGACATCATCATCTCCATGGCCGGCGAGCTGGCCCATATCGAGAACAGCCACGCCGGCGTGCTGTGCCGCAGCATCGACATCGAGTCCATCACCCATCTGCGCCGCCTCATCGAGGTCAACCTGGGTGATCCGGCCGCCTCGGAGCGCGAGCTCAAGGCCCTGATCGCCGCCGCCGCCCACGGCTGACCGCGGCTGCCGGGCCCGCCATAGCCGGCTTCGCGCCGGATCGCGCTCAGCGCGCTGACGCCGACTGCGTCGTCGATCCCCAGTTTGTCGAACCGGCCATAGCCGGCTTGGCGCCGTCTATTCCCGGTTTTGTCGCATCCCGCCCCCGCTGCCGGCGCCCCGCCGAGAATGGCCCGGATGGAGGACCTCAGCCCACTGCAAGCCTTTCGCCGTGTCTGCAATCTGCGCATGCTGGCCGGCGTCTACTATTTCTGCCTGCTCTATGCCGTCTCGCGGGCGCTGACCTGGTATGGCGAAGGCGGCGACCTGGGCGACGCCTTCTTCGACCTGATCCGCTTCAGCCGCCAATGCCTGCTGACCGGCATCTCCCTGCTGCTGATGGTGGCCTTGGCCGAGGCCCTGCTGGCCAGCCGGCGGTGGACGCTGCCGGCCGCGCTGACGGTGCAGGCCCTGGCCGTCAGCTCCGGCGCCGCGCTGGGCACCTTTCTGCGCTGGGCGATCACGTCCATGGGCACCGACAACAAGGTCAAGATCGGCTGGGTCATCTCCACCATCGTGCTGTGGGCCCTGCTGGGCGGCATTGCCTATGCGCTGCTGCTCTTCAGCCGCGCCCAGCGCGAGGGCCGTGACGAGCTGACCCGCCTGTTCCGCGAGCGCGAGGCGCTGAAGACCCAGCAGACCGAGGCCCAGCTGTCGGCGCTGACCGCCCAGATCGAGCCCCACTTCCTGTTCAACACCCTGGCCAACGTCAAGCGCCTGTACGAGACCCAGCCCGAGCGCGGCCGCAACATGCTGGTGGCCCTGATCGCCTACCTGCGCGCGGCCCTGCCCGGCATGCGCAAGCAGGAATCGACGCTGGCCGAGGAGCTGGAGCTGGTGCGCCACTACCTCGCCATCCTGCAGATGCGCATGGGCGAGCGCCTGTCCTTCGATATCGAGGCACCGCCCGAACTGCTGACGGCCCATCTGCCGACGCTGGTGCTGCCGACGCTGGTGGAGAACGCCATCAAGCACGGCCTGTCGCCCCTGCCCGAGGGCGGGCGCATCGTCATCCGCGCCCGCCACGCCGCCGACGGCGGCCTGAGCGTCGAAGTGGCCGACGACGGCCAGGGCTTCGGCGCGGCCAGCGGCGGCGCCGGTGTCGGCCTGGCCAACACGCGGGCCCGCCTCGCCGCGCGCTTCGGGGACGCGGCCACGCTGGAGCTGGAAGCCGCCCAGCCGCGCGGCGTCATCGCTCGCGTGAATCTGCCGGCGGAGGCGCTGGCATGAAGCTGCCCCTCGTCCAGCCTTGCACCGCTGCACGCGGACAAGTCCAGCCGGTCCCCCGTGGGGACGGCGATGCTTGCCGGATTGACCGGCAAGCACATCGCCGGACGGGCCGGCTCGGGAGCGGCCCAGCGCTCGGCCCGCGAACACAGCTGGAGTGCACCAGATGATCCGGCATGTCTGGCAATCCTGGCGCTCGCTGCGCTGGCCTGAGGCCCTGGTCTTCTTCGGCGCCGCCCTGCTCTATGGCACCCTCGACCTGACGTCGCTGCTGGAGCTGCGCGTCGGCGACCAGTTGCTGCAGGTGCTGGCCCGTCACATCACCCTGCCTCTGGTCAGCGGCGCCGTGCTGCTGCTGTGCTGGCTGCCGGCCGCGCGCAGCCATCCCGCCCACCCGGCGCGGCGCCAGCGCCTGGTGGCGGCCGCGGCCCTGGGCGCTGCGCTGGCCATCATCGGCACCTATGCGCTGGGCGCGGTCCTGCCCGGGCCGTCGCTGTGCGACCTCTATGCCCAGACCTACGGCAAGTCCAAGTGCATGATGTTCCGCTTCACGGCCGTCATCGGCGACACGCTGTGGATCTTCATGCCGGCGCTGATGGTCGTCGGCGTGCTGGAGTTCCGCACGGTGCGCCGCCGCCAGGACCAGGCCGCCCAGGACCTGCTGCGCGAGCACAGCCAGCTGCGCAGGACCGCGCTGGCCTCGCGCCTGGCCGCCCTGCAGGCCCAGGTCGACCCGGCCCTGCTGTTCGACGCCCTGGTCGCCGTCGAACAGGCCTATGGCCGCCAGGATCTCTCCGCCAGCGCCCGCCTGGAGCGGCTGATCCGCCACCTGCGCGTGGCCCTGCCGCGGCTGCGCGACGCCGGCGCCACGCTGGGCGGCGAGGCCGAGCTGATCGCCAGCTATCTCGACCTGCTGCGCGACCTGGGCGGCGCGCCGCCGGTCTTCGACTGCGAACTCGGCTCGCGTGGCGCGACCCAGCTGCCGCCCATGCTGCTGCTGCCCCTGGTGCAGCGCGCCGTGCGCCTGGGGCATCCCCGGCATTGCTGGCTGCGCGTTGATGGTCGCATCACGCTGGGCTTTGATCAGGCGGGCCTGTGCAGCGACGATGCCGACCTCGCCTCGCTGCGCGAGCGCCTTGCCGTGCTGGACGCGAAACTCGTCTGCACGAGCGGCGACGGCCGCACCGAATTCACCCTGGAGTTGCCCACGTGAGCCTGATCGCCCCGACCGCGGTGGTTGCCGAAGACGAAGCGCCTCTGCGCGGCGAACTGGTCGAACAGCTCGGCAAGCTCTGGCCCGACCTCAGCATCGTCGGCGAGGCCGCCGACGGCCTGGAAGCCCTGCGCCTGCTCGACGAGCACCAGCCCGACATCCTCTTCCTCGACATCGAGATGCCCGGCGCCACCGGCATCGACGTGGCCCGCCAGGTCAATGGCCGCGCCCACGTCGTCTTCGTCACCGCCTACGACCAATACGCCATCGCCGCCTTCGACCAGGGCGCCGTCGACTACCTGCTCAAGCCCCTGGCCGGTGCGCGGCTGTTCACCGCCATCTCGCGGCTGAAGGCCCGCCTGGGCCAGGCGCCGGCCCAGCTTGGCGGCGTGCTGGACGAACTCACGGCCCGCCCCGCGGTGGCGCCGTCCGCCACGCGGGCGCCGCTGCGCTGGATCAATGCCTCGGTGGGCCAGACCCTGAGACTCATCACCGTCGACGAGGTGATGTTCTTCCAGAGCGACAACAAGTACACCCGGCTGGCGCTGAAGGACGGCGAGGCCCTGATCCGCAAGCCGCTGAAGGAGCTCATCGACGAGCTCGACCCGCAGCAGTTCTGGCAGATCCATCGCTCGACGCTCGTGAACGTCAACGCCATTGCAAGTGTGAGCCGGGACTTCAGGGGAAGGATGCAGATCAAGCTGAAGCACGGCACGGAGATGCTGTTGGTGGCGGAGAGTTGCGCGCATCTGTTTCGGCAGATGTGAGGGTGGTTGGGTTGCTGTTGCGAAGAACGCTGCTGCTCGCTGCATTGCCGGGAGTCCGTCCCGGCGGCCGGGTAACTTTCTTCTGCGGGGCCAGAAGAAAGCCACCAAAGAAGAGGCCCTGAACCGCACACCATCGCGGCACCGGGAAGAACGGCGCGCGAAAACAACCCGCTGGCATTTCGGCAAGAAGCGAGCCGCTGCGCTCTCGCGTCTGACTTGTCACGAGCAGCATCCATCCCACCAGCAGCCCGTCCGACGCGCGGCTGCACGCCGGGCTCACGAGCAAAGACGAATGCAGCGTCGCTCGGGCGACGCGGCTGCTCGGTATTCCTGATGAGCCCGGCGTGCAGCCGGCGTTAAGGGGCGTGAAGGGGCAATGGATGGCGCTCTTCACAGGGACAGCAGCGAGAGCGCAGCGGGTCGCTTGGGGGCATGGCCCATTTCGAGCGACGCGAGCGCTTCATCCCACTCGAGTGCGGATTGCATTGAGCGCTCCTCTTTTGGTGACTTTTCTCTGGCGCGTCAGAGAAAAGTTACCCGCCATCGCGGGGCGGATTCCCGCGGCACTGCACGCGAGTCATGAGGACCTCAGCAAAAGCCCCTCCACACACCCCAACAACGGCATGATCCCCCCATGCCCAACCCCCACCAACTCCGTGGCGCCAGCCGCCTCGCCATCGACGCCACCACCGGCATCACCAATCTCGTCGAGGCCATGCATGCCGAAATCTCCCGTCTACCGCTGACCCAGCAACGCGAGAGAACAACCGGCATTACCGGCCTCGTCTACCGCAGCGTCCGCGGCGTGACGAAGCTGGTTGGCGGCGGCCTGGACATCGCCCTGGGCGCGCTGACCCCACTGCTTCAACAGGCCGACACCGACCGCGCCAATGCCGTCCAAGCGGCCTTGAACGGCGTGCTCGGCGACTACCTCGAAGACACGGCCAATCCCCTGGCCACGTCCATGAGCCTGCGACCGCTGGTCGACGGCGCGACCGGCCCGCCGCTCGTCATGCTGCACGGCCTGTGCATGAACGAGGCGCAGTGGCGCCGCGATGGCGCCGACTTCCCCGCCGCCCTCGCCGCCCTGGGCTACCGGCCGCTGGGCTTGCGCTACAACAGCGGCCGCCCCATCTGGCGCAATGGACTCGAGCTCGCCGAGCTGCTCGACGACGTGCCCGGCCCCATCACACTGATCGGCCACAGCATGGGCGGCCTCGTCATCCGCAGTGCCATCGCCCAGGCCGGCCGCAAGCGGTGGCTGAAGCGCCTCCAATGTCTCGTCACGCTCGGCACCCCCCACCAGGGCGCGCCGCTGGAGCGCGGCGGCCAGCAGGTGCAGCAGTTGCTGAACGTCAGCGCCTACTCGCGGCCACTGGCCCTGCTGGCCGCGCGGCGCAGCGCCGGCATCCGCGACCTGCGCCATGCCAGCCTGCTCGAAGCAGATGCAGGCAAGGCGAGCGTGCTGCCGCTGCCCAAGGGCGTCGCCTGCTATGCCGTGGCGGCCACGACCGCCACGAAAGCCATAGGCGCTCCCGTCCGCTGGCTGGGCGATGGTCTCGTGCCCCTGGCCAGTGCACTCGGCCAGCATCGCCTGCCGGCACGCCGACTGGCCTTCACCGATACCGCCCTCTTCACCGGCCTGGGCCATCTGGCCCTGCAGACCGATGCCGCCGTGCTGAAGCAACTGCAAGACTGGTTGACCCCATGCGCATGATCCCCGCCCTGCTGGCCAGCCTCGCGCTGACGGCCAGCCTCGCCGCCGACGCCCAGAACCTGAGCTTCCTGGACATCCTGGACCGGCCCGACAGGCCACAGCCCGACCAGCGCCTGGCCTATGGCGACGCGCCCCAGCAGTTCGGCGAGCTGTGGCTGCCCAAGGGACGCGGCCCCTACCCGGTCGTGCTGATGATCCACGGCGGCTGCTGGCAGTCCAGCCTGCCGGGGCCGGAGCTGCTGGCCTTCCAGGCCGACGCGCTGCGCAGCGCCGGCGTGGCCGTGTGGAGCATCAGCTACCGGCGCGTCGGCCATGCCGGCGGCGGCTATCCGGGCACCTTCGACGACGTGGCCCGCGGCGCCGACCGGCTGCGCGTCCTCGCCCAGCGCTATCCGCTGGACCTGAAGCGCCTCGTCGCGACCGGCCACTCGGCCGGCGGCCACCTGGCCTTGTGGGTCGCCGCTCGGCCGCGCATCGGCAGCGGCCCGCTCAAGCCCGCGGCACCCCTGCCCATCCCCGCCGTCGTCGCTGTGGCCGGCATTCCCGACCTCGCCCACGCCGCCGCCAACAAGCTCTGCGGCACGTCCGTCGACCAGCTGCTGGGCGGGCCGCCCAGCGCCGAGCGCCTGCAGGACACCTCCCCGCTGGCCCTGCTGCCGCTGGGCCTGCCGCAGACCCTGATGCAGGGCGGGCGCGACCGCATCGTGCCGCTGGCGGCCAGCGACGATTACCGCGCCAAGGCGGCCTCGCTCGGCGACAAAGTCGAGGTGATCAACCTCGACGATGCAGGCCACTTTGAACTCATCGCACCCTGGACACCGGCCGGGCGTCTGGTGGTGGAGCGCATCCGGCAGGCCCTCCCCTAGGACGGCTGGGCAATACCAGTGGCGACGGCCCCACAATCCCGCTCGTCGGCCATCCAACGGTTTCCGCCATGACGCTTTCCCCGATCAAGCCCCCGCCCCGGCCCCGCCCCGCGGCCCTGCTCGACCTGACGCCCGACTGGCTGCAATGGCTGGCCGAGAACCGGCTCTGGGACTGCGCGCCGGCCTCCATGCTGGACACCATGATCACCGCCGGCCAGGACACCGAGCTGGCCGCAGCCGCCATCGGCCAGATCGAGCAGGACCCGGTCTTCCAGGCCGCGCGCCGCCACCAGCAGATGCTGCGCAAGCTGGAGACGGTCTGCGGCAATCTGCAGAAGGTCTGGCAGCAGAACCCGGGCTATGCCGTCGTCGAGAAGCGCCGCGGCGTCGGCCGCGATGAATTCCTCGAACGCTATGTCTACGGCTGCCGGCCCGTCGTGCTGACCGACATCGCCGACGACTGGCCGGCCATGCAGCGCTGGTCGCCGGCCGACCTCAGCGCCCGCTTCGGCCATCTCGACGTCGACGTGCAGGTGGGCCGCAACAAGGACGCCCTGTTCGAGCAGAACAAGGAAAAGCTGCGCCAGCGCATGAAGGTGTCGGAGTTCGTCGACCTCGTCGTCAGCGGCGGCGCCACCAACGACCACTACCTGACGGCCAACGACGAGATGATGCGCCGGCCCGAGTTCAGGCCGCTGCTGCAGGACATCGGCGGCATGCCGCCCATCTGCGACCCGGCCCTGCTGCACACGGCGGCCTCCTTCTGGTTCGGCCCGGCGGGCACGCGCACGCCCCTGCATCACGACACGCTGATGCTCTTCCACACCCAGGTCGTCGGCCGCAAGCGCTGGCGCTTCGTGTCGCCGCTGCAGACGCCGCTGCTCTACAACCGCATGGGCGTCTACAGCCCCATCGACCTCGACGCCCCCGACTTCGCCCGCTACCCCCGCCTGCGCGAGGCCGTCGTGCTGGAGACGGTGCTGGAGCCCGGCGACACCCTCTTCCTGCCGCTGGGCTGGTGGCACCAGGTCACGTCGCTGGAGATGAGCATGTCCTTCTCGTACACCAACTTCGACGCCGGCGTGCCCAACGAATTCACTTACGAGAACCCCAGCATCGGCAACTGGTAGTCAACGACCCGGCAGGTCATGTCGCCGGGTTGACGCGGCGGGTAGGCTGGGCGCTTCAGAATCGCTCGAAAGACCGATCAGGAGACCTGCCATGTCCGATAGCCATTACCGCATCTGCCCCCTGTGCGAGGCCTGCTGCGGCCTGGAAGTGAAGACCGAAGGCGCCAAGGTCATCGCCATCCGCGGCGCCGCCAACGACGTCTTCAGCCACGGCTATCTCTGCCCCAAGGGCGTCAGCCTGAAGGACCTGCACGAGGACCCCGACCGCCTGCGCACGCCGCTGATCAAGCGCGACGGCGAGTTCGTGCCGGCCAGCTGGGACGAGGCCTTTGCCGAGATCGAGAAGCGCCTGCTGCCGATCTGGCGTGAGCATGGGCCCGACTCGGTGGCCCTGACCATCGGCAACCCGGCCGCGCACAAGGTCAGCCTGCTGGCCTACACGCCCCGCCTGGTGCGGGCCCTGGGCACGCGCAATGCCTTCAGCGCCTCGACGCTGGACCAGATGCCCAAGCAGTTGAGCGCCGGCCTGATGTTCGGCCACTGGCTGTCCATCCCGCTGCCCGACATCGAACGCTGCGACTACCTGCTCATCCTCGGCGGCAATCCGATGATCAGCAACGGCAGCCTGTGGACGGTGCCCGACTACCGCGGCAAGGCCAAGGCCATGCGGGCGCGCGGCGGGCGCATCGTCGTCGTCGACCCGCGCCGCAGCGAGACGGCCGCGGCGGCCGACGAGCACCTGGCCATCCGGCCTGGCGGCGACGCGCTGCTGCTGGCCGGCATCGCCCACACCCTCTTCGACGAGGGCCTCGTCAAGCTGGGCCGCCTGGCCGAGCACATCAACGGCCTGGAAGAAGCCCGCGCCGCCGTCGCGCCGTTTGCACCCGAGGTCACGGCCGCCGGCTGCGGCATCCCGGCCGAGGTGCAGCGCCGCATCGCCCGCGAGATCGCCGCGGCGCCGCATGCCGCCGTCTATGGCCGCATCGGCACCTGCACGACGCGCTTCGGCACCGTCAATTCCTGGCTGGTCGACCTCATCAACGCGCTGACCGGCAACCTCGATCGCGAAGGCGGCGCGATGTTCGCCAAGGCGGCCGCCTTCGCGCCCAATACCCAAGGCAAGCCGGGCAGCGGCAAGGGCATCACGACGGGGCGGCGCAAGAGCCGCGTCTCGGGCGCCCCCGAGGTCTTCGGCGAACTGCCCATCACCGTGATGGCCGAGGAGATGGAGACCGCCGGAGAAGGCCAGATCAAGGCCCTGATCAGCATCGCCAGCAATCCGGTGCTGTCGGCTCCCGGCGGCCCGCGCATCGCGCAGGCGCTGGATGGCCTGGACTTCATGCTCAGCATGGACATCTACGTCAACGAGACCAGCCGCCATGCCGACGTCATCCTGCCGGGCCTGTCGCCGCTGGAAGACCTGCACTACGACGTCGCCTTCCCTCAGCTCAGCCACCGCAACCACGCGCGCTTCTCCGGCCCCGTCTTCGACGCGCCGGCCGGCACGCCGCAGGAGTGGCAGACCATCCTGCGCCTGTGCGCCCTGCTCGAGGGCCGGGGCTTGAGCGTCGACGTGGGCCAGCTCGACGACGAGGCCATCGAGGCCGATGTGCGCCGCTTCGCCGGCGACCAGACGCCCGCCGTGCTGGCCGCCCTGCAGCCCTGGCGCGGCCCCGAGCGCCTCATCGACCTGCAATTGCGCGTCGGCCCCTATGGCGACCAGTTCGGCCGCAAGCCCGACGGCATCAACCTCGCCAAGGTCAAGGCCGCGAGCACGATCGAAGGCGGTGGCGTGGACCTGGGCGCGCTGACACCGCGCATTCCCGAGATCCTGCGCACGCCCAGCGGCAAGATCGAACTGGCACCGCCCTCGGTGCTGGCCGACCTGGCCGAGGTCAAGACCGAGCCGGCGCCCGAGTTCAGCCTCATCGGCCGCCGCGACACGCGCTCGGGCAACAGCTGGATGCACAACCTGCCCGTGCTGGCCAAGGGGCCGGACCGCTGCACCCTGCTGGTCAATCCGGGCGATGCCGATCGCCTGGGCCTGGCCGAGTTCGCCAAGATCAAGAGCGCCGTCGGCGAGCTGATCGCACGTGTCGAACGCAGCGCCGACATGAGCCCCGGCGTCGTCAGCCTGCCGCATGGCTGGGGGCATGACCTCGACGGCGTGCAGCTGGCCGTGGCACGCGAGCGGCCCGGCGTCAACATGAATGCGCTGCTGGACGATGCGGCGCGTGATCCGTTGAGCGGCAATGCCGTGCTGAGCGGCGTGGCGGTGGAGATCGCGCCGGCGTGAGCGTGCTTTTGTGTCCCGTGTGACACAAAGCAACGACACGGCAGTAACTCACGAAACCCAGACTGGCGGCAGTTCAAGCTCACGCCGCCCGTCGAGGCAGAAGTCACGCACCGCTTTCACCGGGCAGTGCATGCCGCCACCTCGGCGCCTAGACTGAAGCTGTTTTAAACCCTGAGGGCAAACCCGTCGAAAGGCAGGGACGCAAAGCCACCGGCCTAAAGCACTTGCATCACGCAGGCGCCACGGCAGCGGGGCCGCCAAGACCAGCAGGTCTTGATCGGCGTGGCCCTCTGCTTTGCACGAGAACCTGGCCATGCGCAGTACCCGCCACCTCTCTCTGACTCTCAGCCTGCTGACCGCCGCGGCCCTGGCCGCCTGCGGTGGCGGCAGCGGCGGCGACAGCCCGACCGTCCAGGTCAGCGAGTCCGTCTCGGTCATCAACCTCAGCGTGGACCTGACCGAAGGCAGCGAAGCCGTGGCCCAACCGAGCTTTCACGCCGCGGCCGTCGAGCTGGACGCGCCCGTTGACGGCGCCGAGCCGCACCGCGCCAGCGCCCGTGCCGGCGTCTCCACCAAGGGGCTGACCCTGGCCGCGCTGGACGACACGCTGCGCCGCCGCGCCCTCGCCGCCGAAGCCGGCGAGGCCAGCCCCATGGCCGCGTCCACGCCCGTCACCGTCTACACGCCGGCCCAGATCCGTGCCGCCTATGGCCAGCCGGCCCTGCCCGCCAGCACCACCGGCCTGACGGCGCCCCAAGCCGCCCAGCTCGGCGCCGGCCAGACCATCTACATCGTCAACGCCAAGCACGATCCCAACATCGTCGCCGAGCTGGCCGCCTTCAACGCCAAGTTCAACCTGCCGACCTGCACGACGCGCACCCTGGCCGCCAACACCAGCCTGCCACTGGCAGCCGCCTCCAAGACGGGCTGCGAGCTGGTCGTCGCCTACAGCACCAGCGCCGGCGCCCTGACCGCCACCGCGCCCGGCTACGACAGCGGCTGGGCCACCGAGATCGCTCTGGACGTGCAGTGGGCCCATGCCACCGCGCCGCTGGCCCGCATCGTCCTCATCGAGGCGCCGGATGCCGGCGTGGGTAGCCTGTCGCGCGCCGTCGGCCTCGCCAACCGGATGGGCCCCGGCGTGGTGTCCATGAGCTTCGGCGCCGGCGAGGGCAGCTGGACGTCCAACTACGACAGCGCCTTCACCGGCAGCGGCATGAGCTATCTGGCCGCCACCGGCGACGACGGCATGGCCGTGGCCTGGCCCTCGGTGTCGACGCGCGTCGTCGCCGTCGGCGGCACGACGCTGAGCTACAGCAGCGGCGCGCGCAGCGAAACCACCTGGAGCGGCACCGGCGGCGGCACCAGCGCCTATGTGGCCCTGCCCAGCTACCAGAGCGGCACCGTCGGCGGCTATGCCAGGCGCGCCGTCGCCGACGTGGCCTTCAACGCCGACCCCAACTCCGGCCAGTACGTGGCCCTGATCAGCCCGGGCACGACGACGACGCGCTGGGTCAGCGCCGGCGGCACCAGCCTGGCCACGCCGCAGTGGGCCGGCCTGCTGGCCGTCGCCAACGCGATGCGCGCCACGTCCAGCAAAGCCATGCTCGGCCAGCCGCATGCCGCCCTCTACCAGCAGATCGGCGCCGTGCCGACGGTCTATGCCAACGCCTTCAAGGACGTGACCACCGGCAGCCACGGCACCTGCAGCAGCTGCGTCGCCAAGACCGGCTACGACACGCCGACCGGCTGGGGCACGCCCAATGTCAGCGCCCTGCTGAGCAGCCTCAGCGGCGTCAGCGTCGCCACCTCCGGCAGCGGCACGACCACGGCGCCCGCCACCAGCGGCCCCACGCTGACGACGACCAGCCTCAGCGGCATCGCCGGCAAGGCCTTCAGCGGCACCATCGGCTACTCCACGCCCGGCGCCACCTCGCTGGACATCAGCATCAGCGGCGCCGCCAGCGGCATGAGCTTCTCCGCCAGCAGCACCGGCCTGACGGTGAACTGGGCCCGGCCCGTCGCCGGCCGCACCAACCTCGTCATCACGCTGAAGGACAACCTCGGCCAGACGACGACCGGCAGCGTGACCGTCACCATCAACTCGCAGTGATCCGGCTCTAGCATGCGGGCTCCTCATCCAGGAGCCCCCATGCGCCGTTCGCTGATCGCATCCCTGCTTGCCGCTGCCTTTGCGGCCCAGGCCGACACCACCCCCGCCGGCCACAGCTACACCCCGCCCGAAGCCTTCGCCGCCAGCACCGCGGGCGCGGCGCTGAAGTTCACCGCCCCCGAGGGCGATGCCAGCGTCACCGTCGTCGAGCTGGCCGCGGCCAAGGACGCCGCCGATGCCGTCGCCCAGGCCTGGGCCCGGGTCGACCCGGCCTTCAAGCGCACGCTGCGCCTGGCCACGCCGCGGGCCAATCGCAATGGCTGGGTGGACCAGCAGGTCTTCGAGTACGAAACCTCGCCCAACGAGAAGCTGGTGCTGCAGGCCATCGCCCGGCGCAGCAGCACCGGCGACGGCAAGGCCTGGGTCGTGCTGCTGCTGCAGGCCTCCGAGGGCACGCTGGAAAAGCGCGGCGCGCCCATGGGCAAGTTCTTCGCCAGCCTGCGTCCCAAGGGCTATGAGCGCGAGAGCTTTGCCGGCAGATCAGCCAAGCCGCTGGCGCCCGAGCGCGTCGAACAGCTCAAGGCCTTCATCGCGGACGGCATGAAGCAGCTCGACGTGCCCGGCGTGGGCCTGAGCTTCATCAACGACCGCCAGGTGGTCTGGGCCGGTGGCCTGGGCGTGCGCGAACAGGGCAAGCCCGCCAAGGTGGACGGCGACACCCTCTTCATGGCCGCCAGCAACACCAAGTCCATGACGACGGCCCTGCTGGCCCGCGCGGTGGACGCCGGCAAGCTGCGCTGGGACCAGCCCGCGGTCGAGGCCTACCCGGGCTTCAAGCTGGCTGATCCCGACGTCACCAAGAGCGTGCTGATCAAGCATCTGGTGTGCGCCTGCACCGGCATGCCGCGCCAGGACCTGGAGTGGCTGTTCGCCAGCGGCAAGGCGCCGGCCCAGTCGACCTTCGACCAGCTCGGCGCCATGAAGCCGACCAGCAAGTTCGGCGAGGTCTTCCAGTACAGCAATCTGATGGTGGGGGCCGGCGGCTACGTCGCGGCCAGCGCGCTCAAGCCCGGCAAGGAGATCGGCGTGGCCTATGACCAGGCCATGCAGGAGCTGCTGTTCGCGCCGCTGGGCATGAAGAACACCACCTTCGACTACGCCCGTGCGCTGCGCGGCAACCACGCCATGCCGCATGGCGACGCACTGGACGGCAGCACCCGCCGCGCCAGCATGGACCTGAACTACACCATCATCCCGGCCCGCCCCGCCGGCGCGGTGTGGACATCGCCGAACGACTTCAGCCGCTGGGTGCTGATGGAGCTCAACAAGGGCCGCACGCCCGAGGGCCAGCCGCTGATCGGCGAGGCCAACTGGGCCGAGCGCTACAAGCCGCAGGTCATGGTCAGCGAGGACATCCACTACGGCATGGGCCTGTTCGTCGACCGGCAGTACGGCATCACCGTGGCCTCGCATGGCGGCGACATGCTGGGCTTTCACTCCAACATGATCTGGCTGCCCGAATACGGCGTCGGCGTGACCATCCTGACCAACTCCGACGCCGGCGTGCTGCTGCGCGGGCCGCTGCAGAGGAAGCTGCTGGAGGTGCTGTTCGACGGCCGCCCGGAGGCCGACGAGCGCCTCAAGGTAGCAATAGCCAACCGCAAGGCCGAAGCCGCCAAGCAGCGCGAGCTGCTGACCCTGCCCATCCCGGCCGACGCCATCAAGCCCCTTGCTGCCAGCTATGTGTCGCCCGACCTCGGCCGCATCCAGGTCAGCAGGAAGGGCGGCCAGGTGCGCTTCCAGTTCGACCACTGGAACAGCGAGGTCGCGCTGCGCAAGAACGAGGACGGCACGCAGAGCTACATGACGATCGACCCCGGCATCGGCGGCATCGAGTTCGTACGCGACGACAAGGCGGCACAGCCCACACTGGTGCTGCGTGACGCCCAACATGAGTACCGCTTCGTGGCGGTGCGCTGATCAATAAAAAGGAAAGGCCGGTCCGCAGGCGCCGCGAGCACCTGCGCCGGCCATCACGAACGCTGCAACTCAACGCATCCTGTCGGTCTCCAGCGCGATGCGGTCGACGCTGCCGTCGCCATTGCGATACAGGCGCAGGCGGCGCAGGCCGTCGGGGCTGACGAGCAGCTCGGCATTCTCGGCGCGCCAGGTCTCCAGCGGGCTCTCGTCGACGCTGACGCCCAGGCGGCGCACGCCGACGTGGACCTTCAGCGTGCGGCCGTCGTCCAGCAGGTATTCGCCCTGGGCACTGCGCAGCATGGCGCGGTCAGCCACGGCGGGCACGGTGGGTTCCTGGGCACTCGCGGGCGCGGTCAGCGTCAGGGTGGCGAGCAGAGCGGCCGTGAGGGTGAGGGGCCGCAGATTCGTCCAGGTCTTCATGGTGAGGTACTCCTTAGGTTCCCCGAAGCCAGTCGCTTCGGCACAACCTCCAGTGCAAACCCCATGCCAACTCGGATTGCCAAGAACTTCACGGTCAAACGGCATCTTCAATCCGTATTCGCCCCAGGTGCGGGCCGGAACGCCCCGTAACGCATCGCCATGCCTCGCGATGGCGCCTGACCCTCAGCCCACCCGAGGCTTCGTCAGCACGGCGCTGCGCGTCGGTGCGAAGGCGCTGGTGCCCAGCCAGCGCCACAGGTCCTGCGCATCGCGCCTGGCCCCGTCGACACGGACATCGCCAGCGCCCAGCGCCTGCTGGGGCGAGATGTCGCCGGCCCAGATCTCCGTCAGCGCCCGCACCGTGGCATCCACCACCAGGGTCAGCTCGCGCCCGGGGTCGGTGCGGCACAGGTCGGCCACGCCCTCTTCCACCACCAGCCACCACGAGGCCTCGCCGCTGCGGGCATCGCGGAACTGGAAGTTGACGATCACGGGCCGGGCCGGGAACTCCGGGATGCGGGCGAAGCGCCGGATGTCCCACATCAGCAGGCCGGCATCCAGTTCGTCGTCGCGCAGCCGGCTGCCTATCCAGCGCGCGCCCCAGTGGCCCAGGGCCATGACGATGGGGCGCAGCTCCTCGCCGGCGGCCGTGAGGCTGTACTCCCAGACCTTGCCGGCCGCGGTGCGGCGCAGGATGCCGAACTCCTCCAGCCGCTGCAGCCGCTGGGCCAGCAGGCTGGTGGACATGCGCGGCACGCCGCGGTGCAGGTCGTTGAAGCGCTTGCTGCCGCACAGCAGTTCGCGCACCACCAGCGGCGTCCAGCGCTCGCACAGCACTTCGGCCCCGCGGGCGACGGTGCAGAACTGGCCGTAGCTGTTGTCCATGCTCACCCCTGGCTTTGCAAACGCTTCAGATTCTGGACTGGCCGGGAGCCGACGTCCCAACGATGCTGTCGACGTCGCAGCTTCGATGGACACCAGGAGACCCAAGATGACGATCAGACTCACAGCCATGAACGGCGGGGCCGTGGACCTCGATCCGGCCGCCCTGCAGGCTTTCAGGGCCGCCTTCAAGGGTCGGGTCTTGACGGCGGACGATGCGGACTACGAGGAGGTGCGCAAGGTCTGGAACGCGATGATCGACCGGCGCCCCGGCCTCATCGCGCGCTGCACCGGCACGGTCGATGTCGTGCAGGCGGTGCGCTTCGCGCGCCAGCACGGGCTGCTCTGCTCGGTGCGCAGCGGCGGCCACAACATCGCCGGGCTGGCGGTGTGCGAGGGCGGACTGATGATCGACATGTCGCTGCTGCGCGGTGTCTGGGTCGACCCGTTGCGCCGCACCGCGCTGGCGCAAGCCGGCTGCACCCTGGGCGATGTCGACCGCGAGACGCAGGCCCATGGGCTCGCCGCCGTGCTCGGCTTCGTCTCGGCCACCGGCATTGCAGGCCTCACCGTCGGCGGCGGCTTCGGCTATCTGACACGCCGCCATGGCTGGACCTGCGACACGGTGCTGTCCATGGAAGTCGTGACCGCCGATGGCGAGATCAAGCGCGCCTCGGCCGACGAGAACGCCGAGCTGTTCTGGGCGCTGCGCGGCGGCAGCGGCAATTTCGGCATCGTCACGGCCTTCGAGTACCGGCTCTTTCCCGTCGGCCCCGAAATCCTGGGCGGCGCCATCGCCTGGCAGGGCGAGGATGCGCAGCAGGTGCTCGAGGCCTGGCGCGAGTTCAGCGCCGCGGCGCCACGCGAGCTCACCAGCGTGGCCGTGCTGCGCACCGCGCCACCGGCGCCCTGGCTGCCCAAGGAAGTGCATGGCAAGCCCATAGCGGCCATCTTCATCTGCCACGCCGGCAAGGTCGAGGACGGTGAAGCGCTGCTGGCGAAGCTGCGCGAGACGGGCAAGCCCATCGCCGACATCGTGACGCGGCGGCCCTATGTGCAGATGCAGAGCCTGCTGGACGCCACCCAGCCCAAGGGCCGGCGCTATTACTGGAAGTCGCACTACCTGCCCGCCATCCAGCCCGGGCTCATCGACGCGGCCGTGGCGCACGCGGCGCGCTTCGCCTCGCCGCATTCGGCCATCCTGATGTTCCAGATCCAGGGCGCCATCGGCGAGCTGCCGGCGGGTCACTCACCGGCCGGCAATCGCGATGCGGCCTATGTGCTGAACATCGCAGGATCCTGGGAGAAGCCCGAAGACGACGCGCCCAATATGCAATGGGCGCGCGACTGCTTCGAAGCCACGCGGGCGTTCTCGACCGGCGGCACCTACATCAACTTCCTGACCGAGGAGGAAGGCCGCGACCGCGTCGAGGCCGCCTACGGCCGCCCCAACCTGGACCGGCTCGCCACGCTCAAGCAGGCCTACGACCCCGACAACTTCTTCCGCCACACCAAGGGCGTCAGCGGGTCTTGAGGGACTAGGCCGCGACCACCAAGGTCGCTTCGAGGCGGCTCGCGAGGTTGACCGCCCGCAGCAGGGTCTTGAGCGAGGCGGCGCTGACGGGCCCCAAGGCCTCTGGCACCCCGCCCGACAGATCCAGCAGCCGCGCGAGCAGCCGGGCGCGCTCGGCGCTGATGGGGCCGCCAAAGGCCAACATCTGCAGCAGCTGGCTGGAGTTGAGCTGCAGCTTGGGTCCCAGCCAGCCGCCCCATTTCCTGACGGCGGGTGCCTTGAGTTCGAACATGCGCGAGCGGCCGCGCCGCGCGTCGACCACCGCGCCATCGATGCCGCGCTCGCCCAAGTAGCGGACCAGGCGCTGCAGGCCGGCGTCCTTGACGTCGTTCGGCAGCCGCGCGAGCAGCCAGCGTTCGGTCTCGGCCGTGATGGGGGCCTGGACCTTGCCGATGCAACCCAGGCCCCGGCCCGATACATTGGCCGGGCAGCCGCGGCAGTCGTCGTCCAGGCCTTGCAGCGGCTCCAGCATGTCCCGCAGCCGGCCGACGGTGACCTGCATCGGCTTGGACGCCCCGTCCGGACCTTCGAACGCGATCTCGACGGTGCATTTGCTGGCCAGGGTCTCGTCGTCGGCGTGGGGGAATTGCTCGCGGAACTTGGCGGTCGCGGACTCGGCAATGCCGCGGTGATTCACCAGCGTGCGCAGCCGGGCCTCCGGCATGTGCCGGCGCGGCGCACAGGGCTGCTGCAGGACGAACTCAATGCCCATCGGATCCCTCCCGGCCTGGTTGGACGGCTATACAGGGAGTTTCTACGACGTCGTCGTTCTTGGGCGCCCCGCAAGCAGGTGGTCGTCACCGGCGCAGACGCCTTCCGTCCCGGCTTCGCAAATACCCTGGTGCCAGCGTTTCAGGGGCGGCGCAGCGGCTCGGCCAAGGCCTGGGTCGCCGCTTTGGCGCGTTGCTTTTCTGCCGCTGCGGCAGCACAGGCCTGTACGAATTCCTGCGCCGATCCACCCAGGCCGGCCAGCAGGCGCAGGCCCAGCTTGCCGACGCCCGGGGCGCGGGCGCCATGATTGGGCAGGCGCAGCCAGGCGGCCTCGGTCAAGGTGCGCCAGACCGGAGCCAGCGTTTCATCCGGCATGCCGCGATCCGCCCAGCTCCACAGCAGCAGGCCGAGCAGCAGGTTCTCACTGTCCTCACCCAGCACCGCGCCGACGCCCGGTCGCATCCGCGTGGTGGCCCATTCGGTCGTGCCGCTGCTGTGCTCGAAGGCGCGCAGGCGGTCCAGCACCCAGGTCTGCCAGTCAGACCGATGCTCGGACGGGAGCGCAACCACCTGGGCGGCGAGCGCCTTGAGCGTGCGGGGCTTGGTGTCGATGTCTTCCAGCCAGGCTTGCAATACCGGGCTCAGCGCTTCGCGCAGCGCGGGCTCAGCCTGCCGCCAGGCAAGCATCGCCGGGCCACCCCAGTCGTCGGCCTCGCAATGCACGGGCAGCTGGCCAGTGACCGGGTCGCGGCGCAGCCAACGGCGCCAGGCGCGCACGGCAGCCTTGTCATCAGGGGCAAGCGACTGCTCGGGATAGGCGGCGAGGCGGGCGAGCGTCGCTGGTGTGTCCTGTGCAGCAAGCTCGGCCTCGTAAGAGACGCGCTGCTCCAACTGCGACGCGTAGTCGGATGAGTTCGGGTCCAGCGGTCGGCTGTACCACTCCGCCAACGCCTGCTCCGTCGCCTGGTGGCGCAGCGGCATCAGCACGGTCAAGCCTTGCAGCCAAGACTCCATGCCGCGGCGAAGGCTCGCCTCCTGTGGCTGCTTGGCCAGCCAAGCGGCGACCTTGGCAAAGCCCCAGGAATACTGAGCGGTCACCGTGTCCTGATCCAGGCGTGTTTGCAGTGCCCGCAGGGTCGTAAACAACGCTGAAGCTTGCTGGGGCTTCTCGAGCTTGGGCAGCAGGGCCTGCAGAAGCATGGCGACGTCGTAGTTGGACTCTGACTCCTCCGATTGATGGCGGATCGGGTGCCGCGTGATCGGGGTCTCCAGCGCCAACAACTGTTGCAGCAGCGCCAGCAGCACCGCCTCGCGCTCGGGCGCATCCAGCGCTGCCACGCCCACGCCGCTTTGTAGGTCGACCAGCGGCCTGGGGTCGTCGCGCCAACGCGCCTGCCACTCGGCCAGCCAGGCGGCGGCCAGCAGCGCCGGATCGGGTCGTTGCAGATCAAGTTGCGCCCTCAACTCGGCGGCGTGGGCGGCATGGCGCGCGTCTTCGCTGGCCTCTTCAGCCTCCCGGCGCAGGGTCCAGCTGTTCTTCTTTGGCGAAGCGCCAGGCGCGGGCAGGGTCGCGCAGTTCACGCCCAATGGCTCCAGCCAGTTGCGCAGGCCCTTGATGTAGTTCGGTGACGCTGAGTCCAAGCTCAACTGGTGTTCTTGCAGCAAACGCTCGGCGCCCGCGTTGTCGCCCAGCGTGATAGCGGCCGCGACGGGCGCATCCACGTCGTCCGCATCCTCGAAGTCTCGCACCGCAGCTACCGAGGCATGGCGCGCGAACCACGGCAAAGCATGCTGCTCCACGGCTTCGACCAGTGCATCCGCCAGCGCAGGCAGGTATTCATCGGCGCTGAGCTTGATTTCCCAGCCTGCGAGCCGGTGATCTTCCGGCACCATGTTCTGCAAGCGCTCGCGCAACTGCCCGAATTCCTCACCCACCTTGTCCAGCAGGTCGGCCGACCACTCCGCGCCCGGCCGTGCGGCTTCCACGCGCTGGATGGCCGGGAACTGCAGCGCGAGGTTCACGTAGAACACCCCGCTGGCACCCGAGTTCCATTCGCCGGACTGGAAATTGATGATCTGCCAATGCCGGTCCACGCCCTCGCCGGCCTCGCGCAGCAGGTTGCGGCCCTTGCGCGTGAAGCCCCGGGCCGCCAGGGCCTGGCCCAGCCGCTTGGCCAGGTAGTCGATCTTCAGGCCGACCTTGTCGTCATGGCCGGGGCAGGCCAGCTCCTTTGCCATCTTGTCATCCTCCGTGGCGGCATCCTGCCACGGGGCATGGCACTAACGCCCCGCAATCAGGGTGGCCACCTCCGCCGCCGACCGCACGCCCAGCTTCGCAAAAACCCGCGCCCGGTGCACTTCCACGGTGCGGATGGACACGTTCAGCTCGTCCGCGATGATCTTGTTGAGCTTGCCCGCCGCCACCCGCAGCATGACCTCGCGCTCGCGCTCGGTCAGGCTGGCCAGGCGCGCGCTGCGCTCGGCTGCCTGGGCGCCCTCGGCCTGCATGGCGGCGTCCACGGCCAGGGCCTGCTCGAGGCGGTCGGCCAGCGCGTTGTCGCTGTAGGGCTTCTCGAGGAAGTCGAAGGCGCCCTTCTTCAGCGCCTCGACGACCATGGGAATGTCTCCATGGCCGGTCAGGAAGAGCACCGGATTCTTCAGCCGCAGCGCCAGCAGTTCGTCGTGCAGCCGCGTGCCGCTCATGGGCTCCATGCGCACGTCCAGCAGGAACACCCCCTTGGGCGGCGGCTCGATGGACAGCGCATCCAGCAGCGCCGGTCCGCTGGCAAACGTGCGCACGTCCAGGCCGCGCGAACGCAGCAGGAAGGCCAGCGCGTCGCGCACGCCGGGGTCGTCGTCGACGAGGTGGACGGTGCCTTTAACCATGTCAGTTCTCCGTTGGCGGCGCGGCGTTCGCGGGCCGAGCGCCGGGCCGTTCCCAAGCCGGCCCGCTTTGACGATGTGCTTGCGGCTCGATGCCGCGAGCATCGCCGTCCCCGCGGGGGACCGGCCAAGATACTCCTGGGACGAGGGGCTCCATATCAGCCATGGACGGTCTCCCGAGTGAGGGGCAGGCTGAAGGAGAACGATGCGCCGCCGGTGCTCGCATCGCTGGCATCGAGCACGCCCTGGTGGGCCTCGACGATGGAGCGGCAGATGGCCAGGCCCATGCCCATGCCCTCGGCCTTGGTGGAATAGAAGGGCGCGCACAGCTGCTCGACGCGCCGGCCCTGCAGGCCGGGGCCGTTGTCGCGCACGTCCACGCGCACGAAGTCGCCGACGACGCGGCTGCTGACGGCGATGCGCCGGCCGGCCTCGCGGGCCAGCAGCGCGTCGGCCGCATTGCGCACCAGGTTGATGACGACCTGCTCGATCAGCACCGCATCGGCCAGCACCGGCGGCACGCCGGGCGCCAGGCTGAGCTCCAGCGCGATGTCGCGGCGCTGGGCGTCGCGGCGCAGCAGGTCGACGGCGGCGCCGATGACCTCGTTGAGGTCGCAGGGCTCGTGGCGGGGCTCGCGCCGGGTCAGGAACTCGCGGATGCGCGCGACGATGCGGCCGGCATGCTCGGCCTGCTGGCCCAGGCGCTGCAGGGCGCCGAGCACGAGCTCGTCCTGCACGCCGAGCTTGGCCAGGGAGTTGCTGATGCCGGCGTTGTAGCTGGCGATGGCCGTCAGCGGCTGGTTGAGTTCGTGGGCCAGCGTGGACGCCACCTCGCCCAGCATGGTCAGCCGCGCGTTGTGGGCCAGGGTCTCGACCTCGCGGCGCTCGCGCTCCTCCAGCCGCTTGCGCTCGGTGATGTCGAGGATGCTGCCCATCCAGCCGATCTGGCGGCCCCCCGCGTCCACCAGCGGCGACTCGAACACCATCACGTCCACCATGCGGCCGCTGCTGTGCCGCCAGCGCGCCTCGAAGCCCTCGCGCGGCGCCTGGCCGGCCAGGCTGCGCCGCGTGCGCTCGGTCATCTCGTCCAACGCGTCCGGCGGCCAGTAGGGCATGGGCGGCAGCAGGCCGACGAGCTGGTCCTGGGCCAGGCCGACCATGTCGCAGAAGGTGCGGTTCACATAGAGCAGGCGGCCGTCGAAGTCGCGGGCGCGCAGGGCGACCAGGGCCGAGTCCTCCATCGCACGCCGCCAGGCGGCCTCGGTGCGGCCGGCCACCTCGGCGCGCTGCACCTGGCGCATCTGGCGGCGGATCAGCCAGGTCGCGACGGTGATCAGCGGCAGGAAGCCGGCCACCAGCACCCAGGCCAGGGGGCGCAGGCCGTCGGTCACCGGTTCGCGCAGCGTCAGCTCCAGGGCGGCATCGGCCAAGGTGGCTTCGGTCAGCGGGCTGGCCCGCAGCGGGCCGGTCAGCGCGACGCGGTAGCTGGGCCGCGGGCCCTGGGCGGCACGCAGCGGCGACTCGGTGCTGGAAGCGATGACCTGGTCGGCGCTGTCGACCAGCTGCAGGTCGTATTTGCGCGCCAGCCACCAGGGCACGCCGCGCTTGAGCAGCAGGGCCGGCGCATAGCGCACGACCAGCACGCCGTCGGGCGCCACGCGCGCCGTCAGGTGCAGGGACAGGCCGTCCTCGTAGCGGTTGGCGGCGGACTGGTCCGGCACCTCGGCCAGCACGCGGTTGTGGCCGTCCAGCCAGGTGACGGACAGCCACAGCCGCCGCAGCCCGGCGTTGACCTCGGGGTGGGCCGCCAGCAGGGCCTGGCTGGGCGGCCGTCCGGCCAGACCCTCGGCGAGCTTGTGCAGATGGGCCTGCTCCTCGTCGATGCGGCCATGCAGCTGGGCCTCGGTGCTCAGCGCATCGGAGATCAGCGTCTGGCGCTGCGACTCCTGCTCCTCGATGGCATTGCCCCGCACCCAGGCCAGCACGCCGCCCACGAAGATGAGGGACAGCAGCAGCGGCGCCAGCCACAGGCTTCGGGAAGGCAGCTCATGCGGCTTCATGGCCTGAGTCTAGGGAGGCGCGGAGGCGTCGGCGCTGTGGACTTCCACAAGCGGCCGTCAGCCCCGCAGCGGCACGGCCACGATGACGGCCGGGCGTGGCGGCGGCGTGCGGCCCTCGTCGACGCGGCCGGCCGGCAGCCAGTGGGCGACATGCGAGTTGGCCAGCACATGCAGGGCCCCGGCGACGACGACGCCGGTCGTCGGCAGCGCGAACTCGGCGTGGTGGTGCGACTGCAGCACCGTGGCCGCGGCGATGCGCGTGCCGCCGTCGGCCAACTCGAGGCGCAGCACCCGGCCCGGGTTGACGGCGTTCTGCACGCCCACCAGGCTGCCGCTGAACCAGTAGAGGCCGTCGATGCCGCCGCTGACCACGTCGTCCGGCTGCGGCAGGCGCGCGATGGCGCCGTCGGGCAGGCTGGCGCGCACGATGCCGGTGTTGACGGCCACATAGGCGGCGCTGCCGTCGGGCGCCAGCGCAATGCCGTTGGCGCCGCGGAAGGCCCCGTCGGCGCCGAAGCGCTGCGACTTGCCGTCGAGGCCGACGCGCCAGAGGCTGCCGGCCAGGGAGTCGGTGACGAGCAGGCTGCCGTCGCGCGCAACGGCGAGGTCGTTGAGCTGCAGCGCCTCGGGCACGGTGGCGCGCAGGATGCGCCGGCGGGTGGCCAGCGACCAGCAGACCACCGCGTTGCGGCGCTGCTGCCGGGCGCTGTCCTCGAAGCCGTTGGTGCTGACGGCGCAGAGCCGGTCGCGGGCCGCGTCGACGGCCAGGCCGAGCACCGCATCCAGGCCGTCGGCCGGCGTCGACAGGGACCGCAGGCGGCCGCGACTGTCCACGGCCAGCACGCGCCGCTCGGCGATGCTGCCCAGGTAGTAGCGCTGGCGCAGCGGGTCGTAGGCGATGCCCTCGGGAATCAGGCGCGCGGCGCCGGCCGGCAAGCGCAGCACCACGGGCGCGTCGGCCGTGCGCGGCGTCTGCGCCAGCAGCTGGTCGCGCAGCTCCTGGAAACCCGGCTCGGCGTCCAGCGCGTCAAAACCCATGTCGGCCATGGGCACCAGCCCGAGACCGCGGCCCAGCAGGCGCCGCAGCGTGATGACGGCGCCTGCGGCGTCGCCCGCGCGTACCTGCGTCATCGCCTCGTAGTAGACCAGCAGGCCGTCGCCGGGGCGCTGCTGCTGCAGGGCGCGGATGCGGGCGAGCTGCGCCTCGAGTTCGGGGGCGCCCTGGGCCGGGGCGGCCCCCGGCGACAGGACGGCCAGGGCCACCAGCAAGGCGGCGGCTGCGGCAGGGAGCTTGGGCATGGCCAAGTCTAGGGCCGGCGCCCTGTGGAACTCCACATGGTGGGCACCGCCCTGGGGCGCGAAGATGCGGCCATGACCACCGCCCGCCGTCTCCTGCTGGCCGCCGCACTGGCCCTGCCGTGGGCCGCCATCGCCCAGGCGCCTCTCGTCATCAAGTTCAGCCATGTCGTCGCGCCCGACACGCCCAAGGGCAAGGCCGCCCAGCGCTTCAAGGAGCTGGCCGAGGCGCGCACGGGCGGGCGGGTGCGCATCGAGGTCTACCCCAACAGCCAGCTCTACAAGGACAAGGAGGAGATGGAGGCCCTGCAGCTGGGCTCGGTGCAGATGCTGGCCCCGTCCCTGGCCAAGTTCGGGCCGCTGGGCGTGAAGGAGTTCGAGGTCTTCGACCTGCCCTTCCTGTTCAAGGACACCGAGGCCTTCCGCGCCATCACGGAGGGGCCGCTCGGCGCCGAGCTGTTCCGCAAGCTCGAGCCCAAGGGCATCCGCGGCCTGGCCTACTGGGACAACGGCTTCCAGATCATGACGGCCAACCGGCCACTGCGCCAGGTGGCGGACTTCAAGGGGCTGAAGATGCGCATCCAGTCCAGCAAGGTGCTGGACGCCCAGATGCGGGCCCTGGGCGCCGTGCCCCAGGTGATGGCCTTCAGCGAGCTCTACCAGGCGTTGCGCAGCGGCCTCGTCGACGGCGCCGAGAACGCGCCCAGCAACCTCTACACGCAGCGCATCCACGAGGTGCAGAAGCACATGACGCTGTCCAACCACGGCCACCTGGCCTATGCGGTCATCGTCAACAAGCGCTTCTGGGACGGCCTGCCCGGCGACCTCCGCGGCCAGCTGGAGGCGGCCCTGAAGGAGGCGACGGCCTATGCCAACGCCATCGCCAGCGCCGAGAACGACGCGGCCCTGCAGGGCATCAAGGCCAGCAGCCGCACCAGCCTGCACACGCCCACACCGGCCGAGATCAATGAGTGGAAGAAGGCCCTGATGCCGGTGCACAAGGAGATGGAGGCACGCGTCGGCAAGGCCACCATCGAGGCGGCCTACCGCGCGGCCGGATTCACCGCCCCCAAATAGCGCGGCACGGGACTTGCACTGCCCTGGGGCATGAACACGCCCCTGTTTGCTCTTCCGGGCCTGCGCGTGCTGCTGGCCGACGCCGGCCAGCGCCGCAGCCCCGTCATCCGCCTGGAACTCATCCGGCTGCGCTGCCAGCTCGTCGACGTCATCGACCTCGTCGCCCAGCCCGACGCCCTGCCCGCCGCCCTGCAGCGCCTGGCGCCCGAACTGCTGCTGATCGACTGCGAGCAGCCCACGCCCGCCCTGCTGGCCCAGCTGGGCCAATCCCTGCAGCAGCAGCCCCGCCCGGTGCTGCTGTTCGCCGAGCAGATGACGGCCGAGCAGATGCGCGCCGCGCTGGACGCCGGCATCAGCACCCTGCAGCTGGCCGGCCTGCCGCCGCAGCGCCTGGGCGCCCTGCTGCAGCTGGCCCTGGCCCGCTTCGAGCACGACCAGAGCCTGCAGCGCGACCTGCGCCAGACCCAGACCCAGCTGGCCGAGCGCAAGCTCGTCGAGCGCGCCCGCGGCATCCTGATGCGCGAGCAGGGGCTGGACGAGGACGCCGCCTTCCAGCGCCTGCGCCAGCTCGCCATGGACGGCGGCCAGACCCTGGCGGCCGTCGCGACGCGCCTGATTGATGCAGATCAGCTGCTGAGGGCGCGCTGAGGCCCAAACCAGGCCTCGAACTGGGGCATGGCGCACCAACAAGTGCGATGCCGCCACCCTCAGCGCTCGAACCAGCCCCCTTCGTTGAACAGCGTGATCTGGCCGTTGTGGCTCAGTCCGGATACAGCTTCAATTTGCCGGCCCCCTCCAGCATGGCTCGGACCTCGCGGCCGCGTTGACGAAGTGCAGCCCTGCAAAGCCTGGATGCAGCGCTATCAAATCGGTGATGTAGGCGCGGCAGCGCTCGGCGAACTGGTCAAACGTAACCGGCACACCTCGCAAGCAGCGCGCCAACAGGACAGGGCTTCGATCTTTGGCGTCCATCACGGTCCTTTCTTGGGAGCCCACACGACGCGGATCGTTGTCTCTGAGAGTTTTTGCGATTTCAGTGGCAGCCTTCTCGGTAGAGACCTGCCATTCGATATCGGCTTGGACGCCAGCGTTGCGCACGGCTCTCGGTTGGCGCTGGCCCGCTTTGAGCGCGACCAGAGCCTGCAGCGCGACCTGCGCCAGACCCAGCTGTGACATTGCAGCTCCCCCGACGCCAAGCGGCATCGCGCCCGATAACCCTATCGAGTCATGTTTCCAAAGATCATCGAGAAGTAGCGGCCGGTTCGTCGGTCCGTCGCCGCCGTGACGGTGGTGAGGGGGCAGCAAGGCATGTCTCCAAGCTTGCCGCCTTTGAGAATCGGCAGCCCATGGAAGACATACGCAGGCTCATCGACTCGGATGGTCCAGTTGCTTCCAGTGCCATTGCGGAGCACCTCACCGAAATAGCGGGCAGCCCCGTCGAGGAACGCCGCTTCCTGGGCTGGCTTTGTGTCGGCCGGAGTCTTGAATCTGGAAAGCACCAGCGCTTCAAGGGCATCGAGAGACGCAGCGCTCAGGTCAAGGCCTGGGCGCACCGCCTCCGGCGCCGACCGCACAAAGCGGTTGATTGCATCGTCCATGTCCATCAGCCAGAGCTGAAAGCCATCCCTGCGAGATTCGTCGCTCATCCGGATGCAGCACTGGGCTGCGCGACCAGGCGCGCATAGGCGCTCTTGAGAAAATCACCGGTCCTCCTGCTGAGCAGAGCAGTGATGTTTGTCAGCGGACAGATGGGAACTGCCTCGATCCGCCCACCATTCAGGACAGGAATTCCGTAGAAGACGGAGTCCTTGTCGTCGAGTTGCAGCTCCCACTTGCTGTTCGTGCCCTTGCGAAGAATTTCGCCGTAGTACCGAGCGGCACCGTCAAGAAAAGCCTTCTCGGAGGACTGCCTTGCCTCGCTCAAGGAAGGGTATTTCTCCAGCAGCATCTGCTCCAGGTGCACCAGCGACGCGGCCGAACCATCGAGCTTCCTCTTGCACTGCTCGGGCAATGAGTCGAGGAAGGCTTCCAGCGCTTCGTCCATATAAGCCAACCAGTACTGGAACTGGTCGTGCTTGTCCGTCTCGCCAGCAGTTGCGGCGCGTCCACCGAATCCACCACCGTCAGCGCTCAAACCTGTCCTTGAAGTCATGCGGGAAGTCGAACTTCGGGCGCCATTGAGGCTGCACCTCGGGGTCGAACAGCCCTCCTTCGTTGAACAGCGTGACTTGGCCGTTGACGCGGCGCAAGAACGCGAAGTCGCCTTCCGCGACCACCACGTCTCCCTGGGTCGCCTTGACCAGTGCCACGACGCTGTCGAACACCCCGCCGTGCGACACCTCGTAGGGCACGAACTTGTCCGGCTGGAACCCGATCGAGACGAGAGGGGTGACGCCGTACAACTCATCGCACAACTCCTGACGCTTGCCACGAGGGAAGGTGATGGCGATCCCCGCCCCCTCGATGCGTCCAAACATGCGGACAGGCTCCACCTTCTTGCTCTGCCATTTCACGGAGCCATCCAGGATCTTGTAGATCTCTTCAGCTGAAATCGCTTCCTTCAAGCTGACATCAATACTCATCGACATTGCAGACTCCAGTTTTCAGATGGCCATTCACGGATAGATGTTTCTGACAACGCCATCCACGATCACCTTGACTTCCAACAGCCCCTCCGCCGGAGCCGCTCGCAGGCGCGCCGCTAGATCTCGGGCATCGGCTTCGGGATTCTGGAAGTTTTCCGTGCTGATGACAAAACGCCGTGCCTGTCCCTTGGCAACCGAGTCCTCGATGGCGCTTTGAGCCGCTGCCGCTGATCTGCTGGCCTTCACATCAAAAACCTTGCCTTCGATGCGCGCATCCGGATTCTTGTCGTCGGAAAGCCCTTGGGCATCGCGCTCCTCCTGCGTCAGCGTCGGATTTCGTTCCGTCCGGTAACCCGCGTTGGCCATGGCCGCTAGTGCCCGGTTCTCCGCCTCGATATCTCGCTTGTTGTCTGAACCCGCATTCGGCAGGTTTGCCGTCAAGGGACCAGTCGCTTCCCCACCCATCTGCCCGGTCGGTTCGGTCCTCGACGGCACATAGACTCGATCACCGTCCTTGGTGAAGATGAAGTCCGACCAATGCGGCGCATGGCCGGGGAGGCCGGGGACCTGGAAGGGCGGCAAAGGGTCCGTACTGCCATAGCCCGGCAGCGGCAACTGGGTGTCGTTGGGATCCAGCGGCGGCTGAGGCAATTGCCCCTCATTCGGGTTGCGCGGCGCCGGCACATAGATCAGCGGCTTGCCCAGTTCCGCGATCTGCTCCGGCGTCAGGGCATCGCGGCGCAGCAGTGACTCCAGCCTGTCCTGCATGGCCCTGGCCTGCACCTCGGTGAAGGCGGCGCTGGTGACCCTGAACCATTGCTCCCGGCCTTGGGAATCGGAGGCACGCAGTTCCAGATTGCCCTCCAGCACGTCACTGCCGGGGCGCACCAGGCGGACGTTGGGCGAGATATCGCTGATCTGCGTTCCGCCCCCGGTTTCAATCGGCGACAGGATCAGCCCGTAGACGCCGCCGCGCACGCTGGCGCTCAGCCAGGCCGGCGGGTTGAATTCGCCCGTGGCGCTGACCGGCCACTCCTGAGGCATGCCCAGGGCGGGCTGGGCCAGCACGCTGGCCAGCATGAGCTCGGAGCCGCTCATGCTGGCGGGCAACACGACGCTGCCCGCGGCGCCCACCATCAGGGTCTGACCGGGCCCGGCCACGACCTGCCAGCCGGCAGGCAGTTGTGCGGTCGAGGCCGAGGACGCATAGAAGTAATGCCCCTCGGCATTGCGCACGATGGCTGCGTTCGCGTCGAGGCTGACGCTCAGGTCGCCAGGCCCGTCGGCGACGAGACTGGCGCCGAAGCCACGGCCGTCCTTGGGTGTGTATTGGAACTGCCTGGGCGTGCCGTTGCTGGGCGGCGGACTGTCTTCGATGCCGGGCGGGCCTGCGGGCTGCTCGACGTCTTCAGGGTCGTCAACCACCGGAGCAGGCGCGGGCACCGCCGGCAGCGGCGTCACCTCGACAGGCCCCGGCGCCGGCACCGGGAAGGTCTGCACGCCATCGCCATCGCCATCACCCGTGGCCGGCGCAGGCGCGGAGCGCGGCGGCGCCTGCAGGTTGTTCTGCATCAGCGAACCCAGCCAGTCTTGAGCGAAGGCCTGTGCCGGATCGCCCGGCGAGCCGGCCGCGCGGATGGCGCTGCCCAGCACGGTGTTGAAGGAGCGGGCAGCGAAGGCCTCTGCCGCTGTCATCGTGCCGGCCTTCACGGCCTCGTCGATGCTGGTCTTGATGTTGTTCCCGGTCAGCTCGGCCAGGCCGCTGGCGAAGCCGGCGATGGCGCCATCCTTGAACTTGCCGCCCAGCAGGACCTGGATGCCCCCCTGCACCGTCATGCGTGCGGCGACACCGGCGGCGGCGCCCATGCCGGCGTTCTGCAGCGCGCCGGTCAGCTCCGGCGTCAGGCCGGCCGTCAACGCGCCGGTGACGGCACCGATGAGCACGCCCTTGAGGCTCAGGTTGCCGTTGATGGCGCCGCTGGTGAAAGATGCCGCAGCACCGGCCGCCGCGGCCGAGCCGATGTAGCCAAAGTTCGCCGCACTGGCCGCCCCCGCGGTCATCCAGCTGACGAAGGCCACCATCACGATGGGCATGGCCTTGTCGAAGAAATTGCGGTGCTGGTAGATGTTGGCGCTCGGCGTGGCCCAACCCAGCTCGGGGTCGAAGCTGACCGCCGCGTCGTTGTTGAGCCTGCGCGGGTTGTTGAGGTCCAGCGCCACCAGTTCGAGTTCCTGGACGCCGCCGTCGCCGAGGCCGACGCGGGGGTTGTCCAGGCTGGGCCGGCTGACCCAGGTCGGCTGCCCGGCGTTCTGGGTGGTGTCCGGGCGCAGCACGATCTGGCTGTGGGCCCCGCCATAGAAGCGCGCGAAGGCCTGCTGGGCCAGACCATCCTGGGCCAGCCAGGCATTGGTGAACAGGGCTTCGTCGAAGACGCGCTGCGTGGCCAGCACCGGCACGCCGTTGGCGTCGCGCTGGATCTCGCCGTCGCCGACGGTGGCGTAGACGCCGGTGGGCGAGCCCGTCTCGGGGTCGGTGCCGAACTGCATCGGCACGGCTATCCAGCCAATGCCACCGCTGTCCTTGGCGGCCTGCATGGCGGCGGCATGGGTCTGGCGCACCGCCGTCAGGGCCTGGCTGAACTGGGTCAGTTGGGCATAGCGCTCGGTACCGTGCAGCCGCTGCTGCTCCAGCGCGAGGGCGTTGTTCGGCGCCGCCACGCTGCCGCCGAGCTGGGTGCGCAGCTGGGTGACCAAGGGGTCGGCCAGATAGAGGTCGAGCTGGCCCAGGCTGGCGGCGTCCCCCATGGCCACGCCGGGCTTGGGTGGCGGACCGGCGTTGAGGGCATGGTCCTGCGTCGCCAGTGTCCACAGCTCGGGGTGGGCGCCGAGCAGGGTCTGCGCGGGCTGACCATAGAGATTGGCCAGCCTGACCAGCGGCGCGGAAGCCTCAGGCCGCGCCGCCAGGCGCTCGCGATGGATCTGCTCGTAGGCGCCGTCGTCGAAGCTCAGCCACTGGCCCTGCGGCGCGGGCGTGCCCCCTTCGCGCAGCATCCAGGCCGGCACAAACTCGGGCGCCGCGGCCGCGGCTGCGGCGTCGGGCACGAAGACGGCGCCATTGACGGGATTGCCGTCGCCATCGGTCGGCGCCGGCACCCAGCCGGTGCCGGCAGCCTGGGCGACATCGGCCGGCGGCGCCGCGCGCGCAGCCTCACGCGATGCCTCGAAATCGGCCCGGACGGCCTTCAACGCGGCTTCGCGCTGGTTCAGCCAGGCGGCGCTGACCGCCGGCCCCTGGGGCAGGGCCACGGTGGCCGCGTCGGCCAGGATGGGTGCAGGTGCAGGTTCGGGCGCGGGCGCGGGCGCGGCCGCCACCGGCGGTGCCGCCGGCGTGGGCACCGGGGCCGCCGCTGGCTGAACCGGCGCGGGTGCCGCCACCTCGACGGTCGCTGCGGGCGCCGCCTGCTGAGGCAACGTGCCACCCTCGCCGCCGCCGGACTCGAAGCGCTGTTGCGGCTCGCGTTCCCGCGGCGCGAGGCGATCCCCGTCGTCCAGGCGCGGCAGCAGGCGCCGAGGTCCCGGCTCGGGCAGCCGCACAAAGACTGGCGGCTGCTGAGCCATCTCGCGCAGCAGCTGGCTGGGCGCCTGCTCGGCGGCCACCGGCTCCGGCGGCGGTGCCTCGCCGGGCGCGCCCTGGGAGGGCGCGTCAGCGTCGCCGTGCAGCGGTTCGAGGGCTTCGAACGCCGCAACGCTGTAGTTGTCCAGCCTCATTGGGCACTCCCTGTATTGGTATTCAGACCGGACGCATTGAAACGGCCGCCACCGGCGGCGGCAATTGCGGGCGCTCCTAGAAATGCACCGCGCCCACGGCAGGGGCATCACGCACCAACACGCGTTGCACCTCCACGCACCGCCGCGGCGCAAACGGCCCGCGACAACGCTTGCCATGCGCCAAGCGCGTGCAAAGCTGCCCTCGCGGGCCCGTTGGAAAGCTGGCACGCAACCTGCGTTAACCGGATCGAGGCCTGCAATGGCGCAGGCCTCTCGGGCCGGCCGGCTGATGAATCGGCCGGCACTTCGGGACAACGGCGTCCGACCTCTCCTATTGCGTCTTCGCTGCTGAAGTGCGGCGCAGGCGGAGCGTGGCTGCGACGCCGTTGCGCCCTGCATGACTCAGGAGCCCGTGATGACCGCCAGCGACAACTCGACGACCACGCCCCACCCGCAACGCCGCAGTGTGCTTGCTGCGGCGGCCGCCCTTCCCTTCGCGGCCCTGGCGGGCGGGGCGTGGGCCCAGGGCTCGGACAAGCCCGAGAAGGAGGAGGTGCGCATCGGCTTCATTCCGCTGACCGACTGCGCCTCGGTGGTCATGGCCTCCGTGCTGGGCTTCGACAAGAAGTACGGCATCAAGATCATCCCGACCAAGGAAGCCTCCTGGGCCGGCGTGCGCGACAAGCTCGTCAACGGCGAGCTCGACATGGCCCATGTGCTCTACGGCCTGCTCTACGGCGTGCACCTCGGCGTGTCCGGCCCCAAGAAGGACATGGCCCTCTTGATGACGCTGAACCGCAACGGCCAGGCCATCACCCTGTCCAAGAAACTGGCCGAGGCCGGCGCGGTGGATGGCGCATCGCTGGCCAAGGTCATGGCCAAGGACAAGCGCGAGTACACCTTCGCCCAGACCTTCCCGACCGGCACCCACGCGATGTGGCTGTACTACTGGCTGGCGGCGCACGGCGTGCATCCGATGAAGGACAGCAAGGTCATCACCGTGCCGCCGCCGCAGATGGTGGCCAATATGCGCGTCGGCAACATGGACGGCTATTGCGTCGGCGAGCCCTGGGGCCACCGCGCCATCATCGACGGCATCGGCATCACCGCCACCACCACCCAGGACATCTGGCCCGAGCATCCCGAGAAGGTGCTGGGCACGACCGGCGACTTCGTCAAGAAGTACCCCAACACCGCGCGCGCCGTCATCATGGCCGTGCTCGAGGCGAGCCGCTGGATCGACGCCGGCCTGATGAACAAGAACAAGATGGCCGAGACGATTGCCGACAAGGCCTACGTCAACACCAGCGTGGACGCCATCAACCAGCGCATCCTGGGCCGCTACCAGAACGGCCTGGGCAAGACCTGGGACGACCCGCGCCACATGAAGTTCTTCGACGACGGTGCGGCCACCTATCCCTATCTGTCCGACGGCATGTGGTTCCTGACCCAGCACAAGCGCTGGGGCCTGCTGAAGGACCACCCCGACTACCTCGGCGTGGCCAAGGCCATCAACCAGACCAAGCTCTACACCGAGGCCGCCAGCGCGCTGAAGATCAGCGTGCCCAAGGACCCGATGCGCAGCTCCAAGTTCCTCGACGGCGTGGTGTGGGACGGCAAGGACCCCGCCAAGTACGCCGACAGCTTCAAGGTAAAGGTCTAAGCCATGGTCTCCGCCGTCTTCCACTCCCCCGGCGAGGCCAGTGTTGCCGCCTCGCCCGCCGCCGCCCCCGTCGCCGTCAGCCGCCCCGCGGCCGCCACCGAGGTGCCCCAAGCCAAGATGAAACCCAAGCGTGATCCCATCGACTGGCGCGCCGTCGCGCTGCGCGTGCTGCCGCCCGTCATCAGCATCGCGCTGCTGATCGGCCTGTGGGGCCTGGCCACGATGAAGGGCGGCAGCTTCCCGACGCCGGCCGCCACCTTCGACGCCGCCGTCAAGCTGTTCGCCGACCCCTTCTACCGCAACGGCCCCAACGACCAGGGCATCGGCTGGAACATCCTGAACTCCCTGGGCCGCGTCGGCATGGGCTTCGGCCTGGCCGCCGTCGTCGGCATTCCGCTGGGCTTCCTCATCGGCCGCTTCGAGTTCGCCAACCGCATGGTGTCGCCGCTGATCGCGCTGCTGAAGCCGGTGTCGCCGCTGGCCTGGCTGCCCATCGGCCTGCTGGTCTTCAAGAGCGCCAACCCGGCCGCCATCTGGACCATCTTCATCTGCTCGATCTGGCCCATGGTGGTGAACACGGCGGTGGGCGTGCAGCGCGTGCCGACCGACTACCTCAACGTGGCCCGCGTGCTCAAGCTGAGCGAGTGGAAGGTCATCACCCGCATCCTGCTGCCCGCGGTGCTGCCCTATGTGCTGACCGGCGTGCGCCTGTCGGTGGGCACGGCCTGGCTGGTCATTGTCGCGGCCGAGATGCTGACCGGCGGCGTCGGCATCGGCTTCTGGGTCTGGGACGAGTGGAACAACCTCAACGTCGCCCACATCCTGATCGCCATCTTCGTCATCGGCACCGTCGGGCTGCTGCTCGAATGGGCGCTGATCTCCCTTGCCAAGCGCTTCACCTTCGAAGGGGACTGAACCATGACCAAGCCTTTCATCCAGGTCCAGAACGTCGAGATGTCGTTCAGCACCCGCAAGGGCCGCTTCCATGCGCTGCGCGACATCCAGCTCGACGTGCAGCGCGGCGAATTCATCACGCTGATCGGCCACTCCGGCTGCGGCAAGTCCACACTGCTCAATCTCATCGCCGGGCTGCTGCAGCCCACCGAGGGAGCGCTGATCTGCGATGGCCGCGAGATCGCCGCCCCCGGCCCCGAGCGCGCCGTCGTGTTCCAGAACCATTCGCTGCTGCCCTGGCTGTCCTGCCTGGACAACGTGCTGCTGGCCGTCGAGTCGGTGTTCGGCGGCAAGGAGGCCTCGGCCAAGCTCAAGGTGCGGGCCCGCGCCGCGCTGGAGCTGGTCGGCATGAGCCATGCGCTGCACAAGCGCCCGCACGAGATCTCCGGCGGCATGAAGCAGCGCGTCGGCATCGCCCGGGCTCTCGCCATGGAGCCCAAGGTGCTGCTGATGGACGAGCCTTTCGGCGCCCTGGACGCGCTGACGCGCGCCAAGCTGCAGGACGAGCTGCTGAAGATCGTCGCCCGCACGCAGAGCACCGTCATCATGGTCACGCATGACGTGGACGAGGCCGTGCTGCTGAGCGATCGCATCGTGATGATGACGAATGGGCCGGCCGCCACCATCGGTGAGATCCTGCAGGTGGGCATCCCGCGTCCGCGCGTGCGCGTCGAGCTGGCCGAGGACCCGCGCTATGTGCATGCGCGCAAGGAGGTCATCGACTTCCTGTACACGAGGCATGCTCACGTCGAGCAGGCGGCTTGAGGCGCTGGTTCGCCTTTGCGTAGAAGGCGCCTCATCGTGGCATTGCCGGGAGTCCGTCCCGGCGGCCGGGTAACTTTCTTCTGCGGGGCCAGAAGAAAGTCACCAAAGAAGAGGCCCTGAACCGCACTCGAGCATCACGCCGCCATCAACGGCGCGCGAAAACATTCACCGTCATGTCGGGTCGATGCGAGCCGCTGCGCTCTCGCGTCTGACTTGTCACCGGCGACGCTCATCGCCGCATCGCACCTGTTAACGCGCGGCTGCACGCCGTGCTCACGAGCAAACAGCCCAAGTCAGCGTCGCCCGGGCGACGCGGCTGTTCGGTACTCCTTGATGAGCCCGGCGTGCAGCCGGCGTTAAGCGGCTTGAAGAGGCGATGGATGGTGCTCGGCACAGGTAGGCGAGAGCGCAGCGGCTCGCATCGGGGTGCGGCCCGCTTCGAGCAAAGCGAGCGCCTGATTCCGCTCGAGTGCGGATTGCATTGGCGCTCCTCTTTTGGTGACTTTTCTCTGGCGCGTCAGAGAAAGCCGCAGGCTTCGCTAAAAGCTACCCGCCCTGCCGGGGCGGACTCCCGGCTCACTGCAGCGAGCTCCTGAAGGTCTTGGCAAAAGCACCCAACACCTAAGGCTTTTTTTGAAACGCCCAGCGCGTCGATCACATTGCCCGCATCCCCATCCTCCCCCTGCACCCCCTCGATCTGGATCTGGATGGCCAGGTCGTCGCTGACCAGGTCGAGGTAGGCATCCAGGCCGAAGTCCGAGCGCTTGACGGTGGTGGTGGCCGAGAAGCCGACCGACATCTTCTTGCTGATCTGGTTGGGCGCGAGCTTGTTGAAGCGCAGCTGCAGCACCACCGGCCGGGTCACGCCGGCCAGGGTCAGCTCGCCATGCAGCCGGCCCTGGGCGCCCTCCCCGCGCTCCAGGCGCGTGCTGCGGAAGTCGATGCTGCTGGCGCCCTTGAAGAGCTTGGCCCAGGCCGAGTCGCCGCGCACCTGGTTGTTCCACGTCGCGTCGCCCAGGTCGATGGAGGCCACCGGCAGGGACACGGCGACCGAGGAGCGCGACCAGTCCTCGGCGTCGAAGACGAAGCTGCCCGGCTTCATGCGCACGCTGCCGACCAGGCTGATGAAGCCCTGGTGCTCCAGGCTGAAACTCACGCGCGACAGCTTGCTGACGATGGCATAGCTGGCCGGCGCGGCGGCCGCGGGGGTGGCAGCGAACGCCAACAGGGCGGCCAGCAGCGGGTGGCGAAGAGAGGTCATCGGGGATCCTTGCTCGGGTTGAAAACAGGTGGCCCGTTGTAGTGATCCCCGCCCTGAACGGCCTGAATCCGCTCTGAAATCTTCTGAATGGCTCTGATTTCATGCTGAAAATGCGCCCGGCATGGACAGACCCGCCCTCACCGCCGCCCCGTTTCGCCTGCTGGACTGGCGCGTCGACCCCGCGCGCGGCCTGCTGACGCCCCTGCAAGGCGGTGAAGCCCTGCGCCTGGACGCGCGCGCCTTCCAGCTGCTGCTGCACCTGGCGCACCACCCGGGCGAGGTCGTCAGCATCGATGAACTGCTGGACGAGGTCTGGACCGGCGTCGTCGTCAGCCCCGACTCGGTCTACCAGGCCATCGCCGGCCTGCGCCGGGCCCTGGGCGACGATGCCAAGGAGGCGCGCTACATCGCCACCGTGCCGCGCCAGGGCTATCGCCTCGTCGCGTTGCCGCAAGCGGATGAAGTTGCGCCTGCGCCGCCGCAACCACCATCCCAGCGGTCGCGACGCGGCCTGATCGGCGCCGGCCTGGGCCTGGCCGCCGTCGCGGCTGGCCTCGCGTGGTGGCTGCCCCGCGCGCCCGCGCCAGGCACCCGTGCCGTGGCGGTGCTGCCCTTTTCCGACCTCACCGACGCGATGGACCAGGAGCCGTTCGCCGACGGCATGACCGAGCAGATCATCGACACCCTCAGCCGCCGCCCCGGCTGGCAGGTGCCGGCGCTGTCGCGCGTGATGTTCTACAAGGGCAAGGAAGTGGCGATGGCGCAGCTGGCCCGCGATCTTGGCGTGCACCATGTGCTGGAGGGCAGCGTGCGCCGCTCGGGCGACACGCTGCGCGTCAGCGCCCGCCTCGTCAATGCGGCCGACGGCTATGTCGTCTGGTCGGAGTCCTTCGACCGCCCGGGCACCGACCGCCTGGCCGTGCAGGCCGAGGTGGCCACCGCCGTCGGCCAGGCCCTGGGCCGGGCCCTGGACCCCGCTCAGGCCGCGACCATCTCGAAATAGCGCTCGAAGGACGCGTCCACGGCGGCCCGTCCGCCGCCGATGATGTTCAGGCCCCAGGTGAAGCCGTAGACGTCGTCGAAGGGCACGCCGCGCAGCCGCGCCTGCGTCTCGCGAATGAACGACGGCCGCGCCGGCACATGGTTGGGCACGCTGTACATGAAGCTCACATGGCGCCGGTCCTGGGCCACATGCAGGGAGTCGCCCGCCAGCAGCAGCGAGCGCCCGGCGCCCTGCCAGTGCAGCACCGTGCTGCCGGGGAAATGGCCGGGGCAGCGCAGCAGCGTCGCGCCGCGCCCCAGGGCCAGGGTGTCGCCGCGCCAGAACTCCACCCAGCGCGAGCAGCGCGCCACCCAGTCGCGGTCGTTCTCGTGCACGAAGATGGGCACGCCGCCGAGCGCATCGCTCCAGCGCACCATGGCCGAATAGAAATGCGGATGCGAGATGGCGATGCGCTCCACGCCGCCACGGCGCTTCAGCTCGGCCACGGCCTCGGGCGTGACGAGAGCGGTGGTCTCCCACAGCACGCCGGCCTCGGGCAGGTGCAGGGCCCGCTGCGGGATGGCAAAGCCGGGCGTGACGCCCACACCGAACAGCGCGTGGTCCATCTCCAGCCGGTTGCGGTGGGTGCCGGCCAGCTCCTCATGCGTGGTCCAGGCCTGGCCCTGCCAGCCCACGTACTGGCGCTCGTCATTGCAGATGCGGCACAGCATCGGCGGCTGCGCGCTGTCCTCGTGTTCGGTCCCGCAGGTGC
This sequence comes from Roseateles sp. GW821-FHT09H10, assembly GCF_059415865.1. Lineage (NCBI taxonomy): Bacteria > Pseudomonadati > Pseudomonadota > Betaproteobacteria > Burkholderiales > Sphaerotilaceae > Roseateles > Roseateles sp. GW821-FHT09H10. The sequence goes on along the minus strand of NZ_JBWKOB010000001.1, from coordinate 46,766 downwards.
GGCACATGAAGTGGGGCATGGAGGTCTCCTGGGATGGCAGGCGCCAGCTTAGGAAAGCCCATGGCTCCTTCACAGAGCCAAGTTTGGCGATTCAGAGGGTGCCAAGCACCTGGGCCAGCCGCTTGACCGCCTCCGGAATGCGTGCCGCCGTGATGCTGCCGTAGCCCAGCACCAGGCCAGGCATGCCGCCCCCCTCGCCCATCCAGTAGCGGCTCAGCGGCTCGACGCCCACGCCGGCGGCCCAGGCGCGGCGCGTCAGTTCGTCCGTGTCGACGCCCGGCAACCCCACGGCCAGGTGCAGGCCGGCGATGGCCGGATAGATGTGCGCCCGCTCGCCGAGATGGCGCCTGAGCATCTGCTCCAGCACGCGCCGCCGCTCGGCGTATTCGGTGCGCATGCGGCGCACATGGCGCAGCAGATGGCCCTCGGCGATGAAGTCGGCCACGGCCGCCTGCATCAATGCCGGCGAGCCGAAGCCTGACGCATGCTTGGCCGCCACCAGGGCCTCGCGCGCCCAGGCCGGCACGACGACATAGCCCAGGCGCAGGGCCGGCAGCAGGATCTTGGACAGCGTCCCGACATAGAAGACCCGGCCGTCGCGGTCCAGGGTCTTGAGCGCATCCAGCGGCCGCGGCGTGAAGCGGAACTCGCCGTCGTAGTCGTCCTCGATGACGACGGCCTGGCGATCCGCCGCCCAGTTCATCAGTTCGCGCCGGCGCGCCAGCGACATGGCCATGCCCAGTGGCGACTGGTGCGAGGGCGTCACGCAGACGATGCGCGCCTCCTTCGGCAAGGCTTGCACCACCAGGCCTTCGGCGTCCACCGGGATCGGCGCGAGCCGCGCGCCCGCGCCCAGCAGCGCTGCCCGCATGGGCGGGTAGCCCGGGTTCTCGATGGCCGCCAGCGTGCGGCCCGGCGTGACCAGCACGCGGGCGATCAGGTCCAGCGCCTGCTGGGCCCCGGCGGTGACGATCACGTCGGCCGCCGTGCAGGCCACGGCCCGGGACGACGACACATGGCCGGCGATGGCCTCGCGCAGCGCGAGCAGGCCCTGCGCCTCGGGGTAGCGCGCCGGCTCGCGCGCGGCGGCCTGCAGGGCGCGCGTCTGCAGGCGGCGCAGCACGTCGAAAGGGAAGCTCGACACCTCGGGCATGCCGGTCTTGAAGTGATACGCCGGCGCCGGCCCGCTGGTGAGAGGCGCCGGCCAGCCGCCCGTCTCGCCGCGCAGCCAGCGGCTGTCGGCCCAGGGCGCGACGCTGGCGCGATCCGACACGGCCACCGCCGCCTTGGGCAGTTCGGCCACGAAGCTGCCCGCCGCGCCGCGCGACTCCAGCCAGCCCTCCGAGGCCAGCAGCTCATAGGCTGCCACGGCCGTGTTGCGCGACACGCCCACCTGCGCCGCCAGCTCGCGCGAAGCCGGCAGACGCAGGCCCGGCGCGAGCCGGCCATTGGCGATGGCCTCGCGCAGGGCCGCGTGCAGGCTGGCCAGGCGCGAACCGCGGCCGCCGAGTTGCAGATCGAGTTCCAGGCTTGGATCCATAGCTTCTCTTCGACTTGGCCCTTTTGTGGAGCCAACACCTGGCGCACTCTAAGGCCTCGGCCACACGGACTCTTCACCATGCTCCAACTCCAGCCCCATCTCAGCCCCTTCGTCACCTCGGCCCTGCGCCGCGCCGGCCTGGCCGACTGGATGCCCGAGGGCGCAGGCAAGTGGTCCCTGCCCCTGCAATTCCTGCCCGACGGCGGCGGCTGGGTGGAGCTGATGCTGCTGAGCCCCGGCACCCGCCTGGGCTGGCACCGCCACCATGGCGAGGTGCATGCGCTGAACCTGCAGGGCAGCCGCCGCCTCAACGACGGCCGCGTCATCGCCGCCGGCGACTATGTCTTCGAGCCCGAGGGCAATGTCGACTGGTGGGAAGCCATCGGCGACGAGGCCCTGCTGCTGCATGTCGTCGTGCGCGGCGACGTCGACTACGTGGACCCCGCCGGCCAGGTCAGCCTGCACATCGACACGGCCAGCCGCATCGCCGACTACGAAGCCCATTGCGCCGCCCTGGGGCTGCCCTCGCGCGTGCTGGAACTGTCGGCATGACATCAATCTCCCGGCGGGAGGTCTGCTGCCACGTCCTGTCGTCCGGCTGGCCTAGGCTGCCACATGGACTTCGATTGCACGGATGACGCGGCCCTTCTGGCCGCCTGGGGCCACGGCTGGGCCCGATCACGCGGCACGGCCGCCCCGCAAGCCCTGGAAGACGGCGCCTGGCGCGTTGTCGTGGGCCTGCCGGGCCACCGCGAGCGCCACCTGCTGCCGGCCTGGGAACTGCCGCGCCTGCGCGCCTGGGCCGAACGCGAGGCGCGGCCCGGCGTGTGGCTCAAGGTGCTCGCCGATCCCGCCGCGCTGGCCCTGCCGCCGCCGTGGACGGTGCATGCCACCGAGTACCTGATGAGCACGCCGCTCGATGCGCCGGCCCCGTCCGCACTGGCGGCCGGCTATGCGCTGGACTGGGTGGAGGACGGCGCCAGCATCGAATGCCATGTGCGCGCCGCCAACGGCGACCTCGCGGCCCGGGCCCGCGCCGGCCTGGCCGGCCGGCATGCCATCTTCGATCAGGTCGTCACCGAGGCGGCCCATCGCCGTCGCGGCCTGGGCCGGCAGGCCATGTCATGCCTGAGCATCGCCGCGCGGGCGGCCGGCGCCGACACCGGCCTGCTCGTCGCCACCGAGGACGGCCGCGCCCTCTACTCGGCCATGGGCTGGCGGCTGGTATCGCTGATGACGGCGGCCAGCGTGGACGAGGCGAGCCAGATCAGCGAACCCGCCACTTGCTCGACCGATCCATGACAGCGCCCAGGATGGCGATGAGCCCCCCAGCAATGCCCAGTGCGGGCAGCCACGGGTGGATGAACAAGCCCATGAAGAACAGCCAGAACGAGAAGGCCAGCAGACCGCCCCAGCGGAACCAGGGCTTCATGTTGATGCTGAGCTCGACGCCGCAGTCGCGGCACCGGGCCGCGTCCGGCGCGCCCTCGGTCTGCACGGCACCGCCACATACGGGACAGCGATTGGAGGCAAGCCTTCGGAACAACTGGACTCGCATGGGCTCCGTCATATGCTTCCCTGATTCAAGACAGGGCAATGTAGCGAACGCGCTCAGCCCTCTCCAGCGACGGCGGCAACCTCGATCAATTTCGTCGGTGGCGCCAGCTCGCCGTCTTTCAGCAGGATTTCACTGAAGGGCGCGGGCTCGGACAAGCGTTCGAAGAACAGGTCGATCACCCCAGCGCCCTCGCCGAGCAGCGACTGCGCCACCACCAGACGGTAGTGGCCTGGCGCCAGCCGAACGATCCGGCCGCTGTCAAACTCCTCCGGCCCTTCAACGATCACCATGCCCGAATCAACCGCGAAGGGAACGGCGATCACTCGCTGGTAGGTTTCCTTCGCAACATAGGGTGCAGTGCTCGCCCTCACATCCGCGTCGCCGAATTCGTCCAAGGCACGAAAGCAGGCCACGGACTCGCGCCGCGCAAACCCTTGGGCGAAATGCGTGTCCGTCCATTCGCAGCCAGGCAGCTTCTCGCTCTGGTCGAACACCATGAACTGCCCATAGGAAAAATACATCTGCGGATGCAGCGGATCTTGGTCGGCCAAGCAGGCCTCCAGCCCATCGAGTTGATCACCATGCGCGGCACCACTTGTACCAGCGACCGCTGCAACAGCGTCTGGCTAGAACACCACCTCGGCCCGCAAGCCCCCCTCGGGCCGGTTGGCCAGCAACAGCACCGCCCCCTGGCGCCGCACCAACTGCTGGGCGATGTAGAGGCCCAGCCCGGTGCCTCCGGTCGCGCGGTTGCGCGAGCCCTCGACGCGGCGGAAGGGTTGGCGCACACGCTCCAGTTCGGCCTCGGGGATGCCGGGGCCGTCGTCTTCCACCACCAGCCGCGTCACGCCGGCGGCGAGGTGCACGCTGACGCGGGCAGTGCCCGCATAGCGCAGCGCATTGCCGACGAGGTTGTCGACGACGCGTCGCAGCGCGACCGGGTCGGCGCTGATGACGGCGGGCGGGCCGTGGAAGGTCGCGGCAGCTCCCGTCTCCGCGAGGTCATCGACCGCCGACTGGGCCAGGGCGGACAGGTCCACCCGCTGCGGCTCCGCCACGTCGGCGGGGCGGAAGACATCGATGACGCTCTCCACCAGCCGGTTCATCTCGCGCAGGTCGTCGATGCAGCGCTCGCGCACCTTGGCCTCCACCTCGCCCGTCTCCAGGCGCAGCCGCATGCGGGTCAGCGGCGTGCGCAGATCATGGGAGATGGCCGCGATCATCAGGCCGCGCTCCTCGAACTGGCCGCTGAGCTCGGTGGCCATGCGGTTGAACACGGCGGCAGCGTCGCGCACTTCGCGCGTTCCCTCGTCCTCGTTGAGTGCAGGCGCCGGGCGGCCCTGGGCCAGCGCGGGCGTCAGCCCCTGGGCCGCGGCCACCAGGCGGCGCACCGGCCCGGCCAGCCAGCGCGAGCCCCACCAGGCGGCCAGCGCGATGACGAGCAGGCGCACGCCATAGTCGATGACGCCGCTGCGCCAGGGCAGGGACGAAGGGGGCAAGGACGGGAAGGTCGGCATGCGCGCCGGCATCTGGGCGCCAGGCTCGCGGCGCGGCGGCGGGCCCTCGCCGAACCCTTCCCCATGCATGGGCGGCGGCGGTGGCCCGCCTTCGGCGTGCATCGACGGTGGGCCCGGCCGCTCGCCCGGGCTGCCCAAGCCGCCCACCGCCTGGGTCACCAGGCTCCAGGCCGCGAAATGGCTGACGGTCAGCGTCACCCACATCAACAGGAAGAGGCGCAGGCCCAGGCGATCCCAGTCCTTCCAGGGCTTCATCAGCACGGGCTCACCTCGGCATCGAACAGATAGCCCTCGCCGCGCACGGTGCGGATCAGGCTGGGCTCGCGGGCCGTGTCGCCGAGCTTGGCGCGCAGCCTCGACACGGCCAGGTCGATGCTGCGGTCGTTGACCTCGACGCCGGGCGCACGGGTCAGCTCGATGAGTTGGTCACGGTTGAGCACCCGGCCCGGGCGCTGCGTGAAGGCGGCCAGCAGGCGGAACTCGGCACTGGACAGCGCGATGCCGACGTCCTCGGCAGTGATGAGCTGGCGCGTCATCCGGTCGAAGCGCCAGCGGCCGAAGCGCAGCAGCCGCGTGTCGTCGTCGATGTTGGACGCCTGGCCCTTGTTGGCGCGCCGCACCAGGGCCTGCAGGCGCGCGACCAGTTCGCGCGGCTCGAAGGGCTTGGCGAGGTAGTCGTCGGCGCCCAGCTCCAGGCCGACGACGCGGCTCATGGTGTCGCCGCGCGCCGTCAGCATCAGCACCGGCGGCGCGTCGGCTTGCGTGCCCAGCCAGCGCAGCAGCGCAAGGCCGTCCTCGCCGGGCAGCATCAGGTCGAGCACGATGACATCGGGTCGCTGCGCCGCCAGCGCCTGGCGCATGGCCTGGCCATCGGCCGCCGCGCCGACCCGCCAGCCAAAGCCTTCGAGATAGGCCTGCAGGCTGGTTCGGATCTCGGCATCGTCGTCGACGACCAGGCAGTGGCCAATCATGCAGAGATACCGACCCTCAGGGTCGCGACATAGCCGGCACTGACCGAGCCGGTGACGGTGGCGAGCTGGGTGGTGTAGCCATCGCTGAAGATGTTGTCGCTCGTGAAGCTGATCTGCGACAGATTGCCCGCGCTGCCCGTGTAGCCGCTGCTCGCGTAGACGGCGCTGCTGACGTCGTTGGGGAAGGCGATCTGCGAGGTCTTGAGCTTGTTGCTCCAGCTGCTGGCCGTGTTGGTGGAGCGGTAGACCTCGAAATGCATATGGGGCATGCGGCCCGAATAGCAGCCAGGGAAGATGGTCTGGAACGTGGCCGTGCCGTCGGTGGCCGTGGCCTGTACGCCGCGCAGGTAGTTCTCGGCCGTCACGCCGCTGGAGTACATCGAGTAGCGGCCCAGGGCGTCGCAATGCCAGAGGTAGACGGCATAGCCGGACAGGTCGGCGCAGGACGCATTGGTGTTCACAAGCTCAATGATGACCTGAAGCGGCACCCCCGTGGCGATGCCGCTGGCGCCGGCGATGCTGGAGCGGATGTCGCTGCGCACGACGCCCGACAGCGTCAGCACGTTGGCGATGCTGCCATTGGCGGTGTTGGAACCGTCGCCAGGGTAGGGGCCGGCAGTCTCCTCCGGGATGACGGAGCAGCTGCTGCTCGTCGAGCCACCGCTGGAGCTGCCGCTGCCGGATGAACCCGAGGAACCCGACGACGAGGAGGAATCGCTCGTCGCGCTGCTGCCACCGCCGCCGCAGCCGGCCAGCGTCACCGCGCCGGCGCCGCCGAGGGTCATGGCGCCGGCACCCAGCAGCCAGCGCAGCGCCACGCGGCGCTCGAAGGCCTGCTGGTGCAGGCGGCTCAGGTCGTGGGCCAGGCCCAGGTCGTGGTCGTGCTTGGCGTCGTGTTCGTGGTGCATTGCAGCTCCTTCGGTGGTCGGATGCAGGCATTGCACCGCCGCGATGTATCGGGCGGATCGGCAGATTGTGTCGGCGTCGACACAGCCGGTGCAGCGTCAGAGATGGGGGCGCCCCACGCCCATGACCTCCCAGCCCGCGCCGTGGTCATAGGTCGAATGGCGCGAGGACGAGATGCGGAAGCTGCCGTGGCAGAGCCGCCGCAGCAGTGCGTCGGGGCGCAGATGCCAGCTGGCCCAGGACAGGGGCGTGTCGCCCTGCGCGTCCTGCGCATCCACGCGCGCGCCGTGGGCGATCAGGTGCTCGACGGTCGGCTCGCTGCAGTAGGCGGCGGCGCGATGCAGCGCGGTCTCGCCGCGAGTGCGGGTGTCGCGCATGAAGCAGCCCGTCTCCACGCCGGGCCGCGTCGCACGGTTCGGATCGGCGCCATGGGCCAGCAGCACCTCGACGACGCGGTCGTAGTCGGGCCGGTTGGCCTTGCAGCAGGCCATGTGCAGCGGCGTCTCGCCGGTGTCCTCCAGCGCGTGGTTGACGTCGGCGCCCAGCTCGATGAGGAACTGGCACAGCCGCCAATGGCCGTGGAAGGCCGCGCCGTTCAGGCCCTGGTTGTCGCCCAGGGCGGCCAGTGCCGCGCCCTGCGCCAACAGGTGGCGGATGCCGCTGACGTCGCCGTAGTAGGCACACCAGCTCATCAGGCTCACGCCGTAGCCATCCGCGGCGCTGGCAGGATGGCCGGAGGCCAGCAGCTCGAAGATCAGATCGGTGCGCCCGTCGGCAATGCGGGCGAAGCGTTCGTCATCGGTCATGGCAGGGGGCTCCGGTTGGGCGGATCGGAGCATTGTGTCGAGGGGGGCAATATGGATGCGTTGCTTTTGCGCAGAGTGCGTCTGCTCGGTGCATTGCCGGGAGTCCGTCCCGGCGGCCGGGTAACTTTCTTCTGCGGGGCCAGAAGAAAGTCACCAAAGAAGAGGCCCTGAACCGCACACGAGCGCGGCGCCGCCATCAGCGGCGCGCGAAAACGCCCAGCGGCATCGCGGGAAGAAGCGAACCGCTGCGCTCTCGCGCCTGACTTGTGAAGCTCCCGACCCATCGAACCGGCGGCCCGTCCGACGCGCGGCTGCACGCCGTGCTCACGAGTTGAAGACCCAACTCAGCGTCGCTCGGGCGACGCGGCTGTTCGGCATTCCCTGATGAGGCCGGCGTGCAGCCGACGTTAACTGGCGTGAAGGTCCGATCGCTGGCGCTCCTCACAAGTCGTAGGCGAGAGCGCAGCGGTTCGCATCGGGGTGCGGCTCAGTTCGAGCGAAGCGAGCGCTTCATCCCGCTCGAGTGCGGATTGCATCAGCGCTCCTCTTTGGGTGACTTTTCTCTGGCGAGTCAGAGAAAAGTTACCCGCCCTGCCGGGGCGGACTCCCGGCTCACTGCATCGAGCTGCTGAAGGTCCTGGAGAAAGCATCCAACACCCAAACCAACCTCACCCCAAGATCAACTGCAACGACCCCTGCAGCGCCTGGATCAACGCCTCCAACGCCTGCAGCAGCCTCTCGCTCCCTTGGTGCATGCGCTGCACCGCATCCCCCTGCTCCACTCTCAACCCTCGCAGCAGCAACAGCCAGGCTTCATCGACCGCCGCAAATGCCGGCTGCAACGCAGGCCCTGCCAGCGGCGCGGCGCGCACCTCGTCATAGGCCTTGATGAACTCGTCCAGGCCCGCGGCCAGGCCGCTGGTGTCATGCCCGGGAATGACCTGCGCGAGCAGGCCTTCCTTGGCCAGGCGCTGGCTCAGGAGCCGCAGCCGCGTGACCTGGGCGAGCAGGCCCACCGGCCGCTGGCCGGCACGCTCGGACAGTTTCGCCACCAACACCTCGCTGCTTTCCAGCAGACGCTGGGCGGCCCGATCACTGCGGGCCAGGTCCGGCTGGCGGTTGCCCAGGGCCGCATCGAGCTGCGTCCAGGCGGCTGATACGGCGCCCAACTCTTCCGCCAGATCCTGGCGCAGCAACTCGCCCAGCCGCGCCAGGTTGCCGGCCACGCGCTCGGCCGAAGCGTCCAGCAGGGCCTGGGCCTCGCGACGCTCGGGCGGGGCCAGCTTGGGCCATTGGCGCAGGGCCTGCAGCTTGACGAGGCGCTGGCTCAGCATGCGCTGGGCGCCGGCGCGCTCCAGCGCCTCCGCCAGCTCGCTGGTGTGCACCACACCGCGCGCCACCTCGGGCAGCTTGGACTGGGTCTGCATGGCGGTATTGCGCAGCAGCGCGAAGGCCGCGGCCTCGTCGATGCCGCGGGCCTGCATCAGCAAGCCCTTGGCGCGCTCCGTCCACTTGCGCTCGTCGAGCTTGGCCTGGGCCGCCTGCTCGCGCGCCTGCTGATGGCCGGCCAGGTCGCGGGCCCACAGCAGGGCCTGGCCCAGCACGCCGGCATCGACGTCGGCGGGCAGCCACTGCACCGCGCCACGGGCCAGCACGGCGCGCCTTTCAGCGTCGCTCGGCGGCGGCGACAGCAGCACGGCCGGCAGGCCAAAGGCCCGATCGGAGTGCAGCAACTGCGCCAAGGCGGTGCGATCCGGGCACCAGATCAGGCCCAGGGCCGGCCCCTCGGCGGGCGCGGCAAGCTCGGAAACGGTGCACAGCGACCAGCCCTGAGCCTGCAAAGCAGCGGCCTGGGGCGGCAACTCGGGGCTGCAGATCAGCGTGGGCGACAGAGGAGAAGCGACGGTGTCGGACATGGTTTCGGGAGTCACGCCCCAAAACGGCGCAAGAAACAGGCCAGCGTCATTGCCGGCGGGCGGGCATGAGGTTTGCAAGTATCGGCGCGTGGTGCTCGCAATGGTGCGGGCTCCCTCCCGCTGTGACGTCCTGCCGCCCAGGCAAGACCGGTGGGCGGCCGCGGGCGCTTGCAGCCAGCAAGATCGAGCCCGAGATGTCCGCCCTGCAAAACTTCAAAAACGCCGGCCACAGCCCCACGCTGTTCGCCGCCTTTCTGTATTTCGCGTTTTCCTGCTGCATCTGGGTGCTCAACGGCGCGCTGGCGCCCTTCATCAGCGAGGCCTACAACCTGACGCCGGCACAGAAGGGGCTGATGCTGTCGATTCCCATCATGGCCGGCGCGCTGATGCGCTTTCCGCTGGGCCTGCTGTCCCAGTACATCGGCCGCAAGAACGCGACGCTGGTGGAGATGGGCCTGATCGCCGTCGCCATGCTCTACGGCTTCTTCATGGTGAAGAGCTATGACGACCTGCTGGCCATGGGCGTGCTGCTGGGCATTGCCGGCGCCAGCTTCGGCGTGGCCCTGAGCCTGGGCTCGGGCTGGTATCCGCCGCAGTACAAGGGCCTGGCCATGGGCCTGGTGGGCGCGGGCAATGTGGGCACGGCGGTGTCCGTCCTCGTCGCGCCGCCGCTGGCCCAGGCCCATGGCTGGCAGACGGTCTACGCCTTCGCGGCTGCGGCCATCCTGTTGCCGATGGTCGTCATGATCGTCTTCGCCAAGGAGCCGCCCGACGTCGACGCCCACGCCTCGCTGCGCGAGCACGTCGCCTGCCTGTTCGAGAAGGACGGCTGGGCTTTCAGCCTGATCTACGGCGTGACCTTCGGCGGCTTCATCGGCCTGATCACCTTCCTGCCCACCTACTACTACGACCAGTTCGGCGTCTCCAAGGTGCAGGCCGGCCAGCTGACAATGCTCGCGGCCTTCATGGGCGCGGCGGTGCGCGTCGTCGGCGGCGCGCTGTCTGACCGCTGGGGCGGCGTCAATGTGCTGACGCTGGTGCTCGTCGTCGTCGCCATCAGCCTGGCCGGCGTGGGCCTGGCCAGCGGCTCGCTGGTGCTGACGACGCTGCTGCTCATCGTCTGCTTCGCCGCTCTCGGCGCGGGCAATGGCGCCCTCTTCCAGCTGGTGCCGCTGCGCTGGCCGGCGGCCACTGCGGTGGCCGGCTCGATGATCGGCGAGATCGGCGCACTCGGCGGCGGCCTGGTGCCCAACCTGATGGGCCTGTCCAAGCAGCATGCCGGCACCTACGCCTGGGGCTTCGTCGTCTTTGCCGTGCTGTCCGTGCTGATGCTGGGCGTCATGCGCGTGATGCAGATCCGCTGGACGCGCACCTGGGCCGAGAAGGGTGGGCGCGCACGCCGCGTGGCGGCGGCAGCCAAGGAGGCGGAGCCCGTGCACTACCAGCGCGTCTAGGCGCCTTCGCCTGGCTTCACGGCCCGCTTCGGCGGGCCGTTTGCTTTCTCAACGGGGTAGAAAAGCCAGCCAGGCGATCAGCAGCAGGTTGAGGATGGCCGACAGGCCAAAGGCGATCTGCCAGCCCGACACAGCGGCCTCGCGCGGGCGAGCAGCCTTCGCAGATGCGGGCTGATCGCGCGCCGCCAGTCGCTCCAGCGCCAGCAACAGTTCGTCGGCGGTCTCGAAACGCGCTTTGGCCTCTCTCGCAATGCCGCGCATGACGAGGCGATCGAGCGGCATCGGCACGCTGGGTTGCAGCCGGCTGACGCTGGCCGGCTCGCGCTTGTAGCGGGCCAGCTGGTAGGGCTCGATCTCGCCATAGGGCAGCTTGCCGGTCAGCGCCTGGTAGAGGGTCACGCCGAGGGCGAACAGGTCGGAGCCCGCATCGGCGGGAACCGGCGGGTCCTGCCATTGCTCGGGGTTGATATAGCTGGGCGTGCCGGCATGCAGCTCATGCGAGGCCGCCGGCGCACGCGGGCTCAGGGCCACGCCCAGATCGAGCACCCGCCATTGGCCGTCGTCGCCGAAGTGGAGATTGGCCGGCTTGATGTCGCGGTGCACGACACCGGCCGCATGCAGCAAGCTCAGTGAGCGCGCCACGGCACTCGCGAGCGCCTGGGCCTGGGCCACATCCAGCGGCCCCTTGGCCAGCAATTGCTCCAGCGTGTGGCCGCCATGCCAGTCGAAGACGGCATAGAAATGCGTGGCGCCGTCGGCGGGCGCATGCACGCGCACAAAGCCGCCGGAACTCCAATCACGGCCGCCACGTCGCCGATGCCGTGGCGCTTCGGCCAGGCGCAAACCCAGCCAGATCTCATGGGCCAGCATGGCCCGCTCCTCGGGGTCGTCGGCGCGGCCGGGGCGCAGCATCTTCAAGGCCACGAGGCGGCCGCTCGACAACTCGCGCGCCTGCAGCAGGCGGTGCACGCCGTTGTCGGCGACGAGGGCCGTGACCTGGTAGCCATCCAGGGTCGAGCCGACGCCCAACGGACCGGGGCTGGGCAGGGTGCGGCCCAGGGCAGCGAGGTCGCTCAGGCCGGGATCGGCCAGGTCCTTCACGTCCAGCACCAGGGCGGTCGCGTTGTCGCTGCTGCCCGCCGCCAGCGCCGCCTGGGTCAGCGCATCGGCGGCGGCCTGGGCGCCCTCCGTCGTGCGCAGCACATCGGCGATCTGGCGGCTGCGCAGCGCGCCGTGCACGCCGTCGCTGGTCAGCAACAGGCGGTCGCCGACCTTGAGCTCGCCGGCGCTGTGGTCCAGGCGCAGCGCATCGTCCAGCCCCAGCGCGCGCGTCAGGCCGGCGAAGTCACGGCGCTCCATGCGGTGGTCCTGGGTCAGCAACAGGCATTGGCCATCACGCAGCAGCCAGGCGCGGCTGTCGCCGACATGGGCCAGCGCATAGCGGCGGCCGCGCAGGGCGATGGCCGTCAGCGTCGTCAGCGCCTCGCGCGGCTGGCCGTCGGCACCGGGGCGGCGGTTGTGCGAAGCCAGCCAGGCGTTCTGGTGGCCGAGCAGGCGGTCCATCGCGACGCTGGTGTCCCAGTCGGCCGGCACGCCGTGGAAGTCGCGCAGCAGGCTCATGACCGAGGTCTGGGCAGCCATCAAGCCATCGGCGTTGGAGTTCTCGCCGCCGCTGACACCATCGGCCAGCGCCGCCACCCAACCGCGCTCCGCCTCATGCGAAGCCGGGGCCTGAACGCCGGCGAAGTCCTCGTTGCGAGGACGCTTGCCCTGCAGGCTGGACAGGCCGGTGTCGAGTTCGAAGCGCATGTGTGGTTGTTGTTAGTGATTCGCGGGCCGAGCGCCGGGCCGCTCCCTAGCCGGCCCGCACTGGCGATGTGCGTGCTGGTCGAGCCGGCACGCATCGCCGTCCCCGCGGGGGACCGGCCAAGGTACGCCTTGGACGAGGGGCCTCATCTTGGTGCAGTTTCAGGATGAGTGCACCCGCACCGGGACAGCAAGCGCTTCGGCGTGGGGCGCCGCTGGTCGTTTTGCACGCTGCGGCAGGACTGGAGGCCAGCTTCATCGCTGGCACATGCCTTGCAAAGCAATTGGCAGGCCACTCAGGAGTTCGGCATGAAGAAGATGAAGCTCGTGATGGTGGGCAACGGCATGGCCGGCGTGCGCACGCTCGAAGAGCTGCTGAAGATCACGCCCGACCTCTATGACATCACCGTCTTCGGCGCCGAGCCCCACCCCAACTACAACCGCATCCTGCTGTCGCCGGTGCTGGCCGGCGAGCAGACGATCGACGAGATCATCCTGAACCCGCTGTCCTGGTACGCGGACAACGGCATCACACTGCACCTCGGCAAGACGGTCACAGAGATAGACCGCGTGCGCCGCCGCGTCATCGCCGCCGATGGCACCGCGGCTGAATACGACCGCCTGCTGATCGCGACCGGCTCGAATCCCTTCGTGCTGCCCGTGCCGGGCAAGGACCTCGAAGGCGTCATTGCCTACCGCGACATCGCCGACACCAACGCGATGATCGATGCGGCCACCCAGTACAAGCACGCCGTCGTCATCGGCGGCGGTCTGCTGGGGCTGGAGGCCGCCAACGGGCTGATGCTGCGCGGCATGCAGGTGACTGTCGTGCACCTGGTCGACACCTTGATGGAGCGCCAGCTCGACGGCGTGGCCGGCGACCTGCTGCGCAAGTCCCTGGTCGACCGCGGCCTGAACTTCATGCTGGGCGCGCAGACGCAGGAACTGCTGGGCAACGCGGCCGGCCGCGTGCGCGCGATCAAGCTCAAGGCGGCCGATGGCCAGATCGTCGAAGTGCCGGCCGATCTCGTTGTCATGGCTGCCGGCATTCGCCCCAACACCGCCCTGGCCGAGAAGGCCGGCCTGCATTGCAGCCGCGGCATCGTCGTGACCGACACCATGCAGACGGTGACGGACCCGCGCGTCTACTCGGTCGGCGAATGCGCGGCCCACCGCGGCATCGCCTACGGCCTGGTGGCGCCGCTGTTCGAGCAGGGCAAGGTCTGCGCGACTCACCTGGCCCAGTTCGGCATCGGCCGCTACCTGGGCTCCTCGGTCAGCACCAAGCTCAAGGTGACGGGCATCGACCTGTTCTCAGCCGGCAACTTCACTGGCGGCGCCGGCACGGAAGAGATCGTCATGAGCGACCCCTTCGCCGGCGTCTACAAGAAGCTGGTCATCCAGAACGACCAGCTCGTCGGCGCCTGCCTGTACGGCGACACGGTGGACGGGGGCTGGTACTTCAAGCTGCTGCGCGAGGGCCGCAAGATCGCCGACATCCGCGACAAGCTGATGTTCGGCGAGGCCGGCGCCAACATCGGCGACGTGGGTCACCAGGGCGTCAGCCGCGCGGCGTCGATGGCCGACACCGACGAGGTCTGCGGCTGCAACGGCGTGTCCAAGGGCAGCATCTGCAAGGCCATCCGCGACAAGGGCCTGTTCACGCTGGACGAGGTGCGCAAGCACACCAAGGCCTCGGCCAGCTGCGGCAGCTGCACCGGCCTGGTCGAGCAGCTCATCATGTTCACGGCCGGTGGCGACTACTCGGCAGCGCCCAAGAAGAAGGCGATGTGCGGCTGCACCGAGGCCAGCCACCAGGATGCCCGCGACACCATTGCCAAGGCCCATCTGCTGACCAAGGAAGAGGTCTTCCACGCCCTCGACTGGAAGACGCCCAATGGCTGCGCCACCTGCCGCCCGGCCATCAACTACTACCTGATCTCGACCTGGCCCAAGGAGGCCCTCGACGATCCGCAGAGCCGCTTCATCAACGAGCGTTCCCACGCCAACATCCAGAAGGACGGCCGCTATTCGGTCATCCCGCGCATGTGGGGCGGCGAGACGACGAGCTCGGAACTGCGCCGCATCGCGGATGCGGTGGACAAGTACCAGATCCCCACCGTCAAGGTCACCGGAGGCCAGCGCATCGACCTGCTAGGCGTCAAGAAGGAAGACCTCGTCAACGTCTGGAAGGACATAGCCATGCCCTCGGGCCATGCCTATGCCAAGGCCCTGCGCACGGTGAAGACATGCGTCGGCAGCGAGTGGTGCCGCTTCGGCACGCAGGACAGCACGCAGATGGGCAAGGACCTGGAGCGTGCGCTGTGGCGCATGTATGCCCCGCACAAGGTCAAGATCGCCGTGTCGGGCTGCCCGCGCAACTGCGCGGAGGCCGGCATCAAGGACGTCGGCGTCATCGGCGTGGACTCGGGCTGGGAAATCTATGTCGCCGGCAACGGCGGCATCAAGACCGAGGTCGCCGAGTTCTTCTGCAAGCTGAAGACGGCCGAGGAAGTGCTGGAGTACAGCGGCGCCTTCCTGCAGCTCTACCGCCTGGAGGGCTGGTACCTCGAGCGCACGGTGCACTACGTCGCCCGCGTCGGCCTGGACCACGTCAAGAAGCAGGTCCTTGAGGACGCCGACCGCCGCAAGGCGCTGTGGGCGCAGCTGCAGTTCAGCCTCGACGGCGAGCCCGACCCCTGGTTCGATTTCGACCAGGCCCGTGTCGACCTGCGTCAATTCGAAAAGGTCGGCGCCTGATGTTGATGAGCCCACCCCCTACCGGCTTCGCCGGCCCCCTCGAAGGGGGCGCTGCCAGTGGCCTGGCAAAGCCAGTTCCGCGGCAGCCGCGCGGTCATGCACTACTGGACCGCCGTTCGATCCTCTTCTGTGGATTGGGTCTGGCCGCCGGCCCAGCCCTGGCCCAGGGCCGCATCAACCAGCTCGGCGAAGCCATCGACAAGGCCGGCGCCCAGCGCATGCTGAGCCAGCGCATGGGCAAGGCCTGGCTGGGCCAGCTGCGCCCCGAACTCGCCGATCGCGCCCGCTCGGTGCTGCAGGTCAGCGAGGCCCGTTTCGAGAAGCAGCTCACCGAGTTGCTGGCCTTCGCCCCCACGCCCGAGATTGCCGGCAGCTACAAGGCCATTCAGCACCGCTTTGGCGACTACCGCGCCCTGCTGAAGAGCAAGCCCAGTGCCGAGCGCGTCGGCGAGTTGCTGCAGACCTCGGGCGAGATGCTCAGCCTGGCCCAGGTTGCGACCGGCCAACTGCAACAGCGCTCCGCCGCGGCCACGGCCATGCTGGTCAATATGTCGGGCCGCCAGCGCATGCTGTCGCAACGCCTGGCTCTCTTCTTCATGGCTGGCCAGCAAGGTGCGCGGGCCGATCTGGTCGCCAAGGAAACCGTCAAGGCCCGCGCCGAGTTCGAGACCGCCATGCGCGTGCTGTCCGCGGCCCCCGAGGTGACGCCCGCCATCCGCGACAACCTCGAGCTGGCGCGCAATCAGTGGGTCTTCCTGCAGTCGGCGCTGGCCGGCGAGAGCCAGGGCCCGGAGGCGGCCAGCAACGTCTTCGTGGCGAGCGAGAACCTGCTCGCCGTGATGGAAACCGTGACGGGGCAGTTTGCCCGCCAACTCGGATGACAACCATGGACGACTGGACCCGCATCTGCGCGCTGCAGGACATCCCCGTGCTGGGCTCGCGCCGTGTGCAGCGCCCTGTCGGCGTCGACGTGGCCCTGTTCCGCAATGCCGAGGACGAAGTCTTCGCGCTGCTGGACCGCTGCCCGCACAAGGGCGGCCCCTTGAGCCAGGGCATCGTCTTCGGCAAGAGCGTCGCCTGCCCGCTGCACAACTGGACCATCGGCTTGAATGACGGCACGGCCCGCGAGCCCGATGAGGGCTGCACGCCGAGCTTTCGCGTGAAGCTGGAAGGTGGCGACGTCTTCCTGCTGCAAAACGAGCTGGACACCTTGGCTCTTGACCTTCCTGCACCTGTCGCAGGCCCGAAGATTTCGATTGCGGTGGCTTGAGCGGCGAAGGCCTGACTGCCTAGAAGAACATGAGCGAGACAAAGCCCACCTGCCCCTATTGCGGATACGCGCTGAAGCGCGATCCGCTATGCGGTGACACGCAGCACTCCCCTCTCGTCCCCTCGCCAAGCGAGGGGCTCCACAGCCGAGGGTGGGTATGACCATGCGCGAAACGAAATCCACATGCCCGTACTGCGGCGTAGGCTGTGGTGTTGTGATCGAGCACGATGACACGCAGATCACCGGCGTGCGCGGCGACCCCGACCACCCGGCCAACTTCGGGCGCCTGTGCACCAAGGGCACCAATCTGCACCTGACGGCCACGCCGGTTGTCATCCAGCATCAGCGCCTGCGTGAGCCGCAGAAGCGCGGCGCACGCAGCGCACAGCCCGAAGTGGTGAGCTGGGAGCAGGTCAACCGCGAGATCGCCGACAAGCTGCTGGCCATCCGCGCTGAACACGGTCCCGAGTCCATTGGCGTCTACATCTCCGGCCAGCTGCTGACCGAGGACTATCACGCCTTCAACAAGCTGGCCCGCGCCGTCATCGGCACGCCGCATATCGACTCCAACTCGCGGCTGTGCATGAGTTCGGCCGTCGTCGGCTACAAGCAGGCCCTGGGCGCCGACGCGCCGCCCTGCAGCTACGAGGACATCGAGCTGGCCGACTGCGTGCTGATCAGCGGCGCCAACCCGGCCTGGGCCCACCCCATCCTGTTCCGCCGCCTCGAAGCGGCGCGCGGCAACAAGCAGGGCCGAAATGCACAACATCGGCTCATCGTCATCGACCCGCGCCGCACCGAGACGGCCGAGCTCGCCGACCTGCATCTGCAGATCCGCCCCGGCACCGACGTAGCCCTGTGCCATGGCCTGCTGCATGCCGTCATCTGGCAAGGCTGGACGGCCAACGGCTTCATCGAGCAATCGACCGAAGGCTTCGACGCTCTGAAGGAACTGGTGCGCGACTGGGCACCGTCCCGCGCCGCCCAGGTCTGCGGCGTCAAGGAAGCGGACATCTGGCAGGCCGCTGAATGGTTCGCCACCTCGCCCTCTTCGCTCAGCCTCTACTGCCAGGGCCTCAACCAGAGCAGCAGCGGCACGGCCAAGAACACGGCCCTCATCAATCTGCACCTGGCCACGGGCCAGATCGGCAAGCCCGGCGCCGGCCCCTTCTCGCTGACCGGTCAGCCCAATGCCATGGGCGGCCGCGAAAGCGGCGGCATGGCCACGCTGCTGCCCGGCCATCGTGACCCGGGCAGAGCCGCGGACTGGGCGGAGATCGAGTCGCTGTGGGGCGTGCCCGGGCTGCCAGGCAAGCGCGGCCACACCGCTGTCGAGATGTTCGAGGCCGCCGCGCGCGGCGAAATCAAGGCGCTGTGGATTGCCTGCACCAACCCGGCCCAGTCCATGCCGGATCAAGCCACTGTGCGCAAGGCGCTGGAGCGCTGCGAGCTGGTCATCCTGCAGGAGGCTTTCGCCCACACGGCCACAGCCAAATACGCCGACTACCTGCTGCCCGCCGCCACCTGGGGCGAGAAGGAAGGCACGGTCACCAACAGCGAGCGCCGCATCAGCCGCGTGCGCCCGGCCGTGCCGGCGGCCGGTGAGGCGCGGGCCGACTGGCGCATCGTGCGCGACGTGGCTGAACTCATCGATGCTGGCCTCGCCCGCCCGTCGCGCATCGTCGCCAACGGTCCGGAAGACCTGTGGAATGAACACCGCGAGTCCACGCGTGGCCGCGACCTCGACATCACCGGCCTGTCCTGGATCACGCTGGACACCGAAGGCCCGCAGCAGTGGCCCTATGTGACGGGCTCGACCCCGCGCCTCTATACCGACGGCCGCTTTGCCACCGCCGATGGCCGCGCCCGCTTCATCACCAAGCCCTACACGGCCACTGCCGAGACCGCATCGCCGAAGCGCCCGTTCGCGCTGACCACCGGCCGCATGCGCGACCAATGGCATGGCATGAGCCGCAGCGGCAGCGTGCCGCGCCTGTTCGCCCATGAAGGCAAGCCGCTGGTGCGCATCCACCCCAGCGACGCCGCCCGCCGCAAGCTGGCCGAGGGCGAACTCGTCCATGTGCGCTCCAAACGCGGCGAGGTCGTGCTGCCGCTCAAGCTCGACGAGAACGTGCCGCTGGCCGGTGCCGACATCGCCATGCACTGGGGCGACGAGTTCATCGGCGCCCAGCTCGGCATCAACGCCGTCACGCAAGGCGCCTTCTGCCCCGACTCCAAGCAGCCCGAACTGAAGTTCAGCGCCGTCGCCATCGAGCCCGCCGACCTGCCCTGGCGCCTCAGCGCCTGCGCCTGGGTCGCACCCGCCGACGGCCCGCGCCTGCGCGAGCGGCTGCGCGCACTGATGCCGCGCTTCGGCTATGCCCACTGCCTGCCCGAACCGGCCAAGGGTGAGCAGGTGGGCTGGGCCTTCGAAGCCGCCTGCGCCGAGGCGCCGGCGGCCGAACTGGTCGAGGAACTTGCCGCCGTGCTGGGCCTGAACAACCCCGCCGTGCTGCGCTACGCCGATGCCCAGCGCGGCCGGCTGCGCCTGCTCAATCTCGACGGCGATGATTTGCAAACCGCACCGCTGCAGGCGCTGCTGCGCGTCGGCCAGCATGAAGAAGGCGCCTGGCTGGTCGACCTGTGGCGCGAGCGCACCGCGGCCGCCACCGTCGGCCGCTGGCTGCTGTCGCCCGGCGCACCGCCGACCAACATGACGGCGGCCAGCCCCCAGGTCTGCAACTGCTTCGATGTGCGCGAGGACGTCATCCGCCTGACGCTGCAGCGCTGCAGCGGCAGCCCCACCGAAAGGCTCGCCCAACTGCAGGCCGAGAAACGCTGCGGCACGCAATGCGGCTCCTGCCTGCCGACCTTGCGCCGCCTGGTCGCCACCACGCCTGAGGAAGTACCGGCATGAACCACATCGTCTCTCTTGTTGGCGCCGGCCCTGGCGATCCGGAACTGCTGACCGTCCGCGCGCTCAGGCGCATCGAGGCCGCCGATGTGGTGCTGGCCGACGACCTCATCGACCCACGCGTGCTGGGCCTCGTCGAGGGTCGCCTGCTGCGCGTCGGCAAGCGCGGCGGCTGCATCTCGACGGACCAGCACTTCATCCATGCGCTGATGATCAAGGAAGCCCGCGCCGGTCACCGCGTCGTGCGCCTCAAGGGCGGCGACCCCTTTGTCTTCGGCCGCGGTGGCGAGGAGGTCGATGCGCTGCGCGAGGCCGGCCTCGACGTGGAAGTGGTGTCAGGTCTGACCAGCGGCATCGCCGGCCCGGCCGCCGTCGGCATCCCGGTCACCGACAGACGCGCCTCGCCCGGCGTCATCCTCGTCACCGGCCATCCCGGCGAAGGCCGTGCCGAACCCGACTGGGCGGCCCTGGCGCGCACCGGCCTGACCCTGGTCATCTACATGGGCGTGGCGCGCTCGGCCGACATCACGGACAAGCTGTTGGATGCGGGATTGAAGGCCGATCTGCCAGCGGCCGTCGTCAGTGCGGCACATACGGCGCAGCAGCGACATGCGGTGACGACGCTGGCTGGATTGCCGGACTGCATTGCGCGCGAGGGTCTGAAGAGCCCGGCCCTCTTGGTCATCGGCGAGGTCGCCGCCCACGCGGCGCTCGATGCCGTTCAGCAGGGCGCTCGCCAAGTAGGCTGAAGCGCCGCCGGTGCTGGGTCACGCAGTTACCGGCCTGCGCCTAGGCACTGAGTGCTGACGATGCAGCCGACGTTGAAGTCGCGCTGCGCGAACTCGACAGGCTCAGGGCTGCTGCTCCAGGGTTTCGATCAGGAAGAGGATTTCGGCGGCCATGGTGTGGCTCAGCTCCGGGGCGGAGGCGAGGCCACGGTCGCGACTGCCGGCGAAGACGGCTTGGAGTGCACGGATGAAGTTGTGCAGACGAGCGAACTCCGGATCGGCGGCCAGTCGCTGGAGCAGCGTCTCAGCTTCGGCCGGATTGCCTGCGCCGAGGTGCTGCGTGACGCGGAGGACCAGGCGGCCCGCTGCGTCGTGGTTCTCGCCGCCGGCGCGGCGGTAGTCCAGGTAGCAGCGGATGGCCTGGCCCTGCGCCTGCGTGGCAGCGGCTGGATTGCCGGCATCGGTTTCGATTTCAGCGAGCTTGTCCATGCATCGCCTGGTTAAGCGGGCTGGAACCGGTGCTTCGCACTAGGAGTCGCCCGGGGAGTCGAAGGAGAACTCGGCGGGGGCGCCGAAGGCGTTTTGATGGTACTGGCCGCAATCGGCCAGAACATCATCAACTCCGACGATGCAGAGCGATCGACGGCGTGCTGCACAGGCGCGCCCCGACCGGCACTCCTGCGGCAACGCCAACAAGGTCTATCTGGCTTGGCCGGCACAAGCCTGCCGGCAGTCGCCTCAGCTCAGCTTGAAGCTGCTCACCAGCCCGGCCAGGCGCACCGCCTGCTCCTTCAGCGACTGAGCCGCCGCGGCGGACTCTTCCACAAGCGCGGCGTTCTGCTGCGTCATCTGGTCCAGCTCCGTCACCGTGCCGTTGACCTGGGCGATGCCCTGGCTCTGCTCGACGGCGGCGGCGCTGATCTCGCCAATGATGTCGGTCACGCGCTGCACCGAGCCGACGATGTCGGTCATGGTCGTGCCGGCGTCGTTGACGAGATGGGTGCCGGCCTCGACGCGCTCGACGCTGGCGCCGATCAGCGCCTTGATCTCGCGGGCGGCTTCCGCCGAACGCTGGGCCAGCGAACGCACCTCGCCGGCGACGACGGCGAAGCCGCGGCCCTGCTCGCCGGCACGCGCGGCTTCCACCGCGGCATTCAGCGCCAGGATATTGGTCTGGAAGGCGATGCCGTCGATGGTGCCGATGATGTCGGCGATCTTGCGGCTGGCGTTGTTGATCTCGCCCATGGTGCTGACGACGCGCGACACGACATCGCCGCCGCGACCGGCCGTCTCGGCGGCGGCGCCGGCCAGCTGCTTGGCCGTCTGCGCCGAGTCGGCGCTCTGGCTGACGGTGCCGGTCAGCTGGGTCATGGAGCTGGAGGCCTGCTGCAGGTTGGAGGCCGTCTGCTCGGTGCGCTGCGACAGGTCCATGTTGCCGGTGGCCACCTCGGTCGACGCGACCTGGATGCTTTCGGCCGACTCACGCACCTGGCCGACGATCTCGGACAGGGACTTCTGCATGGCGGCCAGGGCCTGCATCATCTCGGCGGACTCGTCGGTGCCGCGGGCCTCGGGCGCGCGCGACAGGTCGCCGTCGGCCATGCGCTCGGCAAAGCGCTTGGCCGCCACCAGCGGGCCGATGATGGAGCGCGAGATCAGCACCGCCAGCGCGCCGCCGGCGATGACGCAGACGGCGAAGGCGACCAGGAAGCCGACGAAGATGCCGCTGATGGTGCTGTCCACCTTGGTGAAGACTTCGTCGCCGCGCTTCTTCAGGTCGCTCTCGATGCCGTTCAGCATGGCCAGGGCCGGGTCGTAGGCAGCGTCGGCGGCCTTGATGTCCTCGAAGGCGGCCTGGGCGTCGGGATAGCTGTCGGCCAGGATCTTCTCGGCCACGGGCTTGACGGCCTTGCGGTAGTCGGCCATCAGGCCGCGGAACTTGGCCAGGGCTTCCTTGCCCTTCTCTTCGGTGGAGATGGCGCCGAAGTCGTCCATGGCCTTGTCCAGACCCGCCTGCGCGGCATCCCACTCCTTCTTGGCGCGGGCCATGCCGTCCTTGTTGAAGATGGAGGCCACCAGCGTGGAGGTGGCCGCCTTGCTCTGCAGCAGCTGGCTGCGCGCTGCCATCGTGATGTTGGAGGCCGGGATCAGTTTCTGGGTGATGCCCTGGATGGCCTTCTGGGACACGTTCAGGCCGAAGCCGCCCACGGCCACGAGCAGCGCCGTCATCGCGAGGATGATGCCGAAGGCCAGCCAGAGGCGGGCTTGGATGCGCAGACGTCGCAGCATGGGGTTCTCCTGGAGAAAAAGGGCGATCAGAAGTAACCGCCGATTGAAGCAGAAACCCGAACGGGCAGATACAAATGCGCTGGTAGGCTCGCGGCATCGTTCACGCCACAGCCTCCCATGAGCTTTCTGGCTATCGACATTGGCAACACAAGACTGAAGTGGGCCGTCTATGAAGACGACGCCCAGCCTGGCAGCCAGCCGCTGCAGCACGGTGCCGTCTTCCTGGAAAACATCGACCGGCTGGCCGACGAGGACTGGCAAGGCCTGGCCCCGCCGACCCGCATCCTCGGCAGCAATGTGGCCGGCGACGCGGTGCGGCGCCGCGTCGAGGAGCAGATGGAGCACTGGGATCTCAGCGCCCGCTGGGTGGTGCCGGCGCCGGAGACGGCCGGCGTCAAGAATGGCTACGACCACCCCACCCGCCTGGGCGCGGACCGCTGGGTGGCCGTCGTCGGCGCCCATGCCCATGCGCGCATGCGCGGCTTCGACGGCCCCGTCCTCGTCGTCATGGTGGGCACGGCGGTGACGGTGGAGGCCTTGTCCAGCCAGGCGGAGTTCCTGGGCGGCCTCATCCTGCCCGGCCACGGCATCATGCTGCGCGCGCTGGAAGGCGGCACCGCCGGCCTGCGCGTGCCCACCGGCGAGGTGCGCGACTTCCCCACCAACACCAGCGACGCGCTCACCACCGGCGGCACCTTCGCCATCACCGGCGCCATCGAGCGCATGTTCCGCCTGCTGACCAGGCGCGAGGGCCGCGAGCCCCTGCTGCTGATGACCGGCGGCGCCGGCTGGAAGGTGGCCCCGGCGCTGGACGCGCCTCACGAGCTCATCGAAGGCCTGATCTTCGACGGCCTGCTGGCCATCAATTCGGCGCGGACCTGATCTTGTCGACCAGCTCGCGCGCCGAGCGCACGCCCAGGCGCTGGTAGAGCTTGCGGGTGTGGTCGACGACGGTGCTGGGCGCGACGCTCAGCCGCTGGGCGACCTCGGCCTGGGCCAGCCCCTGCATCAGCAGCCGGGCCACGGCGGCCTGGCCGCTGGACAGCTCGAAGCGCTGCAGGCGGCGCTCGTCGGCCAGTTCGCGCGGCTCGAAGCGGCGCAGCTGCACCTGGGTCCAGCTGGGCGCATCGCGCTGGACGGCGTCCAGCCGGCAGGCCTTGAACTCGAACCGGCCCCAGGGGCTGTCGATGAATCGCGTGACCGGGCCCTGGCGCGCCGCCACATGCAGGCTGGCTAGCACCTCCTCGGTCGGCGCCTGGGCGGGCAGCAGGCCCGGACCCGAGCCCGCCAGCAGCAGCAGGCGCTGGGCGCCGGCGCTGGCATGGCCGAGCCGGCCCGTCTCGTCCAGCAGCAGCACCTCGGCCGCCTCGGGCGCGGGCTGCCAATGCTCGGGGGCGCAACGCGGCGTGGCGTCGCGCGACAAGGCCTGGGCCAGATGCGGCAGCAGCGGCAGCAGGCGTGCCTCCTCGCTGGCCGTGAAGCAGGGCTCGCCGGGCGCGCGGTACAGCACCAGTGAGCCAAGGGGCTGGCCGGCCCGCGAGCGCACGATGAGCTCGACGCGGTAGCGAAAGCCCTGGGGCCGCCAGATCTCGGCATACAGGGCCGAGCCGAGAAAGCGCGCCGTGTCCAGCTGGGCCGCGCTGTTCAGCACGGCGCCCGAGCGCAGGCCCTGGGCGAAGGACGGCATGGCCTCGGCCTCGCGCTTGTTGTGGAACTCGTCGAAATAGAGCCTGGCGACGGCTTCGTCCACCGGACCCTCGACGCAGTAGCGCGTCAGCGCGCCGTCGCCATCGCACCAGTCGAACAGGTTGCGGCTGGACGGCACCAGGGCATGCAGCTCCGCCAGCAGGGCCGGCATGACGAGCGGCGTGGGCAGGTCCAGCGAGCACAGCTCGCGCAGGCGGCTCAGCTCGCGGGACTTCTTCGGCGTCATGCGGGTGATTCTCCCGAGCCGTCGGGCGGCGCGATTCACCAGTCTTGGGGATGGCGCGCAAGGCCTGACCCGGCATGGTGCCCCCTTGCCAGGGGGTATCGCGCTCCCGGCGCTTGCCCCGGCAACCGGGGCCTGACTCCAATCGACTATTCGGCCAGCAGCGGCACCGACCAGTTCACGAGCTTCAGCTTCTCGGCTGAGGGTGGCGCGGTGTTCCAGGCGCAGGCGGTGCCGGAGCCGGGGACCTGGGTGTTGTTCGGGCTGGGGCTGGGCGTGGTGGGCTGGCTGCAGAGGCGGCGGGCCCGCGCATGAGTTGCAGCAGGCATCGGCGGCGCGCCACCCGCCGATGCCTTGTCACGGCCGCCATGAAGCGGCCGTCGGCAGGCCTTCAGACCTGCACCACGCAGGAAATCATGACCGCGGTTGCCGCCCCGATGCACCAGGCAGCACCTGCTGTGCTGTTGATCCAGTCCTGAGCGGCCTGATAGTCGCCCTCGATGGGATAGATCGCGAACGTGAGTTGCGGATCGTTCGGGCAAGCGGGGCCCGAGCTGTCGGGGCCCGTCCCGCTTTCGAGCGCCCAAGCGTCGCCAGCCGCAGGCAGTGGCGGCGCCTGCATGACAAACAGGGAACGTTGCTGCTGAGGAGCTTGCGCCGGGCAATCCGCGCAACGCCCGCTCACCGTCCCGTTCGCAGCAAAACCGGTCAGCTGCAACCCGGCGACGGGTGCCGGCGCAACGGCGCGCACGGGGGTCGCATCCATCTGGAAGGCTGCAACGGCGCCGGCGGTGCTGGTCCAGAGTGCGAAGTCAATCGCGGGCGGAGACGGCTGCGGTGCCGGCGAAGGGGCTGGCGGGACGCCCGTCTTGATCACCTTGAGCCAGCTGTATCGAACAATGGTCGCCATAAATCCTCCTTGGATTGAGCACGCCATAAACTTCAGCGCGGCTGGAGAATAGCGACCTGTAACAGCGAGCAACAGTGGCCGAATGGACCGGGTCGTACGGATTGGACTCTTGGCATTTGCACTTGCAGCCATCGTCGCCCTGGCGTGGTGGTGGCGCGGTTCCGCCAAGGCGAACACCTCCCAGCAGATCGTGGTGCTGGCACGCGGCAATGCCGAACAGGATGTCTTCGTGAAACGCTTCGTGCAGGCCTTGGCTGAACGGCATCCCGGACTTTTGGCCCATACCAAGGTACGAGCGGTCAGCGTGCCCGGGGAGCCTGAGGCCATGCGGGCCGAACTGCAGAGCATTGCGAGTCAACGCCCCACCCTTTGGGTCGCCCAGAATGGTCGGCAAGCGCAGGCGGCGCGCCGCGCAGCACCGGACATTCCCCTGGTCTTCTCGCTCCAGATCGATCCGATAGCGATGGGTGTTGTGTCGAATCTGTCCAAGCGCGCGGAACCCAGTGTCGGGCTCTGGACCAATGACGAACTCGACGCAAAGCGCCTCGAGATGTTGATCGATGCCTACCCTTCGCTGCGCCGCATTGCCGTCGTCGCCGACGCCGAGTGGCTCGCGGCCTCGAAAACCAGACAACAGGGTTTGCAGGAAGTTGCCGCGGCACGAGGCGTTGCCGTCCAATTGCTGATCGCGACCACGGCGGATGAAGCCATCGCGAAAACCACCGCCCCGGAGTTTTCGCAGGTCGAGGCCTGGTGCCTTCCCCGCACCGTCCTCAGCCTGAACGGCCAACTGGGCCGCCACCTGTTCGCACGCGGCCAACCGATCATGTCCGCCACCGCGCAGGACATCCACGAGTTCGCCCACCTCAGCTACACCTTCATGCCTGGCATGGTCGAACCCACGCTGGCGGATCTTGCCGCGCGGGTCCTTCAAGGCGAGCGGGCCGGATCCATCCCGATCCAGATGCCGCATCGCTTTCAATTCGCCGTCCGCATCTCTTCCGATCAACGCCTGCCGATGTTGAATCCAGATGTGGTTCGACGCGCCGATCTGGTCGTCCGATGATGATCTGGACGAGCCGAGAGCGCCGCCTTTCACCGCTTGCGCGTCGCTATGCCTTCCGCTTGTGTGGGCTGACGCTGCTGCTGCTGCTGGTTTCGGGTGCGGTCCAGATGCGGTTCAGCTACCGCGAGTCACTGGACCACATCGAACAACTCCAGGCCGCGCAGGCGGAAAGCGCGGCGCGTGAGATCGCCAGCTATCTGTCCGGCATCGAGGCCAGCCTGCGTGACGTTGCCAAGATGCCCTGGGGCACGTCGAACTTCGGCCCGACCCAGCGGCGTGAGGAGTTCTATCGCCTCATGCAAATGGTGCCCGCCATCATCGAGCTTCAAGCCGTGGATGGCGATGGCCGCGAGACGCTGGCGGTCTCTCGCCGGGTGGCTGCGGCTCCGGCAAAGCCGGGCCGGATGTTCGACGAGCCCGCCCTGATCGATCTGTCGGCAAAAGACCCGCTGCATCGCGGCCGCAGCTTCTTCCGCGAGGGCCATATACCCACCATGCGGATTGCCGCGTTCGATGGCACGGGGGCCGTCGTGGGCACCGTCGACCTGAGGCTGCTCGGAGAGATCGTTGCGCGCCTGCAAACCTCGGACGGAGGGGTGGCCCTGATCGTCGACGAGGTCGGAACCCTGATCGCCCATACCCGCATGACCGAGGTGCTCAATCGCCAGGATCTGTCCGGCACCGAGATCTTCCGGCAGATGCGCGCCGCGTCATCGGACTTGCGCGGCGTCTCGGCGACCAGCCTTCAGGGCAAGCCCGTGATCATCACGAGCGCCAAGGTGGCGAACAGCGGCTGGCGCGTCCTCATGGAACAGCCCCGCAGCGAGGCGTTGGAGCCCGTCCTGGCCACGCTGAGCCGTACGCTGGTGCTGATGCTGCTGGGCGGGTTTGCCGCCCTGTTCCTGGGGCTGGTCTTTGCCCGACGAATGGCGGCCCCCATCGTCGCGCTGCGAGAGGCAACGGCCAGGATCGTGTCCGGGCAACTCGACTTCGACCTGCCCACGCCGCGGATCAACGAGCGGCATGACGAGATCGAAGACCTGGCCGGCGATTTCAACCAGATGGTGCACCGCCTCCGCGATCTCTACAGCAGCCTCGAAGCCAAGGTCGCCGCCCGCACCCAGGAACTCTCCGCCGCCCGCGACGTCCTCGAAGACCGCGCCGAGGAGATCGAGATCCTCAACGGGCGCCTGATGACGCAGCTCGATGAAGCTTCCCTGCGCAAGGACGAAGCCGAGCGTGCCAATGCCGCCAAGACCCGCTTCCTGGCCGCGGCCAGCCACGACTTGCGCCAGCCCATGCATTCCATCAGCCTGCTGATCGGCGTGCTGCGCACCCGGCTGACCGACCCGGCGCAGATCGACATCGCCGACAAGGTGCAGTCCTCGGTCACGACGATGGAGAACCTGTTCGGCAACCTGCTGGACATTTCCAAGCTCGATGCCGGCGCCGTGCACCCCCACGTCGAGGACGTGGACCTGGGCTGGCTGCTGGACCGGGCGGCGCAGACCTGGCTGCCACAGGCCCAGGAGAAGGGCCTGACCCTGCGGCTGCGGCCCGGCCGCTGGGTCGTGCGAGGCGACGCGACGCTGCTGGAGCGCATCGTCGGCAACCTGCTCGCCAACGCCATCCGCTACACGCGCAGCGGCGGCGTGCTGGTGGGTTGCAGGCGCCGCGGCGAACAGTGCGAGCTGCAGATCTGGGACACCGGCCCGGGCATTGCCGAGGAACACCGGGAGGCCATCTTCGAGGAGTTCTTCCGCATCGGCGCGCCCGGCACGGGTCAGGAGAAGGGCCTGGGGCTGGGCCTGTCCATCGTGCGGCGCTGCGTGCACATCCTCGGCTACTCGATCAGCGTGCAAAGCCGCGAGGGCCGCGGCTCGGTGTTCAAGGTCATGCTGCCGCTGGCGGCCGGCGCCGTGGCGCCACACGCCATCAGCAGCACCATGGACACGCCGCCACAGGCGCTGGAAGGCAACTTCATCCTCGTCGTCGATGACGAGGCCACCAACCGCGAGGCGGTGCGCGACGCGCTGCTGGGGGCGGGCTGCCACGTCGTCATCGCCGACAGCGCCGACGACGCCTTGGCGCAACTGCAGGCGCATCTGCGCACGCCCGACCTCATCCTGACCGACTTCCAGCTCGGCACCTCGGGCGACGGCCTGGACGTGATCCGGCGCCTGCGCGCCCACTACGACGAGGAGATACCGGCCCTCGTGGTGACGGCCAACACGGATGCCCGGCTGGGCGCCGAGGCCGGCGCCCTGGGTGCCGGCCTGCTGCACAAGCCTGTCGGGCTGCAGCGCCTGCTGCTGGCGCTCAAGGAGTCGCTGGAAACGGCCTAGGCGTCGTCGAAGCGCAGGCCGATGCGGCCGGCGGCCACGATGGCCTGGGTGCGCGTGGTGACATTCAGGGCCCGCAGCACGGCCGATGTGTGGGCCTTCACGGTGCTCAAGGACAGGTCGAGCTCGCGCCCGATCAGCTTGGCCGGCTTGCCCTGCAGCAGCAGGTGCAGCACCTCGGCCTGACGCGGCGTGAGGCCGAGGTCGGCGGGCCGGCGCGGCGCGATGCCCGTCGGGAACTCGGGGCCGGCCGGGGCGGTCGCCACCATGGGCGTGACCGCGGCCGAAGGCGTCATGGCCGGCGGCGTGGCCGGCGCCGGGTTGCGTGCCGCCAGGAAGACGCTGGGTGGCAGATAGATGCCCTTGGCCAGGATGAGCTTGAGCGCGCCGATCATGACGGCCGAAGTCGAGCTCTTGGGAATGAAGCCCATGGCGCCGGCGTCCAGGGCCGCCAGCACCGTGTCCTTGTCGTCGGCCGAGGACATGACGACGACCGGCATCTCCGGATGGGCCTCGCGCAGCCGCCGCACGCCTTCCAGGCCCGAGGCGCCCGGCAGGCCCAGGTCGATCAGGACGAGATCGGCCGCGCCGCGCTCCTCGATGACGGCCACGGCCTCCTCGCAGCTGCCGGCCTCCCAGGTCTCCAGGGGCTGGACGAGGGGGCGCAGCAACAGGGCAATGCCCTCCCTGAACAAGGTGTGGTCGTCGACGAGCAGGACTCTCATGGGGGCGAAATAGGTGCGAGCCAATAGTAGCGAGCAACGGCCGGACGAGGCCGGCCCAGGCATTGGGCTTTTGGATAGGCCTCAGTGGCTAGCCACGCTCACAAACCCTCACAACTCGGCCGGCTTGGCCACCCGCCTGCCGCCCCATTCGAGCGGCAACGCCGCGCCGCGACGAGCGCGGGCCCGCCCATCCGGCTCGTCCGTACTGGCGATGTGGGAACGAGGCCCGCCCATCAAACTTGTCAGCAATCAAACCGCTGTCATCACTATTCGATTGGGAGATCTTCATGCTGACCGCCCTTCAGAACCATGCAGCAAGCCCCCGGGTCCAGCCGGGCTTCCCCTCTCCGGCGAATGCCTGCCAGCTGCTCGCCGCCCTGCCCCAGCCCATGCTGGTGGTGAGGCCGGACAGGCGCCTGCTGTTCCGCAACCGCAGCGCCGACGGCCTGCTGCGCGACCGGCGGGTGGACATCAGCGCGG
Source organism: Roseateles sp. GW821-FHT09H10 (assembly GCF_059415865.1). NCBI lineage: Bacteria > Pseudomonadati > Pseudomonadota > Betaproteobacteria > Burkholderiales > Sphaerotilaceae > Roseateles > Roseateles sp. GW821-FHT09H10. The sequence continues at coordinate 16,878 of NZ_JBWKOB010000001.1, read as the reverse complement.
AGCATCTGATGCAGATCGGCCAGCTCGACGCGCCGCGCCTGGAAGCACCGCTGCGCCTGGCGCTGGCCGGCTCCTCGTCCCATGTCGGGCTGTGGTTCACGCCGCAGATCAGCACCGGCTGGCTGCACTGCATGCCGCTGCCCGAAGACCTGGCCGCCAGCACCGGCTGGACCGAGGACGCGGTGCTGCTGGTCATCCACCTGGACCAGCCCGCGCTGACGCAGGCCGCCCGCATCGATGCCCTGGCGCGCCACAGCCGCCTCAGCGCCACCGAGCGCCATGTGCTGATGCTGCTGGGCGATGGCATGACGGTCGAGATTGCCGCGACTCATCTCGGCCTGTGCCTGTCGACGCTGCGCAGCCATGTGCGCAATCTGCTCGGCAAGACGCAGACCCCCACGCTGATGCAGCTGCTGCGCTGGGTGGGCAGCGGCCAGGCCTTGCCACACTGAACCCAGGGAGGGTCGGCCGAATGGCCGATGGCAGCGGGCGTCGGGCATGGACACACTGCGCAGCATCAGACGGCGTCATCGCGCCGCAGTGCTCAGGGGGTCTCATGTTGCACACCAGTCCTGTCCCGGCGCCCGCCCGCGCCTGCCCGCCGACCCGGCCACGCGAGCTGTTCGGCGCGCTGCCGCAGCCGCTGCTCGTGCTGCTGCCGGATGGCCGGCTGCTGTTCTCCAATGCCAGCGCCGACCAGCTGCTGGCCAAGGGCGCGGAGTTGCAGGCCGGCGCGCTGACCCGGCTCGGCCAGCTGGACATGCACCAGCTGCAGGAACTGCTGGGCCAGGCCGCCGCGGGTTCACCGTCGCGGCGCGGCCTGTGGTTCACGCCGGCGCTGACCACCGGCTGGCTGCATGCCGCGCCGCTGGCGCCCGCCATCGCCCAGGCCTTCGACTGGCCGCTGCACAGCGTGCTGCTGGCCGTGCACCTGGACCAGCCCGCGCTGTCGCAGGCGGCCCGCATCGACGCGCTGACGCGGCAGTACGGCCTCAGCCGCGCCGAGCGCCATGTGCTGCTGCTGCTGGCCGATGGCGAGCCGGCGGAAGCCGCCTCCCGCCATCTCGGCCTGCGCCTGAGCACGGTGCGCAGCCATGTACGCAGCCTGCTCGGCAAGACACGGGCGCCGTCGCTGATGCAGCTGCTGCGCTGGACGGGCTCGGCCCAAGCCCTGCCGAACTGAAACCCGGACCTAGAGGATGAAGCGGCTCAGGTCTTCGTTGGCGGCCAGGGCGGCGAGCTTGGCGTTGACGGCCGCCGCGTCCAGCGACACGGTCTGACCCGAGTTGCGCGGCGCGTCGAAGCTGATCTCGTCGAGCAGCCTCTCCATCACCGTCGCCAGGCGTCGCGCGCCGATGTTCTCGGTGCGCTCGTTGACCTCGAAGGCGATCTCGGCCAGGCGGCGGATGGCGTCGGGCTGCAGGTCCAGCGTGACGCCTTCGGTCGCCAGCAGGGACTGGTACTGCTTGACCAGGCTGGCATGGGTGCTGGTCAGGATGGCCTCGAAATCGGCCACCGACAGGGAGTCGAGCTCGACGCGGATGGGCAGGCGCCCCTGCAGCTCGGGGATGAGGTCGCTGGGCTTGGCGAGGTGGAAGGCCCCGCTGGCGATGAAGAGGACATGGTCGGTCTTCACCAGGCCGTATTTGGTCGACACCGTCGTGCCTTCCACCAGCGGCAGCAGGTCGCGCTGCACGCCCTGGCGGGACACCTCGGCGCCACCGTGCTCGTTGCGCGAAGCCACCTTGTCGATCTCGTCGATGAAGACGATGCCCATTTCCTGGGCATTGGTCAGCGCCGTCGCGCGGATCTCTTCCTCATTGACGAGCTTGGCCGCCTCCTCGTCGACGAGCAGCTTCATCGCCTCGGCGATCTTGAGCTTGCGGGTCTTCTTCTGGTTGCCGCCAAACTGGCTGAACATGCCCTTGAGCTGCTCGGCCATGTCCTCCATGCCGGGCTGGTTGCCGAAGGGGCCCAGCACTTCCATCGTCGGCTTGGGCGCCAGCAGGTCGAGCTCGATGTCCTTGTCGTCGAGCTGGCCCTCGCGCAGGCGCTTGCGAAAGCCCTGGCGGGTCGTGTTGTCTGCCTCGGAGCCGGGCAGCAGCACGTCGAGGATGCGCTCCTCGGCGGCGTCCTCGGCGCGCGTCTGGCAGCGGCGCATGGCCACCTCGCGCTCCTGCTTGACGGCCACTTCGACGAGGTCGCGCACGATGGAGTCCACGTCCTTGCCGACATAGCCGACCTCGGTGAACTTGGTCGCCTCGACCTTGATGAAGGGCGCGCCGGCCAGCCGCGCCAGGCGGCGCGCGATCTCGGTCTTGCCGACGCCGGTCGGGCCGATCATCAGGATGTTCTTGGGCGTGATCTCGCCGCGCAGCTTCTCGTCGACCTGCTGGCGGCGCCAGCGGTTGCGCATAGCGATGGCGACGGCGCGCTTGGCGGCCTGCTGGCCGACGATGTGGCGATCGAGTTCGGAGACGATTTCCTGAGGCGTCATGGAGCTCATTCCAGAACCTCCAGCGTGTGGTTCTGGTTGGTGTAGATGCAGATCTCGCCGGCGATCTCCAGCGACTTCTTGACGATGTCGGCCGCGCTCAGTTCGGTGTGGTTCAGCAAGGCCTTGGCTGCGGCCTGGGCATAGGCGCCGCCGGAGCCGATGGCGACGATGCCCTGCTCGGGCTCCAACACGTCGCCATTGCCGGTGATGATCAGGGAGGCCGTCCTGTCGGCCACGGCCAGCATGGCTTCCAGGCGGCGCAGCACGCGGTCGGTGCGCCAGTCGCGGGTCAACTCGACGGCGGCCCGCACCAGATGACCCTGGTGCTTCTCCAGCTTGGCCTCGAAGCGTTCGAACAGCGTGAAGGCATCGGCCGTCGCGCCGGCGAAACCGGCCAGCACCTGGTCGCGATAGAGCTTGCGCACCTTGCGCGCGCTGGCCTTGACGATGGTGTTGCCCAGCGTCACCTGGCCGTCGCCACCGATGGCAACCTGCCATCCGGTGGGCGTCTGGCGGCGCACCGAGACGATGGTGGTGCCGTGATAGACGGCGGAAGAGGAATCAGAAGACATAGCCGTTCCAGTTGAGGTCCGGCCCGAGTTTCGCAAGGCCGGTCAGTTGATTCTGACTTTCACCTTCGCGTGCTCGTTGATGCCCATGGCGCCGAAGAACAGCGCGACGAGGCGGTGGGCGTCGTTGAAGACCACCGAGCGGTTCTCGCTGCGGCGCTGCAGCACCCAGTTCAACAGGTCGCCGGCGGCCATGAAGTCCAGGCGGATGAGCTTGGTGCAGGAGATGTTGATGAGGCTGGCCTCGCCAACCTCGCCCGACATGACGCGCAGGTTGTCGGAGATGTCGCCGCTCAACTGGCCCATCAGTTCGAGCTGGACCACGCTGGCCTCGGCCACGCTGGTGTCGAGGAAGGTCGACTGGGCCTCGGCCTGCATCGAACTGGTGGGCGGGTTGTGCGTCGACGAGCCTTCGCCGCCGATGCGCACGCGGCATTTGGCGCGCTCCCAGGACGGCGGCGAGACCTCGTAGGTCACGCAGTAGTCGATGGCGGCCTCGTCGAACTGGTCGGGCCGGTTGGCCAGGCGCAGGGCCTCCAGGCGCAGCATCCACAGCGCCGGGTCGGTATCGCGTTCGCCGACGGGGGCCTGCTCCTTGAGCTGGTTCAGGAAGCGGTCGCCACCGATCCAGCGCTGGTCGACCTGCTGGTTGGCCCAATGGCGGAACAGGGAGCGCAGCTGGATGGCGGCCTCGATCTCGACCTCGTCCGCCACGCCCCAGTCGAAGACCCAGGGCATGGGCAGGGTCTCGCTGCGCTTTTGCAGCAGGGACACATCCTCGGCTGTCAGCGTGGATGGCGCCGTCCAGCTGACCGCGCTGGCCTTGGCCATGGGCGAGCGGTTGGACTGGCGCGTCGATTCCGCCACCAGCTTGGGCATGGAGAACCATTGCGGCGCCGACAGGCCGAACTGCTGGGCGTACTCGACGGCCAGCGCCTCGAAGCGGCCCTGGGCGCCGGTGGCGCGGTAATGGTCGAACAGCACCAGCCAGGTCTCGCCATGCAGGTTGCGGCTGCCGCCCGGGCGCACCAGTTCGGTCAGCGCGCGCTCGCTGTTCTCGTAGTCGGCGTTGGCGAAGGCGATGACGGCCTCGTCGAGCTCGGGGTCGTGGACGACCTCCTGCACCTCGACATCGGGCGTGGACTCGGCCAGCGTGAAGGACAGCGGCATGTCCAGCGGCGGCAGGTCGGGCAGGCGGCTGGGCGGCGAATCGGACAGCGGCGGGATGGCCGCGCCCATGGTCACGGCCGCCGGCGGCGTCGGCGCCTGCAGGCGCTCCACCTCGCGGGGCGTGGAGAACTCGCTGACGCGGCCGCCATCGGAGGACGGCGGCGGCGCGGCCACGGTGGACGAGAACGCCACCGGCCGCGTGCTGGTGTCAAAGAAACCGGGCTGCTGCTTGGGCACGGCCTGCGTCGTCGCAAAGCTCTCGCCCACCATCTGCTGCTCGATCTCGTCGATCTTGGCTTTCACGCCGAGGTCGATCTTGGAATTGGGCTCGCTGATGCGCTCATCGTCGCCCAGCTTGGAAGGCGAGGCGGCCAGGGCAGCGAGCTGCTCGGGCGTCAGGCCCTCGCGGCGGATGCGGCGCAGCATGTCGAGCTCGCGCTTGCGCACGAAGTCGTTGCGGCGCTTGCGCTCCACCATGGCGCGCAACTCGGCCTTGGCCAGGTCGCCCTCGGGGTCGTCCTGGCGCGAATTGATCTCGGACCAGTCCGTCGTGGGGTTGGCCACGAAGCGCGCAACCTTGCGGAAGAAGCTGTCGCCTTCCTTGGGGTCTGCGGGCTTGGATTCGGACATATCTCTGAGTATCCCTAAGCTTTTGCGGGCCGAGCGCCGGGCCGCTCTTTAGCCGGCCCGCCTGAGGCGATGTGCTTGCCGGTCAATCCGGCAAGCATCGCCGTCCCCTCGGGGGACCGGCCAAGGTACTCCTTGGACGAGGGGCACCATATCAGTCCCCGAACATCTTCTGCTTGAGCTCGCGGCGCTGTTGCGCTTCAAGCGACAGCGTCGCGGTCGGACGGGCGATCAGGCGGCCCAGACCGATAGGTTCGCCGGTTTCGTCGCAATAGCCATAGTCGCCGCTGTCCAGACGTGCGATGGATTGCACGATCTTCTTGAGCAGCTTGCGCTCGCGGTCGCGGGTGCGCAGCTCCAGGGCGTGCTCTTCCTCGATGGTCGCGCGGTCGGCCGGGTCGGGGACGATGGTGGTGTCCTCGCGCAGATGCTCGGTCGTCTCGCCCGCGTTGGACAGCACGCCGTCCTTCAGCTCGGTGAGCTTGGCGCGGAAGAACTCGATCTGCTTGGCGTTCATGTACTCCGAGTCCGGCATGGCCAGGACTTCGGCGTCACTCAGCTCGGCGCCCGATTTGCTCTTCCAGGCGTTGGCCAGCTTGGGGTCGCCCTTGGCGGCCACGCGCGGTGTCTCGTCGACATGGGCGCCGGCGCCTCGCGCGGGCGGTTTCGGCGGAGCGAAACGATCGGCAAAACGGTTGGCGGGCGCTGGCGCGTCAAGCATCGCGACGTCGGCGCCGACGTCGGTCTTCTTGCCCTTGGCGGGCGCAGCGGTTTTGGGGGCCGGGGTCTTGCTCACAGTCTTCTCCTCGCTCAGGGCTTGCATCGGCGCGGTGTCAGACCTTGATCCCACTGCTTTTCAGCCGGCTGCCCAATTTTGAGCGCGGCGGATTGTAGCCATGCGGAACCGTTGGTCCGTAGCCCCCCGAAACCGGTGTTCCCGGGGGCCAAAAACATCACGCCAAACAGCCTTCCAAGCCTTGCATCAGGACCTCTTTGGGCAGGTCGATGCCAATGAACACCATCTTGCTCTGCTTTTTCTCTCCCGGCATCCACCTGGGACCGAGATCGGACCCCATCATCTGGTGCACACCCTGGAAGATGACCTTCTTCTCCGTGCCTTTCATGTGTAGGACGCCCTTGTATCTCAGCATCTTGGGACCGTAGACCTGGACGATGGCGCCCAGGAAATCCTCCAGCTTGGCCGGATTGAAGGGCTTGTCCGAGCGGAACACGAAGCTCTTCACGTCATCGTCGTGGGCGTGGTGGTGCGGGTGGTCGCAGTGCTCGCCATGCTCATGATCGTGGTGGTCGTGATCATGGTGATGATGGTGGTGGTCGTGATCGTCCGCTTTCAGGAAATCGGGGTCGATCTCCAGCTTGGCGTTCAGATTGAAGCCGCGCAGGTCGAAGATCTTGGTCAGCGGCACTTCGCCGAAATGCGCCGTCTGGATGGGCGCCCGCGGGTTCATGTGCTTGATGCGGTGGGTCAGGGCCTCGACGGCCGCCGGCTCGACCAGGTCGGCCTTGCTGACGAAGATCTGGTCGGCAAAGCCCACCTGCATGCGCGCTTCCTGGCGGGTGTTGAGCTGCTCCTCGGCATGCTTGGCATCCACCAGGGTCAGCACCGAGTCCAGCAGATAGCTCTCGGCGATCTCGTCGTCCATGAAGAAGGTCTGGGCGACGGGGCCGGGGTCGGCCAGGCCGGTCGTCTCGATGACGACGCGGTCGAAGTCCAGCTCGCCCTTGCGGCGCTTGGCAGCCAGGTCGGACAGCGTCGTGCGCAGGTCTTCGCGGATGGTGCAGCAGACGCAGCCATTGCTCATCTGGATGATCTGCTCGTTGGTGTCCGACACCAGGATGTCGGTGTCGATGTTCTCTTCGCCGAACTCGTTCTCGATGACGGCGATCTTCTGGCCGTGGGCCTCGGTCAGCACCCGTTTGAGCAGCGTGGTTTTGCCTGCGCCAAGGAAGCCGGTCAGGATGGTGGCGGGGATGAGGCCTTTGTCAGACATAGCGGGGACCGTTTCGAAAGAAGGCAGCCAAGATAGGGGCTAGGCGCCGGGAAGCAAGAGGGATCTCGGGTTTTGTCAAACCAATCGGCTATTCTGTCCCTTCCGCAATACCCTGACAGCTCCCCTTGAGCGAACCGCATTCAGGCAGGCCCCCAGTTCGCGGGGCCGCCAAACACCCTCACGAGGCCCGTGGCTTGCTGGAACGCATGCTGGAGTTCCTGCACCCCGGCCCCGATTCCAAGACCGAACTGATCGAGACCCTGGCCGATGCCGAGAAGCGCGAGCTGATCGAGCCCGAATCGCGCCAGATGCTGGAAGGCGTGCTGCGCATGGCCGAGCTGTCGGCCGGCGACGCCATGGTGGCCGCGCCGCGCATGGACCTGCTCGACATCGACGCCCCCTATGACGAGCTGCTCGGCATCGTCATCGACAGCGGCCACTCCCGCTTCCCGGTCTACGAGAACACGCGCGACAACATCATCGGCATCCTGCTCGCCAAGGACCTGCTGAAGATGCAGCGCGCGCCCGAGCTGAACCTGCGCGCCCTGCTGCGGCCCACCGTCTTCGTGCCCGAAAGCAAGGGCCTCAACGAGCTGCTGCGCGACTTCCGTTCCAACCGCAACCACCTCGCCATCGTCATCGACGAATTCGGCAACACGGCCGGCCTCATCACCATCGAGGACGTGCTGGAGGAGATCGTCGGCGAGATCGAGGACGAGTTCGACGAGAAGGACGGGGAATCGGGCCTCTACACGCTGGCCGACGGCAGCCTGCGCGTCGCCGGCGATGCGAGCATTGCCGCCGTCAACGGCGCCTTCAGCCTGGCCCTGCCCGACAACGACTTCGACACCATCGGCGGGCTGGTCGCCCATGAGCATGGGCGCGTGCCGCGCCGGGGCGAGGTCGTCACGGTATCGGGTCTGAACTTCGCTGTCATGCTGACCCGGGGCGGCGCGGTGCGCTGGTTCAAGGTCACGCGCTCGTCCGAAGAAGAGTCCGAGGCGTGAGGCCGGCGCTCGCCGCGGCCCTGGCCCTGGCTGCAGGTCTGCTGCAGACGGCGGCCTTCGCCCCCACCGACGCCTGGTGGGCCCAGATCGCCGCCCAGGCCCTGCTGTTCGCCCTCGTCGCCCGCGCCACGCCGCGGACGGCGGCCCTGTGCGGCGCGGCCTTCGGCTGGAGCTGGCTGGCCTCGGGCCTGTGGTGGCTCTATATCAGCATGCACGACTTCGGCGGCATTCCGTCCGCCGCCGCCGCCGGGGCCGTCGGCCTGCTGGCGGCCTTCCTGTGCGGCTATTACGCGCTGGCCCTGGGCCTGACGGCGCGCTGGATCGCGCCGGGCCGCTGGCGGCTGCTGGCCGTGGTGCCGGCCTGGCTGCTGGCCGAGCTGGCACGGGCCACCTGGTTCAGCGGCTTCCCCTGGATCGCCTCGGGCTATGCGCATACGGTGGGGCCGCTGGCGGGCTGGGCGCCATGGGTGGGCGTCTACGGCATCACGGCGCTGGCGGCGCTGGCATCGGCTGGTCTGGCGCTGCTGAAGGAACGCCGCTGGACCTGGGCCGCGCCGGCCCTGCTGCTGCCGCTGGCCGGCGCCCTGCTGCCCCAGGACTTCACGACCTCGAGCGGCCGCGTCGCGCTGTCCCTGGTGCAGCCCAGCATCCCTCAGGACCAGAAATTCGACCCGGCCCGCTTTGCCGCCAACCTGGAAATCCTGGCCGGCCTCATCGAGTCTGCCAAGGGCCAGGTCGTCATCACGCCCGAGTCCGTCGTGCCCCTGCCGCTGGCCGAGCTGGACCGGGCGACGCTGGTGCGCCTGGCCAATCCCGAGCGCCCCGCCCTGCTGGGCACCTTCCTCGGCAATGCCGACGAGGGCTTCGTCAACTCCGTCGTCGGCCTGGGCACGGACTACCACTACGGCAAGCGCCATCTGCTGCCCTTCGGCGAGTTCATCCCGCCCGGCTTCGGCTGGTTCGTGCGGTCCATGAACATCCCGCTGGACGACCAGGCCCGCGGCGACCACCAGCGCCCCTGGGCCGTGGCCGGCCAGAAGCTGCGCCCGCTGGTCTGCTACGAGGACTTGTTCGGCGAGGACGTCGTGCAGAGCGCCGCTTCGGATGCCAGCCCCGAGGCGGCGACGATGTTCATCAATGTCAGCAACCTGGCCTGGTTCGGCACCGTCATGATCCAGGACCAGCATCTGCAGTTCTCGCAGATGCGCGCGCTGGAGTTCCAGCGGCCCGTCGCGCGCTCGACCAACACCGGCGCCACCGCCGTCGTCGACCACCACGGCCGCATCACCGCCCGCATGCCGCCGCTGCAGCGCGGCGTGCTGGAGGCCGAGGTCGAGGGCCGCCGCGGCGCCACGCCCTATGCCCGCTGGCTGGCCGCCTTGGGCCTGTGGCCGCTCTGGGGCTTGTCCCTGTTGGCCCTGACGGCGGTGCGCAGGGCGGCCCAATAGAATCGGCCACCCCCTATTCCCCTCGCCCCATGCTGACCTTCCAGCAAATCATCCTGACGCTTCAGGACTATTGGTCCAAACAGGGCTGCGCCCTGCTCCAGCCCTACGACATGGAAGTCGGCGCCGGCACCAGCCACACCGCCACCTTCCTGCGCGCCCTCGGCCCCGAGCCCTGGAAGGCCGGCTATGTGCAGCCCAGCCGCCGCCCCAAGGACGGCCGCTACGGCGAGAACCCGAATCGCCTGCAGCACTACTACCAGTACCAGGTCGTGCTCAAGCCCGCGCCGGCCAACATCCTGGAGCTCTACCTGGGCTCGCTGGAGGCCCTGGGCTTCGACCTGAAGAAGAACGATGTGCGCTTCGTCGAGGACGATTGGGAGAACCCGACGCTCGGCTGCTGGGGCCTGGGCTGGGAAGTCTGGCTCAATGGCATGGAGGTGACGCAGTTCACCTACTTCCAGCAGGTCGGCGGCATCGACTGCAAGCCCATCACCGGCGAGATCACCTATGGCCTGGAACGCCTGGCCATGTATCTGCAGGGCAAGGAGTCGGTCTACGACCTGGTCTACACCGACGGCCTGACCTACGGCGACGTCTTCCACCAGAACGAGGTCGAGCAGTCGACCTACAACTTCGAGCACAGCGACGTGGACTTCCTGCTCAGCGCCTTTGCCGCGCACGAGAAGAAGAGCCAGGAGCTGATGGTCGAGAAGCTGGCCCTGCCCGCCTACGAACAGCTGCTGAAGGCCGGCCACAGCTTCAACCTGCTGGACGCCCGTGGCGCCATCTCGGTGACCGAGCGCGCCGCCTACATCGGCCGCATCCGCAACCTGGCCCGCGCCGTCGCGCAGAGCTATGTCGAAAGCCGTGCGCGCCTGGGCTTCCCGATGGCGCTGAAAGAGCGCGCCGACGAAGTCATTGCGCAGATCGAACTGAAGAACAAGAAGGCGGCCGCGTGATGACGAACCTGCTCGTTGAACTGTTTGTCGAAGAGCTGCCGCCCAAGGCGCTGAAGAAGCTGGGCGAGTCCTTCGCCGCCGTGCTGGCCGACAGCCTCAAGGCCCAGGGCCTGGCGGGCGCCGACGCCGCCGTCGCCTCCTTTGCCTCGCCGCGACGCCTCGGCGTGCATGTCACCGGCGTCGCTGCCAAGGCCGCCGACAAGGCCGTGCAGCAAAAGCTCATGCCCGTCGCCGTGGCCCTGACCGCCGACGGCCAGGCCACGCCGGCCCTGCTGAAGAAGCTGGCCTCCGTCGGTGCCGGCCCCGAGGTCGTGCCCCAGCTCAAGCGCCTGCCCGATGGCAAGGCCGAGGCCCTGTTCTGGGACAGCGTGCAGCCCGGCGCCACGCTGGCCCAAGGCCTGCAGAAGGCCCTGGACGAGACCCTGGCCAAGCTGCCGATCCCGAAGGTCATGAGCTACCAGCTCGCCGACGGCTGGACGGATGTGAAGTTCGTGCGCCCGGCTCACCGCCTGATCGCACTTCACGGGGAAACGGTCATCGGTGTCCAGGCCCTCGGCCTTGAAGCCAGCAACATGACCGAAGGCCACCGCTTCGAGTCCCCGCGACAGGCTTTCGCGATCAAGTCCGCCGACAGCTATGCCGCGCAGCTGCGCGACCAGGGCGCCGTCATCGCCAGCTTCGCCGAACGCCGCGCCGAGATCGCGCGCCAGCTGAAAGGCGCGGCCGATGCGCTGAGCCTGACGCCCATCGATGACGAGGCCCTGCTGGACGAAGTGACCGCCCTGGTCGAGCGCCCGAACGTGCTGACCTGCGCCTTCGAAGCCGAGTTCCTGGCCGTGCCCCAGGAATGCCTCATCCTGACGATGAAGGCCAACCAGAAGTATTTCCCGCTGCTCGATTCCCACGGCAAGCTGACCCGCCACTTCCTGGTCGTCAGCAACATTGCGCCTGCCGACGCCAGCGCCGTCACGCAGGGCAACGAGCGGGTCGTGCGCCCGCGCCTGGCCGACGCCAAGTTCTTCTTCGACCAGGACCGCAAGAAGAAGCTGGCCGACCGCCTGCCCGGCCTGGCCAAGGTCGTCTATCACGGCAAGCTGGGCAGCCAGGGCGAGCGCGCCGAGCGCGTCACCGCGATTGCGCATGCCATCGTCAACCAGCTCAGCATGGCCACCCTGCCCTACACGGTGGAGGCCGACGACGAGTTCAAGGTGCTGGACAGCAAGGTCAAGCAGGCCGCCACGCTGGCCAAGTGCGACCTGCTGACCGACATGGTCGGCGAATTTCCCGAGCTGCAGGGCATCATGGGCGGCTACTACGCCCGCCACGAGGGCCTGCGCGACGGCGTCGCCATCGCCATCGAAGACCACTACAAGCCGCGCTTCGCCGGCGACGCGCTGCCGCGCAACCACACCGGCACCGTCGTGGCCCTGGCGGACAAGCTGGAGACCCTGGTCGGCCTGTTCGGCATCGGCCAGCTGCCCACCGGCGACAAGGACCCCTTCGCGCTGCGCCGCCATGCGCTGGGCGTCATCCGCATCCTGGTCGAGAAGAACCTGCCGCTGGACCTGCCGGCCCTGATCGACGCGGCCGTGCCGCCCTTCGGCGAGCTGATCAGCAACCCGCGCGAGGCCCTGCTGTCCTTCTTCGCCGACCGCCTGGCCGTCTCCTTGCGCGACCAGGGCTACAGCGCCCAGGAAGTCGACGCCGTGCTGGCCCTGCAGCCCACCCGCCTGGGCGACGTGCCCAAGCGCCTGGTGGCCGTGCGCGCCTTTGCCGCCCTGGCCGAGGCCGCCTCGCTGGCCGCGGCCAACAAGCGCGTCGGCAACATCCTGAAGAAGGTCGAAGGCGAGCTGCCGACCGAGGTCAAGGCCGAGCTGTTGAAGGAGGCTGCCGAGCAGGCCCTGGCCGCCGCCATCGCCGCGGCGCAGCCGGCTGCTGACCTGCTGTTCGAGCAGCATGACTACACCGGCTCGCTGAAGGCCCTGGCCGCGCTCAAGGGCCCGGTCGATGCCTTCTTCGACGACGTGATGGTCAATGCCGAAGACCCGGCCCTGCGCGCCAACCGCCTGGCGCTGCTGGGTCGCCTGCACGCGGCCATGAACCGCGTGGCTGACCTGTCACGGCTGGCGACTTGAAGAAGCCCCAGATGCGCGCCGACCACGCCCATGGCATGAAGCTGGTCATCCTGGGCCGCGACGGCACGCTCAACCGCTACCGTGACGACCACGTCAAGGCACCCGAGGAGCTCGACCCGCTGCCGGGCGCCATGGAGGCCGTCGCGCGCCTGAACCACACCGGCTGGCACACGGTGCTGGCCACCAACCAGGCCGGCATCGGCCGCGGCCTGCTCGACATGGCCTCGCTGAATGCCGTGCACCTGCGCCTGAACCAGCTGCTGGCCGAGAAGGGCGGGCGCCTGGACGCCGCCTTCTTCTGCCCGCACACGCCGGAGGAGGGCTGCGACTGCCGCAAGCCCCTGCCCGGGCTGATCCAGCAGATCGGCGAGCGCTTCGATGTCGAGCTGAAGGATGTGCACATGGTCGGCGCCTCGCTGACCGACCTGCTGACGGCGCAGAACGCCGGCTGCGTACCTCATCTGGTCTTGACCGGGCCCTTCGGCAACCTCGGCACCGATGAGCTGGCCAATCTGCTCGTGCAGGTGCCGCATGCGCGCGTGCACGACGACCTGACGAGCTTTGCCGAGACCCTCATCCAGGAAGAGCGCCGACGCATCGCCGAGGCCCGCGGCCAGGCCTTGACCCCCGATACCCAGGCCGGAGACCTGCACTGATGTCCACCGTGTTGAGCGCCATCCGCTCGCTGATCTTTGTCCTCGTCCTCATCATCACCGTCATCCCCTGGGCGACCGGTGTCCTCATCCTGTCCATCTTCCGCCGTGGCGACCCCATCTACTGGGCCTGCGCCAACTGGCTGAAGATCGCCATCTGGAGCGCCCGCTGGATCTGCGGCATCCGCTGGCGCATCCACGGCATGGAGAACCTGCCGCCGGCCGAGGACCGCAAGGCCGGCGTCGTGCTGCTGTCCAAGCACCAGAGCACCTGGGAGACCTTTGCCTATCCGGCCCTGTTCAGCCACCCGCTGGCCTATGTCTTCAAGCGCGAACTGCTCTATGTGCCCTTCTTCGGCTGGGCCATGGCGCGCATGGACATGATCCACATCGACCGCAGCCGCCGCACCGAGGCCTGGAGCAAGGTGCTGGCCCAGGGCAAGCGCCTGGGGGGCCAGGGCAACTGGGTCATCATGTTCCCCGAGGGCACGCGCATCCCGCGTGGCGAGGTCGGCGAATACAAGACCGGCGGCACCCGCCTGGCCATCGAGGCCGGCCTGCCCGTTGTGCCCATCGCGGCGACGGCGGCACGCTGCTGGCCGCGCAAGAGCTTCCTGCTGCGCCCCGGCATCGTCGACATCTCCATCGGCCAGCAGATCCGGCCCGAGGGCCGCGAGCCGGGCGAGCTGATGCTGGAGGTCAAGGACTGGATCGAGAGCGAGATGCGCCGGCTCGACCCGCAGGCCTACCGCAACCCTCCGCCCGCCGGCGTCGCCGGCACCGCCAACCAGCACTGAGCACCATGCCCGCCAAGCGCCCGGCCCCACTCCTGCAGGACAGCCAGCTGTCGCTGTTCGACGTGGAGCCGGAAATCACGCCCGCCGAGCCCGGCGCGCCGCGCGCGCGGCGCGAGCTGCTGCTCGGCCAGCACCGCATCGGCTACGAGCTCAAGCGGGCGCGCCGGCGTTCCATCGGCTTCGTCGTCGGGCCGCAGGGCCTGCGCGTCAGCGCGCCGCGCTGGGTGCCCATCAACGAGATCGAGCGCGCCCTGCATCACAAGGGCGAATGGATCTTGCGCAAGCTCGTCGAGCAGCGCGAGCGCCAGCAGCGCATCCAGGCCTCGCGCATCGAATGGCTGGACGGCGGCCGCCTGCCCTATCTCGGCGAGGCCCTGACCCTGGTGCTGGCCCCCGCCGAGCGCGAAGTCGTGTGGGATGCCCAAACGCGGCAGCTGCGCCTGCCGCTGCCGCTGGGCGCTTCGGCCGAGCAGATCCGCGACCTGGCGCAGTCCTGGCTGCAGGCCCGCGCCAAGGAAGATTTCCTGCCGCGCTGCCATCAGTTCGCCGGGGCCCTGGGCGTGTCGATGAAGACGCTGCGCCTGTCCTCGGCGCAGACGCGCTGGGGCAGCGCCAGCGCCGACGGTTCCATCCGCCTGAACTGGCGTCTCATCCACTTCGCGCCGGCCATCATCGACTATGTCGTCGCCCATGAACTGGCCCATCTGCGCGAGATGAACCACAGCCCGGCCTTCTGGGACACGGTGCGCTCGGTGCTCCCCGATTTCGAGCGCTCCCGCGACGCGCTGCGCGAGGAATCCATCGTGGTCCAGTGAGGCGGCAAGCCGGGAGATCTCATTGCAATGGTTTGCAGTGAATACTACCCAGCCACTGCCATCCCGCCGTCTTCGCAACAAGCAACACTTCGCTTCGACGCTGTCACACAGGTACCGGGACCGGTCCAGCCGGAGGGAGCGAAGGTACCGCGCTAAGCAAGATCGCCGCCGACGATGCAAATCGTCGGCGGCGTTTCTCTTTGGGCGCTCAGCCCGGGCTGAAGCGATACACGCCGTCGGCGCCCAGCTCGCGCTTCAGTTGGCCTTTCAGCCACAGCGCATGCAGATGGGCGATGGCCTCGCCCATCGCGAAGGTGGTCTGGTGCAGGTCGAGCTTGCGCTTGAACAGCACCGGCAGCAGGCCGGCCGCATGCGTGGGCTCGGCGCTGCAGGCGGCCACGACCTCGGCCAGGCGCTCGTCATGGTGCTCGCGCAGCTGGTCGATGCGTTGGTGCAGGCCCGTGAAGGGCTTGCCGTGGGAAGGCAGCACCAGGGTGTCGGCCGGCAGGTCCAGATAGCGCACCAGGGAGTCGAGGTACAGCGTCAGCGGGTCGGCCTCGGGCTCGACGTCGACGACGGACACATTGGTCGAGATGCGCGGCAGCACCATGTCGCCGCTGATCAGCAGCTTCGCTTCCTCGCAGAACAGGCTGATGTGCTCGGGCGCGTGGCCGTAGCCGGCGATGCAGCGCCAGCTGCGCCCACCGATGTCGATGACGCTGCCATCCATCAGCCGGCGATAGCTGGCCGGCACGACCGGCACCATCTTGGGGTAGTAGTCGGCGCGGGCGCGGATCTTGTCCAGCGAGTCCGGGTCGGTCAGCCCATGGCTGCCGAAGAAGGCGGCGGCCGACGCGCCGCCCATGCCCACCGTCGAGCTGCTGGCCAGGCGCGCGAGGTTGAAGTCCGTCGCGCTTATCCACAGCCGGCAGGCCCACCTCTCGGTCAGCCAGTGGGCCAGGCCGAGGTGGTCGGGGTGGAAGTGGGTGGCGATGACGCGCAGCACGGGCAAACCGTCCAGGTGAGCGGCAAAGACCTTGTCCCAGTTGGCGCGCGTGTCGTCGCTGGCGATGCCGCAGTCGACGATGGTCCAGCCCTCGCGGCCGTCGATGCGGTCGCGCAGCAGCCAGAGGTTGATGTGGTCCAGCGCAAAGGGCAGGCCCATGCGCACCCAGCGCACACCCGGCGCCAGGTCCAGCGCCTCGCCGGCTTGGGGCAGGGTATCGCCCAGGGGGTAATGCAGTTCGGATTCGCGTGCGTTGGCCATGATGCTGCTCGGCTCGATTTAGACTGACGTTTACGTCAATCGAGTGTAGCGATGCCCCCCCGCAAGTCTGTCTCCGCCGCGACCGAAGCCCCGCAGCTGACCTTCACGATCACCGAGCTGGCGGCCGAGTTCGACATCACGCCGCGTGCCATCCGCTTCTACGAGGAGGCGGGCTTGCTCGAGCCCGGCCGCAAGGGCCGCAACCGCATCTACACGCCGCGCGACCGCACGCGGCTCAAGCTGACGCTGCGCGGCAAGCGCCTGGGCCTGGCCCTGCAGGAGATCAAGCAGCTCGTCGACATGTACGACAGCCAGGCCAGCGCCGCGCCCCAGCTGCGCGCCTTCCTCACCATCCTGGCGCAGCACCGCGAGCAGCTCGAGCAGCAGCGTCACGACATCGAGGTCACGCTGGCCGAGATCCAGCAGCACGAGAAGCGCTGCCGCAGCCTGCTGGGGGCCTGAAGACGCCGGCCAAGTGTGACGCTTTGCCGGGAGACGCCTCTAATTGCGTCGCATGGGGGACAAACCCCGCTGACGGCTTGCAAAAGCCTGTCTAGAGTCCGCCGCTCAGCCAATCGGCTGTACCGTCTCTGTGGAGCTGTCATGACACTCGGACCGCGCCCTGCCCTGGCGCTTGCCCTGCCCGCCATCGCGGGAGCCCTGCTGATGCTGGCCCAAACGGCCAGCGCCCAACAAGATGCCCCCAAGGCCAATGAGAGCCTGGAGCGCGCGCAGAAGGCCGCCGACGCCGTCTTCCACTGGATCAAGCTCAACGCCGACAAGGGCGCGAGCCGCGACAAGCCCGCGGCAGCCCCGGCTCCGGCACCAGCGCCGGCCCCCGCACGCAAGCCCGCCCCCGCCCCGGTAGCGGCGGCTCCGAAGCCCGCTGCGGCCCCCACCGCGACGGCGGCCGTGGCGGCGC